>NZ_FRFA01000022.1 GCF_900143535.1 Tateyamaria sp. Alg231-49 | reverse complement strand
CCTTGAGAGATACCCTCACGACGACACAGCTCAGCTATGCTGTCCTCGCCCCTCAGACCGTCCAGGACGATCCTGATCTTCTCTTCGGACGAGTAATGCTTGCGGGTCGCTCGTTTGATGTCTTTGACGATCTTCTCGCCTGAGCTTTTGCGTGTTCCATTGGTCTGTCTCATCTTCCACTCCTCGGTGGTTACGATGAGCCAAGAACACTCTCTTAGCAATTTGCCCTATTTGGACCCATAAGCGCTGACGTCAGACATGCCGTAGTTTCCCGAATGTCCGCCCGTGGGCCACCACGTCCGTCCTTGTCCCTCAATGTCCCAATACTCTGAAGGCTCAAAGGAAAACACCATGCCCTTCGATCAAACCAAACCTCAAACCCTCGCAGACGTCCTCGACCAATTGGGGACAGACCCCAGCTTGGCCAGCACCCGCACGCGGGACCGCGTTTCCGCCGTTAACCGGATTGCTGATATGCTGCATCGTGCCCCTGCCGATATCCTCACGGATGCACCCACACTACGCGCCCTTCTCGGCGGCAGCCGCCGAAAACGCAAGCAAGGCTACGGTCAGTGGCTGTCGTTCCTGACCAGGACAGACGCCAATGCTCTCGCGCTGACCCCGGCAAAGCGGATCACAACCGCCCGTGTATGTGCCTTTGTCGACGAGTGCGATGTACGCCTGCAACCCAAGTCCACGGAGGGCCTGATTGGCGATCTGTTCGCAATCGCTTCCGCCATAGCACCCAATCATGATTGGCAATGGCTGCAACTGGCTTTCAATCGCCTTATCAAACGGGCCAACCGCGACGCTTTGCCCGCCCCACACCCGGCCACCGTCAGTCAGGTGTTCCAATGGAGCCTGTCGAGCATGGCGGAAGTCGTTGATGATGATGACCTGCGCCCTCTCAACCGTGCTGTCCGCTTCCGCCAAGCTCTGATGATCGGTCTTCTGATCTCCCGACCGCTGCGCCGCCGCGCATTTCTGGGAATGTACGTAGGACAGCACATTGTGCACACATCCACAGGTTTTGAACTGCGCTTTCAGCCTGAGGACATGAAGGACAAAAAAGCCCGCAGCTATCTGCTGCCGCGCGACTTGGTCACCCCGATGCAGCGCTATCTCGACATTCATCGCCCAGTGCTTCTTCATGGTAAACCTTCTGATGCGCTCTGGATCAATCAGTATGGCAATCCCATCACCCCAGACGGTTTTTCCCGCGAGTTACCAAAAGTGACGATGCGCCACATGGGCATTGCCCTTCGCCCGCATGCCTTCCGCCACATTGCGGCAACCTCGATTGCAGAGTTCGATCCGGAACATGTGAACATCATTCGTGACATTCTTGGTCACGCCACATTGGACATGGCTGAGAAGCATTACAACCGCGCCACCGGGATCTCCAGTTGTAACAAGTTGCAATCCATCGTGGATGGCATTCGCAATTCACGTGGCCATCGCTGACGGGACAATATCGTCCAAGTATCAAAAGATCATCACACCAAGGCATTGATAATAATGGCTTTAGCATTGCAACAAGTTGCAATCGAAAGTGGAAGACAAGAGTGATTTCGTGCCTATAATGGGGCGGGTCAATTCTAAAGAAAGGCCCGTCCTATGCGCGCAGCCATCTACGCCCGCTATTCCACCGACATGCAAAGCGACGCCTCAATCGAGGATCAGCATCGCCTGTGCCTGCGCCTGATTGAGGGCAACGGCTGGCGCGAGGCAGAGACCTATTCAGATCGTGGCCTCAGCGGGGCCTCCCATCTGCGTCCCGCATATCAGCGATTGTTGGAAGATGCCCGCAACAACCGGGTCGATGTGGTGGTCGCTGAAGGTCTCGACCGGATTAGCCGGGACCAAGAACATATCGCCGGTTTCTTCAAACAGATGCGATTTCAAGGTATTCCGATTGTCACCGTAGCCGAGGGCGAGATTTCTGAGCTGCATATCGGCCTCAAGGGCACCATGAGCAGCCTGTTCCTCAAGGACCTCGCCCAGAAGACCCACAGAGGCCTCGAAGGGCGCGTCCGTAAGGGTAAATCCGCCGGAGGTATCACCTATGGTTATAGCGTGGTGCGCACCGTTCAGAGCGATGGATGTGTCACTACGGGCGAACGGATCATCAATGAAGATCAAGCCGCCATCGTGCGGCGCATTTTCGAAAAGTTTGCCTCCGGCCACAGTCCTCGGGCCATCGCAGGCAGCCTCAACGACGACGGCATTGACGGGCCACGTGGTAAGGGCTGGGGCATGTCCACCATCTATGGCAACTGGCGGCGCGGCACCGGCATTCTCAATAACGAACTCTATGTCGGACGTCTGGTCTGGAACCGGCAGCGGTTCATCAAAGATCCAAGCTCGGGCAAACGACAGGCGCGATTGAACCAGCCCGAAGACTGGGTCATCGAAGAGGTGCCTGACTTGCGCATTGTCCCCGATGACCTATGGAACCGCGTCAAAACTCGACAGAAGGCCACCCGCAGCGCGGTGATCAGCGAAGGCGTCACGCGGTCCGAACGCGCCCGACGCCCCAAACATCTGTTTTCGGGACTTCTGACCTGTGGCTGCTGTGGTGGCGGATACACGATTGTTGGCAAAGCTCACTATGGATGCGCCAACGCCCGGAACAAGGGTACTTGCGACAACCTATCGACCATCCAGCGGGACGCTTTGGAAATTCGCGTTCTGTCCGGTCTCAAGGATCAATTGTTGCACCCCGATCTGATCGCAGAGTTCACCCGAGCCTATCAGGAAGAGTTCAACCGGCTCACCGGCACCCTCAGACAAGACCGGGCCAGAGCCGAACGTGATCTGGCGAAAGTCATCCGGCAGATCGACCAGATCGTCGAGGCGATAGCCGAAGGAATGTTTCATCCGAGCATGAAGGCGAAGATGGATGAACTGGAAACACGCAAAGCCCAACTGGAGACCGAACTGCGATCAACCGACGACGCCCCACCGGTCCTCCTGCACCCCGGCCTGTCCGAGCTTTACCGCGAACAGGTCGCCAACCTAGCCACCGCGCTGAATGACCCGGCCACCAAAACCGAAGCCAGCGAGACCATCCGCAGCCTGCTGTCCCAGATCCGTCTCGTCCCCGAAGGCGACGCGCTGGCAATAGAACTGGTCGGTGAACTGGCGGGGTTGTTGGCTCTGGGCACAAACAAGAACGCCCGCAGCGGTGAAGCTACGGGGCGTTCTGTAACACTGGTTGCGGGAGTAGGATTTGAACCTACGACCTTCAGGTTATGAGCCTGACGAGCTACCGGGCTGCTCCATCCCGCGCCATTTGGTTTGCGGGGTTTAGTCTGAGTCGTTAGGGACCGCAAGGGCATGTGCAAGAAAACCTTTCGGAAATCGAAAATCCGCTCCCAAGACAGTTTTCAGGCAGCCCCTCATGGGGCCTCGTTCCCGAGGCCATTGATATTTCATGCATCTGCACTTGTCGTGTTCGGTTGGTTCAGAACTCCAAGTTAAACCCCAGTGCAGGCCTGAACACTAACTCCCAGACTGTTGAAACGCGGCAAAACGCTCGGCATAATCCGGATGCCATCTGGACAAAGCAGGTCGGTTTTCAACGATATCCTGCGCGGACCATGATACACGACGCTGATCGATCTCTGGTGTGACCTCGTTGTCCGGACACAGGACATAAAAATCCCCTGCCGAAACCCGCTCAAAGAGGTGGGAGATTGTCTGTTCAGACGTCCACGCTGACGCCGGCTTTTCCGGAATGAATGACGAAATCATCCCCGTGTAGGTAAAGCCGGGAACGAACAAATGCGCCGACACGGGAACCTCTGCCGCACGCAATTCATGGGCCAGCATCTCTGTCAGCACTTTTACGCCTGCCTTGGATACGTTGTAACCGGGATTGCCGGGTGGCGTTGTGATGCCCTGCTTGGATCCGGTGTTGATCACGACCGCCGGGCGACCTGCATCAATCATGCCCGGCACAAAAGCTTGTACCCCGTTCAACACGCCAAAAAGGTTCACTTCGATCAGATCGCGCCAGTTCTGCGCATTGTCCCAACTGGTCGTCGGGCGTGAGATGCCCGCATTGTTCATCAAGACGGCAATCGGCCCCATGGCTTTGGCCGTTTCTGCCAGTTTGGCAACCGCATCTGCATCGCGCACATCCGTTTGCAATGTCTGCACTTGCGCGCCTTTCTCAGACAGGTTGCTTGCAGCCTGCTCAAGTGCGTCTGCGGATACATCGGCCAACAAAATGGACAACCCGCGGCGCGCCAGATTCTGTGCGGCTGCGAACCCTACACCGCTCGCGCCACCGGTGATCACGGCCACGCCACCTTGGCTTATCGCTTTGTCAAACATCTGGTCTCCTCCGATATAGCGTTCTGTGCCTTCTTTGATCGGGCAACGTGTCCTGTCCGGACTCAGCCGACATTGAACTTCTTACGGTTCGCCCGGCTGCATAAAATCCTTCCGCTCAACCCAGTCCGATTCAGTCAACGTGACTCGAACCATAAACGCACTCTCCACTCAGAGTCATGTCGCCCGAGGCAACTCAAGATACCGCGACACCAGTTCGACCGATTGTGCGACAAACTGATCCTCATCCAATGGTGCAAGCGTGGCGGGCCGCAAGGTTGCGTCGAGATAAACGCGCAACATCGCAGACAATTGGTCAATCGCAAACGCAGCTGCGTTCTCGGCATCCGGCGCTCCGATTTCGCCACGACGCTCCATAACCAACGTCAGCAACGCTTTTCGTGTTTCGGCCTGAATTTCGCAGTAGTGTGCATTCAGTTCCGGAAAATCTGCAATAACGGCAGACGCGGCGGCCTTGGCCGCACTGTTCTCTCGCGTCGTCGTCAGGACAATTTCCAAATAGCCACGAAACAAATCTTTTATCGTGGCCCCTTCCCAAGTCTTGGGGTCGGACGCCTGCTTGTTCAACGCCTCATAGGTCGCGGTCATGCGATGAAATAGCGCGTAATAGAGTGCCGTTTTGTCTTTGAAGTGGTGGTAAACCGCCCCTACCGAAGAGCCTGCTCGCTTCGCTATATCCGCAATCGACGTCGCGTCCGTACCCTTTTCGAGGATCAGTTCTTCTGCCGCATCCAGCAACGCGGATTGAGTGCGCTCGCTGCGGCTTTGTTGCCCAGTGCGCCGCCAGTGTAGTTCCGATTTCCAACGGCTTTCCAAGCACAAACCCTTTGTCATCAAATGATGTCCCAGCTTCTTGACAGGTGCAAAGGTTGGTGTCAAAACAGAATTAGAATACTTGTTCTGTTTGCGACCCAGATACCACTCTGACACCTTTGCCGCGCCCCTCTGACCGGAGAAAGACATGAAAACCACGATCACAGTGAACGGAATCTTGCGAGATGTAGATGCCGATGCGTCTAAGCCCCTGCTGTGGGTGCTCAGAGAAGATTTGGGCCTGACCGGAACGAAATTCGGGTGCGGCGTGGCCCAATGTGGAGCCTGCACCGTGATGATCGATGGCGTGGCCACACGCACTTGCGTCACGCCAATCGACGCGGTCGCTGGTCAGGACATCACCACAATCGAGGGGCTCGCCCCGACTGAAGACACGTTGCATGCCCTGCAACAAGCTTGGATCAAGCACCAGGTCCCGCAATGTGGGTATTGCCAGTCTGGTCAACTGATGTCCGCAGCCGCTCTTTTGAACGACATCCCCAATCCAACAGACGATGACATCAACGCGGCGATGGACGGCAATATCTGCCGCTGCGGTATGTATGATCGCATCCGCGCTGCCATTAAAACCGCGGCTATCACGAAAGGACAATCCAATGAATAAGTGGACCCGACGCGCGTTCATTTCAGCCGGTGTTGTCGTTGGTGGCGGTATTCTTGTGGGGGTGGCAATGCGTCCCGGCAATCGCGTTGCAGGCTTGCAGGATGCTGTCGCGGGCGACGGCGAGACGCTGGTCCATGCCTTCATCAAAATAGATCAGGACAACATTGTTACCGTGATCTCTCCACACTCTGAAATGGGTCAGGGTGCGCAGACAGCTCTGGCGCAAATGGCGGCCGAAGAACTCGATGCCGATTGGGACAAGGTGCGCATCGAAGAAGCGCCTGCTTTGGGAGATTACTCCACGTACACCTTGGGCCGGGGCTACCTGCTCAAAGATGTTACCTTACCAGGTGCCGTCATCCCGACCATCGACGGGGTGATGATGCGTGTATCAAACGCGCTCAACGCCCAGATCACCGGCGGCAGCCTGAGCATCCGAGCGACTGGTCAGTATGGCATGCGGGTCGCAGGTGCGGCCACCAAGGACATGCTGAAACAAGCAGCGGCAGACGCATGGGGTGTGCCGATCGATCAGATCGAAACGGAAAAGAGCATGCTGCTTCACCGCGCATCATCCCGGACGGAGCCGTATGCAACCTTCGCCACGGCCGCGGCTGAGATGACGCCCTCGTACAATCCGCAACTCAAGGAGATCGGTGACTTTTCCATTATCGGCCAATCAGTTGAACGTCAGGACATCCCAGGCAAGGTCGATGGGACAGCACCGTTCGCGCTGGATGTGCGACTGCCCGATATGGTCTATGCCACGACCCGGCGTGCGCCCGTTTTTGGTGGAACCGTTGTGCAAATCGACGACACCGAAGCCCGCCAGATGGCCGGCGTGATTGATGTGATCACCCTGCCCTCTGATGCCTCCGAGGACATGATTGGTGGATATGGACCAACGGGCGAGTCCGTTGCTGTGGTTGCAGACAGCTACTGGACCGCCGTGCAGGCGCTTGAGACGCTGACCATCGAGTGGGACAGTAAGGGGCTGGACAGCGTTACGTCCGAGACAATCTTTGAAAAACACGCCAGCGACCTAGCCGCCGGCGCCGGACGGGAACACGACTTGTCCCAAGGCGACATCGACGCGACTTTTGAAGGTGCGCCGACCGTTATCGAGGCAGAGTATCGTGTGCCCTATCTTGCCCACACCACGATGGAACCGCCCAATGCCACAGCGCATGTGACAGGCGCGGCGGCAGAGATTTGGGTGGGTTGCCAAAACCCCCTCGGGTTCCGCCGCAAGATCGCAACCGCGCTGGACATGAACGAAGATCAGGTGACCCTGAACAACACGCTTATGGGCGGTGGATTTGGACGCAAATCAGTTCCGGACTGGGCAGTTCAGGCGGCGTTAATCTCCAAGGCCATTGAGAAACCCGTACAGCTGATCTGGTCGCGTGAAGAGGACGTGCGACAGGACTACTACCGCCCCGCCTCCACCAGCCGCTTTCGCGCCGCACTGGACAACAGCGGCGTCCCACTGGGCTGGGAAAACACCTACGTCAACAAACAGGAACCGGTCGAGGCGCCGCTGATCCCATACGCAGTTGCCGCCAAGGACATCGGATACATTCAAAGCCCAAGCCACGTCCCATGGGGCGCGTGGCGCAGCGTTGATGAATCACAGCACGGGTTCTTTACCGAGAGCTTTATCGACGAATGCGCGCACGCCGCCGGGCAAGACCCCTACGCCTATCGCGCGGCCTTGTTGTCAGATCACCCCCGGATGAAGGCGGTTCTGGACAAGGCCGCCGAAGCCGCCGATTGGGGCACCCCCTTGGGCGAAGGACGCGGGCGCGGCATCGCCGTCAAGGAGTCCTTTGGTTCCATCGTCGCAGAGGTCATCGAGGTCACAATGATCAATGGCGACGTGCGTGTGGATCGTGTTGTCGCCGTTATTGATGCGGGGGTCGCCATCACGCCCGACGGTATTAAGGCACAGGTGGAATCCGGCATCATCTACGCCCTCACTGCTGCGATCCACGGCGATATCACCATCGAAGACGGAGCGGTCGCCCAAAGCAACTTTTATGACTACGAAATGCTGCGCATGTTGACGGCGCCGCGGATCGAAACCCATATCATCAACAGCGGCCACGACATTGGTGGGGCGGGTGAACCCGGCACACCTCCGGCAGCGGCTGCGTTGGCCAACGCAATCTTTGCGGCCACCGGCACCCGTGCGCGGCAATTGCCGTTGGCCAAAGACGTGGGGTTCTATGTTTGAAGGGCGGGACAGCAGTCGTTTCGCCTGTGACGTCCGCAAAGATCAGAAGCGAAGACCCGGATGCATCAGTTGGCCCTAAGCTAGGACCGAACTGCGACTAGGCCGGGGCGTCCATAATCGCGGCCTTGTAAAGCGCACGTATGCGGTGAAACACCGGCCCAGCAACACCGCCTCCGATCACCCGTCCGTCGATTTCAAAGACGGGCGTTTGCGCACCAAAAGTACCGGTCAGAAACGCTTCATCTGCACTGTAGGTGTCGACCAGCGAATAGTTGCGTTCAAACACAGGGATGTCATTCGCGCGGCACAGATCGATCACCTTTTGGCGCGTGATCCCATTCATACAGTAATCCCCGGTCGAGGTCCAAACCGCACCCTGCTTCACAATAAAGAAATTGCAGGCGTTGGTGGTGTTCACAAAGCCAAAGGGGTCCATCATCAGCGCCTCATCCGCACCCTGCCGGACCGCATGGGTCAACGGAATGATACAGTTCAGCTTGGAATGCGAATTCAGTTTGGCATCCTGCGTCAAAGGCAGGCCGCGATGATGAGGGACCGAGGCCAGACGGATGCCACGTTCCACAATGCTGTCATCCGGTTTGGAGTGTTCTGCGATAATCACAATTGTCGGCCCATAGATCGACAAATGCGGATGCTGGAACGGCTTCTTTTTACGCCCCCGTGTGACCATCAGGCGGATATGTACATCCGTGGTCATTTCATTGGCATCCAGCGTGTCGTGGATCGCCTGAACAAGGGCATCGCGGCTCATTCCGATATCAAGATCGATATAAAGCGCTGCCTCAAACAACCGGTCCAAGTGTTCGGCCAGAAACGGGATATGCCCATCATAAAGGCGCAACCCTTCCCACACTCCGTCCCCCAGTAAAAACCCAGAGTCGTAGACCGACACCTTGGCGTCATCCCGGTGCACGATCTGGCCGTTTACATATATCCTGATATCATCATTGCGGGCATCTTCGGCGGCATCGTGGGTCGAAACGTGGGCGTCGGTGTTCATGTGTCAGTCCTTATGATCGCCGGGCAAAGATATGTGAATTGCCCTCGGTCACATCAATAAACAGATGTGCTGCGAAAATGGCCAGCGACGCACTCAAATCCAACGAGATGACAGGGTTCAGTTTCCAAGCGCAGTCTGTAAGCGCGCAGAATTGCAGAAACACTTCTTGGCGTATTCGATCTTTCGCACTGAATCGTTCACGTATCCAACGGCTTGCCCACAGTCTTGTTTCGCAGCCCCTGCCATCTGAAAGGCGGGCCCGTTGGCACCGTTTGATGCAAAACGATCATAGTAGATTACCGCTTCGGACAGGCGCGCCCGGAGGTCATCCTGCAATTCTTGGCCAGCGGCAGATTCCGACAGGGAGATATTGCGATAGCTTTGACAGGCGCCCAGAATATCCGCCAGCTTCACCGTCACACGGCGGTTTTGGCGTTCTGCCGATGCGACTTGAATCAAAAGGTCATTCTTGCCCCGGCTCTCTGTTTTGCCGATGCGATCAACCGGAACGCCGGCGGCTCTCAGCGCATTTGCGACTGTATCCGCGCGGCGTTGCCCCAAGGATTGGTTATAGCCTGAGGTCCCGACAGCATCAGTGTACCCGACAACAACTGTCGGCTTGTAGCTGTTCACTGCTTTCAGACGCTCCGCGATTTCTGCGACTTGCGCCTGGCCTTGTGTGTCGAGTTGGTCGGAGTCGAATTGAAAGTTCACAGTTCCGATGTCTGCGCTCAAGCTGGCTTGAGGAGTCAAAAGGCACAGAACGAGACCTATGACGGCCAAATTCATCAAATATCTCATCTTTTAACGCTCTGACCGTTGCAGTTTCATCATGTGATTCATCTTGTGTACGGGTGCGCGGATTCACGACCCTTTCGGGTTGACGGGGTATCCGCCCATCGTAGAAAAGTCTAATGTAATGTAAGTTTTCGAAGCAACCCTCGACGGGGATAGTTGAGTGAAGTGTAATTTTTTCGTTTCCACGGTTTTCGCCGTGGTCTGCCTTTGCGCTCCCAGCGCCTCTGTCGCTTTGTCGCTAAAGGATGTGATCATCTATGTTCTGGAGACAAATCCAGACATCAAGACGGCTGAAGCCAACAAGCAGGCGATTGAATTTGAACTTGATCAAGCCCGCAGTCTGCGTGCGCCACGGTTCGAATTGGAAGCATTCGCCGGGTCAAGCATCAACGATGGTTCAACCACGCCTGACCTGTCTGCTGCAGACGACTGGATAACCGGATACGAATTCAGCGCGCGTGTATCGCAGTTGCTGTTTGATGGGTACGAAACACGCTCAGAGATCGAGCGGCAAGCATATCGTATCGACTCGGCAGCCTATCGCGTTCTGGAACGGGCAGAAGTGCTTTCGCTCGAAGCGATCCGACTTTATGCGGATGTATTGCGCGTCCAGTCGTTGTTGTCCTTCGCAGTACAAAACCGGGACTATCACTCCAAAGTGCTGGACAGAGTGAAACGCGCCTTTGATCAAGGCGTTGTGTCATTGGGCGATCTGCAGCAAGCCGAAGAACGGCTTTTGCTCGCAGAAGATACAATTCTCCTGTTTCAGCTGGACCAGGAAGACATCGAAGCCCTGTTTTTGGCCATTGTGGGCGTTGAAGCAAAAGGGTTGGGCAATGTCCCAAGCATCGCTGGGTCCGTCCCCCCCACGCTCGAAGCCGCACTGCAAATCGGACGCATCAAGAACCCAAGCCTTCTGTTTATGAAGTCCGATATCGGAGCGGCAGAAGCACAGTCCAGACGTACCGACGCGAACGCAGCACCCAAACTGTTTTTGGAAGCCGATGGTCGATTGGGTGAAGACATTGGCGGCTATGAGGGCAGCGTTGCAGATGCGCGCATCGGATTGGTTTTGAGGTACGAGTTTCAGGGCACCTCCAAGCGCTCCGCCCGCCAGGAACAAATCAGCCGCGTCGGCGAAAGCAGAGCCAGGTTGTTGTCCCAAACCCGACTGGTCGAGCGCGAAGTGCGCCAAAGCTGGGCGTCGTTGCAATCTGCGCAAAGGCGAACAAAGACACTTCAGGCGCAGGCAGATATCGCTCTGGCATTGCGCGATACGTACGAAGCCGAATTTGACGTCGGACAACGTTCCTTGCTTGATGTTCTGAACACCCAAAACGCGCTGTTTCAGGCGCAGGCCAATTTGGTGAATGCACGGTCGCTCGAAAACTACGTTCGTTACAGAATACTCGCATCCATTGGCATTCTCTTGCCGTCATTGGGCGTTCCAGTTCCCGAAGATGCGCTGACCTATGCACGCGCAAGTCAGGGGGTTCCCGGGCTGGACAAGAACGGGGATAGTTCAAGACTGGACGCCGCGTCTTTCAAAAACTGGCGCAAATCCCTTGATTGACAACGGGTCTCAATGACCTGCCTACCGGAGAACGCATATCGCGAACGATAGCCCGCCAGTGAAAAAGCCGAACAAGCGCGTGACGGTATCGCCAAAGGTCGTTCGACATGCCGCGCCGGTTGAAAAACAACGCGATTGGTCCTTCAAAGAAACCCCGCGCGATCCGCTTGCAGCTGCGATTTCGACATGCCTGCGCTTGCGAGGCCGGGACGTTGGCGAGCACGCGTTGGTTCTTGGCATTGCTCTGGACGGGGAAGGCAAACTGTCCCCCAAAACTGCTGTACGCGCATTGGAAGCACACGGCTTCAGAGCGCATATCACCCGCCGTGCAATCCGGGACCTGCCCGGTTCCGTTCTTCCGGCTGTTTTGTTTACGGACGACCGCAATGCATGCGTGCTAGTCAGCCAGAATTCGAAAACCGCAAGCGTCATCTGGCCAACGCGTTCAGACAGTGTTTTAGAAATTCCAATTGCCGAACTCGAAGACGCATATTCCGGCCACACTCTGCTGTTTCAAATGGACGTTCAGCACGATCCAGAAGCGTCTGTGCAAACACCGGTCCGTCATTGGTATTGGAGCGTTGTCTCCAAGTTCTGGCCTGATTTCGGACAGGTCGTGCTTGCCTCCGCCCTGATCAACGTGCTTGCGCTGGCTGTTCCGATCTTCACGATGAACGTGTACGACCGTGTGTTCCCAAATGCCGCCATCATCACCTTGTGGTCTCTTGTCCTTGGTGTTGGCCTCGCTCTTGGGTTCGATGCGATCCTAAAATGGATCAGGGCCGGTGTCGTCGATCAGGTGTCACGACGCGTCGACCTTGCCGTCTCATCAGAGTTGTTCAGGCACATCGCCGATCTCAGGCTGGATGCCGAAGCGCAACCAGCAGGCACGATGATCAACAACCTCAAAGACTACGAACAGGTTCGCGATTTCTTTTCTTCGCAAACACTGGCATCCCTGACCGACTTGGTATTTTCCTTTCTTTTCATTGCAGTGATCGCCTACATCGGTGGCCCCCTCGCGTGGCCACCCGCTATTGCGATGGGCATTGTTATCTTGATGGGCTTGATCATTCTGGCGCCTCTGCGTTCGGCGTCAAACGCAGCAAGGCAGACAAGCGGGGTCAAAAACGCAGTCGCGGTCGAAGCGATCACCGATCTTGAAACTCTTAAGTCCATTTCCGGACAGAACCGCATGCAAGCCCGTTGGGAACGGCAAGTTGCGGAAAGCGCGCGCGCCCAGGAACGCAGCAAAAGGTTGGCAAACTTTGCGACGACAGTGACGGGACTGGCACAACAAGTCTCCTCCATCGGAATTGTCATCATCGGCGTGTACCTCGCCCTCGAAGGCAACCTCACCATGGGGGCGGTGATTGCCGCCATGATTTTGTCTGGCCGGGCGATGGCCCCGACCGCCGCATTGGCCGGTCTGTTTGTACGCGCAGGGTTCGCCGTATCGACGTTGCGCAGCCTGAACGCGCTGATGGCACGTGCGTCTGACAAATCAGTGCCCGACACGTCCGTTGCGGCGATCACTGAGGACGGCGCATTTGAGTTGCGCGACGTGAGCCTTCAATATGCCAGCGCCAAAATGCCTGCTATTCAAAACATTTCTCTGACGGCAAGTGGGCAGGAAAAGATTGGGATCGTTGGTCCGGTCGGAGCGGGCAAAACCAGTTTGGTCCGAACATTGTCCGGGCTCTATGCGCCAACCGAAGGCATGGTTTTGCTCGACGGATTGAACATGTCTCAACTTGGCTCAGCCCGGTTGCGGCGCGATGTGCAACTCGTTCCGCAAGAAGCTGTGCTGTTTTCTGGCACGTTGGCGGAAAACATCGCCTTCGGCATGCCACAGGCGTCGAGCGAAGAACTGATGCGTGTTGCGCGATTGGCAGGAGTGGACCGGATCGCTGCGGCCCATCCCCAAGGGTTCGCCATGCCCATTACAGAACGGGGGCGAAACCTGTCTGGTGGACAGCGTCAGATGGTTGCCCTTGCTCGCGCGATACTTCCCCGCCCTCGTGTGTTGATCCTTGATGAACCCACGTCGTCGATGGACACACAAAGCGAAATAATGTTTGTCCAAAGCTTGGCGCGGGTTTTGGAGCAGTGGCCAATGACGCTGATTGTTTCGACCCACCGCATGGGACTACTCGAACTCGTCGACAGGCTCATTCTATTGGATCGCGGCACGCTGGTCATGGACGGCCCAAAGGCGCAGGTCCTTGAACGATTGCAGCGCAATGAAGAAAGAACCACGGTTTGAGCAGTCGCGATTGGGACATCATCGATTTTACCGATGGGCGGGACGCCACACGTTTGGGTCGGCCTTCGGGTGCGTTGTTCATCTTTTTGCTGATCGTGGTCCTTATGGTCTGTGTTGGCATCGCATGGGCCGCATTTGCCAGAATTGAAGAAGTTGCACGGGCCGATGGGCGGGTTGTCCCTTCGGGCCAAGCGCGGACCGTTGAAAGCTTGGAAGGTGGAATCGTCCGGGATATCCTTGTTTCAGAAGGCGATGAAGTGACCGCAGGTCAGATCCTAGCCCGGCTGGACGACACCGGATCCGCTGCAAATCTGGGAGAGTTGCGCGCGCAGCAAAAAGCCCTGAGCGCGCGCAGTTTGCGATTGGCCGCAGAACTTGTCGGCCCCGATGCCCCTGATTTTTCATCCACGAATATCGAACTTGATAGCCCATTGGCGGTGCGCGAAATCGCCTTGTTTGAAAGCCGGACTGCCTCTTACCTCGGCCAGCGGGTCGTCCTTGAGGCGCAAGCGCAGCAACGCGAGCAGGAAATTTCCGAGCTTGAAGCCGCCATGGACAGGGTGGCCGAAAACATCGCGCTGCTGGACGAGGAAATTCAGATCAAAACCGACAGCGGTATCGTACCGCGCGTTCAAATCCTTCCGATCGAGCGCGAGCGATCCAGCAAGCGGCAAGAACGCGACGGGTTGCTTAGTCGAAAAGAGCAGGCAAAAACCGCTCTGGCAGAAGCAGAAGCACGATTGGTGGAGGCCGAACTGCAACGACGTGCCGAAATCAACATTGAGCGCTCCGATACACTCAACCAGCTCAGTGTCATCGAAGAGAGCCTAAAAAGCGCATCCGATGTAGTGCAGCGCGCGGCCCTCCGAGCCCCTGTGAATGGCGTCGTTTCTGCATTGAACGTGCATACAATTGGCGCAGTCATCGCACCGGGCGAAGAGGTTCTGCGTATCGTTCCCATGGACGATTTGTTGCAGGTCGAAGCACGCGTGCGCCCCGAAGACATCGCGTTCATACGGCCTGATCTCGAAGCCAGCGTGAAACTCACCTCGTTCGATTTCACCGTTTATGGCGCGCTGAACGGCCGGGTTGTGCGTGTCGGGGCCGATGCCGAGCAGGACGAAACAACAGGTGAGATCTATTTCCCCATTATCGTTGAAACCGAAGGCAACAGCCTCAGCCGCGGTGACACGGTTCTGCAAATTCGCCCCGGCATGGTCGCGTCCGTCGACATTTTGACAGGCGAACGCACCGTACTTGATTACATGCTCAAGCCCTTCCGCAAAGCCCGCCTTGAGGCTTTGCGAGAACGCTAGATTATCGCCGTCGCCTGCGCATTGCTGGCATCAGTGAAGATGACTTCAACCTCTTGTGCGAACCCTCCGGTCGAGGCCGTCACATTCGCAACCGTATTGCCATTCACGTTCAGATCGCCCGACACATTGTCGTAATCCACTTGATCGGCGAGCACCTCGCCCACCGACAGGCTGACCAGTGCAGTCAGATCAATCTGATCCACACCCATTGGGACGATCAAACCGTCCGGCACATCGAAATCCGAAATAACATCGGATGCCGTGAGGTCCGTCAGAACAAACACGTCCTGCCCTGCCCCACCGGTCAGAATGTCGCTTCCGCCGCCACCTTGAAGGATATCATTGCCATCTCCCCCGGAAATATCGTCAACCCCAGCACCGCCAATTGCCCAGTCATTGCCGTCACCCAAAGTGATCTTGAAGCCACTTGTTGCAGCCGAAAGGTCGATAAAGTCAGACCCGCCCATCAAGTCAAACCCTTCGATGTCGGTATAAGGCGCGGACCCGGACAAAACGACACCATCATCTCCTGCCGTTCCAAGGGCGATATCACCCACGCCCGATCCACCGGTGACATCGCCTAGTAAATTATACATGTCTACGCCGCCGGGATCAGTGACGTCTGTGCCAGTGTCGACCATGTGCAGGGTGTTTATGTCCAAAACGGCGCTTGACGCACTGGATGCCCCATCTGCATCGACCACGTCGAAAGTCAAATTTGGTTGTCCAACAAAGCCATTGGGTGCCGTAACGAGCACTTGATTGGCACCAAGCGAGACCTGAATTTGAGCATCCGACGAACCCACGTTCTGAATATCCAAAGGTAGGTCTGCATCGGTTGCGTTCGTTAGAAGATCTGCAAAAGGAACCGCAAACATAGCGTCGGTCGAATTGATCTCTATTGGCGGTGGAGTGATCACCGGAGGGCCATCGTCGGTCACATTAGCTGTGAATGGGACTGCAGCCATCAGATCACCGTGGTTGGACGAGGCCTCAACCTCTCCGGTGATATCCCCAACAAAATCACCTGGCACAACGATTGCCAGCGCGGAGACAAGCGCCAGGAACGCTGGTTGGTTGCCTGCTACACCTCCACTGAGGGTTAGCTTTTGGCCAACCAATGTTGCTTCCGGCGGCAACACTGTTGTTCCAGCTGGCAAAGGATCGTCGAAGTTTATAACCACCTCTTCGACCCATTCGTAATCGGCCGCGCTGGTCGGTGTCACCTCAACAACAACACCAAGATCCAGTGTGGTTGAATTGCCGGTCTGTACCTGGTCGACAGGTGTCACAGTAGCCGTCACATCCGGCGTACCATTTGCGTCAATGGTAAACATTGCGTTATTTGCGCCACCTTCGTTCGTTGTCACATTAATCGAAGCGTCCAATGGTGTTCCGTTGGTTGCCCAATCGGCAGGGAAATGAATGACCAGAGCTGCATATTCCGCATCATCGCCCCTGAATTCCAAATCATTGCCATTGAGTGTGACACCGGTCCCTGTCCAACTGGTGCCAAGAGGCACGTCCACAATAACGAGATCAATTGTGGAGCTTTCCGAACCATCCTGGTCCGTCGCCTGTGCTTGAACAGCAGTGGACGGTGAAAAATCAACTTCGGCATCTGTCTCAGTTAGTACCACGCTCTGGGTAACCACTGCGAAATCAAGGTCTTCAGTTTTCCCGATGTCGATCTGATTGTTAACCGTGACATCGCCATTTTCATTTGTCGTGACGTTAAGTTCTGCAGCCAACGGCCCCGGCGTCAAGTCATTGCGGCTCTCCGTTGAAAAATCTTGCGGGAACTCAAGAACCAGTGCTTCAAATTCAGTTTGAGAAGTTGAGCCAGTTGCACTGAATGTCAGAACGTTGTTGGTGACTGTTACAAGGCTTGGGTCAGTCAAACCCGACCACGTGATGTTGGACGGAACACCTGTCAACGTATAGGTTATGCTATCTACAAACTCGGGTCCGCCTGACGTCTCATTGTCAGTAACGTCGATTGTGAAACCATCGTAGGGTTTATACTGCACAATGGCGTCAGTCTCGTCAAAATCGACGAGGGTATCGTCGACCGTAACGACCAGATCAGGCGCAACTTCAATATCGAGCGTAACACTAGCAGGGGCGGAAGGCTCCGTGTCGAGGAAGATGGAGCCCGGATCTGTCGAATCTGTCGTAATAGCGCGCACTTCGAACGCAACATTTCCGGCAAAATCGGCAGGTGGGACAAAGGTTACGGTATCCACAGGCTCAAAGGCAAATACGCTAGGAATCGATGCGCCCGGTTTGCTATCTATGACAGCTACCCCTCCGGAGACCGTTACTTCTGTAGTTCCAACAAATATCTTACCGCCCACAGGTATGTTTGAAATCTCAAATGACATTTCTTCGTGCTGGTCGGGCGTCGTACCGGTGATTGTGAACTCATAAGGATCAGGGTCGTCTTCAACGCCCATCGTCGGGACAATCGTGGCGGAAACGGTCGGCACGTCTGCATCTGGCCTGACCCGGAACACAAAATCCTGTGTCGCTTCAGTCTCATCCGCATTTGAGAGTTCGTAGGTGATCACTTTGATGCTAAGCGGAATGTCGGCGCCGATCCCGGGATCAAATTCATCCGGAGTGCGCGCGTGTTCGTCCCGTAAGCTGATGCTGACAGTCTGTAGCTGGTCTGCACCAACGGTATAAGTACCATCGCCGTTATTGATGAGCGTTGAACCTGGGGGCGCAGTCAGAACAGCATAGTCCGGGACCGGCCGTGTCGTACTACCTATGATGACAGAAGCGATTTCCGAGCCATCCTGATCCGGCAAAATAACATCAAATGCATCTTCTAACTTGAAAGGGACGTCCTCAATTATTGTCAAAACGGGAAGGGAGCCGGAAAGATCAACATAGGGCAGGCCGGTATCAGGATCAGGAGGTACGAGATCGTCACGGAAGATAATCTCGGGCACATCGGCGACCGCTTCGACCAGAACCGTCCGGGTCTCGGTGGTGGATTTTGTCAACGGTGTTGCGCCAGTAAGGTCTTCGGACGTTGCTGTGACGGTAATTGTCAACGGGCCACTGTAGTGTTGCTGTGCGGTGATCGACAGATTTTCGACGTCTGCCAGGCCGATATTGTACGTCTTGTCCCCGGCACCAGAATCCACCGAGTCAGGGGTCAAGAGCACGCCATTCAAGTACAGATCGCCACCGCTGTCACCGTCGAGTCCGATAACCACGCCGCCGACAGCACGCTCGCCGCCGTCAACACCACTGATTTCAATATCCGGCACATAGACTGTGTCTTCGAGAAATGACCCACTTCCGTTGAAGATCATGTCAGGGCCGTCGACCACCGGTTGAATGTCGATTGCGAAGCTGCGGTCGGCCGCAGTTACTGACCCACAAGTGATGTTGTTTAGGATGATCGTATAGTCGAGACTATCCAGTTCATCGTAGCTGTAGCCGCTGGCGTCGTCCAAATCGCCAAAGGTCTCGTCGACCGGGAATGGGTTTGAGGGGCTCGACTCGTGGGGAGGTGGCGTAAACAGAAGGCTGCCTTCTGAAACTGTATCCCCTGTGTTGTTCCCGATCAATTCCTCAAGATCAATCGCCCATTTTCCGGTGACAGGATCATACAGAACAGCGCCAGCAGGCGAACTCGACAAGCTTGAACCGGCAGGCAAGTCGATGGCGATACCTAGGTCACCAGAAATGCCCAAGGGCAATGTCAATAAGTCACCTAGCGTCTGATATTGGGCGTTCGGTGTCAG
This sequence comes from Tateyamaria sp. Alg231-49, assembly GCF_900143535.1. Classification (GTDB taxonomy): domain Bacteria; phylum Pseudomonadota; class Alphaproteobacteria; order Rhodobacterales; family Rhodobacteraceae; genus Tateyamaria. The sequence continues at coordinate 35,827 of NZ_FRFA01000022.1, read as the reverse complement.
GCCAAGTTTCAGAGTCCCCTGCTCGTCTTCGACCAACGGCCCTTCAAGCGAAAGGATTGGCAACTCCAGCTCGTCAGGCGGACAAGTTTCGCCGCCGTCTCCATCCTCAGGTACAACGACGACTGTGAAACCTTCTTTCTGGACATCGACTCCAACCAACTGGTCAATTGCTGTCAGAAAATCGTCCAGATCGAAACCTGGATTACCGGGTTGCTCCGAGAATGGGAGCGAATCTGCATAGAGTTGCAGGTCTGCGTCGTCTTCGACAACAATCGCATTCAGCTCCAGATCGTAGTAGGTAACTTCGGTAACTGCCTCCGGCACAAACGCAATGTTGGGAAGTTGAAATTGCGTAACCAGATAGGTTTCACCACTGGGATCAACGGGCGTACCACCGGTAAGAGTTACCCCAGGCGTCAGCCCCGAAATCACGAAATACAGTGCTTCTGACGGATCGAAGTCCACTGATGTATCCGGATAGGTAACGAGAATTTCGGCCTTGTCACCGTCAAGAGAAGTCGCAGTCTCATAGACATCTTTACCCTGGTCGGCGGCTTCAACTGCTCCCAGTTCGAGCGCATCATTCGTCAGGCGTTTATCAAGCAGGAACGGACCATTGTCGTTGCCGGCATAGCCATAGATTCGGTTGTAATTGTCGACGTTTGAGCCGTCACTGATGCCGTCGCCATCAGTATCGTCATTGTTTGGACGATACTCGGCATTGACGTCTGCCTTAGCGATGACAGGTACACCAGTTGTTTGATCTGGGTCTTCCTCCTGTGTCACAACTGTTGCTGGGTCGGCGACCCCCTTTACCTCAACCGTGACCGTTCCCGTACCCGTCGTAAATTCTGTAATGTCGATGGTCTCAAAATACTCACCACTTACATCGAACGTAACTGTTTCGTTAGAGTCTTGCCCGAGCACCACATACAACCTGGGCGCAACGTCCGGTAAGATGAGAGCAACACCGTTCAAAAAGAAAATTTCATTGGAAAAGCCTGAGGCAGATGATGGGTCGGGGGCCGGAAGCCCATCAAAGAACCGCGGCAACCGACCAAACGAATCCGGCTGGACATTCGAGATGACGAATCCCTGCAAAACGGCTTCGGGAGATTCTGGCGTTTGGTCGATAATATTCCCGTCCAATACAACAAGAATTGCAGAATCTTCGAGCCCGCTCTCCGTCTCAGATGGGTCGCCGCCGTCTGCAACTGGATCCACCCTCGAGTTCACGGCCAGAGTGGTTGAACCAGTGCCCCCACCATCAAATTCCGTCGTGACCACCTCAAAGGTGATTGGATCGTCACCCGCGTAGTGCAGTGGAAGACCTCGCAACTGCGCGTTTTCCCACTCTTGGTTCTGAAGGCTCCAATCAACCGTTCCATCCGGATTGATCGTCGTGATCAATGCAGGTTTGTAGTTCCCATCGGGATTAAGGGGCTGCGTGGGGACGTAGACAGATACGGACTGTGGTAGATTTCGAATCACGAGCGCGGATATCGTTTCCGATCCGTCCTGATCATTACGTTCAAAGAAAATCGGAATGTCCCAAGTGCCGCCCTGTCCGGTGTTTGTGGCGTCGATGACGGCCTCATTCCCGACAGGCAGGCTGACAATGATCGAGTTGTTGTTCACCGGATTGACATCCACATCGAACGTCGCATCTGATTGTTGATCGTCCGTCGTTGCCGAATTGTCGTCGGTGCTATTCAGAACAATCCGCAGATCGTCGCCAAAAAAGCTGCCCGCGGCAGTGAACATATCGCTGTCGTTTCGGTCTACATCGTAGTCTTCGTACAGTGTTGGACGCAACTGCAACGCCGCTTCAAAGCTTGTCACGTCGGGGACGAATGTCAGTGTGATTTGCCCGGTTCCGGCATCGTATTCCGCTGTCGAAATCTTGGCCAACTCCGACGCTGACAAAGGCGTTGTTCCGTTCGTCTCAAAGAACGCAGCGTCCAGAATGGTTGTTCCACTCAGGATGTCTCTGACCCAATCTGTTGGGACATTTTCGATCACAAGGGTCTCGAGCTGCTCGGAGCCGTCCGTGTCTGGGGTCGAAGCATCGAAGCTGACAAAAAAGTCCACCTCCCCCGGTCCCGACCCATCCCCGGTGCTTTCCAACAAGGTCAAAATGTCAGTTGGGCTGATCGAACCGTCTTCGACCGTCGCTGAAACAACAGTGGGACTGCCATTTTCAACAAAGGAAGCCAACGTTACGAACACACCAGCCGTAAGATCAGCTTCGGCCAGTGGCCTCATGGTCTGTGTATTCTGGAACGTTGCCGTTGCCAAATTGTCGGACGCGTCATCTTCGACATCGCCGGTCTGAGTTTCGTTCCATGACAGCGTTCCGTCGGTCGTAAACACGCCGCTAAAATGCTGAGGCACGCGGATTTGCAGTGACTCAAGCGCGGAACTGAACTGATCGTTTGTTGCCGTCGCCGATGGCGTGATCTCATAAGTCACGCTGTCAGTCGTCGATCCGGTTTGAGTGATCGTAGCAAAACCCCGGAGTGCACTATCAGACACCCGCAACAAAAGCTGGCTATTGTCTGAAGGGTCAAAGTTATCGCTTTCAGTCGCGACCGAGATGGTCAATTCAAGCGAGGAAAACACTTCGGACCCGTCCGTGTCGCTCAGAGACACTCCAGTCAGATCGATATCGATGCTGCGCTGACCCGTGCGGTTTTCATTTTTTGAAGTATCTGCGCTGCTCAGTGTCGCTGAATCCACGATCGCATCGACATCCACGTCGACGCCATCCGCATCCGTTTCGGTGTCTGTCGGCAGCGTGGCCGCAGAATCTTCGGCCGTTACCGTCGCGATCAGATCGTCGCCAACAATCGTTTCGACGTCTCTGTCGTCGTCTGCCAGTGGCACAACGCGCAGCGCGCCGTCAAAAACGGTTACCCCCGGGACCAAGGCGATGGTCAGAGTCGTGCCAGCAATGGTTGCGCTGGCAACGTCAGCTTGCCCGCGTTCAAACAAGGTCAGATCGATCACGCCACCGGTTGAGGGAACCCACCCTGCCGGAATGTTTTCAACCACGATCTGCGTCAACTGCTCGGATCCGTCCTGATCCGGCGTCTGAGCATCAATCGTCAACAAAAAGGACGTGTCCTCATCCACGATGAAATTGTCAGGCCCGAGAGCGTCCACGTTTGCGGTGCTATCATCGACCGACAGAACCACCGTCGGTTCCGCCACTGGCGTTACATTCAGCTTGAAACTTTCGGACGTTCCGGCGGCGACGCCTTCATCGGTCTGTACCGTGACCGTGATGTCGACAACGCCAGAAAAATGGGTCGGGAAACTTTCGATGCCAAGCGCCTGCAACTCTGCCAGAGTTCCGGTCCACTGGGCCGTGGGGCCATTCACAATGATGCCACCACTCAATTCTGTATCTCCTGTGGGGAGACCTGCAAAATCAACAGTAATCGCGGTTATCGACTCTGACATGTCGATGTCAGTAACAGCAGCATCTAGGTTCAATGGGATAAACTGTCCCAAATCCTCAATGACCGTTATGTCTGCTGTGGTGATCTCAACGTCTTGTTCAGATGCAACTGTGACGGTGAAAGGCGCCGTCTCAATGCCATCGGTACCATCTGTGTCCGTCTCGCCAGCAAGCAACGCCTCGTCCGTCGTAAATGTTGCGGTGCCCGTGATATCGACGGCCGTTGAGAAATCTGCAGGCAAGCGAATGACCAGGTCTGAGAATTCAGCTTCACTCAGGCCGTTCAAGATGAACGACGCGCCGACCGGCACCGCTTGAAAAGAGGTCCCGTCGTTCAAGGAATAGAGCGTACCATCAGGTAGGTTTGCGATCTGCACATCGACTTGGGCGATGGATTCCGATCCATCCGCATCTGTCGCAGTGCCACTGACAGCATTCACGACCTTGAAGTCTAGTGGAACTTGGGTCGTCGAATCTTCGTCCGTGTCGCCCGGTGCATCGTTTTCATCTAGTGCAATGGTTCCCGGGCCGCTGATTTGCAAATCACCTTCAGCGCTCACCTCAATCGTCAAAATACCCTGATCAGTACCCCGTTCATCGGTAACTGCGACCACTTGCGCCTGTGGGGTTGTCGCCGGGTTTTCAGTGGAAAAATCAGCCGGCAATTCAATGACAAGTTGTCCATATTCCGCAAGAGTTCCTTGCACCTGCAATGATGGTGTCGCGGCTGAAAACGAGCCGCCGTTATCTGTCGAGTAACGCGTTCCTGCAGGCAAGTTGGAGAATATGACCGTTACACTGTCTATGCTCTCCGACAGATCGATATCCGTCGGTGTCGGCACGATCGTGTCGGATGGCTTGAACGTGACAACAGCATCCGTTTCATCCAGCGATACCAAGCCGTCATCAACGGTTACGTCACCTTCAGCGTTCACAATGACAGGGATTTGCCCATCCACTGTGCCCTCGTTTGTCGTTACAGACAGGTCGGCCAACAAGGTCACCGCCGGGTTCTCTGTCGAGTAATCGGTTGGGAAGATCAGACGTACATCGGCCAGTGGCACGCCTGCGTCTGGGAACAAAAATAGCAAGTCCGCGGTGCCGTTGCCATTGTCGCTGACGACTCCAGGAATATCCGTGCCATTACTGTCAACGGCCCGCACGCCGCTGGGTAATCCGTCAAGATCGAATGTCAAAGACTGGATGGTTTCACTGGGATCTACGGTGATATTGATGAAATCAGACAACAGGACTTCAACGGGCAAATCGGTCTCATCGACTTCGATGAAACCGTCAATCACGATGTCAGGTGTCGGTTCAACGAAAATGGTTTGACTGACGGTTTCAGAGCCCTCGGGTGTAGTGACGGTGATCAAGCTGTCGATGGTGCCGTTGTAGTTGCCCGGCAGCGACAGAACCAAGGCCTCGGCTTCAGCCACTGTGCCCGTCCAGTCATCACCAACGAGACTGCCGGCGTTCGCCGTTGTACCAGCGGGAAGCGTATTAAAGGCGATGGAAACTTGTGCCACAAAACGCGGATCTGACGGATCTTCGGTTTCTGACCCATCAGCATCAGTGATGTCGATCATAATCCCCAAGGCCACGTCTGTGCCCAAATCGGGATCGCCCGGATCACCATCGCCTTCCTTGGCGTCGATCCTCAGCGGTGCGGTCAGGTCGATATCTTCCTCGAACCCGATATCAACGATGCGGGTTACTGTGGCCGTGCCGTCGTTGGGCGTGTCACTGTTTGCATCCAGATCTTCGTCTGTCTGCACATCCACGGTCAAAGACAGCGGTAGAGTGGTCGCATTTCCTGCAAGATCGGACCTGTTGGCCGTCGAAAAATCGGCGGGGAGTGTCAGTGTAAAGGCGGCATAAGCAGCTTCAATGTCGGCAACACTTGCCGAGTCCATGCTAAGCACAAGCGTTGCCGCCCCGGTTGTGGCGTCATCTGCTAGGGTCGCCGTCGCACCTGCGGGCACAATGATCCCCAACCCCGCCAGAGTGGACCCACCCGGCAAGCCTTCGATTGTCAGGACCAGAGTTTCAAGCGCCTCGGAACCATCACTGTCCGTTACGCTTGGCAAGAGCAGCGATGCAGGCGTGATCAGCGTCGTCGCATCCGTTTCATCGGGCACAGTATCGGGCAACGTGTCATCAATCTCGACATCGCCTTCCGGGGTGATGCGCAACGATACAGGCACATCTGCACCTGTAGGATCTTCGGTCGAGGTTACGGCCAGAGTGCCATCAATCGTCAGACCATCACTGTCCGGACTTTCGGTTGAGAAGTCCTGTGGGAATACGAGATCCAATGCGAGGTACTGGGCCTCTGTTCCGGTAAACACCAATGTGCCGCCCGCGGGCGGAAAGGTGATCGTTGATGCCGGCACACCATTTGCAAAAGTTCCCGCGGGCACATTGTTCAGTGTCAGTGTTACAGTATCGATCGTTTCTGCTGGCGTGCCCGGGTCGGTGTCGTCGATATCAACCGACCATGAGCCAGACGGCGTGACGGTAACGGTGGCATCTGTTTCTACAGCAACCAGTTCCTCGACATCAAAAACGATGTCGCCTGCTGGCGCGATAACGATCTCTTGCGGTGTGTCCGTTGATCCCTCCGGAGACACCGCCGTGATAACGCTGGTGATCGTCCCAGAGTAGTCCTCTGGAAGGAACAATGTCAGAGCGTTGGCCTCGGCCATGGACCCGGCCCAGATGCCAGTGACGGCGTTATAGGTGCCAGCTGAAAAAACTGCCCCGGCAGGCAAATCCTGATAGGCGATTTCGACTGTGGTGCTATCTTCTGACCCGTCGATGTCGGTCGGTGCGACCGAAATTTCCAAGTCAACTGTTATGCCCGTACCATCACCATCCTCTGTTCCTGCCACAGAGGCAGGCGCCGTCAGATCAACATCCAGCTCAAACCCAATGTCCACGAAGCGGCTGGCGGTGGCGGTTCCATCGACTGGGGTATCGCTGTTTGGATCCTGATCTTCATCGGTTTGCACATCCAGTTGGATGTTCAACGGCAGCGCGGTATCTCCGTTCGTGAGGTCCGTCCTGTTTGCCGTCGAAAAATCAACGGGCAGCGTGAGAATGAACGCATCATAAGCTGCGGCCACATCACCAACACCGGCACTGTCCATCGACAGAACCAGCGTGGAGGCACCCGTGGTCGCATCAGTGACGATGCTGCCCGTTGCGCCAGCTGGAACGGTGATGAGCAAGCTTGCGAGCGTCGACCCGGCGGGCAACCCCTCGATCGTCAAAACCAATGATTGCAACTGTTCGGCCCCATCGGCATCCGGCACAGAAGGCAAGAGCAACTGCGACGGAACAAGTGGTGTGACGCCATCCGTTTCGTCAGGAACAGTGTCAGGCAATGTGTCATCGATCAGCACGTCGCCTTCAGCCGTGATGCGCAAGCTAACAGGCGTGGTTTGCCCGGCAGCATCTTCGGTCGATGTCGCCATCAAGGTCCCGTCGATCGTCAAGCCATCCGCGCTTGGGCTTTCGGTGGAGTAGTCCGCCGGAAAGCTCAATTGCAGTGCGAGATACTCGGCTTCGGTACCAGTAAAGACGAACGCGCCACCCGCGGCGTCATCATAGGTAACGGTTCCAGCAGGAACGCCCAAGGCAACCACACCTGCGGGCAGCCCTTGAAGCGACAACGTCACCGTATCGAGGACTTCGAGAGGCAGGTTTGCGTCAAGATCACTGATAGACACTTTCCATGCAGCCGAAGGGCTGACGATGACCGGTGCATCGGTTTCTGCCGAAACCAGTTCGGTAACATTGAAATCAATGTCCCCGGTTGGAGTGATGCTGATGATTTGAGACACATCAACCCGGCCTTCCGGCCCGATGGCCGCAATCTGGGCCGTCACGTCGCCGGAATAGTCGCCCGGGAAACGCACGCTCAGGGCGTTGGCATTCCCCATTGTCCCGGTCCAGACAGATGTTGCGCTGTCATAGCTGCCAGACGAAAACGTCACCCCATCTGGCATGTCGACAAATGTGATTTCGACAAATGTCGTGTCCTCGGATCCGTCAATGTCTTCGGCCATCACGGAAATGCCCAGCGCCACGGTTACACCGTCACCGTCCAGACCGTTACCATCCTCCAGCGCTGTAACGGTTGGCGGAGCAGTCAGAATGACGTCGAGCTCGAAATCAACGGTGATATCCAAACGCCCAATGTCGGAACCACCTTCGTCCGAAATGGCGGCAACTTCTGCAAACAGCGTGGTCGCCGGATTCTCAGTGGAAAAATCTCTTGGCAGTTCGATCACGAGGTCTGCATAAGCCGCAGGCGAACCGAGAAACGCATAAGAACTGGGAACGGATTGGAACGTGTTTCCACCGTCCTCTGACACCCGCGTGCCGGCGGGAACACTGTTCACCACAAACGAAATCTGGGTCAGGCTCTCAGACCCATCAAGGTCCGTCGCGACGGGCAGGATGCTGTCGACGGGGCGAAATGTGATCGCGGCATCCGTCTCTTGCAGCGTTAGTTGCGCGTCATCAACCTGAACGTCACCCTCAAAGTCGACCAGCACAGGAACAAGGGCGGTCACTGGAACATTCGGTATCCCACCTTGGACAGTTGTGACCGTCAGCGTTGCCTCCAACGTCGTCTGCGGGTTTTCTGAAGAGTAATCCGTGGGGAAAATCAATCGAACTTCGTCCGGTGTGAACGTGGAAGAGGACGCATCGTAATCGATCTGAACAGTCACGTTTCCCGAAGCATCCGGAGGAGAGACTGTTCCCGGAATGTCGACGCCTGTTCCGTCGACAACTCGAATACCTGCAGGCATTTGCGGCAGCACAAAATTCAACTCGGAAAGGGTTTCAGATGGATCCGTTATGACCACATCGATGAAGTCGGAGAGCAGCACCTCGACTTCAGCATCTGTTTCTCTGGCCAGAACAAAGCCATCAACCTCGATATCAGGCGTCGGCGTGATAACGATCGCCTGGCTCAAGCGCTCGCTACCTTCGGGCGAATTCACCGTGACAACGTTAAGAATGCTGCCGGAAAAGTTACCGGGCAAGGACAGAACCAGCGCCTCGGCTTCTGCAACCGACCCGGTCCAATTGTTCCCGGTCAATTGCCCACCATTGACGGTTGTTCCGGCAGGCAAGTCACTGAACTGTACATCTACGGTGACGGCAAACCTTGGGTCGGACGTGCTTTCAGTTTCTGAACCATCCTGGTCGTCGATTGCGATTTGTAATTGGAGCGGAAGATCGACACCCTGATCGCTGTTAAACACACCGTCATCTTCAGCCGCACTCAGGAACTGCGGACCGTTGAGTTCAATGTCTTCCTCGAAATCTATGTCGATGATGCGGGTTGCCGTCGCTGTGCCGTCGGTTGGTGTATCAGTGAACGCCGACAGGTCCTCGTCCGTTTGAACATCCAAAGTCACCGACAGCGGTAAAGCTGTCGAACTGCCATTTAGGTCAGATCGGTTGGCAGTCGAAAAGTCGGCAGGCAAGGTCAAAGTAAAAGCGGCATAAGCCGCATCGATATCCGCAACATTCGCGGCGTCCATGCTCAACACGAGGGTTGCCGCGCCAGTCGCGGCATCTGACAAAGTCGCCGTCGCACCTGCTGGCACGGTGATCCCCAAACTTGCCAGATCAGACCCACCCGGCAGGCCTTCAATCGTAAGAACAAGGGTCTCAAGTGCTTCGGACCCATCAATATCCGTCACGCGCGGCACCAAAAGGGATGCCGGCGTTATCAGTGTCGGCGCATCCGTTTCGTCGGGCACAGTGTCCGGCAGTGTGTCGTCAATCTCCACATCGCCTTCGGGAAACACATAGACAGGGAAATCCAAAGAGGCCGAGCCCAAGAAATTGGTTACGAGGCTGATTTTCCCATCAAGCGGGCCGTCTATGAAATCTGTTCGGCTTTGCGAAGAAAAGTCTGTCGGAAACGTCAGTGTCAGAGCATCAAATTGTGCCACCGTACCCGTGAATTGCAGCGATTGTACCGGCCCAACCCCGCCAACAATCTGACCTGCGCTTGTTGCTGTTCCCTGCGGCAGCCCACCGATTTCAAGTGTGACTTGGGTGATCTCTTCGCCCAGATCGGCAAATTCGACGGTGAATTCAATGAACTGAGATGGAACGAGCGTCGAAAACGAGTCCGTCTCAAAGGTTGCTACAAGGCCGATGATATTGATCGTCGTCTCGCCGGGGGGCGTGCCGCCCTTGTCACCGAAGTAGTCCTTTTTAAACCTTGGTTCGGGCACGTAGTCAGTGGGGGGTAAAAGCGGGTTGTATGGCAGTCCGATCAAAGGATCGCCTACGTCTACCTGTTCCTGTTCCCCAGAGTTGAAACTTTCACTGTCAGGATTCAGTATTTCGAACAGGGACTTGTCTCTGACGTCAGACAATGCGGCCCAATCGCCGTCTTTTTCTGCTGCTTCCTTCAATTTGCTTGCCGGAACCACAATGCCGTCGGTCTGAATTACAAAGTTGTTCTTTGCCCCACCAAGCAAGACGACAACAGTGCCATCCTCTTGAATCAAAAGGATATCAGACCCAATCGCAACCAAACGACCGAAATCAACGCCTTCGGGAAGCTTGATGGCTTTCAGACCGTCAGTATCAATTGACAAAGAGAAACCTTCAGGGCCACCAAGCAACGCGTCTGCTAGGTCCTGCGGAGATGCCTCTGACGGAAAAACGCGCGCCGTTTCACTGAAGTCTTTTGCCAAGTTTTTACCCCCCGATGATCGCACAATGCCGGGCGAAAAAACGAAATGTCCGACACGGTCCAAATCATAGTACGAAGACCTCAGATTCTAAAGACATCTTGTGTCGAATTGTCGGGAGTTAGCGGCTTTCAACCTTTTCGATAATAATTGGTTTCTACGGTTCAGCATATGCGCTCTTGCGGTTCACCCAAAGTCGTCGAGTTTCCGCTCAGAGCATCCGTCCTAAACGGTCAAACCATTGTCGAACCGTTTCACGGATCATCTCAACACATGGTTCATGCAGCAGATCCCGGCGTTCGGAACCGACAGTGTGAAACGAACGTTCAGCATCGTCGTGGCAGCAGCCAAGTTTTTCAGACCCGCCACCACGGCGCACGCCTTGCGACCCTTCGTCATCGTCGTGTGGCTGGCTGGATCGTGCAGTTCGCAATATCCACAGAAATCAGTTGGATCGATGCGCCGACATTTCCCCAAACTGAACTGAAAACCGCCATACCGCCGCAAGTTCTCCGAGCGATCAAGCAGAAATTCCAGGGCCAAATCCATCTAAGAGTGTACTCCAATCGGTCCGAAAGCTCGGCATTTTGGACGCGGTCTGTGCCAACATGCTGAGGCTCGTTCGGCGCTCTCAAACGCCCGAGACACAAAGCCCGAGACCCCTTGTTGACTGCTATTCCCAAGACATTGACCGGTTCTCAAAAGAGCGGCACGCCACCCACCCGCATATGAGTAACACCAGACAGGAGTATTCCACAGCGATGCCGTCTGGTCAGCGCGGGAGTGTTTTTAGTTCTCTTGGAAGTGGTTTTCTCCCTCGCTGTTCCCAACCACAATTCACCGAGGCCACCCATGCTGAACACGCCCGAAATCGCTTATGAAATCTCGCTATTCTGGCAAATCACCCTTTCAGCCCTGTTTTACTACGGGGCCTGGCGCTTTTCCGGTGTCGTAGACACTCCGATCCCCGGCGCCGGATGGTGCGGTCACGAGTAGGCCGCTCCGTTTTCTCAAATCAGAAAGCAAAAAAATGCAACGTTTCCTCATTGCGGCCCTAGCCGCCGCTTGCCTCTCCACGGCTGCCAGCGCAGCTTCCCTGCAATCTTGCGAGATCGATCGCAATAACCACTTCTGGATGCAATCCGCTGCTGGCGCCGAGTGCTTTACCGGCAACGACACCAACCAGATCGACAAAAATTGGACCATGTTCGGCCAGTCCGACTGGACCCTGATTGGTAAGAACGACGGGGGCGACGATCCATTCAAGGTTGCGCCCATCAACGGCACCAACTCAGGCCTGTCATTCATCAAAGACATCTTTGACAAGTACGACAAAGTCGTCGTGACGCTGAAGGCCGGCAACGGCTTTGGCGCGTTCCTGCTGGATGGCACAAGCGAAGGCTTTGGTTGGTTCAGCAAAAAGGACCTGTCACACGCCTCCGTCTACGGTTTGGGCGAAAAGACAGTGGACACATCGCCTGTGCCTCTTCCGATGAACATCTTGCTTTTGAGTTCCGCTATCGCCGGTTTCGGCATGTGGGCTCGCAAGCAACGCCGGACCTAGGCATCTGAGGATCGGAACGGTTTCACGGTTTATTCCAGTAAAGAAGCGGTACTTCGGGGCGCCCTCATAAAAGCACAGAACACAGTTCTGTCAGGACGGCGTCTCGACCAACCGGACCCACGATCTCTCTCCGGAGCTGTTCGGGCTGGGCGGCGCCAAGGGTATGAGCTCAGCCAAGTGGTATTCTGCGGTCGATAAACATCATCATGACCACGCAACATATGCCGCCGCATACCTCGAGCTTATGTAAGAGGTGACCACGCCACCTCCGCGCAAAAATCGGCATTGCGGCGTCAGCCCAGACTACCGGCGTCCAGGGCACTTCCTAGACAGCATCTCAGCGGGCTTGTGGCACGGCAAACTGCCTGAGCGCGGTCTGCCCTCCAGGGCCGCCATGGTCGACGTCTGGGAGGGTTCGATTCATTTCTATTCGAGACACTCAAGAGACACGGTCAAAAAGAAAGCCGATCTACCCTTGACCGGCGGATCAGCTAAATCACTGATTTTTCAGTGAAAATGACGAAGACGAAGTCCGCCATGTATAAATAATGATTTTATGATTTTTAACGTTAATATTTTCCTTATCGCCAACCGGCCCACCTATGGGCCCATCTTAAAGATGATTTTCACGTCACAAAAACGTCGATGGGCACGAAAAAGCCACTCTCGGCCAATGACAAATAGTAAGCAAAGATATATAAGGTCAGCATCATTGACGTATAAATGGCGAAATTGACGGTTCAATGCCTCACGACGAAAAGCAGTCCAAACGTGGCCCGGACGGCAAGTTCCTACCCGGACACAAGCCGCCTAAGTCTCCCGGTCGACCGCCGGGAGCCAAAGGCATCAAAGCACGCGCATCAAAACTTGCGAGCGAACAACTTGAGCGGATGCTGGGACGGGCAACGGACATCATTTCTGATGAGCTGGATGCTGGGAACCCGGCTATTGCCCAGTGGCTCATAGATCGCGTCAGGCCGCCGGGGCGTTCGGATTTCGTTCAATTGGGCGATGATCACAGACTTACGACAGTTCCAGATATCGTTGGTTCCTCAGAGCGCATTGCCATCGCAGCGGCTCGGGGCGAAATTAGCCTGCATCAGGCAAAATCGCTGCAGGAAATTTTAGGCCGTCACATTCAGCTGAAGGGGTTTGAAGAGCTAGCGAAGCTGCGGGCAGAAGTAGAAGCCTTGCGACAGACTTCCAAAACATACGCAACGGTAGACAAGTCTTTGTTGCCAAAATGGGGCCGATTGGGCGGGACCGACTAGCGATGAAGAATTCAATGTCAGATTGGTCTGCAGTAAACGCGACGCTCAAAGCCGCACATGAGGCTGAAGCCAGATTGATAGTCTCAATCCGGCATTCTGAGAAGATTGGCGCGCTGCCTCCAAACCTGATGTCTGGTCAGCGTGACCTTTATGAAGCAAGACGGCTGCTTGCCTCTGCGATCTCTCTCCTCGGGCAAAGTAGCTCGCGAGACGTTTGACCAAAACCAAGGAATGGCCATCACCAATGACCGCATACTGCGACATTGCAGTCATCCAACTAAAACACTCGGATGACTGCTCTGAGACCAAAGTGACCGCGATATGTTAGGTCGCCCATCCCCTAATCTGGTTTTCTTCCGGTGACCACAAACTGAGGGGAAACAACCAAGTATAACCCGCTGGCATGTGCACGCTCAATTTCGGAAACAACCTTAACAACCGCCTCGCGGTCGATAGCTCGACTTTCCAATGCGTATTTCGCCATATTACGGATCATGCCGAGCAGCCGGCCGTCAACGTCTGCATTAGCAACGATTGAAACTCTTACATCTTGAAACCCAGCCACTACGAACGCTCCGAAAAGTTTTCTTCCCATGTCCGAGTTGCGGCACGCGTGAGAAGCCGCCTCAACGAAAGCTCTCCATGGGCCATGTGCAACAGGTTCAGCGACCATCATGTACCAGTCACCGTCGATTGCGTGTGCCAACCCTCCCGGGCGAAGAACTCGATGAAACTCTCTAAGTGTCTCGACTGGCTCATCAACATACATGATGGCGTTTCGAGCCGTTATCCGATCTAGGGATGCATTTTCGATGGGGAGCGAAACACCGTCATTCAAGTGAGTTGTAACTTGACCCGACACCCCTGCGGCAGCGGCATTCTCTTTGGTTAAGTCTAGAAATTCCCTGTTGATGTCGATCGCATGGACGTGTCCACCCGATCCAACTTTCTTAGCGAGCGCCACAGAAACTTTGCCGGGACCACACCCGAAGTCAGCGACCGATTGCCCAGCAGCGATATCGGCGGGGTGGTATAGTTTTTCCGTCGCCTCATCCCAACCAAAACCGTGCCGGTACGCGGGCATCCTCTCGGGATCGATGTTCCGCCAATGGGATTTGTAGAATGGTTCGTCCGTCAATGTTCTGCCCTCCCCAACTTCGAAGCTAGCAATACCATTTGTTGACGCGGAAGGCAGCAAAGTCCCGCTTGCCGGTCACACAACAGAAGCAACGCGAAGGTCCGCTCTGACCAAACTCCGCCGTTTCTCGCTATGACCGCTTTGGGGCTGGCACCGGTCAACCGACCAAAACCGTCAGATGACCGCTCCGAGCCCACTCTACTCTTTCGTAGTTTGCGCAGTATCCGTCGGGAAGCGAAAAAGGCCGTTCGCCGCATCGTCCACAAGTGACCTCCATGCGGACAAATCCGCCGGATCTCTTCGTATGGCGAATGACTATCATATGTGGGTCGCGTCTGCGGTTAAACCTGCTCAGCGAGGGATTTGATGGCTCATTGCACCACCTGCTAGAACAAGATGATCGCAAATGGATGCCCTTGTGAACCTTTGATTTCCCCACAAAACTTAAATGATAAGGACACACCCACAATTGGACGATAGGATTTCGTTACGCATGTTCCAATTGAGATAATAAGTTCGAGGCAGCATTGCGCGTTTTCACTATCGCGCGTTCTGCGGCCTCAAGCAAATCTCTTGATGAACTCATTGAGCCACGCTTGAGACATTCTTCGATTTTAGAAAAATTACTGTGCAGCAGGTAGGCGCCCAGAGTGGCGCATGCACCAGATGTGTTGTGGACCCGCGAGATTACGGTGCCGTCGTTCAAATCTGACGGCGCGCACGATTTCAATTTGCCAACGATTAACGATGCCTCGTCAAACAGTTCGTTCAAGCTCCTGTTGGTAGCTCTTAGGCCTGTTGCTGAAACCAAAATTTGAAGCGGCGCCAGTTCCAGCACCGATTGTGTAGCTTCGTCATCGAAACATACCAAGCCGTCGCCGTTTTCAACGCCATTCAAGGTCGTCCGAAGCTCATCAATCGATACGGGTTTTGTAAAGATACCCTGCATTTTGGCGGCAAAGATCCTGTCTCGATCCTCTGGACTGGTGTGTGCGGTTTGGGCGATGATCTTTGTGCCCCGGTTTGGGCCATCATGGTCACGCAGTGATCGAGCGACTTCTGTGCCGTCCATACCTGGCATGCTGATATCCATAAGGATCAGGTCAAAGCGCTCTGCCATTGCCACTTCCAGAGCATCTGGCCCGTCATCGGCCGTAGAAACGCGGTGCCCCAGCCTTTGAAGCATCTCGATTAGTACAAGACGATTTATTTCGTTGTCGTCGACAACAAGAACATGCTTACGCTCGGCTATGTCGACTTGCTTGAGATAGTCATGCGGCAACAGGGAATTAACACTATCGCCACCGGCGAGTTGCATACAGTTTTCAACGATCGCAACTGGAATTTGCACACGGAATTCGCATCCCGCACCGACTTCACTGTTTAATGCTATCTGACCATCCAACGCGTCGACGGCCATCGCTACTATGCTCAGTCCCAGACCGGTACCTTCAGAATTGCGTCCATATGATGCGTCGAGCACCGTGAATGGTTCAAAGGCGCTTTCGATATCAGCCGTGCTGATCCCTGGACCGTTGTCCTTAACGACAATCTCCAGAATGCCGTTTGGATCAAAGCCCAACAGAACATCGATGTGGGTGCCTGGTGCAAATTTGACCGCATTCCCGACCAGATTTGCAGCGATTTTACGCAGCAACCCTGCGTCAGTCTCGACATTACGCGGCATACCAGACGCAAAGCTGACGGAAATTCCACTGCCGGAACGCTCGGCTTGTGCAGAGTTTTCTTGAACAATATCGCGCATCAATTCTGAAAGGTCGACACGCTCCTTTTCAAGTTTGACTTTGCTGCTGTCGAGCCTGCTGACCTCAAGTACGTTGTTGACGTGTTTGAGGAGTGTGTTGGACGAAGTGTTTACGAACCCTAGATACTTTTTTTGTAAGTCGGTCAAATCAGTCTGTTCAAGAAGGTCCACCGCTCCGACGACACCATTCAGTGGCGTACGCATTTCATGGCTAAGCACTGAAATGGCCTTGGACTTGCGCATGTTGGCTTCTTTTGCCGCTTCCAGAGAGCTTTCCAGCAGAGCCCTATTGTCTGACCAGCTGTCCAACAAACCATTGAACACACTTCGTAAAGATATCAATTCCCTTGGAGTTAGAGGGTTAAATTTGGGAACCCGTGCCGACAGGTTGCCGCCCCGAACTTCAACAACAACTTGCGAAAGGCTGTGAATGGGACGCGCAATCAAACCCGAAAGGATCCAGCTGGCCAAGGCGGCCAACAAGAATAACAAAAGCAAGATGTAAATAACGCTGGTTGCTTCGACACTTGCCGCATCCTCGAGTTCGGAAATCGGCTGAGGTACCATTGCTCCCCACCCTGTGGATGTAACTGAGGTGTATCCTGCAATCACGTCGGCCTTGAACGGCGGCGCGTAGAACTGCATTACTCCGGTTTGCCCGGATGTCATGCGTTGGACAACTTCAAGTCCGGATGCGTCTTTGGACGTTTCAACCCACTCTTTTTTCGGGTGCGCCATAACACGCCCTTCTTGGTCAACAATCATCGCGTGCCCGCGCTCGCCAAAGGTGATGTCAGCTTGCTGCGCAATCAGGAAACTTGTATCGATAGCTCCGACCAGGAACGTGCCTGTTGGAGACAAACGAGTGATGTAGATGACGGGCCCATCTGGCGACTGTTGGACCCCTGAAAAGGTCGCACTATCGCCAACTGCGGTTTGGCGAAGGTTGTCTAGAACTGGCTTAGGAGGAAGCGCAAACTCCCTAGCGTACAATAGTTCGCCCGTTTCATCGCCGGAATTGAACGCAGCCACCATTCGAAAACTGTAAGCTTCAAGGAGCTGATCCATAGACCCGCGCGCATACGCAAGGCCATGGTTTGCAACGACGAAATCAAATGTTGCTTCGAGGTCGGTCGCATAGCGTTGCAAGGTCGAAGCCAGGTTGTCGGCTATAACAAGGTGCGATTGCTCGACCTTGTTCAGCTCTCGCTGGTAAGCAAGGTCGTAACTATTTTGCATCAAGAGGATCAATGGTGTTGAAATGACAACCATCATGCCCAGAAAAATGTAAATACGAACTCTATTTATCGTGTTCCAGAATGGCGCAAGAAATCGTAGTCGATCAGACACATTAGCCTCCCCATAAGACGCCGAACATATAACGTCTAGGAACCGGTGTTTGGGGGGGGAATCGTATAAACCACCTATCCATTAGGATATCCCATCTATTCCATCGGAGCTGTGAGACCACTTCGAACCAGTCACTGACCTGACAGTGAGGAAACAGTACATCGCTTGAGATATCCTTCGATCGATGCCATAGAAAAGACTTACGAAGCACTCGCTAAAAATTCAGACTATCAGTCTTTTGCTAGCGAGATTGAAATCATCAACCGAACGACTGTTAAGTTTGCAGACTAACTGATGATTGGATCGCGCGGGTGATCGATCAAGCGAGTGTAGCCTAGGTTTTCAGGGTCATGCTTGCTCAAGAAATCGATCTGCTCTTGCAGTCAGTGCCGTGACTATATCGTCGGCAGCTATCTGGAGAGCTGCCGCTTGCAGGTAGGCTGGAAAGAGCGGGTGCGCTCTAGCGGAGGCGTTTTGGTTAGGGCTGTCGGACAGATCGCCTTCAAAGGTGTATTTGATGGCTGTCACGGCAATGTTGTCGGCTGCCATCAATGTGTCTACCCGGCGGAGGTGTTTCAGTTGTTCACTCATTTGGTTTTCTTTTAGGCCGCCAAATTCCAGGCTATTGCGCCCTTTTGCATTTGTTATGCTCCGGAATGGGACATTATTGGCTTAAGTGAAATGTCCAAAAAGGATAGAGGCCGGAAAAAATGGGTATTTGACCTATTCTTCCACATACATTCATCGCCCAAAATCTGAACGCTAGATAAGCGCCGGGTTCACCGGACGCTTACCATAGGCCTAACCATAGGGACGCTACTTAATTGGGGAAGATGTACAGCCGCCCTCTTCAGGCACAATCAGGAATTTATGACAGTGCCCAGACAGTTACATTCCCCTTGATCCCGCGGATTGTTTGGTCGGCAACCGGTTTGAAACCCTCCACATCTGCCCCCTGCTTTTGCGCCTCAGCAAAAGCCTCATCGCTGAGGATCAAGCGTTGGCGCAAAGGGCGAGTTAGTCCCTCCATCCGGCTGGCCACATTGACGGTGTTTCCGATCACCGCGAACTCTAGCCTATTGGAGCCTATATCACCGACAACCACCGGTCCAAAGTGCACACCAATGCCAGCGCGCAACTCCTCCTCCCCGGAGGCTCGGCGCTGCGCGTTCAAATCCTCAACTGCCTCAAGCATATCCGAGGCGCAGGCCAAGGCGCGAGCGACATCGTTCTTACCTGCAAGGGGGGTTCCAAAGGTCGCCATCAGCCCATCCCCCAGATACTTGTCAAGGGTCCCTTCATTGCGGAACACGCATGCCTCCATCCGCCCATGAAAGATGCGGAGCGTATTGATAACCTCGCGCGCGGATCTTTCTGCTGCAAAGCTGGTGAATCCTATCAGATCGATAAACAGAACCGCAGCATTCTGCTCCCTCACTGTCCCCAGCGCCTCATCGCGCTGCGACAGTTCATCCACCACATTTGGAGAGAAATAACGCGACAGGTTCGCACGTTCTCGTTCTAGTTCCGCATTACCGAGGATCAGGCGATAAAAACGCTGAACGGAGATGGCGAGTGTCGCTGAGACAATCAGAAATACAACGATTTCTTTAAAACGGATGTCAAACTGAACCGCGTTCGGATCGAGCAGGATATGGTAACCTTTCTCCGTTCCCAACGCCTCTGTCACGGTCTGGGTCAATTCGGGTTCATTATTGCCCCACACCCAAACGCAGATCGCCGCCGAAATCCACAAGATCGCTGTCCAAGTCCCCACTGTTACGATTGTTCGCCACGAGTACATCAACGTTGCACCAGCAAGAATGATGTAGAAAAAGATGAAGTTGTTAAAGCGAAAGAGCGTCGCATCGGGCCATTCAGAGGTGGTGAAGGGGTTTGGCAGTCCAACCCCAAGTGTCATGATCAACAGATCGAAAAAGAGCAAAAAAGGTTCCACCCGGTTTCGACCTATAGCGCCAAAGCGCCATTGCAGGTATCCATTCAAAGCCAGTAGGAGCAGCAGAAACTCGTGATACAGAACCTCAATTCTGGGATTGAGCAACGGCAGCATGACGGCCAACACGGCAAGCGCGATCCAACGGGCGCGCAGGGCTAAAACCAGCCCTTCACGCTTATGCTTAACCAACGCGGCCTCCGTAAATCGGTGCGTGGCAATGGCTGTCTCGCTGACGTGGTCAGTCGGGTCAGTTTTGCCAAAGCTGGGCAGTTGGTTTGTCTTGTTGGCCATGTGCGTCACGGATATTGCTGAATGCTTTCAAGGTAAAACAACAGACCCGCCAACTCACGAGGGGTCGGGGTAAGTATGCCGTCGATTTCGACTGGAACTAGATCCATCGCCATTTCGTCGCCAAATTGCGGCATAACGCGCGCGAGGTGGCTGTCGACTGGATCACCGTAGATATAAGCCAGCGCGCGCGCCTCAGGAAATGTGCCACCATTCTCTGCGCTGAGTTTCGTTAAGTCGGTAGGCACAACCGTCAGAGTGCCCGCGCTCGGGCCTGCTCCGCGCGCATCTGCTCCGTGACACGACGTGCAGTTTTGCGCAAAGAATGCTGCCCCATCAGACCGTGTCGGCATCGACTGTTCTTCACCCATCATGTCTGTGCAGGACGGGAGGGAAAGAGGTATTAGACCTACAAACAGAATCTTGAGTATCAACCTATGCATATTTGTGCCTGTCACTTTTGGATTTGAGATCGCTCAGAGTTTGTGTGCCAAGGAACGCGGCTTCTAGAGGGCCTTTGACCGAGTTGCGAACAAATCGAGCTTTAGCTGCAACTTCGCCTACCTGAGCACATGCACCGCGCAGGCGGCATGACGCACCACATGTGCCGCTGTGCTCCCTAGGAACAGATCCTGAAAACCAGGTCTGTGAGACTCGATAATGATCAAATCCACCCCATGCTCTTGCGCATAGTCCAAAATAGTTCGACCAGAATGCCCCTCTACAAGTTGCCCCGTCGCACCAGGCAAATGCGCAGCAATATCATCTATGGCTTGTTGTAGAGCTACTCGAAGTTCTTTTTGCAAATCCTCTGGTATATAAGACGTTGCATATGCAGGTATACTTTCAATCACATGCAGAAATGTGACCTGGGCATTTGTCGCTGCCAAAAGACCACCCAGCTCTATCGAATTTTTCTGGTCGTGTTCGTCATCAAACACGATAGGGATGAGAA
Source organism: Tateyamaria sp. Alg231-49 (assembly GCF_900143535.1). GTDB lineage: Bacteria > Pseudomonadota > Alphaproteobacteria > Rhodobacterales > Rhodobacteraceae > Tateyamaria. Next base: position 15,342 of record NZ_FRFA01000022.1, on the reverse strand, counting down.
TATTTTGATACACGGTTTCGCCTCCTCCTAAAGCAACCAAAGTCTAGCATGATTTTGCCTGCTGAATAGCAGGATAACCTATCCAAAAGGATAGTGGACCTATCCCTAAGCTCGTTTGACGCAACTTAAGCGGTCACGCATGGTTTTTGTGTTGTAAGTGGGAGCTGTAGCTCCGGTATCCCAGTAATCATGACCAGCTAGATTGATTACTGGGTGCCTCCACACACAAACCCGACTGGGCAAGTAGGTGTTGCAATTTGCAACATCTCACGCCTGTGACCTATGCGCGGCCACGCGGCATTTGGTCGAGCAGAACCGGGCGGTTTTGCGCTTGGGGTGAATGCCTCGCCACAGGCCAGGAAACTAAGGCGCGCGCGCCTCAGCGGCAAATGGCGGTTTAGTCCGCAATGCAGTCATTCAGGCCGAGTGCAGCGAAAGACTGCTCTGAGCCCAAACTTCCCAAATGCTGCGCCTATGGCGCCAGCGCCGTCCAGACCGGGTTGATGGTCCAGTGTACGCAGTAGGCTTCATCCGCAACAAGGCTCGATAACCGCCCACTCATCATCGCTCAGATTAGATTTTGCAATGTGCACAGCCTTTTGGACGCAATGAATTAGTGGCACTCAATGGCTTCAAGCGCTCCGTAAACTGGGTTCAGAGCCTAATTTCGAAGCCTGACTGCAAGGATCTCTGGTTTGAAGAACTGGGTTCACTTTGGTCGGCCCGGGTAGCACTCGCGCGTATCTCCCTTCGAAAAAGTTGACGGCGTTTCGAGAATTGGACACACCTGAAGCCCGCCCTAACTTTCCAATCAGTCACGGTTTGAGTACACACCATTAAGAAAAAAACCAGCAACCTCGCGTGAAGACGCAGAAGCAAGTCGAGCGGCATATATGAACCACACTCAAGCGCAAGTTGGTCCTTTTGAAAGAACAGGGACGCCGGACGCTCTGTCTTCCGAGTATTTATTTGGGCCGGCATTTCTTGACGAAGTGGCTCAGGACTGGCGGCAAGCTTGGAAAACCGCGGCAGAGCTGGGTGTTCTGAGCGCTCTGATGCCTCCATCCTTAGGTGGAGGGGGTCAGAGTGTCAGCACATTTGTGCGGATGCTTGAAACCTTGGGTCATAACTGCCCGGACAATGGATTCACGATGGGTTTGGGCAGCCATGTCTGGACAGTACAACAACCACTTGTGGCATTCGGTACAGCGGAGCAGCAAGCCCGATACCTTCCCGACATGATGTCGGGTCGCACGATCGGCGCTTTTGCCATCACCGAGGAGAGTTCAGGGTCTGATGCGCTTTCCATGACGACCCACGCGACCAAGCAGGATGAAGGGTACATTCTGAATGGACAGAAGTGTTACATCGGTATGGCGCCGGTTTGCGACGTAGCCATCGTCTTTGCCTCAACGGCGCCGGAAAAAAAAGCTTGGGGCATCTCCGCCTTCCTCGTCGAGAGAGCTGATCCTGGTGTGTCAGCAAGTGAGGCGCAGGAGAAAATTGGCCTCAAAACACTTCCCATGGGGCAGTTTGAGATGAAAGACACATGGGTCCCGGAAGATCGTCGCCTTGGTCCTGAAGGAGCCGGAGCAAAGATCTTTCAAACAGTTCTTGAGTGGGAACGCGCCTTTATTCTGGCCCCGCATGTCGGCGCCATGGCGCGCCAACTCGATGATTGCTTGGATCACGCCCGCACCCGCCAATCTTTTGGCAAGCCGATAATAGAACATCAATCGGTAACCAATCGGTTGGCAGATATGGCCGTGAGGCTGGAGACCTCTCGCCTCATGCTTTTCCGTGCCGCACAAGCCTACGATGAAGGCCAGACCCTTAGCCAACTGGCGGCCATGTGCAATCTGCATATCGCGGAGGCTTTTTTGCAATCGAGTCTGGATGCGATGCGCACGATGGGGGCGCAGGGGTATTTGGTCGGCGCGCAAACGGGTGTCGATGTGAACGATTCACTTGGTGGAGTGATCTATTCCGGGACGTCCGACGTACAGAGGAATATAATCGCAAAACTTGCCGGACGGCGACGGGGGTAATCAATGGCATTCAAAAATACGCTCAAGGCAATACTCAGCTGCCACATCTGGTTGGTTACTGTCGTATGGGTAACGCTCGCTGGAGTTCCTGCGCAAGCGCACAGCATCAACCAAAGCTACGTCTATTTTGACGTGACCGATACCACATTGAGTGGACGTGTCGAAGTGCGGTTGGAAGAGTTGGCGAAGATCGTTCGCCCTGAAACGGGCACCGTACCGCTCACCCGCGACGAGGTAATCGCGAGCTACCCAACGCTCAAAACATATTTCGAAGAGCGAATGACGCTGTTTTGGGAAGAGCGGCGCTACGATGTAGCCTTTGACGGCGTTGACTTTCTGGACACCGAAGCTGGCACTTTTGCGCAGCTTGGGTTTGAGGTCTTAGACGTCGGCCTAACGCCGCTGACAATCGAAATGTCCTACGATGCCATGTTTGCAGAAGTGGATTCAGGCCACCGTGGATATGCTTTGATCGGGTCGAACACCCGGACTTCCATGGGTGAAAACGAGAGCTATATCTCACTTGCGTTTTTACCGGGTGACGGTCGGCAACAGTTATTTTTGAACGACGAGCCGACCCTGCAAGTGGCGTTGACCTTTCTGGAACATGGCGTCTGGCATATTTGGCTCGGCTTTGACCATGTCCTTTTTCTAATCGCGCTTCTAATTCCTGCTGTGATGTTTGTGGATCAAGGTCGTTGGTCGCCCGCTGGCGGTTTACGTCAAAGCTTGATGACTACGGTCAAGATCGTCACCGTGTTCACTCTGGCCCACACGGTGACGCTGAGCTTGGCGACCTTCAATATTTTGACCTTGCCTGTGGTGTTGGTCGAAGCCGTGATTGCCATTTCCATAGCGATCGTGGCCTTTGGCACTCTATTTCCGCGCTTTCACACTCAATCTTGGATAATCGTCTTTGCCTTCGGTCTTTTCCACGGCTTCGGTTTTGCAAATGTGCTGGAACCCTTAGGGCTCGACCCCGCTCGTAAAGCGGTAGGCTTAGCCGCCTTTAACATCGGTGTGGAACTCGGCCAGTTGGCAATCGTACTTGCGGTATTCCCGATCCTTTTTGCCCTGCGCCACTACCGCGCGTATCAGTTTGTCAGCTTACAGGCGGGCTCGGTCGCTCTGATCGCCGTGGCGCTTTTCTGGTTTGTTGAACGCACTCAGCATCTCTTTGTGCCAGCAACCCTCGTCGTCTCTGGGGGCTGAAAGTGACGGTAGATTTTCTGGACAGCCCTGTCGCCAATTGGTCCGCCCGCAAGCCCAACAACACGGCTGTGAGGTTTCAAAGTGCCGACTACAGCTTCGCAGCTCTGGACCGCGCAGCAAATAGCGTTGCCGGTCACTTGGTGGCCAAGGGCGTTGTACCGGGCGATCGCGTGGCGATCTATGCGGCGAAATCCTTCCATACGATCGCGGCTGTTTTGGGTGTGCTGCGTGTGGGGGCCGCTTATGTGCCGATCGATCCGGCTGCTCCTGAAGAGCGAATATTTACGATTCTGTCCGATTGCTCTCCGAAATTGGTGCTCACAGAGCCTGCGCGAACGCGACGATTGCCCGAGTATTGGTCGCACAGCCTGCTGAACGACGCAGTCGATGCCCAACCGATCTCAAAGCCCGCTATCCGGACACCCGATGATTTAGCCTATATACTCTACACCTCGGGCTCTACCGGAACGCCGAAGGGAATTTGCCACACGCATAGGAGCGGCATGGCTTACGCCCAGATGTCCGCGAAACTTTGCGCGCTTGGACCCGAGGATCGCGTCACGCATCTGACGCCCTTACATTTCGATATGTCAATCTTTGACATCTTCGCTACGCTTGGGGCGGGTGCGACTGTTGTTGTGATACCTGAAGCCCACGCCAAACTGCCCGCAAGTCTGACAATGTTGGTTTCGGAGGAGCAGGTCACTGTCTGGTATTCGGTTCCCTTCGCGATCGCGCAGATCTTGGACCGAGGGGCCCTAGAGACGCGGGACATGTCAAGTTTGCGACTAGTGATGTTTGCTGGCGAGACAATTCCGCCGAAGATTCTGGGCAGGGTGTCGAAGGTCTTGCCAAAGGCTCAGCTCTTCAACGCCTACGGTCCGACCGAGACCAATCATTGCACCACGGCGCAACTGAGACCTGATCAAATCGACGGTGTCAGCGCCGTACCTATAGGTCAGGCGGACGATGGGGTCGTGGCTCGGGTCAGTAAGAGCGGCGAGTTGCTCATTGCCTCGGACCAGGTCATGACCGGCTATTGGAACGATCCTGTGAGAACCAATGCGGCGTTTGAAACACTGACCCATTCGGGACAATCTCGGAGGTTCTATCGCACCGGCGATCTCGTTACCTGTGCGGTGGACGGCACTTTCTCTTTGATCGGGCGTGCTGACCGACAGGTGAAACTGCGGGGCCACCGCGTGGAATTGGATGAGGTGGAATTGGTGTTGTCATACCACCCGTTGGTTCGAGAGGCGGCTGTGGTCCTTACCGCTGACGGTCACAGCCTGCATGCATTTATCTCGGGCGACATCAACTCCGTGAATTCAAGTGATCTTGCCATGCATGTTGCTGCTTGGCTTCCCACTTACTGCGTGCCGGCTGAGTTCACATGTCTCACTGCGTTGGCGCGCACTTCTACGGGCAAAATAGACCGCAATGCGATGGTGGAGAGAAACGTTGACAGAAACGCTGCATGACCAAACTGTGGCCTCTTTGCGAAGCTACGTAAACAAAACGCTGTTGTTGGGCCAAGAAATAGCTGACGACGAGGAACTGCTGGTAAGCGGCCTATTGGACTCCCTTGCTGTTATGTCGTTGGTCACCTTCATCGAAGAAACGTTCAACGTCACTGTCCCATTCACTGACGTAGTTGTGGAAAACTTTGAATCCGTTCAGGCCATTGGTCAATACATTTCGGGCCGCGTATCGCTGGCTGCGGCAGAGGCCTGAAATGGAAGGCGCGCTGATTTCGCAGGCCACGCCCCTGACCCCCAGCCAGGAACTTTTTTGGCGCGGAGCCCAAGCGTCTCCAGGTGACGCCAGCTATTCGATGGTCTGGCGCTTCGACTTGTACCAAGACATTGAGCCTGCGCGCTTTGGCACGGCGATTGCTCAAGTGGTGAATGAATCGGAGGCTCTGTCATCGATCTTCGAAGACGGGTCAGATGGTGTTGTCCAGCGCGTTGGCAGTCATGATTTCCGTCTAGACGATTTCGTTGATCTCAGCGGTTTTTCTGACCCTGAAACCATGTTGCAATCCGGTCTGAACGAGTGGATACAGCTCCCCTTTGATCTTAGCCAGACGACTTATCGAGCGCGGTTGGTTAAGATGGGCACCGACCATTGGGTTTGGCTGTCTGCCCAACATCACATCGCCTGTGACGCTCAATCCGGCGCGCTTTTTTTTCACGTGGTCTCTGAGCGATATGCCAAGCCCGACACGCTGCTGTCATCGGCGCCTAGCTACTTTGACGCCGCGAGAAGGATTGCGGCTGCCGTTTCGCCTTCAGATCGAGCAGCAGCAAGGACAACACCGCAATCGCCGCCGTACGGAGGCCCCTCCAAGCGCCACACAGGCTCTTCGCGCGCCCAACTTGACATTGCTCCTGAAGACCTTTCTGCGTTCTGGGCTTTGGGAGACACCCCCGCCTTTCGGCTCTTTACGCCAGATCTCACAAGATTGGCTTTGATCCTGACGGCTTACGCTGCATTCGTCCACCGGGTGAGCGGTGACGACCGTGCAGTTATCGCGCTGCCCGTTCACAATCGTTTAACACCCCAAGACCGGGCGACGATCGGGCTTTTCGTGGAAGTTCTACCTTGGGCAATCGACGTCCAAGGCTCGGACAGTTTCTCAAAACTCTTTGAGCGGGTGAAAGATGGTCTGGGAGGTTTTTTGAAAGCTGCAAAACCAGGCGCCGTTGCCGCGGTGGAAGCCGGCACCCCAGCCTGTGTTCTAAACTTCCTCCACGCGAAGTTTGACGACTTCGCACAAGCGCCTTCAACTGCGCAGTGGCTTCATTCGGGTTCACATGACGCCCACCATCCGATCCGCTTGCACGTTATGGATTTTGATGGCGCGGGCGCTCAGTTAGCACTTGATGTGCACGATGACTTGCTGGAGGGGCGCTCGGCACAGGATGTGGCGGGACATCTGTCTCGAGTGATCAAAGCGATGGCACAGGATACCAGTCAACCCATCGACACCGTTGCTTTGTCCAGCTCTGCAGAGATCACGCGCATCGCACAGCTAACGCAAGGCGCGCCAGCACAGTATGGCGACGATGTACCGGTTCTCGAGCAAATCGCAACACAGGTCGCCCGGACGCCACAAGCCATCGCCCTAAGACAGGGGGACATCCAAGTCACCTATGGTGATCTGTGGCACCGGGCGGGTGGGATCGCGGCGCAAGTGAGCACGGCTGATCTGCCGCCGGGGCCCATTGCGATCCACATGGCCCGGTCCATTGAGTTGATGGTGTCCATTCTCGGCGTGATGCGCGCAGGACGTACATTTGTGCCAATTGCGGCCAACACGGCAGAGGCCCGCCTTAAGACGATCCTTGACGCCGCGGGTGTTGTGGCGGGACTGGGCGATCAAACAACGGCTCGTCGGTTTACCCAAGCAGGCGTCCTGTCTCTGCCGCACCCCCAGACTGGTGCCGACCACCAAGACCCCGAACTTTCGCCGATCGCCTATGTACTCTTCACCTCGGGCTCAACCGGAATCCCGAAAGGGGTCGAGGTTACCCAACGCGGACTGGCGGGCTACATCTCTTGGGCGACGCGGACCTTCAGCAAATCGGGCCTTGAGAATTACGCGCTTTTCTCTTCGCTCTCATTCGATCTGACAATTACCTCGATCTTTACGCCGCTGACCTACGGGGGTAGCGTGGTTATCTACCTCGAGACCAGTGAGAATGATCAGGCCGTATTGGAGGTGTTTGAGGAAGACGCTGTCGATGTGGTCAAGTTGACGCCCTCACATTTAGCTTTGGTTTGCGCCGTCGGACGGCCGGTTTCACGGATCAAAACTCTGGTTTTAGGAGGCGAAAACCTTGCCGCCAGCCTATGCCAGAGGGCCCGCAAGGTGCTGGGCTCAGACATCGAATTCCTAAACGAATACGGCCCGACCGAAGCGGTCGTCGGCGCCATGGTGCATAGATTTGACCCGGCGCGGGATACAGGCGCTTCGGTGCCTATTGGCAGACCGGCAGATGGTGTAACCCTTACACTGCGTGATGCGGGGTTGGTTCCCGTGCCGCCGGGCGTTAAGGGCGAGATTTGCATCGCAGGCCGCTTGGCAGCTGGATATTTAGGTCAGCCTGATCTGACAGCAGAAAAGTTTGTGACCACACCCGACGGCGAACGTATCTATCGCACGGGCGACCTGGGACGTCTGCGAATGGATGGGGTCTTTGAATATTTGGGGCGTGACGATCAGCAGTTGAAAATCAACGGTGTGCGCATTGAGAAAGCCGAGATCGAAAACGCCTTGATGTCGGTTCCGGGTGTGCAGACCGCGCATGTCGCGCTGCCGCTCCAACATACCAAGGTGAACCAAAGCGGCCACCAGAACTGCGTCCAATGCGGGTTGCCGTCCAACTATCCGAACGTCACTTTCGACAGCACTGGCCTGTGCCAAATTTGCGCGGACTTCGATAGTTACAAGGACCGGGCCGCGGCCTATTTTAGAACGGAACCAGAGCTGGAGGCAAAAGTGGTTGACGCGGCGGCCAAATCGCGCGGCGCCTATGATGCTGTGATGCTTCTGAGCGGCGGCAAGGACAGTACCTATGCTGCCTACCGGTTGGGCGCTCTAACCAACCGCGTCTTGGCGGTGACATTGGACAACGGCTTCATCGCAGAGGTCGCGAAAGCCAACATCGCTCGGGTCGCACGGGACCTCGGTTGGGATCATCGCTTTCTAACGACAGACAAGATGAACCAAATCTTTGTAGACAGCCTGAACACGCATGCAAATGTCTGCCAAGGATGCTTCAAAGCGATCTACACGCTGGCCATTCGCACAGCCCGCGCCGAGGGTGCGCCTATCGTAATCACGGGCCTTTCCAGAGGCCAGTTTTTTGAGACCCGCCTCACGCCCGAGCTTTTCCAAAACGCCGCTCCAACCTGCTCGCAATTGGAGGATATGGTGGACCGGGCCCGCCGTCGTTATCACGCTGAAAATGACGCCGTCGCACGGCTCTTGGAAACCGAAGATTTGGCAGATGGCAAGTTTCTTGAAGATGTCGAGATTGTTGATCTCTATCGCTATATCGACGTGCCCGTGGCGGAGATTTATCGTTTCCTCAAAGAACGCGGCACGTGGCGCAGACCTGACGACACAGGGCGGTCGACAAATTGTTTGATCAATGATGCGGGTATCCACGAACACAAACGACGCCATGGTTTCCACAACTACGCGCTACCGTATAGTTGGGACGTGCGGATGGGACACAAAACCCGCGCTGAAGCAATGGATGAATTAGCAGACGAAATCGAAAGTGATAGCGTCGCGGCAATCATGGGGCGGATCGGATACACCGCTGCTGACCAAAACGTAGGCGACGCCAAAATCGTTGCCTACGCCGTATCCGACCAAGAATTGAGTGAACAGTCGCTTATGGACGCTCTGCGCGCGCGTTTGCCACGCGAGGCCGTTCCAGCGCGTATCGTTGTGGTCAACGATCTCGCGCTGACGTCCAACGGGAAAGTAGATACAGCGCGCTTGCCAGCACCGTCAGCCCACGCAACACAGAGCGGAGTGACACAGGCGCCAGATGAACCTCCGTCGACGCCAACGGAACAGAAACTGGCGCAGATCATCCAACAGATCTGCGGACTTAGCGACATCGGACGCCACACGGACTTTTTCGACCTTGGGATCGACTCCTTGGCTTCTGTTCAAATTGCGATGCGGGCCAACGAGCTTGGGCTCGCCCTACCAACCACAGCCGTTTTCGAGGCCCGTACGCTTGCGGCACTGGCACAAATCGCCGAGATAGGTGATAGCTCTGCTGCGCAATCCTCAGCTTTTGCCGAAACTGACCATGCGGGTCCAACTGATATCCTTGCGCCCGAAGATCTCGACATCGATGACGAAGATCTCGCGGGGCTTGCGCAGGCGCTCTCCTGATGGCTGCTCTGCCCGAGGGTGTGGACGCAGTTTTACCGCTGATGCCAGCACAAGCGGGCATGCTATTTCACGTCCTGGAAAACCCTGAGGTTCATGGTGGTTATGTGGCCGTCGTTTCTTGCGAACTTCGAGGGGCCTTGGACGTGGTTCGGCTGAAAAGCGCTATGCAAGACGAAGTGCAAGCGCGTGACGCGTTTCGCGCCGCATTTGTCTGGGAAGGTGTGAAGCGCCCGCTGCAAGCTATACGATCGGACATCGCCTTGCCTTGGGCTGATTTGGATTGGTCGCATAAATCCGTCGAGCAATGCGAAGACAACTTGTCCGCTCTTGTCGCGGCCGAGCAGGCCAGATGCTTTGAACTAAGCCAAGCACCTTTGATGGCAGTCCATTTGATCCATCGTGCCGAGCGGCACCACACGCTTGTTTGGACGGTCCACCACTTAATCAGCGACGGGTGGTCCACATCCGTTGTACTCAACGAGGTTGCGCGCCGATACAAACAGGCCTCTCTCTCGGCTGCTTCGATTGAGTACACCCCGACGCCAACGGCAAGCTTGAGCCAGGTTTCCGCATGGCGCCGTCGTACGGAACGCGCGAAGACAGACAAAGCGTACTGGACCCAACACCTTGCCGGGCTAGAAGCTGGTTGCCAGCTTGACATTGTGCCGCCCGCACAGCCGCGCACGGGTCAAGACAGAATTGAGAGGTGGTTGGGCTCTGACACGTTTATTGCCGTCTCGGGACTGGCGCGCGAACTTAAAGTCACGGCAAATACTGTGCTCGCCGGTGCCTGGGCGTTGGTCATTCGGCATTTGACGCAGAGAAACGATGTGATCTTTGGACAGACGTGGTCGGGTCGTCCTCCGGAAGTGCCAGGTATAGGGCAAGCCGCCGGAGCATTTATCAACACACTGCCGGTGCGCCAAAAAATCGATCCCAATCAGGATATTGCCAGTTTTTTGAGAGGCTTACAGGCGATACAACTAGCGCACGCCCCGCATGATCTTGCGGCGTTATCTGACATCCAGGCTCTATCTCCCCTCCCACACGATACCCGCCTTTTCGACACGCTTTTTGTCAACCATGCCCCTGGCCCGAGCAAAATGTCGTGGGGCGACATCTCCGTCACCGATCTTAAGTCGGTGCAATCGTCGAATTACACATTGGCCCTGTTGGTGGCACCGGAGTCGGATCTGAAGAGCGAACTTTATTATGATGCGGCCAAAATACCTTGCAATACGGCTGAGGAGATACTTGATCGGTTTTCCGCACTCTTGCGCAACATGATTGCGGACCCGACTGTGCCCGTTGCCGAGATTGTCAGGCGTGCGCTGCCCGCCAGGCAACCCGCGCCGACGCCCAGGTTTTCGGACATTTTGACACGCTTTCTGCTGGCGGTAGAGCAAAACCCAAACGCACCAGCGGTATCGGATGCCAAAACGACGTTGAGCTACAGCGCACTCTTTGATCGGGCCATACATATCGCGGATCAACTCAGGCACGCGGGTGTCGACCGCACACAGATTATCCCGGTCGCGGTGGAGCGTGGCGTGGACGCGTTGGCGGCCTATTTGGGCGTTTGGTTGGCCGGCGCGGCCTATGTCCCATTAGATCTGAGCTATCCCAAGGGTCGTCTGGTGCAAATCTTCGAGACGATCTCGCCTGATTTCGTAATCACAGACAGCGCGTCATGCGGTCAGTTGCCGGGTCACCAAGCCCGCGAAGTCATCGTAGATCAGTTCAATGAGCTCACAGAAAATGAGACCTACGGGCCGCCCAGTACGCCGTCTCAAAATGCTCCCAGGAAACCAAAGGCAACACCTAACGCTGAAGACCCGGCCTATGTAATTTTCACATCAGGCTCCCAAGGGCGCCCAAAAGGGGTCGTGATCTCCCACGGCGCCTTGGCGCATTCAACGGGCGCGCGAGATCTGGTGTACAGCAATCGGCCGACCGCCTATTTGATGATGTCGTCGCTGGCCTTCGACAGTTCGGTGCCGGGTCTGTATTGGCCATTGGCCACCGGAGGGCATGTGGTTATTGCCCCAAATCGAGCCGAACAATTGCCGCGTTCACTTGGTGAACTGATTGAACGGCATCAGGTAAGCCATTTGCTATGCCTGCCTACCTTGGCCGAAGCCCTGATAGATACCATCCAGCCTGGTGCTCTCGCGAGTTTAAAAGTCTTGATCCCAGCCGGAGAGCCCATGTCTTCGCGCCTGAGCGCCATGATACGTGGGACATTACCGGGTACGCGCGTTATCAACGAGTACGGCCCCACGGAGGCAACGGTTTGGGCGACATCCTATGACGCCACGGACCATATAGACGGCCCCGTTCCCATCGGTCGGTCGGTACCAGGATTATGGGTCGGCGTTTGCGATCCGGACGGGGCGCCACTGCCGACAGGGGTGAGCGGCGAAATCATGATTTCAGGACCTATGCTGGCGATGGGTTACTTGGGCTCAGCAGACAAAACCGATGGAGCCTTCCCGCGCCTCGGCACCGATGGCGCACGTCTGTACAAAACCGGTGACCTCGGCAGCGTCGACCAAGAGGGTATCCTACACTACCATGGGCGCTCCGATCGGCAGGTCAAGATCCGGGGACACCGTGTCGAACTCTCAGAAGTCGAAGAGGCGGCGCGCCTTGTGTTGGGCGATCGCGCAAGCGTGGCTTTGGCAGTAGAGGGTGTTTTATGGCTATGCATTGAAGACCCGTCTGCGTCGTCGCGCACCCCAAACGATCAGGTTTCAAAAGACCTGGACACCCCGCTGAAGCGCAATTTAACCCAGTATCTACCCTCTGCGTTCGTCCCTTCGCGCGTCTTGAGACTGGCTGAGTTTCCGGATTTGCCAAACGGGAAGGTAGACCACACCGCCCTTGCGCGCCAAATCGCAACGCAGCCAGCAGTTCGTGGCGATGTTGGTCCGAGCCGCAAAGACCGAGCCGGAGCGCACTCGGAACTGAATGCGAGCGACACGAAACCACCGCGAGGCACTGATCTTGAAGAACAGATCGCCGCACTTTTTTCCCAAGTTATTGGCACAGTAGATCTAAACTTAGATGCGAATTTCTTCGAAGCCGGTGGAGATAGCCTATCGACAATTGCGCTCTACTCAAGAGCGCGGGCAGACGGATTGGCGATTGCCCCGACCGACATTTTCGATCACCCAACCCCGCGGTCTCTTGCGCACCATATGTTGGAAAAAAGTGGCCGCCCAATTGAGCACAGCGGTCAAGAAAATCTTTGGTTGGCCAATAGCACAGGCAAAAAAGACCCCGTCCTTATTTTGCACGGCAGCACGCAACTTTTTTTTCAGCTCGCCCGCGCCTTGGGACGCGATCATCCGATTGGCGTACAGTTTTCGCATTACTTGCCCGGAGAAAAAGTCCCGCTCAATCAAACCATAGAAGACCTTGCGACACGTACAGTCGCTGACTTGCGCCGTTTGCGTCCCAATGGACCTTATGTGCTTTGCGCATACTCAGCCGGAGTCCCAGTCGCACTGGAAACCGCGCGACTGCTGGGTGATCAAATCACTCAGATTTTCCTGATTGATCCGCCATACAACGTGATTGGCTCCGACACCGATCTCGCGGCTAGCCCCATCCGTTCGCGCTGGACCCGACGCGTGAGACGCAAGCTGTTCTGGCGGTTAATACGCCACGGCGCGCGCGTCGCCGCCCTGAAGACGGTTGCCCCGGTCTTTCCACGTTCTGAATCCCGTCGCCGCAGATTGGTTCGATCAGCATATGTTTTTGCCCTATGCCGCTATCGGATGGCACGGCACGACGGCCCGGCACATGTTTTTGTGACACCAAACAATCCTGCTCTTTCGGAACATGCAGCAATGCAAACCCATCTGACGAACAAAACGGTCGAACACTTGGAGACAAAGCATGCCAACGTCATCACCAAGCCAGAGAGTATTTTGACGGTCACAACCCAGATAGCGCGGCGGATTCGCAAACAGTAAGCCGCGCAGCTTTTTTGGGCCGTTCCCGGTGACAATTGACCGGGAAATCGCCTGACCGGTTAACCGGTGTCACACTTCTAAAAGGACCACATCATCGCCAAGATTTTGATCACTTGCACAGGGTTATTCTCGAATCTGTCATCGTCAATCGCTTTAGCGGAAGCATTGCGCAAAGTTGGTCACGATGTAACGTTTGCGGCGCCTGAAAATTGCAAAGCAGAGATCACGTCTGCGACGTTTCCCTGCCACACAATCTCACAGCCCTTATTAAGCGCGCGCGGCAAATACCTGCCACGCGAGGGCTTCTGGCGCACCTCGGCGCGATCCGCCGAACGCGCTCGCGCCTCCGCCCAGAAAATTGCAGCAGACGGAATATCGGAGGTGCTGCAAAGTCTGCACCCTGATCTGGTTTTGGCGGACTGCGAACACCATTCCGCAATCCTACAAAGCCTTGCTTCAGGTCACCGTTTGGCGCTTTTGAGTTTTATGTATTTCACACCACCGAGTGCACAAGCGCCCCCTCTGACGTCTAGTCAGGTTCCTGGCGTGGGTGTGAGTGGATCTCCATTGGCCGTGCGGTATTCCTGGGCATCTCTGAGACGGCGCAAAACCCGTAAGTTACGCAGGGCAAAGCGCAAACACTGGGGCGCCGATATGGCCACCGCCCACCGCTTTCTGGCTCAACTGCTGGGCGTAGATCTATCTAGGATCACCTCGCAGGATGCATTTCAGATGCCGTGGAGCTACACTTTACTGACTCTTCTACTGGTGGCGCCGTCGGCCGATTTTCCTACGATCCAAGCGCCTCACCAAAAATTTCTCGGTCCGATGATCCGAAACCGTCATGGGGGCTCCGTGATCAGTGTTGCAAACACCCAAACAGGATCGCCTAGTGCCCGTTCCGACACCGCCGACCCTCGACTGGCTGCTTTTTTTAATGCTGCGAACGCGGGGCCTAGGATTTATGCAGTCTTCGGGTCAAGGATGCAGCCTCCATTGCGCTTTGTTCGAAGACTGCGCGAAGTCGCCGAGCGCAATCCGACCTGGCAGATTTTGATTGCCAACAAGGGATTAGACCAGCCAACAGTATCCGCCAAAATTGGCGTGCTACCCGCCAACCTTTCCTTCGTAGAATGGGCACCACAACTGGATGTGCTAGTGCGGGCTGATTGCGCGATCTTTCATGGTGGTGCAGGTACGTTTGGAGAGTGCTTGCTAACCAGAACGCCGATGATGATCTACCCAAATAACTTGGACGGTCCCGGCAACGCAGCTCGAGCGACTTTTCATAAGCTTGGGCGCATGGGGTCTTATCGCGACGGCGCGTCAAAGATAGAGACGGACATAAGGACACTGTTGCAAAACACCGAAATTGCGGATGCGCTGGCGCGACATCACAAGGCAACATTCGGCGCTATACCATCTAATTTGTCTCACGCCTCGTTCCTCGTCGATCCGATGCAAGACGCCTACACAAGTGCACTTCCAACGCCCGAGAATTTGATACCTACAATAGCGGGCCTATTGAATGACACTCCCGCGCCTTCCTAGTCCGTCCAAGCAGCAGCGAATGTACGGTATCGGTGCGGGCCAAATTGATATCGTTCAACGGCTGCTTCGGTGACATGTGCTGCGTCGCAAGAAGATGTGTGCGGCGATGGCGAAGACATGCGGCAAAATCGAAGGTATAGAATCCAAGGTCGGAAAAGTCCGCGTCTGGATGGTCGGACTGAGCAGCAGCGAAAGCCCGGCATCGGATCGGGAGTAATCGGTGTATTTCAACGACCGATCTGGCGACATGCGCTGTAGCGCAGCAAAAAATGTACCGCACGCGCGAAACGATGCTGCGTCAGCGAAGGCTCAAAATCGAATGACGGTTTTGTCCGCAGTGCCGACCTTCAGGCAGAGTGCAGCGAATGGCCGCTTCGAGTATCCGTCTTGGTCAAGCGTGGTTTTGAACCCACTCTCGATCTGCTTTGACCAATGTGTTGGCGAGCTCAATGAGTTTCCGCATGATTGCTGTGAGAGCGACCTTTTGCGGTTTTCCCTGTTTGATCATTCTCTGGTATTTTTTGCACATATCGGGGTTGTGTTTTACAGCGACGAGAGCAGGCATGTAGAGCGCGTCGCGCAACTGCTTTCGGCCCCCTTGAATGCTGGCTTTGCCACGCCACTTTCC
>NZ_FRFA01000021.1 GCF_900143535.1 Tateyamaria sp. Alg231-49 | reverse complement strand
GATCGAAACCTTCGTCGATCATTACAATCACCAACGCTACCATGAAAGCTTGAACAACGTCACGCCCGCCAACGTCTACTTCGGCAGGGACAAAGCCATTCTACAGGAAAGAGAAAGGATCAAACGAAAGACACTCGAAGCGCGGCGCTTGCATCACGGACAACGCGCCGCATAATGCAACCAACCAGATGAGCCAAACTCTCTCTTAGTTCAAGCCGCCATTGGTTCCAAAAACCCTGACGACGGGCACAATTCGGGTGTGAGCGGATCAAAACAATTGGCGATGCCTACATCACCGTTGCCGGTCTCCCTGACCCCACACCGGATCACGCCAAGGCCATCGCCAACACTGCCATCCGGTTTGTCCGCTACCTGAAACGCAGAAACCTGAGCCACCCACACCAGTGGCAATGCCGGATCGGCCTGTCGACCGGGTCAGTTGTTGGGTCAGTCGTGGGGATACAAAAGTACGTCTACGACATTTTCGGCCCTGCCGTGAACCTTGCCTCTCGCCTGCAGGAGTTTTCCGAACCGATGCAAATCACGGTTCAAAACAGTGTCGCAAACGTCCTCAAGGACCAGTTCGACCTTGAGCATGTCGGCAAAAAGGCCATCCGCGGGTTTGGCGAACAAGACATCTGGCAGCTCTCTGATAGCAACTGAGATCAGAGCTCAGCAGGAGGTGATGGCCAGAATTCGTCGTCTGCAACTATAAGCGCGCAGTTTGCAGTTGGTACGGTTTATGCACGTTTCTATTCTGATCGAGCAGAGCAGCCATTGGTGGTCCAAGCAGCGCAGGTCAACTTTGAGCCCAAACCGCCTTCTCTCTGGAGCATAGCTAAATACCGCCTTCTGCATGCAGGAGTTTACGCTTGGATAGAGCCTGCCCTGAGTGCACGTTGAGCATCAAAAGGTCTGTAGCATTGTGGCTTTTGTCTTCGGGCTTTTAATAACGCTGGCCAATCACGGTCGCCTTTGAACCAACGAAACGCATCGATGTAGTCAAACAAGAGCGAGAAGATATTGATTGCAGACAAAGCGCCCAGGTATTTTCGCTAAGACGTCATGATATCCGACCCCATCCAAACGAGTAGCACCCCCAATGGTGACCAGAACGCCATTTGCGGCAACCCTTGGCCGTTGGTTACCTTTATATCAGCAGGATTGGTCAAACTGTTCGAGCCATACCGATAGAGTGAGAATTGGCTTTGCTCGGTAAAGTTACTTCCAAGTAGGAAATTCTGGGGGCGGTCAGAACGTCAAAGACATATTGAACCACAATGTATCGCTTTCGAACCGGCGCTTGGCTCCAAACTCGGTGAAGTATTTTACTTGAAAGCTCGCGTCTTTGCCAAAAACAGAGGCTCCGGAATAGCTGATCATAGGGCCTGCCCCGAACACTCTCGCTTGCAGGCTGGACGCCCCGAGCGCGGCTCGTGTGGAGGCGGCACCGCTGCCGGAATCGTCGTCGAGTTGCTGGTATGCATAGCCTGTGACTCCGAAAGCCCAGCCTGAAGGCAGGTGCTGCATCACCGTCCCCTCCAGGTTCAGCGCAGGAGCGTTCTGGTAGTCTGTGTCCTTGTTTCGAGTACTGAACAGCAGGCTTGCCGCACCCGAGAATTCAAGTCCAGTTTGCGGGTTCATGTGTGTAACCGCAAAAACGGGCTGAAAAGACCAGATATTCTTGCCAGTGTTGAGTGCATTGATCGTTCTGGCCGGAACATCGATCGACGCCGTATTGTAAGACCCGGTCGGGGCAAAGACGGACAGGCCTGCACTGTAATGCAACATGCCAGAGTGCCAGCCAACCATCGGCGTAATGGTTATGTCACCAATACCTGAAGTGCTGTCACTGATGGGCAAACCAGCGATGGGTGGAGTCTCTCCTATGAAGGTCAGATCAGCGTCGAGCACAAACGGTATGTTTAGGTTAAGAGCGGGTGTTCCGCCCCATAGCGCGGCGTCAAACACGTAAGTGTAACTGAGCTTGGCAAAGGTAAGGTCCAGATCGGTATCGGCGCGGATCGGAAGCCCAGCCAGCGACAGGCCATCAACAGACCCGCTGGACGTCACGACGTCGATGCCAAGATAAGAACCGGGTCCCGGGACGATACCAGCGAACGTTGTCCGGGAACCAAGAAGATAAGCCCCCAATCCGCCCTCGACCGCCCAAGCGGTCGATGCACTTACGCTCAGGGCTGCCGCGAAAGCGATACAGTAGCTTCTGTTCATCATCTTTTCCCTAGTTACTGTACCAGATTGGCGACCCCCAGGCGCGTTCCTGGATCGTGGCCGGCACGTTTTCCAGCAAAGGCAGCCCGTTGCGCACCGCGTCATAGGTTGTCCAACGCGGAGTCGGGATTTCAAGCGCGCGGGCATAATAGAAGGCCTTCGACTGCGGATTGAAATCCGTGTCCGTCCAACTGCCCATCAGCATCGGCGCCCCGATGTCATTGGTGTACAGCGCTGTGGTCAGATCAACCGTGTTGCCCACCGCGGGCAATTTACCGGTGTCCGGATCAATCTCACGGTCGCCCGCCCAGACGACATCAATGATCTTCTCGTTAGCATCGCCATATTCATCGACCCAACCCTTGATGATCTGTATTCGGTCCAAGTTGGCCCCAAGGGCGTCTTTCTCTGCGTAGACGGTGAACATCGGCGGCGCGCCGGCCGGCTTCAGGTTGCCCCCCATATGAGTGCCGAGCAAATAGCCTTCCTGTGCCATCTGCACTGGGTCTGTCGGTGTTGACAGGTCCACTCCGCCAAACATACGCACTTTGATGCGGGGGCCTGAGCTGGCGAAGGTTTCGCGCCGTTTCATCGCATCCCAGATCGCGGCGCGGGTATTGTCGATGGCCCACACGCCTGCCAGCGATCCGATAGAAAGGTCTTGCCCATCGATCCACCCGGCAACGCTGCCGGTGCGGCGGCGTTCCACACTTCCATCTTCGGGGCCGTGTGCCCCAATGAACTCATCCTCGGCCACCTCAGACATCAATCCGTTGTGATTGTCCGTCCCCCCGATGAAGCCGTATTTGAACGGGTTCACGCCGAGTGCAAACTCATAGCCGATACCATCGACCAAACCACCCCGGACGAAATCGCGCTGACGGAAAATTCGGCCTGAGTTTTTTTGGATGGAGTCTGCATTTTCGAAACCGGCAAATTCGTCTGCGGCCCAGAACTTACGATGCACTTCGGAATTGCCTTTGACCTGCATCATTTCGATCAGCGGTTCATAAGCCTGCCGCGTGCGCGCGTATTCAAGGTCCATCGCATCCCCAAAGCTGTCAATGTCCGGGAACATCCGGCCCTTGGAGGCGTTGGAATTGTGCGGAATGGCGAAGAGGTGGCGGCCTTCGGCTTCCTGCTCTTTCATCCAGGCCCATAGGTTTTCCTCTTCGTTGATGTCGATATAGCTCGGCACAATCGAGGGAACGTTACTATCGCGAAACAAGACATTGCGATGCAGGTTTGCGCCGTTTGGCGCGGCCGACCACTCGAAGCCTATCAAGGCGGTGAACACACCGGGCTCGTTGGCCTCTTCAGCTGCCTCGATAATAACCTGCCACGCCGATCTTGCCGTAGCCGGACCTGCATAAAAAGGTGGGTGCTGAGGCGTGGCTGAGCGATTTGATGAGACAACGTACTTGATGAACCAGTCCTGCCGATCTTCAAGGCTCTCCAACCCCCGCAACGCAACAAGATCCTTGTCGTCGTGACCAGGCGCATCTTCGAACATAGTCGAATACATCTCGCCCAAGTATTCCGCGTGATCGGTTACCGCCGCAAAATCAAGCGGGCGCTTGTGCTGTACAATCGAGCCGTCAGGCAGCGTCACGGCCTCTCCTCGCGCATAGGCAAGACTGTCGGCAGGCATAAGGCGCGTGCCGCCGATATAGGCGTCGAGCGAAAAGGCTGTATGTAGGTGTGTTTCGCCGAAATAAGCATCTCGCAGTGGATTGGGTTCAGCAATCGCAAAACCGGTGGTGACAACCAGAGCGGTGGCTGAAAGCAGATGTTTGAGCATCGGATTAGTCCTTCTGAGGAGTGTACCAGATCGGGGAAGAATAGGCGCGTTCTTGCGAGACCATTTTTACGTCGTCGTCCATGTCGACGTCGAATTTCACCGCATCATATGCAGTCCAGCGTGGTGTCGGAATCTCAATGACGCGCGCATAGTAAAAGGCGCTATGGGTGGCGGCCCAGTCCGGGTCCTTCCACACAGCGCCTAGCTCTGATGCGCCGATGGTATTGGTCCAAGCCGGGATCGACAGGTCGACCGTATTTCCAACTGGTGGCAGCTTGCCGTCAACATCAAGTACGCGATCATCAGACCAGGCAACATCATAAACCATCTCACGCTGCTCTCCGGTCTCGTCAAGCCAACCTTTGACGATCTGCACGCGGTCGAGATTTGCACCCATCGGGTCACGCAGCGCATAGACAAGAAATGAAGGTGGGCCTTCTCCAGCAGGCAGGTCGGCCCCCATGGGCACGCCCTTGCTGTAGCCCACCAGGGCGAGGTCCCGGCGCAGGACGTCCGCCGGCTCGAAGCCATAGCCACCAAAGAAGCGCACCCGCATGCGCGGGCCAGTGGTGGCGTAGGTCTCGCGACGTTTCATGCCATCCCAGATCTCGCCTCGGGTGTTGTTCTCAGCCCAGACTGCAGTTAGCCCGCCAGTAATGTACTGGTGCGACATGAGCGCAACCGACCCATCGGCAAAGGTCTTCGACACATGCTCGGCCCGATGCGGGCTCGGCTCATAAGCCGTAAACTTGCCGTAGAAATTGTCATTGTCCGGTGGAGTAAGGCCTGTATGGGTATCCGACGCGCCAACAAGACCGAATTTGAAGGGATTCACGCCAAGTTCAGCCTCCATTGCAAGACCGCGCTGGAGACCAGAGCGAACGTATTCAGCTGGTATCATCTCCGGTGTTTTTAGTTCCGATGCGTCAAGGTTGCCGTAGTCCCAAGTCTCAAAATCGGCGAACTCATCTTCCGGCGAGAGCATGGGATGAGCTTCGCCGTCACCCTTGATCTGGGTCGCCTCGTAGAGCGGCTCCCATTTCTGGCGCGCTTCAGCGTAGGCGGCGTCCAATTGGGCACCATCGGCAAAGTCGTCCTTCTGCGAGAACATCCAGCCATTCGAAAGATTTCCGTTATGAGGAATGGCCAATACGTCTCCACCGGTTTGCGCCTCGTAATTCTCCATCCAAGTCCAGAGATCACGCGGGTTCGGCGAACCCAAAGGTGGTGTCGTCGTATAAGGTACGATCTGCCCGGTACGCTCGGGCCCGTCACGGAAGATGACATTGCGGTGCAAATTGTTGCCCTTCACCAGCGAGGTCCACTCGTAGGCGATGAAGGTGGTGAAGCGTCCAGGGTCATTGAACTCTTCAGCGGCGGCGATGATGTCATCCCAAACACGAGCATAGGCAGGATTGCCGGGCTGGTAGTTTAGCGCCTCAGAGACCTTGCCCTGCGCAAAGGCCGCAACGAGTTCCTGCGCAGCGCGCATCGCGGTCTCTCCGCCAGCGTTGAACTTTTCGTTGAAGTATCGCCCTTGTTCGTCTGCCATGATGTTGGGAGCACCACCAATGATGTCGGTGATCGCACCCATCGCATCGGAATGATCGGTGATCATGAAGAAGTCGAGCGGACGCGAAAGCTTTACAGGCTGACCGGTGTTTGATGTCACCTGATCACCGCGGGCGAAACGATAGGCGTCGCGGGGCATGAGCCGTGTGCCTCCGCCGCCTGCGTCCCCAGATAGGCCAGTATGTACATGGGTATCGCCAAAATAAACCTGTGTGGGATAACCACGGTCGGCGTAAGGGGAGTAGGGCCTGCCCGCCTGGCCTGGCAGACCTTCGGGGTTAATGGCGTCCTGGGCAAGCCCTGTCACTGGAACGAGAATAAGTGCTGCAATCCATTGTTTAAAATTCATTCGAGCTTTCCTAGTCTTTATCTGTGTCCATGGGTTCTCGTACCTTGTTGGCCCTCAGTCGAAGGCGCTTTTTTGGCCCCTCCACCCAATCATGATCGAAGGGCCGCCCACAAACGTAGCCAAATCATAAGTCGACTAGGTCATCGAACGCTACGAATTTTATTCCGAGGTCCCTTTTTGGCTGGAAATTCAAACCGGCCAAACCCCCAAGGCACCGGCGCCAACTCTGTTCTGTTTGGCGATCTGGTACCGGACTGAGTTGTTTGTTTCGACGGCTGTTTTGGCGAAATCGCCGCAGAAGACCGCTTGGATTTCACCACTCGTTTAAAGTTCGTTACCATGTTTCGCGACATCGGCAACAAACGGGTTCGTCTGGAAGGCAGAGCGTTTTGTTATCGGGCAAAGCGATGTAACCGCGCTCTCCGTCTCAAGCTGGTTTCTTCTTACAATGCCACTGATCGGCATAGGGACGTCCCGCGACAATTGCCGTTCGTTAGATGCAACCATATGGGCATCACCCACTAAGTGAGGTCTTAGGTTGTCGGTACCAAATTAGGGCGTTCGATCAGGCGCTGGCCAGTCTAGACCCAACTTTCTCTGACTTGCCGTTTAGTCAACGCGGCTACTGGAGCGCCTGAGTGAATGTCGCGGTCAAACGTTCGTTTAACGCGTGATGGGGTTTGGCCGATGCACCGTAATGGAGTTCAGCAAATGCTGCGATATCGTTGAATATCACAACGGAACCTCCGTTATCACCAGCGTAGACCAACAGCTTTTGACAAAAGGCATCAAGCCCGATTGCCGGGAAATCCGCCATTGCCACCCCGCCCGGAGCCGGACCGCCAAACAGCAACAAAACGGCCTCGGGCACTTGTTCTCCAGCTTCAGAAGCTGCCTCGGAAAAACGGACCTCTCCAAACCAGATCGTGTCATCCTGACCTCTGACAGTTTTAGTTAGACTGGCAACGGCTTCGGAAACACTCAGCTTGGATTCTAACTCTATGATGCCGTAGTTACGGGTTAGCCCCTCTATCGGCGCGGCAATGGCGCTGACATTTTTTGTTACCTCATTGAGTTTGTCGTCAAAGTCTTCAAGTGCGGCGGTGTTCGTGAGCCCGTGACGTACTTGAAGAAATTCTGCGCCTGTGTAGACGACCTTTGCAGAGCCTTTGTCGGCATAAGACAGCACACGAAATGGCAGATCGAGTCCCGCACGAATATTGTCGCGCAGAATGGGCGCACTCACGTCTGCGTCAGAGAATATCAGAACCCTAGACGGCGGCATCTCAACGCTTTCGGCGGCAGCCAGGCGTGCGTGATCAATCGAAGCAACTATGTCGAACCCGGCCGTTTCTATGACACTTTCTAGCACCGCATGGCTGTCATCGACCGCCGTCTGTTGCGGCGATGCGGTCGCCACATTCGTGATCAAGGCCATCATCATGGCGCCCGCCGCCACACGTTCCAGAGACAAGGTTTTCAACATCAAGCCCTCATTCAGCTTTGTACGCACGGCATGTCTTGCAGCCCTGTGTCCAAAATAGACATTCCGGGCGATCACCTTTGCAGTCACTCTTTTATCGGACCAAGCATTGCTCAGCTTCGCCGACGTTGCGTTTTCTCTGGCGAAAATGACAGGTCTCGGTCCGACGATGGTTTTGCAGCAGCACCCTCACAGGTGCTGCCACTAGAACCAAAACTATTTTTGACCATCGCTCGTCTCAGCAGCTTCACTCGCTGCAGCAGAAACCACTTGTTTTTCCTGCTCACTCAGTTGGTCACCCTCGTTGGTGCCTGACACGTTGACACGCACTTCCTTGCGGGCGAACTGGATGCCGTTTTCGTCAAAAGCTTTTTGCACCTTGTTGTAGATGTCTTTGCGGATCGTAAACTGGGTTCCGGGTTTGGTGGTGAACTTGCCCCGCAAAACAATACCAACATCGTTCACATCGGCCACGCCCTGAGATTTGAACGGCGCCAGCATGTTACCCGCATGGGCCGGATCATCCATCAATTCCTGCCCAATGCGTTTGAAAATTTTGCGTACTTTTTCAAGATCCGTATCAAAAGGCACAGTGAACTTGAGCTTCATGATCACCCAGTCACGACTGTGGTTTGTTAGCTTGGCAATCTCACCGTAGGGCACGATATGGACCGGGCCAGTCGCATCACGAAGGCGCAATGACCGGATAGAGATGCTTTCAATAGAACCCAGCGTTCCACCCACGTCGACGAACTCTCCGACTCGGAAGGCATCATCCAGCAAAAAGAACACGCCAGAGACAACGTCCTTCACCAAGGTTTGGGCACCAAACCCGATGGCCAGACCAAGAACCCCGGCGCCTGCCAACAATGGGGCGATATTCACGCCAAGCTGCGAGATCGCCAACAATATGGTGATCGTCACAATTGTAGCCTGCAGCGCGATGTGAATGAGCGGCAATACAGAAGCCAAACGGCTTTTCCCCGCGCCGCCTGCCTCGACCTCTTCGCCTTGTTCCGCTGCCGGTTGTTCCTCTGACAGCTTTCTGTTGACCCAGAGGTTCACAAACTCCCACACGATGTACCCAAACGCGACAACCAGTAGGAACTGCACGCCATTTGCGGCAATGTTCTGCCCCAAGCTGCCTTCTTTGAAATCCCCCAAGGAAAGTCCCCAAAGCTTGCCAATGGCAAGAACAAGGACCGCAGCCAGTACAACCCGCCCGACCCGAATATAGCTTTGCTTGATCTCCTCGATCGCATTCAACGCAATTTCGCTTGTACCATTTGGTTTTGGTACAAGATGCCTGACCAGACCTCTGAGCATAGTATCGAGGAACGGTGCCGCGACGATCAGAACAAGCCCTGCCATACTTCTCGAAGGGGGGATCGAAGTAATACCATTGGACAGCAACAGTTGCTGCGTAACCCAGTTCAGAGACACGAGGATCATTGAAACCTTCGGCCACCAACTCGCCATGCGCGCAAGGCCAGCGGTTTGCGCTTCGTCATCCCCCAGCAGTATGGAAGTCAAACCGCCACGTGCGCGCCATGTGATGTAAACGATCCATGCATGGAGCAAGAGGCCAACACAAAACCGCAGGCTGTCTTTTGCGTCCGACGGCCCATCGCCAAGCTGGGTGTTTAAGAAAAAGGCAAGTCCAGTGACGCCCCCGAACAAGACAAAGTTTCGATAGATGAACTGCGCGGTCCAGTCATCGGTCGTGACAGTCCGCAGATCAGGCCTATGAGGCGCCAACAGAAAGCGGAATACGACCCGTGCTATCAAGGGAATGGCCAGCACGACCGATATGAATGCCACCGCAATTTTTCTGTCAGGCCCCTCTGAAAATACAAAATTTGCAATCACAAGAGACACGATGATGAATGCAATCAATCCAATGGCGTCCGCAGCCAAACGTGAGACCAGTGCCTTGACTTGAGAGCCCAGATTGTCGGTCACATGGCCTGTGTCATATGGCCTGAGTTTTCCGATAGTTGTGGACACCAGGCGCCCTGCCCCAAAGCCAACGGCTATGGTAATGGCCAAGGCACCAAGGAACATGAGCGCTCCGCCAAATCCGCGCGTTTCGAAGAATCCAACACCTGCGGCAACGGCACTGCTAATAACCACAGGAATGTTGCTGATATTTCTTCCAGCCGAGTGTGCGAAATTTGTAAGCGCCCCGCGGATCATCACTATTAATCCAGGGCTTTCGGCCTCAGGGCTGGTTGCTTCGATCGGTTGCCCCGTGGACATCACGTCAAGAAAGCTGGCCAGTGCATTGAATTGTTCTTCATTCAATTGGGAGTGAAGATTGTTCACTGTGTTTTGCACTTCCAAGACACTCACAGGCTCCGTCTGAGCCTGTGCTGCAAAACTTGTCAGCGAAATTATGATGAGTACTGCGATAGCCCGGAGGTAGTGCATTAGGGATTTCCCATATCTTTGTTCAACATTTGATGCGCGTCTCTGGCAAAAGAGAATCCCACTTCAAACAATGAGGGCGGCATGCACCGCCCTCACTAATTAATCAACTACTGTGACATTCCGCCTTCAGTGGAAATCTGTTCTTCCACATGCGCTTGGTTTGTCACCTGAGAGCCACGCGGGGGGAACTCGGCAAAGGTTGACAGGTGTTTCTTAACGAGGCGCGCCGCTGGGCCAAACGCCCACATTTTGTCGCCCATCCAGCGGGTGTACATCCCAGACTCGTCCGCAGCCTTTTCGTAGGGATCGCGCCGCAAGTTGAACAGGAGAGGAGCGTTTAGCTCGTCTTTCGGACCTGCCCATCCATGGGTTTGGACTGTGAAATGTGCCTTCCAATCGCCATACCGCACGGCCTGAAGATCAGGACCTTCATAATAGACGATTTCCTTACGGTTGCTTTCAGTTTCGCCGGTCAGGAATGACAACTGATTGTAGCCATCCAGATGCACCTGATAGCCCTCATACCCTTCTAAAAGAGCCTCGGGCAGATTGTCCGGGCCGCCTGCTGCGGCAACCAGCGTTGGCATCCAGTCAAGACCGTCAAAGATACCGTTGTTGACCTGTCCCTCAGGAATTTGTCCCGGCCAGCGGATGATGGCTGGCACACGGAAACCGCCCTCCCAGGTCGTTCCTTTTTCGCCGTGGAACGGTGTGGTTCCGCCGTCGGGCCACGTCATCGTTTCTGGTCCATTGTCGGACGTAAACACAACAATCGTATTGTCGGTTATTCCAAGCGTGTCCAGATGCGCCATGACCTTGCCGACATTGTTGTCCAGCTCTTTCATGACAACGTCTTGCAGGCCACGGCCGTCACCAAGCATCGCCTCATATTCGGGGCTGAGGTGTGTCCACACATGAGCCCGAGCCGGAGCCATCCAGACAAAAAACGGAGTATCGCTTTCTACCGCACGGTCAATGAAGTCGAGGGTGTGTTTGGTCACTTCATCGTCCAGCGTTTCTTGCCGAACAGGCGGAGCGGGTCCATCATCGATAATGCGCTGCTTGCCAACCATACCCCAACGAGGTTCAACAGTTTCATCAACTGTATCTGTCGCATAAGCATGGATGATATTGCGCGGCCCAAAGACAGCGCCGAATTCCGGGTCTTTCGGCCAGTCGGGATCAGAAGTGTATTCCATCGCATTCAGGTGGTACAGCCAGCCCCAATATTCATCAAAGCCTTTGACCGTAGGTAGAAATTTGTTGAGATCGCCCAAGTGGTTTTTCCCAAACTGACCTGTCGTATAGCCCAGCGCTTTCAGCATGTTTGCCAGAGTCGGGTCTTCGTCGCTCAATCCTTTGTCAGGGTCTCCAGGAAGACCAACAGTGTGCATGCCAGTGCGCACCGGGTACTGCCCGGTGATGAATGCAGACCGGCCAGCGGTACAACTTGGTTGCGCATAATAGTCGGTCAGGCGCATGCCCTCCGCCGCCAACTGATCAAGGTTAGGTGTCTGAATGCTTTTTACACCACCATGATAGCTACCCAAACTGGCCCACCCCACATCGTCAGCCATGATGACCAGAATGTTTGGCTGATCGGTATCCGCCATGGCAGACACCGTCATGGTGCCAACGACGGCAAAGGCGGTTGTCACTGAAAATAAGATGGATTGGGCTTTGCGCATGCGCTGCTCTCCTGAGTGTTTCAAGCGATATGCTCTCCGGCCCCGCTTACAACGATTTTACGTCGCGTGGGTAGCTGGCCACAACGACGGTTTACTTAAATTACACTTTTTGGAATTTAAAAGTCACCACGTGAAACTGAAGGAGCGCAGAGTGAACGAAAATGATCTGACGCTTTTTCAAAACACCTTGAAACGCTTGGCTTTCGACACGCGACGCCCGCGCTACAAGTTTCCAATGCCTGCTTGTCGCGCAAAATCGCTCAGGTTGAAGAGGGGGTCGGGTCTTGTCAGACCAATTCGTACCAGTCTCAGCTCTCCGTCAAATGTGTGAACATGTTCGGAGCAATGTGAACGCCACCCTGCAAGCGCGGCAAGTCGTGTCAGCTTGAAGGAGCTGGCAGCATGGCCGACAATTTCATCAACCCCATCTTGTTGCGTCGAGGTGTGAATGCCCGATGCCCCAAGCCAGAGCTAAATGAGACGGTGTGACGCTGTTTAAAAAGTCTGTGCGATTGCCTACAAGCACAGTCAGATTGGCTTGTTTGTACCAAGCTTCTAAATTCCAGTGCATGAAACAAAGACAGTAGGGCATCCGATGGAAAACGTGAGCTTGATAGCCGCTCTGAAAAACTGGCGTTGGACAAGCCTTCTGGTTTTGCTGCTCGGGGCCATGTTCTTGTCCGCGACCTCTGATAGCAGCGTTCATAGCGACATCATCACTATTTCGGCTTTTACGCTCGTTTTCGTCGGAACCCTTCGGGCGGCGATCTTGCTGCCGCTGCTTAAAAATGTCGGGCTTGGTCTCGTCGCTTTATGGCTACTGCTTGGAGTGGCCGGGGTTCTTGATCCTTCCAACAACTTTGGGCCAGTGTTCATGCTCGTAACCGCATGCATATTGCTCGGCTGCCTTATGGTGACGTTGTCCGAATTGGCACACAACAAACAGGCCGGCCTTGATCCGATAATGGGAGCCGTCTTTGGCTACATCCTAATAGGCGTGAGCTGGTCGCTTCTTTACGTACAGATCGAATTAGGGGCCCCCGGCTCTTTCAACTCTCCGTCTGATCACAAAACATCGTCAGAATTCATTTATTTTAGTTTGGTTACCCTGACATCTCTCGGGTACGGAGACATCACCCCAGCGGCTCCGGTCTCTCGGTTGTTGGCTGGCCTTCAGGCGGCTACTGGCACGATCTACATAGCCGTGTTCATCGGGAGAGTGGTCGCAAGGTTCAAAGACTGAGGGCGGCTGGTGCTGTTTCGGCGGCAAACATGGGGGCGAACAGGCTGGACCAATGCCGAACAGTTTCGCGGCTGATTTTGATACTGCGTTCATGCAGAAAATCCTCAACGTCGCGCAGCAGAAGTACATCACCACACCACGGCGTACACACTCAAAACTGGTTCTAAATTCACGAATTGGGGGCGTTTCCTCATCCTGAAATGTCAGGTGAACGCCCTGCCCGCCTCAAGCAGATATGGCAGGCAATGCACCATCTGCTCTTCAAGCGACCGACTTTGACGCAGGACTTTCCTTCTGAAAAGTGGATTGCCAAGGCACTCTTCGCTATCAATGCGAAGGTATTCCCTTGTGGCCTGTGAAGTAAAAGGTGCAATGCTAAGAATTGGTTATTCGTCATAGGACTAATAAATGCCGAAATGGGTGAAACTTTCCGCGATCTGGGTCACTGGGGTGATCGGTGTATTTCTGTTCCTCGGTTGGCTGGCGCTCGCCTCGCCGTTCCTATCTCAGCCTAGAGGGGACTTTGCCGCACGTTATCTCAGCAAGGAACTGGGTCAGGACATTGAGATTCAGGGCGGGCTGCGGATCGCATTGGGCTCGGTACTGCGCGTGGCAGTTGCCGAAGTCACCTTGCCCAGCGCCACCATGACCGATGTAAACTTGGTCCAAATCGACCGCCTTGAGTTTGGATTGGCGATATCGGACCTGCTGGACCGGCGTATCAACGTTCTTGAGCCCTTGGTGGACGGCCTTCGCGCAACGCTTCTGACGGACGAGGATGGCACGACCTCCTGGGCTGCCAACGATAGCAGTCCAAAGGCTGCCGCAGCGCCCACGAACACCGAGACACGACAGGACCCGCTCGAATTTCTGGCTGAGCGAAAGATCACTGCTACAAATTCCAGCCTGACTTACCGCAGTGCACAAAACGGGCTCGACCTCGATCTCGTCCTGTCTACGCTGGAGATCAGCCGCGCGGACACCTCAGCCCCCCTCGTTGTGAATGGTGATGGAGCATTGAACGGTGAGGCTCTGACTCTGACGGCTGAGCTGCCGCCAGATCAACCGTTTCAGATTGAAGCTGCATTCGACCAAATGTCCGTCCTCATTAACGGCCAGCCGGACAGCGCGGGCTATGCAAATGGGTTGTCCGCGAACCTTTCGCTCGAAATTGCCGAACTGGGACAGTTGCTGGATGCACTCAAACTGCAAAAAACTGTCGCTGGCACCGGCTCTATCACCGCAGCTTTTGAAGCTTCCGCCGGAACGGCTCGCATCGACGATCTGGTGGTCGACATTGATCTGGACACCGGACAAAGTTTTCTGGTCGAGGGGGATATCGGCGTTCTCGGCGATCCTTCAGACGTCAGCATTGACACACTCATCCGGCTCTACCCCGAAGATCAGGAACCAGAGCCAACCACCACGCGGCGAAACCTAAAACTGATCAGTGTAGACATGAGCCTTGCTGCGCAACCCGACGGGGTGCCTCAAAGGAGCATGGTGATCGAAACCAACGGCTTCGTTCTCGACACCAGCGGCGTTGGCCCTCCGCCCATTGCCGTTTCCGGCGTCTCACGTACTCAGGACGGCCTTGTGCGGCTTGGCAATGTGGTGCTTCGGATCGGTCCGCCTGACGCGCCAATCCTAGTGGTCGAAGGCGCGGTCGAGGATGCGCTGCGACTGGAAGGCGCCGATTTTGATGCAGACATCACTTTACCAGCCGCGGCACTGTTCGGCGCGGAACTGTTCCAGGACTCCGATGGGTTGGGCAGGATTACTGGTGAATTCCGGCTCAGTGGAAATGCACAAGTTCTTGGGATTTCCGATTTGAACGCCTCCTCGCAAGATACCGACCTTTGGCATCTCGACGTCACAGGTTCGGTCCGCAATGCGCTGAATTTCGGCGATGTCGCGCTGAATGTCGTCGCCGATGTTCCGTCGACTGCGGATCTGCTCGAGACCCTTGGGCTTGCACGGGTCGAGGCCGGGCCGCTGGAGTTTGACGCCAACCTAATCAGCGAAGGCACGCAGTGGGACGCAAACGTGCGTATGGGCGTATCGACGTCTGAGCTTGAGATTCAAGGCTCTTTAGATGCCGAAGACTCGTCTTCGATTGTGAAGGGGTCGATAGAAAGCGATCTGATCCAGATCGACGAATTGCGTGACGTGATATCCGCAGCAGTAGAACTGGCGAGGTTCGACAATGTGGGGCAGACGCCAACGACCGAACCCAACTCAGCCGACGAGGTCGAGATACAGCCACTTGTCCTGAACCAGGAAACCGAAACCAACGAAAATACGGACGAACCGCCTAATCAGCTCCGCGACGTCACCCTGTTACCTCTGGGCCGGGCGCTGTTGTTGTCGGGTATGGACCTCGATGTTGGGATTGACCTGCGCAAAATCGAAGGTGCGCATGGCACAACCAGTCTTGTTACCGACCTTGAATTGACAGGCAAAAAGGCACGACTGGGCCCCGTGAAACTCGAATATGGCGGTGGCCATATTGAAGTCAGTGCGGCGATGGATCTGGACGAAACACCCGACAGGATAGAGTTCTCCGGCTCCACCGGAGGATGGGATTTTGGCAAAATCATGCAAGCGATCAACTTCAAGAAACGCGCCAGTGGAACCCTGAACGCCAGTTTCGACGTCTCGGGCAGCCCATCCTCGACCGAGGATTTTCTAAGCTCGCTCGAAGGATCCGCAACCCTTTCAATGCACAATGGCAGCATCGACACGCAGTTGTTGGACTTGGCAGGGCTGGGCGTCGTCCCGTGGCTGTTTTCCAAATCACCGGGTCCAACGGCATCCATCGTATGTGTGAATGCGCCGTTCCACATCTCCGGCGGCAGCATCTCGACCAAACAGGCTGTCATAGAGACTGATCAAGTGCAGATTGTTGTGTTGGGCAATGTAGATGTCAAAAATCAAACCCTCGATGTCGTTGGCCAACCTCGCCGTATTGGCAAGCCACTGGCGCGCAGCCCTTGGCCGTTTACGCTGTCCGGGTCGTTGAAGAAACCCAAAGTCAAAGTGAAGGATGGTCCTCGCAAGTTGCGCCGATCAGACGGTGCATCGACGATGCCAGACCGACGCAAGATATGCGTGCCAGATATCTTACAGCTTCAATGAACGACGTTTTTGCGGTGACGTGCTGAGACGCGCCCCGCGAAAGGCTTATGGTGCCGCCCCGGAGCGTCATTACTCCACATTGTTTATTTAAATTCCATAAGTTAGCGGATCGCGAATGACATACCCGAGAGCAATCCTATTCGATTTGGACGGCACGCTGATCCACAGCGCACCCGATTTGCATGCAGCCGCGAATGTGATGCTTGGAGCGATGGGCAGAGACACGCTGGGGCCTTATGGCCAAAGAAAGCCTTGGCCGCGAAGACCTGGACCGCCTCGATATCACCTATCTGGCCGAAGACGCATCCGCCTACGATGCGGCCGAAGGGTTTATCCTGATGGGCAGTGCCGTATGGACCGAGCAGCGACAAATACTTCTTGAGGCCTCGCTGATCAGAAATCCGCGCCCTGTTATCGTCGGCAATCCCGACATCGTGGCGCCCCGCGAAGACGGGTTTTCGACTGAACCCGGCAGCTATGCGCATCGATTGGGCGATGCCACAGGTGTAGAACCTCACTTTTTTGGCAAACCTTTCCAGAGCATTTTTGATCTGGCATTTGCAAGATTAGGCGACTTCGACCCCAATCGCACTGTTATGGTTGGCGACAGTCTGCACACCGATATTCTTGGCGGGCAGGCAGCCGGCATTAAACCTGCTTTGATCTCCGGATACGGGTTCTTTGCTGGTCATGAAGTCGAAGGCCCGATCAAAATGTCTGGAATTTGTCCGGACTACATCCTCGACAGGCCTTAGCTACAGTTTTGCTTGTTCTTACACAGTGAGACTTCAAGAAGCTGGTGGCTCAAGAACCCTTGCGAAAGGTCGCTGTTTGATCTCCACTTTATACACCATGGCTTTTGGTCAGACGTTACACATGGAATAATGTTCCAACAAAATAGGCGATTGCGGCTGCTCCGCCACCAATCAAAAGAGTTTCAAACCCAGACCTCCACCAATGGTTCAATGACCAATGGCTCTTTAGCGCACCAATGCCAAAGAAGGTTATGAGCGTCATTGCCACTGAAAGCGCCAAAGCGTCCTCCAATCCCAACAGAAACGGGAAAAGTGGAACAACGCCAGCAGCCAAAAATGCCATGAATGTGGTAATCGCAGATTTCATGGGATGCGGATCCACCCCACCCAATCCGTACTCGCCCTCCATCATGAGTGAAATCCAGTTTTCGCGGTCTTGGGTTATGGCGTCTGTAGCTTGAGAGAGTACTTTGCCAGACAGCCCTTTTTGATACAAAATTTCACGTACCTCACGTTTTTCACCATCGGGATGCTCGTCGATGTGACGCTCTTCGATTGCGCGAATGCGACGCATGTTTTCGAGCTCCGCCTTGGTGCCAGAATAGTTTGCCGCAGCCATCGAAAATCCATCCGCGAGAACATTGGCTACACCAAGGGCAACGATAACAAAGGGCGACAGACCCGCGCCGGAAACACCCGCAACAATTGCAAATGTCGTGACTGCGCCGTCAATTGCTCCATAAATGGCGTCGCGCAGAACTCCTCTGCCGGGCGGCGACCCAATACGCTCAGCTATTTCTTTGGCCGAATGTCCATGATCAGGAATTTTGTTTGCGCTCCTTTATTCGCTGAAACGATTTATTAAACCTAACCGTTTCGTTGCTGATGTCACGACCACTTTCGTGCAAAAGACCTTCTGGGTTTCTCAGTTACAGAGGCACTTGCACATAGATCATGGCCACCAAATTGATGACATCAGGACTGGTTGTAGAGTACCGAAAAAGAGTGGTTTTGTCATCACGGCAGGCTGCTAAACCGCCCTGCCCGGCTCAAGCCGGTTTTTTCTGACAATGCGAGTGGCTGCTCTGAGCAAAAAGTGCCTGATGGCGTGATTTATTCGAATGTCGGCTTCACACGACGTTTTCCTCGGTACCCCTTTTGGAAAATGTCTTTTCTACTGATCCGCAGGCACCCAATCAGGTAGCGGAACGCCACCGGTATAATGGTTCTCGGCAGGGTTTTCACGGAAAAGAACGTATAGATCGGTCGGGTCTGAGTTGAGTTCCTTTTGCAGGAGCGTCGCAATCGCATCGGTTAAAGCCTTCTTGCGCCCGGCGTCGCGACCCGGGCGTAGGTCAACTGTAACCAGTGGGAGGCCATCGCCCAAAATGCCAAAGACCTCGCGCACACCGACGTAGTCTTATTTGACTTCCTTGGGCGCAAGCGTATCGATAACGGCTTGTTTAACGCCTTCGCGAATTCTCTTCTTGGACTCTTGCGGTGTGCCTTCTGGTACTTCTATGCGGATAACCGGCATGAATTTTCCTTTATGCTATGGCAATGCGATAGCCAGTACGCGGAAAATGTACGCAGACAGTTCCCACCTCGTCGCTCGTGCGCACGATCGCAATGGTTTCAGCATCTGCGTAGCGCACTTTGCCTTCGACGGGTTGCTCGCCACCTTCAACATCAGGGCTGACCGATACCAAAGTATCGACTTGAAGATCCTGTGGATCGTGAGGGGCTACACCAATTTCTGACGCGGGTTCGGTATTCTTTGCGCGACCAATTGCGTCTTGCGCGCGCATCGCCTGTGATGCCCCATGCCCAAGTGTGCGGACATTTTCTTCCCACCGTATCAGATCAGGAAATTCGGATAGCATCTCGGGGCCACCGGCCCACCGCCCACGAATAAACCAAATGAGATGGTACATTTGGGCATCGATAACCGCAGGATCAGAGCCGAGCAAGAACGAGCGCCCGTCGCTCAACTGTGAATTCATCCAAGACAGAGGCGCACGCATCTGTGCGACAAGATGTGGAAGCTGTTCATTGGCGCGTTTAAGGCCTTCGGCCCAATCTTTGCCAATGTATAAACGTCCTCGGTCCTCGGCAAACTCACTTGGCAGATTATCACCGGCTGATCCAAGAACGATTTTCACCGCAAGCGAGAACAGATCACCATCGGTGTAACGGCTGAGACACCACATCAAGCCGGCCTCAGAGGTTGGCATGAACGTCGGCGTAGGGTGACGACGCTCAAGCTCGCGAAGAATGCATTGGCTGTCGCAGTAGATATCCGCCCCGATTTGCATGACCGGGGTACGTCGGTAGCCGCCAGTAAGCGCTGTCAGCATTGGCTTCGGCGGCAGCCGCGGTATTTCGACATCGCGCCAGGTCAGCTGCTTGATACCAAAGGCCACACGCACTTTTTCCGCCACGGGGGATTGCGGATAGTTGTGCAAAATAATCTCGGTCGTTGGGTCGGGCATGCCGTCTGTCTCTTTTCTGTTTGCGATCTGACCTAGAACGCTAATGAAACTCTTGAGGTCACAAAACCCCAATAATCGCGGTTGCTGGGAAATGCCCAATGGGCAGATATCAAGATTGGCTCTGTCGAATTGGCTGAGGTTGTGACCCGTCGCCTTTACCTCTCGGTTTGCAGATTTTTGGTAGCGTGAACAGAAAGTGTAGAGTTGAGCGCATGATCCGCTGCAAGCGTGGCGGCTTAATCGAAAGTTCTTGAAACCGACCTCAATTGCTTGCGGAATTGCCTACTTGCGCGATTTCAAAATTATTCTTGTCGCGGGTTCACCTCGGCGGGTTTGGCGAACACGTTCGTGCTCGCCATTTGCTTTGGGCCGCTAAACTTGTGGCATGGTGGCGCTACCAGCTCAGGTAAACAAGGATCATTCGGCCGCTCAATTCAGTGTATGCATCACAGTAGCAAACGGCGAAGCGACGAGAAGAACTGCTCATGCAGAGACCCTTGGGAAACGCAGCCCAAGTTTTCAGCACTTGCCACCGTCCAAATTTGACTTACCCTACCTCTGGGCATAAGGATGCCGGTTGTCCTGCCGCCGGGTTGAGGAGCCCTGGGAGGAAAAAACAACGGTAAACCTCGGTCTGAACTATTAGGCGTGGTCGATTTCTCTAAATTTTTGGCTGCGTCAGATTCCTAGGGAGGGAACATGAAAGATACAGTTAACCGCAGAAACTTTCTGCGCGGTTCCGCTGTGGCCGGTGCCGCAGCTTTGGCGACGCCCGCGATTGCGGACGGTCATGGAACAACACTCAAAATGCAGGCAGCCTGGGGCGGCGGCATTTTCCTCGAGAACGCACAATCCTTTGCGGCTCGCGTAAACGAAATGTCGGGCGGCTCTCTGACAATCGAAGTGCTTTCGGTCGACGCCGTTGTGAAAACCAGCCAGATGCAAGACGCGGTACACCGCGGCGTTCTGGACGCGGCACACTACGTTCCGGCGTATTGGTACGGCAAATCAAAAGCGGCTTCGCTCTTCGGCACAGGCCCTTGCTTTGGTTGGTCTAGCCAGGAAGTTCTGGGATGGGTCCACGCAGGTGGCGGTCAGGAACTCTTTGACGA
Organism: Tateyamaria sp. Alg231-49; assembly: GCF_900143535.1. GTDB lineage: Bacteria > Pseudomonadota > Alphaproteobacteria > Rhodobacterales > Rhodobacteraceae > Tateyamaria. The sequence goes on along the minus strand of NZ_FRFA01000021.1, from coordinate 41,804 downwards.
GCTGATGGATACACTGCGTCTCAACGTCGTGTCCTTCTTCAACTCGCCAATGCCTGCTCAGCCTCTGGGCTGGTTCCAAGAGCAGATCACAGACGCTTCGCAAATGGACGGCCTCAAGTACCGTACCGTTGGTCTGGCTGCTGACGTTCTGCTCGAAATGGGTATGTCGGTTGTTCAGCTTCCGGGCGGCGAAATCCAGCCTGCGATGAAATCAGGTCTGATTGACGCGGCTGAATTCAACAACCCCACTTCTGACCGCGACTTTGGTATGCAGGACGTGTCCAAGCACTACCACCTCGCGTCTTACCACCAGAGCCAGGAGTTCTTTGAGGTCACGATCAACAAAGACAAGTTCAACGCACTGTCGGATGAGCATAAAGCGATCATCAAGAACGCGTCGATGGCTGAAAATTCCGGCTTCTACTGGGGCAACACCAAGCGCTATTCAGACGACCTGCTGAAGCTGCAGGAATCTGACGGCGTGAACGTATACCGGACGCCGGATTCGGTGATGGCCGCACAGCTTGAAGCATGGGACAAAGTCACAGCGCGTATCGCAGAGGACGACCCGTTCTTTGCCAAGGTGATGGAATCGCAGAAAGCGTATGCGAAGGATGTGATGAACTATCTCAACCTGAACCAGCCTGACTATAAACTGGCCTACAACCACTACTTCGGTTGATTTCAGTACAAGACTGAGATGTCCGGGCACCGTTTCGGTGTCCGGACATCTTGTCCGCGGGTTACACAGTAAGCCCAGCGGATCTGTGGGGAGAAGCAAAAAGATGAGATTTGTTCACGCGATCGAGGGCCTCAGCCTTTGGACGGGGCGGGCTTTTGGATGGTGCATTCTGATCCTGACGCTGTCGGTGTCTTACGAGGTCTTTGTGCGCTACGTGCTGAATTCGCCGACCGTCTGGGCGTTTGACATGATGATCCAGATGTATGGCGCGTTGTTCCTTATGTGCGGAGCGTACGCACTGGCGCAGGACACGCATGTAAGGGCCGACGTCGTCTATCGCCTGTTTCCGGTCCGGGTGCAGGCAGCCTTGGATTTCCTGCTCTACTTTCTGTTCTTCTTTCCCGGCATCATCGCACTGGTCTGGTACGGTTATGAAATCGCCTCGGACAGTTGGCGCTACAAGGAAGTCAGCTTTAACAGCCCCGCCTCAATCCAAATCTACTTCTTCAAGTCTCTTATCCCTCTGGCAGGCGGTCTGCTTGTGATACAGGGCATCGCCGAGCTGGTGCGATGTGTGATGGCCATTCGCACCGGTGTTTGGCCTGAACGTTTGGCTGATGTGAAAGAAACAGAGGATCTGCTGAGCGAAGCCGATCTTGAGGCGATCGAAGCCATATCTCCGAATAATCGATAAGCCGCTTAGCGCTTCAAGAAAGACAAAAAAGATGACAAATCCCGAAGTCGCCCTGCTGATGCTTGCGCTCTTTATCGTCCTCGTCCTGCTGGGTTTCCCAATTGCCTTTACATTGCTGGCGATGGGTGTCGCCTTTGGCTACTACGCCTACCATCAGGGCGGCTCGATCGAGAGCTTTAGTGATATATTCAACAACAACATCTTCTATCTGCTGAACCAGAACACTTATTCGGTGATGGAGAACCCGATACTTGTCGCGATCCCGCTGTTCCTGTTCATGGGCTACGTGGTGGAGCGCGCCAATATCGTAGATAAGTTGTTCTTCTCGCTCTACATGGCAGCGCGAAATTTGCCCGGCAGCCTTGCCATTGCCGCACTGGTGACCTGCGCCGTTTTCTCAACTGCATCCGGCATCGTTGGAGCGGTTGTCACGCTGATGGGATTGTTGGCCTTTCCCGCGATGGCCAAGGCTGATTACAACAAGAGCTTCGCCTCTGGTGTCATTTGTGCGGGCGGTACGCTGGGCATTCTGATTCCGCCTTCTATCATGCTGATCGTCTATGCCGCGATTGCGGACCTGTCTCCGCTGCGCCTTTATGCTGCGGCCCTTTTTCCAGGCATGCTGCTTGCGGGCCTCTACATCGTCTACGTGATTTTTCGGGTCTGGTTGACGCCGTCGCTGGCCCCCAAGCCCACGATTGAGAACCCTCCGCCCCCGCGGGAGATTTATTGGGACCTACTCGTCAGCTTCGTACCGTTGACCGTCCTGATCGCGCTTGTTCTTGGATCCATCTTGGGCGGCTTGGCGACGCCGGCAGAGGCCGCTGCCATGGGTGCCCTTGGGGGGATGGTTCTGGCGGTGCTCTATCGTTCCATGACTTGGACCAAACTAAAGGAAAGCGTGTTCCTGACGGCAAAAGCCACAGCAATGGTCTGCTGGTTGTTTGTCGGGTCGTGGACGTTTGCGTCCGTATTTTCCTATCTCGGTGGCCATGACATCATCGCCCATTGGGTGGGCGGCATGGACCTTGAGCCGTGGGAATTCTTGATCCTCGCGCAAATCATTATCTTCCTGTTGGGCTGGCCGCTGGAGTGGTCGGAAATCCTGATCATCTTCGTGCCGATCTTCTTGCCTCTGCTCGAAGTCTTCGGCGTGAACCCCTATTTCTTTGCGATGCTCGTTGCGCTGAACCTGCAAACTTCTTTCCTGACTCCGCCCATGGCCATGTCGGCCTATTACCTAAAGGGCGTACTGAAAAAGCAAATCGAGTTGATGGAAATCTTCCGCGGGATCATGCCGTACTTGGGCATCGTGATTTTCACGATGGTGCTCATGTACCAATTCCCAGGCATCGCGTTGTGGTTCCCTGACTACCTCTTTGGGCCCTACATCCCGTGATCAAGGATGCCTACACTCTTTCGGCAACAGAGGCCCTTGCCGCAATGGCGGCAGGGCGACTGACATCTGTGGCATTGGTCCAATCGTGCCTTGATCGGATCAATGCTACAGACGATGCCATAAAAGCTTGGGCGTTTCTGGATCCGGACGCGGCACTGGCACAAGCTGCCGAATGCGACCGGTTGCGCAAAGCAGGAATGGCGTTGGGGGCTTTGCATGGCATTCCGGTTGGTCTGAAGGACATCATTGACACAGCCAAAATGCCGACGCAGCGCGGAACTCCGATCTTTTCAGGTCGCGAGACCAAGCATGTGGCCCGGTTGGTCGAACATCTGCGCGAAGCGGGCGCGGTCATCATGGGCAAAACAGTCACGACTGAATTAGCCTTCGTCCATGCAAATGAAACCCGCAATCCGCACAATCCGGACCACAGCCCGGGCGGATCCTCTAGCGGATCTGCGGCGGCAGTCGCGGCGTGCCATGTGCCGTTGGCCGTCGGCACACAGACAAATGGGTCGGTGATCCGACCAGCGTCGTTTTGCGGCACGTTCGGGTTCAAACCCACACGTGGAGTGATCTCACGCACAGGGCTGTTGCAAACCTCTGTATCTCTGGATCAGGTGGGTTGCTTTGGCCGCACTTTGGCGGACACAGCACTGCTAACTGACGCCATTAGCGGTTATGACCAACATGACCCAGCCAGTTTTGCTCGACCTCGTCCGGATATGTTGGCAGGGGCGGGGGCAGACGTGCCTGTGCCACCTGACCTTGCGTGGTTCGATCTACCGTTTAACGACAGGCTTTCAGAAGATGCGCGCACAGGGCTTGATGCCGTTCTGGATATTCTGGGGCCGCAGGTAACACCTATGCAGCCCGCCGACACATTGTCGAACCTTGTCGCGGTGCAAGCACGCATCCACGAATACGAAATCTGTTTGCATCAGGCCGAGGTGTTCGATCAACACTGGGACCAGATAAGCGAGACGCTGAAACCGGTCATCACTCGTGGCCGCCAAATCACCCAAACCGAATACGAGGACGCGCTTGCCGTCAAAGCATCTGCGGAGGCTTTCTTTGCGGATTTCTTTGTCGAGTTTGATGCGATCATAGCGCCCTCGGCAGCAGGTGAAGCACCCCTGTTTGGCAGTGGCACCGGCGATCCGATATTCTGTACACTGTGGACGTTGGCTGGTTTGCCGTGCGTCACGCTGCCCCTGCTTGTGGGTGAAACAGATTTGCCCATCGGGGTACAGCTGATCGGACCGGCGGAAAAAGACGACCGGTTGCTGCGCACCGCGCGCTGGTTGCAGACCGAACTGGCCCAAGCGGCTGACGCATAGAGAGGACATAGCATGTCATACACCGTGAAACTGATTGTCGGGCTGATTGGAACGGCGTTCCTGTGCATCTTCATTGGAGGATTGTCGCAAAGTATCTCGAGTGGCTTTGCTGGGTTCTACGGAGGTTTGCCGTTCATGATCATCGCCATCGTAGTCTGCGGCATGGCGATCTATGATTTCTGGGATGAATGCGTGCGCAAAAAATGACCCGTAAACGCCTATGGATCACCCGCCGGCTTTCGGACGCCACACTAGAGCGTGCAGCGCGCGACTATGACGTGGTCATCAACCACGAAGATACTCCTGGCACAGCAGACGAATTGATTGCAGCCAGCGCCGATTTCGATGCCATCATTCCATGCCATTCCGAACATTTCAGCGCAGATGTGGTGGCGCAGTTTTCAGATCGGCTGCGGATCGTGGCCAACCACTCTGTCGGTGTCGATCACTGCGATCTACCGGCGCTCAAGACACGTGGCATCGCGGTAACGAACACGCCAGATGTTCTGTCAGATGCTACGGCGGAACTCGCGATGCTCTTGATGCTGGGCGCGGCCCGGCACGCAGTGGCCGGTGATCGGATCGTGCGCACCGGTGCGTGGGATAGCTGGTCGCCTGCATTTATGGTCGGCAAGCAAGTTACCGGCGCGCGGCTTGGTATCATCGGGATGGGCCGTGTGGGCCGCGCGTTCGCTGCAAAAGCGCGCGGCTTTGACATGGAAATCCACTACTACAACCGCACCGAACTGCCCGCTGATCAGGCACAAGGCGCGACCTACCACGGCAGTGTCGAAAGCCTGTTGAGCGTCGCGGATTTCCTTTCATTGCATTGCCCGGCCACACCCGAAACGACAAATCTGATGAACTCGGAACGTTTTTCCCTGCTGCCCCAAGGCGCAGTGATGGTGAACACCGCACGCGGAGCGCTGGTGGACGAAACCGCGCTGTTGGAAACCCTGACACGGAAACACCTCGCTGCTGCGGGCCTTGACTGTTTTCAAGTCGAGCCGGGTGGCAACCCCGCATTTTCGGAGCATGACAACATCTTTATGCTGCCCCATATCGGAAGCGCCACGCGTTCGACGCGTGACGCCATGGGGTTTCGCGCGCTTGACAACGTGGATGCTTTCTTTGCTGGGAAAACGCCCGGCGATCTACTTTAGCCTTCAAAGGGACTCTCACGATGACAAAAATTGCTTTCTTGGGCCTTGGAGTGATGGGTCATCCGATGGCAGGCCACTTACAGGCCGCAGGGCACGACGTGACCGTCTACAATCGTACAGCGGCCAAGGCCGACGCCTGGGTCGAACAGCATGGTGGGAAAAGCGCGCTGACCCCTGCAAGAGCCGCCAAAGGGGCCGAACTGATCATGGCCTGTGTGGGCAATGATGACGATTTGCGCAGCGTTTGCCTTGGCGATGAAGGCGCCTTTGCCGGTATGGATGGCGGAAGCCTCTTTGTCGACCACACGACCGTGTCATCCAAAGTCACGCATGAACTCTATGCATCGGCCAAGTCGCATGGGTTTGGCTTCGTCGACGCACCGGTGTCGGGGGGGCAGGCCGGTGCTGAAAACGGGCAACTGTCAATCATGTGCGGCGGAGACCAGACAGATTATGATCAGGCTGAACCGGTAATGAATGTCTATGCCAAGCTGTGCCGACGCATCGGTGACAGTGGCGCAGGCCAATTGACCAAAATGGCCAACCAGATTGCCATTGCAGGTCTGGTGCAGGGCCTGTCCGAGGCGCTTCACTTTGCAACGCGCGCCGGGCTTGATGGGCGCGACGTCGTCGAAGTGATCAGCCAGGGTGCTGCGGGATCGTGGCAGATGGCAAACCGCTATGAAACGATGCTTGACGATCACTTTGACCACGGGTTCGCGGTCGACTGGATGCGAAAGGATCTAGGCATTTGCCTTGATACCGCAGATGAGAACGGTGCCAGTCTGCCGGTCACGGCACTGGTTGATCAGTTTTATAAGGATGTCCAAAAACTGGGCGGCGGTCGCTGGGATACGTCATCTCTTTACAAACGTTTGCAATCCACTTGAGGACGTTTGGACGACAACACCAAAATGCTTGCAGCGCGCCAATTTGAACCGGTCTCAGTTTGCCACGGATTGCGTGAATTTACCCGGAACAAAGCTGGCGCCACTCCGACAGAGCAGCGCTTCGGTTCAATTTGAATTTGTCGCGTGAATAGGCCCAATAAGAGGTAACACGAGGGGCGCTCTGATCACGACCAACCGGGCATCGATCAGACGTTTTGCAAAGGGCTATCAGGGCTGGACATTGAATCGGAAGTGTTCGGGTGTCGTACACCGCCAACCTACTCGCCGTCCCCCCTGCCCGTCACAATCGAACTTCGTCGACCATCACCACCGCAGGACTACGGCCAGTTTTTGATCTCTGGCTGTGTCAGGTCGCCTGCGGGCGTGAAACCCATAACGGAGCCATAAAACACAAGTTCTTGTTCCAGTGCAGCGACTATGTTCTTGCGCATTTTAAAGCCATGGCTTTCTCCGGCAAAGAAGGTCCACGAAACGGGCAACCCCGCCGTCAAAAGCGCATCGATCATAACCTGGGCTTGATCGGGCGGCACGACCGGATCGTCTAAGCCCTGAAAGATGATCATAGGACATTTGATGTCTTGCACATGAAAGAGCGGGGAGCGCTCCTTGAAAACCTTGTTGGCACGCGGCCACGGCCCAACAAGCATCTCCGCATAATGCGCCTCAAGCTTATCAGTGTCGGTGGCTATCATCTCTAGATTGGATATCCCGTAATAGCTCGCGGCAGCCGTCAAAAGATCGGTGAAGGTCGCAAGTGCAAGCGTCGTATAGCCACCTGAACTGCCACCGCGGCTAGCGATCCGGTAGCGATCCGCACGACCTTGATCGATCAGGTACTGGGCGGCGGCAACGCAGTCTTGTGTGTCCACGACGCCCCATGCTCCATACATCTTTTGCCGGTAGGCACGCCCAAAGCCTGTGCTGCCCCGGTAGTTCATATCCACCACCGCAAATCCGCGTGAAGTGAAGTACTGAATTTCCAGATTCAGCGATGTTGCCGTCGCCGCTGTTGGTCCCCCATGGACAAAAATCAGCAAGGGTGGTTGATCCTTCGGATCGGCTTGAAATGCGGGATTACAGGGCGGGTAGAAGAACGCATGCGTCGCTTCCTTACAACCATCACCGGTCGGCACGGTGATCTTCTCAGGTCGTGAGACCAAACCACGAATTTCCTTTGAGAAGTCATCGCTGGAGACACGCAATTCGCGCGTTTCGAAAGACTTCAGATCGAGGCGCACAAGCGCGCTGGGTGCATCGGGCCGCCCGCCAACGAAGGCAGCAAAACCATTGCCCACTTGCAGATGCGATATGTCCGAATAAGGCAATTCGAGATCACGCAGGTTGCCCGTTGCAAGGTCAACACGTGCGAGCCGACCTTCCCCCTCAACACTATAGCTCAGCAGCATTTCCGAACGAGAGATAAAGCCATAGCCAGACGTCCCCAAACGCCATAGTGGCTTGGCACACTCTCCTGCAATCTTGGTGACAACTTCCACTTGCCCGTTGCGGTAACGACAAACATTCCAGTAGCGGGTGCCGTCAACCTCGACGCGATCAGATACAAAGTAAAGCGTGCCGTCCGGAGCCCATTTCGGATCCAGAATAGACTCGGAAGAATATCGCAGCGCGTCCTGCAGAACTGGGTTCAGGTCTGTGGCGATCTCGTCTTCAGGCGTTGGATCACCGGCCACTTTCATTATGTCATGCAGCTGACCATTTGCGTCGATGTCGGCGATAAAAAGCCGCGTTCCCTCCCAAGGCATTGAGGGATAATCCCATGTGATCCAACACAGTTTTGACCCATCATCGCTAAGCCTCGGACAGGCGTAAAAATCACCACCTTCAACAAGTGTGACGGGCAACCTCTCGCCCGAAAGATCAATAAGCACGAGACTTTGCTTGTCCTGACCATGCAGCGTTACATCTGACTGTTCGCATATCCAAACGCCGGTGTCCGTGCCTCGCCGGATGACCCCATCGGCGTAACGCGTTCGCACTTGTGGCGTGATTGGGCGCGGTTGCATACCGGGCCTTTGCGAAAAAATGCGTTGGTCTTTGGAGCCTGGAAAGTCTGGTGGTGCAAAGTTGCTGAAGCAGATGTGTCCATCGCCCACCGCGGCCGCAGCGCCTCCGTAGGAGTTGACCAGTGTCCGAACCGAAAAGCCCACAGGTGTGACGTCGGACGCAGGCGAACCTCCTTCGCTACTCATCAGAACCGAGCGACCATTTTCTTCTGGCCGTGCTTCCACCCAGAAGATCGTGTCGCGGTCGATCAGTACCTGTTCAAACCCTCGTGCGCCCGCAGCCACTGCACCTGCCGAGATCGGGGAGTCCCAAGAGCCGTAAGGGGTGTAGATTTGATCTGCCATAGCGCGCTCCGGAAGTTTCTATTTCGGGCATTTGGGCTGTGTCGCGCCGCTTACCTATCCGCTGACTATGACCACGGCACGGCGACGCCGCAAGACCAGAGCTTTTTGGGACCAACACCACGAAGTGATGGACAGCCCTAACCCAAGACGAAAAACCCCGAAATCTCGAAACTTCTGGACAGGATCACATTCGATTACTACCGTCAGTTGACAATTGTTAACCAATTTTGGCAGGCCAATTCCTATGACAAGAGCCCCCTTAAGTGACGCCCTTTTGCGTGAACTTGGCCAATTTCATCTAAAAGACAAATCCCGCGAACTTGGATTGAACCGTCCGGGATCGAATGTACCAGAGACTTGGTTCTTAGGGCCTAAAGCCGAGAACGAGAGTATGATGACAGAGCTCATCACGAAGGCTTTGAAAGGCAATTACTCATTCCGGAGAGATTATGAGCCCGAAGACCCGCCGATTTTCAACCCCGAAGACATTGACCCAAATAATGCCAAAGACAAGAAAAAGGCCGAGGCCTATGTTTGCTCGCGCGAATTATTACATGAACGTTTAGACGAGTTAACGCAGCATTTGCAGGGCTCCATACCTTTGGCGAGCTATCGCAACCAATCGCACATGTATTGGGATATCTCATTACCCGGAGTCGTAGGCTATATCGCCGCGCTGCTTTATAATCAAAACAACGTCGCGGCCGAGGCCTCTCCGGTCACGACCATGCTCGAGATCAAGGTCTGCGACGATCTGTGCCGTATGCTCGGCTACACAATCCCCAAACAGGCTGAAATCAAAGACGGGGCTCTGAAGCCTTGGGGTCACATTACCTGCGACGGATCTGTCGCGAATGCCGAGAGCATCTGGGCCGCGCGCAACGCCAAATACCTGCCCGTCGCTTTGGCTGAAGCCATCCGCATCGAGCCGATCATGGCAAATGCACACAACCTGACCGTCAAGATGCTCGACGGCAAGCGTCGCCGTTTTCTTGACCTCGACAGTTGGCAATTGCTGAACCTGCCGTTGGATGAGGTCATCGGTCTGACCCCGCGCATAACCAAGGCGACAGGGATCACCGCTGATGAGATCACGAACGTACTGGCCAGCTACTCCGTGCAATCAATCGGTTTGGTGGATTTCCATCGCCGCTTTCTGCCTAACACACCGGCGCCTGTCTTGATGGCGCCATCGCCTGCACATTACTCATGGCCCAAGGGACTTGCTCTGGTCGGCTCTGGACGGAATGCGATGCAGCTCATACGCGTGGATTTGGACGCACGCATGTGCATGGTTGATCTGCGCAAGAACCTCGACGCGTGCCTTGCGGCAGGCCAACCGGTCATGGAAGTTGTCGCTGTTATCGGCACCACCGAAGAAAGCGCAGTCGATCCGCTGCACGATATCCTCGAAATTCGCGAAGAGTATCGCCAGCTGGGCATGGAATTTTCAGTGCACGCGGATGCGGCATGGGGCGGGTACTTTGCCTCGATGCTGCATGAACCAGAAGTGTTTGAAGAAGACACCGATGTGGCTGAATTTACGGAGTGCGACAAGGCCGAGGACGATGAGAGTCAAACCTTGCGGGATAATGTCCGTCGTCTGGTCCGCGAGGATATCTTTACCTACGACGGTATCGCGGCCGGTATGCATATGAATGACTATGTGATGCGCCAGTACCGCGCACTTGGCCGTGCCGATACGATCACGGTGGATCCGCACAAGGCTGGTTTTATCCCCTACCCGGCGGGCGCCTTGTGCTACCGCAACGGTGCCATGCGTGATCTGATCGCCTTTACCGCACCAGTTGTCTATCACGGTGGAATGGACCCTACGACAGGTGTCTATGGCATCGAAGGCTCCAAACCAGGCGCGGCGGCAGCGGCTGTTTGGTTATCGCACAGCATAATCCGCACTGACCAGTCGGGCTATGGGCGTCTGCTGGGTCGGTGCATTTTCAATAGCAAAAGGCTTTATGCAGCCCTTTTCGAGCTGGCGGCAGATCATCCAACGGTCACGGTTACCCCACTGCAACGTTTGCCAGCTGAAAAAGCCGGGGGATCGAAATCCGAGATTGAGGAACAGAAACGTATCCTAGCCCGCCGCGTGGCCCCACGTTCCAATGAGCAGCTGCTCAAGATTTTTGAAAGCCGCCCCGAGGTCTTCGAACTCTTCCGAGAAGCAGGCTCCGATCAGAGTATCGTCACCTACGCGCTCAACTTCCGCACCGCAGAAGGTCTGAATACCAGCCTCGATCTGATGAATGAAATGAACGCAGACATCTTTGCCCAACTCAGCCTCCAGTCCTTCAATGGCGGGCATGTTCCGAATGCAGAAATGTTTGTCACCTCTTCGGAGTTCGGCCCCGCCACTTTTGGTCAGGAGTTCGTCGATCACTACGCCGAGCGCTGTGGTGTTGTCCCGGAAGCGGGCAAAAGCCTGTTCTATCTCATTTCGACAACCCAGAACCCCTGGCTGACCGAGACGGTGCACAACCACAAATCGGAAAACGGCAACATGCTGCCCGAAGTGATGAAGGCACTGGCACGCGCTGCTGAAAAAGCGGCAGCAAAAGTAATCAAAAGACACGGACTGAGTATGCCGGGCTGACCCGGCGGGGCTTCAGGAGGAAAGAACATTGGAAAGCAAACACGACCCCAAGGCCACTGAGTACTATAAAAAGTCCAGTCTGAACATGAACAAGCCCAAGTATGTCACAAACATGCCTCACCAGCATGCGCTCATACTTGTCGGCTACGAAACGGTCTATGGCGTCCATATGACCCAGTATCACCATGAAGAACACAAGTATCAGATGATCCTGGAACTCGACTTGCCGGATCATGTGAAAACCCGCTACCAGGAAATCCGAAAGACCTGGCCTGAGATGCCGATCATTCTGTGCAACGACATCGGTGACCCTCTTATGGTGCCGGACCTGGGCGGTGGGACATGCCGCAACTTCGATGCAAATTTTTTCGTGGGCCTGTTCCCTCTTGATTTACTCAAGCCCGAGGAAGAAGAGAGCATGCACTTTTTCCCTTGGTCGGCGGATATCATGAAGCCGGTGATGGACGAAATGTTCAAAGTCATCGTGAAGCGCGTCGTGCTTTTCCGCCCGTTCAATCACCAGGAACTGCTACCGGAATACGCCAACTACATTATCTGGGGTGAAGGGTCTGAGGCGCACATGACGCACTGGCAGACCGCGCATAGAACCAGTGACAAGTATAACGCCCCAGCCTATGGGCCGGACTATGATCACATTATGTCGCTGAAATACGCTCCGGACTGGGTGAACCCATCCCTGCTGCGCGCCGGTATAACCGTCAGTGTACCCTCGATCCGCCTCCGCGTGCCCGGCAAAAAGCGCAAGGTCGAGATCCCGTCGACCCGCCCGTTCCACTACAACAAGAAATTTGAGGTACTCTATCGCGGCATCGGCCAGCCCTACGAAGTCAAAGCCGGCCATACCTTTGTGTTCGGGCCGCAGGTTTCGACCAGCCCTGCAGTCATGCCTGTGCCAGATCCGTCTGACCCAAAAAACGAAAACCCGGAACTGACCCTGTTCATGGCCCCGGCACCCAAAGAATACTGGGCCGAACAGCGCCTGACGACAAATGTGAAGGACGAAACTAACGATGACTGATGCCGACATTGAGACCGGGCACGAAGAGCTCTGGAAACAGGTTTTCGGCGAAGGCCACCCTGTACTTGTCAAAAAACAACGCCGCTTTATCCGGTGGCCCAACGATCCACGATGCAAACTTTGCTATGCGCCATTTGCCGGGTTCGGTGGGTTTATGGTCCGCCTAACTGGTCTGATGCCATCTGATCGCAACCCACATTACTGCAACAAATGTGACGGGTTCCTTCAGGCTTTCCCGGGTGGGGCCGAAGTGGAGATGACCGTACTGATCCTTGATATTCGTGGATCAGTCGATTTGTCGGGGCGCATCTCTCCGAAGGAATACGCCAAAACCGTGAACAAGATGCGCGAAATCACAAGTGCGGTTATAGCTGAAAACAAAGGCTTCATTCTGGAGTTTCAGGGAGATTCCGTAGTTGCCGTTTTCCCGCCGGGATTCACGGGCCAGGATCACGCCGCTAAGGGTATTTCGGCGGCCCGCGGGATCCTGAAGCAGTCCCTTAAGGTTGAAGGCAGTGAAGAAGCCCTCGCGATCGGCGTGGGTGTTCACACCGGCCCCGTCTACATTTGCACGGTCACCGCAGCGGGCGGCAACATGCAAGGCGTCAGTATTTTTGGGCAGGATGTCAATTTCGTTGCACGTTTGGCAGCACACGCCAAAGCGCGCGAAGCGCTGATTAGCCCGTCGACCTATTACGATGCTGAGGGGGCTTTGCCGGAAGATGACGTGGTAGAAATTGAGATGAAGGGTATCGAAAGCGCGTCCCGCGCCGTGCGCCTAACCTGACCCTCCATCAGTGACGATCTGGCGGTGTCGCCAGACCAATTCGACCCTGTCTCAGCTTACTGCGGAATACGTGAACCTGTCTGGAACAAAACTGGCGGCACTCGGCAAGAGCAGCACTTGGGCTGATCACGAAGTTGTCTCGTGATTGAAGATGTCGTTCCTAGTTGAAGTGGTTGTGGACCTAGGAATGGACGGCGGCGAACATCAAGCCAAAGCGGTTCCACCAAAACCGCACCGTTTCGTGGCCAGCGTCGATGCCGCGTTCGTACAGAAGATCTTCGGCGTTTCTAAGCGACAATGGAAACCTCTCGACAGCTTCACCACCAGCCGGATGATCTCCGGGCCGGTGGCAAAGTACCGAGAGGGGGATCGTTTTGTCATCTAGAGAAGCTTCGAGTCTGCCCGGCTCAAGCCGGTTTCTTCTGACAGTGCCCTTCAAAGCGCCGGTATTAATTCGTCGGTTCGGGCGACAAAGATGCCAGATAAGCATACAGGTTGATCGCGTCCTCTTGCTTGCGCACCTTGTAGGTCATTTTGCTGCGACCCTTGTCACCGGTGGCTTCGCGCAAATACGCGGTTGGGTCTTGCACGTAGGCTGCAAACACCTCTTCGGTTACAACGATGTCTGTCATGGTCCCGGCCAATTGGTTGATGTCGGAATAGCGGAACCCGTCCACTGTGCCAAAATTGTTTCCGACGATGCCATAAAGGTTCGGGCCCGTTTTGGCTCTCTTACCGGCAAGGATATCCCCATCCTCGTTCTGGACAACGTGGCAAGAAACGCATTGGCGAAATGCCTTTTCGCCAGCAGCAACATCACCAGATGCCGCGTGACCATCTGCGAATGCTGGCAGGGCCAACGTAGACACGGCCAGAATTGTTAGCGTACGGAACATAGGAATCTCCTTCACTTATGCCTATGGCGATGAACCTAGCGGCTTGAGGATCAAGTCAACAGTAACTTTGACTTGAATTCAACTCCTCGAAGCTTTTGGCTTGTGTGGAAAAGTGTCGACTAAATATTACATTCTGGAGTAGCGGCAACGCCGATCATACATGCATCCGCAACCCCGCTAGCAGTGCTCAGAACAGCCGTTTTATGCAGAAATTCGTGCCAATGGGCAGAACTTCACGAGCTCAGGCGCCACAAACTGTCCAACAGAGTTGACATCGTGAGTGTCAAAGCACACGCTTCCTCGGCGTACACGCGTCTCTGACGCGCCAGAGTTGTTCACTACGTTTGAACGGATCGACGTCATTCATGGCACAAGACGATACATTTGGCATGAACGCAGCTTTCCAAGAGGGCCACGCCGGGATTGAGCCATTGATCGGTCAGGTGATTTCCCTGCACTTCCAGCCGTTGTTGGCAGAGGCGTCAAACCCTGCCCCAGTGATTGCCACCGACGTGTTCTTGCCAAGAACATCGAACGAGATAAGGTGGCAAACAGACGGTGAGCTCGCAGCAAAACTAGAAGCCGACGTAGTCGGGTTTTGTGCTAAGCGTCAAAGGCTGTTGGGCCTGCCATGAAAACGGGCGACGGTAATTTCTGGTCAAGCGGCGCGGTGCCATTGTTCGAGCCTCAGTTCATCAGCAGCATAATCGCGGCAGCGTCCGACATAGCACTTGTGGTATCCGCTGAAGGCACGGTCTTGTCTGTGCTCGTCAACACTCAGGATGACAGCTTTGGCAAGCTGGACCATTAGGAAGGGCGTGCAATCGTTGATTTCCTGACTGAGGAAAGCATCGAAAAGTTTCAGGCGGCACATGGCGCATACTTGTCCGGGACATTGCCCAAGAAGTCTCTCGAACTAACCCATCGGGAAAATGCGACTTGCCAATACCTGGTTCGTTATACGGTCCACCGGTTTGGCCCAGAAAATGCTGTACTGCTTTTGGGTCGCGATTTACGCCCAACGGTAGAGGCCCAGCAGCAGCTTGTGCGTGCGCAGATTGCCCTTGAACAGGGATATGAGGCGCAACGCGAAATTGAAATCCGTTACCACGCAGTCATGGGCAACGTGGATGATGCTGTTGTGTTTGTTTCTGTTCAGACGGGGCTTATTGAGGACGCAAACAATCATGCTGCGGTCCTGTTGGGTTTGAAAGCCGAGACGCTGCCAGGTGCGACCTTTGCCAGCCTGTTCTCGGACCGCTCTGGTGCGGAACTGATTGAAAGCCTGATGAATGTGGTCCTTTCCGAGGAGCCCGGTTCGATTTCAGTGCGCGCTACTCGCACCCGCCAAATGCTAGAGATTCACCCGGCCGTGTTTCGGGCCGGCGGTCAGCGGGTTTTGATGTGTCGGTTGCTCGGCAGTGACTTAAAGTCTGTAAAGCCTGATACGTCCGCACAACATGCTTCGGCGCTTTTCCGGTCGACGACAGATTCAATCGTTTTCCTTAGCATGCAAGGTAGTGTGCTGTCCGTGAATGACGCGTTTCTTGATCTGGTCGGCGCAGCACATCTGAGTGATGTTGTGGGTGCCTCTCTTGCGGAGTTCATGTCGCGTGGACAGGTCGATATGGGCGTGCTGCTGGGCAATGTGGCCAAGACCGGACAGATACGCGCTTATGCCACCCGACTGATCAATAATTTTGGCGCGCGCGTCCCTGTCGAAGTTTCGGCTGCGCATCTGGAAGATCCTGAAAACCCAGCCATTGCGCTGATCCTGCGTGATGTCAGTCGTCTGGAGACTGTTCGCGAAGTCGAAGGCCCGTCGAATAACCTACCTGAGCCGGGTCGCAATGTGATGGATTTGGTTGGATCAACCTCGCTCAAGGAGATAGTAGGCCAAACCACGGATGTCGTTGAAAAGATGTGTATTGAGACGGCCGTGAACCTCACGCGAAATAATCGATTGGCCGCTGCCAAGATGCTAGGCCTGTCCCGCCAGTCACTTTACGTAAAGCTTCGCAAATTCGGTCTTCTTGACAAGGACGGTTGAGCATTCGCGTCATGCAGCCCTGATATCTAAGCCAACTCAATATACCGGCCATTGACGACCTCTCCCTGACTTGGCGCAGCCTGCTCGAGCCTACGGCAGTCCCACATTCAATCAAAGCCATCGCGAGGGTCCCGCCGATCTGGGCTTGTGTGCCGTTCGAATTCATCCGGGGCTGCACTTGCCGGCCCATCGCACCCTATTTTGCTGCCCAGTGCGGTCGGGACGTGATCCCGAAAAAGAGCTGTCGTCGTCGCTCCCTCTTGGGGCAACGGCGTCTGCTAAGCAATGGTTGGGGGCGGGCCCGTGCGGCGACATTGGCTTCCGGTCTCGTGAGAGGCTTGAAACCGGCCCGCAAGCTGTTCATGCGCGAACACAAGATGGTGTTCCGGGTTCTCGCCTCGCCGCAAAACGTGTACTATAACTGCTTAATGTGGCGCGAACGCTTTGTATCCCTGTGTCATGATGTCAACGTGCAACGCCTGACCTTTTAAGCGTGTATGAACAAGAAACTGGTGCGCGCCCGTCCCATGGCCCACCCGAAAACCGGTATTAAGAACATGGCCCACCTGACCGGCCTCGTGAAGGTAAACCACGTATGAGCATTATGATCCCTGCATGGGTCGATGGCACACTGACCCCGGTTGAAAAACTGGACGCGCACAAGCGCGGTCTGCGTCACAAGGCGGTGTCAGTGTTTATCGTGCGCGGGACCGAAGTGCTGATGCAGCAGCGCGCGATGGGCAAGTATCACACGCCGGGCCTTTGGGCGAACACGTGCTGTACCCATCCCGACTGGGATGAGGCGCCATCTGTGTGTGCCGTGCGTCGCCTTGAGGAAGAGCTTGGGATCACGGGCCTGCCACTCGAACATCGTCACCATTTGGAATACCGCGCTGATGTTGGAAATGGCTTGATCGAACACGAGGTGGTCGATGTCTATCTTGGCCGCGCCACGGACAGTTTGGTGGTTGCCCCCAACCCCGAAGAGGTCATGGCGGTTGAGTGGATGGATTACTACGATTTGATCGCCTTGGTGCGTCGTAAGCCAGACCGATTTACGCCATGGCTGCGCATTTACCTTGCGGATCATGCGAACACGATCTTTGGCGCTGATCTAGCGCAGGCAGCGCGCGTGTGAGCGCAGAAACCTATCTGCTCTATCTGGCCGCCGTCGCGGTCTTTTTTGCGACGCCGCCGGATACAAGCCAATTGCTGATCGTGTCGAATGCGATGAAACATGGGTTGCGGCGTAGCCTTTGGGTCATCTGCGGGGACCTGAGCGCCAATGTTTTGCAGATGACGGCAGCCGCTTTTGGTCTGGCCGCGATCATCGCGACGTCGGCCCAAGCGTTTGGATGGATCAAGTGGATCGGAGTTGCGTACCTGGTATGGATTGGGGTGCAGCTTATGATGTCGCGCGGGGGGCTGGAGTCAGAACAGGCGATACCGGAACCGCGCCGGTCTGGACTGTTCCGTATGGGTTTTGTCACGTCGATGACGAACCCATATGCCGTGGTCTTTTTTGCGGCCCTCTTTCCGCAGTTCATCGACCCTACCGCCGCCATTTTACCGCAGTTGGTGATCCTCGGAGTTACCTATCTTGTTGTGGACGGGGTGACGCTTGTGCTGTGGGGGTGGGCCGGAGAGCGCGTCGCTGCCCGCCTCAAGAACATGTCGCTGACGGTTATTAATCGGATCAGCGGAGGGCTCATGATTGGCGCGGCAGTCCTTTTGGGCTTCAAGGATATCGCGCCGGAACGGTAACTCTGGCGATTGATGCAGCCCGTTGCATGCCCTACACCTGTTCAGATCTTTGCACGGCGCAACTGAACCAAGGACTGACGGACATGACTCATATTCTGGCAATCGATCAGGGCACAACATCGTCTCGGGCCATTGTTTTTGGGCCGGATATGACGCCAGTGGCCAGTGCGCAGCAGGAGTTTCCCCAGCACTTCCCCGCCAGCGGGTGGGTGGAACACGACCCAAGCGACCTGTGGGCCACCGTGCAATCCACGTGCAAAGAGGTGATGGAAACGACCGGGCTTGGCCCGTCTGACATTGCCGCCATCGGCATCACCAACCAACGCGAAACGACGGTGATCTGGGACGCTGAAACCGGTGAACCTTTGCACAACGCTATCGTATGGCAGGACCGCCGCACCGCACAGATGTGCGAAACCCTGCGTGGTCAGGGATACGGCGATCAAGTGACTGCGATCACTGGGTTGCTGTTAGATCCCTATTTTTCGGCGACCAAAGTCAAATGGATCCTGGATCAAAACGCCGGATCAAGGGAGAAGGCTGCGGCTGGCAAACTGCTGTTTGGGACCGTCGACAGCTTTTTGATCTGGCATATGACTGGGGGTCGTGCGCACGTCACGGACGCGACAAATGCCGCCCGCACAATGCTTTATGACATTCACAAAGGCGCGTGGAGCGCTGAGATGTGCACTATGCTGGATATCCCCATGCAGATGCTGCCTGAGGTCCGCGATTGTGCCTCTGATTTTGGAATAACTGATATCCTTGGCGGTGAAACGCCCATTTATGGCGTGGCCGGCGATCAACAGGCGGCGACCATCGGGCAGGCTTGCTTTGAACCGGGTATGTTGAAATCGACCTATGGCACGGGGTGCTTTGCGTTGCTCAACACAGGGTCTGCTCCTGTGACGTCCAACAACCGTTTGCTGACCACGGTTGCCTATCAACTGGACGGTACGCCGACCTATGCGCTGGAAGGGTCAATCTTTATTGCAGGTGCGGTCGTCCAATGGCTGCGGGACGGGCTTGGCATCATTGGGTCTGCATCAGAAACCCAAGGGCTGGCCGAGCAAGGCCGAGGCGATGTCACACTGGTGCCTGCCTTTACAGGTCTTGGCGCGCCATATTGGAACCCTGACTGTCGGGGCGCGGTCTACGGGCTGACCCGGGACACAGGGCCGGCTGATATGGCGCGTGCTGCATTGGAAAGCATTGGTTTCCAAACGCGGGATTTGTGGGAAGCGATGCGCGCCGATTGGCCGGATGGGGACGCCGCTGTTTTGCGTGTCGATGGGGGTTTGAGTGCGAACAACTGGGCGATGCAGTTCCTGTCGGATATGCTGGGTGCACCGGTGGATCGGCCACAAGGTCTGGAAACCACAGCCCTTGGCGCGGCGTGGCTGGCTGGTATGCGTGCGGGTGTTTATCCGGATGCAGCAGGGTTCGCGGCCACTTGGGCCCGCGAGGCCCGGTTTGAACCTGCCTTGGCAGAGGCGGAGCGGGAAGAATCCTATGCCCGTTGGCAGCGCGCAGTGGCCGCAACCCAAGCCGTGTAGGCTCGCTCCAATTGGGGTATAAGTCGGGCTTATGCGACTTATGATTTTGGTTATGTGAGTTTTTGGCGCTGTTCAAGTTCGCCTGCGCTCAATCTCATGCGCGGGTATGCCAGCGTGTTATTGCATCCAATGTAAGCCAACCGGGCAACAAAGCATAAAGACTTGTCCCGCCAGTTACGCCCTGCCACAATCGGGCACGGAATGCCGATCTTGCACCGACGAACCCCAAACGAAAGCGGGGCACAGCGTGCAAAAACAGGGAGCCAAACATGACACCTGACATGACAAAAACGCCGACGGTTACACCGTTCTTCGACAAACGGTCCAACACCATCTCATATGTAGTGCGGGAACCAGACGGACCCGGATGCGCCGTGATCGATGCAGTGATGGACATCGATTATGCAGCGGGACAGCTCAACTTTGATGGCGCCGATGCCATTATCGCACATATCAAAGCAAACAAGCTCAGGCTCGACTGGATCATTGAAACGCATGTCCACGCTGATCACCTTTCAGGCGCGCCCTACATTCAGGAGGCACTGGGCGGCAAAATTGGCATCGGGGCCAAGATTACCGAAGTCCAAGATACCTTTGGCAAAGTGTTTAACGAGGGCACGGAGTTTCAGCGCGATGGTTCGCAATTTGATGCGCTGTTTGAGGACAATGACACGTATGCGGTCGGGGCAATGACATGTTTTGCGATGCACACGCCCGGGCATACACCTGCCTGCATGGTGCATGTGATGGGCGATGCAGCTTTTGTCGGGGACACACTGTTCATGCCGGATGGCGGCTCGGCCCGCGCGGATTTTCCCGGTGGTGATGCGGGCGAGTTGTATGACAGCATCATGCGTGTGCTGGCGCTGCCAGATGAGATGCGTTTGTTTATCTGCCATGATTACGGCCCTGGTGGGCGGGCGATTGCGTGGGAAACAACCGTAGCTGAAGAGCGGGAAAAGAACATCCATGTCGGTGGCGGCAAAACGCGCGAGGATTTCATCAAGTTCCGCACAGAGCGGGACGCGCAACTCGCTATGCCTTCGTTGATCATCCCGGCGCTACAGGTCAACATGCGGGCTGGCGAAATCCCGCGTGACACCGAGGGTGACATGGCCTTGAAGGTGCCTTTGGGCAAACTTTAGGTCGTTCTTCGATAATCTCGAAGAATTTGCCGCGAACGGTCAGACGGGACCAAGCATGCCCTTGCCAATGAGGCTTGATCACTCAACACTCAGGTCATGACACTGTTCACTCGCATTGATGACAAACGAGATGACCTGATCGCGCTGACCCAAGCGTTGATCCGCATCCCCACGTTAAACCCACCCGGGCGACACTATCACGATGTTTGTGCGCTGGTGGATTCGCGGCTGAAAGCGCATGGGTTTGAAACCCAGATGATCCGCGCCACTGGTACACCGGGTGACAGCGACACCTATCCCCGTTGGAATCTCGTGGCGCGGCGCGCTGGGACAAACGCAGGCGATTGTGTGCATTTCAACAGCCACCACGACGTAGTCGAAGTTGGTCAAGGTTGGACACGCGATCCGTTTGGTGCCGAGATTGAAGGCGACAAAATCTACGGGCGGGGCGCGTGCGACATGAAAGGGGGTCTTGCTGCCTCCATCATCGCGGCTGAGGCGTTCATCGAAGAACACCCAGAGTTTTCCGGCGCGATCGAGATCAGCGCCACGGCAGATGAAGAATCTGGTGGCTATGGCGGCGTGGCGTACCTTGCTGAACAGGGCTTTTTCGCGCCATCCCGCGTACAACATGTGATTATCCCCGAACCGCTGAACAAAGACCGAATTTGTCTGGGCCATCGTGGTGGTTGGTGGGCCGAGATTGAGACAAAGGGCGAAATCGCGCACGGATCCATGCCTTTCTTGGGCGATTGTGCTGTGCGGCACATGGGGGCGGTACTTGAGACATTCGAGGCGGAGCTGTTCCCCGCCATGGCCGCCCGCCGCACGGAAATGCCAGTGGTGCCAGACGGTGCGCGCCAATCCACAATGAATATCAATTCGATCCATGGCGGACAGGCTGAGCCAAGTGATGACTACGACGGTTTGCCCGCCCATTGTGTGCCGGACAGCTGCCGCATCGTGATCGACCGTCGGTTTCTGGTTGAGGAAAACGTTGAAGACGTGCGGGGAGAAGTCGTGGCTCTTCTAGAAGGGCTCAAAGCGTCGCGGGACAAGTTCGACTATGATATGCGAGAGTTGAACGTCGTCTTGCCATCCATGACTGACAAATCGGCTCCTGTTGTTGAGACCATAGACGCAGCTATTCAAGATGTGCTCGGGGTCGAGCCGACCTACGTGGCCTCGCCTGGTTCGTACGACCAAAAACACATCGACCGCATCGGGCAATTGCGCAATTGCATCGCCTATGGCCCGGGCGAATTGGAACTGGCGCACAAACCTGACGAATGGATTGGGATCACGGATATGCTAGACAGCGCCAAAGTGATGGCGGCGGCGCTGCAAAAACTGTTGTTGCCGACCTAGGCTATCTGTCTGATTGACCCGTGGCCAATGCGAGCCCCTCCACAATCGCCGTTAGGGCGGCACCCTGATGCACCTGAGCGCGCGCAAACCGACGCGTCAAGGCGGCCTCAATCACCTGCATAAGGCTTGATCCGCCAACAAATATCAGGCGATCCACGGCATCAGGATCGACGCCTGCTTGGGTCATGGTGTCCGATGCGGCCTCGCCAACACGCTCTGCCATCTGTGCAAGGGTTGCAGTCATCGCCACAGGATAGAGAGGCGCGCACAGGCCCTTTTCAATCATATTGAGGTCAATATCCGGTAGGGCTGATGTCTGCATATTGGCGGCGATTTTTGCAGTCTCGACGGCAAAGGCGATGTCGTGGCCGACCTCCTGCTCAAGTACCTGCACAAGCCGGTTCAGAGGTGCGGGATCGACGGCATATTGGGTCAACTCGCGTGCTGCCCGGCGTGTCTCATGGGTATAGAGGAACGGAATCTTCTGCCACGTGGCAAGTTCGTGGAAGATTGCGTTTGGTGCGACATGAGTCTGATCCCCGAATGCGTGGCGAATGGCCGATCCCATGCCCAGTTCAGGCATCACAAAAGCCAAGTTAAGCGCGCGGTCAAAATCGGTGCCCCCCAGCCGCACACCGTGGCTGGCCAGAATATCAATGCCGCTGTCAGGACCTTGGCGGAACAGGGTAAAATCCGATGTACCCCCACCAATGTCCACAACCAGGCCAAGGTCGCCCGGGTGCAGAACGGACCGGTTGGCCAGAGCGGCGGCCTCTGGTTCGGGCATGAAGGTCACATCTTTGAACCCGGCGGCATGATAGCAGTCGGTTAAATCCACCAGCGCCTGTGCATTTCGTTTTGGATCGGCCGAATGAAACAGGACGGGGCGCCCTGACAGCGCAGTATCGAATTCGAGGTTGGTTGCACGCTCTGCACGGGACTTCAGTTCGGCCAAAAAGCGGCCGACGATGGTGATGAAGTCGACGGATTCATTGAGAAAGGTGCGCCGCTCTCGCATCAGCGATGTCCCAAGCAAGGATTTGAGCGCGCGCATATAACGCCCCTCGTCCCCCGCGATCAAAGCTGCGTTTGCCGGGCTTCCGTAGATTGCGCGCCGCGCTTCGAAATCCAAAAAAACGGCCGTCGGCAGAGTGGTTGCACCGCTCTCAATTGGGATCAACTGAGCGGCCCCATCCACACATATCCCGACCGCCGAATTCGACGTGCCGAAATCCACACCCAAAACTGCCATGACCCTGCCCCTTGCGCTGAAAGCTGCCCGCCTATCGCAGCGTTACGGGCGTGCCAAGGGTTGTGCGCTGGCAAAGTTGCGCAGATTTGGCTAGCCTTTTCCCAACTGTCATCTGAGGGAGACACCTATGACTCATATTCGCCCCCTGTTCATCGCTGCGGCAAGTGCTGTGCTATTGGCTGGCATGGCCAACGCCAAAACCGACATCACCGTCGCCATGCAGCTCGAGCCCCCGCATCTTGATCCAACATCTGCAGCCGCTGGGGCGATCGATTCGGTCCTTTACTCCAACGTGTTTGAGGGACTGACCCGGTTCATGGGCGACGGATCGGTTGTGCCGGGACTGGCCGAAAGCTGGGAAATCTCGGACAATGGGTTGACCTACACCTTTTCGCTGCGCGAGGGCGTGACGTTTCACGATGGCACCACAATGGACGCAGAGGATGTGAAGTTCACCCTTGATCGTATCCTCGACGAAGAGAGCGCGAATGCCCAAAAGGCGCTTTATGCCGCAATCAGCGGTGTTGAGGTTGTTGACCCCTCGACTGTGCGCGTCACTCTATCCGAGCCTAACGGCAACATGCTGTTCAACCTCGCTTGGGGGGATGCCGTCATTGTCGCCCCGGAGTCGATTGAAAACATCAAACAACAACCCATCGGCACCGGCCCGTTCAAGTTTGACAGCTGGACACAAGGTGACAGCATCGAGATCAGCCAGTACGGCGATTATTGGGGCGAACAGCCCGCGCTGACCGAAGCGACGTTCAAATTTATCTCTGACCCCACGGCGGCCTTTGCGGCCATGATGGCCGAAGACGTGGACGTTTTCACTGGCTTCCCTGCACCTGAAAACCTGCCTCAATTTGACGCTGATCCCCGCTTTCAGGTTCTAATTGGTTCGACCGAGGGGGAAACGATCCTGTCGACCAACAACAAACAGGCCCCTTTTGATGATGTGCGTGTGCGTCAGGCATTGGCGCACGCCATTGACCGTCAGGCGATCATTGACGGTGCCATGTTTGGTTACGGCACACCGATTGGAACGCATTTCGCGCCTCACAATCCCGCCTATGTGGATCTCACCGGTGAGTCCGCTTTTGATCCGGACAAGGCACGTGCACTTTTGGCCGAGGCGGGTATGCCAGATGGATTTGAAACCACGCTGCATTTGCCACCCCCATCTTATGCCCGGCGTGGGGGCGAGATTATCGCCGCTCAACTGGCCGAGGTTGGCATCACAGCAGAAATCATCAATGTAGAATGGGCCCAGTGGCTCGAGACTGTGTTCCGAGGCAAGAACTTTGGCCTGACCATCGTCAGCCATACCGAACCGATGGACATCGGTATCTACGCCAATCCTGACTACTACTTTCAATATGACAATCCTGCGTTCCAAGAGCTGATGAGCACCCTGAACGCGACCACGGACCCGGAGGCGCGCAACAGTCTGATGGCCGAAGCCCAGCAGATCATCGCGGGCGATGCGGTAAATGGTTACCTGTTTCAGTTGGCGCAATTGTCCGTCGCAAAAGCAGATGTTCAGGGTTTGTGGACCAATGCCCCGACCCAAGCCACGGACCTCACAGGCGTAAGCTGGGCTGAGTGAGGAGTGTGGGGCGCACCGTCCGGTGCGCCTTACGTTTCTTCGCAATTGCAGGAGAACTTGATGCAGATTTTTGCTGCCGGAACGCGCCCGTCGATGCGTGCCAATTCCGACTACTTTACGGGTACGGTCTGGCAGGATCCGATCATCTCAACCGAGGCTCCTGCCCGCTTGCATGCTCTCTGCGTGCATTTTGAACCCGGCGCACGCACCGCATGGCACACGCATCCCTTTGGTCAAACATTGCATGTCACACAGGGTGCCGGGCTGGTGTGTCTGCGCGGTGAACCACCGCGCGTCATCCGGGCCGGAGACACTGTTTGGATTCCGGCGGATGCGGAACATTGGCACGGCGCCGGGCCAGACACGACAATGACCCATATCGCGATGCAGGAAATGCAGGATGGATCAGCCGCCACTTGGCTGGAGCATGTGAGTGATGCGGATTACGGGATGGAACCGACGTAGAGGCGCCGCCCCCTCACAGTTCATTTCGCGAGGTAATAGGGCGGGATCAAAGGGTAGTGACCATTGATCGCAGGCCGTCTCGGATCGGGCCATGGCGTGGTTCATCAGCTAAGGTTGTGAACCAGTGTTCCGGCGGGTTTTTCCCTCTCCGGTTCCCGTCAAAACGGAGCGCGCGCAGCGTTTCTTCAGCCTTTGGAGTGACACGGGTGGGCACCTCAAAGCCATTAAGCGTGGCCCAAACGCCTGTCCACAAACGCCCCACAGACCAAGGGTTGTACCCGCCTCCCCCCATAACCAACAGCCGCGGCGCAAGGCCCATCAGACTGTCCACGATGGCCCAATGGGCTTGGTTGGACAGCGACAAATGGGCCTGAGGGTCTTCTTCGACCCCGTCAGCGCCGCACTGCAACACGATAGCATCCGGGCGGAAAGCGGTGGTGCGTGGCAGGATCACATCGTCCCGGATCAACGCCATCTCGTCATCATTGAGGCCGCGTGGAACCGGCAGGTTGATCAGGTTATCTGTTGCGCCCAAGGCCCCTGTGCGTGGCCAGAGCCCGTCTTCGTGCACTGAAATCATCAACACATCCGGGTCTGTGCCGAAGGCGTGCTCGACCCCATCGGGGTGGTGTGCGTCGATGTCGATATAAACAATACGCTTGGCCCCATTCCTGCGCAAAGACAGGATGGCGAGTACCGGGTCGTTGAGATAGCAAAACCCCCCCGCCCTATCCGGCATGCCGTGATGTGTTCCACCCGCCGGATGATAAACAACCCCGCCCATGGCGAGCAACTCACCGGCCAGCAATGACCCACCCGCAGCCGTTGCCGGGCGGCGGTACATTTCGGGGAAAACGGGGTTGTTGGGCGTCCCGAGGGCGTGGCGCGTCCGCACGGCATCGCTCACAGTTTGCGCCTCCTCGGCGGCATGTAAGGCGGCGACGTATTCAGGGGTGTGCCATATCGTAAGGGCTGCGGGTTTCACCCTGGGGCTGGGCATGAAAACTTCCGGAGGCAGCCAGCCCATGGCACGGCTGAGGTCCATCACGGTAGAAACGCGCGGGACCCGAAGCGGATGCCAACCACCATAGCTTGAGCCGCGATAAATCTCGGAACCAATGAAAAGGGGCCTGTCCATGGCCCTTACATAGATGGTTTCCGGTCCGGGACGATAGGTTAAGCAACCTTTGCCTCAAACCGTACGGCATGCTCCGTCGCCAGAAGGTTGGATCCTGTTGTTCGTGCGCATCTGGGAATAGCTAATCCAGACCTGCGGTTGGAGACAGGACTGTAACCTCGACACGATCTACGGATTGGATGTGGCCGCTCAGACTCTAGACACCAGCGCGCTCACTGACATGCTTGCGCACACTGAAGGCCGCGCCTAACGTCGCCATGATGCTGCGCTATGCCCTGAAACGTCTGCTCTCTTTGCTGATCAGCCTCGCGATTGCGTCGTTGGTGATTTTCACTGTGATTGAGGTGGCACCAGGTGATCCGGCGTCGTTCATGCTCGGGATCAACGCGCAAGAAGACACGCTCGCGGCCTTGCGCACTGAATTGGGCCTCGATCAGACAAAAGTACAGCGTTACCTCGCTTGGGTCGGCGGGATGGTGCAGGGCGACTTTGGCACCTCGTATCAATACCGTACACCAGTTGCCGAGATGATCGGTGACCGGCTTTGGGTGTCGCTGCCGCTCGCACTTTATGCGCTGATCCTGTCCACGCTAATCGCCTTTCCAGCTGGCATCTATGCCGCCTCTCGTCGTGGAAAGGCAGGTGACATCGGAGTGATGGGCGCGACCCAAATAGGGGTTGCGATCCCGAATTTCTGGTTTGCAATGATGCTGGTGTTGGTGTTTGCGATCAATCTGCGTTGGTTCAGCGCAGGGGGCTTTGCAGGTTGGGATGAGGGCATCTTCGCAGCACTCAAATCTCTGACCTTGCCTGCGATTGCGCTGGCCTTGCCGCAAGCCGCGATATTGGCACGGGTGATGCGCTCGGCCCTTTTGGATGTGCTGGGAGAGGACTTCATGCGCACAGCGCGGGCAAAGGGATTGAGCCGTGGTCAGGCCCTGCGCCGACATGGGCTTCGCAATGCGATGATCCCAGTGCTGACGATCCTTGGTTTGCAATTTTCCTTCCTGCTTGCCGGTGGGATCATCATTGAACAGGTGTTTTACCTTCCCGGCTTGGGGCGACTGATTTTCCAAAGCATCTCGGCGCGTGATCTGATTGTGGTTGAAAGCGTGACAATGCTGCTGGTGTTTGCGGTGATCGTTGTCAATTTCGCCGTTGATCTGGCCTATGCGGCCGTTGACCCACGGCTGAGGGCGCGCACATGAGCCGGACTTTGATCCTTGGCGGGGCGTTATCGGCACTGATGGTGCTGGCCGCGCTGGTGTCCTTTGTCTGGACGCCGTTTGATCACACCGCGATGAATATTCCGGCCAAGTTGCAGACCCCAAATGCGGTGCACTGGTTCGGCACAGACCATTTTGGGCGGGACATGTTTTCGATGATCATGGTCGGTGCACGCACCTCAATCGCCGTTGCTTTCGTCGCTGTTGGCATCGGGATCGGGCTTGGTGTGCCTTTGGGCCTTTGGGCAGCAGCCCGGCAGGGTGGTTGGGTGGACGAGGTGATCATGCGGGGCAATGATCTGATTTTTGCCTTTCCCAGCCTTGTCATTGCAATCCTGATCACCGCCATCTTTGGCGCAGGGGCAATCAACGCCATCATCGCCATCGGTATCTTCAATATTCCTGTCTTTGCCCGTGTGACGCGCGGTGGGGCCCTGCCCCTTTGGGCGCGCGAGTTCATCATGGCCGCGCGTGTGGCCGGAAAAGGACCGGCGCGGATCAGCGTTGAACATATTTTGCCCAACATCGCCAACCTGCTGATTGTTCAGGCAACAATCCAATTCTCTCTCGGCATTCTGGCCGAGGCGGCACTGTCCTATGTTGGTCTTGGCGCGCAACCTCCTACCCCAAGCTGGGGGAGGATGCTGGCAGATGCACAAACTTTGGTCAGTATCGCTCCGCACATGGCTTTGGTGCCCGGCTTTGCCATCATAATCACTGTTTTGGGTCTGAACCTGTTGGGCGATGGCCTGCGTGACGCTTTGGATCCACGCTTGCGGGTGGCCCGAGCATGAGCCTGCTTGAGGTCAAAAACCTGTCGCTGTCGATCCAAGGCACACCGATCCTACAGGATGTTTCATTGACAGTAGCGCCGGGAGAAGTCGTGGCCGTTACTGGCGAAAGCGGATCGGGCAAATCGATGACGGCTCTGGCGATCATGCAACTGCTCCCCGATGGCAGCGAGACGACCGGCGCGGTCGACTTTGACAGTGAGGATGTCACGCGATCAACCGAGGCGCGTATGTGCGCGCTGCGAGGCAACAACATCGGCATGGTGTTTCAAGAGCCGATGACGGCCCTGAACCCCGTGCAAACCATCGGCGCCCAAGTGGGCGAAACAGTTCAGTTGCATCGCCCCGATCTGGACGCCGAGACTCGCACGGTAGAGGTACTAGAGCGGGTTGGACTGGCGGGCATATCACCCCGCCGCTATCCCCATGAACTTTCGGGCGGGCAACGTCAGCGCGTTGTCATTGCCATTGCAATCGCCTGCGGACCAAAGCTGCTGATCGCGGACGAGCCAACGACAGCTCTGGATGTTACAACCCAAGCGCAAATCCTAGACCTGTTGGTGCAATTGGCCCAGGAGGACGGGATGGGCCTGCTGATGATCACCCACGATCTGGCCGTGGTGGCAAACATGGCCCACCGCATCGTCGTGATGCAAAATGGTGCCGTGGTCGAGGCCGGGGACACCCCTGCATTACTGAAGGCGCCAAAACATCCCTATACCAAGGCGCTCTTTGCCGCCTCAGCGCATCAAGCCACTCTGCCAGATCAGACGGCACATCAACCTCTGCTTCAGGTGCGCGGCGTGGTGCGCGACTACACTCTGCCCCGCACACGACTGTTTGCACCTCCGGGAACCCACCGCGCGGTGGACAACGTCAGCTTTGACATCCCACGCGGGGGACGGGTCGGGCTGGTTGGAGAGTCGGGGTGTGGCAAGTCCACCCTCACCCGCGCCATACTGGGACTGGAGCCGGTACAGGCCGGCGAAATACTCTTGGACGGCCAACCAGTATTTGCAAGTGGCGCGCCCAACCTTTCCGTGCGGCGCAAGATGCAAGTGGTGTTTCAGGACCCCTATGGCAGTTTCAATCCCCGCCACCGCGTGTCCCGCCTGATCACCGAGCCATTCCATTTGCTGGAAACACCCCCGGCAGATCGTGCCGCGCGGATTGCAGAGGCCCTGAGCGCCGTTGGCTTGTCACCCGATGATGCCCACAAGTATCCACATCAGTTTTCCGGAGGACAACGCCAACGCCTCGCAATCGCGCGCGCGCTGATCATCCGCCCCGAACTGATCGTGTTTGACGAGGCCGTGAGCGCGCTCGATGTGTCAGTGCGCGCCCAGATCCTCGATCTGATCGCCGATCTGTGCGGGCAGTACGATCTGACCTACTTGTTTATTTCACACGATCTGAGTGTCGTGCGCGGGATCACGGATCAGGTGATGGTCATGCAGCACGGAATGATCGTGGAACAGGGCGACACAAACGATGTCTTTGATGCGCCCAAACACCCCTATACCCAAACTCTGATCGAGGCGGCGCCAAAACTGCCAAGAACCGGATCATGAGGCCAGACGTATCAGTGACCCCTCTCCCGCGATGCGAAGCGGCGTGGTTGCACGGAGTCGCCCTAGACTACTTTGCCGAACTGGTTCCAGATGTGCCCGGTCCCCCAATGCAAGAAATTGATCACTGGTTTGAAGACCCGGATTGTTACGTTCTCTTGATTTCTGTCGAAACCGAGCGCGCAGGTTTTTCCCTGATCGATAGGGGCGAAGAAGGCCATGAACTGGCCGAACTCTGTGTCTTGCCCAATCGGCGCGATGCTGGCGTCGGAACCAAAGCGGCAACCGTATGTTTAGAGAGGTTTCCTGGGCCGTGGTCCCTTGGGGTGGCCTCTGCTTTACCCGGCACGGCGCGCTTTTGGGATCGCCTTCTGCCCAGCTTGCCAGGAATTGAGGGGCTTGCGCGTGGCCCCGCTCTGACCCCTTATCAGTCACACAGTTACACCTTCACGATCCGAGACAACACATGACAAACGCCATCTGGTTCGACCCTTCCCTCATGCTGATCGGAGATACGTGGCGGGCCGCGCAAAACACTCTGACGCTGGTCAACCCTTCGGACGGATCTCCGCTGGCCGACATCGCGGCGGGACAATCGGGCGACATTGACGACGCCGTGTGTGCCGCCCAGTCCGCGCTGGACGGTGAATGGGGGCGGATGAGTGCGACCGAACGGGGCCGTATCCTGACAGATATCGGCCGCGCTGTTCTGGAGCGTGTCGATGAGCTGGCCGAGATAGAAGCACATGATGTCGGAAAACCGCTGAGTCAGGCCCGTGCTGACGCTCTAGCGCTTGCGCGTTACATGGAGTTTTACGGTGGTGCGGCGGACAAGGTCATGGGTGAAACGATCCCGTACCTTGATGGCTATACGGTCTACACTTTGCGTGAACCTCATGGCGTTACGGGCCACATTGTTCCCTGGAACTACCCTATGCAGATCATTGGACGCTCCGTGGGGGCCGCACTGGCCATGGGCAATGCTTGCGTGCTGAAACCAGCGGAAGAGGCTTGCCTAACCGCACTGGCCTTTGCTCATATCGCGCGGGAAGCAGGTTTGCCGGACGGCGCCCTGAACGTGGTGCCGGGACGCGGGCCAGAGGCAGGGGCCGCCCTCGCCGCCCATCCGGGCGTACAGCACATCAGTTTTACGGGATCAGTGCGCACTGGCGCGCTGGTGCAGCAGGCCGCCGGGGCCAATGTTGTCCCGGTCACGCTCGAATTGGGAGGCAAGTCCCCACAGGTCGTATTCGAGGATGCCGATCTGGACGCAGCCCTGCCATTTCTTGTGAATGCCGGCATCCAAAACGCGGGGCAAACATGTTCCGCATCCTCACGCATCCTCGTCCAGCGGAGCGTTTACAAAGATGTTCGAGAGCGTATGGCAGAGGCCTATCGCTCCCTGACGGTTGGCCCTGCGATGGACGATTTGCGCGTCGGCCCCCTGATTTCGACCCGACAAAAGCAGATCGTTGAGGGTTTTCTTGCCAAAGGGGCCGACCTGAACATCGCAGCCCAAGGGAAACTGCAAATCGCACCAGACACCGGCGCCTATGTCCTGCCGACCCTGTTTGATGATGTCCTCGCCGATCACTCTCTGGCACGCGACGAAATCTTTGGCCCCGTGCAGGTACTCATCCCCTTTGACACGGAGGAACAGGCAATCAACATCGCCAACGGCACTGACTACGGCCTTGTGGCCAGCATCTGGACGGCCAATGGCGCGCGCCAGATGAGGTTGGCCAAGAAGCTGCGCGCCGGGCAAGTGTTCATCAACAATTACGGTGCAGGCGGTGGGGTCGAACTTCCCTTTGGCGGAGTCGGCAAATCGGGGCATGGCCGGGAAAAAGGGTTCGAAGCACTCTACGGCTTTTCGACCCTCAAAACTGTGGCAGCACATCATGGCTGAGATCACAGCATTGGCATACCCAGAGGACAGTGCCCGAGTGTTGGATCTGTGCCAACGCGCGAACGATTATGTGCGTCTTGAAACCGGTAAAGATCCTGACGGCAACTACGTTCGGGAAAACATGACCGACGCACCACCAAACGTCTCACCCGATCATGTCTGGTGCTGGGGACATAGCGCGGCAGACAAATCGCTCGACGCGATGGCGACATGCCTCAAAGGGTTTTATGCCCCAAATGAATGGTATCTCGGTCTGTTGCTGGTTGCCAAATCGGCCCGCAACACAGGCCTTGGCAAACGCATGGCACAACACGTCATCGATCAGGCGCGCAGCGACGCGGCCACTTGCCTGCGGATCGCTGTTTTGGACAGCAATCCGCGTGCGCGCAACTTTTGGCATCGCCTGAATTTTGCACACGAAAAATCAACCACCGGCGGAGACGGGCAGTTGCGCCATGTCCACCGCCTACCGCTTTGAAGAGGACTACTCATGATCTTTGAAAACCGTTTTAAGGGCCGCCATGCTGTCGTCACGGGAGGGGCCGCAGGTCTTGGCGAAGGGATCGCTGCGCGCATCAAGGCCGAAGGCGGTTCTGTCGAAGTCTGGGACATCGACGGCGACGCTCTGGCCGGGATCACGGACCACGCCACCCGTCAAATCGACGTAACCGACGCGGATGCTGTCGCGCAGGCAATGAAAGACGCAAATCCAGACATCCTTGTGTGTTCGGCTGGGATCACAGGGCCCAACACAACCACATGGGATTATGCAGTGGACGATTGGCTGGCGGTGCACAATCTGAACCTGAACGCGGTGTTTTACTGCTGCCGTGCTGCCGCGCCCTTGATGAAGGCCAAAGGCTGGGGGCGCATTGTCAACATCGCCTCAATCGCAGGCAAAGAGGGCAACCCAAACGCACCCGCTTATTCAGCATCCAAGGCCGGAGTGATCGGCCTTACCAAATCGCTGGGCAAGGAACTGGCCACCACAGGCGTTACCTGCAACGCCATCGCACCTGCCGCCGTGCACACGGCGATTTTCGATCAGATGACACAAGAACACATTGACTTCATGCAATCCAAAATTCCCATGGGCCGCTTCGGCACGGTTGAGGAAATCGCTGCCATGGCCTGCTGGCTGGCCAGTGACGAGGCAAGCTTTTCCACCGGCTTCTGCTTTGACCAATCGGGCGGCCGCGCCACGGCCTAAAGCGCGCCTTGAAAAGCGCGCCCATCTGGGAAAGCATGACGCACCACGGACACAGGAGAACGCAATGCAACTGAGCGGAAAAACTGCCCTTGTCACGGGGGCTGCGAGCGGGTTCGGAGCAGGGATCGCGAAGGCGTTCGTGGCCGCAGGGGCCACGGTTATGGTCGCTGACATTAACGGAGATGGTGCCAAGGATGTAGCCAAGGAGTTGGGCGGGCACAGCGTTCAGGTGGATGTCTCCAACAGCACTTCAGTTCAGGCCATGGCAGACCACACGCTTGACGCCTTCGGCCATCTCGACATTCTCGTGAACAACGCAGGGATCACCCACCTGCCTCAAGCCATGGAAGAGGTCAGCGAAGATGAGTTCGACCGCGTGTTCGCCGTCAACGCCAAATCGGTCTACCTCAGCGCGCGCAGCTTTGTGCCGCACTTCAAGGCACGCAAGGCGGGTGCAATTCTCAACATCGCCTCGACTGCGGGCGTTTCTCCTCGGCCCAACCTCAACTGGTACAACGCCTCCAAAGGGTGGATGATCACAGCCACCAAAGCGATGGCCGTCGAACTTGCGCCCCATGGCGTTCGGGTCAATGCGCTGAACCCGGTGGCGGGTGAAACACCTCTGCTCAAATCCTTCATGGGCGAAGACACCCTAGAAATCCGGGCCAAGTTCCTCTCCACCATCCCGCTGGGTCGCTTTTCCACGCCCGAAGACATGGGCGCTGCGGCCACTTTCCTGTGCTCTGACGGGGCCTCAATGATTACAGGTGTCGCGATGGAAGTGGATGGAGGGCGGTGCATATGAGGTCCGTCAACCTCTGTGCCAAACTGGCCCAGTTCCATACGCATTGGGACCCACATGTTGTGGCCGATTACAACGACAACGACGTGATGGTTGTCAAATTCCAAGGCGAATTCCCGTTCCATTTGCACGAAGATACTGATGACTTTTTTCTGGTTCTCGATGGCGAAATGGTCATGGATATCGAGGACGCATCACACACCGTCAAAGCGGGTGAGTTGTTCATAGTGCCCAAAGGCGTGACGCACCGGCCCCGCGCCGAAACGGATTGCAAAGTGCTGCTGATCGAACCCAAAGGCGTGCCGAACACGGGCGATCCAGAAACTGCAGCGTCCAAGCCACGCATCTGATCTTCTTCTGACCAAAAATACCACCGCCGGAGGCGCAAAATCAAAATGATCCCAGGCCCGCAAAATTCGATCACGGATATCTCGGGCCTTAAGGTCGGCAACGCACAAGACGATACACTCAAGTCCGGCGTGACCGTAGTGACAGGTGATGCGCCGTTTACCGCCGCGGTTTCAGTTCTGGGCGGCGCACCGGGAACGAGAGAGACCGACTTACTGGCCCCAGATAAATCAGTGGCCGCGGTCGACGCGCTGGTGCTGTCAGGCGGCTCTGCCTACGGGCTGGATGCGTGTTCCGGCGTCGTCGAAGGATTGCGCGCTGCGGGGCGCGGCTACCGCGTTGGAGAGGCCGTCATCCCGCTCGTGCCCGGCGCAATTATCTTCGATCTGCTGTCGGGCGGCGACAAGGATTGGGTTTCATCCCCCTACCCCGCCCTTGGGCGCGCCGCATATGAAGCCGCGACTACATCAACCCCAATTGGTACGGTCGGTGCAGGTACCGGGGCGATGACTGCAATGATGAAGGGCGGGCTTGGAACCGCCTCACTTGTGCTCGACAGTGGAATCACCGTTGCAGCGCTGGTCGCAGTAAATCCAATGGGCAGCGTCACTACACCGGGGGAAAAACACTTTTGGGCCGCGCCCTACGAGATCGAAAGTGAGTTTGGAGGGCTTGGACCAGACCCGAATACCGGCCTCGGACGCAGCCTCGCCAGCCGCAAGCTTACAGCCATGCTGGAGCGGGCCAACACGACTATTGCCATCGTCGCCACAGACGCCGCGTTGGACAAAGCACAATGCCAGCGCGTCGCGATTGCCGCACATGACGGGATCGCCCGCGCGTGCGTGCCTGCACACAGCCCCGGCGACGGTGATCTGGTATTCAGCGTTGCAACCGGAGCGAAACAGATGTCCGCCGCGAGCGAACTTGGCGTGATCGGACATGCCGCTGCCCTCTGCCTGACCCGGGCAATCGCGCGCGGCGTGCACGCAGCTGTCCCTGCCCCAAATGATCTCTTGCCGACTTGGGGATGCCTCAATGCCAAAACATGAACACGGTGATGTGTCCCTGCACTACGAGATCAGCGGGTCGGGCCCGCCTCTCCTCATGCTCGCCGGGTTCATGTCCGACCATGCCAGCTGGACGCCGCTCGTTTCGCTGCTGGAAGACCAGTTTACCTGCATCCGCATCGACAATCGGACCACGGGTCAAACAACCCCGTGGAACGCGCCCGTTTCGATCGAATTGATGTGTGCAGACGCACTCGCTGTGATGGATCACCTCGGGCACGCGCGTTTTCACGTCATAGGGCACTCGATGGGCGGCATCATCACATTGCATATGGCCAAGGAAGCATCCGAGCGGATGGCGTCCGCCCATGTCGCGGCCTCTGCTCCGATCCGGTTGGCGCGTAACACCGCTCTCTTTGAGGCGCTCATCACGATCCGCCGTTCTAACGCACCAGCTGACACGTGGCTGCGGGCGCTCTTCCCGTGGCTGTTCAACCCGCGCGTTTTTGCGGACCCTTCAGCGATAGAACAAGCCCTCGCCGACAGCCTCGCCTATCCCCACGCTCAATCAACAGACGCCATGGCACACCAGCTTGAGGCTTTGCGCAATTTCGACGGCACCGACCTCGCCTCGCCGACCTGTCCCACACAGGCGCTGGTCGGAGCACTTGATCTGATCATCCCACCTGACCACGCCCTTGCCGTGCTGGGGCACCTGCCACATCATTTGGTCGAAGGGGCCGGGCATTCGATCCACTGGGATGCGCCGGATCACGTGGCCAATCACGTGCGCCGGTTTGCCGCCAAACACCCAATCTGAGGTCCCGGAGCCCACCGCAATGCGCGATCCATGCGGCCTGGCTATCACTTGTTAATCTGATGGCACTCGGGACGTGATCGACGATTTCATCAGGGTTGAGACAAAGGCTTCTCGCATTTCCAAGGTGACCAGAGCAGGTCCAGAACCTCGAACAGGCTGCACGCGGGTACTGACGCAATCGACATCGCCCAAGGACAGCGCGCATCCGGGACGGCCAATCTTGCCATCTATATGTCGAACCCACCCACACCCGGTACTGTCCATGCTCAGCGGCATCTTGGGCGAACCCAACGCCTCTGTTTTCGAGTGCTGACGCATTCATGTTGTAGTGCGCCGTGAACGCCGCTCTGGACGGTTAAGATGGACCGGGCCCAAATCATCATTTTTTCAATGATCTCAGGCCTGTCGCACCGCGTGCAGGGGCCAGAAAGGAGTTGACAGAAGCAAAAGGTCGGCCGGGCCAAGACAATTTCGTTATTGCAAGGCTCTGGCGATCCAACGCACTATTTCACATATATGAGCGGTCTTCTGGCAAAGGAACTTCACGTCGTCGCGATTGATTTACCGCGAATGGGGTTTGCGCAATCTGGCGCCCATCATCGCTTCAGCCTGCAGGGCAAATCAGTGATCGGCGCGCTGTCGGGTGAGCGGCAAATGTCTTCGTCGTCCACTCGGCTATTGGATCCAGTGTCTTCGGCAGGGCAAGCCAATTGTTTAGCCGCAGGAACAATCGTCTCTGACGTCGGGCACCTCAAATCAATTTCTTCTGACCATGCCACCCAGTATCACAGGCAACCACAGTGTCGCAGCACCGGGGCGGGCTCTGTCAGCACCAATTCAAGCCAATCTCAGTTTGCACCAGACCTGTTTTACCCGCACACGGTCCAATCATGAGTGGACCGGCCAGTACCAAACCGCGAGCGGTATTTCTTTTGCCCTGGCGGTTGGTTGCTTTGCTGTTCGTCGCTGTGTGTCTTGCCGGTGGGTTGGCGGCTGTGAGCGCAGGTTCGCAATACGTTCCGGGCGCGATCTCGGGATTGATCCTAGGGTTTTTTGGCACGGTGTTTGGCGGGCGCACCAAAACGATCTGCGCCATTGCAAGCGTAGTACTAGCAAGCGTTGCGAGCACGATTATCCCAAGTTGGGTCAGTTTCTATGCTTTGGCGCCGGCCTTTGCGATGCTTGCGGGAACAGAACTCGCGCGCTTCGGAACCCGTGTCAGCGTTTTTGCGATCATGTCATGGATTCTGCTTAACGGTCCCGCAGCGTCTGGTGGAGACCTTATTCCCCTACTACTCGCGTTTTCAACATCGGCCGCGTTGGGGACAGCCATGGCGGTTGTGTTGAAAGTTGAGGGACGTGTTCCCAGCACGCACGTCGAGCGTGGTTACGCGATCGCACATGGCTGCGCGTTGGCACTTGGGCTTGTGCTGGCGCACCTCATCGCAAGTCAATTCGACAACGCAAACTCTCACTGGATTGCACTGTTGTTTGCAGCACGCGCTTTGGATCCCCCCGGAAGCCACGCCAAGCAGGCCGGACGCAGAGGGCTTGCTATGGTGCTCGGCGCCGGTGTCGCCTCTGTTCTGGTGATGCTTCCCATAACTCTCGTTTGGTACAGAGTTGTGGCAGTTGCGTTCTTCTTGATTGGCCTGCGTTATCTACCGTCAGCCCGCTCTGTATCACCTGCTCTAATGTCGGCCGGGATTATTCTCGCGTCCTCCCCAACGACTGAGACCGCAGTGTTTCGAGCCGAAGCGGCCACCTTGGCTTGCGGCTTGGTACTGTTTGTCTTTTTTCTGGCACGTTTGGTCCGCCAACTTATTCTGGAACTGCGCGGATCCTGAGACCGACTTACAGTTGGGGATCGGAAGCGTGTCCATATCAACCCGGAATCTAATGGTTTTGCTTACCGAACCGGATGTCCCAATAACAACGCCTCGTTTCCACCTGCTTGCAGCACCAATCTCTTTGAGCGCAGCACCATAAGAGCGCAGCTTGTCAGTCACGATCACTTCGGGGAGGCCATGCTTTCTGATTGCTCTCTTGAGGAATTTTGATTCCGCTTTCTTATCGCGCGTCTTCGTCACATAGCATTCCAACACCTCGCCTTCATGATCGACCGCCCGGCAAAGGTGGTGTCTCTCACCATTGATCTTCACGAACATCTCGTCGAGGTGCCATCTCAATCGACTGGATCGTAGCCCCTCAATCCGGCGCTTTCGGATCTCCGATGCAAACATCGGGCCGAAATGGCGCCACCAAGACCGAACTGTTTCAAGGCTGATTTCGACGCCGCGTTCGTGCGACAAATCCTCAACGTTGCGGAGAGACAGCGGGAACCGAATGTGCAACATCACCGCCAGGCGAATGATTTCCGGGCTGCTTTGAAGCCATTGAAAGGGTTAGGTTTGGTCATGTTCAGACGCTACGAGGCCGCCCTGCCCGTCTTAACTTGAGACTTTTTGACAAGACCATTCGCGGCACTCAGGCTGAACGACCGCTGTGCGGACCAAGCCGCCACTTGCCCTCGTCCTGCCCATTAGCTCCGTGGATCGCGGAGTTTTGCGAGTATGAGGTCGGTTGAAATCTGTCCGATCATGGTTTCGCCTTCCATGACGCCAATCGTCGCCCCGTCTTCCCCGATCTGGCCCATCACATCGCGGATGCTCGTCTCGGGCGGTACGGTCGTTGTAGGTGTCTGAGTCACAGGCTCCATGACATCGCGTGCACAAAGCACGCCAAGTGGGTTCATATGAGCGACGAAATCGCCAACATAGCCGTTAACCGGATTCGAATAGATGTCTTGAGGCGTGCCGCATTGTACGATCCGCCCCCCCTCCATTATTGCGATACGGTTGCCCAGTTTGAAAGCTTCGTCCAGATCATGAGAAACGAAGATGATCGTACGCCCGCGCTTGGCTTGCAGTTCCAGCAATTCGCCTTGCAGTCGGGTGCGGATAAGGGGGTCGAGGGCAGAGAATGGTTCATCCATCAACAGGATCGGTGCATCTGTGGCAAAGGCACGGGCAAGCCCAACTCTTTGCTGCATCCCGCCAGAGAGTTCGCCGACCAATGCGTCGGCGCGGTCTAGCAGGCCGACGCCGTCCAACTCCTCGTCGACACGGGCGCGGCGCGTGGCGGCAGATTGGCCACCCAGCTCTAACCCCAGCCCAACGTTGTCACGCACCGTTCGCCAAGGCAGCAGGCCAAATTGCTGGAAAACCATCGCAACTGTACGCAGGCGCAGGTCTCGCAGTGCCTGACGGTTGGCCGCAGAGACACTCGTCATCTCGTCGCCGGTCCTGACCCGTACTTCGCCGCGGACCACAGGGTTCAAGCCATTCACGGCCCGCAGCAATGTAGACTTGCCAGAGCCGGACAGGCCCATCAGCACCAGAATCTCGCCTTCTTCCACAACGAGCGAGCAGTTGTGCACTCCTAGAATCTGGTTACAGGCGGCTCTTATTTCAGCCCTTTCTTGCCCAGCGTCCATCAGGGGTAACGCACTGGCGGGATGATCCCCAAAGACGATGCTCACATTATCAAACTCGACGGCGTTCATTATCTTTTCACCCGCAGCATGCGGTCGAGCATGATCGCGACTGCGACGATGACAAAACCAGACTCAAAACCCAATCCCGGGTCATTGCGCCCAAGCGCCTGCACTACAGGCTTTCCAAGCCCATCCGCACCAACATAGGCGGCAATGACAACCATCGACAGGGACAGCATAATCACCTGATTCAAGCCAGCCATAATCTGCGGCACTGCATAGGGCAGTTCGACCTTCCAGAGCAGTTGGGTCGGGGTTGCTCCAAAAGCCTCGGCCGCCTCGGTCAGTGCGGTGGGCGTTTTGGAAACGCCAAGGTATGTCAGCCGGATTGGGGCAGGGATAACGAAGATCACCGTTGCAAACAGGCCCGGCACCATGCCGAGGCCAAAAAAGACGATCGCAGGTATCAGGTAGACGAAAGTGGGCAGCGTTTGCATCAGGTCCAGAACAGGGCTGACGAACTGATAGGCGCGGGGGCGGTGCGCGAGGAATATGCCGATCGGCACACCCAGTCCCATGCAAACCACGCAGGAGGACAGGACGAGCGCAAGGCTATCGGTCGTTTCCTCCCAATACCCCTGGTTGATGATGAAAAGCAGGCACAACGTGACTAGAAGGCAGACCTTCCACGAGCGTTGCAACACCCAGGTCAAAGCAACAAACAGTAGGACGATGAGGAAGGCAGGCGGCGACTGCAGTGCCCAGACAATGCAGTCGATCATCCACTCTAAACCGTCCGAGAGTGTGTCAAAGAACGGGCGCGCATTGGACTTGAGCCAATCCACGATGGCCTCTGATATGTCGTCCATCGGGATTCTATATGATTCTAACCAGTCCATGCGCGCCCGTTACTTTTAGTTGCTCAACGCGGCCTTGACGGCACTGGCAGCATCGCCGCCATCCAGCGTTGTTACTCCTTCGACCCATGCCATCCATGTATCGGTATTGGCGGCCAGCCAAGCTTTGGCGGCATCCTCTGGATCAACACCGTCATTTAGGATTGCGCCCATGATCTCATTCTCCATCGCGAGCGTGAATTCGAGGTTCGTCAACAGCTTGCCAACATTCGGGCATTCGCTCACGTAACCGGCCCGCGTGTTTGTTGCAACCGTAGCGCCGCCCAAGTCTGGGCCGAAGAAATCATCTCCACCGGGC
This sequence comes from Tateyamaria sp. Alg231-49, assembly GCF_900143535.1. Lineage (GTDB taxonomy): Bacteria > Pseudomonadota > Alphaproteobacteria > Rhodobacterales > Rhodobacteraceae > Tateyamaria. Next base: position 1,174 of record NZ_FRFA01000021.1, on the reverse strand, counting down.
AAGTAGGTCAGATCAAAGTTTGCGTTCATCGGGTGCGGTTCCCAGCCAAGAAAGACAATGGGTTCTTCGCGATCAACGGCGCGTTCAACTTGGGCCAACATGCCTTGCTCTGAGGACTCAACAACTTCAAAATCCGACAGGCCGAAAACACCGCCGTCGATCATGTCTTGGATGAGACGGTTGCCGTCATTGCCTGCTTCAATCCCATAGATCTTACCATCAAGGGCGTCAGCAGCGGTCGCAATTGAGGCGAAATCCGTGATTCCAGCAGCAACACCTGCGGCATTGGTGGCAAGGGTGTACTTGGCGCCTGTAAGGTTTGTGCGCACAGTATCTACTGTGCCAGCTTCGCGGTAAGTGGCGATATCGCCTTCCATTGTGGGCATCCAGTTGCCTAGGAAGATGTCAATGTCACCCTCTGCCATGGAAGCATAGGTCACAGGCACGGACAGAATATCGGTCGATGCGTCATACCCCAGTGCTCCGAGTACGATGGAAGTTGCGGCGGTGGTCGCCGTGATGTCTGTCCATCCGACATCGGAAAAGCGGACCTCTTCACAGGCTGCAAATGCTGTGTTCGCGGTTGTGATCAACGCGAGCGTGGAAATCGTAGTTCGGAATTTCATTGAAATCTCCCTTTCTCTTGAACTGCCTCATTGACTGAGTTGCATCAGTTTAAGCAGTTCAACAGCCCACCGTCACGCGCTTTCGGTAAGGCAGGCTGCTCCGGGGCGGAATCCTGGCCTTGGTTTTGTCGATTTCCCTTTATCGGCCGTTCGCTGCGAGGGTGTGTCCGTCGTCAGGGTTTTTGGAACCAATGGCGGCTTGAACTAAGAGAGAGTTTGGCTCATCTGGTTGGTTGCATTATGCGGCGCGTTGTCCGTGATGCAAGCGCCGCGCTTCGAGTGTCTTTCGTTTGATCCTTTCTCTTTCCTGTAGAATGGCTTTGTCCCTGCCGAAGTAGACGTTGGCGGGCGTGACGTTGTTCAAGCTTTCATGGTAGCGTTGGTGATTGTAATGATCGACGAAGGTTTCGATCTGGGCTTCGAGATCACCCGGTAAGAAGTAGTTTTCTAGCAGGATGCGGTTCTTCAGGGTCTGATGCCACCTTTCGATCTTGCCTTGGGTTTGAGGATGATATGGAGCGCCGCGAGAGTGCTTCATGCCTTTGTCC
>NZ_FRFA01000023.1 GCF_900143535.1 Tateyamaria sp. Alg231-49 | reverse complement strand
GCTGATCGTCGATCATGTGCAGTTCCTGGCTGGGCAGGCCAATGTTGCAGACAACCAGCTGGTCACGAAGGATGGGCGCGATCTCGCGCAGGATTTCAGAACGGATCATTGGTCGCCATAGCCTCCCCAGAAGTTGGCGTCCGTCAGGATCGCCACCGGTTTGTTGCACATGAAGGTGTATTTCAGGATGTTGTCCAACTCCTCGACATCTTTCTGCCAGTGGAAGTGGTAGGTCGGGATGTTCAGCTGGGCCAGCAGCGCCTTGGTGTGGACGGCCATTTCGACTTGGCAGGCGACAGGTTCGCGCAACTCTCCGCGATAAGAGATCAGCATGGGCAGCGGCATCCGGTAGTACTGGATCAGCGTGGCCAGTGTGTTGATCGTGACTCCAATGGCGGTGTTCTGCATGATGATGGCGGGGCGTTTGCCGCCCATATAGGCACCCGCGCACAGGCCCATGCCTTCGTCTTCTTTGTTGGAGGGGATGTGGAAAATCTCGTCACGCGCGTCGATCTCGTCGATCACACCGGCCAGCTGTTTGCACGGCACCGTCGTGACAAAGGAAATACCGTTCGCAACAAGATCATCCGTGATCTTTTTGTCTATGTTCATGTCTGGGTGGGCCTTTCTAGGTTTGGGAGGAGCGCGATGTCAGGAAGACGCGCGATGTACGTGAACGGCGCAACCGGCATGACGCACGACGCGTGATGCGGTTGAACCAAGGAAATAGTCGGACAAGCCCGGCTTGTGAGATCCGATCACGATGCAATCGACCCCGTGGGCGGCGGCATAGTCGATGATCGTGCGAGAGGAATGCCCTTTGACGATAACGGGCGTCACATGCGGGTGGTCTGACAGCTTGTCCTCCAGCTCGGCGCGCGCCTTGTCAAAACCTGCAGCAACGGTTGCTTCGTCTAGATAGGCGCTCACGGACCCTTGCGGGGCTTCATGAACATGCAAGGCGACGATCTCGCCGCCGCTGGAACGCAGGGCATTTGCAATCCCAAGCGTGTGGGTCGAAACGCCGTGATCCAGCGCCATGGGAACGAGGATTTTAGTGTACATGTCGCGTCTCCAAACGGATTGTAGTTGTCATGCCCACGGATCCAGAATGATCTTGGGCGCCGCCACAGCGCCCGCGCGCAAGGCTGCAAAGGCTTGGGGGCCGTCCGTCAGGCTGCGCTGTTCGGTCCAGTCGAGCGGCCCAAGCGATCCGTCGAAGATCGCGGCACAGGTGTCTCGGAAATCCTGGCTTGTGTAGGTGTAGGTGCCGATAAAGGTGATCTCCTGCAAAGTCATGCGCCGGACATCGAGACCACCCAAGTCTTCGCCCAGCCCAATGTGGACAATCACGCCGCCGGGGCAGCACCGCTCTGACGCGATGGCGCGGGTGGCGGCATAGCCCACAGCGTCAATGACAATGGCATGGCTGCCCGTTCCGCCCGCCACGGCATGTTGCCCGCACCGCTCGATCAGGTAGGCGCGGCGCGCATCGTTGGGTTCGGCGATGGTCACGTCTTCGATACCCTGCGCCTTGAGCGCCAAGGCAGCTGCCAATCCAATCGCCCCACCCCCAATCACAAGCGCACTTTGTCCCAAGCCATGATCCATCGCCTCGAGCCCCAGACGCACCGAATGCCAGCTCACGGCCAAGGGTTCAGCCAATGCCGCCTTTTCCAGCGGCACATGGTCTGGCACCACGACCAGATTGTCGTCACGCATCGCAACATATTGGGCAAAGGCCCCCTCGCGCGGTGGCATCGAAATAATCAAACGCTCTGGGCAAAGATTTTCGCGCCCTGCACGACATGCGGTACAGGCGCCGCAATTGACCAGCGGATTAATCGTTACCCGGACGCCATCGCGCGGCCCCCCTTCGATGACGCCTGCGGCCTCATGGCCGAGGATCAGCGGCGCGGGCCTGCGTGCATCATGACCCAGATAGGCATGCATATCCGAGCCGCAAATACCCGAGGCAGCGATGCGGACCAGTGCCTGCCCATCCTGAAGTTCGGGCATAGGCACATCACGTACCCCCAGCGTTTCAACGCCTTCATACACCAGTGCTTTCATTTTGCAGTGAACCCTCCGTCAACCATCAGCGTCTGGCCCGTAACATAACCAGAGGCATCCGAGCATAAAAACAGAATTGGACCATCCATGTCCTCGAGCCGCCCGTTTCGCCCAATGCAGGTTTGCGCGGCGTTGCGCTTGGCGCGCTCTGGGTCTGAAAACACGGCATTGGTCAGTTCGGTCGGGAAGAAGCCGGGGCCAATGGCGTTGGCGGTGATGCCGTGAGACGACCACGCCTCGGCCATGGCGCGGGTCAATTGCGCAATGCCTGCTTTCGTCGTGCCGTAAGCGATGCCGCCCGGGAAAGCCCGTGTCGTTTGCAGCGAGGCAAAGTTGACGATCCGTCCCCACCCTTTGGCCTTCATGGCTGGCACAAGGGCCTGGCTCAGGAAGAACGGGGCCGAGATGTTGAGGGCGACAGTCTGATCCCAGCCGTCGGGCGTGACGTCATCGGCGGCTTGGCGTGTGTTGATACCTGCCGCATGGATCAGGATATCGGGACTGCCAAACGGGTCTGAGATAGCCTTGGCCAACGCTGGGATTGCGTCCCGGTCCGCCACATCTGCGACAACCGCCGTCGCCTGTGCGCCGATTTCATTCGTGAGACTATCGAGTGCTTCTGCGCGCCGCGCAACGCCCACGACGTGCGCTCCGGCCGCGGCCAGAACGACAGCCGCCCGCCGTCCGAGGCCGGAACTGGCGCCGGTGACGCAAGCAACCCGACCGGTTAAGTCAAAGATTTCGCGTGGGTCAGCCATTCGCGGTCAGATCAAATTCTTCATCGGGGAAGTATTTGGCCAGACGCACATCTGCGGCCCGAGCATGTCCTTCCATCCCTTCGAGGCGCGAAATGCGGGCGGTGGCCTCGGCCACTTGTTTGGCACCATCACGGGTGGCGCGCTGCCATGTGACAATCTTCATGTACTTGTGGACGGACAGGCCACCGGTGTAATTGGCGGCCCCGGATGTCGGCAAGACGTGGTTCGTTCCCGTCGCTTTGTCGCCGTAAGACACAGTCGTTTCTTCCCCTAGGAAAAGCGAGCCATAGCAGGTCAACCGCTCCAACCACCAATCGAGGTCGTCGGCTTGCACCGTCAGATGCTCAGGGGCGTAATCGTCAGAACAGGCTGCCATTTCTTCACGGTCACTGCACAGGATGACCTCCGCATAATCGCGCCATGCAGCAAAGGCGTTTTCGCGGTTCACATCTGGCAGATCATCGATCAGGCCGGGCACCAAGTCCATCACCTTTTCGGCAAGATCGCGGTCATCCGTGACCAGCCAAACGGGCGAGTTGTAGCCGTGTTCAGCCTGGCTCACGAGATCGGTTGCAACGATATGTGCGTCTGCGGTTTTGTCAGCCAGAACCAGACTGTCTGTCGGGCCGGCAATCATGTCGATGCCAACGCGACCGAACAGGATCCGCTTGGCTTCGGCCACGAATTGGTTACCGGGGCCCACAAGGATGTTGGCCTTGGGCAGGCCGAACAGGCCGAAGGTCATCGCAGCAACACCCTGAACACCGCCCAATGCCATGATCTTGTCGGCACCACACAAGTGCGCCGCATAGATGATAGCGGGCGCTACACCTACGCCCGGACGGGGCGGCGAACATGCGGTGATGTGACCACACCCTGCCACTTTGGCCGTGGTGACCGTCATGATGGCGGATGCGATGTGACTGTAGCGTCCACCGGGCACGTAGCAGCCCGCTGCGTCCACAGGGATCGCCTTCTGGCCTGCGACCATGCCGGGCACGATCTCGACTTCGACGTCGGATACAGTGCCCTTTTGCGCTTCGGCAAAGCGTTTGACGTTGTCATGGGCGAACTGGATGTCCGCCTTCAGCTTTTCTGGAACAAGTGCTGCGGCTGCTTCGATTTCTTCGGCCGTCAGCATGACGTTGCCTTCGTAGCGGTCGAATTTGGCGGCATATTCCTTTGCCTTGGCGTCCCCACCAGCCTCGATATCGGCAAGGATCGTCTTGACCGTCTCGTGGACTTCCGACGCATCGGATTTGGCCGTCAGGGTCGCTTTCTTTAGGTATTCGCGTTTCATTGTCTTGAGGTCCTACTGGTAAATTTCAGGCAGGAACGTCGTCGACAGCGCTGGCACATAGGCAATCAGCAGCACGACGAAGAACATGCACAGAACGAAGGGAACGGCGCGGACGGCAATCTTGAGAATAGATTCTCCGGTGATGCCCGACACCACAAAAAGGTTAAGCCCAAGGGGCGGTGTAATAAAGCCCACCCCCAAAGCGGTGATCATCATGATGCAGAACTGGATTTCGTTCATGCCGATGTTGTCCGCCAGCGGTTTGAGGATTGGCGCAAGGATCACGATGTTCGGCGTGGTTTCCATCACGCAGCCTGCTGCGATCAGGATGCCGATCATCAGCAGGATCAACAGCCAAGGTTCGTCCGTGAGGCCTGTCACCGCCGTGACAAACCCTTGCGGCACGCCCATGATCGCCAAAGCCTCGGCCAAAGGTGCCGAAAAGGCGATGATGGGCAGGATGACACCGTTCACTTTGGCGGAACTGACCAACATGGCCGGGAAGTCCGCAAAGCTGAGGGTGCGCAGGATAAAGCCCATCAGGATGGTCACCACAACGGCTGTTGCGCCCGCTTCGGTTGGCGTCAGACGGCCCGAGAAGATGCCGTAAAAGATAATGCCGGGCACAATGAACGCGTACCAACCTGATTTCAGCGACCGACCCAGATTGCCCAGCCACTCGTTGAACGTCATCTGACCGCCGCCTTCATAGGAATAGATGCGGTTTACGATCAGGTTGGTGATCAGGATCGAAACCAGGATGCAAATGCCGGGGATGAGTGCCGCGAGGAACAGGGTCGAGGCGGATATACCCAACACAAGACCGATGATGATGTAGGCGATGGAAGGCGGGATCAGGATACCGGTACAGGCACCCGCAGCTACCAATGCGCAAGCGTAGGGCCGTGGATAACCCGACTCGACCAGACGCGCGATTGTCATGCGTCCGACCGCAGCCGCACCAGCCGCGTCAGAGCCAGAGATCGCGGCGAACATACCGCAGACAAGAACCGTGGCCGAGCCAAATCCGCCTTTGGTAAAGCATGTCAGCGCCTCAGCCACATCCAGAAACTTTCGACTGAGCCCTGTGCGCACAAGTACGTCGCCGGTCAGAATGAAGAGGGGGATGGCGGTGAGCGCAAAGGCGTCGATGCCGGTGAACAGCTTCTCACCCACAAGGCTCAGAGGCAGATCACCCGACATCACCAACATCAAAATCGCAGATGTGCCGATGGCCGCCCAGACGGGCACAGCCAGCGCAATGAGGGCTACAAAAATGATGACCGGAAGGTAAAAGTCCCAGCCAAGCTCGACCGTTTGTTCAAAGGTTTGCCAAAGCATCTAAATCAACCTTCTTCAAACAGTGTATCGCCTTCAAACACGGGCTTGCCCGTACGAAGACAGTGAAAATCACGGATCATGGATTGGATCAGTCGGTACACGATCAAGCCAAAGCCCAGGGGTACCGCCATCAGGAACCAAACCTTGGACACGCGCAGCCCGTCTGTGACCGAGCCGAACTTGGCAGAGACGTGAACCGCCTCGTAGGACCAGTAGAGCGCGATGATGGCGACGCCAAACATCACCAGATCGCCAAAGATATACAGCAGCGCCTTTGGTCGCGGACTAAGGTAGTGCATGATCACGTCGATGCGGATGTGCGCACGTTCCTTTACAGCGGCCGCAGCCCCTATCCATGCCAAATAGATGAATGAGTAGCGGACAATCTCTTCGCCCCAGATTGAGGAGAATGAGAATATTTCGCGGCGCAGCACTTCGATGGCCATTGTAATGACGAGCATCACGTAGAAGACCAAAAGCAACCAGCGCTCGGCATCGCGATCAATTCGGCGCAATAAATCCATGTTGGAACCTGCTGACTAGCCGAACAGAACAATCACGCCTCGGCGCGTGTCTCATTCTGTGGCGGAAAAGGGATGTCGGGCGCGCGCGTGGCGCGCCCGATCTGGCAGCTTACGCGTCGTGCACGTAGTACTTGCCTTGCGTGCCTGCGGCTTCTTCCATCTTGGCAAAGTTGTCCATGGAACCGGCAAGCTCGACCTTGAACTCGTCCCATTCGGAACGCTGATAGCCACCTGCGGCTTTCCATTCAGCCAACTGGTCTTCGCTCAGCGAGTGGAATTCGACGCCTGCCTTGACCAGTTCCGCCATCGCATAAGCGCGGGCCGAAGGTACTTTGGCAAGGTTCTGGTGCGCGGTCATTTCTGAACCCCACATGATGCCTTCCTGTACGTCGGCTGGCATTGAGTTGAACCATTCGAGGTTACAGGAATAGACTTGGCTGTCAGGTACGGCTTGCGTGAAGGTCACGTGGCTCAGGATGTCCTTGAACCCAAAGACTTCGAGCGCGCCAACCGAAGGGTCCAATGCGTCTGCAACACCCTGCTTGATGGCCGACGGTGTTTCACCCCATGCCACTGGCGTTGGGTTGGCGCCGACCATGCGGTAGTATTGTTGCAACATTTTGGAACCCGGAACGCGGAACTTCACGCCTTCCAGATCGGACGGTGTGATGACAGCGCCAGCGCCGCCTTTGCGCACAGCAACGACGCGCGGATCGATGTTCACGTAGAAAAGCGCCTTGAAGCCGTTTTCTTCGACTTTCGGCTCCACCGCTGATTTCCAGAATTCGGAATTGACGAGGTTGGTAAAGCGTTGGTTCGAACCGCACAGGTAAGGCATGTTGATCAGGTCAACAGTGGACGCGAAGGGTGCGAAGTTGGACAGAGAGTGTTGCGCTGCCTGGATCGTACCGCCTTGGACGGCCTGAACGAGGGCACCGCCTGCACCGAGCTGACCGCCGGGGGCGAGCTTGACATAGACTTTGCCGTTGGTGGCGTTCTGGATGTTCTCTTTGAGGTCCAGCTGCATAATCGGATAGCCGCGCGATGCGCCGACAGGGTAAGCCGTGGCCAAGACCATGACGTGTTCGGCCGCTGCTTCACGGGCACGTTCTTCATTTGCGCTTTGTGCTGCGGCTTTGGATGACCAAAGCATTCCACCGGCACCAGCCACCATGGCAGCAGTAAAACCGCCCGTCGCTGTCAGTTTCAGAAAATTCCGGCGCTCGGCCGACGCAAGGTCCTTGCGGTCTTCATTCATTTGGTTTCCTCCCAGAAAGTCCTTAACTGCCGTTTTTGTTATTTCGGTCAGCTTCTTTTTGAAGAATGGCGACGACGAATAGGATCGACGCGGCAAACAGAACCAGCATTTCACCGACATCCCCCAGAAATGCGCTTGAGGCATATGCCCCGAGAGCGACGTTGGCGAAGTACACGACAAAGACGATCAGGGAAGCGACAAGGAACATGAGAGAAGGCCCGAAATGATTATTGTTCTGCCTCTATTGTAAGCGCTTACATTTGATTCGTGCAAGCGCTTACATTTTTGATGAACTCTTTGACTTTTTGAAAGATTGCGTTCAAGAAAACTGAAACCCAGACAGGCGGGATAATGTCCACGACTCGAACCGTTCCAACACTTGACGATGTCGCAAGAAAAGCAGGCGTGTCGACGGCTACGGTATCACGATGCCTGAACTCTCCCGAACGGGTCGTGGAACGCACCCGCTCCCGAGTACTGCGTGCAGTCGAGGAACTCGGTTACACGCCGAATTTCGGCGCGCGGGTCATGGCCGCCAAGCGTACTTTCACGATTGGGGCCATTATCCCAACCATGGAGAACGCCATTTTCGCGCGTGGGTTACAGGCCTTTCAGGAAGAGTTGCATGCACGCGGCTACACTCTGCTGGTGTCCAGCACCTCTTACAAACCCGAAATAGAGGCCGAGCAAGTCCGGGCACTTGTTGCCCGCGGCGCGGATGGATTGCTGCTGATCGGATACGCCCGCAACCCAGATATCTATGACTACCTCGGCCAACGCGCGATTCCTGCATTACTTGCCTGGGCCTTTCTGCCTGGCGCTGAACCAGCCTGCATCGGTTTCGACAATCGCAGATCAATGCAAGCCTTGGCGAACAAGGTGATTTCGATGGGTCATCGGGACATCGCGGTCATTTCCGGCATCGTTGAGGGCAATGACCGCGCCGAGGATCGCCGACAGGGCATCATTGACGCTTTGTTGGAAAATGGCCTCGACCCCGCGAAAATGCGCATCATCGAAACGCCTTACGGCATCGAGAATGGGGCCATGGCCTTTGATCAGCTAATGGAAGAGGAGACACGCCCAACGGTCGTGATGTGCGGCAACGATGTTCTAGCCGCTGGTGCAATGCGCCGGGCACGCGAGCTGGGTATGTCGATACCAGATGATATTTCGATAACCGGGTTCGATGATATTGAATTGGCCCGTATTCTCACACCCACTTTGACCACGGTACATGTACCACATCGGGAAATGGGGCGTCGCGCCGCGGCAGAGTTGGTCCGCATGGTAGAGCAACAAAGCGATGGTCTTTCTGAACAGCTAGAGAGCTCTCTCATTCTGCGCGAGTCGCTCAAAGACTTAAACTGAGCTTGCAACGCAAGGTGTTCTTGCCAGCGCCAGTTGAACTCAGATCCGAAAGCCAGTGAATACGCTTGGTTTGCCCACCGGAATTTGCGTGCTGCATTTTGCTCAGCTTAAGAAAAGGCAATACCGGGCCGCAACCGATCTGACCTGTTCCGGCATGTAGAGGGGGCGGTTGTTCCTGTCACCACAAAGAACGGTTCGGGCATCAAGCTCCGGACACTTGTTGATGGTGAAAGCCATCTTTAAAAATAGTCGTGCCGTTGATGGTCGCCCATGGCCATGATAGACAATACACCCACACGCTTTCCCGATCTAAAAACGATCAAACTCACCTCAGTTCTTGCATTTATGGAATAGATAGCCGAGAATTTTTCGCACGTTAAAATATCTGACTATGCCAAGGTGTTTTTGCGCGCCAAAGCAGAGGCAGGGGAGGCCGATCTGTGCAGGAACACAAGAAACGCATCGACACGATGGAAGAATTGGCGGTCGCCATTGGCGTGTCTCGGCCAACCCTGTCACGCTTTTTTCAAGATCCCGAACGCGTCAGCAAGACATCGCGCGCACGCATCGCCGAAGGTCTGGAACGCGTCGAATATGTTCCAAACTTTTTTGCCACGCGTCTAAATCGTAAGACGACTGGGATGATCGGGGTTATCATTCCCTACCTGAACGATCTGTTTTTTACCAAACTGCTGGAGTCCATTGAACGTGCCGCAATGGACGCGGGTTTCACGGTCATCACCCAGTGTTCCCATTCCGACCCGCTGATCGAGGCCCGCGCGGCCGAAACGTTTATGTCGATGAGTGTTGATGGGGCCCTTGTTGCACCTTTGGGCAACCACAGTGATATGAAGGTTCACGACCGGCTGCGCGCCCGCATGCCCTTCATGCTGTTTGATTCACGTCCCAAGAACATGCCGGATGTGGATTTTGTCGGCACCAACCACGATCAGAGCACTGGCTTGGCCACGGAATACCTGTGCCGCGTGGGTGCGCCGCCTGTGTTTCTGGCCATGCCGCGTGTGAACTTTAACGCGATGGAGCGCGAGAATGCCTATATCGCCAAGATGAATGAGTTGGGCTTTGAGCCACACATCATCGGAACCGAGATGATTCAGGATATTGGTTTGTTCGAAGCCCACGGACAGGCCGTTCTGGACCGCGAGTTTGCGGCGGGCCGGTTGATTGAGTCCTCAATTCTGTGCGTGAACGACCGCGTCGCCATTGGTGCCCTGCGCGCCGCCGCGTCCCATGGTTTGGAACCGGGTGGCAAACGTATGGGCGGGTTGCGCATCATGGGGCACGACGACTATCCCTTGTGCCCCTACACCGTCCCAAGCCTGACCACGGTCGCCCAGAATGTTGATGAGATTGGACGCACAGCCGTGTCCCGCCTTGTCGGTGCTATCCATGCACAGCAAATGCCGGAAGGGCAGTTTGTAAAACTGCTCGATGGGGACATAAAAGTGCGCGAATCCGCTTGATCGACCAGGCGGTTGGCGCTTCCGTTATCCCCCGAGGATTGCTGGCAAGTTCAGCCCCTGATCGCGCGCGCAATCCAGAGCATCCTGATACCCTGCATCGGCGTGCCGCATCACGCCTGTCGCCGGATCGTTCCACAGCACATTGGCGATCCGCCTGTCGGCGTCTTCTGTCCCGTCACAGCAGATCACCATGCCAGAGTGTTGGGAAAAGCCCATACCAACTCCACCTCCGTGGTGCAGCGACACCCAAGTCGCCCCGCTTGCGACGTTCAGCATCGCGTTCAGCAGCGGCCAGTCAGAAACCGCGTCAGAGCCGTCTTTCATCGCCTCTGTTTCCCGGTTGGGAGAGGCGACAGACCCTGAATCAAGATGGTCCCGTCCGATCACGATCGGAGCGGAGAGTTCGCCGGTCCTCACCATCTCATTGAACGCCAGCCCCAGTTTGTGCCGTATGCCCAGACCCACCCAGCAGATACGCGCTGGCAGCCCCTGAAACGCGATCCGTTCCCGTGCCATGTCGAGCCAGTTGTGCAGGTGCGGATCGTCTACCAGCTCTTTCACCTTGGCGTCGGTTTTGTAGATATCTTCGGGATCGCCCGACAGTGCACACCACCGGAAAGGTCCAATCCCGCGGCAAAACAGCGGGCGGATGTAGGCGGGCACGAAGCCTGGGAAAGCGAATGCATTTTCAAGCCCTTCTTCTTGTGCGACTTGCCGTATGTTGTTGCCGTAATCCAGCGTCGGCACGCCGGCGTTCCAGAAATCCACCATCGCGGCGACTTGCACCTTCATTGACGCACGCGCGGCCTTTTCGACCTCTTTAGGTGCGGTCTCTTGTTTGACGCGCCACTCTGCGACGGTCCAGCCCAATGGCAGGTAGCCGTGGATAGGATCGTGGGCCGAGGTCTGGTCCGTGACCATGTCCGGCCTGACACCGCGCCTGACGAGTTCGGGGAAAACGTCCGCTGCGTTGCCAATGAGGGCGACCGATTTGGTTTGGCTTGCTTGCGTCCATTCCTCGATCATCGACAGAGCAGTGTCGAGATCATGAGTCTTTTCATCGACATACCGGGTTCGCAGTCGGAAATCGGCGCGCGTTTCATCGCATTCCACGGCCAGGCAACATGCCCCGGCCATCACGGCAGCAAGCGGTTGCGCCCCGCCCATCCCGCCCAGTCCACCGGTCAGGATCCAGCGGCCTGTTAGGTTGCCGTCGTAGTGCTGCCGCCCCGCCTCCATGAAGGTCTCATAAGTGCCCTGCACGATCCCTTGCGTCCCGATGTAGATCCACGATCCAGCGGTCATTTGCCCGTACATCGCGAGGCCCCGCCTATCGAGTTCGTTGAAATGCTCCCAAGTCGCCCAGTGCGGGACGAGGTTGGAATTGGCGATCAACACGCGGGGGGCGTCTTTGTGTGTGTTGAACACGCCCACAGGTTTGCCTGACTGCACCAGCAGCGTCTGGGTGTCCTCGAGGTCTTTGAGCGCGGCAACGATGCGATCGAAATCCTCCCACGTCCGCGCAGCCCGACCGATACCCCCATAGACCACAAGTTCGTGCGGGTTCTCGGCCACGTCCGGGTGCAGGTTGTTCATCAGCATGCGCATAGGCGCTTCGGTCAGCCAACTTTTGGCGGTGATGTCCGGGCCGGTGGGGGCAAAGACGTCGCGGATGTTGTGGCGGGGGGACGTCATGAGGAGGCTCCTAGAGTTGGGGCAAGCGCAGTCAGGCTTGCCAGAATGTGGGTCAGGTGGTGGCGCAGGCCTGCGGCTTTGGTCGCGTCATAGGTCCACGGGGCCGCTTCGTTTTGCAGATACGTGGATTGGGCCAGTTCCATCTGGATCGCGTGGATGCCCCGTTCTGGTTGGCCGTAATGCCGTGTGGTCCACCCACCTTTGAAGCGCCCGTTCAGGACAGATGAATACCCGGGCGCAGTCTTGCAAATGCCTTGAACAACCTCCGTGATCTGCGGTGCACAGGTTTTCCCTTGGTCCGTGCCAATGTTGAAATCGGGCAGTATGTCATCGAAGAGGAAGGGAATATGTGAGCGAATAGAGTGGCAGTCATACAGGATGGCGATGCCATGTTTGGCCTGAACTCGGGTCAGTTCGGACTGTAGTGCTGCGTGATATGCAGCGTGGTAGTTTGCCCGTCGGGTTTCAATGTCAGCACCGGTGGGCGGGTCGGTCCAGATCGGCGCCCCATCAAAATCGGTCAGCGGCACCAGCGTTGTGGTATTCTGTCCGGGGTAGAGGCTTGCGCCTGCCGGATCACGGTTGGCATCAATGACGTAGCGGTGAAAGTTTGCCCGCACCACACCCAACCCCGGCAACAGATCGGCGTAGAGTTGATCAATGTGCCAATCCGTATCCGCGAGCGCCTGCCCATTGCTGTTCAGGTTGGCCATGATTTCTGGCGGCACATACGTACCCGCATGGGGGATGCCGAGGACAAGTGGGCCGTCTCCCTGAATGACAGTGACGGGCGTCATGCGTCTTGTCCTTTGACGAAGGCTGGCAGGGCTACTGCATCACACAGCGCGCCGGTTGCAACAAAACGCGCAGCGGCTTCGATGTCGGGGGCCATGTACCTGTCCTCGCCAATCGCGGGCACGTCGCGGCGCAGCACGTCAATGGCCTGCTTCAAGGGTTTGCTAGTCTGCAAGGGCGCACGAAAGGCAATGCCTTGTGCGCCGCAGATCGCTTCGACCCCCAAAATCACGTTGAGGTTGGCGTTCATCCGCTCCAGGCGACGCGCGGCATGGGCGGCCATGCTCACGTGGTCTTCCTGATTGGCGGAGGTTGGTGTGCTGTCAGTCGTGCAGGGGTTGGCCAGATGCTTGTTTTCGCTCATCAGCGCGGCGGTTGTGACTTCGGCGATCATAAGACCGGAATTCAGACCCGGATCCGGAGTGAGGAACGGGGGCAAATCAAAGGACAGCGTTGGGTCCACCATAAGCGCCACACGCCGCTGCGCTATGGCCCCGATCTCGGAAATGGCGATGGCGATCTGGTCGGCGGCAAAGCCGACCGGTTCAGCGTGAAAATTACCCCCGGACACAATCAGATCATCGTCCACCAGCACCAGCGGATTGTCAGTGACCGCGTTGGCCTCGACCTCGAGAGTACGCCCGGCAAAGTGCAACAGGTCCATAGTGGCCCCGGTCACTTGCGGTTGGCAGCGGATGCAATACGGATCTTGCACTCGGGTGTCCCCGTCACGGTGACTATCCCGGATTTCGGAGCCTTGCATGAGGTCACGCTGCGCGCGTGCGACGGCAATCTGCCCCGCATGGCCGCGCAAGGTATGGATCGCATCCTGTAAGGGAGCAGTGGACCCCATGATCGCGTCTGTCGAAAGTGCACAGGTGACAACGGAGGTCGCAGCATTTTGCCAAGCCCCCCAAAGGCCAACAAGCGCGCAGGCTGTCGAAAACTGGGTACCATTGATCAGGGCGAGCCCTTCCTTGGCCCCAAGCGTGACAGGGGTCAGCCCTGCCTGATTAAGCGCCCGACCAGCAGGCATGCGTTGGCCTTCGAAAGTTGCCTCACCCTCGCCCATCATGGCGGCGGCCATATGCGCCAATGGTGCTAGATCTCCCGAGGCCCCAACTGACCCCTGTGACGGGATGACAGGCTGGACGTCTTTGGCGAGCATCCTTTCGATCTGCGTGATGATGCCCATGCTTACACCCGATGCTCCGCGCCCGAGGGACAGCAGTTTCAAGGCCATCATCAGTCGTGTGGTGGCAGCATCCAGTGGATCGCCCACCCCACAGCAGTGGGACAGGATCAGGTTGCGCTGCAAACGGGCGACGCCCGCAGGCGCAATCTTGACGCTTGCGAGTTTGCCAAAGCCCGTGTTGATCCCATAGACGGCCTGATCCCCAGCGGCGGCCAGTTCCACTGCTTTGGCAGCGGCTTTGATCCCTTCGTGGGATGACGGATCAAGGGTCACGGGGCCCTGCTCTGACCAGATGGCGTGTAATTGTGAGAGCGTGGTCTCTCCCGGTATCAGGATCATAGCTGCCCCCTGAAAATTCGCGCATGCAGCGGGTTGAACCCGATGCGATAGGCCAGTTCTGCCGGATGCTGCACGTCCCAAACGCACAAATCGGCCTGCGCGCCGGGCGCGATCCTGCCTCGGTCGGTCATGCCCAGCGCGTTGGCCGCATGTGCCGTGACGCCCAACAGCGCTTCGAGCGGGGTTAGCCGAAACAGGGTGCAACCCATGTTCATCGCCAGCAAGAGCGAGGCCAGGGGGGAAGAGCCGGGGTTGCAGTCCGTCGCCAGTGCCATGGGCACGCGGTGGGTGCGGAAGGCCTCGACTGGCGGCGATTGAGTTTCTCTCAATGTGTAGAATGCGCCCGGCAACAGAACTGCGACAGTACCTGCCTTGGCCATGAATTTAGCATCAGTTTCAGTCGTGTACTCAACATGGTCCGCGCTTAACGCCCCGTAGCGCGCCGCCAATTGCGCCCCACCCATATGCGACAGTTGTTCCGCATGCAGTTTGACTGGCAGGCCCAGTTCTCGGGCCACATCAAAGATCCGGGCGATTTGGGCTGTGTCAAAGGCGATGCCTTCGCAAAATCCATCCACTGCATCCACCAACCCTTCGGCATGGGCGGCGCGTAGCGTTGGGATGCACACAGTATCGATATACGCATCCGGATCGCCGATGAATTCTGGCGGGACCGCATGCGCGCCCAAGAAGCTGGTGCGGATGTCCACGGGGCGCTTGGCACTGATCTGGCGCGCGACCCGCAGCATTTTCAACTCAGTGTCCTGATCAAGGCCGTATCCGGACTTCACCTCGATCACCGTGACGCCTTCGGCGATCAACGCGTCAACACGTGTCAGCGCATCGGCGAGGAGAGTTTCAGGGTCAGCCGCGCGCGTGGCCTTGACGGTAGAGACGATCCCGCCACCTGCTTTGGCCACCTCTGCATAGCTGGCCCCGTTCAGTCGCTGTTCAAACTCTGCGGCCCGATTGCCGCCAAACACGACGTGGGTATGGCAGTCGATCAATGCCGGGGTCACAAGCCGACCGTCCAGATTCCGTACTGGGAGAGAGGCGTAGCTATCGGGGAGGTCACGTTCCGCTCCGACCCACGAAATGCGGTCACCGTCCAACACGACGGCGCCCGCTTCGATTAGGCCGAACGTGTCGTCGGTACGCAATGTGGCAATGGTGGCATTGGTCAAAAGCACTGGGGCGACTCACTTGCGATAGGTTGGCTTTAATGTTTTTATGCATGCACATATTAATCTGTCAAGCGAGGCGGTAATGCAAACGATCTGGGCTGAAACGGCTTTGCTGCCCTCTGGCTGGGCGGAACAGGTCCGCGTGGATGTCGATGCGAATGGCCGTATTCACTCGGTTGTGTCGTCGGTTCCACGGGCCGGAACGACTGTGCCTTGTCTGTTGCCCGCCCCCGTCAACGTTCACAGCCACGCCTTTCAGCGCGCGATGGCAGGTCTTACAGAAGCGCGTGGGCCTGATCCGACCGACAGTTTCTGGACGTGGCGCCAACTGATGTACCGGTTTCTGGATCGGCTGACCCCAGATCATATCGAGGCGATCACCGCGCTGGTTCAGATGGAGATGCTGGAGGCGGGATATGCCACGAATACCGAGTTCCATTACCTCCACCATCAACCGGGCGGCGCGCCCTATGATGCGCTCGCCGAAACATCTGAACGCATATGCGCTGCTGCTGCACAGACAGGGATCGGGCTGTGTCTGCTTCCCGTCCACTATGAGTTTGGGGGCTGTGATCGGCGTGCTTTGGGGCCCGGTCAAATCCGCTTTGGCAATTCGATGGAGCGGTTTCAATCGCTTTGTGGCGATGCGGCCACCTCTCTTCGGCACTTGCCGGACGATGCGACATCGGGCGTCGCCCCACATTCGCTGCGCGCTGTCGGGACGCAAGACCTGACCACTTACACAGACCTGTTCCCAAGTGGTCCTATCCATATGCATTTGGCTGAACAGCGCGCTGAAGTGGACGAAGTTCTGCAACATCTACAGTCCCGACCCGTGACATGGGCGCTGGACAATATGGACGTGACGAACCGCTGGTGTCTGATCCATTGTACGCAGATGACACCAGACGAAACTGTACGGCTGGCCCGATCGGGCGCGGTTGCAGGCCTTTGCCCGATCACTGAAAGCAGTCTGGGCGATGGCATCTTTGACGGGGTCCGGTGGTGTGATGCAGGAGGTACATTTGCCATAGGCTCTGACAGCAATATCCGTATTTCGCTGAGTGAGGAGCTACGCATGCTCGACTATTCGCAGCGGCTGCGGGATGGGACACGCGCAGCGTTGGCTACGACGGACAAATCCACAGGGCGGCAGGTGTTTGATAAGGTGTCGCAGGGCGGGGCACAGGCAACGGATCGCGCCAGCGGGCAGATCGCAGAGGGCCAATGGGCAGACCTGATGGCCCTTGATACAGCGTCGGAACACCTTTGGGGTCGCAGCGCTGATCAAATCCTTGATGCGTGGATATTTGCGTCTGATGACCGCTTGGTCCAAGACGTGTGGGCTGCTGGTCGTCACATGGTGCGTGATGGTTTGCATATCCATCGCCCGCGCATCGTCGCTGCTTACAAAAAGACCCTAGACGCCTTGAGGGACGCCATATGAATTCACCTGCCTTTCGCGACTGGCAATCTGTGCAAGACGAAGTCCTGCGCCGCATTCGCACCCGTATGTGGGAGCCGGGTGCGATGATCCCAAACGAAGCAGACCTGGCTGTCGAATTTGGGTGCGCGCGTTCAACCGTCAACCGCGCTTTGCGCAGCCTGGCCGAGGCCGGTTGGCTGGATCGACGCCGCAAGGCAGGGACCCGCGTGGCTGCGCAACCCATTGCAAAGGCAACCCTAAGCATCGCCGTGATCCGGCATGAGATCGAAGAACGTGGTCAAAAGTACAGCTATCAACGGGTCGCGCGGACCTTGAGCGTTCCTCCGCTGGACGTCAGTGCGGCGATGCGCATGCCCGCAGAAACTGTCATGCTTTACATCCGCGCGCTGCATCTGGCGGATGATATGCCCTATGCGCTGGAGAGCCGCTGGATCAATCTACAAGTGGTTCCGGGCGCGCAGGATGAGCCATTTCAAAACCTGAGCGCCAATGAATGGCTGTTGCGCCATGCGCCCTACTCAGACGGTGAGATTGCCTTTTCAGCCGTGAATGCGGGAGAGGACGAGGCTGAACTGTTGGCGTGCCCCGAGGGCGCCGCACTGTTTGCGGTCGACCGTTTGACGTGGGATGGCGATGCGTCTGTCACCAAGGTTCGATTGCTGTTTGCGCCGGGCCATCAGATGCGCACCAAATTGTAGGCGTCTAGTAGGGCAGCCCAACATAATTCAACGCCATAGCGGCCTGCGCCTCTGGGCTGTCGCGCAAAAAGGCGAGTTCGGCCAGTTGCATCTTTTTGTCGAAATCGGTCTGGCCCGGGTAGTGGTGCATCAGGTTTGAAAACCACCAACTGAAGCGCTGCGTTTTCCAGACCCGCGCCAACGCCTTTTGCGAATATGTGTCGATGCCGTGACTGTCGCCGTCGGCGTAGAACTGGCGCAGACCTTGGTTGAGGTAATGCACATCCGACGCGGCGGTGTTGAGCCCCTTGGCGCCGGTCGGCGGCACGATGTGTGCAGCATCCCCGCACAGGAACAAGCGGCCCCAGCGCATCGGTTCGGTCACGAAACTGCGCAAGGGGGCGATCGATTTTTCGATGCTTGGACCGGTGATCAGAGTCTCTGCTGCCTCTGCTGGAATTCTGCGGCGCAGTTCATCCCAGAAGGCGTCATCGGTCCAGTTGTCCGGGCTGTCAGCCGTATCGCACTGAATGTAATAGCGGCTCAGTTGCGCGTTGCGCATCGAACACAAGGCAAAACCACGGGCTGAATTGGCATAGATCAGTTCATCGTTCACAGGCGGTGTTTCGGACAGCACACCAAGCCAGCCAAAGGGATAGACCTTTTCAAAATCAGTCCGCACGGCATCAGGAATTGTCTTGCGGCTGACCCCGTGGAAACCGTCACAGCCCGCAACGAAATCACAATCAATGTGATGGCTTTCCCCGCCCTGATCAAAGGTCACGAAGGGTGCGTCCGTGTCCGCGTCGTGGATGACCACATTGTCGACTTCAAAGCGGGTGTCGCCCCCGGTGGCATCACGTGCATCATAGAGATCGCGCGTCACTTCGGTCTGGCCATAGACCATGACAGTCGCATCCGTATGGTGCGCAAAGTCGACCCGGAACATTTCGCCATCATAACCGATCAGCGTGCCATCATGGACGAAACCTTCGGTCTTCATCCGAGCATCGACGCCAGCTTGACCCATCAGGTCTACCAGCCCCCGTTCCAGCACACCCGCGCGGATACGGCCCAGAACGTAGTCGCGCGATTTGCGTTCGAGAATGACCGCGTCGATCCCGGCAAGGTGCAACAACTGCCCTAGTAACAACCCGGACGGCCCGCCGCCGACGATCACAACTTGTGTGCGCATTATCCCCTGCCCTTGATCATGGGTACAGTGCTACACGCGGCACCTTGGTGCGTGCAAGATCAGCTTTCGGGGGCGCAGCCGCCCCTTGCCGTGGCTGTTGCGATATAGCGGTCCAACTCTTCGAGCTGGTCTCCATTCCCCGTCGGAGGGACGAAGTCGCGCAGGATGCCTTTCCAGATATCGGTCGCCCGTGTGGTGGCATCGACATTGCCCCGTTCGGTCCACGTACCAAAGTTGGAAAAATCGGCCACAAGCGGTTCGTAGAATTCTGTCTGGTACCGTTCCATCGTATGGGCCGCACCAAAGAAATGTCCGCCGGGTTGCACCTCTTCCAGTGCATCGAGCGCAATCTCGGCCTCTTCCGCCGGAGTTGGCACGCAGAGTTCAGCAACCATTTGCAACACTTCGACGTCGGTGATCAGCTTTTCGTAAGAGATCGTCAGACCCCCTTCGAGCCATCCGGCGGCGTGCAGCGTCACTGTGGACCCTGCAAGCAAGCAACCCCACGTGCCGAACTGCGTTTCATTAGCCGCCTGCACATCGCCAAGGTTCGCCGCAGAACCGGATGCGCACCGCCATGGCAAACCGATATGGCGCGCCAGTTGCCCCGCCGCGAGCGATGCCTTGAAGTGTTCGGGTGTGCCAAAGATGGGCGCACCGGATTTCATATCCACGTTGGAGGTGAACGTGCCGTAGCACACGGGCGCACCGGGGTTGATCATTTGCCCAAGCGTGATCGCCGCCAGTGCTTCTGCGTGGGACAGGGTCATCGCGCCTGCGACCGTGATCGGGGCCATCGCCCCCATAAGCGTAAACGGTGTGATAATCGCCATTTGCCCGGCACGGGCGAAATCCATGACCCCTTGCGCCATCGGTATATCAAGTTGGCGCGGTGAGTTGGTATTGATGATCGTGTAACAGTGCGAGTTGGCAGCAAAATCGGCATCCGAGAGACAGCGAAAGCATTGCAACATCTCGAAAGACTCGGCCACTTGCCCGGCCCCGCGCGCATAGATGAACGGGACCTTGTCCGTCAGTTCCATCTGCCCCTTGGTCATCGCGTAGTGACGCAGGTGCATGGGCACATCCTGCGGTTCGACCAGCGGCGGGATCATATGCAGCACGTCGAAATGCTGCGTCAGGCTGATCAACTCGCGAAAATCCTGTTCGGTGCCCGGACGGCGGCCACGTTCGATATCGGTGGCATGAGGACAGCCCGCACCAGGTTGGAAAACCATGGAGCCAAGTTCCATCAGCAAGTCACGCGCGGGATTGCCTGCAAACACCGGGAAAGACTTTGGGGCTGTGGCCAGCGCCGCCTCGATAATGTCGCGCCCGATATGGACCATCTGCGATGTTTCATCGACGAGCGCACCGGCGGTTTTGAACGCGGCCCGCGCCCCCGGGTGAAGCACCTTGATCCCAAGCCGTTCCAACACGTCCAGCGATGCCTCATGGATCGCAACGATCCGGTCGTCAGAGAACACGTTCATCGGCGGGAACGGATTGCGCAACTGGCTGTAATCCGTGCTGCGCGTCTTGGTGGGTGGCGCGCCGCGCCCGCGGCGACGTGGGCGGTGTTCGCTCACCGGCGCATCGCTTTGCCGGCCGGATCGTAGGGGGAGGCTGCGATGACCTTGGCGTCACGCTCTACCCCAACAATATGGACCTTGAGGTCTGACCCTTCACCGCTGTGTTCGGTGTCCACCAGCGCCATGGCCAGAGACTTGCCCGTGGTGTGCCCAAACCCGCCCGAGGTGACAAAGCCAACGCGTGCGCCATCTTTCCATATTGGCTCATAGCCGGACGCATCCGCACCATCTGCGTCGACCTCAAGGGTGACCTGCCGCTGCGCGGGTCCGTTTCCGTCCCGTTCAGCCACAGCAGCGGCCTTGCCCACAAATTCCTTGTCCCAGTCGATCCAACGATCCATGCCCGTCATGCCGGGTGTGTAGCCTTGGGTAAATTCTGCCGACCAAATGCCAAAGGATTTTTCGAGGCGGAGGGACAGCAGGGCATTAAAGCCATATTCGATCATTCCGTGATCGGCACCCGCCGCAAGCAGCGTGTCGCGCAATGCCTTGAGGTCGCCAGCGCGGCAGTGCAACTCAAAACCCAGCTCGCCCGCCACCGAAAGCCGCCCGACGTGGCAACGCACAAGGCCCACGTCCATTTGACCACAGCCCATAAACTTGAGCGCGTCTGCATCGCCGTCGCTCAGCGCGGCGCGCAA
Source organism: Tateyamaria sp. Alg231-49 (assembly GCF_900143535.1). Taxonomy (GTDB): domain Bacteria; phylum Pseudomonadota; class Alphaproteobacteria; order Rhodobacterales; family Rhodobacteraceae; genus Tateyamaria. The sequence goes on along the minus strand of NZ_FRFA01000023.1, from coordinate 12,019 downwards.
CACCTCGCGGGATTTGGGCCCCGACAACGAAAGGCCGCCCATCTCATCGCCGAGATCACGAACGGCTACGCCGTCTTCCATATGTTTATTGAACCAGCGCATGTGCCACGCCCGCAGGTAGTAAGATCCGGTGATCCAATATCGCCCGTCTCCCCAGTTAAAGATCGTCAGATCGCCTTTGAGACGTCCGTCTTCACCGAGCATCGGGGCCAGTTTGACCCGTCCCGGCGCGGGGAGTTTTGAGGCCATGAGCTTGTCCAGCCATGCTTGCGCATTGGGACCTGTGACCTCGAACCGCGAAAAGGCCGTGATGTCCAGCAAACCGACCGCCTCACGCACGGCGCGGCATTCTGCACCCACAATCTCATGCGCGTTGGAGCGTTTGAGCGACGGGGTTTCGGCAAAGCCCTTGGGTGCGAAGTACAGTGGCACTTCCAGATCCCAACTTTGGCCCCAAACCGCCCCTGCCTCGGATTGATCGGCGTAGATGCCAGTCATCTTTAGCGGGCGTCCCGCGGGCAGTTGTTCGTTGGGATAGGTCATCACAAAGCGGCGGGAATAGAACTGGCCGGTCGTTTCCTTGATGTATTGCTTGTTCTCGGCCCAGATGCCGTAGCGAGCCACGTCCATACCGTAGACATCCGCCTCTGGTTCGCCGTGGATCATCCATTCGGCCAGCGATTTGCCGACGCCGCCGCCTTGCAGGAACCCGGCCATGACTGCGCAGGCCGACCAGTATCCACGCTTGCCCGGCACAGGGCCGACCAATGGGTTGCCGTCGGGGGAGAAGGTGAAGGCGCCGTTGACCCATGTTTTGATACCGACATTCTCAAGCGCGGGATAGCGGCCATAGCCCATCATCAATTCGTTCTCGATGCGGTCGGTTTGCTCCTGAAACAGCTCCATTCCATAATCCCAAGGCGCACCGTCCATTGCCCAATGTTCGGTATTCACCTCATAGATACCGACCAGCAGGCCGTTTTGGTCCTGCCGGGTGTAGGTAAATCCCTCGAGGTCCACGGTCATTGGCACTTCGAAATCAAGCTCTGCCAATTCCGGCACCGTGTCGGTGACAAAGTAATGGTGCTTGAGTGGTGAGACCGGCAGTTCGACCCCAGCCATACGCCCCACTTGCTTGGCCCAAAGGCCCGCAGCATTGACCACATGTTCACAGGAAACGGTGCCCTTTTCAGTGACTATGTCCCACCCTTCCAACGTCTGATTTAATTCCAGTACGCGGTTATGTTCGACGACGGTCGCGCCGTATTTCTTGGCCGCACCTGCATAGGCATGCACCGTGCCTGTGGTGTCGATATACCCTTCGCGGTCTGCCCACATGCCGCCCAACAGACCATCACCAGACATGATCGGGTTCAGTTCCACCGCTTCTTCGACGGTGACAAGACGGCAATCGTCAATCCCGATGGACTGGAAGGTGCGATAGGCCGATTGCAGCCATTCCCAACGATCCGGTGTGCCGGCCATTGTCAGACCGCCGGTCATATGCAGGCCAATATTCTGGCCGGATTCCTTCTCGATCTCGCTTAGCAGGTCGATAGTATAGGCCTGCAACTGCGCGATGTTGGGGTCCGCGTTCAGCGCATGAATACCGCCTGCCGCGTGCCAGCTGGACCCGGCCGTCAGGACCGAACGTTCGATCAGGCAGACATCGCTCCACCCCATCTTAGCGAGGTGATACAGCACGGAGGTACCAACAACGCCGCCCCCAATGACGACAACCCGATAGTGCGAATTCATGGCGATCCCCTGTGACTGGCTTTTGGGAAAGGCTCAGACATCGGGCGGCACATGTCCAATGGATTCGCGACACCGGCAGGACAGCCAGCGACCCGTTGGATCAGGGGCCGATACTGGTCATGTGACGGGCCATCACCTCGGCCAGCCGATCTTTGACCCGGGGATAGCGGGTGCTGGGTACGGGGATCGACACGGCATAAATATCGCCCCCAACATCGCGCAGGGCGTAGCCAATCGCACAAACGCCTTCGGTATGTTCGTTTTCATCATGGGCCAGCGCACCTTGGCGGATATCCTCGACCTCGGACAGGATTGTGGCCAACGGTTTGGCGGGGTCGCCTTCCAACTCCGCAAGGATCAGTTTGGTGGCCTGCGTGGCCTCCATACGGGCCAATGCCGCTTTGCCATTTGCCGTTGTGGTCAGCGGAAACCGTTCCCCAATGCTCGACACTGTGCGCAGACGTTGAGAGCCGACAATCTGGTCGATGAACAACATGGCTGACCCCTCCAGAATGGCGAGGTCGACAGTCTCGCCTGTCTCATCAGCGATGGCCTGCATGATGGGGCGCAGCCGGTCCCGCATATCCGATGATGCGGCCTGCCCCAGACTTTGGATTTCTGGGCCAAGCCTGATTCCTGAGGCCCCTCTTTCGGTCGAAATGAACCCCTCAACCGCCAGAGCCGAAACGATCCGCTGTACCGTAGAGCGGGGCAATCCAACGCGAGTCGCGATCTGTCCAAGGCTCAGCCCTCCGGTGTCTTGCCCCAGCAGGCGGAGGATGTCCGCCGCCCGGGAAATGACCTGAATGCCCTGATTTCGTTGATTATCTTGCCCGTCCAAGCCTGTGCTCCACTTTCCGATCCCGCGTGCTGGCGGATGGCCAAGCCTAGAAAACACGGGCGATGAAAACAAGACTTGACCGTTATGCGATACACTCGCACCATATTGCGAAACACCACACACCGGTTTTGGGAGGAACAGATGGTCGTTAATATTCGCGGGATCGATTTTCAGGAAAACGACAACAACGATATGGGGATCGAGTTCGTGAACCTCAGCCACCGTTACGGGTTTCAGTGCCCGAACTGGCCCTACTTCAAGGACGTCCAGATCGATCGAAAGCACTACATGGCGAAGTCCGGTGTGTTGTCCCAGACCATCACAACCACGATGCACGTGACGACCCACATCGATGCACCTGCTCACGTCGTACAGGGCACACCTTTCATTGACGAAGTGCCGCTGCCCCACTTCTTTGGCTCTGGCCTTGTGGTGAGTATCCCCAAGAAAAAGTGGGAACAGATCACGGCGGATGACCTGGAAAAGGCATGCGGTCATGCGATCCGCAAGAACGACGTGCTGATCATCAACACCGGCTGGCACAAGCAATATGAGGATGGCGATTACTTTGCCTATTGCCCCGGTCTTGTGCCCTCGGCCGCCGACTGGATGGTCGAAAAGGGCGTGAAGGTGGTTGGTCACGACACCCAAGCCAACGATCACCCGTTGGCAACGGCCATCGGTCCACAACGCAACGGCCCGATCCTACCCCATCTTGAGGCCGAGTACCTCGAATGGTCCGGCGGCACCCCTTGGGAGGTTGATTTTCCCGAATGGGAACCTGTGCACCAGACTCTGTTCAAGAACGGTATCCTTGGTATCGAAAACGTGGGCGGCGATCTGGATCGCGTCACCGGCAAGCGCGTGACCTTTGCCTTTTTCCCGTGGAACTGGGATCGCGGCGATGGGTGCATCATCCGTCTGGTTGCGATGATGGACAAAGATCAGGCCTATCGGATCGAAGCAGGCGCGGATTTCTGAACCAGGAGGCGGAGGACACCTCCGCCCAACCGACCGGAAAGGATATGCGATGTTAGTCAAACGTTTTGACGATGCCACTTCTTACGAGGCTCCGAACCATTGGGGCGTGACCGGACTGCGCCTGCAAGGGTTTGAAAATGGCGGCCCTGAAAACCAGTGGATTGGCTTTTCTCAATTTTTGCCCGGAGGAGGCGCGGGCCCCGACGCGACCCCTTTTGAAAAGGTCTATGTGGTCATTGAGGGCGAAATGACGGTCACCATCGACGGCACTGACACTGTGCTGAGCGCAATGGACAGCTGCACAATCCCGCCGGGCGAAGTGCGCAAGATCGAGAACCGCAGCAATCACATCTGCAAAATGCTCGTCGTCATCCCATATCCTGTAGGAGGACGCCCGACATGAGCCCTGAATTGAGCCTAGACAACCCGCTCTCTTTCTTTGACGTCTCTGGCAAGGTCGCCCTGATCACTGGCGCTTCGGGTGCCTTTGGCGCGGTGGCTGCGCGGTGTCTGTCCGGTGCCGGTGCCAAAGTTGTTCTGGCCGCCGGCAATGCAGACGCGATGGCCGAAGTCGCTGACACATGCAAAGGCGAGACACACCAGATCAACGCCCGTCCTGACTCCGAAGACGCTTGTGCGGCACTGGTCGCCGAAACCGTCGCCACCTATGGCCGCATCGATATTCTCGTCGTCGCCTCTGGCATGAATAAAGTGGCCAAGATCGGCGAAATGGAGCCATCGACCTTTGAAAATGTCATGGACGCCAATGTCACCCAAAGCTGGTTGATGGCCCGCGCCGCCAGCACGCAGATGCAGGCGCAAGGGGATGGGGGCAAGATTGTGCTCATGTCATCGGCCCGTGGACTGCTGGGCCATCCAGCGGGCTACACCGCCTATTGCGCCTCCAAGGCGGCTGTAGATGGGATCACCAAGGCTTTGGGATGCGAGCTTGGCCCCACTGGCATCACCGTCAACGCCATTGCGCCCACAGTCTTCCGTTCTCCCCTCACCGCATGGATGTTCGGGGACGACGATCACGCCAAAACGGTGCGCAGCGGGTTCCTCGCCCGTGTGCCCAAGGGCCGCTTGGGCGAGCCTGAGGATCTGGCTGGGCCACTCTTGTTCCTGTCCTCAAAGGCCTCTGATTTTTACACCGGCCACATCCTCTATGCAGATGGTGGATACACCGCAGGATGAGCCGGATCGCAGTCATAGGCGGCGGTCTGATGGGCCATGGCATCGCGCTAACCTTTGCGCGCGCAGGGCACGACGTGACCGTCACCGACCCCAACACCGACATGCTGAACAGTGTGCCAGTGCGCGTATCCGAAAGCATGGCGCTGCTGGGTGCTGATGAAGCCGAAGTCGCCAACGCCCTCAGACGCATCGAATTGGCCGGAGCTGTCCAAGATGCGGTTCAAAAAGCCGACTATGTCTTCGAGGCTGCGCCAGAAAAGCTCGAACTCAAACAGTCGATCTTTGCCGAGATCGAAACCCACGCACCCGAAAGTGCGGTGTTAGCATCCAACACATCTGTCATTCAGATCACCAAGATCATGGAAGGTCTGAACGGTCGCCATCGCGCCCTTGGCACCCATTGGTGGAACCCCCCGCACATGATCCCATTGGTCGAAGTGGTGAAAACCGAATGGACCGACTCCACCCTCGCAGATGGGATGGTCACGTTGCTGGGCGACGCTGGCAAGACACCTGTGATGGTGGAAAAGGATGTGCCCGGTTTTATCGGCAACCGTCTGCAACATGCGCTGTGGCGCGAGGCGATCAGTCTGGTCGAAAACGGGATTTGCACCGCCGAAGCCGTCGATGATGTGGTCAAGGCCAGCTTTGGTCGTCGGCTGGCGGTCCTTGGCCCGCTGGAAAACGCGGATCTGGTTGGGATTGAGCTGACCCAAGACATTCACCGCCAAGTTTTGTTTGACTTGGAGGCCTCACCTGCGCCCTCATCCCACCTACAGTCCCTGCTGGATCAGGGACGCACCGGTATGGCGGCCGGGGCTGGATTTCGGGAGTGGAGGACCGAAGACCTGGCCCGCACCAAAGCGCGCGTGGCCGAACACCTAAAAAAACTAGAGGCGATATTGCCCGACTAAAGCACTGACAATTCTGGGAGGAATAACAAATGACACTCAAAACAAACAGACGCGCCGTTCTGGGCGGACTGGCCGCCACAGTCGCGGCACCGGCCATCCTGACATCCACACGCGCCTATGCCGCCAACCCCAAAATTCGCGTCGGCTTTGTCACGCCAACGACAGGCCCTCTTGCAGGATTTGCCGAAGCCGATGACTACATCATCGAAGGTCTGCGCGCCAAGTTTGCGGGCGGTGTCATGAACAACGGCAAATCCTATGACATCGAGATCATTAAGAAGGACAGCCAGTCCAACCCCAACCGCGCCGCCGAAGTCGCCGCCGAACTGATCCTGTCGGACGAGGTCGACATCATCACCGCCGCCGCGACGCCGGACACGACAAACCCCGTCGCGGATCAGGCCGAGATCAACGAAGTGCCGTGCGTCACCACCGACGCCCCATGGCAGCCTTACTTCTTTGGCCGCGGCGGCAACCCGGCAGAAGGTTTCCGCTACACTTACCACTTCTTCTGGGGCCTTGAGGACATCATCGCCAACTTTACCGGTCTTTGGAATGACGCGGGCGTCGCCAAGAAGGTTGGTGGGCTGTTCCCCAACGACGCCGACGGCAACGCATGGGGCGATGCAAAACTTGGTCTGCCCGGCCCATTGGCCGAGCAAGGCTTCGATCTGGTCGATCCCGGTCGGTATCAGCCTCTGAACGACGATTTCTCGAACTACATCGCGGTCTTCAAAGATGCGGGATGCGAGATTGTAACGGGCGTGATGATCCCGCCGGACTTTGGTACCTTCTGGGCGCAGGCCGCGCAACAGGGGTTCAATCCCAAGGTTGCAACCATCGGCAAGGCCCTGCTGTTCCCATCGGCCATCGAGGCATTGGGGGATCGTGGTGTCGGCCTCACTTCAGAAATCTGGTGGTCGCCAAGCCATCCGTTCAGCTCGTCCCTCACAGGCGCCTCTGCCGGGGATCTGGCTGCTGGTTTCTCGCAAGCCACTGGCCGCCCTTGGACCCAACCCATCGGGTTCAAGCACGCGCTGTTCGAAGTTGTCGCCGACACGATCAGCCGCGCCGAGGATCTGGACGATCCAGACGCCATCGCGGCAGCGATCAAAGGCACGAACATGTCGACCATCGTCGGCGATGTGAACTGGTCCAATGGGCCTGTGCCGAACGTGTCCAAGACACCGCTGGTGTCGGGCCAATGGCAAGCGGCAGGTGACGGTGTCGAGTTGGTGATCACCAACAACAAGCACGCTCCGGACATCCCTGTGGGCGGCGAATTGCAGCTGCTGGGCTAAACAAAGGTGTCCGCCCTCCTGTCCATCTCGGGCCTCAAAAAGTCGTTCGGCGCCGTTGTGGTGGCCGACGACACCAGCTTTGACGTGGCTCACGGCGAGGCGGTGGGTATTCTGGGGCCCAACGGGGCGGGCAAGACATCCCTATTCAACCTGATCACCGGGGCACTTGGACCCGACGCGGGTCAAATCGCGTTCGCCGGTCAGGACATCTCAAACACTTCGGCCGCGAGGCGCTGCAAACTGGGCATCGCGCGGTCTTTTCAGGTGCCCCAGCCTTTTGGGGGAATGACCGTTTTTGAAAACGCGCTGGTCGGCGCGATTGAGGGCGCAGGACTGCGCGGTCATGAGGCAGAGGACCATGTGCTGGCTGTTCTCGAAGACACCGGCCTGCTGCCCAAAGCCAATATCCGCGCCGGAGCGCTGTCGCTGCTGGACCGCAAACGCCTGGAAATGGCACGCGCGCTTGCGGCCAAACCAAAGCTCTTACTACTTGATGAAATCGCAGGAGGCCTAACCGAAGCAGAATGCACCGCCTTGATAGATACGATTAAGAGGGTCAATGCGAACGGTACGACCATCATCTGGATTGAACACGTGGTGCACGCGCTGCTGGCCGTAGTCGAACGGCTGATCGTCATAGACTTTGGCAAAAAGATTGCCGAAGGCGCGCCCAAAGCCATCATGGAAAGCGCCGAGGTCAAGGAAATCTATCTTGGGGTCGATCCCGATGTCTGACCCATTGTTGAAACTCAGCGGGCTTGATGCCCATTACGGGGATTTTCAGGCCCTGTTCGGGCTGGATATGGAAATCGCGACAGGCGAAGTGATTGCCATAATAGGGGCCAATGGCGCGGGCAAGACGACGCTCATGCGTTCGATTTCGGGGCTGCTCAGCAACGAGGCAACGCAGGTCACTTTCAAAGGACAGACCATTGGCGCACTTCGGGCCGATCAGGTCGCCTATGCTGGGATCGCGCTGGTGCCAGAGGGTCGGCAGTTGTTTCCCTCCTTGTCGGTCGAGGAAAATCTGCGGTTGGGCAGCACAGTGGGTCGGACTGGTCCGTGGTCACTGGACACCGTCTATGACCTGTTTCCAATCCTGAAAGAGCGACGCAACCAACCCTCGACATCCCTGTCCGGCGGCCAGCAACAGATGGTCGCCATCGGCCGCGCGCTGATGAGCAACCCCGAACTGATCCTTTTTGACGAGATCAGCCTTGGCCTTGCCCCCGTCACCATCAAATCAATCTATGACGCACTGCCCAACATCATTTCCGGCGGCATGACCGCCCTGATCGTAGAGCAGGACATCACCAAGGCGCTGGCCGTGTCCTCGCGCGTTTACTGCCTGCAAGAGGGCCGCGTGTCGCTGACGGGCCGGGTCGAGGATATCACCCGCGACCAAATCACAGCCGCCTATTTCGGAGTAGACGCATGATCGAATGGATCAATGCCGTGGTGCAGGGCATCCTGCTAGGCGGGCTTTACGCGCTGTTTGCTGCCGGGTTGTCGCTGATTTTCGGTGTCATGCGGCTGGTCAACATCGCGCATGGCGACCTCATTATTCTCGCAGCCTATCTTGGCCTCAGCACAACAATGCTCCTTGGGGTGCACCCCTTCGTGGCACTTCTGATCGTCATGCCCGCTATGGCCGGGATCGGGTACATCCTGCAACGGGGCCTGCTGAACAAGACCCTTGGCAGCGACATCCTGCCCCCCTTGTTGGTGACGTTCGGTCTGTCCGTGATTGTGCAAAACGCGCTGTTGGAAGGGTACACCGCCGATCCGCAAAAGCTGAATGCGGGCGCGATAGAGACGGCAAGTATTGCTGTCGGCGGGCTATCACTGGGTGTTCTGCCATTGCTGACCTTCGGCATGGCCATCGTTGTGATCGCGGGACTGCAATGGATATTCTACTCAACGGCCCTCGGGCGCGGGTTTCGCGCTGTGTCGGACAATCAGGACATTGCCCAACTGATGGGTCTGAACAAGGCGCATATCTACGGCCTCGCCATGGCGCTTGCGCTCGCAGTCACGGCGATTGCGGGCATCCTTCTAGGCGTGCGCACCAGCTTTGATCCGGCCATCGGGGGCGGGCGCCTTATATTCGGGTTCGAGGCTGTGATCATTGGCGGGCTTGGCAACATCTGGGGCACTTTGGCGGGCGGCGTGATCCTTGGCGTGGCCCAAACCATCGGAGCCAAGATTGATCCGGGCTGGCAAGTGCTGGCCGGTCACATCGCCTTCCTCGTCGTTCTGGCCGTGCGCCCGAACGGCCTGTTCCCGAGGGTCGAGCATTGAATACCGTCACCCGCGCCACTCCTGCGTCTCGCGTTGCAATGATCATTGCAGTTCTCGCCCTAATCGTGCTGGCCGCGGCCCCTTGGTGGGCGGGCCGTGCTGATTTGCGGCTGTTGGGCGAGATTTTCCTGTATCTGTCCCTTGCCTGCCTCTGGAACCTGATGGCGGGCTACGCGGGTCTGGTATCAGTGGGCCAGCAGGCCTTTGTCGGGTTTGGCGGCTACATGCTGTTCGCGCTGGCGATCTTTGGCGGGCTGCACCCAATTGTGGCGATCCTGTTGGCCGGGGTTCTTGCCGGGCTGATCTCGGTGCCAATCGCGGCCCTGATCTTTCGTCTCAAGGGGGCCTATTTCGCCATCGGCACATGGGTCGTGGCCGAAGTGTTCAGGCTAACCTTCGCGCAAATTTCTGCCCTTGGTGGTGGATCCGGCTCGTCGTTGCCCGTCGACATCGTGCGCAGCCTTGCGGACTCGCGTTCGGGTCGTGAGGCGCTCAGCTATTGGCTGGCGCTAGGCGCAGCCGTGACTGTGATCACTTGCGTCTACCTCTTCTTGCGCTCGCGGCGTGGTCTGGCCCTGACAGCCATCCGCGACAGCGAAGTGGCAGCCAGTGGCCTTGGCATCGACATCTGGCGAACCAAGCTGGAGGTCTACGTCGTCACCTCGGCCTTTACAGCTGTGATCGGTGGTCTGTTGTTCCTGCAAAAGCTACGTATCTCGCCCGATGCCGCGTTTTCGGTCAACGACTGGACCGCCTTTGTGATCTTCATCGTGGTGATCGGCGGAATCGGCACACTCGAAGGCCCGATCATCGGCACGATCCTGTTTTTCCTGCTGCGCGAAACACTGGCGGACTTTGGCACCATCTATCTTATGGTACTGGGAGTTGTTGCCATCGTTGTCATGCTCAAAGCGCCCAAAGGTGTCTGGGGCCTCGTGCGCGACCGTTATGACCTTGAACTTTTCCCGCTCAGCTACCGAGTGAACACCAAACCAAAAGGCGACTGACCCATGGCTAAATCCAAGACGATCATCACCTGCGCTGTTACCGGGTCGATCCACACGCCCACCATGTCGGACACGCTGCCCCTTACACAGAACGAGATTGCCGAACAGGCGATTGCAGCCGCCGAGGCCGGGGCATCCATCCTGCACCTGCACACGCGCGACCCACAGGACTATCGCCCGTCGGTCAACCCCGACCACTACGCGCCCATCCTGTCGCGGGTAAAACAATCCACCAATGCCGTGGTCAACATCACCACAGGCGGCGCGCCGACCATGTTGATCAAGGAACGGATCGAGGCCGCGACCAAGTTTTCCCCCGAGATGTGCAGCCTGAACATGGGGTCGATGAACTTTGCCTTTCACCCGCTCGCAGGGCGCTATGACACGTGGAAGTACGACTGGGAAAAGGACTATGTTGAGGGGTCAGAAGCGAATATTTTCCGCAACACGTTCGCCGACATCCGCGAAGCCGCTGAGACACTTGCCCCGCATGACATCAAGTTCGAGCACGAATGTTACGATGTCGGCCACCTCTACAATCTGAAATTCTGCATGGCGCAGGGCCTGTTCAAGGCGCCTGTGTTCATCCAATTCATCTTTGGCATCCTTGGCGGGATCGGGCCTGAGGTGGACAACCTGATCTTTATGAAACGCACGGCAGACCGCCTGTTTGGCGACGACTACCGCTGGTCTGTTCTGGGGGCTGGTGGCGCACAGATGGGTCTTGCAACGACCGCAAGTCAGATGGGTGGCAACGTACGTGTCGGCATGGAGGACAGCCTGTTCATCAAGCGCGGCGAGTTGGCCGAATCCAACGCCCAGCAGGTCGCCAAGATCCGCCGTATCGTCGAGGATCTTGGCAACAAAGTCGCAACTCCGGATGAGGCGCGCGAGATCCTCGCCCTGAAGGGCGGGGACCGGGTCGGCTTTTAAGGGCTGGCCCCTAGCTTGCCACAGCCTTCATAAAGCGGTCTTTGATGACGACGGGGTCCATTGTGATCACCGGCAGCTTGATGTTGCCGCTGTCGCATTTCACCACGATGATCGTCATCTGCTTGCTGTCGATCGCCGCTTGCAAGGTCGCGCCCGTGTCCACGTCCTGACAGGTGACAACGTTCTCGCATCCGCAGGCCGCGGCCACTTTCTCAAGCGCCGTCTTCTTGCCCGCATAGGTCGGCTGATCCCCGGTCGAGCCATACGACCCGTTGTCGATGATCATCAGGATGTAGTTGTCGGCCACGTTGTTGGCGATGGTCGGCAGCGTGCCGAGGTTGGTCAGMACCGACCCGTCCCCATCGATGGAGATCACGGTTTTGTCTTGCGCCAGMGCCAGACCAAGCCCGATGGACGAGGATAGGCCCATGGTGCCCAGCATGTAAAAGTTGGTGGGCTGATCGTCGATCATGTGCAGTTCCTGGCTGGGCAGGCCAATGTTGCAGACAACCAGCTGGTCACGAAGGATGGGCGCGATCTCGCGCAGGATTTCAGAACGGATCATTGGTCGCCATAGCCTCCCCAGAAGTTGGCGTCCGTCAGGATCGCCACCGGTTTGTTGCACATGAAGGTGTATTTCAGGATGTTGTCCAACTCCTCGACATCTTTCTGCCAGTGGAAGTGGTAGGTCGGGATGTTCAGCTGGGCCAGCAGCGCCTTGGTGTGGACGGCCATTTCGACTTGGCAGGCGACAGGTTCGCGCAACTCTCCGCGATAAGAGATCAG
>NZ_FRFA01000018.1 GCF_900143535.1 Tateyamaria sp. Alg231-49 | reverse complement strand
CCCGGGCATAGGCGAAGTGGCCGCAGCAACCATTCTGATTGAGATGCCTGAGGTCGGTACTCTTGATAAGAAGAAAGCTGCAAGCCTGACCGGGCTGGCTCCGATGACCCAACAGTCGGGAAAGTGGCGTGGCAAAGCCAGCATTCAAGGGGGCCGAAAGCAGTTGCGCGACGCGCTCTACATGCCTGCTCTCGTCGCTGTAAAACACAACCCCGATATGTGCAAAAAATACCAGAGAATGATCAAACAGGGAAAACCGCAAAAGGTCGCTCTCACAGCAATCATGCGGAAACTCATTGAGCTCGCCAACACATTGGTCAAAGCAGATCGAGAGTGGGTTCAAAACCACGCTTGACCAAGACGGATACTCGAAGCGGTCACGCGGCGGCGTAGCGGATCGAGCTTAAACCGCACCCCGATAGAGGACACTGTCCAATCGTGAATATTCAAATCTTTTCAAAAACGTGGCTCGATGTCGGGACATTGGGCCTCTCGAAGCGGTCACTTTACTAACTTGCGCCGAACGACGGCTTTGAGCACAAAGCGGAAGTGAAAAAGGCCCCAGTGTCACCGGGGCCTTTATTCCATTTTGGGGCTTTCTTCAGTGGCAGGCTGGGCGGGTGCCGGGCAGCAGAACCTTGTCGATCACATGGATCACACCATTGTCGGCCTCGATATTTGCGATAATCACGTTGGCGCTTTCGCCGGTGCCGTCGGCGATCGACACGCCAGACGAGCCTTTGGTGATGCACAACCGCTCCGAAGCCAAGACCGGCTTGAAGTAGTTCGAACCGTTCGGGATCATTTCGGCGGTCAGTTTGCGGTCATCGACGTGGTAAAGGAGGACATCGGTCAGCTGGCCTTTGTTCTCTGGCTTTAAGAGCGTTTCCACAGTGCCCTCCGGCAGCGCAGCAAAAGCATCGTTCACTGGCGCATAGACAGTGAACGGACCAGCGCCCTGCAGTGTCTCAACCAAGCCTGCAGCGCTGACTGCGGCCACTAGGGTCGAGAAACGCTCGTCGCCCGATGCGATTTCGACGATGTCGGCCGCGCTCGCGGCGGAACCCAGTGTCATTGCGGTTGCCGCTGCTGCGGCGAATTTGCGAATAGTTGTCATGTGAGTGCCTTCCATTTATATTTCCCACGCTCTTTGCATGTGAACGGGTTACGTACTCATGGCCGAACTCAGATTTGCCGATCACGCTATCGTGAGAAATCCACCTTAGATGCACTGATTTGCGCCAATAATCCGCGTATTCTGAAACTTTCTGTGGAAGTGTTACGGACTCGTTCACCGAAGAACCAGTGATATCCAACAGCAGCGAACGGGCATATGTTGCTTTAGAAGTCCAGGTTTTTTGCGTGGTCTAGACCATGTCGCGACAAGTCCAACGGTCCCTTCAGTCGGCTCTATGATCGGGCCAGGTGTCACTTAGCCGGTATCCTTCTGGCCAAGGATCATCGGGATCGAGCATGTGTTGATGGGTGCCCGTGATCCACGCTCGGCCGGTGATTTCTGGGATGATCGCGGGTGTTTCTTCTAACGTCGTTGTCTCAGCGATCTGTCCAGAAAACTCGGAATTAATGATAGAACAGGCGGTTAAGGTTTCACCTTCCTGCATCAAACCATCTGCGTGTAACAAAGCGATACGCGCAGAAAGGGCGGTGCCGGTCGGTGATCTATCAATTTTACCCGGTTGAATTGCTACAGCGGCTCTTGTCTTCAGATCCTTGCCCTCTCGGACAAGTCGACCAGCAAATAGACAGAACGAAAAGTGGTTCCACTCAGGAATGGTGGGGTGCTGAAATTTCATTTGCTCGTTTGCGGCGTTGGTGATTACGACGCCAAGCTTTGCTAACTCATCAGCCTCCGAAGCTATCAATTCAAAACCTAAGGCAGCAGCGTCGACGACGACAAAACTGTCGCCACCAAATGCCGTGTCAACGTTGATCACCCCAAGCCCAGGGACATTCAGTGGCACTGATCGCTCGCCAGCAAACGACGGCAGGTTTCGAACGGAGATCCGTTCCGCCTTGCCATTTTTACAATCGGCCCTGACACGGACCAAACCACCAGGCGCTTCAAGCACCATTTCTGTGACTGGTTCGACCATCGGGATGATCCCGTTGTCCAATAGCACCGTTGCCACGCAGATCGAATTCGACCCGGACATCGGCGGCGTGTATTCGGGTTCCATGATGATCCAACCCATTTGCGCATCGGGGTGTTTGGCCGGGACCAAAAGATTGACATGCCGGAACACTCCGCCACGGGGTTCATTAAGCATAAAATTGCGAAGGGTTTCGTCTTTGGCTATCCAGTTCCGTTGTTCCCAAAGGGTATCCCCCGGTGGCGGAGCCACACCACCAACGATCACATCGCCGACCTCGCCTTCGGCATGACAGGACACAACGTGTATGGTCTTGGTGCTTCGCATTTCGGTTACCTTACTTCAGTTGGCTACATGGCGGTTCAAGAATACCTTCACGTCCTTCTCTGATGGTGGAGCGCTCGCAAAAAGTTCAACGTAGTGCTGAACCCGCGCCAACCTCTGCGAAGCGTTTTCTGTGACTTGCATCGAGATGTAGCCGATCTGGGTATAGATGACGGTTAGGCCACGTACCTCCGCTTGTTGGTACGAAAAACCGTGCCGTTCGAATATGCGTGTTACCGCTGCGATGCGCTGTTTGTCGGCTTCTCGAATGCGCTGTTCAAGGTCCTCATCAACGCGCGCCCAATTACGGATAGCAAGATCAAGCGGTGCATCAAAAAGTGTGGGGTCAAGCCAGCAATCCATAAGGTTGAAAAGTGCTTCGCAGATGTTGGCCGCTTCAAGATCGCATTGCTGGACGAGGTTCCCTGTGTTCTTGCTTTCCCAGCGAAGGACCATTGCGCCGTGAAGCTCAGCGATGTCCTCAAAAAACCAATAGAACCCTGTGCGCGACAGATTGAGAACTTTTGCCAGAGGCATGATTTTGACCGCGTCGACACCCTCCGCAATGAGCAATTCATAAGCGGCATCAAGCCAGAGTTCTTTTGATCCACGTTGGCGTGAGGCAGTTGCGTTCATATCGCTCACCATAGAAAACTTGACACATATGTCAATTGAGCGACAAAGTGCCATCAAGACACACGTGTCAAGTTAGCCAGAGAGACATTCAGATGACCAAAGACCCGCTACTTCAACCTTACCAGTTGAAACATCTGACTTTGAAAAACCGGATAATGACGACGAGTCATGAACCTGCCTATCCAGAAGATGGGATGCCAAAAGAACGCTATCGTGCCTATCACGAAGAACGGGCGAAAGCGGGTGTCGCGTTAACCATGACAGCGGGATCAGCGACGGTGTCAAAGGACAGCCCGCCAGTTTTCAACAATGTATTGGCCTACAAAGACGAAGTTGTGCCGTGGATTCAAAATCTGACTGATGGCTGCCATGAACACGGGTGTGCGGTAATGATCCAACTGACGCACCTTGGCCGACGGACAACATGGAACAAGGGCAATTGGTTGCCTTCTGTGTCCTCATCCAAGCACCGTGAACCATCACATAAGGCATTTCCCAAGTTGATCGAAGATTGGGATATCGAGCGGATCATCAACGACTTTGCGGACGCGGCCGAACGCATGCAGGCCGGTGGCATGGACGGTATCGAATTACTGGTTAATGGGCACCTTCTTGATCAATTTTGGTCACCGCTGACAAACGATTTAGTTGGCCCATATGGGGCGGATACACTTGAAAACCGAATGCGTTTTCCGCTGGATGTTCTGTCCGCAGTCCGCAAACGCATCGGACAAGAATTTATCGTTGGTTTCCGGTTCACTGCAGATGAGATGCAAAAAGGTGGCATAACCGCAGACGATGGTTTGGTGATAGCAAATAAATTGGCGGCGACAGGTCAACTGGATTTTCTCAACGTCAACCGTGGGCGCATCCATACTGACCCTGCAATGACAGACATGATTCCGATCCAAGGCGCGCCTGCTGCACCGCATCTATCCTATGCCGCACAAGTCAAAAAAGTCACGGGCATACCGACATTCCACGCCGCACGGATACCAGATGTTGCGACTGCACGTCACGCCATCGAGGCCGGTTTGCTGGACATGGTGGGCATGACGCGCGCGCATATGGCAGACCCCCATATCGTCCAGAAAATCGTGGAAGGCCGCGAAGAAGATATTCGCCCATGTGTCGGCGCAACCTACTGCCTTGATCGAATCTATCAAGCTGGTGAGGCACTATGTATCCACAACGCTGCGACCGGTCGCGAGTTGACGATGCCACACATAATTCAACCAGCTGAAACCAAGCGAAAGGTCGTTGTCATCGGCGCTGGTCCTGCGGGTCTTGAAGCTGCGCGCGTTGCGGCCGAGCGCGGTCACGATGTTGTGGTGTTTGAGGCGCAACCTGATCCGGGCGGCCAAGTGCGCCTCGCAGCACAAAGCCCACGTCGACGGGAGATGATTTCAATCATTGATTGGCGCATGTCCCAATGTGCTGCGCGTGATGTCGTCTTTCACTTCAACACTTGGGCAGAGGTGGGAGATGTAACCGCGCTTAACCCTGATATCGTAATCGTCGCGACAGGAGGGATGCCGAACGTCGAACTATTTGAAACAGGCCAAGACGCGTCAAACGTTGTCACGTCGTGGGATATTATTGCAGGCGATGTGAAGCCAGCGCAGAACGTTTTGATTTATGACGAGAGCGGTGATCACCCTGCGTTGCAAGCTGCAGAATTAGCCGCAGCGGCGGGATCAACGGTTGAAATCATGACCCCCGACCGCACGTTCTCGCCTGATATCATGGCGATGAACTTGGTGCCCTATATGCGGTCGCTGCAAGACAAAGACGTGACCTTTACGGTGACCCGCCGTTTGCTGGGTGTTGAGCGCAGTGGCAACATGCTAACCGCGACCATTGGCACGGATTATAGCGCCTTCATAAGCACGAAAGAATACGATCAAGTCGTGGTGAACTACGGAACACTGCCTCTGGACGAATTATACTTCGATCTTAAGCCGCTCAGCACCAATGGAGGCGCAGTGGACCATGACGCACTCATCAGCGGGACCGCTCAAACCCTAGTGCGTAATGAAGCCGGTACGTTCCAACTCTTCCGGATTGGTGATGCCGTATCAGCCCGCAACACACACGCCGCGATCTACGATGCTCTTAGACTTGTTAAGGACCTGTAGCGCTTGACGTCGAAACCAGACGTTCGCGGCATCGCGGAAATGCGGCGCATTGGGTTCGGAGCCATCGTTCGGCGCAAGTAGAACTCGCGACTTCTTTGAACAGCCCAATGTCCTAACACCGAGCCATCCAGTTCAAACGGGTGATGTTTCCACAATTGAGGAAATGTACGCTTCCTAGCGGCGGTTCAAACTCGACCTGCTGCGCCACCGCAAGTCGGCTCTCTGCCCAACACAAACACAGGTGCGCGCATTCATGCGGCATGTTTCTTTTCAGCGGTTTGTGTTTCTATCCCTAAATGGCACACCCCCTGTACCGTCCAAACGCAGGTCATTGGGCAAAGCCCACGTCTCTGGACCACAAATCAAACGCGCCACCGCTTCCGCCGCGGCTTCCAGCATTTTTTCACCCTTGACCACATTTGACCGCGCTGGGTTTCCCGCTAGACCATTCTCGGTCACGTGCGCGAATGGCCTCCAGCGATACGATCCTTCTCCAGCTTGCAGAAACTTTTTGCCGTCCATGGGGCTGGCCAGCCCACCAAGATCACTATCGTCAACCAGTCCTGGTTCGCACACCATCATCATGGAAGTTTCCGCCTCGCCTGCGTGCATGACACCCGGTTGGTCCTCAAGATGTTGAGACAGCTCGCGAAAGCAGCAAATACAATAGAACCGTCGCCACCATTCAGAGTGCCCATTCCTAGGATTCGACAATCGCTGAAACAAAACCTTTTTGCGACCCACATGTGACCCAGACGATCAGAAACGTGATGAAGCACTAAGGCGGCGAGGGAAAATTTTTAACCATTTCAAGGTGGTGCGGGTGAAGGGACTCGAACCCCCACGCCAAAGGCGCCAGAACCTAAATCTGGTGCGTCTACCAATTCCGCCACACCCGCATGAGCGCTGCCTTAGCAAAGCCTGCCAGAAGAGGCGAGAGGTATTCGCGCACCAGTGCCATAGAAACTGCAAGATGTTGCGCGACATTAAACCCATCTTGAGCTATCTTTTCCTGACATAGAGGCAGGTTGCAAAAAGAGAGACGCCATGAAACCGAATACGGTCGGGCGCGAATTGAGCGGGCAAATGCCCCCGTTGCGCAAAGAGATATCCCATGTCGGGCTTGTGTCCGGCACAATCATTTTGACATCTGACGGAGAAATTCCGGTCGAGTATCTTTCACCCGGCGACAGGATCGTGACCCGAAATGCCGGGCTGGTTCCTCTTGCCGCGATGCAAACCGTGCGCGTATGCGAAGAGGCGGTCAAGGTTGCCGCTGGATCGCTTGGAGATAGCAAGCCGACCCATCACGCCATGCTTCCTGCGGCCCAAATGGTGCTGGTACGCGACTGGCGTGCAAAAGCCCTGCGCGGAGCGACCCAAGCGGTGATGCCAGCGGGATGCCTGATCGACGACGAATACATCACGGGCCTCGGGGTGCGTGAAATGACGTTGGTCCGACTGGGTTTTGATGCGCCCTACGTCGTCTACGCAGACGGTCTGGAACTGTCGGTTCCAGCCATGAGCACACCACGCATACCGGCCTAGGCTTCGAGGGCTCGCAACACCGGCGGCAAAACCTCAGGCAGGTCCTCAGCGATCAGACCGGCGCCAAAGACGCGTGCGCACTCGACGTGCAACCATGTGGCCGCTTCTGCGGCCAACATGGGGGCAAATCCGCGTGCCAGAAGGCCCGTGATAAAACCCGCCAACACATCCCCTGCCCCGGCAGTGGCAAGCCAGGGTGCGGCGCGGTCATGCATTGCCGCATGGAAAGATGCGCGCCCATCGGGATGAGCGATTACCGTTTGTGCCCCCTTGAATAGCACAATTGCGCCACTGCGCGCCGCCGCATCGCGCGTGGCGGACACTTTGTCATATGTCGACATCTGGCCCGCGGCCAGCCTGTCTGCAATGTCCGGAAACAGGCGGGCAAATTCGCCGCCGTGTGGCGTGAGGATGGCGTTTTCATTCAACGCAGTCATCCGTGCGCCGCCCTGCGCAATCAGCGTCAATGCATCCGCATCAAAGACAATGCGACGCCTCAGGTTCAGGTGTCCTTCGCCCAGCACTGCATCCACAAGACCCGCAGCATCATCACCCAACCCAAGACCGGGCCCAAGGCACAGCGCGTTGATACGAGCATCTTCCAGAACGGCGATCAGCGCGTCACAATCCGCAACGCGCCTCAGCATGAGGGCTGTGATTTGCGTGGCCACCTCCATCTGCGCAGAGGGTGGTACGCCAAGCGTCACCAGACCAGCGCCGATGCGCAGCGCACCGCGCGCAGCCAAACGCGCCGCCCCCGTGCGTCCGGCTCCACCGGACAGCACAAATGCATGCCCATGATCAAACTTTTGACCACCAACCTTGGCAAGATCGGGCAGCGTGTCGCGCGTGATTTCTGTCAGCTCAGGGATTTTGTGGCTCCTGCGGCAGTTTAAACAGCAAAGTGAAACGCATCACAGTCCGATATCAACCACCGCGCATCTTGTGTCCAGAAAATGAGGCATTTTGTGTATCGGCTTTTTGCAGTGAAATGTGACCACCAGTTCCGATGGCAGGGGGCGGCGCGCCAACGCTTCTCCAGTATCGGCGTCATATCCTGTTGGGATATCTACGGAAATGAAGAGGGGCGCACTGGCCCCGGCTTGCCCCTCAGACCATGCGTCGATCATGGCGTTCACCGGCGCGATCACATCGTCCAACGGTGCCCGCTGTCCGATCCCAAACAGGGCATCGATGACCGGAACGAGAGCGTGCGGGTCTGAGGCCAGCCGCTCCAAGGCGCCCATCAGATGCGCTTGTGTCAACGCGACGACATCTCCGATAAAGCACCAGCGTTCATAATTTCTGCGCGCGTCCGGAGGCAAGTTTTCTGGAGTCCCGCACATGAACACCTCAACCGCCCAACCGGCTTTAGCCAGCAAACGGGCCACAACAAACCCGTCGCCCCCGTTGTTACCCGGCCCGCACAACACAAGGGCGCGGTGAGACCCCGCCGCAAAATCTGGCCATTCCTCGAACACGGCTTGGACCAGACCTCTCCCTGCCCGCTCCATCAATTCCAGCCCTGTAACCTCGCCCGTTTCGATCGCGGCGTGTTCCAGTTTTCTCATCTGCGCAGCCGTCAGCGCTTCCGTCATGGCCAAACCTCTTCGCGATTCACTTTCGCACATTTTTTAGGCGAACCGCCCACAAACCGAGCGTCACTGCAAAATTCCTGTGCACACATTAGCATATCATGCCCCCTCCCATGGACGCCCTACAAGACAGATGGTCCACCCAGATCACATGATATGGCAATGGGAGGCCACCGCGTGAAAAAGATCGAAGCGATCATCAAGCCATTCAAGCTTGATGAAGTCAAAGAGGCTCTGCAAGAGGTCGGCGTACAGGGGCTATCTGTCATCGAAGTCAAAGGGTTTGGGCGTCAAAAAGGGCACACGGAATTGTACCGTGGCGCCGAATACGTGGTCGATTTTCTTCCCAAGGTGAAAGTCGAAGTTGTTCTGGATGATGATCAGGTCGATGCCGCCATCTCCGCCATCGTAGATGCCGCCAAAACCGAAAAGATCGGCGACGGCAAGATTTTCGTCACCCCCGTTGAACAAACCATCCGCATCCGCACCGGTGAAACCGGTTCGGACGCTCTCTAATTATACATCCAAGACAAGAAGGATTTTCCGCACATGGCAAACCCCGTTCTCGACATGATCAAGGCAGAAGATGCCGAATACGTCGACATCCGTTTCACAGACCCACGTGGCAAACTGCAGCACGTGACCGTCATGGCCGATCAGGTCGATGAGGATTTCCTCGAAGAAGGCTTTATGTTTGACGGCTCCTCCATCGCGGGCTGGAAATCGATCGAAGCCTCCGACATGAAGCTGATGCCAGACCAAGGCAGCGCCTATGTTGACCCGTTCTATGCGGAAAAGACGATCTGCGTTCACTGCTCGATCGTTGAGCCCGATACAGGCGAAGCCTATGACCGCGACCCACGGGGCACAGCCGAAAAAGCCGAGGCCTACCTTAAGTCAACCGGTATCGGTGACGTGGCCTACATGGGCCCAGAAGCGGAATTCTTCCTCTTTGACGATGTGCGTTTTTCCAACAGCATCAACAAGGTATCCTACGAAGTTGATGCCACGGACGCGTCCTGGAACACCGACACAGAATACGAAATGGGCAACATGGGCCACCGTCCCGGCGTCAAGGGCGGCTATTTCCCTGTGAACCCAACGGACGAAGCGCAAGACCTGCGCTCCGAGATGCTCTCTACCATGAAGCGCCTCGGCATGAAGGTCGACAAGCACCACCACGAAGTGGCGTCGTGTCAGCACGAACTGGGCCTGATCTTTGGCTCTGTCACCGAGCAAGGCGATGAGCTGCAGAAATACAAATACGTCATCCACAACGTTGCCGCCGCCTATGGCAAATCGGCGACGTTCATGCCCAAGCCCATCGCGGGCGACAACGGGACTGGTATGCACGTGAACATGTCGATCTGGAAAGACGGCAAACCTTTGTTTGCAGGCGACAAATACGCCGACCTGTCTGATGAGGCCCTGTGGTTCATCGGTGGCATCCTGACACACGCAAAGGCGCTGAACGCTTTCACAAACCCATCGACCAACAGCTACAAGCGTCTGATCCCAGGTTTCGAAGCACCCGTTCTGCGCGCCTACTCGGCCCGCAACCGTTCGGGTTGTGTACGTATCCCATGGACAGACTCGCCCAAGGCCAAGCGCGTCGAAGCTCGTTTCCCTGATCCATCTGCCAACCCTTACCTGTGCTTTGCCGCGCTGTTGATGGCCGGCCTTGACGGGATCAAGAACAAGATCGATCCCGGCGAACCATCCGACAAGGACCTTTACGATCTGCCGCCAGAAGAGCTGGCCGGCATCCCAACGGTCTGCGGTTCCCTGCGCGAAGCGATGGAAGAGCTCGAAAAAGACATGGACTTCCTGCTGGCCGGTGACGTGTTCACCAAAGACCAGATCGAGGGCTACATCGAGCTCAAGATGGAAGAGATCACGACTTACGAACACACACCTCACCCGGTTGAGTTCGGCATGTACTACAGCTGCTGATCCTCCTTGGCAGCTAAACTTGAAAGGGCACCTCCAACGGGGTGCCCTTTTTTTATTGCCCTGCATTGTCCAAGCGGCGCCAAAATCCGGCCATGATCCGCTGATACAAATTGTACTCAGATTGGTCATAAAGGATCGGTTCAGATGGAATCGATGAGCGAATTCGAAGCACGCCTCAAGCGTACCCAGTCCCGCGCGCGGGTCCGGACGCAACGCGGTTACGCGCCCGAAAACGACGCTCAGGACAAAGCGCCGCGTTCGTCCACGTCCAGTCGGTCAAAGTCGGTCACGGTCGTGCTGGTCGGATGTGTGTTGGTGGCGAGCGCCTTTGCTTTTGCCCGCGAAGACATTGCGCGGGTCCTGAGCAGTGCAGATGATGTCCAGCGCATCAGCTCCTTGGGCTCATAGTTTCCAAAGGAAGACATCGGCAATCGCGCGCTGTTTTTTACATGGCCCATATCGGGCGGCACCTGCACGCAAACGGCATCTGATCGCCCTAATCTGAGCATGATCCATTGGTATCCAGTCAAGACCCGAAGAAACCAACCGACCGGCGCACATGACTAAGAATTCTGAATTTGAACAACGCCTTGCGCGTATCAACGCGAAGCGACCCGCGGCACAGCAGTCCGAAATGCCAGCCGCACCGACCCTGTATCCGGCACCCAAGGCAACCTTGCCTCTGCCTATCCTTGGTACAGCTTTGGGCCTCGTACTGATGGCTGGTGTTGTGGGCTACGCTTGGGACGATATTGCGATCATGTTTCCCAAACCCGAAGAGGGCCGGAAGGTTACATATCTGGAATCTTCATTGCGCGACTCTATGAGCGCAGAAGAAATCAAGCGTATGAACAACAACCCGGAACTCGAGGGGATGACCCAAATGCAAAAGATGATCCTTAGCCACTAAAGCCTCGCTCACTGTGGCCCGGGTCGAGCCGATTGCCATCGAGCAGTGCGCTCTATTTTCCAATCCATCTCAATTCAGCTAGGCTACATCCGAAGAGGCGCGAGACGGAGTATCGGTATGCTGTTGAAACCCCTGAGATTGGCGTGCGCTATGTTTGCATTCTCAAGCGCGGTACATGCCGCCAATTGTGGCAACACCAGTGCCGGGTTTGACGCTTGGAAGGCAAGCTTTGCCACCGACGCCAAACGCGCTGGGGTCAAGGCACGCGGCCTCGACGCGCTTGCGCAGGCTCGCTACGCCACCGGCACCATTGCCGCGGACCGCAACCAAAAATCCTTTCGCTACAGTCTGCCCAAGTTCATGCAAATCCGCGGGGCAGACACCATTGTGGCCCAAGGGCGCAAGCGCAAGGCGCGCAGCCCCGACTTTTATGCGACCCTTGAACGTCAGTACGGCGTGCCCGCTGGTGTAATCATCGCCATTCATGGGATGGAAACGGCCTTTGGCGGGTTCATGGGTGACAGCCCGGTTGTGTCAGCCATTGTCACCCTCACCTATGATTGCCGCCGCTCGGATTTCTTCAGACCACATGCGATTGGCGCCCTGAAACTCGTCGATCAGGGCGCGATCACCGGGGCCACCAAAGGGGCCAAGCATGGCGAATTGGGCCATACCCAATTCTTACCGGGCAACGCCTTGGAATATGGCGTCGATGCAAATGGTGACGGACGGGTGGATTTCTATAACCAAACAGATGCGCTTGCCTCGACGGCGAACTTCTTGCGCAAAAAGGGATGGAAACGCGGCAAGGGCTATCAGGAAGGCCAGCCCAATTTTGCGGTGATCAAGCAATGGAATGCGGCGACCGTCTATCAGCAGGCCATCGCGATCATGGGCGCGCGCATCGACGGCTAGGTAGCGCACCTCTTAAACACCGACGCCCAAGATTGCCCGCAGCAATCCAGAAACGACTTGTCCGTCAAAGCAAGACCACCCTTGCCCCTAACGGCAACACCGCCTAAAGGACGCCGCATAGGGTTCAGGCCCCTGCCCTGCGCATATGGTAAAGCCTGACACTCCGATCCTTGATTGGTCGCAGCCCCGGCAATGCGCAGACCCGAACGGCACGTCTCGCGACCATAGACAGGAGACGGATATGGATATCCCCCTTCCATCACGGGCTGCGCTGAAAGCGCAAGCCAAGCGGTTGCGCGCGGCTCTGAACGATGCAGGCACGCCCTGCACACATGCCCAAGCGCTCGAATCCATCGCCCACCAATGGGGCGCGCGCGATTGGAATACGCTCAGCGCACGGGCCAAGGACGCCCCCCAACCGGGTTATCACCCCGGACAAAAGATCAGCGGACGCTATCTTGGGCAGCCGTTTGCCGGGCAAATCAAAGCGGCCAGCCGCGTCGGGTCTGCACGGCATCGGCTGACCTTGCGATTTGATGCGCCGGTCGATGTTGTACGCTCTGCGCTGTTTTCATCGTGGCGTCAGCAAGTGAACTGCGTGGTCGACGCGACCGGGCGCAGTCTGCGCAAAACCTCGGATGGCGTGCCTCACGTTGTGCTTGACGACGCCTGGGCCGGTGGCTGACAGTTTTAGGTCAGCGCAGGCACATCGGCGCGCGCAAGCACGTAGGTGTGAATGGCAAATACCACCGCTTTGCTGTGCGGCAGGCGCAAAAGCGTCTGCCGTTCAGTGCGGTAGTATGGCCCTTCTTTCAGGCCAGACCCCACTCGGCGTGGTTCTGCCGCCGAACGCGGTTGATAGAGTTCGGGATCCTGATACCAAAGCTGATTAAAGCGCCACAGCGGGCGGCCCACTTGAATGCCGTCAAACAGCCGCTGCACGCGCCGGGCCAGATCATCTGTGTATTCTTCGACCGGGATATGAATGTCTGTCAGCGGTCGCCCCGCCTTTTCGCTCAAGCGCCATGAGGCCGGAAAACACAAAACCGCACCTGTCAGCACATGCTGATCACCACGCCGTTCCATCAATACAAAATCGTTCTGAAATATGCGCCCCAAGGCCTCTAGTGGCGGGATGGACGATACGTCAACCTTACGACCGTCCGGACAGGTTACGACATCACCGCCCCGTGTAAATCCCAGATCAAGCGAGGCCTCCAGCGCAGCTTCGAGCAGCTCTTGCGCGGCCGGTAATGCTTTAGGGTCGAGATATAGAACATCGTCCGCCCGTCCCTCAAGCAATGCAATCCGGCGCGCCATCTGCGCTGCATAGGCATCATCTACGCGCAACCACGGCCCGCCTTCGGGCTGAATACCGGGCAGACCGCGCGATCGGCGCATGTCGTCGGGCAGGTTCTTTTGTAAAACGGGCAAGCTCATACATGGTATCTGGCATGAGCGCCCAAATGGTTCCAGCCAGCTCAGCCCTCTCGCACAAAGGTTAGCGCCGCCTGTTCCTGTTTTGCACGCATAGTTTGCATTACGTGTAGTGGGCCAGCAGCAACCATGTGATCTGCAATCTCGGGAGGCGTGCTGGTGGCAACCTGCCCGGTCTCCCAATCATGGTGGGCCGTTGAGTGCCGCAGATGCGCCCCGGTATCTTGCAGAACAATCGTGCCCCCCTCTGCAAAGAACGCCAAGTCATCCCCCATGTCTGACCCAATCAACTGTGCCCGTGATCCCAAGTGGCAGGTCAACAAAGCCGCAGTCACAATCGATGCAGAAAATGTGTAGGCGTTGACCAACACGGCGCACCGCGTGCCGCGCCATTGTGTGCGCAACCAGTCGATCAAAGGAATTGCTTTCAAAAAGCTGCCACCCGGATTGCCACGCAAATCAATGACAACATTTGCACCCGGTTGCTCTGACATCTGCGAGACGCCCCTCGTGACTTGCTCAACGTCAAGAGCCTTCAAATCAGCGATGCGCCACCACCACGCTGCGAACCGCATTTCGACGATGGATCCACCAGGCAAGCCGTGGTCATCCAAACGCGGGTCCACTGCCCCGGTTTCCGCCACCGGATAAAGCGGCAGCGCAGGCACGACGTCTTGCAACGAAAACGAACGCTCTGCCCCTGTTTCCAAATGGTATCGAATGCTTTCGCCATGCCCAACTCCAGCCCATTGCAATGCAGCAGGCCACGCCAACATGATGCCAGACAAGACCTGGCACCGCGCAACGTTACCTGCCAGCAACCCGCTCCATGCCGACAAAAGCTGTTCATATGGAGCACCATCCACCGCAAGAATGCGGTGCGCGCGCCCGTCTTCGACCCATACAGGTTGACCATCTCGGACCACGATGCGGCGCGGTACGACCGAAATGGCCGCATTCGGGATCAATCGGCTGTGGCCATTTCCAGCGAGCGCCACAACCTTCATCGCGGTCAGCAAAAATCCGTCTTTGTCCGTGTCATTGGCGCAGGATTTCAATGCCACTAGGGCCTGATCCAATCTCGATTTGGGCACACGTTCAAAGGCTGGATCACCTTTGCAAACCACACTCTCGATCGTCTCAATGTCGCGCGAAAAACCCATAGATGCACATTGCCCTACAGAGCGAGCAACGTCCAACACGCATGAAAAACGACGCAAGATCACGTCGCAAATTGGCAAACACTGCGGAAAAAACGCGCCCAATCTGGGTCCAACAGTGGAGAGCGACCATGAACCAACATTACCGCGACACCCGCAAGATCGACCCGACCCGTGGTTCGGTCCTAGGCGATGGCACCCCAAACGATGCCGACCGGATAGAGATTGGGCCGACGCAACTTGCATTTGCTGAATGGGAGGCCGCCGGCCTCACTCTCCCCAACCTCGAAGCGATGCGCGCGTATCGATTGCAGCGCCTGACCCAGCAGGTCGTGGATCGCGGCTATGGTGGGGTGCTGATGTTTGACCCGCTCAATATTCGATACGCCACTGACAGCACCAACATGCAGCTATGGAATGCCCACAATCCGTTCCGCGCCGTGTTGGTCTGTGCAGACGGGTACATGGTGATCTGGGATTATAAGAACGCGCCCTTCCTGACCTCGTTCAACCCACTGGTGCGCGAGGTCCGTTCCGGGGCTTCGATGTTCTATTTCTCGGCTGGGGACAGGCCCGATCTGGTCGCCGATCCTTTGTCTGTCGAGGTGCGCGATCTGATCGTGGAACATGGAGGCGGCAATATGCGGTTGGCCGTGGACAAGATCATGCTGCACGGCGCCCACGCTCTTGAGGCGCAAGGTTTTGAGATCATGGACGGCGAACAAGTCACCGAACATGCCCGTTCAATCAAAGGCGCGGACGAGATTTTGGCGATGCGCTGCGCCAACCACGCGTGCGAGACCACGGTGCGCAAGATGGAGGATTTCGCGCGCGCCAATGTCGGCGATGGCGTCACATGTGAAGACGACGTTTGGGCCGTCATGCATGCCGAGAATATCAAACGCGGCGGCGAGTGGATCGAAACCCGCCTCCTTGCGTCTGGCCCGCGCACCAACCCGTGGTTTCAGGAATGTGGGCCGCGGATCTGTCAGAATAACGAGATCATCTCTTTTGATACCGACCTCATTGGCTCTTACGGCATCTGCATCGATATCTCGCGCAGCTGGTGGATCGGCGATCAAAAACCGCCCGCTGAAATGGTCTATGCGATGCGGCACGCTGTCGAGCATATTCAGACCAACATGCAGATGATCAAACCCGGCGTGATGATCCCTGAGTTGACGGCGAATGGTCACCGGCTGGATGACAAGTATCAGGCGCTGAAATATGGCTGCATGATGCATGGGGTCGGTTTGTGTGATGAATGGCCCCTTGTGGCCTACCCGGACAAGGCCGTGCCGGGGGCCTTTGACTACCCGCTGCAGGCGGGGATGGTTTTGTGTGTGGAGGCGTCGGTTGGCGAGGTTGGGGGAGAGTTCTCGATCAAGCTGGAGGATCAGGTTCTGGTCACAGAAGATGGGTTTGAGAACCTGACCACCTACCCCTTTGATGCGGCCTTGATGGGGTAATAGGTATTGGGGTGTCCCAGCGTGGGACACCTTTCCGTCTTATATTTTTCAATGGGTTACAGAGGCGGGTTTACCTCGCATTAACAAATAACTGCGTGCGGCGCGCATCAGAACGCGCCCTCACTTCGCATCAAATCATCATGCGGATACCGCGACCCTTCAGTTTGTATGGTGCCCGTTTTCGTTTGGACCCGAGAGCCCGGATCAGCCTCAAACCGACGGCGCCGACGGGGCGCGATAACGGCCCACCGGGGCCATTGCCCTACTTCACCCGTAATTTCCGCCCAGAGCGACGTTCAGATTCACGAAATCGACAGCAAAATTTCGTTTGTCTAACGCCAGAGCATTTTCTGTCGCAAGCAGTCCGCGTTCGGCATCCAGCACCTGCAAAAAGCTTACACGGCCTGAGATGTAACCTTGCCGTGCCAAACGCAGAACTTCCTTTAGCTCTTCGATGGCTTGCGACGTAAATTGTACTGCTTCGCGGTGATTGACGAGGCTGACCAATGCGTCTTGAACCTCTTCGACTGCCGTTACGACTTCTTCTTCCCATGCAAAAATCAGTTCTTTGGCGCGTTCCTTTTGAAATGCAACCTTTGCCCGGCGTTCAGGCAAATCGAACAAGGGGATATCAATTCCGGCGCGCCCGAACCCTGCAAGTGGTGCTAAGTCGCCGCCTGAATAGCTTAGGTTAATGTTCCCCGTCAGCCTGAGTTCAGGATACAATTCTGCCTCGGCAACGCCCGCCAACGCGACAGCTTCTGCCAGCCTGTTTTCTGCCAGAATGACATCTGGGCGGTTCCTGACCAGATCGGCGGGCACGCCCGTAGAAAGAGAGTTCAACTGCGGCACGGGCTGAGGTGCTTCTTTGTCCAGCCCCTCTTTTGGTCGGTCCCATGCCTGGCCCAAGAGCATACCGATACGCGACACCGACTTGAAAAAGAGAATTTTTGTTTCAGGCAATTCGGCCCGAGCGTTGGCCACAAGCGAGCGCGCCTGCGCGACGTCCAGTTCCGTGACCGCAACGACTGGAATGTCGCCATTGTCGTTTTCTGGCAAGCGTTCGATGGACCGCATTGATTCACGCGCCGAAATGGTTGCAGCGAGCGTTTCTTCTCGGGATTCTAGAACCCGTTGGTTGATGCGTATGAGTTCCTGAAAAAACCGTGCGTCGATGTAAGCTGTTGTGAGTTCGCTCAAAAGGGTTGTGCGCGCGACACTGACGTCAGCGAAAGCCGCTTCAAGCCGGTAAAGAGTTGCCTCTCTTTCTCGCGTCAGGCGTCCGGCCAAATCGGCTTGCCATGTTGCCTCTGCGCGCACAAAGCCGCTTTGTACGCCGCCCTCATTGCCTCCGCCGTTTGCTCGAAACTCTCCTACTCTGGCGACCCCGGACCATGCGTATCCGGATCCTTCAAACAGCGCCTTGGACTGTTCGACGCGTGCCTGGGCACGGCGCACATCAAGGTTTTCTTTGAGGCCGAATTCGACCAGACGGTTGAGTTTGGGATCATCGTACGCCGTCCACCAACGCTCGTAGCCCCGTGCGACCGGACGCGTCGACCGGCTGGTAAAGAACTGTTCCGGAACTTCTTTTTCTGGGCTGACAAAGTCTTCGCCCACAGTGCAGCCGGTCAGCCCCGCGACAAGGCAGGTTGAAGTCTTTAAAAATGAACGCCTGTCCATGTATTCGTCTGCTCAGGGTCTGTTTTTTTGCAAACCCTAGCATTTCGCCCAACAAGCCCAAAAGAAAGTCTGCAGCCAAATGCAACAAAGTTGGGGATAGTTGCAGAAAGATGCGCAATACGCGCGCCGTTCAGACGGTTGCGGTCATCCCAGACTGCCCTGCCCCTTAGATCAGCGCCGTCGACAGGATCGGGAAGTAGCTGAGCAGTACCAACACCACCGCCACCGCGATCAGGAAGGGCCAGAGAGACCGCAGGATGGACCCCGGTGTGGCGCCGCTCATTGATGAGGCGATGTATAGCCCAATGCCCACAGGTGGCGTCAGCAGCCCCAGCACAAGGTTCAGGCACGCCACGATGCCGAATTGGTAGGGGCTGATGTCGTAAGACCCCGTCGCGATGGGCAGCAGGATCGGTGTGATCAGGATGATCGCCGCGATCCCGTCGATCACCATGCCCACCAACAACAGGCATAGGTTCACGATCAGCAGGAACATGAACGGATCAGAAGTGATGGTTGTCAGCAGCGCGGCCAGCCTTTGGGGCAGTTCTTCGTAGATGATCACCCAGCCGAACACGCTGGCGGCGGCGATCATGAACAGGATCATCGAGGCGTTGGCGGCTGTCCGGATAAACATCGCGCCGAGGGCGGCGGGTTTGAGGTCTCGGTAGACCAGCCAGCCCACCAGAAAGGCGATGAGAGAGGCGATGGCGGCGGATTCAGTTGGAGTGGCGATGCCAAAGAGGATGCCGCCGATGATCGCCAAAGGCACCAGCATGGCAGGCAAGGCGGCGATGAGCGCGCGGATGGCCTCGCCCCGTGTCATCCATTTCCCTTTCGGGAACTGTTGTGACCAGCCGATCAGGGTGATGACCAGTGCAAAGGCAACGGCCAGCAGCAGCCCCGGAATGATCCCGGCCACAAACATCTCTCCAATCGGGACCTGCGCTAGAACGCCAAAGATCACGAACATCATGGACGGTGGGATGACGGGGGCCAACAGCCCACCGGCGGCGGTTGTGGCGGTGGCGAACCCTTTGTCGTAGCCCTCTTCCTCCATCGCGGGGACCATGGCCCGCGACATCACGGCGATCTGCGCTGTGGCCGACCCGATGATGGCCGCCATGAACATGTTGGCCAGAAGGTTGATATACGCCAGCCCCCCGCGAAAGCCGCCCACAAACACACGCGCGAGCGCAATGAGGCGGCGCGTCATGCCCCCTTCGTTCATCAACTCGCCCGTTAGCATGAAGAGTGGAATGGCAAGCAGGCCGTAGTTTTCGAGCCCTGCGAACATCTTTTGCGCGAAACTGTCATAAAGGATCGTGTTGCCGCTGTCCCAGATGTACCAGATCGCGGTGACGCCCAGCACCAGCGCGATGGGAACAGACAGCAGCAGCGTGGCAGCAAAGACGACCGGGCTCATTTTGCAGCCCCAGGCTTGGTCAGCAGGTGCATGGTGGCGTGCAGTGTCGCCCCAAGGGCAAAGACCCACATGACCAGCCAAAACAGGTATTTGGGCAAGCCCAGTGTCAGCGTCGGTTCGGCGTAGATAAAGTTGAACGTCGCCCCCTGAAAGGCGGTCCGGTCAAACCCCGCACGCGCGATATCGAGCGGCAAGAACCAGCGCCAGCAGAGCCACAGCATGGCGAGTGCAAAGGCGAAAACGATGATATCGACGATCTTGTCGATGATCCGGCGAACGGAGTCCGGCACGGCATCTGTCAGCAGTGTGATGGACACCGAATTGCGGTGGTGGAGTGCTGCGGACGCCCCCAGAAAGGTCATCCAGACCATCGCGTAAATGGCCAGCTCGTCGACCCAGAACAGTGCGTTTCCGGCCGTGCGCGTGATGACGTTGAGCAGGATCAGACCGGTCACACAGACGGCAAGCAGAGCCGCACAAGTCAGTTCTATCCGCGCCCACAGGGCGGAAAGGCGAAACAGCATACCCGGTCCTTTCACGACAAAGGGGCGCAGGTTGCCCCCGCGCCCCCCTTTAGTCGTTTGATATCGTTACCGTGTTTCTGCCGCAGTCGCGCGCAGGGCGTCAAGCGAGGAGGTTTTTTCGGACCAGATTGTGTTCCACTCCTCGATCGCGCCGCCAAAGAAAGATGCGTCCACCTTGGTGTAGGTTTTGCCTGTGCCCGCGATTTGTTCGAGCCAGCCTGCTTCTTTTTCGACATAAGAATCGATGGTGCTGTCCACGTATTTGGCCATCAGATCGCCAACCAGTGCGCGGTCTTCTTCGGACAGACCGGCCCAGACGCGGGCCGACACAAGGCCGACCATGGGGAACATCATGTGATCGGACTGCACAACTGTGTCGGCGTGTTCGTAGTATTTCAGCACCCAGATCAATTCGGCGTCCATATCGATGGCATCCACCTGCCCGTTGGCCAACGCGTCATAGACAGACGGCAGCGGCATGGGCGTCGGGGCGGCCCCGATTGCGTTGTAGAAATCGAGAATGGGGGTGAAGGGGGTAATGCGCAACTTGAGCCCTGCGAGGTCCTCGGCGCTGTTCACGTCGCCCCGCGCAACGATCTGGCGCAGACCGGCCATGCCGTAGCCGACCCCGACGACACCCACTTCTCCAGCGAGGGGTTCGAGAAGTGTCTTGGCCGTGTCCGAGCGCAGGATACGACCCGCGTGCCCGATGTCATCTGCGAGGTAAGGCGCATAGAATGCACCCAATTCAGGTGCCCGGTTGGACACTTCAGCCACTGTCATGAACGCCATATCAAGCGCGCCTGTCTGAAGCTGTTGCAGCATCTCGGCCTCGTTGCCCAATTGGCGGGCCGGGAAAACGGAGACTGAGTGCGCACCGCCCGAGGCTTCGGCCAGTTCTGCACCAAAGGCTTCGGCGGCTTTGGTCCAGATGTGGGGCGGAGGTGTGATCAGGCCCAGACGGAATTCATTGGCTTGCGCGGTGAGTGCCGAGGCCGCGAAGACCGCAGCGCTGGCAATGATATTTGTGAAGTGTTTCATGGTGTTCCCTATTGTTTTTAAAGTTGGACCCAGCCTTCAGGCGGTTCTTTTCCCGGATGCACGGTGTTGCAGTTCGGGCATGTGCGGGCCTCTTCAGAGGCATAGAATTTTTCGTAGACGGGCGGCAGGTCGGTGACGATGGATTTCAGTTGCATTTCAGCGCGGTGGACGCGCGTGCCGCAATTAAAGCAGTACCATTCAATGGCGTCCAGTTGTCCTTCCTGCCGTTTGGGTTCGATCACCAGTCCAACGGAGCCTTCCTGTGGACGTTGGGGCGAGTGGCGCACATGCGGGGGCAGCAAAAACACTTCGCCCTGACGGATCGGGACGTCGTAAAACTCTTCTCCGTCAAAGAGTTTGAGCAGCATGTCCCCTTCGAGTTGGTAAAAGAACTCTTCAACCGGATCGTCGTGATAGTCGGTGCGCTTGTTCGGCCCGCCCACGACGGTGACCATCATGTCGCTGTCTTCAAACACCATCTTGTTGCCAACCGGGGGCTTCAGCAGGTGGCGATGTTCTTCGATCCACTTTTGAAAATTGAACGCTTTGAGCTTTGTCATGGTTCTCTCCCCTTTTTCAAAACCCTTGGCGGTATTGGTGCCTTCCGCAAAGGCAATGTCCGCATGTAGGTATCTGATTTGCTTATATCGCGTCTATTTGAGCCAAGCCTAGCGCATGATCCCGCAGTCTTCAAAGGCTGCGCGTATGGTGTTTTTTTCGGCTTCCGTCAGTTCCAGCATGGGCGCGCGCACCCGTCCGCCCCGTTGACCCAGCAGTTCTTGCCAGTATTTGCCGAAGGCAGTGGGTTTGCCGGGGGGCCGCGTGCGCGCCATTGCGTCGCGCACGGGCGCGAGGCTGTCAAAGACGCGGCGCGCCTCGTCTGCCTGACCGTTGAAGGCAAGCCGCGTGTATTCGTTCATCCGCTGGTCTTGGCTGCTTTGCAGCTGGTAGGGCGGCGAGGAGCACAGGTACAGTTTCCAATCCAGTTCCAGAATATTGTCGAGCCATTCGTGTTCTGCTGACGTGGAGACGTGGATTTTGTCGCCCACCATATGGGTCAGCCGTACATACATTTCACGCGGGACGGAGTATTTGATGGCCACGATATTGGGCAATTCGGCGATGCGTGCGCATTCCTCGGGCTGCATCAGATAGCCGCTGTCGGGATGGCTCCACATCGCGATACCGATATCAAGTTCGTCGCAGAAACGCTTGTAATATTGATATAAAACTTCGCCTCGATCATGCACAAAGCTGAGCACAGGCGCGTGCACGACGATGTAATCCGCACCACAGTTCTGGGCGTGGCGCGCAAGATCCAGCGCTGTGTCCATGTTCTGATCTGATACCGACACGATGACGCCCGCCTTGCCTGCGCATTCATCCACGGCAATCTCGAAATTGCGTTTGCGTTCCTCCAGGCTCATCGAAAAGAATTCGCCCTGTTTCCCGGCGACGAACAGCCCCTGAATGTCCAAATCGTCGATCCAGTGCCGGATGTTTGAGCGCAGCCCTGCCTCATCCAGAGAGAGGTCGTCGTTGAACGGATTGAGGGCGGCGGCCCAGATGCCGGTCATGTTTTCGCGCGCGTAGGCTTTGGCATCGAGTTTGGTGTAATTCATGGCGAGGTTCCATTGGGATTACCCGCCACAAGACGCGAAGTTGCGCCCAAAATCCAAGGTGAAATCTTACAATTGGATATTTCATATGCGAATACCCACGCCTTTTGGGTTTTGATTTTGTGGGTGCTGGCATAGGTTTTGAGCATGAAAATCGGTTTGATCGGTCAGGGCGCCATTGCTCGCTATGTCACAGATGCTCTTAGCCCCAGCTCCCATGAGGTGGTGGCCGTGCTGCTGCGCCCCGAACGCGCCCGTGCCAATGCGCCGTTGGAGTTTGGGTCTGTTGATGCCTTGCCTGCGGATATCGACGTGATGATCGATTGCGCGGGGCACACGGCATTGGCCGCTTATGGCCCACCCTTGCTGGCACGTGGAACGGACGTGATCACCGTTTCGCTTGGGGCGCTGGCGGATCAGGTAACGGCGGGGGCGCTGAAAGACGCTGCCACAGCAGGACAGTCAAAGCTGCATCTGGCGAGCGGTGCGATTGGTGCGCTGGATTGCCTGCGTGCGGCGCGCGTCGGCACGTTGGACACCGTCACCTATACGGGCCGCAAGCCGCCACAGGGTTGGATCGGTTCCCCCGCAGAGGACGTGCTGGACCTTGCCGGGCTGACGCAGGGCGCACACACCCATTTTGAGGGCACCGCCCGGCAAGCCGCCCTTGCCTATCCTAAGAACGCCAATGTCGCTGCTGCTGTGGCGCTGGCAGGATTGGGTTTTGATGACACCCGCGTTCAGTTGATTGCGGACGCCGACATCAGCCACAACATTCACGAGGTCACCGCCGCGGGCGATTTCGGCACATTTCAGTTCCAGATCAGCGGCAAGGCCCTGCCCGACAACCCGCGATCCTCGGCCCTTGCGGCGATGAGCGTGGTGGCCAAGCTGGACCAACTCAGCGCGGCGGTCACGTTGTGATCGGGCGCCATTCGCGCATTGTGGACCGGGCGTTGACTCGCCTGAAGCTGCGCCAGTTGCGCCTGTTGGTGGCTGTGGGCGTGCATGGGAACATCCAGAACGCGGCGCGCGAACTTGGCATCTCGCAACCTGCCGCGACCAAGATGATTCAGGACCTTGAGTTGGATTTCGAGGTGAAGCTGTTCAACCGTACCAATCGCGGCGTGGTGCCGACAGTGTCCGGTGAGAGCCTGATCCGTCATGGCAAGTTGATCTTTGCCCAGATTTCCAATGCAGCCCAAGAGCTTGATGACTTGAACGAAGGCAATGCGGGTCGCGTGGTGGTCGGCACGCTGCTGGCCGCCTCAACAAGCCTGTTGCCGCGCGCCATCGACATTCTGCTGGCCGAGCGCCCCAATGTGGCTGTCAAGATCACCGAAGGCACCAATGAAGTGCTGATGCCCGGCCTACTTTCGGGTGAAATCGACATGGTCGTGGGCCGCCTGCCCGCCCACCGTCACCGCGACAAGATCCGACAGGAAAAGCTGTTTGAGGATCGTATTTTGGCGGTCGTCGGCCCCGATCATCCTCTGGCTGGCCAAAGCGATGTCACCTTTGCGCAGACCAAACCCTATGGCTGGATCGTGCCGCCTTTAGAGACCACGTTGCGCCGTCAGGTCGATCATTTCTTTGTCGGGCAGCAGCAATATGTGCCGCCTGTGAGCATTGAAAGCGTGTCGTACCTTGCCAACCGCGCGCTGTTGCAATCGCGCGATCTGGTCGGGTTGATGCCTGCCGAAGTGGTGGCGCAGGACGTGGCCAACGGGCATCTGGTGGCGCTGGACTGGACGGTGCCCTTTGGTCAGGGGCCGATTGGTGTGTCCTTGCGCGCGGACGATGAACTGTCCCCGGCGGGCCGCGCGTTCCGCGCCGCACTGCACCGCGCGGCAGAGGCGAAATGAGCCCGGGTATGCCCCAAACTGATACCAGTATTCTGACAATCCGCTTGAAGCGCTGTCGGGGCCAGCGTGAGTTAAGAGCATAGGGCGTTGGGAGGCGCGGGTTTCATGTATCCAGAGCTAAAACTCTTTGTTGCAGGCGCGTGGCGGTCAGCGGCGTCAGATATGGCCGTGATCAATCCCGCCACCGAAGAAGAGATCGGGCGGTTGCCCTGTGCCAGCATCAGCGATCTGGATGATGCGCTGGAGGCGGCCGTTGCCGGATTTCGCCTATGGTCCCGCACGTCCCCCCGCCAGCGCGCCGATACGATCCTGCGCGCCGCAGCGTTGATCCGCGAACGGCAAGAGGAGATTGCCCAAGCCATCACCCTTGAGCATGGCAAGCCCCTGCCCCAAGCCCGACTTGAGGTGATCCGCGGTGCCGAATTTTTCGAATGGGACGCGGGCGAAGCGATGCGGGCCTATGGCCGAGTCATTCCAGCCGCTCGCGGGCACAAGTTTTCCGTCCATCATCAACCCATTGGCGTGGTCGCCGCCTTTTCCCCGTGGAATTTCCCGATGAGCCAACCGGCCCGTAAGATCGCCGGTGCATTGGCGTCGGGCTGTTCCATCATTCTTAAGGCAGCAGAGGAAACGCCCGCCGGTGCCGTGCATATCGTCAAGGCGTTTGAGGATGCGGGACTGCCTGCGGGGGTCTTGAACCTTGTCTTTGGCAACCCGGCGGAAATTTCCGGCCATCTGATCCCGCAAGATCCGGTGCGTTTG
Source organism: Tateyamaria sp. Alg231-49 (assembly GCF_900143535.1). Taxonomy (GTDB): domain Bacteria; phylum Pseudomonadota; class Alphaproteobacteria; order Rhodobacterales; family Rhodobacteraceae; genus Tateyamaria. The sequence goes on along the minus strand of NZ_FRFA01000018.1, from coordinate 64,498 downwards.
GTCGCGTTTACAGGTTCGACCGCAGTCGGCCGTCACCTGACCACCCTCGCGGCGGGTCACATGACCTCTGTTCTGATGGAGTTGGGCGGGCATGCCCCTGTCATCGTGTGCGAAGATACGGATGTGCAGACTGCCGCCCAATCCGGTGCGGTGCGCAAGATGCGCAATGCCGGTCAGGTCTGCACCTCGCCCACGCGGTTTTTCGTGAACGAAGACATATTTGATCAGTATTCAGAGGTGTTTGTCGCCCGTGCCGCTGTGACCGTTGTGGGCAACGGAATGGACGCAGGTGTCGAAATGGGCCCGCTGGCCAACGACCGCCGCGTGCCTGCACTGACAGAACTGGTTGAAGACGCCCGCGCCAAGGGCGCGACTGTTGCCACGGGCGGCGCCGCAAGCGGCAATCGCGGATATTTCTTTGAACCCACGGTGTTGCTGAACGTCCCTGATAACGCGCGCATCATGCAGGAAGAGCCCTTTGGCCCCGTGGCGGTTGTGAACCCTGTGGCGTCATTGGACGCGGCCATCGCAGCGGCAAATGCAGTGCCCTTTGGACTTGCAGGGTACGGATTTACGAACCGCGCCGACTATATCGATCGCATGATCGATGAGGTGGAAGTGGGCAACCTCAGCATCAACACGCTTGAGGCCTCGATGCCCGAAACGCCCTTTGGGGGTGTGAAATCCAGCGGTACCGGGCGCGAGGGAGGCACGGAAGGCCTTGAGAATTACATGACGGTCAAGAACGTGTGGCACGCGTCCGAAATCAGTTAAAGCACTGGGAAATTGAAGATTATGGGCGGTACGGCCGTCCCCTGCGCGGCGACGGGGCATGCGAAACGGATACTCCTTTGCTCGGCCACGTCCCGGTCTGCGCCACAGAACCGTCTTGCGCCTAAGGAATTCCTTACTTTGGAAATTGGGCGATTGCCTTTAAGTTGGCATTGGAAACCTTTGATACCATGGTGGCGAAATTTTTAGCGCCAGCGTGCAGATGATTTAGGAGAACCCATTTGAGCCTCGCCATTACAGCACCCGTTGGAGACAAGAACCGCATCACCAAAGCCGACAAGAAGGGCGAAAAATTCAAACCCGTCGCCAACAAGGCAGACGACGTCAAGATGGTGCAACTGTTCCTTATTGCGAACGGGTATAACGTGCCAATCGACGGCAAGGTGAATGCCACGATGATCAAGGCGATCCGAGCCTTTCAGAAATCAGCCTGCGGTTTCAAGAAGCCCGATGGCATTATCGATCCCGGCGGCAAGACGTGGAAGGCGGGTCTTGGCAAGCTCAAGGCCAAGCATGACGCCAACATGAAAGACCTGGCCAACCGGGTCGAGGTCAAAGAAGGCGGCAAGATCAAACACGTCACGATCAAAGAGTTCGAAAAGCGTCAGGCCGCAATGCTGCGCAAGTATCAAGCCCGCGCTGATGGGCTGATTGGACAGGCGGAATGTTGGGAGAATTTTGCCAACGACGCTGAAAAGACAATGCTGGGCGGCGAAGGTTTTATGATGCAGATGACGGAATTCACCGTCCGCTGGGCCAATAACAAGGCCGAACCGCCCTGGAACGCGATCCTGAATGCGCGTTCTGAAGCCAAGTTTCTCAAATCTCTGACCACGCATTCCAAACCCAACTGGGAAAAGATCAGCGCGCAAGAGACCAAAGCCGTCAAGGCGCACAACGCCGGCGCCAAAGCATTCAAAACCTATATCAATGCCCGCATCGGCACGGCCGGTTCTATTGCCGGCACCCTCGAAGTGGTGCGTGATACGTCATTCACGGTGGTTGAGGTCTATGCCACGGCTCAGATCGTCATCCAGTCCAAGGGCAAGATCAAACCTTACGAGGCACAGATCCTTGCGGCGACTTCAGTTGAGGGCGTCAAGTCAAGTGCCGGACAGGTCGGTGAGGTGCTGGCGGGCAACAAGAACGTTACGCTCGACAGTGCTGCCAAGAAGGTGGCCATGGACATGTTCTTTGCCGGAGCAGGCGCGGCCATCACTGGCAAACTCGGCCCCGCAATGGCCAAAAAATTCGCTGGCGACTTTTCTGTCCAGATGTTTTCCAAGCTGGGCACCAACAAAATTCCCAAGGAAGCCATCGACAAACTGATCACCAAGTTCCTGAAATCCGGGGCCGGTCAGGCGTACATGGAAAACATGGCCAAAGAGACGTTCATGCTGCTGAAAACAGGCATCGAAAAAGGCAAGATCACTGGCAAGGACTTCCAGGACGCCTTTTTCAAGGCGGCAACCGCGGGGCTGTTGAAGGGCGGGTTTGGCAAGGCAATTTCCAAGTTCAACGCAGATCGCCCCAACCGCACCTCTCTGGTGGTGGGCAAACTGGTGTATTCCAAGTACCTCAAGGGCGCACCGGACATGTTGCGCAAGCTTTATCCGGACGAGGCCAACCTGACCAAAATTCTGGTCAAGCACGGACCCGATATTGCCCAGAACATGTCAGAAAAGATCAGCGGCAAGGTGACCGAAACTGCTGTTCTGGCCGCAGTCGACAAGGCCAGCGGCACAGAAAACGAAAAGCAGCTGGCCAACCTTTACGAGTCCGAACTGCGCAAGTCCAAGGCGCTGCATGATGAGTTGGACAAGCTCATCAAGGATGAAGTGGGCAAGCATTACAAAAAGCTTGAAAAGGCGAACTGATCCTCCCCACGCCCTGACCTTTCGAAAAAGCGCCCTATATCGGCGGGTGGCGTTCTGAAACGCCCCCAACACAACACCGTCACCCATATTACACCCCCCTTCACAGTTGGCCCTGCATCCCCCACCTTCAGGGCCAACACGAAGGATCACGCCCATGCCAACCGAACGTATTTCATTTCCCGGCCATGCAGGTACGCTGGATGCGCGCCTTGATCTGCCCGACGGCCCGCATCTGGCCACGGCTGTCTTTGCTCACTGTTTTACTTGTGGCAAGGATATCCCCGCAGCCCGTCGCATTGCCGCCCGCCTGACCACGCTGGGCATTGCAGTGTTGCGCTTTGATTTCACCGGGCTCGGTCACAGTGACGGCGAATTTGCCAACACCTCATTCACGTCGAACGTGCAGGACCTTGAGCGCGCTGTTGCCTATCTGGACAGTCGCGGCATGCCCCCGACCCTGATGATTGGCCATTCTCTGGGCGGTGCCGCAGTGCTGAAGGCGACCGCCAATCTGCACCAGATCAAGGCGGTGGCCACCCTTGGCGCGCCCTTTGATCCCGGCCACGTGACCCACAATTTTGCCGCTGCCCTGCCCGAGATTGCCGCCAAGGGCGAGGCTGAGGTGTCTCTTGGGGGCCGTCCGTTTCGCATCGGGCAGGCCTTTGTCGAGGATGTGACTGGCGAGGCGCTGGCCCCGGCCATTGCCCGTCTTCACGCCGCCCTGATGGTCCTGCATGCCCCCGGCGACGCCATCGTGGGGATCGAGAATGCCAGCCAGATTTTTCTGGCCGCCAAACATCCCAAAAGCTTTGTCACGCTTGACGATGCCGACCACCTGATCACCCGCGCCGAACATGCGGAATACGCCGCAGACATCATTGCGACATGGGCCAAAAAGTATCTGGCGTTGAAACCACCTGCCCCGCCCATTGGCGCACCCGAAGGCATTGTGCGCAGTGCAGAAGCGGACCCGCATGGGTTCCTTCAGGATATCACCCACGGCACCCGTCACCACATTCTTGCAGACGAACCGCGCGCCTATGGCGGCACCAATCAGGGCCTGTCGCCGTATGGGCTGCTGAGCGCCGGGCTTGCCGCCTGTACCTCAATGACCATCCGCATGTATGCCCGCCGCAAGGGTTGGCCGCTGGAGCATGTGTCAGTGGATGTGAGCCACGACAAGGTGCATGCACAGGATGCCGACACCGCAAGCGGCGACAAAATCGACACGTGGAAGCGGGTGATTTCGCTGCGCGGTGCGCTCGACGCGGATCAGCGCGCGCGCCTTCTTGAAATCGCCGACAAATGTCCTGTGCACCGGACGCTGGAAAAAAGCTCGACCGTGATCACCGAGCTGGCTGAGGCGCAGGCCGCGACTTAGCGGCGACCGCGCCCCCCACCTCCTGCCGGACGGTGTGCCGGCGGACGGGCCGCTGGCGGGCGGGAGAAGCCGGGGTCAATTCCGCCACCGGGCGGGCGCACGGGTCTGTCCGGGCGGTCCGGTCTGTCAGGTCGGTCTGGCGGTGGGCGATAACCGGGGCGATAGCTGCCGTAGTAGTAATCGTTCCACAGCATCGAGTCGTAATAGACCGCGCCAGAGGTTGAGACACCGGTGCCGTCACAGCCAGCAAGTGCCAGTGAACCGGCAAAGGCCAGCGTCATCAGCTTGGAGAAACTTTTTTTGTGCATCATGCCTGTCACCTTCATCGGATTGACCTGATCGATGCCAACATGCGGTTGATGTCCGCGATGGGCTCCTGATCTACGCCCGCTTCCAGAACAACGACGGCGATGACCATGCGGTTGCTTGGCAAGTCGATGGCAAGTGCGGTGAATGTGACGTTTTTGCCGTCGCGGCGCCCCGTGCCTGCGATGCTACGCGCCGGAAGACCGCCAACCTGGCGAGACTTGGGGGCTTCGGCCTCAGCCTCTTGGACCAGAAAGGGTCCGATGTCCTGCAGGTATTCCCGCGCGTCGTCAAAGTTGGAAACACCATGGGGCGAAATCACCCCGACCCAGACGCCTGGGTGCGCGTCAGCCGTCATGCCAAAAACCCGCGAGACATCGCGGATGTCATCGGCGTCTGGCCCTTCCAGATCGCGCAAACCACCTGTGCGCAGGGTCCAGAAGTCAGGCACTTCCAGTTTGAACAGCGCCCTACCATCGTCTTCATAAACAACCGGAGTCCCGGCTTGGGCCGCTCCGATTGCAAGCTGCGCGGCCAGGCAAATCGCAAGCCCCCCGCGATAGAAAGCGTTTCTCTTCAAAGCGATCACCCCCATACAACTCAGTTCAGCTATTCAGGACCAAAGCACACGAACTGTCCAGCCACAAAAAAAGGGCCAGTGCACCGCACCGGCCCTTTTCGTTTTGAAATCAATAATGTCAGCGACGCGCGTCGCCCACCATCTTCCAGACCGTTGGCAGAACCACTGCCGCCAGCGCCAGTTTGAGCGCATCGCCGATCAGGAACGGAGTGAGCCCCCACTGAAGGATGGGCTTGTCCCAGCCATAAAGCTGACCCAGCCACAGAAGGCCCGGCACATAAATCAGCACGGTGCCGATCAGCATCGCCAGAGCCATCCAGCCCACTGAACGATCCCAACCGCGTTGCGCCAGCGCGCCCAGCGCAAGCGTCGCCAGCACATAGCCGACGAGATAACCGCCAGTGCCGCCCATCATGTATGTCAGCCCCGACGCTTCGGCCGAAGAGCTTGCAAAGATATCAAAGCCCAGCGCGCCGATGATCATGTAGGCAAGGATTGTCACCAACCCCAGACGCGCGCCATAGGCCGCCCCGATGGTCAGCACTGCAAAGGTGCCCATTGTGATCGGCACGGGCCACATTGGCACGTTGATCTTGGCCGCCACGGCCAGAACAAGCACCCCGACCAGCACCAATGCCACCTGTTTGATGCGCAGGCCAAGGCCCTCATCAGCACCAAAAACGTCGCTCAGCACTTTGTTATTCCACGTTTGCTCCATGAACTCTCGCCTTGTCATATGAATTTGCTGACGGTGTTGTGCCAAGACGGTCACTTTTCTGCAAGTGCAAAGGACATGCGCTCAGCGTGCATCGGTGCGTTGATACCTACTTATCATCACATAATCCTTGCGTGGTCCCGTCACATCATAGCGCACGGTGAATGCGGGCCAGTCGCTGAAATCGTAAGAAACAAGATAAGTGTCGGGATCACAGAAATGCGTGGCCTGCCCCCCACGGGCGGGCACGGTATGAAAGGGGCGCCCATCCTCAAACTGCACCGACAGGTCATCGTTCCAGAGGTATTTGCGCTCTGCGGTCATTGGGGCTGCGCCCTGAAGTTGCAGCACGCCGGTTTCGGTGTAGATCGCCCCACCCGCCTCGGCCTGCCATGTTCCATGGCCGCTGAATGCGGCAGGCGGTCCGTCTGCCGGTGTGATCTGGCGCACGATCTCCCACCGCCCCAGAAAGTCGGCCAGTACCCGTTCAGTCGGCATATTGGGCCACCGTTATATCGTCATGCTCTCCGACAAAGCGCACTGTCTCGCCATCCCGTTCCAGACCGTAGCAGGCCCAAAGGTCATTAGGGGGCCATTGGCTGCAATACTGATCGTTTTCGACCCGCCAGTATCCCCAGCTTTCGCGTCCTTTAAAGGTGTAGAGCGTCGCGCCCGAAGCGCGGAAGTCTTGAATGGTATCCACACTCTGTGTCGGGTCGTCTTTGTCGAGGTACACCAACGTGCGCCCGGTCAGGGCCGTGCGGATTTCGGCACCCGTCAATGGGGTCCAGCCGGGGTCAGCCAGTCCAAGCGTGGGCAAGGTGGCTGTCACGGCGCACAAGACAAGGCGGATCATCAAAACCACTCCGGGGCATCAAACTCGGTTGGCATTGGCACAGAACGCAACGGCGCGCGCAAACAGAAAGTTGCGCGCGCCGTCGGTCTTGCCCTTGGAGGGGGTGGCTCAGCTTTCTTCGATAGTATCTGTTTCCGCTGTGTCGACCTGCGCCTCATCGATCACCGGTTCGTCGATCACCGGCTCTTCGGTTGCCGGCTGCTGTGCGATGTAGTCGTCGATCAAGCCGTCCTGATCTTCACCAACGCCCATTTTGTCGCTGACCCAATCAAACACCTCTGGCGTAACGTCCTCTTCGGTGGTCGGGCCTGCACCTGTTGCATTCCACCCGTCGACGATTGCCTGTGTCAGAGCTTCGTCCGACGTGGCTATCAATCCCTCATCGACGGCTTCCTGCGCCTCTTCCACAGCCTCGAACGCATCTGACACCTCGTCATAGCCTTCAAGCGCCGCCTCGGCTGAAACCTTGTCCGTGCTCCACTCGGTCACGGCCATGTCATAGGCGTCCTGATCAACGAAGTCGTCGATTACAGGTTCATCCCCGATGTTGTTATTATCATTCCAATCGTCGAGAGCCTTTTGATATGCCTCTTGATCAGTAAAGTCTGCGATAGATGGCTGCGAAGCAGTCGCCTGTTCATTCAACAGGTCGGAAAGCGCCTCGAGTTCCATTAGGTTTGCCGGAACGTCATATCCCAGACCGTCCAATAGCGCACCGTACTCCTCCAGAGTTGGCCCAAATGTCTCGAGCGCAGCAGCCAGTGCCTCCTGATCCTCGACAAGCATTGCGCTTGCCTCAACATAGGCGCGGAACCCGACCATCTTTGGATCGTTCGAATTCATCAACCCGTTGATGTTCCGGTTGAGCGAATTCAGTCCCTTAAGTTGCGCCTGTACCGGCTTTTGTTTGGGCGGGCGGATCGACGCGGTCACTGTGGGTCCTGTTGCGGGTCGTGACTTGGCTTTTGCAGGCTTACTGGCCGTCCTGCTCGCCTTACCGCTGCTTCTGTTTTGTTTGTTCGATTTTGGTTTCAGCCCCAGCATTTCACCAAGGCTCTTGCGGTTGCCGCGTGTGGCCGAACTGCCTTTGCCGCCTCCGTTGCCCTTGCTGGCGCTTTTGGACTCGTTTTTGGACCCTTTGTCGCTGCTTTTGCCTTTGCCGCCTCCATCACCCTTGCCGCCGCTATTGCCGGCATCGTTGCCGCCGCTATTGCCGCCACCGTTGCCGCCGCCATTACCTCCACCATTGCCGCCACCATTGCCGTTCTTGGCGTAGGCCGACGCACTATCCGTCAAGCCGATGGAATCTGTCAGAACGGGTGCGCCTAACGCCAACGCCGAAACTGCGACTATTTTGATCAGTTGCATGATGTCCCCTTGGGCAGAATTTTGTTTCTGCCTCAATCTTAGGCGCAATATGGGCAGAATTGTGTTTCATTCCCAGACCGGCGAAAAGTCGCCCAAGGCGGTCGGCCTTGTATACGTCTCAGGCCCATTCTAAGAGGCGGGCAAAGCTAATACGAAAGGCATATCCTATGATCCCACGTTATTCCCGTCCCGACATGGTTGCGATCTGGGAGCCTGCCACAAAATTTAAAATCTGGTACGAGATTGAGGCACACGCCTGTGACGCGATGGCCGATCTCGGAGTGATCCCGCGCGAGAATGCGGAGGCGGTCTGGAAAGCCAAGGATGTCGAATTCGATGTGGCCCGCATTGACGAGATCGAGGCCGTCACCAAACATGACGTGATCGCATTCCTCACGCACCTTGCCGAACACGTCGGCAGTGACGAGGCACGCTTTGTGCATCAGGGCATGACCAGCTCGGACGTCCTGGACACCTGCTTCAACGTTCAGCTGACCCGCGCCGCCGATCTGCTGATCACGGATATCGAAGGGCTGCTTGCCGCCCTGAAACGCCGCGCGATCGAGCACAAAGACACCGTGCGCATCGGGCGCAGCCACGGCATTCACGCCGAACCCACGACCATGGGCCTGACATTCGCCCGCTTTTACGCCGAAATGGACCGCAACCTGTCCCGCGTGCGTGATGCGCGCGCCGAAGTGGCCACGGGAGCGATCAGCGGTGCGGTTGGTACGTTCGCCAATATCGACCCAGCCGTCGAAGAACATGTTTGTGACAAGCTTGGCCTCGTGCCAGAACCGATCAGCACCCAAGTCATCCCCCGCGACCGTCATGCGGCGTTCTTTGCCACTCTTGGCGTTGTCGCCTCGTCAATCGAAAACATCGCCACAGAAATTCGCCACATGCAGCGCACCGAGGTGCTGGAAGGGGCGGAATTCTTCTCCATGGGTCAAAAAGGCTCGTCCGCGATGCCTCACAAAAAGAACCCGGTGCTGACCGAAAACCTGACCGGTCTGGCGCGCATGGTGCGCAGTGCAGTGATTCCCGCGATGGAGAATGTGGCCCTTTGGCATGAGCGGGATATCTCGCATTCGAGCGTGGAGCGGATGATTGGCCCTGATGCCACCATCACCCTCGATTTCGCCCTGTCCCGCCTGACCGGTGTGATCGACAAAATGCTGATCTTCCCTGACAACATGCTCGACAACATGAACAAGTTCCCCGGTCTCGTGATGAGCCAACGGGTTCTCTTGGCCCTGACCCAAGCCGGTGTGAGCCGCGAGGATGCCTATTCTTATGTGCAACGAAATGCGCTGAAGGTTTGGGAACACCGGACTGACTTCAAACAAGAGCTTTTGGCGGATGCGGATGTTGTGGCGGCTCTAAGTGCCGAAGAGATCGAAGAAAAATTCGACCTTGGATACCACACCAAACATGTGGATACGATTTTCGCCCGCGTGTTTGGCGAGTAAATCAGCCGGGCAGAGGACACCTCTGCCCATCAAACAAGGGCGCGGAAATTGGGCAGCAAGGTGCATCTTGATGTGCCCGAGGCAATAATTTGTTTTGAACCCAGCCCAATCTGCCCTACCCTAACGTCACCTCTAACCAAAAGGAGACGACTGATGACAACCAAGACGCTCGCTGTGGCCCTGGCGCTCACCCTCGCCCCTGCATTGGCGCTGGCAGAAGGCTGTAATTACGGCAAGATTGAACAGCAGGCCATGTCCTGCGCTGCTGGTACCACCTATGACGCCAGCACCAAAACCTGCCTGCCGACCACCGGCTAAATCATCTTCGGCAAAAATAACGGTTTCGTGATCGCATAAAACCGGGACGTGCGGGGTCATCCTTTTATCTTACGCCCAAGCGCGTCCAACACCGGAGAGATTTTTATGCTACGCACCTTGATCCTGACATCCGCCCTTGCTCTGCCCCTCGCATTGCCCACGGCTGCGTTCGCAGCAGGCGGCGAAAGCGAATCCAAACCAGAGAAAACCGAGACCACCCAAGACTGCCTGAAGGCAGAACAGTGGGATCCGGAAATCAAGAAATACGTACGTTTTTCTCAGCCGGTGAACGGCGTGTGGGATGCAGATATCAAAAAATGTGTGCGCCCCGACAAAACGTCTCATCTGGACAGCGACACCCTTTACAAGGCTGTGCGTGAACTTGCCTATGCAGGCCGCTATGGCGAAGCCATCGACGTTCTCGATCAGATGCCCGACCAGTTGGATGATCGCGTGCTGACGTATCGCGGGTTCACAGCGCGTAAATTGGGCAATCTGGAACAGGCGAACCTTTATTATGAGCAGGCCCTGACCGTGAACCCAGACAACATTCTGGCCCGATCTTACATGGGTCAGGGCAATGTTGCCGCCGGGGACAAGGTTGCGGCAATGACGCAACTGCGTGAAATCCAGGCGCGCGGCGGTGCTGGCACATGGGCCGAGGCCTCTTTGCGCAACGCAATTCAGTCAGGCACCACCTACAATTATTGATCCTGCCCGGTCGCGGTTGAGAGTTTTTCAACCATTGCCTGCCAGAACTGTCTGGAAACAGATTCAAGGCAGGACATGACCGATCTGGTACCCGTGTCCGCCGCCCGTGCCATCGTGCAGTCGGGCGGCGGTTCTTCTTTGCCCCCCATGCGTCTCAGCCAGCGGGCCAAGGCCGCGATTGTTGTGCGCTTGATATTGAACGAAGGCGCGGACATCCCGCTTGAGGAGTTGCCCGAAGAATTGCAGGCCCACCTGACCAAGGCGATGGGGTCGATGCGCGTGGTGGATCGCGATACGCTGTCTTCTGTGGTGTCCGAATTTGCCGCCGAAGTTGAACGCATCGGCCTGCGCTTTCCCGGTGGAATGGCCGGTGCGCTGACGGCTTTGGACGGTAAGATCAGCCCGCAAACCGCCGCCCGCATACGCAAAGAGACCGGTGTGCGCGATAACGGCAACCCGTGGGACCGGATTCGCGAAATGGACGACGACCTGCTGCTGCCCGTTCTGCAGGACGAAAGCATCGAGGTGGCCGCAGTGGCGCTGTCCAAGTTTGACGTGAAAAAGGCCGCTGCCCTGCTTGGTCAGTTGCCGGGGCCACGTGCGCGCCAGATTACCTATGCCGTGTCCAAGACTGGCGCCATCAGCCCCGACGCCGTGGAACGCATTGGCCTGTCGCTCGCCGCCCAACTGGACGCGCGCCCGGTAAGCGCCTTTGAGGATGGTCCGGTCGAACGTGTGGGCGCGATCCTGAATTCCTCCACGTCCATGACACGCGATGATGTACTGGAGGGCCTTGATGAGACGGATGAGGGGTTCGCCAATGCCGTGCGCAAGGCGATTTTCACCTTTGGCAACATCCCCGAACGCATCGCGCCCCGCGACATCCCCCGTATTGTGCGCGATGTCGATCAGGCCGATCTTGTCACCGCCCTTGCCGGCGCTGGATTGATGGGGATGAAGGCCAGCGTTGAATACGTCCTTGAAAACATGTCCGCCCGTCTAGCCGATCAGCTGCGCGAGGAAGTGAGCGAGGCTGGCACTCCGGCCCCCGCCGACACAGACGCTGCAATGGCCATGATCGTGACGGTCATCCGGGATATGGAGAATGCGGGCGATCTGGTGCTGCTGAGCGCCGATGAGGAGTGATGCTGTACGCTATCCAAAAGGGTCCGCGTGACGCGCGTGTCCCAAAGGGATAGGCGCATCCCTGTCGTCTAAGCAGGCCGCTTTGGTGGCCGTGATAGGCCTGAGTGTCCTTTGCGGCCGCGCTCTGCTTTCACCCTGGTTGGCACAAAAGCGGCAGAGACTTGGAATGTTCTATGCAAGGGGCGCGACCTTGTTTGGTCAGCTCAGGTGTGATGCGTTTCATGCGGCAAGGCCTCATAAAATGTTCCGGTTTTCAAATAGTTTGCACTGAACTGCGCACCGCGTTCCCTTCTTTGTAAAAACCCACTAAGCCACCAAGATGACAAACAAGACGCCTCCACCGAAACGTGCCATTCTGCTGGCGGTGGCGGCCATTTTTTGTTTTGGAATTATGGACGTCGCAGTCAAAGCCGTCAGCCCGATGACAGGGACCCTTCCCGCCCTTTGGGCCCGCTATGCCGGGCAAATGTTCATCGTTCTGGTTCTGGTCGCACCGCACCTGCGCAAGGTGGCCCATAGTGCCTACCCAAAACTGCAAATCACCCGGTCCCTCTTGCTTATGATGGCCACATTTTTCTTCTTTCTGGCATTGGGTCAAATTGGCCTTGCGGAAGCCACTGCGGTGATGGCGATGAACCCGCTGCTTATCACTTTGGGCGCGGCGCTCTTTCTGGGCGAAGCGCTTGGGCCGCGGCGGATCGGTGCGATTGCGGTTGCGCTTGTCGGCGCACTTATCGTGATCCGGCCCGGGACGGACGTGTTCCAACCTGCCGGGTTGCTGCCGCTGGTCGCCGCGTTCTGCTTTGCCAGCTACACCCTGATCACCCGCCGCCTTGGTCCCGACGAAGACGTATGGACATCGCTGTTCTACACAGGGTTGGTTGGTGCCGTGATCCTGACCCTGATCCTGCCCTTTCACATGCCCACCTTTAATCTGACCAGCATTGCCTTGCTGTGTCTGATCGGAGCGGTCGGCACCGCAGGACAGTTGATGCTGATCCGCGCGCTGAGCATGGCCGAAGCAGGGTTGCTTGCGCCATTCAACTACACTGGTCTGATCTTTGCTGTGATCTGGGGGCTTGTTCTGTTTGGCGAGGTCCCCGATGCCTTCACCATGCTGGGCGCGCTTGTGATCGCAGGGGCAGGGATTTATGTCTGGCATAGAGAAACACGTGTTGCCTGAGCGCCAAACCAAAAAGCAAAGAAGTCTATGGCCCAAGACCCTGCCGACATAGCGCCCAAGAAGCGCGTAGAGTATTACGCGGTGAACCTGCTTGCGCGGGTCTTTATCGGAACGGCCTTCGCGATGCCCTATCGTTGGCGCGTGCCGTTCATGGGCAAGGTTCTGTCTCGTTTCATAGCGCCCGTGTCCGGGTACATGCGCCGTGCACAAAAGAACCTCGAATTCGTCCTGCCCCACCTGCCCCATGCCGAACACCGACGCATCGCGCATGCCAGCCTCGACAATGCAGGCCGGACTTTGATCGAAAACTATTCGACAAAACAACTCCTTGCCCGCCAGAACGGGGCCGAGATCAAAGGCGAAGGGTTTGACCATCTGCAACAGGCGGTGGCACGGGGTCAGCCCGTGGTTCTGGTCACCGGGCACTTTGGAAATTACGAAGCCGTACGGGCGACGCTGGTGTCGCGTGGGTTTGATGTGGGCGGGCTTTATCGCGATATGGCGAATCCCTATTTCAACGCCCATTACGTGCGCACCATGCAGGCCTTTGGTGGCCCTGTGTTTCCCAAAGGGCGCAAGGGAACAGCCGGTTTCGTGCGCCACCTCAAGGCTGGCGGGCAGCTGGTGCTGCTCTTTGACCAACACGTGCACGGCGCGCCAGTTCTGGATTTCATGGGCAAACCGGCACACACTGCGGTCTCCGCCGCGGAATTGGCTCTGCGCTATAATGCATTGCTGATTCCATTCTATGGACTGCGGGGCGCGGACGGGCTGTCATTTGAATGTGTGATGGAGGCTCCGATCGAACATTCGGACCCGATCACGATGACCCAAGCCATGAATGACAGCATCAGCGCGCGCATCCGTGCGAACCCGGAACAATGGCTGTGGGTGGCTCGGCGCTGGCGCGGCACGGTCTGATCTGCGGCCAGAGAACGCCCGCAACAAACCGAGCCGTGCCTATTGTATCTGTGCTGCTGCCAGAATGGGGCCATGGCGGCCCACTTGAACAATGACAACGACAGGCGCGTCGCCACTGGCTTGCGCCTCAAGGTCCAGATCAGTCACCCCGTCCCACTCGCGCAGGATTTTCCAGTCTTCGGTGACGTTGGCATAGGTCAGTGTGTGGCCCGCGTTTTCGCCCCGTGTGATGCGGGCCGTCCGCTCGGGTTCAATGCGCAACATATGGACCAGCATACCTGTGTTACGCGCCGCAGTGGTGGCCCTAATCCGCACCACGTCGCCGTCCCGCTTGGCGTTGAGCGTCACAGGAGAGGTCAGAGCGCTGTGATCCGCAATCGCCTTGGACAGTTCCATCGGCCGCGCACCCACAATGTCGGTGGTCCCGTTGATGATCATTTGCGGCGTGTAAACAGACCGCCGTCCCGCCTCCATCGCATAGCCACGCTGGCGATCGGCATTGGCCGGGTGCGCAAACTCGTCCTTCCAGCCGATGTAATCCCAATAATCCACGTGCAGGGCCAACGCGATCACGTCGTCCCGCTTGGCCAATTCATGCATCAGCTTGTCCGCAGGCGGGCAAGATGAACACCCTTGCGAGGTGAATAGTTCCACGACCACCGGGGATTGGGCCGAAACCGGCGCGCTGAGCGCGGCAAAGGCAGCCATGACCAGAGGAATCAGATGTTTCATAAGCGCAGCTCGATCGTGTTTTGATGTGTTTTGTTTGGCGATACGGGACAGACATACGCCGCCTATTTCGGTTTCGCCAATCAAGGTTTGTTGAGGTTGTGTGACAGTGACATTCATGTTTTGACCTAAAATTGTACACCATGGTATACAAAATCGTCGCAGGGGTCTGAATTTCTGTTGAACCACGCCGGTCCTTGGGGCATGACACCCTCGAAACAGCCCCCCGCCGCCGCAAGGAAAGGATTTCCCAATGCCCATTACAGTTGGCCACGACAGTGCAAAGACACGCAAGACGCTTAGCGTCGGAACCCAGTCCATTGACTACTACTCCATTCCCGCCGCGACCGAGGCCGGGCTTGGTGATTTTTCGAAGTTGCCCGCCGCACTGAAAGTGGTGCTGGAAAACATGCTGCGCTTTGAAGATGGCAAGACAGTCAGCGTCGATGACATCAAAGCATTTGCCGAATGGGGCACCAATGGTGGCCAGAACCCGCGCGAGATTGCCTACCGCCCTGCCCGCGTGCTGCTCCAGGATTTCACCGGTGTTCCTGCTGTTGTGGACCTTGCGGCCATGCGCGACGCTATCGTGTCTCTTGGCGGCGACGCCGAACAGATCAATCCTCTGAACCCCGTCGATCTGGTAATCGACCACTCGGTCATGATTGATGAATTCGGCAACCCGCGCGCCTTTCAGATGAACGTGGACCGCGAATACGAGCGGAATATGGAGCGTTATACCTTCCTCAAATGGGGCCAGTCCGCCTTTAACAACTTCCGCGTTGTGCCCCCCGGAACCGGCATCTGCCACCAGGTGAACCTTGAGTATCTATCGCAAACCGTCTGGACGGACACCGACCAGAATGGCGCCGAAGTCGCCTATCCCGACACGCTCGTCGGTACAGACAGCCACACCACCATGGTCAACGGCGCCGCCGTACTGGGCTGGGGTGTTGGCGGGATCGAAGCCGAAGCCGCGATGCTGGGCCAGCCGATCTCCATGCTCATCCCCGAAGTCATCGGCTTTGAGCTGACAGGTTCGATGATGGAAGGCACAACGGGCACCGACCTCGTGCTGAAAGTGGTCGAGATGCTGCGCGAAAAGGGCGTTGTTTCCAAATTCGTCGAATTCTATGGCGAAGGCCTGAACCGCCTGCCACTGGCCGACCGCGCCACCATCGCCAACATGGCCCCCGAATATGGCGCCACCTGCGGCTTCTTCCCCATCGACAACGAAACCCTGCGCTACCTGCGCAACACGGGCCGGGACGAAGACCGCATCGCGCTGGTCGAAGCCTATGCCAAGGAAAACGGGTTCTGGCGCGGCGACGACTACGCCCCGATCTACACAGACACCCTGCATCTGGACATGGGCACCATCGTGCCGGCGATCTCGGGCCCCAAACGCCCGCAGGATTTCGTCGCGCTTACCGACGCCCAAGCCGCGTTCAAGCGCGAGATGGAAGAGACGTTCAAGCGCCCCATGGGCAAGGAAATCACCGTCGAGGGCGAAGACTACACCATGGAAAGCGGCAAGGTCGTGATCGCCTCGATCACGTCGTGCACGAACACATCCAACCCTTACGTGATGATCGGTGCGGGCCTCGTGGCGCGCAAAGCGGCCGCACTCGGGCTAGATCGCAAGCCTTGGGTCAAAACATCGCTCGCTCCGGGCTCTCAAGTTGTCTCTGCCTATCTTGAGGCGGCTGAGTTGCAGGACGATCTGGACAAGATCGGCTTCAACCTCGTCGGTTACGGCTGCACCACCTGCATCGGCAACTCCGGCCCGCTGCAACCCGAAATCTCGAAATCCATTGCGGACGGTGATCTCGTCGCAACGGCCGTTCTGTCGGGCAACCGCAACTTTGAAGGGCGGATCAGCCCGGACGTGCGCGCCAACTACCTCGCCTCGCCCCCCCTCGTGGTGGCCTATGCGCTGGCAGGCACGCTCGATATCGATCTGTCCAAAGACGCGATTGGTCAGGACAAGGATGGCAATGACGTCTTCCTGAAAGACATCTGGCCAACGTCGCAAGAGGTCGCAGAACTGGTTGAGGCCACCGTGACGCGCGAAGCGTTCCAGACAAAGTATGCGGACGTCTTCAAAGGCGACGAGAAATGGCAAGGCGTGGAAACCACAGACGCGCTGACCTACGACTGGCCGCCAACCTCGACCTACGTGCAAAACCCACCCTACTTTCAGGGCATGGGCGCCGAGCCGGGTACGATTTCCAACATCGACGGTGCCAAAGTACTGGCGATCCTCGGGGATATGATCACGACCGACCACATCTCCCCCGCCGGGTCGTTCAAGGAAAGCACACCTGCAGGCCAATACCTGATGGATCGTCAGGTCGCCCCGCGTGAATTCAACTCCTACGGCTCGCGACGCGGCAACCACGAGATCATGATGCGCGGCACTTTCGCCAACATTCGCATCAAGAACGAGATGCTGGATGGGGTCGAAGGTGGCTACACCAAGGGCCCTGATGGCGCGCAGACGTCGATCTATGACGCAGCTATGGCGCATCAGGACGCAGGCACACCGCTGGTCATCTTTGGTGGCGAGCAATATGGTGCCGGGTCGTCCCGTGACTGGGCGGCCAAGGGCACGGCCCTGCTGGGCGTCAAAGCGGTCATCGCCGAGTCTTTCGAGCGCATCCACCGCTCGAACCTCGTTGGAATGGGCGTGATCCCGTTTGAATTCACCGGCGGCGATAGCCGCAAATCACTGGGTCTGACCGGCGAAGAGACGGTTTCGATCTCTGGTCTGGATACAATCCAACCGCTGCAAGAGGTGCCCTGCACCATCACGATGGCAGACGGAACCGTCAAAGAGATCATGCTGAAGTGCCGGATCGATACCGCGATTGAGATTGAATACATCGAGCACGGCGGCGTGCTGCACTACGTGCTGCGCAACCTCGCTCAGGCGGCATAAACCCCCTCAAGGCACCTGAAAAAACTCAAGAGAAACCCGCTTTGGCGGGTTTTTTTGTGGCCTCTCACTATTTATCACCGCCCAATTCACGCCAGATTATTTGGCAAACAGCCGTGAATAGGATGTTTTTTTAGCGACAAGGCATTTAAAAGTACGCGTATCAAAAACGCACTCATAAATGCTTGATACGCATACCTGATTGTAACCACAACGACCCAACAGACGTCGTCAGTGACGACTTTTCTGTCTAGTTGGTCATAGGAGTGGTTTACGATGAAGTATCTTTCAAGCGCATCAATCGGTGCGATAATGATGAGCGCAGCGACAATGAGCAGCGCGGCGACTGTCGATTTTGAAGGGTTTAGTTCAGGCGATGTGCTCGCAAAGGACGTAAACTTGGGCGGTGGCATTGTCGCAGACATCTCTGCATTCGGCGGCACCAATCAGGCAGTCATTTTTGACACCGACGCGGTAACTGGTGGCGACGTCGATCTGGCGTCTCCGTTCGCAAATTCCGTATCAGGTGCGCTAAGAGGCTTTGGCAACATTCTTATCGTTCAGGAAAACGCGCCCGCCCCCGGGGATCCCATCGTTCCGGATGATGCGGTCGGTGGCACCCTAATATTCGACTTTGCGACGCTCATCTCGTTGACCGAGGTGTTCCTGATTGATACGGCGCAAGGCTCGTTTGTGAGCCTGTTGTTGGACGGTGCCCCTGTTCAGACACAGGCCGTGGTGGATCTAAATGTATCCGACACTTCTAACGTTCAGACCCCAAACGAATTTACTCTGTTCGACTTTGGAGGCGCCGTTGGCGACATGCTGATCGTAAGCTATTCCGAGTCCGGTGCTGTGGGTGAATTCAAGGTAAGTGTCGTTCCAGTACCAGCCAGCCTACTCCTCCTGATCGGCGGGTTCGGCCTGATGGCTCTCATGCGGAGCCGCAGCAACGCATAATTAAAGACTTATCAGCACGTATTTCGCTCGCATACCTCGGTGTGCGGGCGCTATTTTTTTGCGAGCGCCTCTTCAAATGCTGGCACAAACCGGTTTTCGTAATCCGACCCCACAAGCGGGCCGATATAGCGGAACAGGACGGTCCCGTCGCGCCCCAGAATGAATGTCTCTGGTGGGGCCGTGACCCCCCAGTCGATAGCGGATCGGCCTGCGGGGTCAAAGGCCACGCCGACAAACGGGTTCCCGTCATCGTCGAGATAGCCGCGCGCTGCGCTTTCTGTGTCTCGGAAATTGACACCAACGATCGGAATGCCCGCGGCGGCCATCTCTAGCAATTTGGGGTGTTCGGCCCGACACGGCGGACACCATGATGCCCAGAAGTTGACCAGCGTCACCTCACCACTCGCCAGCATCTCACGGGTGACGCCCGGCAAATCGCCAAGCGTCTCTTCGGTCAGTTCGGGCGCGGGTTGGCCCAACCGGGTTGAGGGCAATTCACGAGGGTTGTCACGAAACATCCCCACAGCCGCAAGCGCCACGAATCCGGCAAAGATACCGATGGGCGCCAACATCAAAGGCGACAGCTTAGCCATTGTTTTTGGTCCGATTTTCAACGTCTCGCATGGCTGCGCGCACGCGCTTTCCGCGCCACAGGCTCACGCCGACAATCGCGACCAACAGCACAATAGACACCGCATAGGCCGACAGAACCGCATCCGCGTATTTGCCAAGGTCCGGCATCATGCCCCCTGCTCCAGATTGCGCCCTTCGCGGGCGATCAGCGCCCGCGTCCGACGCACTCGAATTTCGGTGCCTGTCCGGTACAACACCAGCGCCAGGAACAGCAGAACAAAGCCTGCGATACACACCAGCAGCGGCTGATAGAACACATCTGCCACGTTCTCTTCCTTGTCGAGGCTCAACGACGCCCCCTGATGCAACCCCTGATTCCAGAAGTTGACTGCGTAACGCGACAGCACTGCAAACACCGTGCCCACAAGACACAGGATCGACGTCAGATCAGCACCCGTATCCGGGTCCTCAATGGCCTCCCACAGGGCGATGTAGCCCAGATAGAACAGGAACAGGATCAGGAACGATGTCAGGCGCGGATCCCAGGCCCACCATGTCCCCCACATCGGTTGGCCCCAGATCGCCCCGGTGAACAGCGCGATCAACGTCATCACAACGCCCACTGGCGCCGCCGCACGCGCCGCAAGTGCTGACACATGATGCCGCCGCACGATCCAGATCAGCGAGGCCACCAGCATCATGAACCACGCATTGATCGCCATTAAAGCAGCGGGCACATGCAGATAGATGATCTTGACGGTAGACCCTTGGCGGAAATCATCCGGAGTGAAGAAAAAGCCCCAGATCAGCCCCACAGCAAGGCAAATGCCCGACGACACCCAAAGCCACGGCATGACCCGTTCGCTTAAGGCCAAGAACTTGACCGGATTGGCATATTCCCAAAGTGACATATGTCTTACCTAAATCTTCGCCGCGGCCATCTCAATCAAAATGCGCGTTATCTGAGGTTCACGCGCAACACAGCCCCTGCGGCAAAGGGCATCAGGGCCAGAACCCCCGCCGTGATCCCCGCCACGAACAGTAACGGGGTGGTCGCATTAAGGCCCTCAGCTGCACGGCGCGCCGCCTCGGCCCCAAAGATTAACGTGGGAACATAAAGCGGCAGAACCAGCAAGGACATCAGCAAACCGCCGCGCTTGATCCCGACGGTCAGTGCCGCACCAAAGGCCCCGATCATCGACAAAGCAGGCGTGCCAAGCGCAAGGCTGATCACCAGCACGCGGTATCCTTCGGGCGCAAGGTTGAGCAGAACGCCCAAAACCGGCGCCGCCAGCACCAGCGGCAGGCCCGTTGTCACCCAATGGGCGGCCGCCTTGACCGCCACAACGCCTTCCAGTGGCAAGGGCGAGGTTGCGAGCAAATCTAACGCGCCATCCTCAAAATCCACGGCCAGCAGCCGGTCCAGCGACAGCAGGCACGCCAGCAGTGCTCCCAGCCACAACACCCCCGGCGCGATACGCGCCAACAGGTCCGGCGCCGGGCCAACCGAAAACGGCACCAGCACAACCACAATCAGGAAAAACGCAAGCCCAAGGCCAAATCCCCCCCCGGCGCGCAAGGCCAGCGTCAGGTCGCGGACAAACAGCGCTCTCACAAGAACGCCTCATCCGCATGGGCCATCGTTTCGGCTGCAGCACGAAATGGGGTGACGTCCAGCACATCGCCATCAAGGCCCAGATCGATGTGGGTGGCAATCAACGCCGATCCACCACCAGCCAAATGCGCGCGCACCGCATCCGCAAACAACCCGACAGAGGCCGCATCCAGTGACACCGTCGGCTCGTCCAGTACCCAGACCGGGCGCCCCGTGACAACCATTCGCGCCAGTCCCAGACGTCGCTTTTGCCCAGCCGACAAAGATGCAGCCCGCCGGTCCGCAAGGGCCTCTAAATCGAAGGCACGCAAAGCGCCCTCGATGTCGCGCTGGCCAAAGACGGCCCCCCAGAAACGCAGGTTCTCAGTAACAGTCAGTGCGGCCTTCAAACCGTCCGCATGGGCTCCGTAGGCAACGCGATCCTCCGCCCCCACCAACTCACCAGCCATCGGCGGCTGTAAGCCCGCAACAGTGCGCAACAACGTGGTCTTGCCCGACCCGTTGGGACCGCGCAGCACCAGCGCACGGCCCGGAGACAGGGTAAAATTCAACCCCGCCAACACAGGCAAGCCCGCGCGTCCCACCGCCAGATCAGAAAAAATCAGGTCCATGACACCAGACCTAACCCACACAAGACGAACATGAAACGCCAACACGCGCCCATTTTCTCTGATTTAAAAAAATCCCGGGGGGAGGCGCGCATCGCGCCGGGGGGCTGGCCCCCCCACGCATTTTTTCTTCAAAAATGCGTCTCGCTTCAAACAGGCAACATCGCAAGGGCAACACGGCGCCCTTCACTCAAGAGCACATTGTACGTGCGCGCAGCGGAAGGCGACGACATCACTTCGACCCCAATGCCAGCGCCGTCCAGTTGTGCGCGCAAACTGGCCGGGATATGCGCAATCTCTGCGCCCGTGCCCAGAAACAGCACGTCCACGACGCCCGCAAGGTCCAGCAAAGCCTCAGAGGCATCCAACCCACCCCATGGCCCAGTGCCCGTGGGGCCAGTCAGCACCGCACCCTGGATCACCTCTCCGCCAATGCGGAAGAAACCGGGGCCATAGCCCTCGACAGGTTTGGCATCAGTATAGGTGATCTCATTCAGACGCATATCGCTCAACTCCAGACGGGCAGGCCCACAATAGCTGACAGTGCAATCACGATATAGGCCAAGCTGCGGAAAAGTCGCTCGGCAGATGGGTCAAACAGCCATGCGCCCAACAAGTTGGCACACATGTACACCGGGACACAGATCAACCCTACCGTCACCGCCAACGGATCAAGCAGATCGGTCACGATAAAGACCGCTATCATCAGCAGATCAATACCCAGCAGGTACAACAGAAAATTGGCGCGGATCGCGGCGATGGGCAACGCGCTGGCCATGTAAAGCATGATCACAGGTGGCCCCGGCACACCCACCAGACCGCCCAGGAATCCGCCGACACCGCCGACACCAAGAACGCTTGGACGGCTAAGGCGCCCGGAATAGCGCCAGCCGCTCATCACCAGCACAAGCAGCACCAGCACAACCACAGAAACGGCCCAGCCAAAGACCGCAGGTTCAAGCTGCGACAGCGACCACAGACCCAGCGGCAAAGTCAGCGCAGCGCCCCCCAGCAACAACGCCACCTCGCGCGCATCTCCCGTTCGCCACGCCGCGCGCAGATTGGGCAAAGGCCCCCAGAATTCCACAACAGTAAGAAAGGCAAGCGCTGCAAACGGGCCCAGCACCGAACTGGCCACAGGCATGATGATCATGGCCGACCCAAAGCCGGTGAACCCACGCACAAGGCCTGCCATCACAATCGCACCCAACAACCACCACAGCCCCGGCAACGCCAGGGCAGCAGTGATCAGATCAGGCATCTATGTTGGCGTATTGATTGCCTGCATTGGCATCCGGCTTGTCCCAGTTTCGCTTGACGCCCAACCACAACAGGATGGTCGAGGCGACAAAAACAGAACTGTACGTCCCCACGATCACGCCCCAGATCATCGCAAACACGAACCCACGGATCACGTCGCCGCCCAGCACATAAAGCGAGATCAGCGCCAGCAGTGTGGTGACAGAGGTCATCAACGTCCGGCTCAGCGTCTCGTTGATCGAGATATTGAGCACTTCGTTGAGGGGGCGTTTCTTGTACTTGCGCAGGTTCTCACGCACCCGGTCAAACACAACCACGGTATCGTTAAGGCTGTAGCCCACAATCGTCAGAAGGGCAGCAATGATCGCCAGATCAAACTTGATCTGCAGTTCGGAAAAAACGCCAATTGTCAGGATCACGTCATGCACAAGCGCCGCCACGGCCCCCAGCGCAAACTGCCATTCAAAGCGTAACCAGATGTAGATCAGGACCGCCGCAATGGCGAGAATCACAGCCAACGCCGCCGTTTGGATCAACTCGCCCGACACTTTGGGGCCAACGGATTCGACAGACACAAACTTGATGTCCGGCACAGAGGCTTGCAAGGCCGCCTCAACCGCAAGGATCGTCTCGGGCGTCACCGCCTCTTGTCCGTCCTGCGCCTGAATGCGAACCATGGCCACGTTCTGATCATCATCAAAAGTCGGGTCAAACACCTCGGTGATCGAGATATCGCCCAATTCCAGCGGCGTCATCGCATCGCGGTAAACCCCGATATCGACGGCTTGCGTGCTTTCGGTCCGGATCGTGGTTCCGCCCCGGAAATCGATACCAAAGTTCAGACCCTGAATGGCGAAAGACACAAAACCAAGGATGACCAGCAGTGCTGATATCCCCAGCCAGATCTTCCAGCGGGAAAAGAAGTCATAGGTCGTACCCTGTTTGATCAGTTTCAAACGCATCGCTCAGACCTCAATCGTTTTCGGGCGGCGGCGTTCAAACCACATGACCAGCAAAAGGCGGGTCACAAAGATCGCCGTAAACACCGACGTCATGATCCCCAGACCCAAGGTTATCGCAAATCCACGCACTGGGCCCGAGCCCATGGCAAACAGGATCACGGCCGTAATGAAGGTTGTGATGTTGGCATCCAGAATCGCCGACAACGCCTTTTCATAGCCAAGCTCAATGGCGCGCGCCGGACCACGGGCTGATTTCAACTCTTCGCGAATACGCTCAAAGATCAGCACGTTGGCATCCACCGCCATCCCGACCGTCAACACGATCCCGGCGATCCCCGGCAACGTCAGCGTCGCCCCGATCAGGGACAAAAGGCCAAAGATCAGCCCGATATTCACGATCAGCGCGATATTGGCAAAGACGCCAAACAGCCCGTAACTCAGGAACATGAACACCAGCACAGCAGCAAAGGCGACCATGGTCGCAACCTTGCCCGCATCAATGCTGTCTTGGCCCAGCTCCGGCCCAATCGTGCGTTCTTCGAGGAAAGTCAGTTTCGCAGGCAAGGCCCCTGCCCGCAGCAAAACGGCGAGATTGGTGGACTCTTCGACATCAAAGTTGCCAGTAATGATCCCCGACCCGCCCGGAATATGGCTCTGGATCACAGGGGCACTCACCACCTCATCATCCAGCACAATGGCAAAGGGCGATCCGATATTTTCGGCGGTGTAGTCCCCAAACGACCGCGCCCCAGACGTGTTGAACCGGAAGTTCACCGCCGGATTGCCGTTCTGATCAAACGCAGGCTGGGCATCAACCAGATCTTCGCCCGTCACCACTGGCGCACTCTCGATCACGTAAAACTGGCCGGGTTCGTCCAACGACGGGACCAACTTGTTGCCGATTCCGGGCGTCTGATCCGGATCGGCAGTCCGTGAGACCACCGGATTAAAGGTCAACTGCGCCGTGGTGCCGATGATCGCCTTCAACTCTGCGGCCGACCCAATGCCCGGCACCTGAATCAATATGCGATCGGCGCCCTGACGTTGGATCGTGGGTTCGCGCGTGCCAACCTCGTCAATACGACGGCGTACGATCTCAAGGGATTGCTGGACGGTGCGTTCATCACTGGCAAGCTTTTCGGCATCGCTGAGCGTGATCACGATGACGTTGGTGCCGTCTGCGCGCACCTCGATGTCATTTGCCCCGACGCCTGTCAGGGTCTGCACTGGCACTGCCAGAGAACGCACAATCTGCACAGCGCGCTGCATGCCGCTCTCTTCGGAAATGCGCACACGCAGTTCATCCGGAGGAGACTGCTGAAGCCGGATGGTGCCAACCGTGGCCCGTTCCTCGCGCAGGGCGTTGCGAACCTCAGGCCAACTGGCCTCCATCCGGGATGCATAAACATCTGCAACCTGCACTTCGGCCAGCAAATGCGCGCCGCCGCGCAGATCAAGGCCGAGGTTCACAAGGCTCGATGGCATCCATGTGGGCCATTGCGCCAAAGCGGTCTGATTTTCTGGCGTGTTCGCGCCCAACTCGATGGCCTGTGCGGCGTCATTGTGCCCTTCAACCCGGGTGTAAAACCCGTTTGGCAGCGCCAACAACAGACCAACGGCGACGGTCGCCCAGATCAGAACCCGTTTCCACCCTTCGATCTGCAGCATTACTTGGCAGGCTCGGTCTTGCTCAGGACTTGCGCGATAGTCGATTGAACCACACGCACCTTGACGCCGTCTGCGACCTCAACTTCGATCTCGTTGTCGTCTTTGACCTTGGTCACTTTGCCGATCAGGCCGCCTTGGGTCACCACCTGATCACCCCGGCGCAACGCACCAACCATTGCGGCGTGTTCTTTGACCTTCTTTTGCTGTGGGCGGATCAGCAAGAAATACATGATCCCGAAGATGAGGATCAGGGGTACAAACTGAGCAAAGGCTTCCATGTATGTCGCGTCCTTTTTGTCTTGGGGCACACACGCCCATCGCAAGATTTGGCATTACCTATTGTTGGTGCGCGCGCGGTGCAAGGCGGAAAGGCGTTCGTGATGACGGATTGCCACTGCAATGACGCATTGAGGAACCAATCAGCCCTGTTTTGCGAGCAGGATGCCCCCCGATCCGGCAACACAATGGCGCAATAGACGTCCCCGATCATGGTCGCTAGTGTGCGGCTCATGATCTTGCGTGTCCTGCTTTTCATCTGCGTCGCCCTGCCGGCCCTAGGCGAAAGCCACCTGACACCCATGCTCCCCTTGCCCGAGACCGAAGCCGCCAACTGGCCCGCCATCGGGCGCGTCTTTGACCCCAATGATCCCGGCCGTGGCTTTTGCTCGGGCGCACTGGTGGCCCCGAACCTCGTGCTGACGGCAGGCCATTGTTCGGGGGGAACGGCCTCTGACGACCCCGACGCCCAAACTGTGTTTCTCGCCGGGGCCTTTAACAGCACGGTCATCGCCCGGCGTCGCATTGTTGAACGGATCAGGCATCCCGACTACCGCCGCAGCGGACAACACTCGCCCCAAGCGGATATCGGTCTGTGGAAACTCGATTCCCCGATCACGGACATCGCCACGTTCCCCTTGGGTCGCCCACAGCAAGACACCCTCGCCCTGTTGGGATACCACCGCCTTGCCCCCTTCCTCCTGTCCGGCAGCACAGACTGTGCGGTGCGCGATGCCACGCCGGATCTCTTTGTCCTGGGATGTCGGGTCATCTCTGGCAATTCCGGCAGTCCGGTCCTGCAACTGGGCCCGGATGGTGCGGAACTGGTCGGTGTCGTGTCGTCGCAAAGCGGCGGAGACGCCATTGCGGTGAGCATTGGACCATGGAGCCGCACCAACATCGCGATCCACCGCTCGGATGCGCCCTAAGGCTGGCCCTGCCCAAGATGCCATATACCCGGATTGGCTGCTGGGCCGAAAGCTCCGACAGAAACCTTAACGCGGCCTTAGCCAAAAACATGCACCAAGCCGTGCATACCCCGCCCACCCTCCGTGCATCGCCATTCCGCCCCTTTTCCACGCCCCAACAATCGGGCATATGACCCCAACACATTCACCCTGACCAGAGGTTAGAGACCCATGCACGACATCCGGATCATCCGCGAAAACCCCGCAGCCTTCGACGCCGCCCTTGCGCGCCGTGGGGACGCACCGGTGTCGTCTGAATTGCTGGCACTGGATGAAGCACGACGTGCCAAGATCCTAGCCGCCGAAACTGCACAGGCCGAACAGAACAAGGCCAGCAAAGAAGTCAGCGCGGCCAAAGGCCGTGGCGATGAGGCAGAGTTCGAAAGGCTGCGCACACTCATCGCAGAAAAGAAAAAAGAAATCAGTGTGATGCAGGAAGAAGCGAAGGCTTTGGATGCACAACTGACCGATCGCCTTGGCTACATCCCAAATCTGCCTGCCGATGATGTGCCAGACGGCGCAGACGAGGATGACAATGTCGAAGTCAACCGCTGGGGCACCCCGCGTGCCTTTGATTTCACACCCCGTGAACACTTCGAAATTACAGGCGTCGCCCCCTATTTGGACTTCGAGACTGCGGCCAAAATCTCGGGTAGCCGTTTTGTATTCGGCAAGGGTGCTGTGGCACGCGTCCATCGTGCATTGTCGCAATTCATGCTCGACACCCATGTCGACAAAAATGGCCTGACCGAAATCTACACCCCCGTCTTGGTGCGGGACGAAGCCATGTATGGCACTGATAAATTGCCCAAATTCGGCGAAGACAGCTATCGCACCGAAGATGGAATGTGGCTGATTCCGACCTCCGAAGTACCGCTGACCTATTCCGTAGCAGGAGATGTGATGGACGCAAGTACGCTGCCCATCCGCATGACATGCCACTCAGTGTGCTTCCGCTCCGAAGCAGGTAGCGCCGGTCGAGACACATCAGGCATGCTGCGACAGCACCAGTTCGAGAAAGTCGAGATGGTATCGATCACACATCCCGACGATAGCGAAGCAGAGCAGAAGCGCATGCTACGCTGCGCCGAAGGGATTCTGGAGGCTCTTGATATCCCGTACAGAACGGTTGTGCTGTGCACCGGGGACATGGGTTTCGGTGCGCGTCGCACCTATGACATCGAGGCGTGGTTGCCCGGTCAGAACAAATACCGCGAAATCAGCTCTGTCTCCACCACTGGCGACTTTCAGGCCCGGCGCATGAATGCGCGTTTCAAACCGGCAGATGGCGGCAAACCACAATTCGTCCACACGCTGAACGGCTCCGGCCTCGCCTTAGGGCGTTGTCTGATTGCCGTACTGGAAAACGGGCAGCAGGCGGATGGGTCGGTTAATCTACCCGCAGCACTTGCCCCCTATTTGGGTGGCAAAACGGTGCTGGGTACGGACGGAACGCTCGGCTAAATGCGCAAGGACTTGGGGCGGTAGTCACTTCGCCCCTTCCATCTGTCGCGTACCGAGACATGGGTTTCCCATTCCTGCAACGGACCTTGGCGCCATTTTTGCAAGAAAGATCGCTTGGGCGTGATCGCAGGCGCTTCCACCAATGGGTCCGGATCGCAGGGCGGGAATTTGGCGCCCTGCTCAAGCGTCAGGCGGCCCGCCCCCTGAACCACCCAGTCCAACGGGATCATCGACAGGGGTTGCTCGGCCCCGGACCCGCCGACAATGCTGTGATTGCCCACAAACCACATCTGCTGATAGGCGCGCAGAGGGCCGGTGTCACCTTCGTTAAGCCCGGTTTCACCGTCCAGATTATCCCACTTGGCGGGTTTATAGAACACACGGCGCTCATCCAGCGCGAGGGCGTGGCGGGCCGATTGCACAAGGCTCGACAGGTTCATGTCGTGAAACTTGTACTGCCGGTTCCAAAGCGAGGCGACGGGTCCAAGCAATGAGGGCGGGATGCCGCGCGCACCGACAGTGTCCCAAACGCCAATGTAGGCAATGGCCACCAATCGCGACGTATCGTTGCGCCAGGCCATATCGCTTACCGAGGTCGCAAAGCGCAGCGACATCTTGCGCCGTGCCTCGCGGATATGGGGCGCGTCAGGCATGTTGCGCTGGCCCTTTTTGCGGTACAGATCAAAGGCCGCGTTGATCCCATCCGTGCTCGTGTCTTCAATGATCCCGCATTTGCGGATCATTCCCGCAACAGATCGCGCCGTATACGCCCCGCGTGAAAAGCCGAACAAATAGATCTCGTCCCCCGCCTCATAGGCCTGCGCGATGAACTGATAGGCTTGCTTGACCTTGGCATCGAGCCCCCAGCCAAACGCGCCCCCACCATATCTGTTGAGGAACTTTTTCACCGGCCCATCAAAACGCTCATCTGTGCCAATCCCCTGAAAATAGGCGGCAACCTGCCCGCGGGCCGGGTCGCTCACCAGCGCCTGTTTTAGTTTGTGCACGCTGGTGGGTTCCTGGATCTTGGGAGAATTCCACGTTCCATCACAAAAAATCGCAATCCGGGTCATGTGTGGTCAAGTCCTTGAAATACATATGAAAGCAATAGAGAATACCCGAACGCAGCGTCGCTGAACTACTTTAAATTGTAAACGGTGGAATACCATGCCCCTGATTGTCTTGTTGTTGGCGGTTGCCTTTGCGGCCTCTCCATTGTGGGTGCCCGGGTTTGGCGGCTTTGATGCGGACCAGTTTCCGGTGCCCCAGATTGACCCGCCCGTGCAGCCCAAAGGCTATGCGTTCGCCATTTGGGGCGTGATCTATCTGTGGCTGATTGTGGGGGCCGGTTTTGGGCTGTGGAAGCGCAGAACTGCGCCAGAGTGGACGGCCATGCGCCTGCCCTTGGCGCTGTCCTTGGCGGGCGGTGCGGTTTGGTTGCCTGTGGCTGTGCGCAGCCCGGTTTGGGCGACAGTGTTGATCTGGGTAATGCTGATCACGGCACTTTGGGCACTATGGCGCGCACCGCGCACGGATGCATGGGCGGCGGCATGGCCGGTTGGCCTTTATGCGGGATGGTTAAGTGCCGCGAGTTGCGTGGCCATTGGCTTGCTTCTGGCGGGCTACGGGGTTCTGGAACAAGGCCCGGCAGCTTGGATCATGGTCAGCGTTGCGATCGCGCTGGCATGGGCTGTCCAATGGAGTTTGGGCCATGCTCCCACCTATGGCATCGCAGTGATCTGGGCGCTGGTCGCCATAGCGTTTCAGAACAGCTTTGCCGGTGTGGGGTTGCTGGCACTGGCCGGTGGCGCCGCCCTGATTTCACCCACCCTCAGGGCCGCGCGGGCGTCCAGTTAACTGCGTCGCCCGTTCGTATGTTTGCGCAATTTGCTGGGCGGTGCTTTTTTGCGGCCCTTGTAAGGGTTGGCGTCATTCTGGCCGCGCATAAAGATGCGGATGGGCGTGCCCGGCATGTCAAAGTCCAACCGTAAGCCGTTGACAAGATAGCGGTTATAGCTCTCGGGCACCTTGTCAGGATGACTGCACATCACAACAAACCCCGGCGGGCGGGTTTTGGCTTGGGTCATGTAGCGCAGCTTGATCCGCTTGCCTTGCGGCGCTGGCGGCGGGTGCGCCTCGAGCATACCGGTCAGCCAACGGTTCAGTTGCGCGGTGCTTACGCGGCGGTTCCAAACCTCATAGGCGCGCAGGATTGCGTCATGCAAACGGTCCATGCCGCGGCCCGTCTTGGCAGACACGGTGATCAATGGAGCACCTTTCAGCTGCGGCAGCAAACGCTCAAAGCTTTCCTTGAGATCGCGCAGTTTGGCCTGCTTGTCCTCTTCCACGTCCCATTTGTTGATGGCAACGACGACAGCGCGCCCTTCCCGTTCGGCCAGATCTGCGATGCGCAGGTCTTGCTGTTCAAACGGAATGGCAGCATCCAGCAGCACCACGACCACTTCGGCGAATTTGACCGCCCGCAGACCGTCGCCCACGCTCAGCTTTTCCAGCTTTTCCTGTACCTTGGCCTTTTTGCGCAT
The DNA here is from genome assembly GCF_900143535.1 of Tateyamaria sp. Alg231-49. GTDB lineage: Bacteria > Pseudomonadota > Alphaproteobacteria > Rhodobacterales > Rhodobacteraceae > Tateyamaria. The sequence continues at coordinate 34,308 of NZ_FRFA01000018.1, read as the reverse complement.
GCCAGCCGTGTCAAAGATACGCATCGGCGTGCCGTTCCAGTCGGTGCGCAGCGAAATCGCATCACGGGTGATCCCGGCCTCTGGCCCCGTCAACAGGCGATCTTCCCCGACGATCTGGTTGATCAACGTGGATTTACCCGCATTGGGGCGCCCAACCACGGCCACCTGCAAGGGCTTGGCGTTTGTGGGTTGTGGGATTGCATCGGGATCGTCGTCTTCTTCATCAAGGTCTACATCGACCTCAGGAGCCTCCGACCGCTCGTTTTCGGCATGCAGGTCGGCTAAAGGTTGCAACTGTGTATACAGGTCGTTCAGACCCTCACCATGCTCAGCTGACAAACGGATCGGCTCACCCAGACCCAGATTGTACGCCTCAAGAACACCTGCATCCGCAGCAGCGCCTTCGGCCTTGTTCGCGGCCAGCAAAACATGCGCCGAGCGTTTGCGCAGGATGTCGGCAAATATCTCGTCCGTCGGGGTAATTCCGGTGCGTGCATCGATCATGAACAGGCAGACATCAGCCATGTCCACGGCCCGCTCGGTCAGGCGGCGCATGCGCCCCTGCAGGCTGTCATCGGTCACTTCTTCCAATCCAGCCGTGTCAATCACGGTAAAACGGAGATCAGCCAGACGCGCAGCACCTTCACGCAAATCACGTGTCACACCCGGTTGATCATCGACAAGCGCAAGGCGCTTGCCCACAAGGCGGTTGAACAGGGTCGATTTGCCCACATTGGGGCGGCCGACAATGGCGAGGGTCAGGGTCATGGGTCTGGTCCGAACGGATAGGAGTCGCGCACATAGACCAAATGCGCGCCCGCGAAAAGCACCTAAAGTTTTGGTCGCCTCTTAGCGGTAGGCAACCAGTTGCCCCTTGCGGTCGACAAGGTACAACGTCTGACCGGCCACGACCGGCGCTGTAGACGCCCCATTTGGCACCTCAGTCGCCTCAACCAAAGTACCAGATACAGGGTCAAAGCTGCGCATTAGTCCGTCAGATGAAGCGACAATCAAACGTCCTCCGGCCAGAATGGGGCCATGTTGGGCATAGACCTCGGCCTGCCGCCCCTGCTTGACGTCCACGAAGCCGGGCAATGACGTTCCCCAGATCCGCGCGCCATTGCTTGCATCAAGGCGCAGCAATTCGTTGCGATCACTGACCAAAAAGACGCTGCCGCCGACAGGAAGAACAGTGTCGACCGCCCCCTCGTTCGCTGTCCAAATGCGTGCACCGCTGCGCGCATTTACAGCCACAGTGCGTCCTGACTGGTTTCCGGCATAGATCACATTGCCCACCGCAATGGGCCGCCCGGTCACATCATCATACTTGGACAGAGCCCGCCCCTTGCGTTCGCCCAGCACAGAGGCATCCCAGCGGCGCAACCCACCCTTGCTGAACACCGCCTGCATCTCGCCAGAGCCGAATGAAAAGACGGTCAGCCCGGCCACAACAACCGGTGCAGGCGCGCCAAGCACATTTGTCGGGCTGTCTGATCCGGTGACTTGCCAGGCCAAGCGACCGTCTGATTTGTTCAGCGCCCAGCCAGTGTCGTCCCCGGCCATAATATAGATCAGATCACCAAACACCGTGGGCCGGCCCGATCCCGTCGCCTCAAGGTCTTGGACCCAGATGATATTCCCGGTGGTGGCATCAAGTGCGGTCAGGGCACCAAAGCCGGTGGAGACATAAACAACATTGCCATCAGCGGCGAGGCCACCGCCAGTCGCATCCCCTTCTTCGGCACCGTCAGGCAACACATTGCGTTGCCACAAAACCGCTCCTGACGTCGACACGGCAGTTACCGTGGTTTGCGCATCCAGCGTAAAGATGCGCCCCCCAGACACCACAGGATCCGCAACAATGCGGTGCTTGCGGCTGTCGCCTTCACCTATGTCTACGGCAAAAATCTGGCGCAGCGGTTTCCCAAGGCTTGGATGATCCGTGCGGAACGCTTGGGTGCCAAAGCTCTGGGCGGCATCTGCATTTGCCACCTGCCCCGGCAGTTGAATGCCGCGCGCTTCGTCCGCCGTAGCCTCAGGCGCGTCCGTGTCTGACTGTGTCAGGACCGAGCTTACATCTTCGCGCGGGCCAGGCAGGATAAATTCTCTTTCTTCACAGGCCGCCAGCAGTGTCAGTGAAACGACGCCCAAGCCCAGAACGAATTGCTTGCGCGCAAAAGATCGCCCTTTGGTCGCGCCATGCTCTGTCATGCCAGTGCCCTCACCCATCCTCGGCGGTCTCGGTGGCCTGCGGCGCGCCGCCCAAAGCCACCATCGCTTGTAGGGCACGGCGTTGCAAGCCTGAGGTCACCTCGGCATCGTCCATGATTGTCTGAAACCGCTCCAGTGCCGCATCAGTGTCGCCTGCTTCGACATCCAGCAAAGCCAGTTGCTCTTCGGCCAGCAAACGCAGGCGCACACCGGGGACGGCCAAAGCCTCAAATCCGGCACGGCGCAATTCTGCATCCATACTGTTAGATTGCAGGATCAGCGATTTGAACGATGCCACCTGACGGTAGATCAGCGGCACTTCGGCGTTGCCCGCCACAGACTGCAACGTCTGCACAGCCTCTTCGGTCTGCCCCGCCTCGGCCTGTGCGCCCGCCGTCATAAAGGCAAGAACAGCCGCTCCCTGTTCCGTCTCGCTGGTAACATCCGCCAATGCGCCCGCACGGGCCACATCGTCATTGCTCGACAAAGCGGCCAGCATGGCATCCCCAAGAGCCTGCGCCTTGGCGGTCTCCTGATCCTTGCGGTATTCGTTGTAAGCAGCCGCTGCCACGATCGATATGATGGCAAGGGCTGCAATCCAGCCATACTTTCGCAAGTAGCCATAGAGGCGGTCACGCCGCACTTCTTCGTTGACTTCTTCGATAAAACTGTCGGTGTCGCTCACGCCCGGCGCTCCCCAGATTTTCGGCGCGTTGTGCCCACGCCCGCTCAGATTTCGCGCTCCTCTTAACCCGCCCGTGCGCCCAAGCCAAGAGCGACAAAGACACGCCTGATGCCCGGCATTTGATCACCATTGCGAAAAATGCGTAAAAAAAGTAATCTGAACTGGTTAGTTCAGTCGTAAAGTCCCATATAGCACAACAATCGCGCAGTGATGCGTGCACAATTATGCTGACGGAGAGCGAAAATGCGGGTTGTTTCGGTTATTTTGGCCGTATTGGTGGCCACAGGGCTTTACCTTGTTGTGATTGAACGCGAATGGACCATGGCCAGACTGGCCGGGATGTCAGAGGGCGACGCTCCCCAAACCACTGAGGAAACGGCCGATGCAGAGGCTGTAGAAGCTGATCCTGTGGACGCAAGTGCCCTGATCAAGGTCGTTGCACGCAAATCTATCGCCCGCGAAATCGACAGCGCCGTCATCCTGCGTGGCCAGACCGAAGCGATGCGCGAAGTCATGGTGCGGGCCGAGACATCTTCTACTGTGGTGTCCCCGCCCTTGCGCAAGGGCGAGTTCATCGAAGAAAACCAGTTGATGTGCGAACTGTCTCCCGGCACGCGCGACTCAGCTCTGGAAGAGGCGCGTGCGCGTCTGGCCGAAGCCATCGCCGGCAAGACCGAAGCCGAAAGCCGTGTGCCCGAGGCGCAATCCCGCGTGGTCGAGGCTCAGGCCCGCATCGACGAAGCACTTGTAAACCAAAACGCCGCCCGCCGCCTGAGCGAAGGCGGCTTTGCCGCAGAAACCCGCGTGAAATCGGCTGATGCCAGCCTTGCCGCCGCGCAGGCCGCGCTTGAAGCTGCGAAAGCCGGTGTAATCGGAGCCACCTCGGGCCTGCAATCCGCCGATGCACGTATTGAAAGCGCCGAAGCTGCCATCGCCACGGCAGAAAAGGAATTGGAGCGCATCGAAATCCGCGCGCCTTTTGCCGGTCTGCTCGAAAGTGACACAGCCGAACTGGGCAGCCTGCTTCAGCCGGGTGATCTTTGCGCGACGGTGATCCAGCTTGATCCCATTAAATTGGTGGCATTTGTTCCCGAAACCGAAGTTCAACGCGTGATCGTAGGCGCGCCTTCGCGCGCCGAACTGGCCGCAGGTGGCGCGCCGATCACCGGCATCGTCAAGTTCCTGTCGCGCTCTTCTGATCCCACAACCCGCACCTTCCGCGTTGAGATCGACGTGCCCAACCCCGAACTAGCGATCCGCGACGGGCAAACGGCAGAGATTTACATTTCGGCTCCCGGTTCCAAAGCCCACTTGTTGCCGCCCTCTGCGTTGACCCTCAACGCCGAAGGTCAGTTGGGTCTGCGCACACTGGACAGCGACAGCCTTGTTGTCTTTGTGCCGGTTCAGGTTCTGCGCGACACGACCAACGGTGTCTGGCTGACCGGCCTGCCGGATGAGGCAGACGTGATCGTCGTCGGACAAGAGTTCGTGACCGCAGGCGTCAAAGTCGCCCCAACCTTTCAGGAGCAAACCCAATGACAGGTATTGTTGACTGGGCCGCGTCTCGTGCGCGGATGGTGCTTGCCTTTATTATCCTGTCTCTGGCGGTCGGGACCTTTGCCTATGTCAGCCTGCCCAAAGAGGGTGAGCCGGACATCGAGATCCCAACGCTTGTCATCTCGGTTCCCTTCCCCGGCATTTCAGCATCTGATTCCGAAACGCTGCTGGTGCAGCCGATGGAAACTGAACTTGCCGATCTCGACGGGCTTGACCGAATGACCTCCACCGCGGCCGAAGGGTATGCCAACGTGGTGCTGGAATTCGAATTCGGCTGGGACAAGACCCAAGTTATGGCTGACGTGCGCGACGCCATGGATGGCGCCGAGGCCGATTTCCCCGACGGGTTCGAACAATATACACTGGACGAGTTCAACTTTTCCGAATTCCCGATCATCATCGTGAATCTGTCTGGCCCCGTGCCTGAACGCACGATCACCCGCTTTGCCAAAGACTTGCAGGACGACATCGAGGTAATGGATGCGGTGCTCGAAGCGTCCATCGTGGGCAGCCGCGATGAGATGGTCGAGGTCATTATCGACCCCCTGCGCCTTGAGGCCTATAACGTCACCGCCGCCGAACTGATCAACGTTGTGCGCAACAACAACCAACTGATCGCGGCCGGTGAAATCGAAACCGCACAGGGCGCATTCGCGGTCAAAATCCCATCGTCGTTCAACGAAGTCAGCGACATTTACGATCTGCCCGTCAAAACCAATGGCGACCGCGTTGTGACCCTTGGGGACCTCGCCCAGATCAACCTCACGTTTGAAGACCGCCTGTCCACCGCCCGCTTCAACGGCAACGACACGGTCGCGCTGCAAGTGGTCAAACGCAAGGGCTACAACCTGATCGACACCGCCACGGCCGTCAAAACAATGGTGCACGAGCGCGTCGATGAATGGCCCGACGGCCTCAAGGTCGCGGTAGACGTCGGCACGTCCAACGACCAAAGCCGCGAAGTGGCAGGCATGGTCAGCCAGCTTCAGGGCTCTGTCTTTACGGCCATCGCGCTGGTTATGATCGTCTCGCTGGCGGCTCTTGGTCCGCGCGCGTCGTTGCTCGTCGGCTTTGCCATTCCGACATCGTTCCTGCTCTGTTTCGTGCTGCTGGCGATCATGGGTATCTCCATCTCGAACATCGTGATGTTTGGCCTGATCCTGTCCGTTGGGATGCTGGTGGATGGCGCAATCGTGGTTGTTGAATACGCCGACAAGCGCCAGCAAGAAGGCGCCGGGCCTATGCAATCCTACGTGGATGCGGCCAAGCGGATGTTCTGGCCTGTGGTCTCTTCCACGGCCACAACCCTCTGTGCCTTCCTGCCGATGCTGTTCTGGCCCGGTGTGCCCGGTGAATTCATGGGCATGCTACCTGTGACTCTGATCTTCGTTCTGTCAGCCTCGCTGATCGTGGCCTTGATCTACCTGCCCGTGATGGGCGGGGTTCTGGGGCGGCTGACCACGTGGATTTCGGCCAAAAGCGGCAACATCGCCCATCTGCCGATGCTGGCGCACCTCTTCCTGTTCCCGCTCGCGTTCTTGCTGCTTGCAGGCCTCGGCGTGATCCCGGTCCTGCAAGGCTTCGTGTCGGCTGAATTCGCGGCTATGGATCAGCAAAACACCACCGGCTCTGTGCTTCCAACTTTCCTAACAGTGTTTGGCTATGCGCTTGCCATGGTCACACTCGTGGGCCTCGCGCTCAGCGGCATTGTGTTGGCTTTCCTCGCTGCGGGGGCGCTGTTCGTGCGCCTTGGCTGGGCCAGCCAGTGGGCCGGGCGCAAGATGTTCGGACAAAGCAACCGCAAGGTGCGCTCCGGGTACCAACGCTCGGGCTTTGGCTATGTGATCCAAGGGATCGTCGGCAACCCGTTGATGCCGCTTGTGATGGTCGCCGCTGTTTTCGTCTTCGTTGGCACCACGCTTATCTACTTCATCAACAACAACCGCGGTGTCGAATTCTTTGTCGAGACAGAGGCCGAACAGGCCATCGTCTACGTGCTGGCACGCGGGAACTTGTCGCTGGATGAAAAAGACGCCCTGCTGCGTCAGGCCGAAGAGGTTGTGATCAACCACCCCGGTATCCGCAGCGCCTTTTCCTTCGCCGGCAACGGCGGCCTCAACGCCAATACAGGCGGGGCCGGCGCGCCCAAAGATGCCATCGGACAAATCCAGCTCGAAACCATTCCATGGGAGGAAAGGCCTGAAGCGACGGAACCTTGGTTCACCATCCCCCTGCTCGGCTACGCCGTCACGCGCGAGATCAAGGCGCACGAATATGACGGTGACTCGATCATGGAAGAGATCGGCGACCAGCTGGCTGAAATCCCTGGCATCCGGACCGAAGCCCTCGCCCTCGCCCAAGGCCCAGCAACCGGCAAGCCGGTTCATCTGCGCCTGAAGGGCAACAACTGGGACGACCTGATGGCCGCCACCGCGCAAACCCGCGCGCAGTTCGAGGCCACGGATGGTCTCATCACAATCGAAGACACGCGTCCCCTGCCCGGCATTGACTGGCAGATCGATGTGGACGTGGAAAAAGCAGGGCGTTACGGCGCGGACGTGGCCACAGTGGGCGCGATGGTGCAACTGGTCACACGCGGTCTATGGCTCGACAACATGCGCGTCGACACCTCGGATGAGGAAATCGAAATCCGCGTGCGCTTGCCCGAAGAAGACAGGGTGCTGTCCACCCTCGACACGCTCAAGGTGCGCACCGGCGACGGCCTCGTGCCCTTGGCCAACTTCATCACCCGCACGCCTGTGGCTGAACTCGCGCAAATCAATCGCGTCGATCAGGTACGCTATTTCGACGTAAAGGCCGACGTGCTGGCCGGTTTGCAAAAACTAGTCACCACCCAAGAGGTCGAAGGAGCGGACGTCGAGGTGGTTTCTGCCATCCTGCGCCCCTCCCCGAGTGGTGAGATCACCTTTGAAGATGGTACAACCTTCACTGTCTTTACGGTGAACGAGAGCGGGCGCGACGTTGATCTGCAAGCGGCCATCGACTCAGGCGACCTGCGCGTGGTCCCGATCAATGCAAACGAACGGGTTCAAGAGATCAGCAAATGGCTGGAAACCGATCCACTCCCTGCCGGACTGGACTATGAATGGACAGGCGATCAGCAGGAACAAGAGGAATCAGGCGCCTTCCTGATGAAGGCCTTTGCGGGCGCGCTGTTTTTGATGTTCATCATCCTGCTGGCGCAGTTCAACAGCTTTTATAATGCGATCCTCGTGTTGCTGGCCGTTGTGCTTTCGACAGCCGGGGTGCTGTGGGGGATGCTGATCATGGATCAGACATTCTCGATCATCATGACGGGCACAGGGATTGTGGCCCTTGCCGGGATCGTGGTGAACAACAACATCGTGCTGATCGACACCTATCAGGAATACGAACGTTATATGCCCCGGATCGAAGCGATCATTCGCACCGCTCAGGATCGTATCCGCCCCGTGTTGCTGACAACGATTACGACAATGGCGGGTCTGGCCCCGATGATGTTCGGGCTTAGCCTCGATTTTGGCGGCGGTGGCTATACCGTGGACAGCCCCACAGCCCTGTGGTGGAAACAGCTGGCAACCGCCGTGGTCTTCGGTCTTGGGATCGCCACGGTCCTGACGCTGATGATCACCCCGTCCCTGCTGGCCATGCGGGTCTGGGTTGTGACCTATGCCGAATGGTTCAGCCAGCTTTTGGCCAAAATGTCTCTGGGCCGTGCCAGCGTCGCAGCGCGTGACTGGTCGCTGTCACGCCAGACCAGCAAGATGACAAGCCGTGAACTGGTCTGGGATTTTGATGACGAACCCCAAAGCAGGGCATCGAAGTCAGATTTGCCATTCGCGAATGCGGCATCCCTTAAGGCGGCTGAGTAAGCAAAGCGTAGGATAGGCAGCCGTGCCTATCCTTTCCGGCAGGTGAAACCACGTGGCTCCGTTACAGGCGTGCGCCCTCTTGCAGGGCACGAAATCGCAAATCCTGATGCATCCAGCGTGCGCCAAACCCGTGCCATGCGGCCCCAAGAACAACGACGCATTTTCGGGCCAACACGCGCCACCCTACTCGGTTTAACCCGGGTCAGGGCGAACCTTGATCTGCACGTTCAGCCCACACAGATCGCTGGGCGGAGGACCGACGCAATTTGCATCCCAACCAGAGAACTGCCAAGATTGTCGTGAAATAAATGAAGAAAGCGCGTTATGAAAATATTGACCACAACCGTTGCGACCTTGGCTTTGGCTTTGAGCTTTGGCACTGCAGAATTGGCATCGGCAAAAGACAAAGGTGGCTCCGGTAAAGGAGCCAAGAAGGTTCAGGTCGACAAAAAGCCCGGAAAAGGCGCCAAGAAAATCCCTCCGGGACAGGTCAAACGCTACACACGCGGAGCCAAGCTGCCTTCTGATCTTGGGTTTGAGGACATTGGTGATTTGTCAAAATGGAACCTCAAGGCGCCCGGAAAAGGGAACAAATACATACGCGTAGATGACGAAATCCTTGAGGTCACCGAAGATCTTTCGACGGTCGTTGATGCCGTCGGTATCGTAGGCGATTTGCTGAAGTAAAAGACGGGCCTGCCCTTAGGTCTCTAAACGGGTTGAATTGTGCCAAGGCACTGTTCACCCGACGCGAAAATGTCGGGGCATTGTCGATCGAGACGGGCACTGCGGTGCCGTCTCGATTTGGCGGGGTCCCCTCTGCCCGCTTGATGCGGTTTTCACGACAACTCTGTGATCATCCACCTCTCTGTCAGGCCTTACGCCAGCGGCCCAGAGCAAACGCAATCACGCCGCCCTCTGTAGAACACAAGACCGGTTGAGCGCGCATCACAAAGCGCCAGATCACCCGTTTCCGCTGTGCGACCACGCACGACAACCGCCCATAAAACCGCCAAACCACGCAATCGCGTTGCCGGATCGCGTTTCTCATTGGCCGAAACCCCGTGAACAGCTATGGTGGGATAATTCCAGACACGATCCGATTTACGACCACACCACATGATTTGAGAACGCAATGAGCCAGATGTTTCAGATTGCGGCCATCGCCATTGCCACGCTCGGCACCGGCGCGGCAACCATGACCGTCATGCAGAGCGACATACCGGACTTTGCCGTGCCACAGGGCGACTGGGCCGCTGGCAACGCATTGGACGGCAAATCCTTTCAGGTGGTGGGCAAAGACCTCAAATCAGGAGAGATCCTGGAAGATGAATTTACCTTCGTCGACGGCGCTTTCAAATCCATCAATTGCCAAGCCTATTGCGACTTTGGCTGGACCACCTACCAGACCAGAACCGACGGGGACATGATCCACTTTGTGTCTCGCCCCGTGTGCCCCGACGCGCCGCATCAAATTGTGTTCTACGGCACGATCACCGGCGAAGATGTCCAGTTCGAAGGCAGCTGGACCACCCGGCGCTGGTACTGGACCCACCAGATCACATTTGCCGGATCGGGTGCGCAGATGCCGGCCTCAGACACCAGTGTCTCGGGGTGAGGCAGCACGCTTGACCCCATCGCCACCCAGCCTGCGCGCCCTTATCTTTCGCGTGGCACTTTTGATCGCCATTCTGCTGCTTGCCACGTGGGGGGCGCATATGGTGCGCGATGCACTCAGCATCGAAATCAGACCCGAAAACGAACAGCAGGTGCACCGCGGCATCATGTTTGGGACGGTTGCCTACGTGGTATTGCTGGCGCTACCGTTTGTACCGGGGGCAGAAATCGGGATGGCACTGCTCGCGGCATTCGGCCCAAGCATCGTGCCCCTGATCTACGTGGCGACGATCACTTCGATGATGCTCGCCTATGCAATCGGGCGGTTCCTGCCCATCGGCATGCTTGAAAGCACTCTAACCACACTCAGGATGCAGCGGGCCGCAGATCTGGTGGCCCGGGCCGCACCGCTGTCGCAAGAGGAACGGCTATCGATGCTGCTCGAGGGACAGCCCACACGCATTCTGCGCTTTGCCCTGCGCTATCGCTATATTGCCGTGGCGATGGCGGTGAATACACCGGGAAATTCCATCATAGGCGGGGGCGGCGGCATCATGATGATGGCGGGGCTAAGCGGTCTGTTTTCGCCTGTGGCGACCCTCCTGACGATCATGATCGCGGTGGCTCCGGTGCCATTGGCGGTGTTCTTCTTTGGGCTGCATATCTGAACCCAAACACCTCTGGCAGTTCAGCCGCCAAAAAACACATCGAACACAAACGCACCGTCAAACCTGAACGCCCGGACCGGGATCAAGCCAAAGGCAGCAATCCAAAAAGGAAAGGCGGCCCATCAAACTGGCCGCCTTTCATCCGGATTTCACGTCAAAAAATACCAGTTACTGGTTCGACCCTGACATCACCATTTCCATCACATTCTCAAGATTGAAGCTGCCGGGTGTCTGGCGTGGCGGATACTCCTTAAAACTCTGCAACCACTGCGCCACATAAGCAGACGCCGGAGCGATCACATACATGCGCTCGGCGGCCCAACGGACATAGCCCATGGCCTCCTCTTCCTTTGCCCGCTCAAATGGATCCATCCGCAAGTTTGTCAGCTCAGGAAAACGCAAAACCTTGAACGGCTCAGACCAGACGTCAAACCCATGCGCTTCCTGAATGAGAAAGTTCAGCTTCCAATCATTGTAGCGCAAGGCAGCAACCGACCCATCATCGGTCCAGTACAAGAACTCTTTGCGGGGCCATTCTTCTTCGCCGCGCAAAGCGGGACCAAGATCATAACCGTCCAGATGCACCTTGTACTCGGTGTCGCCAATGGCCAGCCCATCAAGCAGTTGCTCTTTGATATCCGTTTGACCCACGGCACCGGCAATGGTGGTGAACATATCGTTGTGTGCACCGATTTCATTGATGACGGTCCCGGGCTTGGTCACACCGGGCCAGCGGATCATGGTCGGCACACGAAAACCGCCTTCCCATTGGGTGTTCTTTTCACCGCGAAACATCGTCGTGCCGCCATCGGGCCAGGTAAAGGTCTCGGCCCCGTTGTCTGTGGAATACATCACGATGGTGTTGTCCGAGATGCCCAGCGCGTCCAGCTTGTCGAGCAATTGGCCCACATGGCCATCGTGTTCCACCATACCATCGGCATAGATGCCCTGCCCCGTGACGCCTTCACTTTCATCCTTAAGGTGCGTGAACACGTGCATACGGGTTGAATTCCACCACACAAAGAATGGTTTGTCCTGTTCTGTGGCAGTGTCCATAAACTCAAGGGCTGCAACGAGGGTCTCGTCATCGACGGTTTCCATCCGCTTGCGCGTCAATGGACCTGTGTCTTCGATTTCGCCATCAGATGAAGATCGGATCACACCGCGCGGGCCAAAGGCATCGCGGAAGCTGCGCCCGTCAGACAAAACCAGATCATTTGGATAATCCACGTTCTCCGGCTCTTCTTCGGCATTCAGATGATACAGATTGCCGAAAAACACATCAAACCCATGATTGGTCGGCAAATGTTCGTCCCTGTCGCCCAGATGGTTTTTCCCGAATTGACCGGTGGCATAACCTTGGGCACTCAGCATTGTGGCGATGGTCGGATCACGTTCGTCCATCCCCTCTGGTGCGCCGGGCAAACCCACCTTGGTCAGTCCCGACCGGATCGGAGACTGGCCCGTAATAAAAGCGGCACGACCGGCGGTGCAGCTTTGCTCGCCATACCAGTCGGTGAACATCACGCCTTCATCGGCCAGACGATCAATATTCGGTGTCCGATATCCCATTATGCCATTGTTGTAGGCGCTGACATTGAACTGGCCGATGTCATCGCCCCAGATCACCAGAATATTCGGTTGCTCTTGCGCATCCGCCTGCATGGTCAGCGCGACCAGCGCCAAACTCGATACGGCGACCCCGCGCAACTTTCTCATGTTTCCCATCAAATTCATTTGTTCTTCCCTGAAAGATAATCTGTCGTAGGATGGTAGGCGCAGCTTGTGTCGCGCGCTTACCATTTCCGGCCAGACGCCGCCCTTAACCTGTGCTTTGACGTTGCTGCTATTTTTTTATGTGAGTTTTCAAAATGACACGATTTGCATCTGTTCAAGCCTTTGTTGCGCAACCTTTTTTTGACGCGGCACCCTTGGCCCTGACCAAACTGGAAAGGCTGGCGGAACAGGCCGGGCTGGCTGGCGGCGTGGTATCGCACCCCTCTGGCGTCATGTCTTTGCGCGCGGCTGAATTGTTCATGGTGCGGCTGGATCAGTACATAAAACACCCGACATATTTCATCGACGCCTTGAATGGTGCGACAGGATCATCCGATGACTCGGTGGCCAACATAGCCCTGCCACGCACCCAAACAGGGGTCGAAGCGGTCGACGCCATCGCACAACAAATATCGTCCATCCTCTATGGCGCCGCGTTTTTGACCCAGCGGCAGGGCAATCGATTGTGGCTCTTGCGCACGGCGGGCACCACCGACTTTACCAATCATTGGCCGGTGCAGCAGTATAACATCGCCGTCGCCGTGCAATCGGTGCAAAAGGTTATCGGACGCGCCGTTTTGCCATGTGCGCTGCGTCTGTCTCACCATGTGCCCAAGGCGTTCATGCCCGAAGACTGGCGTGATCTTCCTGTGGATCTAAGCACCCGCACGATGGGCGTGGCCTTTCACCTCGACGATCTGATGCCCCACAAGGACAGCTACGTGATCAACGACCCGACCCAAGGCCCAAGCTCCAGCGTACAAGACACAGATGTCCCGGCGTTGCGGGCCTGTCTTGAAACCTATCTCGGCACCACAAACCCGGAATGTTTGTCTGACAAAATGGCCCGCGCCTTCGGGATGAGCACGCGATCGTATCGACGCCATCTGACCGGCCTCGGCCTCACCCACCGCCAGATGGTGTCAGACGCACGCCTGTCCAAGGCCCAAGAGTTGCTGGTTGACCCATCGATAACGATCACCGAAATCGCCTTCGAACTGGGCTATGTCCACTCCTCTGCCTTCACCCGCTTTTTCAAGGCGCGCACATGCAGAACCCCGCAGGAATTCCGGCTCAGTGTTTTGAATTAGGGCTGGGGTGACGGGGTTGATCGGCGCAGTGGATGTTATGTTGCGGTGTCAGTGGCCATAGGCAAATCGTGGCCACCCTTGAGCGGAAAGCCTGAACAATACGTTAATTCGCCTCTGTAACCCATTGAAAAGACTTGGCCAGAAAGATGTCCCAGCGTGGGACATCCCTTAGGCCTCTTCGTCCGCCTGCTGGCGCTGCCACAGCTGAGCATACCGCCCGTCCCGGCCCAAAAGCTCTTCATGGGTGCCGGTCTCGACCACCTTGCCGTCCTCCAGAACCACAATCCGATCCGCCTCCGCCACAGTGGAAAGCCGGTGGGCAATGGTCAGGACAGTCCGCCCCTCCCCAGCCGCATTGAGCGCGTCCTTGATGTCCTGCTCCGTCTCGGTATCGAGCGCGCTGGTCGCCTCGTCCAGCAACAGGATCGGTGGGTTCTTGAGCAAGGTGCGCGCGATACCGACCCGCTGTTTCTCCCCACCCGACAACTTGAGCCCCCGCTCGCCCACGGTGGTCTCATACCCATCCGGCAGGCGCGTGATAAAGTCGTGGATCTGCGCGGCCCTCGCCGCATCCTCAATCTCAGACTGGCTGGCCCCGTCCCGCCCATAGGCGATGTTGTAGCGGATCGTGTCGTTAAACAGCACCGTATCCTGCGGCACCACCCCGATCGCCGCATGCAGGCTGTCTTGGGTCACCTCACGCACATCCTGCCCATCGATGCGCAAAGCGCCCCCGCCCACATCGTAAAAGCGAAACAAGAGCCGCCCGATGGTCGACTTGCCCGATCCGGTAGAGCCGACGATGGCGACCTGTTGGCCCGGTTCAGCCACAAGGCTCACCCCTTTGAGGATCGCGCGATTGGGGTCATAGCCGAACGCGACATTATCCAGTTCAACCCGGCCGCCGGTAACATCCAGAACCTTCGCGTCCGGTGCATCCTTCACCTCGGCGGGTTGCTCGAGCAGGTCAAACATCTCGCCCATATCAACAAGCGCCTGCCGGATCTCGCGGTAGACAGTGCCGAGGAAGTTCAGGGGCATCGTGATCTGGATCATGTAGGCGTTGACCATCACAAAATCGCCCACGGTGAGCGAGCCGTTTTGCACCCCCACAGCCGCCATGATCATCACCCCGACAAGGCCACCAGTGATGATCACTGACTGGCCAAAGTTCAGAAAGGCGAGCGAATAGCTCGTTTTGAGCGCGGCAGCCTCGTATTTCTCCATAGCGCTGTCATAGCGGGTCGCCTCGCGTTTTTCGGCGCCGAAATACTTGACCGTTTCATAGTTCAGCAGGCTGTCGATGGCCTTTTGGTTGGCGTCGGTGTCCTGATCGTTCATGACCTTGCGCTGTTTCACGCGCCATTCGGTCACCGTGAAGGTAAACCAGACATAAAGGGCGATGGTGACCGCGACGACCAGCAGATACCACGCATCAAACAGGATCGTCAGCACAACCCCGATCATCAGCAATTCCAGCACCAGTGGACCGATCGAAAACAGCAAAAAGCGCAAAAGGAATTCGACACCTTTGACGCCCCGTTCGATGATGCGGCTCAGACCTCCGGTCTTGCGCGTGATGTGATAGCGCATAGAGAGCTGGTGGATGTGGTCAAACGTCTGCAACGCGAGCATACGCAGGGCGCGCTGCGCCACGCGGGCAAAGATCGCATCACGCAACTGCTGAAAACCGACTGTCATCAGGCGCGCCATGCCGTAAGCAATGGTCAGCCCCACCGCCCCGAGCGCCAGTGCCGACACCCCATCACCAGCCAACGCGTCTACCGCATCGCGGTAGATGATGGGCGTGTAGACGGACACGACCTTGGACAGAACCAACGCCAGCATGGCCCAGACAACCCGCTTTTTCACCCACGGCATGTCCGCGGGCCACAGGAATGGCGCCACCTTTCGTATCGTGCGCCAACCCGACGCGCGCTCGACCGCTTCGACCGGTTTGTCGGGTCCGGGTTGGTTCGCAGAGTCTGTCGTGGCAGTGGTGTCAGATGGCATAAGGCGTCCTTGTCAGTCAGACGCCTTTATCTAGTCCAGCCGTGGGGGATGTGCCAGTGCCCCGCTCAATTTGGCAGGGCAAAGACCTGACCGGGAAAGATCAGATCGGGGTCGCGGATGCGGTCTCGGTTGGCCTCGAACACCTCCACATAAAGCAAGCCCTCGCCGTAGCGATCCCGCGCGATGGCCCACAGGGTGTTTCCGGTCTGTACCGTAATTTTTGTGGCAGCCGCCGATGTGTCGTTTTGGGCCAGAACAGCTGGATCTTCACGCTGGAACGGAGTTTCGACCCTGCTGGTCACGTCCCCATCTGCGTCCAGTTCATCGACGCGCAACGTGTAGACGCCCGTGTCGATCTGGGGCAACGCGCCGCTCCAATCGCCATCTGCGTTCACGTCCAGGTCGGCAATCGGACGGTTATTGACGTACACGCGCACCACATCTGCCTCGGACTGTGCACGCCCGGCCAGTTGGACGTCGCCCGTGCTCGAATAGCTGATCGTGTCGAGTTCGATGTTGTCCAGCGCCTCTGGTGCTGACGTATTGAGCACTTCGACACCGTCGGGCGTAGATTTGAGAACGGTCACCGCAGGTCTGGTTTCGCTTGCGACGGACGGGGTCGGCTCGTCGGTTGCGTTTTCAGCAACATTGTTCTGATCAACCGAAGGCTTTTCAGCGGAGGCTTCCGGTTTAGCCGCGGAAACAACGATATCATCGGCCGCATCGCCATCAACCAAAGCTGGGGCCTTGGCGGTTTCTTCAGGTTTGGGTGCCGCCGGGATCTCTTGCCCAGAGGCCACAACCTCAGGCACAGGCGCTGGCGCCTCGGTTTGCGGCGTTGCCGGAGTTGGCACGGGCACTTCGGGCACAGAAGCGGCGGGTGCCTGCGCAATCTCTGGATCTGTCTGAACCGGTGTCTGTGGTTCTGCGCGAACCTCGGTCGAGGGGGCCTCAGGCACATTAGGCGGCGCGACAGCCGCAACTTTTGTGTCTTCGGTGTCTGAGGCATCATCGGTTTCTGCCTCGGCTACCTGAGGGACGTTCTCTTCTGTCACGACAGGGGTTTCTTCTTGTGCGATGGGTTCGGATCGCGCGAGTGGGGCCAGAATAACCTCATCCAGCGACGCTGTTTCGTCCGTCCCGACGCGTTGAACGACGGTCAGCACCTGCGCCTTTTGACTAGAGGGCAGCAGTGTAATCGCAGCGAAACTACCGCCAGGGTCTGTTGTCACGGACGCCTTGCTGTTTCCATCAAGCAACACGGACACTTCGCTTCCCGGTTCAGCACGCCCAGCGATGATGGTCAGCCCGTCCGGTTCCAGCCGCACTTCGTCAATGGATGGGGATGCGATCTGTGCGATTTCGGGTTCGGCGGCAGGCTCTGCTGGCGCTGGCGTAGCGTCGGGGGCGACAGCCGCCTCGACCACCGCTTCGGGCGTGTCACCTGCCGAATTCGAGTTCACCCACAGGGCTGCGCCAATCGCACCGACGGCTACAATAGCCGCCGCGCCGATCAGGATGCCATTTCCCCCGGCAGAACCCGCTTGATTCGACATTTTTCGCAATCCCCAGCGCCCGATACGGGTCGGTTTCGTTGCGCCTCCATATCAGGGCGGATTAGAACGGTCAAAACACAGCCGCATTACGCGCACGTTTTCAACACTGATATTAGGAACTGTTGCCATGGCCCCACTGTCTGTATGCGTTTTTTGTGGCTCGCGCCCCGGAAATGACCCGGAATATGCCGTCGAAGCCACTCGGCTTGGGTCTGGTATCGCTGCCCGCGGGTGGCGGCTGGTTTACGGCGCGGGCGATGTCGGGCTAATGGGCGCTGTCGCCCGCGCCGCTCAGGCGGGCGGTGGCGACACCTTTGGCGTGATCCCCAAACATCTGGTGGATTGGGAAGTCGGCAAAACGGATCTGACCAGTTACGTGGTGACCGAGACCATGCATGAGCGCAAAAAAGTGATGTTCATGAACTGCGACGCGGTCGTTGTGCTTCCCGGCGGCGCGGGGTCACTGGATGAGATGTTCGAAGTGCTCACATGGCGGCAATTAGGACTGCATGAAAAGCCGGTGGTTCTGGTGAACACGCATGGCTATTGGGATCCGCTGATCGCGCTGGTGGACCATGTGATTGAATCCGGGTTCGCCGACGCCGATTTACGCGATTACTTCACCGTGGCTCCGGATGCAGATGCGGCCTTTGCCATCTTGTCCTGAATACAAAACGAAAACAGCGCCTCAAACGAGGCGCTGTTTTTTTGAAATGCGTGATGAACTGCAGCCTTACAGGCGGCTCGCCACGTTTTCCCAATTCACCAGATTGTCGAGGAAGTTGGTGAGGTAAACGGGGCGCTTGTTGCGGAAGTCGATGTAGTAGGAGTGTTCCCACACATCACAACCCAACAGGGCCGTCTGACCAAAGCAAAGCGGGTTTACGCCATTCTCGGTCTTGGTCACCTTCAAACCACCATCGGCGTCCTTGACCAGCCAGCACCAGCCAGATCCAAACTGACCCGCGCCAGCAGCAGAGAACTGCGACTTGAATTCGTCGACAGAGCCAAAGCTCTCGGTGATTGCTTTTTCAAGTTCACCGGGCATTGCGCCGCTGTCAGGGCCCATCATTTCCCAGAATTGGTTGTGGTTCCACAACTGGCTGATGTTGTTGAAGATACCGTTTTGTGCGACGGCCGATGCGTCATAGGTGCCCACGATGATCTCTTCCATGGACTTGTCCGCCCATTCGGTGCCTTCAATCGCCTTGTTGCCGTTTGTGACATAGGCGTTGTGGTGCAGGTCGTGGTGGAATTCCAGCGTTTCGGCAGACATGCCTTTGGACGCCAGCGCATCGTGCGCATACGGAAGATCTGGAAGTTCAAAAGCCATCTGGGCCCCCTTTTTTGGTCATTCACGGTCTGACTGACAGATTGGTCCGTTTACCGCAAGGTCAAGGGATCAAGGGTCAGACAGATGACAGTTTTCCGCGCGAGGCGCGTTTTTCATAGCTACGAGAGCCATTGATCGTCGGGTTAAGCCCTATGACGCTGCGAAATACCCAACTTCACTGCCCGGTTGTGCAGCCGTTTTAAGCAGATCGAACATGTATTGCGCATTAGACCGGAAGCATATGACGTTGAATGCATCTTCTTCCTGCATCCAGAACGCAGCAGGCACTTGTGCCATCCGGGTGCGCCGGAACATGCCGGGTGTGAAGGTCGCTGGATGCAGATCAACCGGCGCAAGCTTTGCCATCACTTCGCGTGCGTTTGGCCCTTGAACAACGAACAGCGCACGCGCGTCCGAAACGTCCACCGCAAGGCTGTGCGTGTCGCCCAAATCCGCCTTTATCTTGGCGAGTGTCTTGTCGATTTCGGCGTAAGGGCACAGCACCAGCACCTCGTCAGGCGACATCCAGCAAACGCCCTTTTCGCCTGCGCACTGCGCCTTACCTTGAGCAGGCATCTCTTGGCCCGTTGCACCGGTCGCGGCCTTGATCACGGCCGCAGCCGTCAGGTCGCCCAGCAGCGTTATCATCCCTTGCTGGGGCGCTTCGCTGATATGTGCGATACCGCCCTCCCATGAGGCTCCGTTCAATGCGGTCACAGTCTTAGACATTCTGTTTCTCCCCTTCGGGGTCGTAGAACACGGGGCTGACGATGCGGGCGCTGTGCGTCTTGCCATCGGTGCCTGGGAATTCGAGCACCTCACCCATCCGGTCCGGTCCGTTCAGGATCAGGCCCATCGCGATCCCTTTGTCGAGGTTGGGTGAGTGGTAGGTCGACGTCACCCGCCCCTGCACATTGCGTTGGCCGTTGTCATTGGTGCCCTCGGCAACCGCATAGGCCCCGTCTGGCAGGACAGACCCGTCTGTCGTTTCCAGCCCCACAAGCTTCCAACGTGTTGGATCGGCCATGTGCGTGCGCAAATGGGCGCGCTTGCCCAGGTAGTCTTCTTTCTTCTTTGACAGGGCCCAGTGGAGTCCAAGATCCTGCGGGATCACGGTCCCGTCTGTCTCGTCCCCGATCATGATGAACCCTTTTTCAGCGCGCAGGATGTGCAGCGCCTCGGTCCCGTAGGGCATAACGTCATGCGCGGCACCGACAGCCATCAGCGCATCCCAGAATGCCTGCCCTTCAGAAGCTTTGACGGCAATCTCATAGCTGAGTTCGCCAGAGAACGAGATCCGGTAGACCCGCACGTCAAAGCCGCCGATGGAGCCATCCGCCCATTCCATAAACCCGAGCTCCTCTTGGGACACGTCCATGCCGCCGAGCGCTTCAAGCGCGGCGCGGGCCTTGGGCCCGACGACAGCGATCTGCGCGTATTGCTCGGTGACGTTGGCGACATAGACTTTCCAATCCCACCACTCGGTTTGCAGCCATTCTTCCATGTGCCCATGGATGTGCTCGGCCCCGCCCGTGGTCGTGTGGCACAAGAACGTGTCTTCATCGATGCGCGCGACCACGCCGTCATCAATGAGGAACCCATTTTCACCGCACATTAGGCCATATCGGCATTTGCCCGGTTTCAACGTGCTCATCATGTTGGTGTAGAGCATGTCTAGGAAGCGGCCCGCGTCCGGCCCTTTCACGATGATCTTGCCCAAGGTCGAGGCATCCAGCAGGCCCAGGTTTTCGCGCACGTTCTTGGTTTCGCGCATCACTGCATCGTGCAGATTTTCGCCCGGCTGGACATAGGCCAACGGACGACGCCACTGGCCGACAGGTTCCCAATCGGCACCGTTTGCCTCGTGCCAGTCGTACATGGCCGTGCGCCGAACGGGTTGAAAGACCTCGCCCCGCGCTTCCCCGCCAATCGCGCCCATAGAAATCGGCGTATAGGGCGGACGAAACGTTGTGGTGCCTGTTTGCGGGATCGGTTGATCCAGTGCATCAGATAGGATCGCAAGGCCGTTGATATTACTCAACTTCCCTTGATCCGTCGCCATGCCGAGCGTGGTATAGCGCTTGGCGTGTTCGACGCTTTCAAACCCTTCCTGCGCGGCCAGTTGCACGTCAGACACTTTGACGTCGTTCTGGTAGTCGAGCCACGCCTTGCCGCGCAGTGTCACACCCGCGCCCTGCGGCATCAGCCAGACGGGGGCCATCGGGGCCTCGTCGACGCTTTCGGCTTTTGGGGCCTTGCGTCTGGATTTGGCGTGACCTGTGGCCTTGGCCGCGGTGCCGCCGCTTGCATGGGCATCACTTAGGACCTCGGACAATCCGAAATGGCCGTTGGCCGCACCTGCCGCACTGACAAATCCACTGCCGTCTTGGCCCGTCGGTGCTTTATCCACATCGGGGCGGAACATGGCAAAATCATTGTCCCAAGAGAGCTTACCACCGCAATGGGACCACAGATGAACGACGGGCGACCAGCCGCCCGACATGGCAACCGTATCGCATTCTATTTCTTCAAGAATTGCGCCCTCGCCTGCTTGCGCACAGACGGCGACGCCAGTGACGCGCTTGCCCCCAAGAACCTTGGCAACGCCGTGCCCCATCAGAACGCGAATGCCCGCATCCTTGGCCGCGGTCATGAGTGGGCTGTCAGTCTCGGGCACGCGCGCATCAAGGATAACCGGAACGCTCAATCCTGCGTGTTTTATGGCCAAAGCGGTGCGGTAGGCATCATCATTGTTGGTCACCACCACAGTCCGATCACCCGGAGAAACCCCGTAATTCACCACGTAATCGCGCACCGCCGAGGCCAACATGACGCCCGGAATGTCATTACCTGCAAAACTCAGAGGGCGCTCCAACGCGCCTGTGGCGGTGATCACATGTCCTGCTCGGATACGCCAAAGTCGATGGCGCGGGCCTTGGGCCTTGGGCGCATGATCGCGCAACTGCTCATATCCCAGCACATAGCCGTGGTCATAAACCCCCGCCCCCATGGTACGCAGACGCATGGTGACATTTGGCATGTCAGAAAGCTCTGACACCAGTTTGTCCACCACTTTATCCACAGGAGTGCCATCTACGATGCCACCATCAACCGGGGCACGGCCGCCCCAATGGGCGGTCTGTTCGAACACCAGCACCTGGGCGCCGGAGGCTGCTGCGGATTTCGCAGCTGTCAGGCCTGCCATGCCCCCGCCAACGACCAGAACGTCGCAAAAGGCATAGAAGTGTTCATAGGTGTCCTCGTCCCGCACCTTGGGGGCTTTCCCCAGTCCGGCAGCCTGCCGGATGAAGGGTTCATAGACGTGTTTCCACAGGGGGCGCGGATGGATGAACATTTTGTAGTAGAAACCGGCAGGCATGAAGCGGGCCAATTTTGCATTGATCGCGCCCACGTCAAACTCAAGGCTGGGCCAGTGGTTTTGACTGGTCGCTTGCAACCCGTCAAACAGCTCTGTCGTGGTGGCGCGCTGGTTGGGCTCAAACGTGCCGCCAGACCCAAGGTTGACCAAAGCGTTAGGTTCTTCGACACCGCTGGCCACGATACCACGCGGGCGGTGGTATTTGAACGACCGCCCCACAAGCATCTGGTCATTGGCCAAAAGCGCGGAGGCAAGCGTATCCCCGGCATAGCCTTTAAGCGTATTGCCGTTGAACGAAAAGTTGATCGGTTGGCCTTGATCGACGAGGCGACCGCCACTGGCGAGACGTGTGCTCATGAAAATGCCCCCCACGACCAGCCGGGTCGTTTCTTACTGATTTTGTCACGCAACTCTTTTGGCGGTTCAGTTGTCTGCGCGGGATACGTGCCGAACACTTCCAGCGTCATGGTGCAGCGCGCCGCGTGGAACCACTTGCCGCAGCCATAGGCGTGCCGCCAACGTTCGAAATGCACGCCCTTGGGGTTTTCGCGCATGAACATATACCCTTCAAAGTCGGCATCGCTGGAGCCAGGCCCAAAGCGTTTGAGGTGCGCCTCACCTCCACCGTGGAATTCGGACTCTTCGCCCGTTTGGCCGCAGCAAGGGCATGTTAGGATCAGCATGAGGGCGCTCCGATCTGTTGGGGCGACGCGAAAAAGGCGGACGTCGCAAGACGCCCGCCAGTTGCGGTTCGATGTGATTGGGTAGGATTATTCGGTTGGCAATGGGACCGGTTCGATTTCGGGCGCAATGACCCCTTCAGCCGCAGGTGTGATCGCGCTTTCACCTGTGCTGCCGTCGCCCGCGAACGAGCTGGCAAACGCGATGAGGAGGATAAAGGCAACGATGAGTCCAAAGGCGATAAGCAGGCCGCGCCCACTGGTGCCGTCACTGCGGTGAAGGTTGGTATGTGAATGGTCTGACATGATGGTGACTCCTGTCTGTGAGCCTCCATCACAGCGGATTTGACGACAGGCGCAACAGACGGGTGCGCGGCCATGCGAAACGGGCCAAGGACGGCCGATTGCGCGCATCCGCGCTGGCTGCGTCCCGCCGGTTTGGTGAATTTACGTGACCCCATGCCGCGATTTGTGTCAGCGTCAGGCAAAGTTGACAGGAGAGTGCCATGAGCGAAGAGATGGGGGGCGTTCTGGTCTTTGGCGCAATTGTGATGTTCGTGGTGGAACAGCGCGGCGTGGCCGAGCGCAAGGTGGCGCGTGGTGGGCGCGAAATTGGCGTGAGCAACCTGATTGCCTTTGGGTCTGCCGCTGGTGAACGCAAGACGAGGATCGAGTAAAGCATGGAATGGCTTTGGTTCGTCGTTGTTGGTCTTTTGATCGTGGGCGTTCTTCTCGCCGTACGCGAGCGGCGCACGGGCCGCGGGCGCATCATTGACGAGCGCGGCACGCCCGGTCCGCAAACCGAGGCTGACCGCGAAGCCATGCGCGCTCAAGAGGCCGCCCATCATCACCGCAACACGCCCCATGACCATCAGTGAGCCACCCCTGCCGCGACACTCTCGTCGATGAACTTGCCCGCCCGGAACCGGTCCAGCGAAAACTCATCCGTCAAAGGCGAGCGGCCCTTGGCCATCAACTCTGCCATGGCCCAACCAGATCCCGGGATAGCCTTAAAGCCGCCCGTGCCCCAACCGCAGTTGATGAACACGCCCTCGACCGGTGTTTTGGACAGGATGGGTGAGCGATCCCCCGTCACATCCACGATCCCACCCCATTGGCGCAACATCTTGAGGCGCGAGATCATCGGGAATGTCTCGATCAGTGCGCGCACGGTTTCCTCGATGTGGTGAAACGATCCGCGCTGGGTGTAGTTGTTGTACCCGTCGGTGCCCCCGCCAATCACCATCTCGCCCTTGTCGGACTGGCTCATGTAGCCGTGGACCGTGTTGGCCATAACAACAACATCCATGCAGGGTTTGATGGGTTCGGAAACGAGGGCCTGCAGCGCGACAGATTCAATTGGCAGACGGAAGCCCGCCATGTTGGCCACATCACCCGAATGGCCCGCCACGACGATGCCCAGTTTGGCGCAGTCGATTGGGCCTTTGGACGTATCAACACCGACCACCTTGTCGCCTTCCCGGCGGATCGCTGTGACCTCACATTTCTGGATCACGTCCATACCCATATCAGAACACGCCCGCGCATAGCCCCACGCAACCGCGTCATGGCGCGCTGTCCCACCGCGCGCTTGCCACAGCGCACCCAAAACAGGATAGCGCGGACCATCGATATCGATGATCGGGCATAGTTCTTTGACGCGTTTGGGACCGATGAATTCAGTTGTCACCCCTTGCAGCGCGTTGGCGTGGGCCGTGCGCTGGTAACCCCGTACTTCGTGCTGGGTCTGGGCCAGCATCATAACACCGCGGGGGCTGAACATGACGTTATAATTCAAATCCTGGCTCATCGTCTCGTAGAGACTGCGGGACTTTTCATAAATCGCCGCCGAGGGGTCCTGCAGGTAGTTCGAGCGGATGATGGTTGTGTTCCGCCCAGTATTGCCGCCACCGAGCCATCCCTTTTCAAGGATTGCCACATTGGTGATCCCGAAATTCTTGCCAAGGTGATAGGCCGTAGCCAGACCGTGGCCCCCTGCCCCAATGATAATCACATCGTATTTTGATTTCGGTTCGGGTGCGCGCCACGCCCGTTCCCAACCGGAATGATACCGTGCGGCTTCGCGTGCGATGGCAAAGGCAGAATATCGTTTCATGAATGCGTACTCCACCGAAGGATTCGGATAGTTGATGTTTCGAAATTGTAATGGCCGCTGTCGGGAAGAAAAAGGCCAGCACGGGCGGCACTTTTTGTCATTTATGCGACACGAGACCGAGCATTCTTGCCGCATATCTGGGCACAAGACCTTTTGCGCGACCTCTTTGCCTCTTTTGCTCGGTGGGGGCAGCGTTTACATGTGGCTGAGTTGCACGGGGAGAGGGCCTGAATGCTGTTCTGGATTGTTGCGGGATGTCTGACGCTGGTGGTGGTGGCAACACTGCTGCGCGCGCAATTCCGTGGTGGCGAACAGGCGCGCCCAGCAGCGGCCTATGATCTGGATGTGTACCGCGATCAGCTGCGCGAAGTTGAACGGGATCTGGAACGTGGCGTACTGTCACCCGCAGACGGAGAACGCGCATCGACCGAAGTGTCACGGCGCATTCTTGCAGCCGACGCTGCCCTGAAGAACGCGACAAATGGAGCGTACAGCGGTCGCAGCGGTCCGCTTCTGGCGGTTGTTACGGCTGTTGTGCTGGTGGGGGGATCATTCGCGATCTACCTTGAACTGGGCGCGCCGGGCTACGGTGATCTGGCATTGGCGGATCGGATCGAAGCGGCGCAGATCAGGCGCGCCGAACGCCCCAGCCAAGAGACCGCCCAAGCCAGTGTACCAGAGAGCCCTGCATTGGATGCGGCCCCCGACTATGTTGCCCTTGTCGAGCGTTTGCGCCAAGCCGTTCAAGCACGCCCTGATGACCTGCAAGGCCTCGTCCTGCTCAGCCAGTCAGAAGCACGTCTTGGCAACTTTGCCGCGGCACATGACGCGAAAGCGCGCGTGATCAGACTGAAAGGCGAAGACGCCACGGCGCAGGACTTCTCCGAATATGCGGATTTGCTGATACTTGCGGCGGGAGGATATGTGTCGCCCGAGGCCGAACAGATGCTGGAACGCACACTTGCAATGGATCCGCGCGATGGGGCCGCACGCTATTACTTCGGTCTGATGATGTCCCAGACCGGTCGTCCGGACACGGCCCTGCGAATCTGGGATCAGTTGCTGCGCGAGGGGCCGGTGGATGCGCCATGGATCGCCCCAATTGACGCACAAATGCAGGACATCGCACTGCGCGCTGGCGTGGACTATTCCCGACCGACCATTGGAACCGGCCGTGGCCCGACCCAAGATCAGATCGACGCCGCATCCGACATGAGCCCGGCCGAACGCATGGAGATGATCCAAGGCATGGTGGCGGGCCTCAGTGACCGGTTGGCCACAGATGGCGGCCCTGTCGAGGACTGGACGCAGCTGATCTCGGCCCTTGGTGTTCTGGGCGATCTTGATCAGGCCCGCGCGGTCTTTGACAACGCGATGGAAGTCTTTGGTGATGATCTGACGGCAATCGACATGCTCAACCGGGCTGCAGATCGTGTCGGCCTGCAATGATCTTTGATGACGTTCACGAATTTGCCGCTGCACTGCCTGACATGCGTGCGCTGATGGGCTTGGATTTAGGCGACAAGACCATTGGGGTGGCGGTGTCTGATACCTTCTTGTCCATAGCGACCCCGCTTGAAACCGTCCGGCGGCGCAAATTCGGACTGGACGCGGCGCGGCTTCAGGAACTGATCGCTGGACGTAATGTGGGTGGCCTGGTGCTCGGACTACCACGCAACATGGACGGGTCCGAAGGCCCCCGCTGCCAGTCCACACGCGCCTTTGCCCGCAATCTGAGCCAGTTATGGGACGGGCCGATCACGTTCTGGGATGAACGCCTGAGCACCGTTGCGGCCGAAAAGGCACTGCTGGAGGCGGATACGACACGCAAACGTCGCGCAGAGGTTATCGATCATGTGGCGGCAGGCTATATCCTGCAGGGGCTGCTGGATCGGCTGGCAGCGATCAAGAGGCAAGCATGAGCAACGGCGATCAAACCGCGCGTTCGGCGCGCGACATCCCCATCTGGACGCGTGACGAGATCGAAAGCCCTTGCGTGCAGATCTGCGTCATCCATCCCGAGACGCGGTTATGTGCTGGATGCGCCCGTTCGATCGATGAAATTGGGGCGTGGAGCCGGATGAGCGCTGACGAGCGCCGCAGCATCATGGCCGAGTTGCCAAACAGGCAGGCCGCGCCAACGACCCGCCGCGGCGGGCGCAATGCACGGCTGAAACGGTAGGCTGAGGCCGACAAGGTCTGCAGTTATTTTCTGGCTCTGATAGCGGCGCAACATGCCAGGACATCGCGTCGATGTCCGGCCGGAATTCGCGCCAACGCTCGTTTATGCGATGGACGCGGAGTGGATGGTGGAGATGTTGCTGCCAAGTGCTGCTTCGAAGTCTGAGTCCGACATATCGCGCTGCAACCCTTCGGTCAGGGCGCGGCTAAAGCTGGCGATCATCTTGTGGTTCTTGGCCAGTCGCGCGCTGGCATCGGCTGTCGAATACCCACCGGACAACGCCACAACCCTCAGGACACGCGGGTGATCCGCCAATGCATCATAAAGCCCCGGCACATCTGGCAAAGTCAGTTTCAGCATCACATCCTGCCCCTCACCCAGCGTCTCGATCTGTGCCATCAACGCATCGGCCAACATGGCCTCGGCCTCACCTTTGGTGGTCGAATGGATGTTCACCTCGGGTTCGATGATCGGAACCATGCCTGCATTGATCACTTCGTGCGCGACGTCCATCTGGTTGGCCACAATGGCCTTGATTCCATCCGCATTGGCCGCGTTGATAACCGAGCGTTCCTTGGTACCGTACACACCCATTTCCTTGGCGGCTGCCAATGTCTCGGACAGTCCCGGAATGGGCTTGAGAAGTTGCACATCGTCCGCTTCGTCTTGCAGGCCCTTGTCGATTTTTAGGAAAGGGACAACGCCGCGGTTTTCCCACAGATAACTGGGCACAGGCTGACCCGAAACCGCCTCGTTCAGCGTCTTTTCAAAAAGGATCGCACCAATCACCTTGGCGCTGTTGAAATCAGATGCTGTCATGATCCGTGCCCGCATCTTCTGGATTTCGGCAAACATCGCCTCTTCGCCGTCATAAGCGCTGGCATCGACGCCATAGAGGGCGAGCGCTTTGGGCGTGGAGCCGCCCGACTGATCAAGCGCCGCAATAAAACCCGCCCCGTGTTCCATCTGGTCGCGCATCTTTGCAAAATCGGGCATCTGTCTCTCCGGGGTCTGGTACATGTCGCCATACTCCTAACTCATTAAAACGCTTGGGTTAATCCCACGTCGGTCATGTTAGCGCTGCCGTTTGCGCAAATTCAGCCATATCCCGTCCCGCGCGCGCACTGTGAGGTGGGCAACGGGCACAGGATCGCGGTTTGGCACTGTTTCAACTTCAAAATCGCGCAGCAGACGGGCGAGAATCAAAACACCTTCCACCATCGCAAAACCAGCGCCGGTGCACACCCGCGCGCCTGCCGAAAACGGGATATAGGCGTCGCGCTGACAGGACTTGCCGTTCTCAGTATGCCACCGAGCGGGATCGAAATCGTCCGGGCGCTCCCACAGCCGTTCGTGACGGTGCAGGTGCCAAGGGCTGATCACCAACTGGCTGCCGCGTGGGGCTGATCGGTCGCGGAATTGTTCGGTTTGTGTGGCCTGCCGCACCATCATCGGAACCGGAGGATAGAGGCGCAGAGTTTCGCGGAAAACATCGCGCGTGATGGGCAGCTTGGACATGACCGAAAAATCGCAGATTTCAAGTGCCTGCGCCTCAGCGGCCACCTTGTCTTGCCAGTCGGGATAAAGCGCCATCAGGTATAGGGCCCAAGCCAAAGCCGAGGCGCTGGTTTCGTGCCCGGCGAGGAAGAAGATGGCAACCTGATCCACCATTTCTTCGGGCGAGAACGTCTCGCCTGTGACCGGGTCGGCAGTGGTCATGATCTTGGTCGCCAGATCCTGCGGCGCTGTGCCCAAAGCTATTTCATCTGCGCGCTGCACCACCAACTGTGTGATCAGCGCCCGGATGCGGGCAGCACTTGCGCGGGTGTCGCCACGGAACAGGCGTGGCATCCAGCGTGGCAAGGGCACAAATGCCGCAAGGTTAAGGATCGGCTGACTGCGCTGATAGGTGCGGAATTCTTCAAACACCGCGGCCGCCAATTCATTTTCAATCGGGATCGAAAAGAGGGTACGAAAAATCACATCCGCCGCCGCATGGCTGGTTTGTGCTTCGATTTCACTTACGCCCTCTTGCAGCCGACCTGCCGCAGCTTCGGACGCATTCCAGATGGCAGGAAACGTCTCGCGCAGACGCCCACCTTCAAAGGCAGGGTCGATAATGCGGCGTTGGCGCTTCCAAACATCACCGTTTGTTAGAAACACGGAATTGCCAAGCAAGGGCCGCAACCCCTCGCCAATGCGGTCTGATTTCGGGAAGTCATCAGGCCGGTCCTTCAGCACCGTTTTGACCAGATCGGGTTGGTTCATCAGAAAACTGCGAAAAAACGGCGTGCGGAATTCGGCCATCCGTGCGCGATAAAGCCGTGCAGGTTGCGCAGACAGAATGTCGGCGCGAAACAGTTGCATATAACGCCACAGCGATACGTGGTCCGGGCGGCTGGGCGGTTTGGGTGGGCTCATGCGGCGATCGAGGTGTACTTGGACACGGGAACGTCGATGCGGGATTTAGACGGCGGGCGATCCGCATAGCGTGCACCCAGCGTCGTAGGGCCGGCGGTGATCTGGAAGTAGTCATAATCCAATGGACGATCAAAAGCGCACAAGTACTGGAAATGCAGCCGGAAAAAACGCCACCGCAGTTCTGCCCAACGTTCAGGGCTGAGGCTTTTGGTAAATTGCGCCGAAAAGACCAGCGGCCAGCGTTTTGGCTCTGGCGCCACGCCGGACACAGCGACAGGATCACATAGCGCAAAAGCGCATCCGTCCCCGGGGGCTGTCACGTCTACCCATGTCAGTTCGTCGCGCATCGAAAGATATTGCAAATCAGCCCGCAGGCGGTGTGCTTCGGGCAGAAACGACACCATTGGCACCACCTGTCCCAAGGACAGGAACGAAAGAACAGGACCGTGTTCGCGGACGCGCCCCGCTCGGATCAAATCGGCAAGGATCGATACCGCCAGATGCGCACCCGAGGAATGGCCGACCACCAAAACCTCGTCCACATCCTCACGCAGCGCTTGGGCGATCCCTGTCTGAAACTCTGACATCCGCACCTCCAGCGGGGCTGGATTGGCCCCACGCAATTGTGCGGAATAAGCGTAGTCGTGCATCAGGTAGTGGGCAAAGAACTTGCTATCCTTGGCCTTGAACCACCGCAGAACAACGTATCCCGCCGCCCCGCCCGCCACCATACAAAGCAACGTGCCAAGGGCGACAGTGATTGCAAAGAACGCCGACATCCCACCCTCTCCCAAGGGCGGCAAGAATGGGCTGACCACCGAGCGCATCACGACCTCAAAAAACGCGCGCGTCGCCGCCATCGCCCCCCACGCAGCGAGCACTGCAATGAACAGCTGAAGCAGCAACATACCAACCGGGTAGAGCGCGGCGATAACTGGCCCCTTGCGCAAACGCATCAAACGGCGCAACGCGCCGGACGCGATGTAGGTCCACGCCGTGCGCACCATTTGCCCATAGGTTGCTGGGATCGAGGTATCCATGCTGTCCCGCACGATATCTGACCAGATCAGCACGCTGACATCGGCCTGCACAGGTTGGCTGTCGATCTTGGCATCCACTTTCCAGCCATAGTGATGCTGGCTGTCCCCCGGCGACAACGCGATCTCATATCCCGAGATGGCGGCCTGCGAGCTGCCTTCCTTGCGATAAAGCTCGCGGTAACGGCGGGGATGAATGGGGTCATAGCCCGGAATGTAGAACACCCGGCGGCGTTTGACGGTTTGTGGATGCGACCTGCTCATATCTGCACCTGTTGCTGGCGCGCAGTCTAGCCGGATTATCGGGCCAAAGTAAGGCGTACACCTCCCTACGTGGCGTCTATGGCCAACCAATCCTTGGGGTCGCTGAATTCGGGGCGGAAAAAGGCGATCATGCGCCCTGCAGTAACGGGTCCGTCCCAAGGCGCGGTTCCGTGCAAGGCAAAGCGGTGAATGAGGAATGATTGCCCAGGTGTGGCCGCGATCGGGACAGGGTCGCAGGTGTCGAACACAGTGCGCCGCGCGGCGTGGTAGACGTCAGTCAGGTCGACCTCGCTGATCACGCCGGTCCCAATCGCTTTGGCAAGTGCAGCCTGCATGATCACGTGACTGCCCGGCCAAACGACCGTGGGTGCCAAGGATACCGCATTCAAAGGTAGCCCAAGGATATAGGCGTGAAATTCGCGCGCATAACGGCGTCTCTCAGGCCCTTCGGGCAACAGCCCATCTACATGCGCCGCCGCGCGGGTGATACGATATTGGTGATTTGCAGCACTCTGGTCCGGATCACGTTGCGGATAACCCGGAAAGATGATGGACAGTTGCCCATTGTGCATGGGAACGTCAGGGACGTGACCCTGCCACGGACCGGCCTGCACAACACCATCCACCTGCCCTTCTGTTCCGTTGGGCAGCGCATCGACGCCGACAAACCATGTTTCGCCATGACGCAGGTTTGCCGCGCGCATTTTCGGATCCTGGGCTATGCGTGTTGCGACGTTCTCTGCCGCGCGCGCCCATTTCGCGACGCGTGGATCTGCGTCAAAGACAACGTATCCATCCCGCCCAAGGTTCACCCCAAGATCGCCTTGCGCAACATGTTGAGCGCGACAAGCACCAGAAACACAGCGAACACCCGCTTGAGCGGCCCGGGATCCATCGCATGGGCCAGCTTCACACCCCAAGGGGCCGTAATCAGGGTCATCGCGATGATGACGGCAAAGGCAATCAGATTGACCGCTCCGACCGTGAAAGGTGGCACAGGGGCGGACATGGACACGAATAGGAACCCGATAACGGCAGGCACTGCGATCAACACCCCAAATCCAGCCGCCGTCGCTACAGCCCGGTGGATGGGCACCCCAAAAAGGCTCATCAGCGGCACACCAAAGCTGCCCCCGCCGATGCCCATAAGGACAGACAGAACCCCCATCACCGGTGACAGCGCTGCGCGCGTCACCCCGGTCGGCATCGCGGGGCCCAAGCGCCAGTCATTGCGTCCAAAGCTCATGTAAAGGCCAACGCTGAGTGCAAGCACACCAAAAATCGCCTGCAATGTGGCCGAGCGCAACTGCGCCACAACCAGCACGCCCAGCACCGCGCCGACTACAATGCCGGGCGCCCATGTGCGCAAGATGTCCCAATCCACGGCACCCTTCTTGTTATGACTGTGCACCGTGCGCAAAGAGGTCACGATGATTGTTGCCAGTGATGTGGCCAGACACATCTGCATCAGGCCTGGCCCATCATAACCAAGCGTCTGAAACGCATAAAAGAACGACGGCACCAGAACGATCCCCCCACCCACGCCCAGCAACCCGGCCAACACGCCCGCAAAGGCACCGATCACGGCCAACAACGCAAGCATCGACAGAACAAGGGACATATCAGGCATCAGGCGCACTCTTTTTGAAGGGTTCGCGCCTGCTACACGGCTTTGGCGGGCTCTTCCAGTGGGGTCACCCGCGCCAGCGCGGCCAGCACCAGTTCAGGGCCAGCACCGGGCTGCGTGGCCCCTTCGCTCAAGGTGCGCCGCCAGCCCCTTGCACCGGGGCGGCCCGCAAACA
The DNA here is from genome assembly GCF_900143535.1 of Tateyamaria sp. Alg231-49. Classification (GTDB taxonomy): domain Bacteria; phylum Pseudomonadota; class Alphaproteobacteria; order Rhodobacterales; family Rhodobacteraceae; genus Tateyamaria. The sequence continues at coordinate 2,048 of NZ_FRFA01000018.1, read as the reverse complement.
GGCCGAGCATGTGGCGCGTGATTTGGTGCAGGCGTCCACCCGCACTCAGGTGCGCCTCAATATATGGCAGCATCGCGTACACAGCACCTTCGGCACTGCTGTCTTCGCCTACGCCAAATACCCGACGATCGGCTTGGGCCAAAATGTCGGTCGGTTGGTGATAGGCCGCGCGTCCGATCATGACGCCGTCAAGGCCGGACTCGAGCAGATCAAGGGCCTGATCCAACGTCTCGACCCCACCATTGATCGAGATATGCAGATTGGGGAACAGCCCTTTCATTCGCATGACCAGATCGTAGTCCAGTGGCGGAATATCCCGGTTTTCTTTTGGGCTCAGACCTTGCAACCACGCTTTGCGCGCATGGATCGTGACCCGCTCGCAGCCCGCAGCCACAATGCGGGCCAGAAACTCGGGCAGCACGGTTTCGGGGTCCTGTTCATCTACGCCGATGCGGCATTTGACGGTGACGGGAACATCAACAGCAGTCCGCATGGCCGCCACACAGTCCGCCACCACACCCGCATCACGCATCAACACCGCCCCAAAGGTGCCAGACTGCACGCGATCCGAAGGACACCCGCAATTTAGGTTAATCTCATCATAGCCCGCCTGCGCGCCCAACCGCGCAGCGTGCGCCAGCTCAACCGGGTCGGAGCCCCCAAGCTGCAAGGCCACGGGATGCTCATCCTCGTGATGATCCAGCAGATGCATCGCCCCCCCTCGCACCAAGGCAGGTGCGGTAACCATCTCTGTGTAAAGAAGCCCGTGGCGGCTGAGTTGGCGATGCAGAAACCGACAATGCCGGTCCGTCCAATCCATCATGGGGGCAACGGAAAGTTTAGCGTGTTGATTTATTTGCATATTTCTTGCATCTTCAAACTGTTGCGGGGCAAAGTTTCTAAGTGAGAATACGCCCCAATATCCCCCGATTTGCCCGTTCTTGACGACTCAGCGCACACGATACGGCCACTATAAGCAAGCTTCCCTCCGGTGGATACCGGGTCCGGATCAGGCGCAAGGGCCGCTACGCCAGCGAGCACCTTCACCGTCGTGATCACGCCCAGCGCGCCATCAAAGCCTCTCAAGAAGGTCCAGCATCCCGGTGTGCGCGCTGACTTGGGAGTATTCAACCGCAGTCGTGGCAGTCTTTGCAGTGATTGCATGGCAGAGGCCCTCCCCGTCAACGCGCTTTGTTATGAGTCTTGGGCTGCCCCGAAAGCCCAATGACACACACAGACCAAAAGATGGAAACTCTGTCCAAGACAGAAGTCACAAACGCGAACGGCGCGACATCAGGCAGAATGAACCAATATTGCCCAATAAAGCACCAGCAAGAGAATGGAATGACCACTTAAATTGCGTTGGAGAGTTCAAGCTTGCTGTCGGATCATGCAGCGTCGAAACAGAATGCGCGGCACGCTGTCACGCCCTCTGGTGCTAATGGTGGATGAATTCTTTACGGGAAAAGACCATGGGTCACAAAAATTCGGCGGTCAGGATTGGCCTTCTCTACTCCAATACCGGCGTCACTTCAGTTGTTGAAACCCACCAACGCAATGCCGCTTTGCTTGCAATCGAAGAGATCAATCAAAGCGGCGGGCTGTTAGGACAGGAACTTCTTTTCTCTGGCGAGGACACCTGCTCCAACCCGGTTGCCTTTCGCGCCGAAGCAGAGCGCCTGATCCTGGAAGACAAGTGTCCGTCGTCAGGGTTTTTGGAACCAATGGCGGCTTGAACTAAGAGAGAGTTTGGCTCATCTGGTTGGTTGCATTATGCGGCGCGTTGTCCGTGATGCAAGCGCCGCGCTTCGAGTGTCTTTCGTTTGATCCTTTCTCTTTCCTGTAGAATGGCTTTGTCCCTGCCGAAGTAGACGTTGGCGGGCGTGACGTTGTTCAAGCTTTCATGGTAGCGTTGGTGATTGTAATGATCGACGAAGGTTTCGATCTGGGCTTCGAGATCACCCGGTAAGAAGTAGTTTTCTAGCAGGATGCGGTTCTTCAGGGTCTGATGCCACCTTTCGATCTTGCCTTGGGTTTGAGGATGATAT
>NZ_FRFA01000017.1 GCF_900143535.1 Tateyamaria sp. Alg231-49 | reverse complement strand
GCGGTGAAGCGGGCGACAACATCGGCGCCCTGCTGCGCGGTATCGACCGTGAAGCTGTCGAGCGTGGCCAGGTTCTGTGTAAGCCAGCTTCCGTGAAGCCGCACACCAAGTTCGAAGCCGAAGCCTACATCCTGACCAAGGAAGAGGGTGGCCGTCACACGCCGTTCTTCGCCAACTACCGTCCTCAGTTCTACTTCCGGACCACGGACGTGACCGGCACGGTTCAGCTGGCTGAAGGCACCGAGATGGTTATGCCCGGCGATAACGTGTCCTTCGGCGTTGAGCTGATCGCACCGATCGCGATGGAGCAGGGTCTGCGCTTTGCGATCCGCGAAGGCGGCCGCACAGTCGGCGCCGGCGTGGTTTCCAAAATCACTGAGTGATTTTGAGCCAACGCTTTTGATGTTCTGGGTGCCCGATCAGGGCACCCGCCAAAAAATCAGACGCGATGAGGGGTATCGATGCGCGATGCTCCTCCTCTCCGCTCTAAAGACCCGAATAAGGGAACTTGAGACATGGCAATCCAAAGCCAAAACATTCGCATTCGGCTGAAGGCGTTTGACTATCGTGTGCTGGACGCGTCCACACAGGAAATCGTCAACACCGCCAAACGCACCGGTGCGTCCGTGCGCGGTCCTATTCCGCTGCCGAACAAGATCGAAAAATTCACCGTTCTGCGTGGCCCCCACGTCGACAAAAAATCCCGTGACCAGTTCGAGATCCGTACGCACAAGCGTCTGCTCGACATCGTTGATCCGACCCCCCAGACAGTAGACGCGCTGATGAAGCTCGACCTCGCCGCTGGTGTGGACGTCGAGATCAAGCTGCAATCGTAAAGGAGGGTATTGATTATGCGCTCTGGAATTCTCGCAAAGAAAGTCGGCATGACCCGGCTGTTCATGGAAGACGGCAAGCAGGTTCCTGTTACTGTTCTTCAACTGGACGGTCTGCAGGTTGTCGGCCAACGTACATCGGACAAAGACGGCTACACAGCGGTCACTCTGGGCGCAGGTCGCCCCAAGGTGAAGCGCGTGAGCAAAGCCATGCGCGGCCACTTCGCCGCTCAAAAGGTTGAGCCCAAGCGTAAGCTGGTCGAGTTTCGCGTGTCTGAATCGAACATGATCAACGTCGGCGAAGAGATCATTGCTGATCACTACTTCGAAGGTCAGTTCGTGGACGTCACAGGCACGTCGATTGGTAAAGGCTTTGCCGGTGCCATGAAACGCCACAACTTTGGTGGTCTGCGCGCGTCGCACGGTGTTTCGATTTCGCACCGTTCGCACGGCTCGACAGGTCAATGTCAGGACCCCGGCAAAGTTTTCAAAGGTAAGAAAATGGCCGGTCACATGGGTGCTGCCCGTGTCACAACGCAAAACCTGCAAGTTGTGCGCACAGACAGCGACCGTGGTCTGATCATGATCAAGGGTGCTGTGCCCGGATCCAAAGGGGGCTGGGTCACCGTCAAGGACGCGGTCAAAAAGCCGTTCCCTGAAAACGCGATCCTGCCCGCCGCTCTGAAATCCGCAGCTGATGAAGCCGCCAAAGCCGCTGAAGAAGCCGCAGCAGCCGCTGCCGCCGAAGCAGAGGCAGCCGCAGCCGCAGCAGCCGCTGAAGAGCAAGCCGCACTGGACGCTGCCGAAGCTGATGCATCTAAACCTGATGCAGTTGCTGAAGCTGAAGCCGCTGAAAAGAAAGAAGGTGACGCATGAAACTCGATGTCATCAAACTCGACGGCGGCAAAGCCGGTTCGGTAGACCTGGACGAGGCTCTGTTCGGCCTTGAGCCACGCGCCGACATCTTGCACCGCGTCGTGCGCTGGCAGCGTAACAACGCCCAAGCCGGTACACACAAGGTCAAGACACGGTCCGAAGTGAAATACTCGACCAAGAAGATCTATCGTCAGAAAGGCACCGGCGGCGCACGCCACGGCGCGCGTTCTGCTCCGATCTTCCGCGGTGGTGGTATCTACAAAGGCCCGGTTGTTCGTTCGCACGGCCACGACCTGCCCAAGAAGTTCCGCAAGCTCGGCCTGCGCCACGCGCTGTCTGCCAAAATGGCAGCTGGTGAGTTGGTGGTGATCGAGGACGCGACAACGTCCGGCAAAACTGCTGCTCTGGCCAAACAGGTGAAAAACCTTGGCTGGAAACGCGCGTTGGTCATCGATGGGGCGTCTGTCGATCAGGACTTCCTCGCCGCGTCCCGTAACATCGAAGGCTTGGACATCCTGCCGACGATGGGCGCAAACGTATACGATATCCTGAAGCGTGACACTCTGGTGATCACGAAGGCGGGTATCGAAGCACTGGAGGCTCGACTGAAATGAGTGCCAAGGCAGAACATTACGACGTGATCCGCAAGCCGATCATCACGGAAAAAGCGACCATGGCGTCTGAAAACGGTGCCATCGTTTTTGAAGTGGCCATCGACAGCAACAAACCCGCCATCAAAGAGGCCGTTGAGGCACTGTTTGGTGTGAAGGTAAAGGCTGTGAACACGACTATCACGAAGGGCAAAGTCAAGCGCTTCCGTGGTCAGTTGGGCAAGCGCAAGGACGTCAAGAAGGCGTATGTGACGCTTGAAGAAGGCAACACGATCGACGTGACAACTGGTCTTTGATCAGGTGGCGGGGCAACCCGCCGCACGATGAAATTTAGAAAACCCCGGCCGCGAGAGTGGCTGGGGTTTTTCATTTAGGCATTGCTACAGCGGGACATCATCATAGGCCCGTGAATACCCGGCTTTTGCAGCTTCCATGGTTTTGGCCGTCGCGTCTGTGGTCAACTTGAGCATACGCGCGGTCTGTTCTGCATATTCTGCAATGGTGCTTTGATAAAAGTCGGACTGTATTTGCAGCAACTGGCTTGGGTCGCGACACGTCAGCACGGCTTTCTGGGCTTCCATATCCTTTTGCAAGCGATCCATGATGAAACGTGTTTGTGCATTCATCACCTCGGCCCAAACAGTGGATGCGTGTGGGTTAAGGGTATTTAGCATAGCCGCAAGGGCCGGTGTTTCTGTTTGAGTGCTCTTCTTCATCTGGATTGCTCCTTTGTGCTGCGCGCGTCCCGTGTCGGCGCTTGGCCACAGGATAGCAGATGAGCAAGGCCCGCGAATTGATCTAGATCGCATTACGGGAGAGAAATTGTTGCTTTTTGGCCCGTGAGAATGCGTTGGCATGGGATGTATGTTTCCGGGTGAAGATGGCTTGATCGACCTTGCATATCGTCTTTGATCGGGCAGCCCGCCGAATTACGACACCTTGCGACTTACACCTTGGAATGGTTGTATCCTTTGGAAGAAACTTTCGCTTCCAAGTGACGTGTGCATTTGGACGCTTGCCTTTGAAGGAACAAAGAGAATGAAAACGGCAGTCGTGTTGGTGGTGATGTCTTTGCTGGCCGCGCCTGTGTTTGCTGAGGGCCTTGTTGATAGCATCAAGTCTGGCGCCAACAAGGTGGGCAACGTTGCCAAGAAGGGTGTCGATGCAGTGGGAGACGCTGTGGAATCCACGGGTGACCTTGTCCGCAATGAAGAGACGCCGGAAGCCACCCGCGCCAAGCTCGACAGGATGGAAGCGGACGTCATGGCACGCCTCCTTGCCGAGAATGCCGAAGCCGCGCGCGCGTTTGAAGTTGTCGCCGGCTATGCTGCGTTTGACACGCGGCAGATTACGATTTTCCCATTGTCTGGCGGGTTTGGTCGCGGCGTTGCGGTGGCCCCTGATGGGGCGCGGACGTACATGCAGATGGGAACAGGCGGCGTGGGAGCTGCGTTCGGCATTGGCGGCTTTGAATCCCAGTTTGTCGTCATGTTCGAAACGCCCGCCGATTTTGAGAGATTTGTCGTATCGGGATATGACGCCTCTGCCGGGGCTGGTGCCATGCAGGGCGAGGAGCGTGATAAGGCCGAAGTACAGTTTACCGAAGGTCGCTCATTTTTCGTTCTGAGCAAGAAGGGCTGGCGGGTGAATGCCAATGCAAACGGTACGAAGTATTGGAAAGATAAGAAGCTGAATTGATCCAGAGTTTGAATCTCGCGCTTACACCAAAGCCAGTTTGGGGATGGACTGGCCACCGCTCTTAAGCTCGATACCTATGAAACGACCAGAAGCGATCATTCTCCATATTGTAAGCAGAAGACCGCTCTGCGGACAAATTTGCCACTCACAGACCTTTTGCAACCAGCAGCTTTGTGAGTTTACATTCCGATTAACAACCCGAGGTCATTGAACCGATACCTGACGCAAAGACGGGCGAATGCCCCGCAAAAAAAGTCATGCTGCGTACAGTAGGAAAATCCATCAACTCAGATTGTTTGAATTGACCTAAATACAAGTGGACTTACTCGCAAACACCCCCATACAGGACAGATGCTTGCACGTCCCGCCAAGTATATCTGGCAACACCTTCGTTATATCCCTTTGTGGACCGTTTTGACCTATTCAAAATGGCGCGGCTTTGACGACAGGGCGCGCAGCCTAGGCAATGTTTTTGGCTGGGCCATGAGCTGGATACCAATTGCGCGCCGACGGTTTGACCGTGAGATTCGGCGCATCTACCCGGACATGGTCCTTGCCGAACGCTTAAGCCTTAGTCGCAAGATGGGGCAGAATATGGGGCGTACCCTGTTTGAGGTTTTCCATAACACCGAGTTTCAGGAACGGCAGGACAGGTTCCACATATCTGGCCCGGGCCTCGCGGTGCTGCAAAAGGCGCGTGCCGAGGGAAAAGGAGCGATCCTTGTCTCAGGACATTTTGGTCAATGGGAAGCGGTGCGAGCGGTACTCAAACACCGGGGAATGGAAACCGCAGGCGTTTATCGGCCTCAGAGCAACCGGCATTATCAACGCCTACTGGCACGTGGGATTGAGCAGGGGGGCAAGCCAGCCATGAGCACCGGACCAAATGGCACCAAAGCAATGATCCGTCACCTACGGTCAGGCGGTTTTGTTGCGATACTCTTGGATGAAAAGACCGTAGACGGCGAGATGCTGCCATTTCTGGGCTTCGACGCCCTTACCTCACTCGCAGCTGCGCGTCTTGCTTTGAAATATGACGTTCCTTTTATGCCAGTCTTTGGCACAAGGCGCGAAAACAGCAGTGACATAGATGTGGAGTTCGAAAACCCTGTCGAGCCCAGTGACCCGAGCACCATGACGCATGCCTTTAACGATAATCTATCCGCCCGTATCCTAGAAAAGCCTGACCAGTGGTACTGGCTTCTGCGGCGTTGGAAGGATATGCGACGCTAGAACCGGCCCTGTTCCACGGAGCAGCAGTCATTTGCTGGGGAACGCTCCAGGGACTGATTTACCGATAGCATCAGCTTTTGGTTAATAAGCCCACAGCCCAGGCGAGGGTTTTTGCGCCCTTAACGCTTGACCCCAACCCATTGCCTTTATACACGCACCCATCGGCAGCGCCCCGGATTCGTCCGGGGCTTTGTCTTTGCTCGTTTGAGCACTCCATCTTGGGCACCTACGGGGGCCTATAACCACAGGCGAGGGGCAACCCTCGCGATATAGCAAAACGGAAGACAGCAATCATGGCACTCAAGTCGTATAAGCCGACGACGCCGGGCCAGCGTGGGCTGGTACTGATCGACCGTTCGGAGCTTTGGAAAGGCCGCCCGGTCAAATCCCTTACACAGGGTTTGACCAAGTCTGGCGGACGGAACAACACCGGACGGATCACGATGCGCCGCACAGGCGGGGGCGCAAAGCGTCTTTATCGGATCGTCGATTTCAAGCGGACAAAAATGGATGTGGCGGCAACCGTCGAACGCATCGAATATGACCCTAACCGGACAGCGTTTATCGCTCTGGTGCGCTACGAGGACGGCGAACAGGCCTATATCCTTGCGCCTCAACGTCTGGCCATCGGGGACAAAGTGATCTCTGCCGCCAAGGCCGACATCAAGCCCGGCAACGCGATGCCCTTCAGCGGCATGCCCATCGGGACAATCATCCACAACATCGAACTGAAACCCGGCAAGGGTGGTCAGATCGCGCGTGCCGCTGGCACATACGCCCAGTTCGTGGGCCGCGATGGTGGCTACGCTCAGATCCGTCTCAGCTCGGGTGAACTGCGTCTGGTACGTCAGGAATGCATGGCCACCGTTGGTGCCGTGTCCAACCCCGACAACTCCAACCAGAACTACGGTAAAGCGGGCCGCATGCGTCACAAGGGCATCCGTCCTTCTGTACGTGGTGTCGTCATGAACCCCATCGACCACCCGCACGGTGGTGGTGAAGGGCGCACATCGGGTGGTCGTCACCCTGTGTCCCCATGGGGCAAACCGACCAAGGGTGCCCGTACCCGCAACAAGAACAAAGCGTCGCAAAAGCTGATCGTCCGCTCGCGTCACGCCAAGAAGAAAGGACGCTGATAGATGTCTCGTTCTGTTTGGAAAGGCCCCTTTGTCGACTCTTATGTGTTGAAAAAGGCCGAAGCTGCCCGTGAGTCGGGTCGCAATGAAGTAATCAAAATCTGGTCGCGCCGCTCGACGATCCTGCCCCAATTCGTGGGTCTGACGTTTGGCGTTTACAACGGCCACAAGCATATTCCCGTGAACGTGTCCGAAGAGATGATCGGCCAGAAGTTCGGTGAATATTCGCCCACGCGTACCTATTACGGTCACGCCGCTGACAAGAAGGCGAAACGCAAATGAGCAAGGATAAGAACCCGCGCCGCGTGGCGGACAATGAGGCGATGGCGAAGACGCGCATGTTGCGCACCTCTCCGCAAAAGCTGAACCTCGTTGCCCAGATGATCCGTGGCAAGAAGGTGGACAAGGCTCTGACGGACCTGACCTTCTCGAAAAAGCGTATCGCTCAGGACGTCAAGAAGTGCCTGCAGTCGGCCATTGCCAACGCTGAAAACAACCACAACCTGGACGTTGACGAGCTGATCGTCGCCGAAGCCTGGGTCGGTAAAAACCTGACCATGAAACGCGGGCGTCCTCGGGCGCGTGGCCGATTCGGCAAGATCATGAAGCCGTTCGCGGAGATCACGATTAAAGTGCGTCAAGTTGAAGAAGTCTCAGGGGAGCAAGCCTAATGGGTAACAAAGTCAATCCGATTGGCATGCGCCTGCAGGTGAACCGTACATGGGACAGCCGCTGGTATGCCGACACAAAGGACTACGGGAACCTTCTGCTGGAAGACCTGAAAATCCGTGATTTCATTAAGGATGAATGCAAGCAGGCCGGTGTTGCCCGTGTGATCATCGAACGTCCGCACAAAAAGTGCCGCGTCACGATCCACACAGCCCGCCCCGGTGTCATCATCGGCAAGAAAGGTGCGGACATCGAAGGTCTGCGCAAGAAGCTGGCGAACCTGACCGACTCTGAGCTGCACCTCAACATCGTTGAAGTGCGCAAGCCAGAGCTGGACGCTGCACTGGTTGGTGAAAGCATTGCGCAACAGCTGGAACGCCGGGTGTCTTTCCGTCGCGCCATGAAACGTGCCGTGCAAAACGCCATGCGTATGGGTGCCCTCGGCATCCGCGTAAATGTCGCGGGCCGCCTTGGTGGCGCCGAGATCGCGCGGACCGAATGGTATCGTGAGGGCCGTGTGCCTCTCCATACTTTGCGTGCCGACATCGATTACGCCCACGTCGAAGCGACAACGGCCTATGGTATCATCGGGATCAAGACTTGGATCTTTAAAGGTGAAATCATGGAGCACGATCCGCAGGCGCGTGACCGTAAAGCACAAGAACTCCAAGACGGCCCAGCACCTCGCGGTGCCGGCGGTCGTCGCTGATAGGAGGGCATAAGCATGCTTCAACCAAAGCGTACGAAATTCCGTAAGCAGTTTAAGGGCTCGATCAAGGGTCTGGCAAAGGGCGGGTCTGACCTGAACTTTGGGACTTACGGCCTCAAAGCGATCGAACCCGAGCGGATCACCGCCCGTCAGATCGAAGCCGCACGTCGTGCCATGACGCGTCACATGAAACGTCAGGGCCGCGTCTGGATCCGTATCTTCCCGGATGTGCCGATTTCGGCCAAGCCGATCGAAGTTCGGATGGGTAAAGGTAAAGGCTCGGTCGACCGTTGGGCGGCAAAAGTCAAACCCGGCCGTGTGATGTTTGAGATCGACGGTGTGAACGACGACATCGCGCGTGAAGCGCTGCGTCTGGCGGCAATGAAGTTGCCGATCAAGACACGGGTCGTGGTCAGAGAAGACTGGTAAGTCTTCTCTGAGTGCGCGGCAGGGTATTTGCGAAGCAAATGCACGAGAGCGTCACCCGGTAGAAACTAAGAGCTCCGTCACGGTTGTGGCGGAGCTTTTTTCTTGCGATGTTGGACTGAGGTTGGAGATATCAATGGAACTGAAGGAGTTCATAAAGCAGTCAATTCAGGCGATTGCCGACGCTACTTCAGAGTTGCAGGATCATTATTCCGGTCAAGGTATTTTGATTAATCCGCCGTCTGCTCAATCCGGCAACGATGTCTATCAACCGGGCAGTTCAAATTACACAATGCGTCGGGTGAAGAACGTTGTATTTGATGTTGCCGTAACCGTTGGTTCGGAAGATGCCGTAAGTGCAGGCGCTGGAATTCAAGTCTTCTCTGCCAAAATTGGTGGACAAGCTGAAAAGACGGATGCCTCAGAGACTGTTACACGGGTTTCTTTTGAAATTCCCATTACTTTGCGACCTACCGATGATGAAACGCAAAACACCAAAATAGGTGAAGAAGAAAAACGTAGGAAAGGCGCGGCAATCGCAAAAGTCCCTAAAACCAAGCGTATTTGACCTGACCACAGGAAACAGAAAAAATGCGAGAGCCAAGCGCAGAATCAAGGCCGCAGGCCGCCGCGCCATCGACAGGCCGCCCCCGGACTGTCGATATGTCTGATGCAAGCACGCCGCTGATATGGAAGATGTAATTGGCTGCCATAAAGCTCAGCCACGGGATGGTCAGATCGACACCCCGCGCCCTGTCGATGACGCGGCTTGTCTCTCTTCCCAATGCTCTCGTCGCAAAACTGCTACACCCACACCCTATCCGTGCTAGCATCGCAACAGCCAACAAGCACAGTGAGGGAAGAGCCATGAAACACGTCCCCAAGCCCACCACGGATGAAGACCTGATCAAGGCGTTCCTCGACAAGGGGGGCGAGGTGAAGAAGGGTAAAACCAAGCCGATGCCGGAGGGCCTTGGCCTGTCCAACAACCAGTGGGGCAACACCCTGACCCGTGAGGAGAAGGCGGCCAAGAAAGAAGCTGAAGAGGCCAATAAGGCGGCGCGGTCCTCTAAGACGTAAGGCTTCGGCCTCAGATACGTTCGACATAGACCCCGATGGCCGCTTCCAGCTCGGTTTCTTCGTAGCGGAAATGGCTTTGGATCGCGCGCAGCAGGGCGTGAAACACATCGCGGGTTTCGGCAAAGCCCTCTGCATCCGGGGATCGTGTGAGCCGCTCAGCACAACCGGCCAGCCTGTTCAGCAATTCATGCACGACTTTGTGCTCTTCCCGCAGCCGCGCGATTAGGGCGGCGAAGGGGGCGGCTTTGCCCTCAATTTCGGGGAACATGTGATGCTCTGCAATGTTGTGGTGCATCGTCAGCATCTGACAGCCCTGTCCACACAAGTTACCAAACGCGGCAAAGTTCTGCGCCATGTCCGAGGCCAGCACGATCTGTCTGAGGTGTGCGGGCGGGCTATCGCCAGCCTCGATCCGGTCAATCACGGCGCTCAGACGGGCCATGTCCTGTAGGTAATGCGCGTGGATCGCGGCAAGGTGGCGCCCCTTTTCCCGTTGGGCCGCACTGACATGTGCAAGGGCAGGGGCGCTGGGGCGCGTGCCTGTCTCGACATCAAGCTCATCCAGCGGTGTAGCCGACAGATCGTTCATCCAGTTTCTCCCACCCGTTGATTGAACGGGCCCTGTGATATGGCCCGTGTTCACCGCCCCAAATTTCGTGCAGCGTACAGGCCAAAGGCCGGAATACTACCAAGGGTTGCCCAAAATTGCCCCAATTCTTGCTTAATGCGGACATTCTAGGCTGACACACCGATGTAACGAAGACATAGGGACCAGACAATGCTGTGTACATTTGATCGATATGAGCAAGAACGGAAATTGCGGTTGGCATTTCGCAAGCCCAGCTTGCTCGATCTCAACCTGGCAATAACCGTTGCTTCCATGACCGCGGCCGTTGTGTTCGCCGTCTTGTTGCTGACGCGCTATCTTGGCCTTGATGCAAAGATCGCATTCTGCTGGCAGTTGTTCCTGTCGATCGCCTGACCTTATGGGCCGGGTGCGCCTTTGGCTGCGCGCATCCTTACTCCCAACGATAATTGAACGATACTGAAACCCGTTCATCTTCGGCCATGTTCATTGGCACTTCGTGACGCAGCCAGCTTTCCCACAACAACACGTCGCCCACATTAGGTTTGGCGTAGTGAAACGTCTTCAGATCTTCAGGCGCGTCTTCGGTCCGTCCTGGTGACGCCATCATCATAGGCAGGCGTGGGTCTTCTAATTTTAGGGCGGACGTGCCTTCGGGCATCGCCACATATGTCGTTCCGGAAATCACCGAGTGCGGGTGGATGTGCCCCGTGTGAATGCCACCTTCGGGCAGGATGTTGATCCAGATGCTGTCCAGCACCAGTGTCTTGTCCCCAAGATCAAAGGCGAGGTCCTCGGCAAAGGCAGCAACGTGTTGATCCAGCGCGGCGACCACATCTTTGAAGATCGGGAACCGCCAGGGCAAATCGTTGAGCGAGGCATAGGAAGTGTAGCCGGGATAGCCCTGTTCCTCGCACCAGTCATGGCCCGCCTCGTCGTCTTCGGCGATGGCGTAGCAGTTTTGTTCAAGTTCTGCCGGGTCGATTTTGGGATCGAATGCGGAGAGGGGGACGCTGTAGAGGCGGGTGGCGAAGAGGGATGTGATACGAGACATGCGCGGGTATGTAGCGCACTTGTCCGCGCGTTGCGATAGGCTCAGAATACTTGCTGGACCGCGCGGGAAAGAAAAAACCCATGACCGTCGAGGTTACGACAAGTCAGCCCAGTTGTCGCAGACGTACACACAAAACCGCCAAACTCGCCCGTGACTCCATACTCGGCGCGGTCAAAGCCGTCCCTGTTGCGGTTCAGAGGCGCGCATTCCATTGAGACAAAGCCACGGTCATTCATCAGAAACGTGTGACCCCGGTCTGCCGCACACCACTCCGGGCGCGGCGCTGCGGCTGGGCCGCTGCGTTCAATGATCGTACATCGGATGTCAGAGGAGGTGGGGCCTTCGCCGACCGAGCATTGGATGTTTTCCGACGGTGTTTCAAACGTCCAGACATCTGCGGCGGCAGGGCCAGTCATGGCCGCGAGGACGAGCAAAGTCGAAGTGTAGTGCATTGGCAGTCCCCATAGTGTCGATGCATCTCAGGTCATGTTAGACATCAGGTGTTTCGTCGATCAAGTGTGGCCCTTGGAGACAGCGCGCGCTGTGGCGCCGCCGTTCTTTATTGAAACCAACGCACGATGTGGGAGTAGTGCGCAATGTGCGGGCGATGCGGGCCGATTGCAGTGGTCGATGACCGAACTGGGCGGCTTGCATGTGTCGGGCTTTCCGACTGGACATCATTTCCATGCAAATAATGGGTTGCCACAGGCGGACACCCCCCCTATACGGCGCACTTCACCCACTCCACCGGGAATCGGGTCACGCAGGTTTGCGGCCTACCGGTGATGTTGAAAGGATATGGCGCATGAACGCCCAAGAACTTCGGGATAAGACCCCCGACCAGCTTCGCGATGACCTCGCAAACCTGAAAAAAGAAGCCTTCAACCTGCGTTTCCAGCAGGCCACAGGCGCAATCGAGAACCCGTCGCGTCTGCGTTCGGTCCGTCGTGATGCCGCACGCGTCAAGACGATCCTCAATGAAAAAGCCCAAGCGGCAGCGGAATAAGGACAGCATAGATGCCTAAGCGTATTTTGACCGGCACCGTGACATCCGATGCCAACGCCCAAACAGTCACCGTTTCCGTGGAACGTCGTTTCACGCACCCGGTTCTGAAGAAAACCATTCGTAAGTCCAAAAAGTACCGGGCGCACGATGAAAAGAATGCCTTCAAGGTTGGCGATTTCGTACGCATCATCGAATGCGCGCCAAAATCGAAGACAAAACGCTGGGAAGTCCTGGAAGCGTAAGTTTCCGGCATTTGCCACATTAATCGAAACCCTGGGGATCAGGCACGCATCGCCCCCCAAAGGTCGGGAGAAACCAAATGATCCAGATGCAAACCAACCTGGATGTTGCTGACAACAGCGGCGCGCGCCGTGTTCAGTGCATCAAGGTCCTGGGTGGTTCCAAGCGTAAGTACGCATCCGTCGGCGACGTCATTGTCGTGTCGGTCAAGGAAGCCATCCCACGCGGCCGCGTAAAGAAAGGTGATGTCCGCAAGGCCGTCGTCGTACGCACCGCCAAGGAAGTTCGTCGTGACGATGGCACGGCCATCCGTTTTGACCGCAACGCCGCCGTCATCCTGAACAACGCAAACGAGCCCGTAGGTACACGTATCTTTGGCCCAGTTGTTCGCGAACTGCGCGCCAAGAACTTCATGAAGATTATCTCGCTTGCTCCGGAGGTGCTCTGATGGCTGCGAAACTGAAAAAAGGCGACAAGGTCGTCATGCTGGCCGGCAAGGACAAGGGCAAAGAGGGCACGATTTCCTCGATTGACCCGAAATCCAACAAAGCCGTGGTTGATGGCATCAACATCGCCATCCGCGCCACACGCCAGACGCAAGAGAGCCAAGGCGGCCGCATCCCAAAGGCGATGCCTGTCGATTTGTCAAACGTCGCGCTGCTGGATGCCAATGGCAAAGCAACACGCGTCGGCTTCAAAATGGACGGCGACAAGAAAGTGCGCTTTGCCAAGACAACAGGGGACGTGATCTGATGCTCGACACTGCAAACTACACCCCCCGCCTCAAGGCCGTGTTCAAGGACACAATCAAGGCCGCGATGAAAGAAGAGTTCGGTTACAAGAACGACATGCAGATCCCGCGTCTGGACAAAATCGTCCTGAACATTGGCTGCGGTGCCGAAGCTGTTCGTGACAGTAAAAAAGCCAAGTCGGCACAGGAAGATCTGACAGCAATCGCTGGTCAGAAGGCCCTGACCACCACGGCCAAGAAATCCATCGCTGGTTTCCGCGTTCGCGAAGACATGCCGCTGGGTGCCAAGGTGACGCTGCGCGGCGATCGGATGTACGAATTCCTCGACCGTCTGATCACTATCGCGATGCCACGTGTGCGTGACTTCCGCGGCGTGCCAGGCAAGTCTTTTGACGGACGTGGCAACTATGCCATGGGCCTCAAAGAGCACATCGTTTTCCCCGAGATCGATTTCGACAAAGTCGATGAGACCTGGGGTATGGACATTGTGATCGCGACCACAGCCCAAACCGATGCCGAAGCAAAAGCCTTGCTGAAGCACTTCAACATGCCCTTCAACTCGTAAGCGCAGGAGAGACTAGATATGGCTAAAAAATCCATGATCGCGCGCGAAGTGAAGCGCGAAAAGCTGGTGAAGAAGTACGCCGCCAAGCGTGCGGAGCTCAAAGCAATCATCAGTGACGAAACCAAACCGATGGAAGATCGTTTTCGCGCATCGCTGAAGCTGGCCAAACTGCCACGCAACAGCTCTGCCGTGCGTCTTCACAATCGTTGCCAACTGACCGGCCGTCCGCATGCGTATTACCGCAAGCTGAAAATTAGCCGGATCGCGCTGCGGGAACTCGGCTCTGCCGGTCAGATCCCCGGCATGGTCAAGTCAAGCTGGTAAGGGAGAGAATAGTATGACCGATCCTATCGCAGATATGCTCACCCGCATCCGCAACAGCCAGATGCGCGGCAAATCCGTGGTCTCGACCCCTGCGTCGAAACTGCGTGTCCGCGTTCTCGAAGTGCTGGCGGACGAAGGTTACATCCGTGGTTTTGAAGAAACCAAGGGTGAAGATGGCCACCCGGCTATCGAGATCAGCCTCAAGTACTACGAAGGCGAACCTGTTATTCGTGAACTGAAGCGGGTCTCCAAACCCGGTCGTCGCGTTTACATGGGCGTCAATGACATCCCATCCGTCCGTCAGGGCCTGGGTGTGTCGATTGTCTCCACCTCTAAAGGTGTGATGTCGGATGCAAATGCACGGAGCCAAAACGTTGGCGGCGAAGTGCTCTGCACGATCTTCTAAGGAGAAGCAGATGTCTCGTATTGGTAAAAAACCGGTCGATCTGCCCAGTGGCGTTACAGCGTCAGTCTCTGGTCAACAGATCGAAGTCAAAGGCCCCAAAGGCACACGTTCGTTCAAAGCGACCGACGATGTGACCCTTGCGGTTGAAGACAACGTCGTCACCATCACGCCCCGTGGCAAATCCAAGCGCGCGCGCCAGCAGTGGGGCATGTCCCGCACGATGGTTGCGAACTTGGTCACAGGTGTCACGGACGGGTTCAAGAAAGAGCTGGAAATCCAGGGTGTTGGTTATCGTGCCAACATGCAGGGTAACACTCTGAAACTGAACCTCGGTTTGTCGCACGACGTCGACTACACCCCACCAGCGGGTGTGACTGTTACAGCCCCCAAGCAGACTGAAATTGTCGTCGAAGGTATCGACGAGCAGTTGGTCGGCCAAGTGGCTGCTAACATCCGCGAGTGGCGCAAGCCAGAGCCCTACAAGGGCAAAGGCATCCGCTATAAAGGCGAATTTATCTTCCGTAAGGAAGGCAAGAAGAAGTAAAGGACCAGGAACATGGCAAACACAAAACGACAGTTGTTCCTCAAGCGCCGTATGCGCGTCCGGAACAAACTTCGCCGCGTCAACGCTGGGCGTCCCCGCCTGAGCGTGCACCGCTCGTCCAAGAATATCAGCGTTCAGCTGATCGACGATGTGAATGGCGTGACATTGGCCGCAGCCTCGACCCTCGAAAAGGATCTGGGCGTTGTGGGCAAGAACAACGTCGAAGCCGCCACCAAAGTTGGTGCGGCAATCGCCGAGCGTGCGAAAAAAGCAGGCGTGGAAGAAGCATACTTCGACCGCGGCGGCTTCCTCTTTCATGGGAAGGTCAAGGCTGTTGCCGACGCTGCCCGCGAAGGCGGTCTGAAAATCTAAAGTCTGCGAGGGGCGGCAACGCCCCTCCGATGATCCGGGGGCATTCTGCCCACCTGGATTGAAACAAACGGCGAAAGCCACCTGAAAAAAGGATGTTCTCATGGCAGAACGTGAAAACCGCCGCGGCCCTCGTCGCGACCGGGATGAAAACCCAGAATTTTCCGACCGCTTGGTCGCGATCAACCGTGTGTCCAAGACCGTTAAGGGTGGTAAGCGTTTTGGCTTTGCCGCGCTTGTCGTCGTAGGCGATCAAAAAGGTCGCGTTGGTTTCGGCAAAGGTAAAGCGAAAGAGGTCCCCGAGGCCATTCGCAAAGCCACGGAGCAAGCCAAGCGCCAAATGATCCGCGTTCAACTGCGCGAAGGCCGCACATTGCACCACGACATGGAAGGTCGCCACGGCGCCGGTAAAGTCGTGATGCGCACAGCACCAGAAGGTACCGGTATCATCGCCGGTGGTCCAATGCGTGCCGTGTTCGAAATGCTGGGTGTGAAGGACGTTGTTTCCAAGTCCATCGGCTCGCAGAACCCTTACAACATGATCCGCGCAACCATGGACGGCCTCAAAAAAGAGCAGTCGCCCCGTGGTGTGGCACAACGTCGTGGCAAGAAAGTCGCCGACATCCTGCCCAAGCGCGACGAAGCCCCCGCTGCTGAAGCGGCAACCGAGGAGGCCTGAGACCCATGGCAAAGACAATTGTCGTAAAACAAATCGGTTCCCCCATCCGTCGCCCCGCCAAACAGCGCGCGACACTGATCGGTCTGGGCCTGAACAAGATGCACAAAACCCGCGAGCTGGAAGACACACCTTCCGTGCGCGGCATGGTGAATTCAATCTCGCATATGGTCGAGATCATCGAAGAAAAAGGCTAAGTCAGAGGCGGGCAGATTGCCCACCTGACCAAGTTACACATGACGCCTCGCGAGCAATCGCGGGGCGTTTTCTTTTTCTGGGTCTGCTTGCCCGATCAATGCACAGCCCAGCGTCACCCGCAGCGCATCTGCCAACTCGTCCACAGTTTCGGTTGAAACGTACAGGCCTCCGGTGCGGTCGGCGAGGCATTTGGCCACCGTATTGCCTGCGCCGACATCCTGTTGCTCCGGATTGTCCCAGCTGAAAAAGTCGACCACGACCTTGAAGCCGATCACGTGGACCGTCAGGTCTGTGCTCTCGGCGGCCAGCGCGGCACCCAATGCGCAAGGACGCCCTCCGCAGGTTTCGTTTCCATCTGTGACGAGTACGACGATGCCGGGACCGGACGTGGCGCGCAACGTATCGCTTGCAGCGCGAACTGACTCCGCCAAAGCCGTCAATCCCTTGGGCGCAAGCGCATCGATCTCGGCAATGATGGCTTTGGCGGCATTGTCGCGTGGGGCAAACCGCAAATCGATATTGCTGCAACTGTCCGCACTGGCACCCGGACCATAGGTAAGCAGGCCAACGCGGCGTACCGGTGCGATATCCGGCATCGCGTCACGCAGTGCCTCGCGTGCCTCGGCAATCCGTGTCTTGCGCTGTGTATCGAACCCGAGTTCCGCCATCGACGCCGACCCGTCAAAAACCAGCATCGCGTCTGCTGCACAACCTGAGGCTCCATGCAGTGCGGCAGGTGCCAGAGGTAGTGCAAGCGCAAACAGTGTGGCGGCAATAGGCAAAGGGGTGCGGAATGAACGCATGAAGCTATGGTGACACTGACCCTGCCTATTGATCAATGCCGGTGGCGATTTTCTTTGTGGTGAGGGCGTACTAAGTTCAACACTATGCGCGAACTCATATACTACTATTCCGCCCACTCCGCCTTTGCCTATCTCGGCTCTGCCCGGGTGATGGATATCTGTGCGAGACATGGGCTGACCCTTGTGCACCGCCCCATCCCTCTTTCCCCTGTGGTTGAGGCGCAGGGCAGTTTGCCTTTCCGTGCCCGGACGCAAGCCCATGTCGACTACTTCTTTGGTCGCGAGATCGAGCGATGGGCAGAACTTCGCGATGTGCCCGCTGTCTCGTTTCGCCCGACCTTTCATGATGCGGACTATACGCTGGCCAGCGGCATGATCATGGCGTTGGGGGATCGCGGGGCCGTTGTGGATGCGATGGCCCATACGGTGCTGCAAGCCCACTGGCGGGATGATGCGGATTTGTCGGATGAGGCGACACTGGCGGCCTTGGCCGACGCCTTAGGCCATGATGCCGGAGCCCTGATGGCGCTGGCGCGAACGCCTGAAGTGACTGCGCGCTACGCGATCAATGCCGATTCCGCCTTGAAGGCATCCGTACTCGGTTCGCCGACTTATGTGCTGGATGGAGAAGTGTTCTATGGGCAGGACCGGCTTGAGATGCTCGAACGGGCGATCAATCGCCCGTTTGCCAGCAGTGCGTGGGTCAATCCACCGGTTGATGCACCTTCACCAGACTAAACTGAAAGGCCTTGGCGCGGGCATTGCGAGCCCGACCCAATAGGATGGCCGTCGCGATGGCGCTGTATAGAACAAAGAGGTACAGCGGATAGGCGAGAAGTACCCAGTTCAAAGCTCCGACGGACAGCATAGCGAGAGCAGAGGCCAACAGCGACCAGCCCCATGTGGACATGGTTTCGGTTTCGGGGAAGAGATAGGCCTTTTTGACTGTAACCCAGCCACCGATCATCGAAATACCAATCGTCGTGCCCAATGCGTAAACCGAATTGTCGGTCAGCGACCAAAGGATCAGCCCAACCGCCGCTGCGCCAAGCACCTTCATGTCACCCTCTCGAAAAAGCGGACCGCTGCCGCGTTGGAAGGTGATCAGAAACACTGTGATCGTGCCGCCGACTTGGAAAAGCGAAAACCAAAGTGAGGACGTGGCGCCTTCGACGATCTGCGACACCAAAGCGATGCAACCCAGCACAGACCAGATCAGCCAGGATGCCCGCTGTGGCTGTGTGCGCCGTGCGATAGTGTCGCGAATGTAGGGGACAAAGGCATAAATGCTGAGCATGGCCGAGGCGAGGCCAAGTGTTCGCAATATGTTGCCAGAGGTTGTGTATTGCAGCACCGTCTCGGTGCTCAGGACTCGCCAGAATGTATCTTCCTGAAAAATGGCTTCGAGCAATTTGTCTCTCCAAGAATTCGCAAATGTGGGGCATCAAAAAATAGAAAAATATGACGAGCGAGGCGAAAATTGCGCCAAATACCGATACTGTTCACTGCATTTGTACGCAGAATTCGGACGCGGCAGAGAGTCTGGAATTCCTTACCTTTGTGAGTTTTAAAACTGCCTATTTTCTTTGCATAACAGTGTTTTATGCCAATGCGTGGCGGCCGAAGTGAGCTACCCTATTGCTATACAACCACCTACAGTCATTCCCGGCGGCAAAAGCGCAGGACTACTTGCTCATTGATGCATGGAGGTCCGTTCACGAGATGATGCGAGTTTGTTGGATGAAGCCACACTGAGGGCCTTGGCTTAGCTCTTGGGCAGCATCCTTAATCTCTGATGGCTCAGGCGCGAGCGTCTGAGTTGATTAAGCGCCATGCTGTGGTTGGAGAGTCAGGTTTGAAAGAGCCTGAACCACGTATTTCTACCAATGTGCTGAGTTGAGGAGCTTTTCAGCAGGAACCTGCGGTGATCCGGCCGTTTGCACCAACACAGTGAGGCAATCCACCATGTGATGAAGCTAAGAGTGCGCCCCGACCCATAGATCGGAGCGCAAGAGTTTTAACCGTTGTGGTCGTAAGCGCTTTCGCCGTGAACAGCCAGATCGAGACCTTCCTGTTCGACATCCGCGCTGACACGCAGACCCACAAGCGCCTTGCAGACCAAGGCGATGATGATCGTCACCACCACCGAGAACACGCCGACAATCACGAGGCTGCCTGCCTGAGCGGCAAAGCTGCCCGCGCCAAAGATGGCGATCATCAGTGTGCCAAAGATGCCGCCGACGCCGTGGACGGCGAACACATCCAGCGTGTCGTCGATTTTGAGCACATTGCGCACCAGACGGACGGCCTCCTGACACAAGATGCCCGCGATGGCACCGATGATGAGCGCCTCGACCGGACCGACGAAGCCCGACGCAGGTGTGATCGAGGCAAGCCCGGCGATTGTGCCGGTGACGATGCCGACGAGCGATGCTTTTCCATAACGGATCCGTTCCCAAAGCGCCCATGTCAGCGAAGCTGTCGCGGCCGAAATATGCGTGACGGTCAACGCCATAGCTGCGCCGCCATCTGCCGCCAGCTGCGAGCCACCGTTAAAGCCGAACCAGCCGACCCACAAAAGAGCCGCCCCGATCATCACGTATCCTGGGTTGTGAGGTGGTTTTGTTGCGTCCCGGCGTGGCCCCAACATGACGGCCAAAATAAGAGCGGCAATGCCTGCGGTTTCGTGCACGACGACACCGCCGGCGAAATCCTTGAGGCCCGTTTCGCCAAATATGCCGCCATCTGCCAAAAAGCCACCGCCCCAAACCCAGTGTACGACTGGCGCATAACACAGAAGCATCCAGAGGCCGGAGAAGAGGAGTACAAAGCCAAAGCTGACGCGTTCAACATAGGCCCCGACGATCAGCGCTGGCGTGATGATCGCAAATGTCATTTGGAAGGCAAAGAACAGGATTTCAGGCAAAGTGCCGGACAGCGACTCTGCATCCACGCCGTTCAGGAACATCTTGTCCAGACCGCCCCAGATCCCCGAAGTGCCAGAGCCAAAGGCTATGGAATAGCCCGCCACCAGCCAAAGCACGCTCATCAGGCATGCGATAGCATAGCAGTGCATGAAAACACTCAGCACGTTGCGCGAACGCACAAGCCCACCGTAAAAGAGCGCAAGCCCCGGCAACGTCATCAACAGTACCAACGCTGTTGCGACAATAATCCAAGCTGTATCTGCTCCGACCATCGTAGATTCCTCCCAAATTTAGCCTGGCGGACACAAACCGGGCTTAAGGTGCGAGAAAAAGAGGCAAAGGCAAATATGAGCGCCGTAATTTTCAGCAAACAACAAATGATGAAAAAATGTGCATAAATGCATCTGCTTTGGTTACTAATTGTGCAAACTGCGAACTCAGGGACTCCGCTTCGGACGCTATCGCGCTTATATTGTGTGCTGGCGTTTGAGGAGCTTTTGGGGGCGCGCGGGAGGCTGGATGATGCCCGGCGTTCCAAACTGTTGCGCTGCTTCCTTTGGCGGTCTATACGCCCCCGGTGGCGCGATGCGCTGCTGAGAATCAAAATCAAGAAACGCCGTGTTCACCCATTCCGCTTCGGGGGTGCTTCCGGCTTAGGAGAAGCGACATGAAACTGAATGAACTGCGCGATAATCCTGGCGCAACCAAACCACGCAAACGCGTTGGCCGTGGCCCAGGCTCCGGCACCGGTAAAATGGGTGGCCGTGGTATCAAAGGTCAAAAATCCCGTTCGGGTGTGGCCATCAACGGTTACGAAGGTGGCCAAATGCCTTTGTACCAACGTCTGCCCAAGCGCGGCTTTAACAAGCCGAACCGCAAGGCATTCGCCGTCATCAACCTTGGCCTGATCCAGAAATTCATCGATGCAGGCAAGCTGGATGCGAAATCCGCCATCACCGAAGATGCATTGATCGCCTCTGGTGCAGTGCGTCGTAAGCTGGACGGTATCCGCGTTCTGGCCAAAGGCGAGATCACAAGTAAAGTTGATCTGCAGGTGACCGGCGCGTCCAAATCCGCTGTAGACGCAGTGGAAAAAGCGGGCGGCAAGCTCGCTGTTGCTGCAGCGGCGGCCGAGTAAGCCTGAAACACGCCTTGTGAGCCGCGTCACAGCGGCTTACATAGACCTCAAGTTTTCTATAGCGCCGCCCGCCGGAAAACGGCATGGGCGGTGTTTTGTTCAAAGGACAACGCCCGCATGGTATCTGCCGTCGAGAACATGGCCGCCAACACGAGCTGGAGCGCTCTGGGCAAGGCCACTGACCTGCGCAACCGCATCCTGTTCACTCTTGGTCTGCTGATCGTGTACCGCCTTGGTACATTTATCCCGGTTCCGGGCATCGATGGCGCCGCCCTGCGCGAGTTTATGGAGCAGGCGGGACAAGGCATCGGCGGTATGGTGTCGATGTTCACCGGTGGTGCGCTGGGTCGTATGGGTATCTTTGCCCTCGGCATTATGCCCTACATCTCGGCCTCGATCATCGTGCAGCTTTTGACCTCGATGGTGCCTCAGCTTGAACAACTCAAGAAAGAGGGCGAGCAGGGGCGCAAGAAGATCAACCAATACACCCGGTATGGCACTGTGGCGCTGGCCACCTTGCAGGCCTATGGCCTTGCCGTGTCACTGGAATCTGGTGATCTGGTCACCGATCCGGGCCTGAACTTCCGCATGGCCTGCCTGATCACCCTTGTGGGTGGCACCATGTTCCTGATGTGGTTGGGCGAGCAGATTACTGCACGCGGCATCGGCAACGGTATCTCTTTGATCATTTTCGTAGGCATCATTGCCGAAGTACCTGCCGCGATTGCGCAGTTCTTTGCCTCGGGCCGCTCCGGTGCGATTAGCCCTGCGGTTATTCTTGGCGTGCTAGTGATGGTGGTCGCCACCATCATGTTTGTGGTGTTCATGGAACGCGCGCTGCGCAAAATCCACATCCAGTATCCGCGCCGTCAGGTGGGGATGAAGGTTTATGATGGCGGGTCGTCCAACCTGCCTGTCAAGGTGAACCCAGCAGGCGTGATCCCAGCGATCTTTGCCTCGTCCCTGTTGTTGTTGCCGATCACGATCAGCACGTTTTCGGGCAATTCGACCAACCCGATCATGTCTTGGCTGTTGGCCAACTTTGGTCCCGGTCAGCCGCTTTATCTGGCGTTCTTCGTCCTGATGATCGTGTTCTTTGCATATTTCTACACGTTCAACGTCAGCTTCAAGCCAGACGACGTGGCCGACAATCTCAAAAACCAGAACGGTTTTGTTCCCGGAATACGTCCGGGCAAGAAGACAGCCGAATATCTGGAATACGTGGTCAACCGTGTGTTGGTCCTTGGTTCGGGTTATCTGGCGCTGGTTTGCCTGTTGCCTGAAATCCTGCGCGGTCAGTTCGCCATTCCATTTTATTTTGGCGGCACGTCTGTGCTGATTGTTGTTTCGGTAACGATGGACACCATCCAGCAGGTGCAAAGCCATCTGCTTGCGCATCAGTACGAAGGTCTGATCGAAAAATCACAGTTGCGCGGAAAAGGCTCAAAGGGCCGCCGCAAACGGAGCCCTGTGCGCCGCTAAGGCCCGCACGGGAGGGGGACAAAGATGAACATTATCCTGCTGGGCCCGCCAGGTGCGGGCAAAGGAACACAAGCGCGCTTTCTCACCGATGAGCGTGGTATGGTACAACTCTCCACCGGCGATATGCTGCGTGCGGCCAAGGACTCTGGCTCTGAGATGGGCAAGATCGTTGCGGACGTGATGGCGCGCGGTGACCTTGTCACAGACGAAATCGTCATCGGTCTGATCCGCGAACAGCTTGAAACAGTCAAAGCCAACGGCTTTGTCTTTGATGGCTTCCCCCGCACATTGGCCCAAGCCGACGCTTTGTCCGCGCTGCTGGAAGAGCAAGGTCAGACGCTGGATGCCGTGATCGAATTGGAAGTGAATGACGACGTGCTGGTTGACCGCATCGTTGGACGCGCGGCCGAAGCCGCAGCCGCCGGTCAGCCGGTGCGCGCGGATGACAACGCTGAAAGCCTCAAAGTACGCCTGATGGAGTACTATAAAAAGACGTCTCCGCTGATCGGTTATTACTATGCGAAGGGTCAGTTGAGCGGTGTCGACGGCCTGGGCGAAATGGCAGATGTGAAAGCAGCGATTGCCAAAGTTCTTGACGTATAGGCACAGGGGTTGACGCCTCACAAAACAACGCCTATTCCACGCCATCTCTAACGAGAATCAAAGACGGGAACGCGTCCCGTCGGATCACCTGATCAGCGGCAGGCCCGGGGGCAAAATCCTTGGGCCTTATGTTGTGAAAAAAGGGCCCGGAACTACGGGCTCGCAACGAAAAGGAAAGCCTTCATGGCACGTATTGCAGGGGTCAACATCCCCACAGCCAAGCGCGTTCCGATTGCACTGACCTACATTACAGGCATCGGTAACACATCCGCCAAAGAAATCTGCGAAGCCGTCGGGATCGACGCCAGCCGTCGTGTGAACGAGCTGAGCGACGCCGAAGTCCTGAAAGTGCGCGAGTACATCGACGAAAACTATACCGTCGAAGGCGACCTGCGCCGTGACACGCAGATGAACATCAAACGCTTGATGGACCTTGGTTGCTACCGCGGCCTGCGTCACCGTCGCAACCTGCCCGTTCGCGGTCAGCGCACCCACACCAATGCTCGCACCCGCAAAGGCCCCGCAAAGGCCATTGCCGGTAAGAAGAAATAAGGAGACGCACCAATGGCACGTGATACTCGCCGGGTGACCAAGAAAAAGGTCTCCAAAAACATCGCCGCTGGAGTGGCGCATGTGAATTCTTCATTCAACAACACCAAGATCCTGATCTCGGACGTGCAAGGCAACGCTATTGCATGGTCCAGCGCTGGAACCATGGGCTTCAAAGGCTCGCGGAAGTCCACACCTTACGCTGCCCAGATGGCTGCGGAAGATGCGGGCAAAAAGGCTCAGGATCACGGCGTCAAGACGCTCGAAGTCGAAGTGCAGGGCCCCGGTTCGGGTCGTGAATCGGCACTGCGCGCGCTGGCTGCTGTTGGCTTTAACATCACGTCGATCAAAGACGTGACGCCAATGGCTCACAACGGCTGCCGCCCACCCAAGCGTCGCCGCGTCTAAGCGACACATGAATTTCGATCGGGGCCGCGTGACAACGTGCGGTCCCAATACGCTTTTTGAAACCTCGGGCGCCTGATCTTTTAGGACATGGAGAGCAGGCAAGAATGGAGGGACGCATGATCCATAAGAACTGGGCTGAGTTGATCAAGCCACAACAATTGGAAGTGAAGCCGGGCAATGAACCCGCGCGTCAAGCGACTGTTGTCGCCGAACCGCTGGAGCGCGGCTTTGGTCTGACACTGGGCAATGCGGTGCGCCGCGTGCTGATGTCGTCGCTGCAAGGTGCGGCGATCACATCCGTGCAGATCGACAACGTGCTGCACGAGTTCTCGTCCATCGCCGGTGTGCGCGAGGACGTCACCGACGTTATCCTGAACCTCAAGCAGGTTTCCTTGCGCATGGAAGTCGAAGGCCCCAAGCGTCTGTCGATTTCGGCCAAAGGCCCGGGTGTTGTCACCGCAGGTGACATTTCCGAAAGCGCCGGCATTGAAGTGCTGAACCGCGATCTGGTTATCTGCCACCTCGACGACGGTGCTGACGTGTTCATGGAACTGACTGTGAACACAGGCAAGGGCTATGTCTCGGCTGAAAAGAACAAGCCAGAAGACGCACCAATCGGCCTGATCCCGATCGATGCGATCTATTCGCCCGTCAAAAAAGTCAGCTATGATGTGCAGCCCACCCGTGAGGGCCAGGTGCTGGACTATGACAAGCTGACCATGAAGGTCGAAACCGATGGCTCTATCACGCCTGACGATGCCGTGGCTTTCGCCGCGCGTATTCTTCAGGACCAGCTGGGCATCTTCGTCAACTTTGACGAGCCTGAGTCTGCGTCTCGTGCGGATGATGATGATGGTCTCGAGTTCAACCCGCTTCTGCTGAAGAAAGTGGACGAACTGGAACTGTCTGTGCGTTCGGCAAACTGCCTGAAGAACGACAATATCGTGTATATTGGCGATCTGATCCAGAAGACCGAAGCAGAGATGCTGCGCACGCCAAACTTTGGCCGCAAGTCCTTGAACGAGATCAAGGAAGTGCTGTCTGGCATGGGTCTGCACCTCGGCATGGACGTCGAAGACTGGCCACCGGACAACATCGAAGATCTGGCCAAGAAGTTCGAAGACAACTTCTAAAGCCACTTGGGTGGGCGGTTACGCCCACCTGACGACTGGGCATATGCCCTTTCATTGCCCGCCTCTGGGCGGACAATTTTCGGGTTACCCGCTTTCCTACGGAAAACGGTGACCCCAAGGAGAGCCTGAGACACGCATCGAAGGCCGGACAAAGTAAAACAGCCCGTAGAGGGCACCAAATTGGAGACTAGAAAATGCGTCACGCACGTGGTTACCGCCGCCTGAACCGGACCCATGAACACCGCAAAGCGTTGTTCTCGAACATGGCAGGCTCGCTCATCGAACATGAGCAAATCAAGACAACATTGCCCAAGGCCAAAGAATTGCGCCCGATCGTTGAAAAGCTGATCACGCTTGCCAAACGTGGCGACTTGCACGCCCGCCGTCAGGCCGGTGCAAAGCTGAAAGAAGAGCAGTACGTTGCCAAACTCTTTGACGTTCTTGGCCCACGCTACGCCGAACGTCAGGGCGGCTATGTGCGTGTCCTCAAGGCGGGTTTCCGCTATGGCGACATGGCGCCCATGGCCATCATCGAATTCGTTGACCGCGACCGTGACGCCAAAGGCGCGTCCGACAAGGCCCGCGTTGCTGCCGAAGACGCCGCAGAAGAGTAATCTTCTGCCCTCGATGAAATCTGATCAAACCCCTGCTTCGGCGGGGGTTTTTCTTTTGTGACCTTCGGCTTCACACGGGATGCCGCCTTGCATTCCCAGTTGGTCATTTGCATATCCTAATGACCATGAAGTATCTCATCGCCTTTCTGTTCTGTGTCCTGCCCCTGATGGCCAGTGCGCAGACGCGGTTGCCGGAAAGCCAAGCCGAGATTTCCTTAAGTTTTGCGCCGCTTGTGCGTGAAACGGCCCCCGCAGTTGTCAACATTTATGCCAAGGTCGTCACCCAGAGCCGCCAGCGTACGCCGTTGATGAATGATCCGTTCTTTGAACGTTTCTTCGAAGGCTTTGGAGAGCCGCGCCCGCGCGTGCAGAATTCTCTTGGTTCTGGCGTAATCCTGTCCTCGGATGGCATTGTTGTGTCCAACTATCACGTGGTCGGGCAGGCTACGGACATCCGCATCGTGCTCAATGACCGGCGCGAATATAGTGCTCGTGTGTTGCTTGGGGATGCTGACAGTGACCTCGCTATTTTGCAGATTGATGAAGTCGAAGATCTGCCGTTTCTGCCGCTGCGAGACAGCGGAACGGTAGAAGTTGGCGAATTGGTGCTGGCCATCGGCAATCCGTTTGGCGTCGGCCAGACAGTGTCCTCGGGGATCGTCTCCGGCCTTGCCCGTTCTGGTGGGGCAGGCGGCAGCGGTCTCGGCTACTTCATCCAGACAGATGCTCCGATCAACCCCGGAAATTCAGGCGGTGCGCTTGTCGGGATGGACGGGCAGCTGATCGGCGTGAATACACGTATCCTGAGCCGGTCGGGTGGATCGAACGGGATTGGCTTTGCCATTCCATCGGACCTGATCGCGGCCTTTGTCCGGCAGGCGGAAGAGGGCAATGACCGGTTTCAACGCCCCTGGGCTGGGGCGACCGGGCAAGTTGTGGATTCGGATCTGGCACAGATGCTGGAATTGGATCGACCCGGCGGGATCATACTTGCGGGCCTCCACCCGGCTAGCCCACTGGCAGAGGCCGGATTTGACGTGGGCGATGTTGTAATCGCCGTGGACGGCCAGGAAGTGCACAGCCCGGGCGAGATGCTTTTTCACATGGGGCTGTCCAGCGGAGAAAACACGGTTGTTATGACCCGTCTTCGCGATGGAGAGTTGTCGGATGTGAAGGTCAAGATGATCCCTCCGCCGGAGGACCCGCCGCGCGGCGAGATCACGTTACCTGAAGATGCCGCCTTGCCGGGACTGTCGGTGGCGCAGATCAACCCCGCTGTGATCGCGGAAATGCGCCTGCCGTTGGAGGCATCAGGGGTTGTGGTCACTGGTCTTGGGACACTTGGCGCGCGTGTTGGGCTGCGCGTGGGTGATATCCTTCAAGCCATTGATCGACGAGATATCAAGTATCCCAAGGATGCAGCTGAGGCCTTAGGGAATGCGCGCCGTGGCACCCGTGTTCAAGCGCTGCGACGCGGCGGCCGCGTCATGTTGCGCTTTTAGATGGCTGACCTGTTTGACACCGGTGAAGTGGCGGAAAGCGGACACCGCCCCCTTGCTGACCGCCTGCGCCCCAAAACGTTGAGCGAGGTTATTGGCCAACGCCAAGTGCTGGGGCCGGATGCACCGCTGACGGTGATGCTTGAGGCAGGCGCGCTGGGATCGTTGATCTTTTGGGGTCCGCCCGGCGTGGGCAAAACGACCATCGCCCGGCTACTTGCCCATGACACAGACCTGCATTTCGTCCAAATCTCGGCGATATTCACAGGTGTCCCGGACCTCAAAAAAGTGTTCGAAGCGGCCCGCATCCGGCGTCAGAACGGGCAGGGCACGCTTTTGTTCGTTGACGAAATCCACCGCTTCAACAAGGCGCAACAGGATGGGTTCCTGCCGCATATGGAGGACGGAACAATCCTGCTGGTTGGGGCCACGACAGAGAACCCAAGCTTTGAGTTGAACGCTGCTGTTCTGTCTCGTGCACAGGTTTTGGTGCTGGAACGGCTCGACCTCGCAGACCTTGAATTGATGGCGCAACGGGCGGAGCATGAGTTGGGTATGGCCCTCCCGCTCGAAGCCGAGGCGCGTGCAGCGCTGCTTGAAATGGCGGATGGAGACGGGCGCGCACTGCTGAACCTGATCGAACAGGTCGCCGCGTGGAAAATTGACGAGAGGCTAGACAGAGATGCCCTTGCCACCCGTCTGATGCGCCGTGCGGCACAATACGACAAGTCGGGCGACGCCCACTACAACCTGATTTCAGCACTACATAAATCGGTGCGGGGATCAGACCCGGATGCGTCGCTCTATTGGTTTGCGCGGATGTTGGAAGGGGGCGAGGACCCGCGTTATCTGGCCCGCCGTATAACGCGGATGGCGATTGAGGATATCGGCCTTGCTGATCCACAGGCGCAGGCGGTGTGTTTGCAGTCTTGGGAAACGTACGAGCGGCTTGGTTCTCCTGAGGGCGAATTGGCGTTGGCGCAGGCGTTGGTCTATCTGGCGTTGGCCCCGAAATCCAATGCGGCCTATGTGGCCTACAAGGGCGCGCGTAAGGCGGCCAAACAAACCGGATCGCACCCGCCGCCAAAACACATCCTTAATGCGCCGACGGCGTTGATGAAGGATCAGGGATATGGCGACAACTATGCCTATGATCATGATGCCGAAGACGGATTTTCCGGTGCGAACTACTTTCCTGACGGGATGGAGCGCCCCGACCTCTATCAACCTGTCGAGCGTGGGTTTGAGCGGGATCTGAAAAAGCGGCTGGATTACTTTGCGCGTCTCAGGACCAAGCGGCAGAGTTGACTCTTGCGCGCTGCTGGTAAAGAGACCGCGCATGTTTACAACCCTATCTTCTGTGGCCCTTGGTGGGGCGATTGGTGCGTCGTTGCGCTGGCTGACTGGCGTGGCCGTGTTGCGCGCGTTTGGTCGCACTGAGTTTCCGCTCGCCATCATCATGGTCAACGTGATCGGATCGTTCCTGATGGGCGTTTTTGTGGTGGTCGCCGCGCAGCGTGGGCTGACGCATCTGTCGCCTTTCGTGATGACGGGTATCCTTGGGGGTTTCACCACGTTTTCGGCATTTTCACTTGAGACGGTGAACCTGATCGAGCGTGGCCAGATTGTCTCGGCGAGCTTGTACATATTGTTTTCTGTAGGCCTTTCGGTTGGTGCGCTTGCCCTTGGTCTTGTCTCGGCGCGCGGGGTGTTGTCATGAGCGGTGTACAAACAATTACTGTTGGAGAGGACGAGGGCGACCAACGCCTTGATCGCTTCCTCAAGCGCCGCTTTCCGCAGTTGAGCCAAGGCATGGTCGAAAAGATGTGCCGCAAGGGTGAATGCCGTGTCGATGGTGGCCGGGTGAAATCCAACACCCGTGTCGAAGAAGGGCAGGCCGTGCGCATCCCGCCTATTCCCGACAGCAAAGCGCCGCCCGTGGTGCGCACTGGCGTGTCCGAGGCTGACACCAAGTTGATCCAGTCTTGCGTGCTTTATCGCGACGATCATGTGATCGCGATCAACAAACCTGCCGGTCTGCCGACCCAAGGCGGTTCGGGCCAGACCCGCCATGTGGACGGGATGGCAGAAGCACTGCGCTTTGGGTTTGAGGACAAGCCGCGCCTTGTGCATCGTCTGGACAAGGACACCTCTGGCGTATTGCTGCTGGCCCGTACCCGGTTGGCGGCCAAGGCGTTGACGGCGGCCATGCGCCACCGCGAGACGCGCAAGATTTACTGGGCCTTGGTGGCCGGTGTGCCGACACCCTATCTGGGCGAGATCAAGTACGGACTGGTTAAGGCGCCCGGGCGCGGCAAGGGCGGCGAGGGCGAAAAGATGATCGCCGTGCACCCGCGCGAGGTCGAGAACACGCCCGGTGCAAAACGCGCGAGCACGCTTTACGCCACACTATACCGTGTCGCCTCCCGTGCTGCATGGGTCGCGATGGAGCCCATCACGGGGCGCACCCACCAGTTGCGTGCACATATGGCTGAGATTGGTCATCCGATTGCGGGCGACGGCAAATACGGTGGCTCGGGTCAGGACAACATGGGTGATGGCTGGGGCGCACAGATTGGCGGCGTGATCAGCAAAAAGCTCCATCTGCATGCGCGCATGATGCGGTTTGAACATCCTCACACCCGCAAACCTGTTACGATCACGGCCCACTTGCCCGACCACATGGCCGCGACATGGGAGACGTTTGGCTGGACCGAAGATCTGGCCGCAGAAGACCCGTTTGAGGATATCTGATGCGTCTGGTGGTTTTTGACGTCGATGGCACGCTGGTAGACAGCCAGGGTGATATCGTGGCCAGCATGACAGCTGCCTTTGGCGATGTTGGTCTGGCCGTGCCTGCCCGCGCCGAAATCCTGAGTATCGTTGGCCTATCGCTGGATGTGGCCATGGTCCAACTGGCCCCTGAGGCGGATACGGAGCGCATGGTGCGGTCCTACAAGGACACTTATGCGCATTTGCGGGCCACCAAGGGTGCGGCATCGTCCCCTCTTTATCCCGGTGCGCGTGACGCCCTTGACCACTTTGCTGGGCGCGATGACGTGTTGCTGGGGGTCGCAACCGGGAAATCCAAGCGCGGCCTCGACAGTTTGATCGCGGCCCACGGGCTGGAGGGGATGTTCGTCACCCGGCAGGTCGCTGATTTTCACCCCTCAAAACCGCATCCGTCGATGATCCATGCCGCACTGGATGAGACAGGGATTGAGGCCAGTGACGCTGTGATGGTGGGTGACACCCGATTTGACATGGATATGGCGACCAACGCAGGTGTCGCCGCAATTGGCGTTGCCTGGGGATATCATCCGCGCACCGAATTGGGCGCAGCACACCAAGTTGTCGACAGTTTTGCCGACCTGCCTGCGGCCATCGAAAAGGTTTTGGAGGCGTCCGCATGAGCGAGTGGAAACAAAGGCGGTTCTGGAAAGACGTGGCTGCCGTTGAAGGGAGCGATGGCTGGGCCATCCATCTGGACGGGCGATCCGTGAAGACACCGGCGAAAGCCGGATTGATCGTACCCACCCAGACCATGGCCGATGCCATTGCCGCCGAATGGGACGCCCAGGAAGACGTGGTAGACCCGACTTCCATGCCATTCACCCGTTCTGCGAATGCGGCCATCGACAAAGTGGCCATTCAAAAGGCCGAAGTGGCCGACATGTTGGCGGCTTATGGGGATGCCGACCTATTGTGCTATCGCGCCGAGGCGCCCGCCGAACTTGTTGAACGCCAAAGCGCCTCTTGGGATCCATACTTGGCGTGGGCTGCAGAGCATCTTGGGGCACGTCTACACCCGCGGACCGGCGTCATTCACGAATCACAAGATGCCGATGCCCTCAAGCGGCTGTCTGACCAAGTACACGCACTTAGCGAATTCCAATTGGCGGCGTTTCACGATCTTGTAAGCCTTTCCGGGTCGCTGATCCTTGGTTTTGCTGCTGCCCAAGATATGAACCTATTGATTGACGTATGGGCAACCAGCCGGGTCGATGAAATCTGGCAACAGGAACAATGGGGCGCTGATGAAGAGGCGGAAAGCGTTGCCGAAATCAAGAAAACCTCTTTTTTTCATGCAAAATCCTTCTTTGACGCTGCGTAAAGGCAATTCGCGGCCCTGTGGATATGTGCCGAAAAAATGCCCAAGAATTCATCAGATTGCGCCGCTTTTGGCGTCACTCCCCTTGACGTTTAAGCCGGAATCCGACCAAGGTCCTGCCCACTAGGTGGGGATGAACCCCTCTGGGAGTCCGTCCGGCGTGCAGGAACACTCAATGTGCGTCGGTCAAACCGCCAAAACATGGCGGTGTATCAGGAAGAGGTAAGAATGAAAAAATCTGTATTTCTTGGCGCGCTCTCCGTCGCTGGCGTTGCTGCCGGCGTTGCGGCAGCTGGCACGCTTGACGACGTAAAAGCACGCGGAACACTTAACTGTGGCGTGACCACCGGTCTGGTTGGCTTTGCGGCACCAGACGCCAACGGCGAATGGAACGGTTTTGACGTCGCGGTCTGCCGCGCTGTTGCAGCGGCTGTTCTGGGTGATCCAACAGCCGTTGAATTCGTCCCGACAACGGGCAAGACGCGCTTCACCGCACTTGCATCCGGCGAAATCGACATGCTGGCGCGTAACACAACATGGACCTTCAGCCGCGACGTGGACCTCAAGTTCACATTCGTCGGCGTGAACTACTATGACGGCCAAGGCTTCATGGTTCCAAAAGAGCTGGGCGTGTCCTCCGCGACTGAACTGGACGGCGCGACTGTGTGCATCCAGACGGGTACAACAACCGAGCTGAACCTGGCGGACTACTTCCGTGCCAACAACATCAGCTACGAGCCAGTGCCAATCGAAACCAATGCCGAAGCACAGCAGCAGTACCTTGCCGGTGCATGTGACGTCTTCACAACAGACGCATCTGGTCTGGCCGCGACACGTGCCACATTCGAAGCACCTGGTGATCACGTTCTGCTGCCAGAAATCATCTCGAAAGAGCCGCTGGGCCCGCTGGTCCGTCACGGTGACAACGAGTGGGGCGATGTTGTTCGCTGGACTCTGAACGCGCTGATCACAGCGGAAGAGCTGGGTGTCACATCCGCCAACATCGGCGAGATGGCCAGCGGCACCAACAACCCAGAAATCAACCGTCTGCTGGGTACCGAAGGTACCTTGGGCGAGATGCTGGGTCTGGACGCTGACTGGGCGATGAAAGCACTGTCCGTCTCCGGGAACTACGGTGAGATCTTTGAAGCCACAATCGGCGAAAGCACACCAATCGGTCTGGCCCGTGGCCTGAACGCTCAGTGGACAGAAGGCGGCCTGCTGTATTCGCCTCCATTCCGCTAAATTGAATAGCCAAGGGGCGCAGGGTAATTCCTGCGCCCCTTGCGCATCCGGGCACGGGATCGCTGAAAACAGCGGCGAGATGTCCAAAGCCAACAGCCAAATCTGAAAACCCGGCCCCGCGCTTCAGACGCACCTTAATCAAGGCCGGATCTACGGGGAACAACTGTATGTCCACGATCACCGACCCACCACAGGGCGCATTCCGCCCGTCGATGTTGCTGAACGATACCCGATACCGATCCTATACGTTCCAGTTCATCGCGCTGATTGTGCTGATCGCATCGTTTGCGTTCCTTGGATCAAACCTGTTCAGCAACCTGGCGGCTGCCGGTCTGAACATCTCTTACCAATTCCTCGGCTCGCCCGCCGGATACGACATCAATCAGGCGCTGGTGGAATA
Source organism: Tateyamaria sp. Alg231-49 (assembly GCF_900143535.1). Lineage (GTDB taxonomy): Bacteria > Pseudomonadota > Alphaproteobacteria > Rhodobacterales > Rhodobacteraceae > Tateyamaria. Next base: position 40,751 of record NZ_FRFA01000017.1, on the reverse strand, counting down.
CAACAGCCAGTCCACCAATGCGCGCGCCGCCCTTGTCGGCATTCTGAACACGCTGCTTGTGGCCTTTCTGGCTTGTATCACAGCCACCATTTTTGGCGTGATCGCCGGTGTGCTGCGCTTGTCAAACAACTGGCTCGTTTCCAAGTTGATGTCGTTTTACGTCGAAATCTTCCGCAACATTCCGGTTCTGATCTGGATCATCATCATCTTCACGATCATGACTGCGGTGATGCCTGCCCCACGGGCCTTCAGGGGTGACGATGCAACAGCATCCATGGTGATGAACGCCTTTGCGTTTACCAACCGCGGTGTCTACATCCCGGCGCCGGTCTGGGGACCGGGATCTTTGATCGTTGTGGCCGTCTTTATCCTGTCGATCATCGGTGTGTTTGCCTACCGTCGATATGCGACTAAGCTGCTCTATGATACGGGCCGTCTGCTGCCTATGGGCTGGCCAAGCCTTGCCATCCTGTTTGTGCCCACGCTGCTGCTGTTTTTCATCATGGGGCGCCCCATCGGACTGGAATACCCAGAACTCAAGGGCTTTAACTTTGCCGGTGGTATCAAGATCGGCGGCCCATTGATCGCGCTGTGGTTTGCCCTTTCGATCTATACCGGCGCTTTCATCGCCGAAAACGTACGAGCAGGTATTCAGGCGATTTCCAAAGGTCAGACCGAAGCCGCTGGTGCTCTTGGTCTGCGTTCGGGTCGGATCATGAACCTTGTGGTGCTGCCGCAGGCATTGCGCGTCATCATCCCGCCGCTCATCTCGCAATACCTCAACATCACCAAGAACTCTTCGCTGGCTATCGCTGTGGGGTATGCTGATATCACCGCGACGCTTGGGGGTATCACGCTGAACCAGACGGGTCGGGCCATCGAGTGCGTTCTTCTGCTGATGCTGTTCTATCTGACGATTTCGCTGTGCATTTCGGCGATCATGAACGTCTACAACAACTCTGTTAAACTGAAGGAGCGCTGAGCCATGTCAGACACATCTGCCAACTCCGTCGCCTTCGTGCGCACGGAAACAGTGCCACCATCGCCACCGCCGTTTTCGACAACGGGGCCAGTGAAATGGGCCAAGGACAACTTGTTCTCGACCCCGCTCTATTCGCTGCTGACCATCGTTGCGGCCTATTTCATCTATCTGATCCTTTCGAGCACATTGCCCTGGATCCTGTCAGGTGTCTGGACCACGTCCAGCCTTGCCGAATGCCGCGAAGTGCTGGACGGCGTTTCCGCTGCCTGTTTCTCGGTTCTGACAGAGCGATGGAACCAGCTGATCTTTGGGTTCAAGTACCCGGCTGACCAGTATTGGCGTCCATCATTGGCGTTCCTCGTCTTTTTCGCGGCCGTTGCCCCAGTTCTGTTTTACAAACTGCCGCGCAAATTGCTGATCATCACAGCGCTGTTTCCTTTTGTTGCCTACTACCTGATCTGGGGCGGCACGATCTTGACGCCGATCCTTGCGCTGGCCGGGGTCGTTGCAGGATATGTGGTCTATGGCCGACTTGTGGCCGGGAGCTTTGCTGCTGGTTTCTTTGGCGGGATTGCTGCGGCGTTTGTGATCTGGACGATTGGTGGTTGGATCATTCCGGATAATGCGAACGAAGGCGCATGGCTGTCCGCCGTGCCGAGCCGTGACTTGGGCGGCTTCATGTTGAACATGATGCTGGGCGTGACCTGTGTGTCGCTGTCGGTGCCGTTGGGTATCGCATTGGCGCTGGGTCGGCAGTCAGACATGCCGCTGATCAAGTGGATCTGCGTGATCTTCATTGAATTCATCCGCGGTGTGCCTCTGATCACCTTGCTGTTCGTGGCAAGTGTTATGCTGGCTTACTTCTTCCCACCCGGTACAACGACTGACCTTTTCTTGCGGGTTGTGATCATGATCACGATGTTCTCGGCGGCTTACATCGCTGAGGTGATCCGGGGTGGCCTTGCGGCCCTTCCACGCGGCCAATACGAGGCGGCGGACAGCCTTGGGCTCGACTATGCCCAAGCGATGCGGCTGATCATTCTGCCGCAAGCGTTGAAGATCTCGATCCCGGGTATCGTCAACGTGGCTGTGGGTCTGTTCAAGGACACAACGCTGGTCTCGGTCATCTCGATGTTTGACCTGTTGGGTATGATCCGGGGTCCGATCCTCGCTTCGACCGAGTGGAACGGGGTCTACTGGGAACTGCTCGGCTTTGCAGCCCTTCTTTTCTTTGTCGTGTGTTACGGCATCTCACAATACTCGCAGTGGCTCGAACGCCAACTCGCGACCGATCACCGCTGATAAGGAGTGGCTGACATGAACACACAAGTTGCACAGAATATTTCGACCGATGTCGCAATTTCGATCGAAAATATGAACAAGTGGTACGGTACATTCCATGTGCTGCGCGACATTGACCTGACCGTCTATCAGGGTGAGCGGATCGTGATTGCGGGTCCGTCGGGGTCGGGTAAATCCACTCTGATCCGTTGCATCAACGCGCTGGAGGAACACCAGCAAGGCAAGATCACTGTGGACGGGACCGTCTTGTCTTCGGACCTCAAGAACATCGACAAGATCCGGTCGGAGGTTGGCATGTGCTTTCAGCACTTCAACCTGTTCCCGCACCTGTCGATCCTTGAGAACTGCACGTTGGCACCGATCTGGGTGCGCAAGACACCCAAGAAGGAAGCCGAAGAGATCGCGATGCACTTTCTCGAGAAGGTGAAAATCCCCGATCAGGCCGACAAGTATCCCGGTCAGCTTTCGGGTGGTCAGCAACAGCGTGTGGCGATTGCCCGCTCGCTGTGCATGCGTCCGCGCATCATGCTCTTTGACGAACCGACCTCGGCTCTTGACCCTGAGATGATCAAGGAAGTGCTGGATACAATGGTCGAACTGGCCGAAGAAGGCATGACCATGCTCTGTGTGACCCACGAGATGGGTTTTGCCCGTCAGGTGGCCAACCGCGTGATCTTTATGGATGAAGGTCAGATTGTTGAGCAGAACGAACCTGAAGAGTTCTTTAACAATCCACAGAGCCCCCGGACGCAGTTGTTCCTGAGCCAGATCCTCGGGCACTGAGACACGTAAGGCGGGCCTTGATCCGCCTTACTCCATCACCTCTCGCGGGATTGCGAAATCAATCGGCTGGCCTTCGCGCCAGCCGATGTCGTTCCAGCCTTTGGCCTCGAACGTGATCACCGCTGTGGCACATGTCGGGTAGTCGGCAAAGCGCGGGTGGCGCGGTGGCTGTTCGACCAACCTGTCGGCAAAGTCCGCGATCCCGGGATTGTGGCCAAGCATCAGTACAGTTGGCGTTGTTTGGTCGCGCAGGACTTCCATCATGACCTCTGGCCCGGCGTGATACAGCGTGCGGGTAAAACTGACAGGGATGTCCAATCGCAATTCTGCAAAAGTCTGACCAGTCCGGGTGCTGCTGGAGCTGATCGCCGTGTCAGGCAGGTGGCCTTGCGCGCGTAACCAGTCTCCCATCGCTTGGGCCGAAGCCTTGCCGCGGTCGTTCAGTGGGCGATCATGGTCATCGAGACTGGGATCATCCCACGCCGATTTGGCATGTCGCATCAGGATCAGTGTTACAGTCATCCGCGAAAGGCCTTCATATGAAATGCGCTTTGTTCGTCTGGGCGGGCAAAGCGTTGGCTGATCGGGCAAGCGCGCCGCACGTGGCAGCCCATTGTCATGCAGGCGTCACCGTCCGGCGTGTTGAGAAAGGTCTTACAGGCCGGCACGTCATAGGGCTCCGTCGCGCTCAGAGCGTTCACAGGGCAGGCAGTGACGCATGGGCGGTCAGAGCAGGTGTCGCATGGGCTTTGTCCCGCTGGTGTCGCAGGTATTGGGCCGGGTAGCTCTAAAGTGCCACGAATGGAGATCATCAGCCCAGCGGTGTCGTGGATCATCATGCCCGTTGGACTTTGCCAGAACCGGCCCGTCGCCAGCGCCCACGCGATGAAGGGGGCGTAGGGCGGGCCATCGGAGGGGAACTGCGCCTCGGCCCCGATTTGTAACGCCAGAGCGCCTAGGATGCGTTTGGACCAGCGATCTACAGGATCCTTTGCGTTGTCACGATATTCAGGACTGGCCTGAAACACGTCCCACCACCCAGCATCTGTTCCGATCAGAACACGTGTTCCATCGCTTCCCATCACCATAAGGCCATGTGGCGAGACCGCCTTTTCAATCTGATCGAGGGTCATTTCCGTGCAAACGGCAAACTGAGGGACCAGCCAAAACGGGCGGGGCGGTCGTCTTGCCATTCCAGCCCAACCTGCATGTCGTCGTGGCCGGCGCGCGGTTGCGCGATGTAGGTGCCAAACATCTGGTCCCAAATCGACAGTGCAAAGCCGTAGTTGCTGTCATGTTCATCCCGGTGCACCGAATGGTGAACCCGGTGCATGTCAGGCGTCACCAGCACGCGGCGCACAATGGCATCAAGCCAAAGCGGCAGCCGGATATTGGCGTGGTTGAACATGGCCGTGCCGTTCAGCATGATTTCAAAGAGGATCACGGCCAACGCGGCGGGCCCAAGCAGGTATACAACACCTATCTTGAGGATCATGGACAAGGCAATTTCGATTGGGTGGAAGCGGATTGCGGTTGTCACGTCCATATCCACATCGGCGTGATGGACCCGGTGTAAGCGCCAAAGCAGTGGCACCTTGTGCGTAATCAGGTGTTGACCCCAGATCACGAAATCAAGGATCAGGATCGCGGCAATCACCTCGATCCAGCCGGGCAGGGTGATCGCGTTAAAGAGACCCCAGCCCTGTGCCTGCGCATCGACTGCTGCACCCACGGCCAGCAAAGGCAGCGCCAGGGCCATCAGTCGCAACAGCACTGTATTGGCAATTGTGATGCCCCAGTTCGTCACCCAGCGCTTGCTTCGCTTTTGACTGCGCTCGCGGCGTGGCGCCAGCGTTTCAGCAGCGGCCAGAGCGGCAAACAGGCCGAGGAAGATCACCAGACGAATGGTTGCTTCATTTTCCATGTGGCGAATGTATAGCGCGCGCGGACCAGCGCAATGTGGCCAATAGACACGTTTGCGTCACCTTGGGCGGATGATGGATCCGGCCCCGTGATTGGTGAAAAGCTCGAGCAAACAGGCGTTTGGCGCACGCCCGTCCAGAATGACGACGGCGCGTACACCGCTTGCGATTGCATCCAGCGCCGTCTCGGTCTTGGGTATCATGCCGCCCGCGATCACGCCCTCTTGGGTCAATGCGCGGATCTGATCGGCTGTGAGGTCGGTTACCACCTCTCCGTTCGCGTTCTTGACGCCTGAGACGTCCGTGAGCAGCAACAGCCGATCCGCCTTGAGTGCACCGGCGATAGCGCCTGCCGCAGTGTCGCCATTGATATTGAACGTCTCGCCATTGCGACCTGCGCCAAGTGGGGCGATCACAGGGATCATCGCTTTTTCGAACAGGGTGTTCAGGATCGAGGGGTCCATCTGTGCGGGGGTGCCGACCAGACCCAATTGCGGGTCAGTCTGATCGCAGATCATCAGGTTGGCGTCCTTGCCCGACAGACCCACCGCGCGCCCACCGGCGCGGTTGATGGCTTGCACGATGCGCTTGTTCACAACGCCTGACAGCACCATTTCGACCACGTTCATTGTGGCGTCGTCGGTGACACGTTTCCCGTTCACAAACTCAGACTGGATGTCGAGGCGGGTGAGCATGTCATTGATCATCGGCCCGCCGCCATGCACGACAACAGGGTTCACACCCACCTGACGCATGAGAACAACGTCGCTGGCAAAGCTCTCCATGGCTTCGTCGCTACCCATGGCGTGACCGCCCAGCTTGATCACGACGGTCGCGCCGGCGTATCGCTGCAAATAGGGCAGGGCTTGGCTGAGCGTGCGGGCGGTGGCGATCCAGTCTCGGTTCATGTCTTGGGGTTTCATCTGTTGATCACTGATTTCGGGTTGCGCCCTGTCTTGCCCGAGCGTCGCGCGTGGGCCAAGATTTTTCGCACCTGGCTGCGGTTCGCATCACACAAGCGTGGCGATAATGGCGCGCAAAGTGGGGATACCGTCACCTTTTTCGCTGGAGGTCAGCACAATCTCTGGGAACGCAGCGGGGTGTTTGGACAGGGCGGTTCGGGTTTGGTCCAGCACGCGTTCTCGGTCGGCCGCCTTGACCTTGTCCGCCTTGGTCAGCACGCATTGGAATGTGACGGCGGCACTGTCGAGTAGGGATAGGATTTCCTCATCCACTTTTTTCACGCCGTGGCGCGCGTCGATCAACACAAATGCTCGGCGCAGGGTTTGGCGGCCCGACAGGTACTGTTTCAGCAGTTTTTGCCATTTTTCGACGATGGGCAGCGGTGCATTGGCGTAGCCATAGCCGGGCAGGTCTACCAGATAGTGGCTGTCCTGCGCGGTGAAATAGTTGATCTCTTGCGTGCGCCCGGGCGTGTTTGAGGCCCGCGCCAGTCCCTTGCGACCGGTCAGTGCGTTGATCAAAGAGGACTTGCCCACGTTCGAACGGCCAGCAAAGCAGACCTCAAGCCGATCAGCGGGGGGCAGGCCGGACATGGCAACCACGCCCTTCACAAACTCGGTCTCGCCTGCAAACAGCAAGCGACCGCGTTCTTCGGTTTGCGGATCAGGCGTCTCGGCGATGGGGAAGGGGAGTTGCATCAGAGGAGTTCCGCCTTTGCGCCAATGCTGATGTCGCCAGACGTGACGACTTCGGCATAAACGCCGAAATCCTGATGTCCGAAATGGGTGTTGAGAGCATCCAGCGTATCGGTGTCACGTACACCCGTAACCGGATTGGTGTTGGTCACGGAGCAGCGTTTGATCCGTTCACGCACGCGCAAGACTGCATCGCCGACGCGTATGTCCCGACCCAACCATTCCATTTCCGCCCATGCTGGCGTGTCATCCAGAAAGATGTTTCCACGCCAGCGTTCCAACTCGATTGGGGTGTCCATCTTGGACGCAACGTCTGCATGGCTCGCCGTATTCATGATCGACACAGCGGCCAAAGGGCTGTCCGTCATACCCCGGTCTGGTGCACTGACGATCCCGGAAGGCGCGTCACGTTCGGGGGGGCAAAGTGGGGCAACCCAAGACAAGAACCGCGCGACATCATCGGCGTCATCCGGGCAAAATGTGATGTCTTCAAGGTCGGCATGGCGCAGAGAGATTTGGCGCGTCGCCTCGTCCAACGTGGCCCAGATACCTGCCAGACCGGGTGTGCGAGAGCCGATCATAAAGTTGCGGCAAGACACCCAGGCAGGGGATGCGACGTCGAATTTCGTCGCTTCATGGGTCACCGCCCATACCCGATCCCAAGGCATCGTCTGCCCTTCGGTCAGGGTCACCGCATCTATCTGTTCGCGCCCGTGGCTCTTGATCGGATAGCGGTGGAGCGAAGCAACACGCATCGCTACTTCCCGCCCTTTTTGCTCGGCGCTTTGGTCGAGTTGGCAGCATCGGCCTTGGCGGTCTTTTTGAAGCTGCCTTTGATATTGCCCAAGAGGTCGGGTTTGTACCCCTGGCTGCGCATGATCAGGTACTGCTGCGTAAACGTGATCGTGTTGTTGGCGATCCAGTAGACGACGAGGCCGCTGGCAAACCCGCCGAGCATGAACATGAACACCCATGGCATCCACGCAAAAATCATTTGTTGTGTGGGATCTGTGGGCGCCGGGTTCAGTTTCTGTTGCAGCCACATCGAGATGCCCAGAAGGATTGGCAAGATGCCGATAAAGATCAGCGCCATGATCGACGTTGGTTCTGGTGGGGCGATAGGCAGCAACCCAAACAGGTTCATGATCGACGTTGGATCAGGTGCGCTGAGGTCCTGGAAGGGGCCAAAGAACGGCGCGTGTCGCAGTTCGATCGTGACAAAGATCACCTTGTAGAGCGAAAAGAAGATCGGGATTTGAAGCAGGATCGGTAAACAGCCTGCCGCCGGGTTCACCTTTTCCTTTTTATAAAGCTCCATCATGCCCTGTTGCAGCTTTTGCTTGTCGTCGCCGGCGCTTTCTTTGAGCGCCTCCATCTGAGGCTGCAATTCCTTCATCTTCGCCATGGAAACGTAGGATTTGTAGGCCAGCGGGAACAGGATTGCCTTGATCACGAGGGTCAGGCCGATGATGGACCAGCCCATGTTCCCAATGATCAAGTTCATTTCATGCAGCAGCCAGAAGATGGGTTTGGTCAGGAAAAAGAACCAGCCCCAGTCGATACTGTCGATGAATCCCTCGACCCCGGCCTGCTGGTAGTCGCGGATCGCATCCCATTCCTTGGCTCCGGCAAACAGTTGCGTGGTGACGCTGACGGTGGCCCCCGGTGCAATGTCCTGCGTGGGCAGGCGGGTGACTGCGCGGAACACATCGGTCCGCGGCGCATATGTCAGTGCCTGTTCAAAGCTGGGCACGCCTGTGGGGATCAGGATAGATTGCCAGAAGTGGTCGGTGAATCCGATCCAACCTTCGGCAACGTCTGGTGTCACGATGGCTGGACGGCCCCAATTTGGATCAATGTCGGCGTCCGGAATGTCATCCCAGTTGGTTTCGGCCAATTCGCCGTTTGCCATGGCCACGGCGCCTTCGTGCAGAATGAAGAAGTTGCGGATGTCAGCGGGGATACCGTGCCGCGTGATCATGCCATAGGGCGCGGCGCGCACGGCTGTGTTTGCCGTGTTGGTAACCGATTGTGTGACGGTGAACATATAGTCTTCGTCAACGCTGATGTCGCGGCGGAAAACTTGACCGATCCCGTTGTCCCACTCCAGTGCGACAGGGGTTGATGGGGTCAGTGTGTCGCCTTCGACTACGGTCCAGAGGGTATTTGGGTCAGGGACTGCGTTTGCTTCCAGACCGCTGCCCGGTGCCCAGCCATGCAGCGCATAATATGCCCCTGCTGTTCCGACGGGGGACAGCATGGTGACGATATCGGCGTCTGGCTCTAGCGTTTCGCGGTAGTCTTTGAGACGCAAATCATCCAGGCGGCCGCCGGCAAGTGAGATCGAGCCGCTGAGGCGGGCTGTGTCGATCGCAACACGTGGCGCGTCTGCGGTTGGGTCCGCGGTGGCGGTTTGCGTGGCTGGCGCTGTCGTGGCCTCGCCCGAGATGGGCGGTGCGGCGGGCACAGCGCTGTCTCCGCTGTCGGCGGTCGAGGCGGCGGGTGCTGTCGCATCCAGAGGAATGTCCGGTTCCGGCGGTGGGAACAGGACAAACCAGAGGAGGATCACGAGGAAACTGAGCGCTGTTGCAAGAATGAGGTTCTTGTTCTGATCGTCCATCGGGGACTGCCACCTGCTGTCTGAAACGTTGGTCGGGTTCAACAGAGTGCAGGGACAAAGGTCAAGCGGATTCGGCCTGATTTACCCTCCAGAGGCGCGGCAGAAGGCGTTCGTCCGTGCTGTGCGAACGCGGGAAAGGGCGCACCGACAGGTTACGTGGCACAGATTGCGAAGCCGACGCGCTTTTGTACTGCGGTCGTGCTCGTCAACTGGGATCAATTTGAACGACGCAGCGGTATAGCGGGCGCGTCTTGCACCTTGGCTTCATGGGTACGGATCCAGTCCAGGGTCTTTTCGAACGGCATGGGCTGCGCAATGCCAAAGCCCTGCACATAATCGCATCCCAACTGCGCAAGCAGTGCATGTTCGCCAACGGTTTCGACCCCTTCAGCCAGGGTTTCAATGCCCAGCCGTTCAGCCATTGTCAAAATGGCGCTGATCATACGTTGTTGTTCGGGGTCACGATCTGCTTTCATCACAAAAGACCGATCAATCTTGATCCTCCCCACCCCAAAGCGCCGGATGGCAGAGAGTGAGGCATGTCCGGTACCAAAGTCATCCAAGTCAATCTGACACCCGAGGTCATGCAACGCATTGATGTTCAATGTGATTGTGTCACCCAGCGTATCCGTCACCACGGTTTCCAAGATTTCTACAGTCAGCCGTTCGGGCGCAAGGTCGAAACGGTCTAGTTCCCAACTGATTTTTTCACACAAGCGTGGATTGTTAAGTTCCGAACCGCTGAAATTCACGCCGACCTGGGGCACGTTCACGCCAGCAGCATCCCATGCTTTGAGCGCTGTGAAAGTGTGATACATTATCACCTCGGCCAAGCGCTCGAGCAGGGCCGCTTCTTCAATGGCGGGCAGAAATTCGACCGGTGAAATTGCACCGCGAACGGGGTGTATCCAGCGTGCGAGTGCTTCGAACCCAGAGACCTTGCCCGTATCAGTGGAAATCTGGGGTTGGAACCAGGGTTGGATTTGGCCCTGTTCCAATGCAGCAGCCACTTCTTCGCGCAGGTTTGCGCGGCTTTTCAAGCGTGAATGGAGTTCTGTCGAATAGGCGCGCACAGATGTGGGCCCGCGCCTTTGAGCCTCATTCAGAGCGGCGAGGGCGGCGTTGATCCAATCCTGGCTGTTAGTTTTTGGGGCGCGGGCCTGAAGGCAAAACCCAACGCTTGCGGTGACATACACAGTTGCTCCGTCCAGAGCGATTGGTTCTTCAATGGCCTGCTGAATGCGTCCACTCATCTGGATGCAGCTTTCCAGATCCAGATGCTTGACGGGGGCAAGGCAGATCGCGAACCGACTGTCGCCGACCTTGCTGATCACATCGGTATCGCGTGACACGGATTTGAGGCGTTGCCCGACCGCCTTGAGCACACGATCAACGGCGTTGGGTTCAAAACGCCCTTTCAATGTCGCGAAATCATCCAACTCAATCGCGATAAGGGCACTGTTGTATTCGGTGCCAATGACATCCTCTCGCATCCCTTGCACCCGTTCTCGAAAAGCATCGGGTTCCACCAGTCCTGAAACCGGCATGCGTGCGACACGATTTTTGACCAGTTTGTCCAGACCGCCTAACATCATCCAGGCCATCGGGACGAGCAACGCAACTGCGACAAGGGTCACCTCCCCCCCCATCCAGTATCCAGCCAGACAAAGTGCGGGGATGAATGCCAGCATCTGCGGGCCTGACAGCGCTGACACCAGTCTATCGCAAAATTCGGACAAGGTCGTAGGTGGGCGAAGGCGCATTTTCAGTCCTCTTGCGTGCAACGCGTCAGCTTTTGACGCCAACCTTTGCTACGCCGCCTTCGTAAGCCGGTGTTTAACCCAAGTCCGGAATGTCCTTCGAATTTTCATCAATTGGTCCTGATTGCAGGGCAAGCCCCTGAAAATCAAAGAGCTTCGGATCAAGCAGATGCGAGGGCCGCGCATTCATCAATGCACGGAACATCACCTGACGACGCCCGGGGCTGTTGGCCTCCCACCCATCGAGGATCTGTTTGACCTGTTGACGCTGCAAACCGTCCTGACTGCCACACAGATCACACGGAATGATCGGGTAGTTCATGGCTCGGGCAAACTTGTCGCAATCGGCCTCTGCCACGTGGGCGAGCGGGCGATAAAGGAACAAATCGCCCTCTTCGTTCACCAGTTTGGGTGGCATCGTGGCCAGACGTCCGCCGTGAAAGAGGTTCATAAAAAACGTCTCAAGAATGTCGTCGCGGTGATGGCCCAGTACGACGGCCGAACACCCTTCTTCGCGCGCAACCCGGTACAGGTTGCCACGCCGCAGCCGCGAGCAGAGTGCGCAAAACGTACGCCCCTCGGGCACTTTGTCGATCACGATGGAATAGGTGTCCTGATACTCGATCCGATGCGGAACGCCCATGCGCTCAAGAAACTCGGGCAAGACAGTTGCCGGAAACCCCGGCTGCCCCTGATCCAGATTGCAGGCCAGAATATCGACGGGCAAAAGCCCGCGCCATTGCAGTTCATAAAGCACGGCCAGCAACGTGTAGCTGTCTTTGCCCCCGGACAAACAGACCAGCCATTTCTGGCGCGGTGCGTTTGCATCGACCATCCCATATTGCTCAATCGCCTCACGCGTGTTGCGCACAATGCGTTTGCGCAGCTTTTTGAATTCGGTCGTGCTGGGCGCGCCTGCGAAAAGAGGATGGATATCGTCGCTGTCATCTAACATGGGGGTACCTGTTGCTGGGCATGTCCGCTCTATATCACGGGACGGGTGAACCAAAAGGGGCAGAGGCGCGTATCCTTCACAACGTTGAAGGGATTTCATGATGTTGCGTATCTTTCTTGTGCTGGCCATCGGCCTTGTGGCTGCGTGTACCGGCAAACCACAGCTTGAGGATGCGCAACTGTCTGAGCGCAAGCTGAACCTGGAAGAGTTTTTTGACGGACAAGTGCTTGCTTACGGTCAGTTTCAGGATGTGTTTGGCACCGTGCGCCGTCGGTTTGACGTCGAGATCAACGGCACATGGGATGGGCAGACACTGACACTGGTTGAAGATTTTATCTACGAAGATGCCAGCACCGAACAGCGCGTCTGGACCTTGGTTAAAACGGGCGAAGACACCTGGAGCGGCACTGCCCCCGGTGTGATTGGCGAGGCGACGGGTGAAGAGCGTGGGGACACGTTCAACTGGCAATACCAGATTGACCTGCCCGTGCCTGACGGTACCTTGCGCGTGACCTTTGATGACTGGATGTGGCTGCTAAACGAAGATCGTTTGCTGAACCGTGCTTATATGAAGCGTGCGGGCATCGACATCGGTGACGTGATCATCACATTCGAAAAGCAGTAATTACGGATCGTCGCGTTCAGGTACGGGGTCATACCCTGTTCCACCCCATGGATGGCACCGCCCGATCCGGCGCAGGGTCATCCACGTTCCTTTGATTCCGCCGTGCTTTTTCAATGCGTCCATCGCGTATGCGCTGCACGTGGGCTGATAGCGGCAATTGAATCCGACCCACGGCGAAAACATCAGACGATAGGCGCGCACCGGCAGCGAGAGGACGAAGGCCAGCGGGGTCACGTTGCGCGGCTCAGCGCTTGACGCAGATCATCCAGCATCACATCGAAAGGGCGGTTTGCCGTCACCTCGGCCCGTCCAATCAACACATAGTCCATGCCGGCGCTGCCGTGTTCTGGTAAAACGAGGCGCGCGATTTCACGCAGGCGCCGTTTGGCCCGGTTGCGGGCCACTGCGTTGCCCACTTTTTTCGAACACGTGAAACCGACGCGGATCACGTCACCTTCATCGCGGGGCCGGTACTGCAAGACGAAACCGGGGGTCACCACCCGCTTGGCCCGCGCCGCCCGCAAAAAGTCAGCGCGGGCCTTGAGGATCTCCAAACGCAAATGACCCGCCGGGGGCGTTCCCTGTCCAACGGCGTCGTTGGGCAAAGGGGCCTCGGGCGGGATCATTTGGAAACCTGTGGTGGCGCGCGTTTATGCGCTGAGCGACTTCCGGCCGCGGGCGCGGCGGGCGTTCAGGATTTTGCGGCCGGCTTTGGTTGCCATGCGCGCACGGAAACCGTGACGCCGCTTGCGCACGAGGTTGGAAGGTTGAAAGGTGCGTTTCATCGCTTTGGCTCCGGATCTATTGGCCTATGTCCCGCGGATTCGGGGTCAGGCAGTATTCGAAGCCCGTCCTCTAAAGGGCGCCCGCAGGCAAGTCAAACCCTTGCAGACCAAAAATGTCATGCTCTTGCAACAAATCCGGCGGCAAGGCGCTCCAATTGTTTCACTTTGGCCCTGAAACCTGCACTTCCGTTCAACGCCGCGTGAAGGACCTGTTTTCTGGGGTGTGGCACGGCCAGTTTCAAGTCACAACAGCCCCAACAGCCGGGGCCAAATGATGCGCGACGACAAAAAGGAAGACAGAGTGTCCGACACCAGCCAGCCCAGAAGCAGTGGTTTGATGCATAAACTGCCCTTGATCATCATCCTTTTTGTGGCTGCGATCGGTGCCTTCACGCTGAAAGACTACTTCAACTTTCAAACGTTGGCGGACAACCGCGAGGCGCTGTTGGCCGTCCGTGACAAGCACTATGCGTTGACGGCGCTGGTGTTTATGGGGGCCTACGCTCTGATCGTCGGGTTTTCGCTGCCCGGTGCTGCGGTCATGACACTGACGGGTGGGTTTTTGTTCGCAACGTTTCCCGGTGCGCTCTTTAACATGACGGGGGCCACGCTTGGGGCCATAGCGATTTTCCTCGCTGCCCGTTGGGGATTGGGTGAACGGCTGGTGGAGAAGATGGACACCAGCGACGGGTTGATCAAAAAGATCAAGGCGGGGATCGATGACAACCAGTGGTCAATGTTGTTCCTGATCCGTCTGGTGCCTGCGGTTCCGTTCTTTGTTGCCAATCTGGTGCCAGCGCTTGTCGGGGTGCCGCTTGGGCGCTACGCGATTTCGACATTTCTGGGGATCATTCCGGGTGCGGTTGTTTACACATCCGTTGGTGCGGGCTTGGGCGAGGTGTTTGATCGCGGCGAAACGCCTGATCTGGGCATTATCTTTGAACCGGCGATCTTGCTGCCCATACTTGGGCTCTGCGCTCTTGCCGCGTTACCCATATTGCTCAAGGCCGCACGCGGCAAACAAGGGATCTGAAGCCCATGAAACAGATCAAGACAGATGTTCTTGTGATCGGCGCCGGGTCGGGCGGCCTGTCGGTCGCTGCGGGGGCCAGCCAGATGGGCGCGGATGTTATCCTGCTCGAAGGGCACAAGATGGGTGGCGATTGCCTGAACTACGGCTGCGTGCCCTCTAAGGCGCTTATTGCCAGCGGCAAGGCGGCATATGGGCAAAGCCACAGCGATGGCTACGGCGTGGCCAATGTGGTCCCGCAGGTCGACTATGCGGCAGCCAAAGACCACATAAGAGATGTCATTGCACAGATCGAACCTGTGGACAGCCAAGAGCGGTTCGAAGGGTTTGGGGTCAACGTGATCCGGGAGTTTGGGCATTTCATCTCGGACACCGAAGTGCAGGCCGGTGATACGGTCATCAGCGCGCGCCGTATCGTGATCGCAACCGGGTCTAGTCCGTTTGTTCCGCCCATCGATGGTATCGATACGGTGCCTTACCTGACCAACGAAACCCTTTGGGACTTACGTGACAAGCCTGAGCACCTGTTGATTATCGGTGGTGGACCCATCGGAATGGAAATGGCGCAGGCGCATGTGCGCCTTGGATCAAAAGTAACCGTAATCGAAGGGGCCAAAGCGCTGGGCAAAGATGACCCGGAGATGGCTGCAATCGTACTGGATAACTTGCGCTCCGAGGGGGTCGAGATTGTTGAAGATGCCAAGGCGTCGCGGATCGAAGGTTCTGATGGCGAAGTGACTGTCCACTCCGAGGATGGGAGACGCTTTACCGGCTCGCATCTGTTGGTGGCGGTTGGGCGCAAGGCAAACACCGACAACCTCAAGCTTGATGTCGCGGGGGTGGAAACTACACGCAGCGGCGTCAAAGTCGATGCCTCGCTTCGTACGACGAACAAACGGGTCTACGCCATCGGAGACGCGGCAGGTGGACTGCAATTCACTCATGTGGCCGGATACCATGCGGGGGTCATCATCCGCTCGATGCTGTTTGGATTGCCGTCCAAAGCCAAAACCAGCCACATACCTTGGGCGACATACACTGATCCCGAACTGGCCCAAGTGGGGCTGACCGAGGCGCAAGCCAAGGACGAACACGGCGATAGGCTGGAGGTTGTCCGTTTTCACTATGAACACAACGATCGCGCAATTGCCGAACGCAAAACGTCAGGTTTGATCAAGGTTATGGTCGTCAAAGGCCGCCCTGTGGGCGTGTCTATCGCTGGCCATCAAGCAGGCGAATTGATAAATCTCTGGGCACTGGTTTTGGCTAACAAGATGAAGATGAGCCAGGTCGCCGCCATGGTCGCTCCTTATCCCACCATCGGCGAGGTCAATAAACGCGCCGCTGGAGCCTATTTTAGCCCGCGCTTGTTTGACAGTGATTTGGTCAAACGGGTTGTGGGGCTTGTGCAGCGCTTCATTCCCTGAGCAGATTACAGTATGTTAAATTCCCTCTCTGGCCGATTTTTGATCCTCACGACGATTTTCGTGATGCTGGCCGAAGTTTTGATCTTTGTGCCGTCCATTGCGCGTTTCCGCGAAGACTATCTGCAAAACCGGTTGGAACGGGCGCAGATCGCATCGCTTGCCCTGTTGGCCGACGACATGATCGACAGCGAACTTGAGGCCGAATTGCTGGAAAATGCAGGTGTTTTCAACGTTGTGCTGCGTCGGGACGAAGTACGCCAATTGATGCTGGCTACGCCGATGCCGCGCCCCATCGATGCGACCTTTGATTTGAGGGATGGCACTGCGATGGTTCTCATCCGGGACGCTATGAAGCGGCTGGCCGAACCGGAAAACGAGGTGATCCGCGTGATCGGCGCACCTGTGCGCGAGGCTGGGTTGCTGATCGAGATCACGGTTGAAACGGCACCGCTCCGCATGGCTATGATCGACTATGGCATCCGGATTTTAATCCTGTCGGCGGTTATCTCTATCGTAACAGCATTCCTGTTGTTCATCGCGGTGCGCGCGATCATCGTGAAACCCATCCGCGGCGTCGTCGGGCACATGCAGCGCTATGCTGCCGCCCCTGAGGATGCGCGGCGGATCATCACGCCGAATGCAGGTGTGACCGAACTGCGAGAAGCTGAAGAGGCCTTGCGGGCCATGCAGACCGAGCTGATCGCTGCTTTGCGTCAAAAGGACCGGTTGGCGCAACTGGGATCGGCGGTGTCCAAGATCAGCCACGACTTGCGTAACATCCTGACCTCGGCACAATTGTTCACAGACCGGATAGAAAGCTCTGAAGACCCTCTGGTGCGCCGCATGGCCCCCAAGCTGGTGGGATCGATCACCCGCGCCGTCCACCTCTGCGAAAGCACGCTTGCCTTTGGCAAGGCCGAAGAACCCAGCCCCACGCTCACCATGTTGACGCTGGATGATATCGTCGCAGACGTGCTCGATAGCGAACGACTGGCGGTTGGAGACAACGATCTGTCATTGAGCGAAAATATCCCGCCGATGTTCACGCTGCGTGCAGACCCTGAACAACTGTTTCGAGTGATCTCCAACCTTGTACGTAATGCCCGTCAGGCGATTGTTGCGAGCGGCAAACCTGCTGAAATCAATGTCTCTGCCTATGAAGACGACGACAACTGGTGGATTGAAGTCGCAGATACAGGACCCGGTTTGCCCAAACGCGCGCAAGACCACCTGTTCACACCGTTTCAGGGCGGAGTAAGCAAAGGCGGCACAGGCCTTGGCCTCGCCATCGCGTCCGAATTGATCCGCGCCCATGGAGGTGCATTGGAACTGGACCGGACCGGGCCGACAGGCACCGTCTTTTCGATCCGTTTGCCCAAGGGCGACGGTATTTGAGCGGCTTGGCCTCTTTGGCTCAATAAGCCTCTTGCAAAGCCGCGGCCACAAGACTAAACCGCCCGCCAGTGGACCGATAGCTCAGCTGGATAGAGTACCTGACTACGAATCAGGGGGTCGGGGGTTCGAATCCTCCTCGGTCCGCCACCCACCCCTGTCTCATTTTCCCATGTCCGTTTTGGTTGGAATTCCCGCGTGTATTCCGTCGGTTGCGAGGTGCCGTTTTGCCCTGAGACGGACCGTGCTGCCGTTTCATCCGCAGCAATCTCCCTTTGTCTCAGTTACCTGAATTCGCCGGTCCGTTTTCCCTGATAACAGCCATTTAACAGGGAAATTCCTGCATTTTGGTCGAATTCGAGGTTCTGCGGGTGGTTTTACGGGATTAATAACAGTCGCTTACATGGAACTTTCCTAAAGCACTTAACAGGGAATTTAATCTGACAAACAGGGAATTCAGAGCGACCTATCAGGGAATGCAATTCGCTGAGCAGGGAAGGTCAGGAATGGGTTCCAAACAGATGATCCTGATGGGCCCAACTAAGTGGGATGTTCCCGCGAACAAGAGTCTCTAGATTGAGGTGTGCAGGTTGCGTGCCGCCCAGAATCGCGATCTGCAATCCAGGCGTCAGGGAGATCAATGATGTGACGCGCCTGATGTAGCGCTCGGAATGTCCGACGCGCTGGGCGAGGTGCTTAAGTGGTTCGCCGGACTTCAGAGCCTCTGCCCAATCGTGCGCATTGCGCAACCCGCGGATCAGGGTTTGATCTGGGTCGGGGCAGCGATCGCCCGCGACAATACGTGTCTCCACACCTCGGCGTTTGCACGTGAAGGGTGTCGAGATTTCACAAAGCGCGGCGTTCAGCGAGGAGGCCTGCAGGTTTATTGCGCCGGCGACCGTGTCGGGGTCGAGATCAATGGATAGCGTGTTTGGGTCGAGTGCGATCGACCGGATCAGAGGGGACGCGCGTTTGCAGCCGTCGTCCTCCAGAGCATCGGCCAGTCCAAAAACGGCCGTGGCCGTGGCGTTCAATTTGGGCACGTCACAATTGTCCAGAACGGTATGCCGTTTTGCATGCTCGCGTAGATGGTCCGTGATGGCTTTGACGACAGCTGTCTCAAAACCTTTGGCCGGCAGGCGCCATCCCGTTGGATCGGCACCGCCTGAGATCAGGCGGTTGGAGACATAATATCTCTGCCGCTTTCCATGGCGGGTCGTATGTGTGGGCGTGAGAACATCGCCTGTCTCATCGCGCACTTTCCCTTTGAGTGGCGCATCCGAATTTGATGACTGGCCTGAAGGTGCACCGCGGCGTCGTGCGCTGGCCGATTTGAGGTGCTGTTGCACACTGTCCCAGAGAGGCTGATCGATGATCGCCGGGTGCTGGCCATCAAAGGTTTGATCCTTGTGCCGGATCAACCCGAGATACACCGGGTTCGTCAGCAGGTGGTATATCTGACCTCGGCTGAACGGGGTGCCGCCCTGGGTTCGGCCTGTTGTAAAGACATGGTGCTTGGAGCGCAGCCCTTGTTCGTCGGCGGCTCGCACAACTGCATTGAGACAGCGGTGTGTCTCATAAAGCTGGAAGATCTGCCGAACCACATTCGCTTCCTGCGCGTTTGGAACCAACTCGCGCCGGGCCTTGTCAGGGTGCGGATCATATCCCAGCGGAGGAATGCCGCCCATCCACAATCCCTTCTTCTTGGACGCCGCAATCTTGTCGCGGATCCGCTCAGCGGTGACCTCGCGCTCGAACTGGGCAAAGGACAACAGCACGTTCAGTGTCAACCGCCCCATGGAAGAAGATGTGTTGAAAGCCTGCGTGACAGACACAAAAGAACAATCAGCTTTCTCCAGCCGCTCCACCAGTTTGGCAAAGTCGGCCAGAGACCGCGTCAGCCGGTCGATCTTGTAGACCACCACCATGTCGATGCGTCCGGCATCGATGTCCGCCATCGGCGCTGTCAGAGCAAAATCACTTGAGGCGGGCAGGGCGGTTTTGTAGCCTCGTCGGATGACCAAACCTGATCCATTTCGCTATTTCAAAACGAGCCGAGAGATAATCCGTCTGGCGGTTATGTTGTATGTTCGTTTTCCGCTGTCGCTTCGCAATGTCGAAGACTTGCTGCACGAACGCGGCATCGATGTCAGCCACGAAGCGGTGAGATACTGGTGGCACCGGTTCGGCCCGATGTTCGCTTCCGAGATCCGAAAGCGACGGATTGAGGGGATGAAATCCAGCCGGTGGTGGTGGCATCTGGACGAGATGTTCGTGAAGATCAACGGTGAGCAACATTACCTTTGGCGGGCCGTCGATCATGAAGGCGAAGTCCTGGAAAGCTTCGTCACGAAGACCCGTGATAAGAAGGCGGCGTTGAAATTCTTAAAGAAAGCAATGCGTAAGCATGGTTGCCCGGAGGTGTTCGTCACGGACCTGCTGCGCTCATATGGTGCTGCGCTGAAAGAGATCGGCGCCGCAGACAGGCAGGAAACGGGCCGGTGGATGAACAACCGAGCGGAGAATTCGCACCTGCCGTTTCGACGACGAGAACGGGCCATGCTTCGCTTCCGGCGCATGCGAAGTTTGCAGAAATTCGCCGCCGTTCACGCATCTGTCTACAATCACTTTAATCAGGAACGCAGCCTCTCGACTCGAACGAATTTCAAACTCAACCGAGCCGACGCTCTGGCTGAGTGGCGCGGTCTCGGTGCGGCATAAAGGGCAGTCATATTGTCCTAGCAGAGACGAGTTCGAATTGGTCTGACAGCACCGCTACTTCAGCTTATTGATCTGATCATGCTTCTACTTCTGGGTTACAGGGACGGAAGCCAAAGTGCGAGTTGTGGCATCGCGATCAAAAGCGCAACTAACACCAGCGAGCATCCGATAAATGGAAAGGCGGACGTGTAGATCTGCTTCATTGTTGTGCCTTGTGGGGCCACACCTTTCATTACGAATAGCAGCAAGCCAAAGGGCGGTGTCGTAAAGCTGATCTCAAGGGCCAACAACATGATGAGGCCAAACCAAATTGGGTCGAAGCCCAAGGTCTGCGCCAATGGGAAAAAGATCGGCACGGTGAGCAACATCATTGAGATTTGCTCCATGAACATACCGAGGAGCAGCAGCACGGCGAACATAACCAGAAGCATAGCCAGCGGGGCGAGATCAAAAGAGGTCGCCCAGTTTACCAATCCCCTTGAAGCCCCAGAGAAGGCCAGAAGCTGGCTAAACGTCGCTGATCCGAAGACGATCAAATAGGCCATCAGGGTCACCCGCAGGGCTCCGGTAATGGACTTGCGCATCGCCTCGATTGTCAGACATCGGAAGACGGCGGCAAGGATTAGCACGCCAAGAGCGCCGAAAGCCGCAGCCTCGGACGGGGTCACAAAGCCTTGGATCATCAGCACAATGATGACGACCATAACGCCAACCATTGGGACAACTTCGGTGAAGAGCGTTTTCAGTTTCTGACCCAATGTCATTGGCTCGACGTCATAGGCCGGGGCTGCTGTAGGGTCGATTTTGGTCTGAACCCAGATTGTTGCGATGTAGAAGCTGGCAAGGATTAGACCGGGGATGACACCTGCGATCAACAAAGCGGCCACATCAATCTGCGCGAGCGTGGCCAACAGCACGGCCAAGGCAGAGGGCGGTATGATGATCGCCAAACCACCGGTTCCAAGGATCGGGCCAATGCTCATATGGGGTTTGTAGCCGCGCCGCCCCATCTCTGGGACCATCAGGGTGCCAAGCAATGCCGTCGATCCCATGGAGGAACCTGAAAGAGTGGAAAATGCGGTTCCGCCCAAGACGGTGACATAGCTTAGGCGGCCCGGCAGCCGCCCAAGCAGTTTGTCGATGGCGTTAAACATCCGCCCGCCAAGCCCGGTGTGAAAGAAAATCTCGCCCATCAAGAGAAACAGCGGAATAGGTACCAACGCATATTTCGTCAGGGAGCCGAGGCCGTTGTTGAGAAGCTGTCCGACGCCTCGTTCTCCGCCCATGAAGATATAAGCGCCCAAGATGTTTGCAGCGAGGAAGGCCAAGGCGACCGGCATGCCCAAAGCCATCAAAAAGATGATCGAACCGACCAGTAGGGCAAGCGCTTCAAACCATTCCATTATTCGTGGATTCCTGCTTCGCCAGAGTGCATCAGCTCGCTGCCAAAAATGAACCGCGAGAATTCGATTGCCATCAAGCCAAAGCTAATTGGGAAGGCGATCGTCAACATCCAGCGAGGGTAATAATATGCGCGGGTATCGTAGTCGCCGCGTTCGATGTTTTTGAGGAACAACTCGACGCCTTTCCACGCAAGGATCAAGCAGACCAAGACGCAGGCGATTGCCACAATGCGGCTGACAATGCGGCGTGCTCCGTCAGGCAGCGCGGCGGTGACCAATTCGATGTGGACATGACCCTTCTCGCGCACCAGCCAAGGCGCACCGAGCATGGTCATATAAAGAAGTCCGTATTCCGCCGAGGTGAAGAGCCATGCAAAGGGCTGTAATCCTGCGTTTCGCATCAGCACCGAGGTTATGACGGAGATCATCAACCACACCAGTGTCGCGCCTGCGATTATTGCGAGAAGGTTGACAAGAACCGCGAGGGCTTTGGAGATCATCGGCATCTGATTATCGCTTAATGAAAAGTCGGGCTGGCAATCACGACCAGCCCGTCACATTTCATTTGGCTGCGTTGAGATCGTAGAAGAGCTCTAGCAGGCGATCGTAGTTGTCTGTGCCGCCCGGTTGCTCGGACATCACGGATTTCATACGTTCCCATGTTTTTTCACGGGCAGCGGCGAGGTATTTCGCCTTGGCGTCGCCTTCGAGGGATACAACTTTCATGCCAGCCGCATCCAACGCTTCAAAGTCTTCGTCGCGCTTGGCGCGCAATGCGGCGACGCTGTCTTTCTCGTGTTGAATGGCCACGTCTTGAACGATCTTACGGGCCTCGTCAGACAGTGAATCCCATTTCTCGTTGTTCACGATCACACCAAGGTCAGTTGAGAAGAAACAAGGCTCGATCCGGTAGTTCAGGAATTCGTTCCATTTCAGATCGATCAGACCAATTTGTGTCCAGCCCGTTGCATCCACCACACCGCGTTGCAGCGCTGAATAAACCTCGCCGGTTGGTAGGTCGATGACTTGCGCGTTCAGGTAGTTGGTGAAGAAGGCGTTATAGACGTTGTTGCCGCGCAGTTTGAGGCCGTCGACCTCAAGGTTGCCCTCAGCATCAAATGTCGGCTCGTTCCGCGTCCAAAGGTTGTAACATACGCCACTGTCGAACCAGCCGAGATATTTCAATCCCATCTTCTCTTGGTGGATTTGGTCGATCAGCTCAATGCCACCGTTCATACGGGTCTCTACAGCCGTCAAGTTTGACGCAACCATCGCGTCTTTTTCTGGAAGTGCACCCCCATAGAACGAGCCAGGCGTGTAAACCATGTCAACGATACCATCGCGTACGGCATCTGGCTGCTGGAACATGCCGATAGCTTCTGGTCCGCCGCGCACGTCAATCTGTACAATACCCTCACCAGCCTCGTTTACTTTGTCGACAAACGACAAAAAGCTTTTTGTGTAGATCAAGCTTTCAGGAAATGCGTGGACCGCCGAGATCGTCTCTTCGGAGTGCGCGACGTTTGCTACCAATGTCGAGCTGGCGAGAATCCCGCCCAATATAGTCATCTTCATTTGATGTTCTCCCATTTGATGTAAGCGAAATTAGACCTTTCGCCCTTTTTGTATGACACCTCCCAGATGTCGGTTTGTGCAGCAGATGCTGCGTGTTTCAATCAGGTACCGAGGGGCTGCCCACGGCGCTGCTTGAGCGTAAATATCTCCAAATTTCGCGATCTCCGGGGCATGTTGTTGCGTTAGATCGATGTCGTCCCATCCGTTGATGAGTTTCGTGCGCCATGTGTCGTCAAGCGCGAAGTCTACAACCTTGTTGTCAAACGTGGCACGCCCGGCTTTTAGATCAATCCGGACAGGACATGTTGATTGACCAACCAGAGCCAGCAACGCCGTATACGTCTCGTCGTCAATGCGCGCAGGTAACAGGCTGTTATTAATAGCATTGCTTGCGAAAATGTCGCCGAAACTTGGCGAGAACACGGCGCGGAACCCAGCATCGACAAGCGCATAAACCGCCGCCTCCCGCGATGAACCACCGCCAAAATTTGCACCAGCTATGAGAACACTTGCTTGCGGTGTGTTGTTTAAGTTGAAATCAGAGCGCAACGCTCCGGTGTCGTCTCTGCGAACGTCGTGCAAAAGGTAGTCGGCATACCCTTCCGAGCGCGGCACCGACATGAAACGGGCTGGGATCAATTGATCCGTATCCACATTTGCAAGCGGCAATGCCGCTGCCAGCCCATCATGTCTGTGCCACCCCGCCATCAGATGTATCGCTCTTGCAGCATCGGGCGCACGTCACAAATCCGGCCGGTGACCGCAGCCGCCGCCACCATCACAGGTGACATTAAATGGGTGCGAGACCCGCGTCCCTGACGGCCTTTGAAATTGCGGTTGGTCGAGGAGGCACAACGCTTGCCACTGCCCACAAGATCTCCGTTCATTCCGACGCACATAGAGCAACCGGACGCAGCCCATTCAAGCCCAGCATCGGTGAAGACTTTGTCTAGACCCTCTTGTTCAGCCTGCGTTTTGATCATTTGTGACCCTGGTGATACCAGTCCCGGCACTTTGGCGCGGCGGCCCGCCATCACTGCGGCGGCGGCGCGCAAATCTTCAATCCGGCCGTTGGTACAAGACCCGATGAAAACCTGATCAACCGGTGTCCCTGCAAGGCTTTGTCCAGCAGTTAACCCCATATAAGCGAGCGCCTCAGACGCCGTCTCAGCCATTTGTTTGCCCATCTCTGCAGGGTTAGGAAGGGTGGCATCTATGGGCAAGGCCTGCTCGGGGCTGGTTCCCCATGTGACAGTGGGCGCGATTTCTGCGGCATCTAGGTGGACATCAATCTCAAACGCGGCGTCTTGGTCGGATGTCAGTGCGTCCCACGCTTTCACAGCGGCTGCCCAATCATCGCCTTTTGGCGCATAAGCGCGATCTTTGACATAGGCCTTGGTGACCTCGTCCGGAGCGATCATCCCGAAACGCGCGCCGCCCTCGATGGACAGATTGCACAGTGTCATACGGCCCTCCATCGACAAGGCGCTAATTGCGCTGCCGGCGTATTCCACCGCATGACCCTGCGCGCTACCTGCTCCCAGCTGGGCAATCCAATTGAGCGCGATGTCCTTCGCAGTGACACCTGCTCCGAGGTCTCCGTCGACCGTAATCCGCATCGCTTTAGGCTTTTTCTGCCAGATTGTTTGCGTGGCCAATATATGCGCCACTTCGGTTGCGCCGATGCCAAACGCCAAAGCCCCGAACGCACCATGGGTCGAGGTGTGGCTGTCGCCGCAGTTGATCAAAAGCCCGGGCAAGGTCAGGCCCTGTTCTGGTCCGACAACATGCACAATACCCTGTGCCGGGTCATGCAGGTCGAATAAACGAAGCTTATGCTCTCCGGCATTTCGGCGTAGTGTGTCAATCATCCTTGCGATCTGCGGATCCGCAATGTGCGCCCGATCCCGTGTTGGCGCGTAGTGATCGACGACGGCAAAGGTTTTGTCTGGGTGCGAAACGGATGCCCCGCGCGCGGTGATGTTGGCAAATGCGTGGTGAGAGCCCTCATGCACGAGATGTCGGTCTACCCACAAAAGAGACACACCGTCTTTGCGCTTGAGAATTTCGTGCGCTGACCAGAGCTTATCAAGAAGGGTTTGCGGTTTGCTCATGAGCGGGATTGCTCTTGCAGGTCTTGATCGGTCTGCCCGATGGCGGGTTCCCAGTGGCGCCCAACACCATCCCCAACGCGGGCAAGTGGCATCTCTAAGCTGAACATATCAGGGCGATATAGCCCGGACAGGTATTCAACGCCGTTACCATCCACATCGCGCACCACACGCTTTAGAGACAGTAGAGCGGACCCCTCGGCGATGCTCAAAGCTTCAGCCACTTCCGGTCCGGCGAGGCTGGCTGACACTGATTGGTGCGCGGCGTCGATTTGCACCCCGCTGCGTTCCAAAAGCTTGAAGAGCGGCGTCGTTGCCAGGTCATTTTCCGAATAGTTCTGCGCGATGCGCGTCGGCACATAGGTCGTGAGGTGTGAGAACGGAACCCCGTCGGCCAATCGCACACGGGTCGCTATTTGCGCTTTGTCTGAAGGGTCCAGCCCCATCGCATGTGCCACGTAGTCCGGCGGTAGGCTGTAGGAGAACGACAAGAGCCGTGCCGTCGTCGATTGTCCCATCTCAACCAGTTGCGGCATCAACGTGTTGAAGTTCATTGCCGCACGTTTTTCGGCCAAAGACTTGCTGCGCACTGTCGTTCCACTGCCAACACGCTTCTCGATAAGACCAGCTTCATTCAACGCGTCCAAGGCCCGGCGCACGGTGACGCGTGATACAGAGTAGGTCTCAGCCAACCTTTGTTCCCCGGGCAAAGTTTCTCCATCGCACAACCTTCCGTCTGAGATCTGATCGTGCAGAGACAGGTACACGCGGCGTGCTTTTGCGCCCTCTGGCAAAGTGGTTGAACCGGTGACTTCCAACGCTGAATGTCCTTCCCAAACGTCACCTGAACGGTGCCGCTGATATAAAGAAAACCAACCGGCCGTCGTTTTGCAAGGAAAAAGTTGACTTAACGAAAATACACAAGTTGTATTATGAAGCAGACAAATGCGTTTGGGAGGGTCACATGCCGATTGTTGAGATGCACGTCTTGGAGGGCTATGATGAAGACGCAAAGCGGCGCTTGGGCGAGGCGCTCACAGATGCCGTGCGCCTTGTTGTTCCTGCCACACCAGAATTGGTGACGGTGATGATCCATGACATGCCGTCCGAGAATTACTACCGTGGCCGAACAACACGCACATCCGCACCCGCCAAGCCTGATCCGGCGGTTTTGGTGCGGTCTTTCCTTTCAGCGATGGAGGCGCGAGACATCGATCTTGCGCAAGGCTTCCTTGCCAACGGGTTTGTTATGAAATTCCCGGGCACGGGGCCTATGCATCAGTTGCAGCAGCTGATCGACTGGGCGGCGCCCCGATATAAATTTGTCACCAAAACCTATGATGGCTTCGACACCATGCAAAGTGCGGGTTGTGCGGCCATCGTCTATTGTCACGGCACGCTTTCGGGCGAATGGCCAAATGGAACCACTTTTGATGGCATCAGGTTCATTGATCGTTTTGAAGTCGTGGGTCAAACACTCACCAAACAAGATGTCTGGAATGACATCGCTGAAACAAGGGCCAACGCATGACGGATATTGATCCGATAACCTTGTCCGTTCTCGCTGGGCGGATGGAGCAAATTGCTGATGAGATGGACGCGACACTGTTTCGCGCGGCCTTCAATCCAATCATCGCAGAAGCGCATGACGCGAGCCATGGGCTCTATCACGCAACATCCGGCGACACGCTGGTTCAGGGCAAATCTGGTCTGCCGATTTTTGTGGGCGTTATGTCTTTTGCCGTTCAAGCCGTCATTGGGAAGGCGGCGAAGGATGGCGATCTGGCCGATGGGGATATCTACATTTTCAACGACGCGCATATCGGGGGAACGCATCTTAGCGACATGAGGTTGGTTCGACCCTATTACCGCGATGGAAAACTGTTTTGCTACCTGGCTTCGGTCGGGCACTGGCACGATGTGGGCGGCGCGGTGCCGGGCAACTACAACCCCGCCGCTACAGATGTTTTTCAAGAGGCGTTTGTGCTGCCCCCCGTCAAACTGGCGCGGGCCGGTGAAATCAATCAGGACATCATTGATATTCTGCTGCGGAACACGCGTCTGCCGCAATCGGCGATGGGCGATCTGAATGGCCAGCTTGGAGCGCTAGATCTGGGGATCAAACGGATGGACGAATTGCTGGATGAATACGGAGGCCAGACCGTCGCATCTGCGCTTGATGCGCTTGGTCACAGAGCCGAGGCGTTGATGCGATCAGAGTTGCAAGACCTGCCAGATGGTCGGTGGGAGGCCGAGGATTTTCTCGACAATGACGGGATCGTGGATGAACCGCTGTCGATCAAAGTCGCCTTGGAGATCAAAGACGATCAGATGACGCTCGATTTCACCGGCTCGGCCCCGCAATGTGCAGGCCCCGTGAATATCGCGTTGCCGACAACGGTTGCGACGGCTTATGTGGCAGTCAAACACATTTTCCCGACCTTGCCCGCGAACGCAGGCGTCATGCGCCCGATTGACGTAATTGTGCCCGAAGGTTCGTTGCTCTCGGCGGAATTTCCGGCGCCAACTGGCGGGTATACCGAAACGATTTTACGCATGATTGATGTGGTGTTTTCGGCCTTTGCCAAAGCAGCGCCGACCCGTGTTGTGGCCAATGCTTACGGCACGATCAACGCGCTTTCTATCGCAGGCAAACGTGCGAACGGTCAGCCTTGGGTGATGTTTAGTTTCTATGGTGGCGGGCATGGTGGATCGGTCGAGAGTGACGGCCTGAACCACGGCAATGCGCCGATTTCTACGGCGACAATCCCACCAATGGAGATACTTGAGGCGGCCTATCCTGTGATGTTCCGCACTTGGGGGTTGCGGCCTGACAGTGGTGGGCATGGCGCACATCGGGGCGGTGTCGGTGCAATCTATGAGATTGAGGTTTTGGAGGAAAACGGCGCGGAAGCTTTCCTGTTCGGGGAACGGGGGCGGTTCGCCCCGAAAGGCATCGCGGAGGGGGGGGATGGTGCTATGAACGTCTTTTCCTATGAACAATACGCGGGTTGGGAAAACCCGCCGCTCGTTTCAAAGATGCGCGGGATAAAGCTACGACAAGGCCAGGCGGTGCGCTTGGAAACACCCGGCGGTGGCGGGTATGGCCCGGTTGGAGCCCGCGCAGCTGCTGACATTGCGCGGGACGTCGCGCGGGGATTGGTGAGTTCAGAGGCTGCGGATCAAACCTACGGCACTGCATGGCGCGAGGTGGCATTATGAGCAAACGTATGATCGGTGTTGATGTGGGCGGCACATTCACGGATGTTTTTGTTTTGAACGAAACGGACGGCACGGCGACAGTGGCCAAGGTGCCGACGACGCGGCCAGATCAGTCGGGTGGTTTTCTCGACGGGATCGGCCGCGAGGTGGACGATTTTTCGGAAGTCTCGGTCGTTGTGCATGGCACGACGGCTGGCACAAACGCATTGTTAGAACGCAAGGGCGCGAAAACGGGGGTTATCTGCACCGAAGGCTTGCGCGATGTGCTTGAAATGCGGCGGCGTGATAGGCCTCGGACTTGGGGTCTGCGCGGAGATTTTGATCCCGTTGTCGACCGGCGCAATCGACTTGAGGTGCCAGAGCGTACATTGGCAGACGGCTCCATCCGCACGCAGGTTGACCTGGATGCCGTGCGTGCTGCGGCCAAACGGTTGCAAGACGATGGTTGCGAGGCGGTGGCCATCTTGTTTGCCAACGCCTATGCCAATCCTGCGAACGAAGCGGCAGCCGTTTCTGTGGTGCGGGAAGTTTGGCCAAACGCGCACGTCTCGGCAAGCCACGAAATCTTGCCCGAAATTCGCGAGTTTGAGCGGTTTTCGACGACCGCCTTGAATGCCTATTTGCAGCCGGAAATATCAGGGTATCTGGGCCGGTTGGAATCGGCGCTGCGCGACGGTGGGTTTGACGGCGAATTTATGATCGTCCAGTCCAATGGTGGCGTGATGGCGGTTGACACGGCTTGCCAGCTGCCAGTGCGCACCGCTTTGTCTGGACCAGCGGCGGGCGTGATTGCGGCTGGATACATTGCCGGGTCGGCAGGATTTGACAACGTCATCACAGGGGACATGGGCGGGACAAGCTTTGACGTCTCTCTGATCCATGATGGCCAATCAATTCTGTCGCCCCAAACCTCGATCGATTTCGGCATGGTTGTTCGCACGCCGATGATCGAGATCACAACAATTGGCGCGGGTGGAGGCTCTATTGCGTGGGTCGACAAGGGCGGTTTGCTGAACATTGGGCCGGAAAGTGCGGGCTCAAACCCCGGCCCGGTCGCCTATGGGCTTGGTAATGACCGCCCGACTGTGACTGACGCCAATGTCGTGTTGGGCCGCATTGATCCGGACAATCCTATCGGGGGCAAGCTGGAACGCCTTGATGTCGAAGCGGCATCGAAAGCAATTGATAAACACGTCGGAAAACTCTTGGAACTGACGACATTGGAGGCTGCAGAGGCAATTTTGACGGTTGCAAACAGCCGCATGGCAGGGGCGATCCGACTTGTCGGGATCGAGCGCGGGTTTGATCCGAAACGGTTTGCCTTCATGCCCTTTGGGGGCGGGGGGGCGCTGCATGCCGGAGCCATGCTCGCGGAAACAGGCATTTCTCGCGCGATTGTGCCACGCTACCCTGGCGTTACCTCGGCTATGGGCTGCGTGATTGCGGATATGCGGCAGGACTTTGTGCAGACCATTAATACGCTAGTCGGCACGTTGGACGAGGGTGCGCTTGCAGAGTTTATGCAGTCGCATGTCGATCAGGGTATGGCCTTGCTTGAAACCTCGCGAACGAAGTTCGACAGTCGTGTTTTGAGCTTTGAGTTGGACATGGCCTATATCGGCCAAACCCATACGGTCTCGGTTCCTATTGATGTCACGGTAACAGGCGGCACCGTCACGTCACCTACAAAAGCGCAGATCGAACGGGCGTTTGATACGGCCTATCAGGCAACCTTTGGGCGGCTGTTAAACGGCGGCGTGCGACGCATTCTGAACCTGCGCAGCGCCGTGACCGGCAAACGCCCCAAGTTCGACTTGGCGACCTTGGCTCCGACGTCGCGAGGCGATGTTACACCCACTTCGACGCGACCCGTCCATTTCGGCAACCAGTGGCACGACACGGCCATCTATGACCGGCTGTCCTTACCTGTCGGCGCCGTAATCAAAGGCCCTGCAATTCTAACGCAACCCGATACCACAGTGCTGATCGAACCTGATTTGCAAGGTCGCATAGACGCATTTGGCAACACTATCATTGAACCTCAGAAGGCCACGTCATGAGCGATCCAAAGACATGGGACCTATCCCGCACAGCGTTGTTGACCATTGATTTGCAAAACGACTTTATCCATCCCGAAGGGGCCTACGGACGCGCGGGCCGATCAGCGGCGTCGATTGCGGCTTTGCCCAGTCGCGTGGCCCCGCTTGTTGCAGCACTTCACGCGAAGGGGGGGCGATACTTCTCAGCTCAATTCACGTTGGTGCCGGACCGCGACGGGACGCCATTGATCGCACCGCACCTTAAAGAGCTTCGTCCGTTCCTTGGCAAAGGGGATTTCGCCCCGGGATCGTTCGGCCACACGGTTGTAGACACCCTGCATCCAGCAGATTTCGTGATCGAGAAGGTCGCCTATTCCGCCTTCTATCAAACACGGTTGGAATATATCATGCGCGCGGTTGGAATAGATCACCTTATCGTCGGTGGGATCGTTACCAACGGTGGTGTGGCTTCAACCCTGCGCGACGCACATCTGCGCAACATTGAGACTGTTATGCTGAGCGATGGGTGCGCGGCCTTCAAGCAAGATGTACATGATGCCACGCTTCTGTCTCTGGGAACGGTCACGCATCAGATGATCTGTGCCGATGCGCAAAAATGGCTGGAGGGTTCGACATGAGCCTGAAAGGGCGGCTTCAAAAGAACGAAATACTCGTGGCACCGGGGGTCTACGATGGCCTGACCGCAGCCCTGGCGACCGATGCAGGGTTTGAGGCTTTGTATCTTAGTGGCGCTGCAGTTGCCTATACCCGCCTTGGACGACCCGACATTGGGCTCAGCACTGCCAGTGAGATGGCGGACACCATGGCGCTGATCGCGGACCGAACGCCTTTGCCTGTAATCATTGATGCGGACACCGGTTTTGGCAACGCGTTGAATGCGCAACGGACCATGCGTGTTTATGAGCGTGCGGGTGCATCTGCGTTGCAATTAGAGGATCAAACTTATCCCAAACGCTGCGGCCACCTTGCCGACAAGTCTCTGATCTCCACCACAGAGATGGCCGGGAAGATCGCTGCTATGGCCGATGCCCGCGCCAGCGATGAGACGCTGATCGTCGCCCGCACGGATGCCATCGCCGTTGAAGGCTTCTCGGCCGCTTTGGATCGCGCTGAGGCTTATGTCGAAGCTGGAGCAGACATCCTTTTCGTCGAGGCGCCACAGACGCGCGAGCAGCTGGTAGCAATCGGCGCTCAATTCGCGGACCGCATTCCGCTCTTGGCCAATATGGTCGAAGGTGGCTCGACACCGATCACGGGAGCAGGCGATCTTGAACAGCGAGGCTTCTCAATCGTGATTTTCCCGGGTGGAATTGTTCGGGCTTTGGCGCGCACGGCGCGGGACTATTATCAAAGCCTGCATGCAAATGGCTCCAACAAACAATTTGCCGACCGCATGTTTGATTTTGGCGGATTGAACGATGTGATCGGTACGAAAGAGCAGCTCGAACTTGGGGTGCGATATGGCACAAAAGACTGAGGTTCTGCCCCCGCCAGACAGTTATGACATCACCTGCGAAACCCTGATTATCGGCGCGGGAGCCTGCGGCATGGTCGCGGCTTTGTCGGCTCATGAAGCAGGCCAGCAGGTTCTGTTAATCGAAGCCGATGCGGTGCCAAGCGGATCAACTGCGTTGTCGGCCGGATTGATCCCGGCAGCAGGCACCAATGTCCAATGTGCTGCGGGTATCGAGGATAGCGCGGGCTTATTCGCGCAGGACATTCAGGCCAAAGCAAAGGGTGAGAACGATCAAAGGTTGGTCGATCTGATGGCAGGCCATGCTGCCGAGGTTATTGATTGGCTGACTGACACACACGGCCTACCGTTTTCGGTTGTGTCCGATTTCGATTATCCGGGTCATTCGCGCCGCCGTATGCACGGGCTTCCCACACGCTCAGGCGCGGAACTCATCGACGCCTTACGCACGCGTTGTGAAGTGCTTGAGATATATATCATCTGCGAGAGGCGCGCGCAGGCGTTGTTTTATGACAACCGCGAAATCACTGGTGTTCGCGTCACACGCCCCGATGGTGGGGTCGAGACTATCGGTTGCGGGCGGCTCATCCTTGCGTGCAATGGCTTCGGCGGTAATCGCGATCTGGTGGCGCAACACATGCCAGAGATCGAAGATGCCCTTTGGTTTGGGCATGATGGCAATCGTGGAGAGGCCGTTCTTTGGGCCGAACTTATTGGGGCACAGACGGAGCATCTAGGCGCGTATCAAGGGCACGGAAATGTGGCCCATCCGCATGGGATTTTGATCACTTGGGCGGTCATCACTGAGGGCGGATTTCAAGTTAACCGAGATGGGCACCGTTTTTGGAATGAAGCCCAGGGATATTCCGAAGCCGCCCGCGCAGTGCTAGCCCAGCCCGGTGGCGAAGCCTTCGCAATATTTGATGACCGTATCGCCGCGATCGCGCGGCAATTCGAAGACTTTAAGCGCGCCGAGGCCGTAGGTGCCGTAAAAAAAAGTGAGAGTATTGAAGGTTTAGCAGATATTTTGGGCTTACCCGCGAGGGAGTTATGCGAAACGCTGTCGAGCCTTCCGCTTGGAGCGCTTGACGCGTTCGGTCGGAGCTTCAAAGAAACGCCGCTTGCCCAGCCCTTTTATGGCGTGCGGGTTACGGGCGCGCTGTTTCATACGCAAGGTGGATTGCGCGTGAACCAATTCGGGCAAGTTCTGAGAACTGACGGTTCGCTTTTTAACACGTTGTTCGCTGGTGGGGGTGCAGCCTGCGGTGTGTCTGGAAGCAGCGACAGTGGGTATTTGTCCGGCAACGGCCTTCTCAGCGCATTGGTATTAGGGCGGATTTCTGGTCAGACCACCCTAAGCCTTTCTTGAAACACAACGCGAAGGCGACGGTGGGGTACTGTCAGAGCAAATTAGCTTGAGACGGGCAGGGTGGTTTCGTAGCCTCGTTGGATGAACAAACCTGATCCATTTCGCTATTTCAAAACGAGCCGTGAGGCATTGTCAGAGCAAATCGGCTTGAGGCGGGCGGGGCGGTCACCTAGCGTTGTCGGATGACAAAACCCAACCCTTTTCGCTACTTCAAAACCAGCCCTGAGATCATCCGCCTGGCGGTAATGATGTACGTTCGATTTCCTCTGTCTCTTCGCAACGTTGAAGACCTGCTACATGAACGGGGCATTGAAATCAGCCACGAAACGGTTCGGTTCTGGTGGAATAGATTTGGCCCGATGTTCGCCGCCGAAATCCGCAGAAACAGGGTCAGCCGTATGCGATCCTATTCGAACTGGCAGTGGCACATGGACGAGGTATTCGTGAAGATCAACGGCGATACGCATTACCTGTGGCGTGCTGTGGACCACGAAGGCGAAGTGCTGGAAAGCTATGTTACTAAGCGTCGGGACCGCAAAGCTGCGTTGAAATTCCTCAGGAAATCAATGAAACGATACGGCAGCCCAGAAGTTATCGTTACGGACAAACTCCGATCCTACGGTGCTGCGATGAAGGACATTGGAAACGTAACGAAACAGGAAACGGGTCGCTGGTTGAACAATCGTGCTGAGAATTCTCACCTGCCGTTTCGACGACGAGAACGGGCGATGCTCCGCTTCAGGCAAATGCGATGTTTGCAGAAATTCGCCGCCGTTCATTCTTCGGTCCATAACCACTTCAATCAGGAGCGACATCTTTACTCACGAGACAATTTCAAACTGGGCCGAAGCGCTGCTCTCTCCGAGTGGCGTCAGCTTTGTTCCGGATAGGTTCACGTATTCCGAGGAAAACTGAGACTGGTTCGAATTCGTCTGACAGCACCCCCTGGGCGCATCAAACTGTTCTGCGCTACTGAAATTCGCAGTCAACCTTGATCAATCCGATCCAAGAATAGTTGCCAAGTCATCCGGGGCCTCCTGGCGCGCTTCCATATCGAGACCGCTTTGAATGTGGTTGAGATGAGATATGAGTAACTGCTCGGCGAGTTCCGGGTTATGGGACTGGATCGCCTTCAGGATGTTGCTGTGTTCATCATCTGGGCAACTGGCGTTTTCTGATGATCCGAAGAGGCCGACTATGAGTGACGTCCGCGTGACCAATTCGCGCATCATACGGAAAATGAATTTGTTTCCGGACGCTTGGGCGATTTTTGTGTGAAACTCACCTGAAAGTCGAATAATTTCAGTACGTTCTTTTTTCTCGCGGGCCGCATCCTCGAGAGCAATGTGGTTTATGAGGAGTTCCAGATTACAATCATCCGAGTTCTGAGCTAGTTGCCGTACGAGTGGTGGCTCAATCAACATCCGGGCCGCGAATACATCGTTCGCCTCGGACTTGTCGGGGCAGGCGACATAAGCACCTCGATTTGACTGAAGCTCAATGATGCCCTGACTTGAGAGCAGAAGCAGTGCGCGCCGAACGCGCATGCGACCGACACCGAATGTCTCACACAGGCGCGCCTCACTCAGTTTGGTATTCGGGGCCAAACGTTGTTCCATGACGGCCTTGTAGATACGTTCAACAATGGTGTTTTCATCTGATCCCGACTTTGGGTCCGATGTAGCTATTCTGCTTTGCTGCGGGTTGGACGACACAAGATGACTTTCAAGATTGACGGATTTTCCGACTTGGGTTGGACGTAAACACTTAAACTTCAATCAGTGTACGGCCAAGCTTTAGAATTTGTCGACCAAAATGTAAAAAACGTTGACAAGGATTGTTAACAATCGTGAACTGATGATGCGGCATGCATGGGGATTCCATCTAACTGCCGGCCAAGAATGGCGCGAAACGCGTCGAAATCTGAATCAACGGGAGTTAAGAAATGCAACGAAGATCACTAGTGAAAGCGGCTTTAACGGCGGCAACACTGACAGCGTTTGGCGCAACTGCTGCCTTCGCTGAGAACCCAGTTTTGAAAATTGGGTTTGTTGGCGTGACCAGCGGCCCTGCTGCGGCGTGGGGAATTTCCAATCAACGGTCGATGGAAGCGCGTGCGGCTTGGATTAATGAGACCGGAGGTTACACCATCGGCGGCACGACCTATGACATTGAAATTGTGTCATTTGATGACCAGAAGGACCCCAAGCGTGCGATCGCGGGCATGGAAAAAATGGCTCAAGAGGGAATTCACTACGTCGTCGGACCAAACGTTGACGATGGGGCGGCAGCCGTGCGTCCGGTGGCCGAAGCCAACGACATCATGTACTTCCCATATGCTTTTCCGAAAGAACTGTATTCAGCACCTGCGTCAAACGCTGTGCTGGGTATGATCGCCAACTACCAGTCAGGTCCCGCGATCTATAAGCACCTGATGGACAACGAAGGTGTCAAAACGGTTGCTTTCATTGCCGCTAATGAGTCTGATCCGCTGAGCCAGCGCGACAGTGGCGTGGCCGCAGCAAAAGAACTGGGCCTCGAAGTCGTTTCTGACAACGTCACTTACCAAGTGGACACGACAGACTTCACCCCGGTGCTGACGCCAATCCTGCGCACGCGCCCTGACCTGCTCGTGTTGTCTGGTGTGTCCCCTGCCAACGCACCACAGCTGCTTCGCTCAGCGCGCGAGTTGGGTTTTGAAGGCATGATTTCGACCGAAACCGCTCAGGACGCGGGCGTTCTGGCTGAAGGTGCCGGTGATCTGGCCAATGGCTTTATCTCGGTTGGTGGTGCATCCACACCTGAGCTGGCGTCACCGATGATGAACGAATTCGTCGAGCGTTACACATCCATGTTCGGTGAATACAACGACGAGTCCAACACCAAGGTCTACGCGCTTGAGTATATCCTTGAAACACTCAAAGCCACGCCGGAAGCCATCGACGACGTGGCTGCCTTCCAAGCGTCAATGGACGGCTTTGAGGCACCAAACCCATACATGAATGGTGATGAAAAGCTGAAATATGTGGGCATGACCTCCTTTGGTCAAAAGCGTCAGATCGCGGTCCCGCTGGTGGTCAATGTCTATCAAGACGGTGCATTCGAAACGATGTTCATCGCACGCGTCGACTAAATCACCGCGCACGACACACTGCTTCCGGCATGTTCCGGAAGCAGTTTCCGCTCGGCGTTTAAGTCGAGGTTTATCATAGAAAGAAGATGCTCATGGAACAGGTAATGGCCAATGGGGTCTATCTGGGCTCTCAGTATGCGATGATCGCACTCGGATTGACCCTGATTTTCGCCCTTATGAATGTGCTCAACTTTGCCCACGGGCAGATGTATGTCATCGGCGGGTTCGTCACATATACATTTTATGGACAATGGGGTGTGCCGTTTGTGCTGGCGCTGTTCATGTCCTGCATTACTCTGGCCATTGTCGGCGCGCTCATTGAACGATACTTGTTCGCCCCGGTTATCAAAGGCTCTGCGCGGGAAGAAAGCACGATGCTTCTTGCAGCGGGTATCGCATTCCTGCTGGATGCTCTGATCCTGTTGATTTTTGGCGAAAAGCAGCGGGGTGTTCCCAAAATCGTCGATGGGGTTTTCAACTGGGATTTCCGTCTGATCATGCCCTATGACCGCATATTGATCTGTGTTCTCGCAATCCTCTCTATCGTCGCCTTTATCGCCTTGATGCAATATTCCAAGACAGGCCGAGCGCTGCGTGCGCTGGCACAAGACCGCACAGCCGCACAGCTGATGGGCGTCAACGTTGACCGCTATTCGATGATCGGTTTCGCGCTTGGCGCAATGCTTGCTGGTCTTGTGGGCGGCTTGCTGGTCACGATCACGGGCGTCAACCTTGGCATGGGCGGTCCGACATCGATCAAGGCGTTTATGATGGTAATGATCGGCGGTGCAGGCGTCATCTCAGGCGCGATATGGGGCGGCTTTATCCTTGGCTTCATGGAAGCCTTCGGCCTGGCCTACCTGTCGCAATATGGCGACATCACCTATCTCCTGATCTTTGTATCGCTGATGATTTTCCTCGCTATCCGGCCTCAGGGTCTAATGGGCAAACCGTGGGGGTGATGGCGTGTTGAACTTTTCAAAAACCCAAATCTTCGGCGTTGCCGCCTTTCTGGCCGTTGTCTTTGTGGGCGTGCCCCTATTCATCGCAGCCACAGGCCGATCGGACTTCTACTTCACACTTACTTCTGTGGCGCTTCTGGCCATTGCAAGTGCGGGGGTCTGGCTGACGTTCTATATCGGCCGGATCAATATTGGACAGGGCGCCTTTGCGCTGGTCGGTGCTTATGTCTCTGCGATCCTTGTGGTCAAGGCTGGTTGGTCTTTTTGGATATCACTGCCGGCGGCGGGATTGTTCGCTGCATTGATTGCAGTTTTGATTGGACTGCCAATCCTGCGCCTGCGCGGGGTCTATTTTGCAATGATCACGCTGGTGTTAACCCAAGTGGCGACGTTGACTGCGCTGGCCTTGCCCATCACGAACGGCGCCAAGGGAATCACCAATATTCCTCTGCCCGGCGCAATCTCGATCTTTGGCATCCCCCTGGTTCCTGATTTCTCCACTTTGGAAAACTCGAGGATGGCGTTCTATTTCACGGCAACCATCTTGATGGTCATCACTTATGCGGCGCTCTACCGATTGGTGAACTCGCGTCTGGGGCATTTGTGCCGTTCCATGCAGCAGAACGAAGAGCTGGCCAGCTCGATCGGAGTGAACATTACCTACATCCGGATCCTGATCTTTGCGATCTCTAGCTTTTTCGGTGGCCTTGGTGGAGCGATGTTCGGGTCGATTTCGCAGTCGGTCTACCCTGCGACCTTCGTGGTAAAGGACTCAGTTGACTTCATGCTGAACTGTTTCCTCGGAGGCTTGGGCTATGTCTTTGGTCCCATGCTCGGCACGCTGGTTCTCTACTTCGGGTGGGACCTTCTGTTCGAGTTCGGAAAATATCAAATGTTGATTTATGCGACGCTCCTGATCCTTATCATCCGCTTTTTGCCAAACGGCCTGCTTAGTGTTCGGTTCGGCAAGGGAGGTGGCAAATGACTGCGCTCATTCAGGTCAAGGACGTCACCAAGAAATACGGTGGATTGATCGCCAATAATGCGATCAGCTTCGACGTGGCGGAGAACGAGATCCTGTCAGTGATTGGCCCAAACGGCGCGGGCAAATCCACGCTGTTCAAAATGATTGCATCATTCACGCCGACTACATCTGGCGAAGTGACTTATCAGGGCGAGCGAATTTCGAACCTCAAGCCGCATATCGTGGCGCGCAAAGGCGTCGTGCGCACGTTTCAGGAAACCACGATTTTCAAAAGCATGACAGTGCGTGAAAGCGTCGTGGTGGCGCAGCACCTGCGCGCCAAGGCCTCGCTGGCGGGATATTTTTGGGGGTCAAAGACGGCCAAGGACGATGTGACCGCCTTTGAAAAATATGCGGACGAGTTGCTGGATTTTCTGGGCATGTCCGAGATCAGCAATGAACAAGCCAGCAATTTGCCGCAGGGCAGCCTGCGCGCGCTTGGCATTGCGATCGGCCTTGCGACGGACCCAAAGGTGCTGCTGCTAGACGAACCATTTGCGGGGATGAACCATGATGAAACCATGAATATGGTCAATCTGGTGCGCTCTGTGCGGGATGAACGCGGCGTGACGGTCATGCTGGTGGAGCACGATATGCCTGCCGTCATGAATATCTCGGATCGGATTGTGGTCCTGAACTTTGGCGAAAAAATCGCCGAGGGCACGCCGTCTGAAATCCAGAACAATGAAAAAGTCATCGAGGCCTATCTTGGCAGCGTCGACGATGAGATCGGGATGTAAATCATGACAGCCATGTTGGATTTCAAAGACGTCGAACTCTACTACGATCATGTTTACGCGCTGAAAGGTGTGTCCTTGCACGTGAACCAAGGTGAAACCGTTGCCCTGATCGGGGCTAATGGGGCGGGCAAGTCATCAATCTTGCGCTCCATCACTGGGTTGGCAAAGCCTGTGAAGGGCTCTGTGACATTCCAAGGCGAGCGCGTGGACGGCGCCGATCCTTCGGACATCGTCAAACGCGGCATCGCCATGGTGCCCGAAGGTCGCCGCGTGTTCCCGTTCATGTCGGTCAAAGACAACCTGATGATGGGGGCCTTCACCCGAAGCGACAAAGCAGACATTCAGCTTACCCTCGATAGCATCCTGACCCGCTTTCCTCGCCTGAAAGAACGCTACTCTCAGGCGGCAGGGACGCTATCTGGCGGTGAACAACAAATGATGGTGATCGGCCGCGCGTTGATGGCAAAGCCCAAACTGTTGCTGCTGGATGAGCCAAGTCTTGGGATAGCCCCCAAGCTGGTGCAGGACATTGCCCGTTCAATTGTTGCGATCAACCGCGACGAAGGTGTGTCTGTTCTGCTGGTGGAACAGAACTCCCGCATGGCGCTGAGTATTTCGCACCGTGCCTACGCCATGGCCACCGGAAACGTTGTCATCGAAGGTAACTCCAAGGAATTGCTGCACGATGACCGGATCAAGGCCGCCTATCTTGGCGGCGAGGTGTGAGCTGATATGAAAATCCTAGTTGTTAACCCGAACACAACCAGCTCCATGACGGATAAAATTGCGATTGCTGCAAGGGCCGTTGCCCGCCAGGATACCAAGATCATCGCCACCAACTCGCAAGATGGACCGGCCAGCATTCAGGGTTTTCTGGATGTCGCGACCTGCATTCCCGGCCTGCTGGCCGAAGTTGCGCGGCATCCCGATGTGGATGCGATTGTGATCGCCTGTTTCGATGACACCGGCGTTGATGCGGTGCGGACGTTGGTCAAAGTACCCGTTTTAGGCATCGGCGAGGCTGGCTATCACGCAGCCAGCATGATCGCCAACAAGTTCAGCGTCATCACAACGCTCTCACGCTCTGTACCTGGTCTGGAAAACAACCTAATGCGCTATGGATTGGCCCAGAAATGCGCAAGCGTTCGGGCAACCGACATTCCCGTCCTGAAACTGGAAGAGGGCGATCCGGCAACATTGTTCAAAATCAGGTCTGAAATTCGCGACTCAATCGCTCAAGACAATACAGAAGCAATCGTTCTGGGATGTGCGGGGATGGCGGCCCTTATGGCGGAGCTCAGCGAGGAATTTGGGCTACCAGTAATCGATGGTGTTGCAGCTGGTGTTACCTTTGCAGAAGCGCTCGTGAACAACCAGTTGAGCACGTCAAAAATTGGAGCCTATGCCTAACGGGGAGTTGTCAAGATGAAGGAAACAAAATGTGGAAACTTGTAGTAGCGACATTAGGTGTTTGATCCCGCGGTTTGATGGTGCGATCCTTTCTCAGGCTTGGAAGGAAGCATTATGGGACAAGTTCGTCACGGGAGCGCCACGACAACGCACGCCGTCAGAGCTGCAATACAGCGATCGCAAGCTTCGCTCGCGCAGCTAAGCAAGGAGTTGGGTATCAACCCCAAGACCGTTGCAAAGTGGCGCAAGCGGGCGACGGTGGAGGACTTGAAGACCGGGCCAAAAGAGCCGCGCTCAACCGTTCTC
>NZ_FRFA01000016.1 GCF_900143535.1 Tateyamaria sp. Alg231-49 | reverse complement strand
GAGGCGTTCAAAAAATGCCAGGACTTGCGCCCGTCTCAGCGCGCGGTTGAATACAACCTCACCATGGTCGTCGATACCGTGGATCTGAAAAATGTTCTTGGCTAAATCTAAACCGATTGTTGTAACTTGCATTGGGTGGCTCCTCTCAAAAGCGGTTCATAGCAGCTGCAATATGGCGCATTACGACGCCGGGTGATGCAGGAGCCATCCACCCCATCCGCAACTCAGACACTAGGCATTGGCGCAGTGAACGTCCGATGCTGGAAAAGCGGCCGTTGAAACTAACGCCTGTTTATAGTTTGTGACTCCATTCTCATTGGCAGAAAAGAAGCGTGCAAAATTATGAGGCGCGTGCAGTTTTATGCGCGCCTCTACACCCAAAGTTCAAAGGTCTCCATGGCGCCCCTCAAAACTGCTGAAATCGCCGAACAGGAAGATGCGTGCTACTTGCGCGGCTGACATCTCCGACGTCGCGGTCTGCACGCAAATCTCTCACTTTTGTTCAACAAAGCCGTTACTACGGCCAGAGAACGAGCGCTAAATCGGGGCGAAGATTATTCCAAGCCCCGCTGCGCATAGTCCAAGTGTTGTAAGGGCTGCGCGCATCGCAATCAGGCCATATGAGATCAGCCCGAGACCTAGAGCCACTCGCAAAAAGGCGATCAGAGACATGGCGGGCGCTTCGGCAAGACGGATCAGATCCGGGTTCGCGATCATGCCAAGCGGGATAACATATAAACCCACGCCAAGCGCCATTGCAGTGACGGCAACGCGCAACCAGTTCTCCCGCACCATGCCAGAGGCAATAAAAACGGCGCCGCAAACAGGAGGAGTGATTGTCGACAAAAGCGCGTACCAGAAAACGAACAAATGAGCTTGCAGCGGTTCCAAACCCAATTGGATCAGCGCTGGGCCAGCAACGGAAACGCAGATCACATATGCCGCGGTTGTCGGTACTTCCATGCCAAGAACCAGACAAGCCAGTGCCGTAAGCAAAAGAGCGGGCCAGAGCATGCCCCCGGCACCAGACAAGATGAGCGATGTGATCTTCACCCCAAGCCCGGTGATGGACAGCACACCGATAATAATCGAAGCGCATAAAATGATGGAGGCGATCAAAGCAACCTGACGGGCCGCCGTCAGGAGCGCGTTTTCTAACCTTACCCATGTCGCGCGCGGATCAATGCGCAACGTACGATCAAACGCCAACAGGGCCGTACCCGCTCCTATGGCAAGACAAGCCGCATATTGCGGTGTCACCCTCAGTCCGAACATTCCCCAAAGCAGCACCGCAAATGGAACGAGGAAGAAGGCCGACGTAATGGCAACATCCTTGATGCCTGGTTGGTCTTTTTTGTCGATGCTTTTCAGCTCGGTGTGACTGGCATAGGCATTGATGCCGACCCAGACTGCAAGAAAGTACAATAAAGCGGGCAAAGCCGCAGCGGCCATGATGCCAGTGTAAGAAACGCCAGTGAGTTCCACCATCACAAAGGCTCCGGCGCCCATCAACGGCGGCATGATCTGTCCACCAGACGAGGCGACGGCCTCGATAGCACCCGCCAATCGTTTTGGGTAGCCGAGCTTGGTCATAGCGGGAAGCGTAACGGCGCCGGTCGAGGCGACATTGGCCGAGGCCGAACCGGAGATTGATCCAAACAAGGCTGAGGAAATAACCGAAACTTTTGCAGCGCCACCCTTGAGCCGCCCGGCAGCAGCAGATGCCACATTCATGAACCCTTGACCGGCCTCGCCTGCATTCAGGACCGCGCCGAAAATAACGAAGATGGCGACAACACCCACTGACACTGCTGTAAGCGTTCCCCAGATTCCGCCTTCGGCAATTGTCATTGTGCCCAAGAAGCTTTTCAGCGGTGTACCGGAATGGCCGAATTCGCCTGGGATATGTCGGCCCAATAAAGCGTAGGAAAGCGAAACTGCTGCAACCAGGGGCAATGGCCAGCCAATTGCGCGCCTTGCGGCTTCTAAGACACAGACCAGAAGGGTTAGGGCCACGCCGATTTGGAAGTTACCCTCCAGAAACCCGTATTGATCTCCCAGAGCTTGATGGTTCCACGCAATCCAGATTGATGCGGCCATACCCAATGCGGCGAACACAGCCCCGGAAACAAGCTGCGTTCTGTCGCGAGCGGCAAACACGAAGATCCAAGGCAGGACCAGCGCCATGTGCAAAGGACGCGACACGAGGTTTGGCACCAATCCCCAAAAGATCAGGCCGACATGATACGCAACCAACACGGCAGCCAAGGCCAGCCAAACCGGCTTCCAGCTAACGGGAGTGTCCTCTTCCAGCATTGAATGCCCTTAAAAAAGGCCAGGCGCCGCGGCCCTACCTTCACCCATCGTTCAGGCTGTTACATCTGGGCGTCAGTCAAGCTCATCCCCGCCTCTTTGTAGAAACGGATCGCTCCGGGATGAACCTTGCCTTCGATGTTGCTCATCAAGCTCTCATCGACACCGTTCCACCAAGGCGCGGCGTCTCCCATCGCGGCTTTGCCTTCCCAGTACGTCTTTGTGAGCTGATATGCGGTCTCGTCGTCCATCTTTGTCGTGGCATAGGCAACCACTGGGAGCGACGTTGTGACGATGTCGCTGTCCTGCCCTGCGTATGTTCCCGCTGGAATAACCAGGCGCGCGCGCTTGGTTTCGGCAATCTGCTCTTCGCTCAGAGACAGAACTACGACGCCAGTTGATGCGGCAGCC
Organism: Tateyamaria sp. Alg231-49; assembly: GCF_900143535.1. Classification (GTDB taxonomy): domain Bacteria; phylum Pseudomonadota; class Alphaproteobacteria; order Rhodobacterales; family Rhodobacteraceae; genus Tateyamaria. The sequence goes on along the minus strand of NZ_FRFA01000016.1, from coordinate 76,426 downwards.
TCGATAACATTGGGCGCCGGGTACGATCCCGCTGTTACGAAAGCATCGATCTGGCCGTTCTTCAACGCGGGCACCGCATTGGAAAGCTCGACTTCTGCCAGGGTCACCTTGCCTTCCAGCCCAAACAGTTTGAGGTATTTCTCACCCTCACGTGCTCCAAACGATCCCTTACCTAGAAGAACGGTCTTTCCCTCAAGATCGGCAAAGCTGGAGACTCCAGCATCCGCGCGGGCAACGAAATGCATGGTGAGCGACGGGATCGGGAACAACGCGCGAATTTCGTCAAAAGAAGGATCGCCCTTCCCTTCGAACATCGCCTTGCCGCCTTTTGCCAGCCGAACCAAGGCAGGTGGCGTGGTGAAAACGTAATCACCACCCCGTGCCTTCACTTCCATCACATTCTGAACAGAGCCCTGGCTTTCTTCAACGGTCACAATGATATCAGAGCCAGCCTTCATCGCTTCAGCGATCTGAACCGCCATTTGATAATAGGACGATGTTGATTTGGCGGATTTGTAGGTTACGCGTGTCTCTGCAAACGCCGATGTGGCGGTAATTGCAAAAGCCACAGCGGCCCCAGTCAGGTATTTTACGGATTGCATAGGATACTCCCTGTTATTTGGCCGTTTGTTGCCATTGGTCGGAGTATGCATAGGAAAGATATGCGTGAAAACCCGGTTACGTGGGTCTTGGGATCGCCAAATCACTTTGGGTGCAGCGCTGCGAAGCGCGGGCGGTCATGCGGACGAGCCTCGTATCTTTCATTACAATCCGTGTTTATCGGGACACGGTTTGCGAAACGATGTTCGATCATTACAATGCCTGTGCACCGTTTGATGATCTGAGCTGCTTGCAGAAATACTGTTGTAAGATGTGGTAATGTTCGGGCGTCGCACAGCAAGTTTAGGAGCAGCACCAGTGGAGACCAACACCTCGGGCCAATGGGTCATCGTGGCGCAAAGCCACCAACTGGACCGGTCCCGACCGCTAATTCCGGTCACCCTAGATGAAAAACCTTTCGTCTTGTTCCGCGATGAGGAGGGTAAGCTTGGCTTGATCGGGCGACATTGCCCGCATCGGGGTGCGGATCTATGCTATGGAAGGTTGGAGGATAATGGGCTGCGCTGCCCCTTCCACGGTTGGCATTTCGACCGATACGGCCAGTGTGTCGAGCAACCCGCCGAGCCAGAAGGCTCGCGGATGTATACACAGATCAAGGTGCCCATGGTGCCGGTCAAAGAAGAGAACGGGGCCATATCGGCGTGGATGGCCTTGGAGGGAGACGCCAGATGATCAGCCAAGAGCTCAACGATATGATCACCCGCATCGGCCCCGGCACGCAGGCAGGCGCAGTGCTGCGGCACTACTGGCAACCTGCGGCGCTGAATGACGAGATGGAAGACGGCCTACCGGTGGCCGTGAACCTGATGGGCGAGCGGCTGGCCCTGATCCGTGAGGGTGAACTGCTTGTTCTTGCCACGCGCCATTGTCCCGACGATGCCCCATCCGCGCAATACCCCCCGAGCCATGAGATCGAGATCGACACCAGTGGTCCCAGCTATCCGGCGCACGAAATCAAAGGCATCGCGTTCGCCTACATGGGTCCCGGTGCGCCGCCGCCTTTCCCCCAGTTTGACTGTTTCCGCGCGCCAGACAGCCATGTCTTCGCCTTCAAGGGACTCTGGCACTGCAACTGGTTACAGGCCCTCGAAATCGGCATCGATCCTGCGCATGCATCCTTCCTGCATCGGTTCCTTCAGGATGAAGACCAGGAAGATAGCTACGGTAAACAGTTCCGGGACAAGGCCGCGCATACCAATATGCCGATAACGCAGCTACTGCGCGATTACCCGCGCCCAGATATCGAAGTCGAAGAGACCGGCTATGGCCTCAAGATCACCGCCTTGCGGCACATGGAAAATGATCTGACCCACGTGCGCGTGACTAATCAGATCTTTCCCGAAGCCATCTGCATTCCCATGTCGCGCGAGATGACGATCACCCAGTGGCATGTGCCCGTCGATGACGAGACCTGTTACTGGTACACAATTTTCACCAGTTTCCAGAAGCCGGTGAACAAGGACCTGATGCGCGAGCAACGCCTTAAAGAACACCGTTTGCCGGACTATGCACCATTGAAAAACCGGGAGAACAACTATCACTATGATCCCGCCGAACAGGCAAAGCTGACCTATACCGGGATGGGAATGGACATCAACGTGCATGATCAATGGGCTGTCGAAGGGATGGGGGCGATCCAGGACCGCACACAGGAACACTTGGGCCGAAGCGATGTGGCCATCATCCACTATCGCCGGATGTTGCGCCGAGCAATTGCGGATCTATCGGATGGCCGGTCCGACGCGTTGCCAATGCAAGGGGACATCGCGGGGTTGCGGGGACCTTTGTCAAATGACGCCATCGCGGACTCAAAAGACTGGAAGGCTGCCAGCCATGCAGTTGATTTAGAGCGCCGGGCCGCGTGTCCATGGGACGCTTCAGTCTGAATGACGCGGATGGACACAGCAACTATTCTGGCCAGCGTACGTGAACTCAAGCTGGAAACCGTCCGCCTGTGCTTCGTTGACCAACATGGCATCCTGCGCGGCAAAACCCTTGTCGCGAGCGCCTTGGAAGACGCTTTTGAAAGCGGTATTGGCGTTCCCTCGACATTGCTTTTGAAAGACACGTCGCATCGCACTGTCTTTCCAATCTGGACTGAAGGCGCTCACATCGGCGATATGCCTCTGTCGGGCGCAAGCGATGTTGTGCTACGGCCCGATCCAAACGGATTCTTCCCGCTGCCTTGGTCGCCCCATTCGGCAATCCTACTTTGCGAGGTCGAGGACCGGTCAGGCCGCAAAATCCCTTTCAGCTCTTCTTCCGTTCTGAGGCGTGCGGTGGAAGCCTTGGCCGAAGCGGGCTATGAAGCTGTGTTTGGTCTGGAAGTCGAGTTCCAGGTGTATCGTTGCATCGACCCCGCGCGGGATCATACCCAGACGCCCTTGCCTCCCGAGACCGAGAACCTGACCCAAGGTCATCAATTCCTAACTGAAACGCGCTATGGCGAGGCCGAGACCATTCTTGACACCCTCAGGCGCACCGCCGAAGCGATGGGCCTTGCCCCACGCACGGTCGAAATAGAGATGGGGCCAAGCCAGTTTGAGTTCACCTTCGCGCCGGGCGATCCGCAAACTCAGGCCGCACGTTATGTGATGTTCCGAACCATGGTAAAGGAAGTGTGCCAGTCACAGGGGTTGCATGCCAGCTTCATGGCGAAACCACGACTGCCCAATGCAGCGGCAAATGGCTGGCATATGCACCAGTCGCTTGTGTCACACAGTAGCGGACGGGGCGCTTTCATCCCTGATAGGCAGGATACCCTGACGCCCGAGGCAAGCGGTTGGATTGCGGGTCTTCTGGAGCACGCCACTGCACTGTGCCTCCTGACAAACCCGACCGTAAACAGTTACAAGCGCTTTGCTCCTTTTCAGCTCGCACCCAACCGCATCTTGTGGGGGCGTGATAACAGGGGCGCAATGATCCGGGCATTAATGATGCCGGACGATCCGACCTCCCGGATAGAGAACCGCGTCGCGGATTCAACTGCGAACCCGTATTTCGCAATTGCTGGACAACTTCACGCTGGGATCGCAGGGCTGAGTGCCGAATGTAGCGCACCGAAACCCAGTGAGACGCCCTATAGCGACCGAGCTCAGGCTCTGCCTACCACCCTCACAGCCGCTGTGGATGAATTCGAAAGCTCTTCCTTTATCCGAAAAGCATTTGGGCCAGAGTTTCAAAGCTATCTCGCCACTTTGAAGCGGGCGGAATGGGACCGTTACGTGATGACCATCTCTGAATGGGAACATCAGGAATACTTTGGCTTGCTCTGATGGCGTCCACCACTGCTTTCGAGGATATTTTGGATGGTTACTTCCCGCTTAGCCTGTCCGTCGCGGATTTGTTGCATCGCAACGGATTGCGCTGTGCCGAGTTGAAACTGAGCTTTGCGCCGATCATAGCTATCGATGGGCTTCCCCATGACGCGCCGGTCCCTCTCAATATCCGCAGCGGGCGAGCGGGCATCATAGATGACGCGACTTTATCGGTTACGTTGTCCGGAACTGGAACGCGACTCAGCGGGTCAGTGCGATGGCGCTGGCTTAACGGGACTGAAGTCCCCGTGACCTTAGATCCAATGATCCGACTGGCCGAACCTGCGCTGGTCTCAGTGCGCTCTGGCGGTGGCTTGTGTTTCGACCACCCCAAGGCGTTCGAGGGCATATTGTCCAGTACGTGACGCTGTGCCGTATCATGCGCGTCTGTGCGTGGTTAGTCCCGTCGCCCAGTAAGTCTCCAACACTCCAACCCGGCGAAATCAGTGCAGGAACCGACAATCCGGATGAGTTTTCCCTAGGCAGTGGCCTGAGGCAGAAAATGACAGACGACGTCTCCGGTTTAGGTGCCTCAGCGCCAGCTTCAATCACTCAAGATCCCCTTTGGCCGTATCCCTGAAACCGAGGACTTCGAAGACCCTATAGGTTCGGATGGCGATACTCGAAATTGCTCGTTCTAAGGGCCAAACGTCGCAGGCCATATGGCTCGACGGATAGGACCGGACCGCTAGCTCTGCGAGTATGAGTGGGTCTGACACACAACCTTTAAAGCGTCTTGTTGACCTTTCACTTGGCGTTCTGCGTAGACCGACGGGGCTGCGGCATCTGTCGTTGGCATTGGTCTATGGCGTGATCTGCCATGTGGCGTTTGCAGCCGCTGTGCTTGCTATGATTGTTGCGATGTTCTTCGGCATGTCCGAAAGCTATGGGCGTGTTCCTGCGCCTTGGTCTTTTGTGGTAAACGTCTTGCTTGTCGTGCAGTTTCCCTTAGTCCATTCGCTTCTGTTGTCCAAACAGGGGGGGCGGTTCCTTACGTGCCTGGCCCCACGTGCATTTGGGCCGACACTGGCGACAACGACGTTTGCGATCATTGCCTCGGTACAACTGTTTGCTCTTTTTGCCTTGTGGACGCCAAGCGGGATTGTCTGGTGGCAAGCCGAAGGTATCGGGTTTGCCATATTAAGCAGCCTGTTTGCCCTGTCTTGGGGTCTTCTGATTTGGGCCAGCTATGATGCAGGGGCAGAGGTGCAATCCGGCGCATTGGGTTGGATGTCTTTGGCGCAAAATATCAAACCTGCCTTTCCTGATATGCCGACGCGGGGGTTGTTCAGTATTATCCGTCAACCGATCTATGTCTCCTTTGCTTTGACGACATGGACTGTTCCGATCTGGACCCCGGATCAGCTTTTCCTTGCAGTTATCTTGACGGCCTACTGCCTGCTGGCCCCACGCATGAAAGAGCGCCGTTTTGCCAAACGCTATGGCGCACGATTTGAAACATATCAGCGCGAGGTTCCCTATGTGGTCCCGCGGTTCAAAGGATAGGAAAATCTATGACAAGCCTTGCGCTGTTACTGTCGGCTATTTTGTTTGGGGGCATGACGTTTTTCAGCTTCGGGTTTGCACCGGTCTTATTCAAACAATTGCCAATGGCGCAAGTGCGGCCTTTGCTGCGTGGCAGATTCCCATACTACTATCTGGTAGTCATTGTTCTTTCTGCCATGCGCGCAATTGCAGTTATTGTGGTGTCAGCCTTGGCGGCGGGCGTTCTTGGCCTGATCTGTCTGAGCACGGTATATGCACGTCAAATACTGATGCCTCAAGTCAACGCCGCAACGGATCGGGGGGATGAAAGCATGTTCAAGCGTCTGCATGGTCTGTCTGTTATCATTCAACTGGTGCAGATTGGCTTGGCAGGATGTGTTGTGGTTCTGCTGGCCTAGCAATGCTTGCCCCGCCACATGAGCGATTGCTGGTTCAGCCGTTTTAAGTCCACATCATCGCTGATGATCCTGCGACATAGACCTATTGCCTGCTGCAACTGATCTTGCGTCATATTTTTATAGGCTGGCTTGGCCAGATGGTCATACCAGACCCCGCTACATAGGTGATCAAGCACGATGCGTTGAAAGCAATGGTCTTCTTGCACGGGCCAATCTGGACGCCCACCTCTTGCAAGACGCGGCATTTCTTCGCGCGTTAACCGTAGATATTCTGTCACAAGTGGGTCGGGGAAAAGATCCAGCTGTTTAGCCATTTTACTCACACGTGAATGCTTTGTCCGATACCTAGCGGACTAAATTTGAACACCAAACGTTTCCTCGACTTGCCGGGTTTTCTGACTACCTCACTGAGGAAGTCAGAAAAGAGCACAAAATGAGTTTAGACGTCCCAAATATGATCGATTTTGTACCCGCCCGCCAAGCCGGAGAGGAGCAAATGAGCCGTTTTGTTCCCAAAATGGGGCGGGCTTACACCAACGGGCGCAACTATGATCGCGGCGCAGGCCAACACCGGGATGTTTCGATGCTATCCCCTTACATCAGACATCGGCTGGTTCTGGAGCAAGACGCGATTAGGCTAGCTTTGCAATCGCACGGCTCTGAAGGCGGTGAAAAGTTCATTCAAGAGGTCATTTGGCGTGGTTATTTCAAAGGCTGGTTAGAACGTAGACCACAGGTTTGGGCTTCGTATCGGAAAGGATTGGACGCAGACCTGCAAGCGTTTGCACGTGATCGGGGCTTGCGCTGTCGTGTCGAGGCTGCGGAAGCGGGGCAAACGGGCCTCGACTATTTCGATGCTTGGGCGGAGGAGCTGGTCGAGACGGGATACCTACACAACCATTCCCGCATGTGGTTTGCGTCAATATGGATTTTCACACTTGGCTTGCCTTGGAGTTTGGGAGCGGATTTCTTCCTGCGACATTTGCTGGACGGCGATCCGGCATCCAACACCCTAGGCTGGCGGTGGGTGGCGGGGCTGCATACGCGTGGCAAGCCGTACCATGCCCAAGATTGGAACATCACCAAGTTCACGAACCAGCGGTTCGAACCGCGTAAAGGGGATCTGGCCGACGTTATCAAAGGGCTGGAGGCGCAAGAGCCAGATGGCTTGCCCAGCGTCCAGCCACTGCGTACTCCAACCGCGCCAAAGCCTGATGTCCCGTCGCTATTGTTGATCACGGCAGAGGATTGTCGGCCCGAAGATCTCAAATTGGATCGGTTCAATATCATAACGGCCACCACTTTGGGGTGCGGTCACCTTCGCTCGCCAAACCCGGTATCAAGCGCCGTTCTGGATTTTGAACGCGGGGCACTGGAAGACACGGCAATGCGACAAAGCTTGCCGCATCACGTCATGCGCGCGGGCGTCCCATCGGATTTGGCCTGGATGGCAGAGCGTGCAGGCACAAAACAGATCATCACGTCTTATCTACCCGAAGGGTATGCGCGGGATTGGATCAATGAGGCCATGCCTGCACTTGATGCTGCTTGTATTAGTTTTACAGAACTGCGCCGTTCATGGGACGACCTAATCTGGCCATATGCAACAGCTGGGTTCTTTAAGGTGAAGAAGAACATTCCAAAAATCTTGCTTGATGCTGAGCTCTTTTAAGCACAGAGGACCTGTCATGATGCTAATGAATGACCTGAACGATGCGCACCGCAATGAAATTGTGGCGATGGCGCTCTGCGACCATGTGAGCTTCGCCAATATACACAGCGAATACGGACTGCGTGAGAAAGAGGTGAAAGCTCTCATGCGGGATACACTAAAGCCCGGAAGTTATCGCGCTTGGCGCAAACGTGTCAGATCATTCGGTGATCGTCGCGAACACTACAAATAGTCCAGCGCGAGCTCTAGTTCGGACATGTCGAAGAAGACCTTAAACAAATCAAATCTTGCGGATCTGGGTGCTGATCGCCTTGCTGATCTTTTGATCGAGGTTAGCCAAGGAAGCGCAGACATTAAACGCCGTCTACGTTTGGAACTGAGCCACAACCTGGGTATGGCAGAACTGGCCCATGAGGTACGCAAGCGGCTGGCGTCACTGCGTAAGTCAAAGAGTTTCATCAGCTGGCGTAAACGGAAGGGGCTTGTCAAAGATCTTGAGACACAGATTGCGATGATCGTTGAGAAGATTGCGCTAGAAGATCCGAACACTGCATTTGATTTGCTTTGGCAATTTATTGAGGTTGCTCCGTTCCTGTATGAACGCGTTGATGATCGGCGCGGGGATGTCGGCGATGTGTTTCGCGCGGCAATCTTGCATTTCGCCGATATTGCACCGCGCACAGAGGCAGACCCAGAAGCGCTCGCTGATCGGGTTTGGACTGCGATGTCAGACAATGGATATGGTGAATGGGATGGGATCATTAGCCTGATGGCGCCTACGCTTGGTGACGCCGGGCTGTCATACCTCAAGGACCATGTAGAACGCTTTAGCGATGCACCCGTCGCTGATCCTGAGAATGAACATGACGCCATAATTTTCCTGCGCGAATTACGGGGCGAGACGGATTATCGCGCCGATCAGAAGCAACGTTTTGTCAGGCAATGCCTGCAAGACATCGCCACCGCTTCAGGTGATGCCAATGCCTATATTGCGCAGTATACGGCTGACGACCTGCGCAACAAAGCAATCGCTGCTGAGGTTGCGGGCCTCTTACTGGAAGATGGTAAAGCCAATGATGCGCTTGTCGTTCTGGGCAATGTCGATGACGATGGTCGCAGTCTGGGACAAGACCAATGGGATGAAGCATATATCGCTACCTTATTGGCGCTCGGTCGTGATGACGACGCACAAGCGCATCGTTGGGCCTGTTTTGCAGCAAGACTGAGCGTCGAACACCTGCAAGCGTTTCTAAAAGAGTTACCAGATTTTGAGGATGTGGAAGCAGAAGACAAGGCGCGCGCGTATGTACTGGAGTACCCAAATGTGATGCCCGCGTTGCACTTTTGCCTTCAGTGGCCAGACTTGCCAACCGCCGCACAATTGGTACGGGCGCGCGCCAGCGAACTTGATGGCGACCACTACGAATTGCTTGTGCCTGCGGCGGATATGCTCCGCGACCGTCATCCACTTGCTGCAACAGTGGTCTGGCGTGCGATGATAGCCTTCGCCTTGGATGAAAGTCGGGTATCTCGCTACGGGCATGTGGCCAGCCATCTCAAAGAGTGTGGCGCCGTTGCCGAAGACATCGAAGCGTTTGATTCTCTCCCAAACCATGATCGCTACGTTGATGAACTGAGAATTCGGCATGAACGAAAATCGTCTTTTTGGGCACAGTTTGATACGCACTGATCCTGTTTGGATTCTCTTTACGCATCTCGGAAAGTTGCGTTTTAGATAAAACTCCAAATCTGTCTGTATCCTGTCTGCGTGAAAAAGGATTGGCAAAAGGGGATTTTCCTCGAACGCCAGTAAACCCCCAACGCTGCTGCTATCAATCAGCCTGCAAAGTCCCAACGTTGCAAAACATCTCGCCAAGTTGCGGAGCCAATCGCAGCCGCAACATCCGATTGGAGTCTCTCAGGAAGGTGCTGTCAGACCAATTCGAACTCGTCTCTGCAAGGACAATATGACTGCCCTTTATGCCGCACCGAGACTGCGCCACTCAGCAAGAGCGACGGCGCGGTTGAGTTTGAAATTCGTTCGAGTTGAGAGGCTGCGTTCCTGATTAAAGTGATTGTAGACTGAAGCGTGGACGGAGGTGAATTTCTGCAAACTTCGCATACGCCTGAAACGCAGCATCGCCCGCTCTCGTCGTCGGAACGGCAGATGCGAGTTCTCGGCCCCGTTGTTCAACCAGCGACCAGTTTCTTGCCGGTTGTCGTTCCCAATAACTCGCATTGCGGCGCCATAAGACCGCAGTTTGTCGGTCACGATGATTTCAGGTTTGCCGCAACGCTTCATTGATTTCCTGAGGAATTTCAACGCTGCTTTACGATCTCGCCGCTTCGTAACGTAGAATTCCAGCACTTCACCTTCGTGATCAACGGCCCGCCAAAGGTAATGCGTTTCACCGTTGATCTTTACGAAAACCTCATCCAAATGCCACTGCCAGTTCGAATAAGATCGCATCCGACTGAATCGGTTTCTTCGGATCTCAGCCGCGAACATCGGGCCAAATCTGTTCCACCAGAACCGAACTGTTTCGTGGCTGACGTCGATGCCACGTTCGTGCAGAAGATCTTCCACGTTGCGGAGTGAGAGCGGAAATCGAACGTACATCATGACCGTCAGGCGGATGATCTCCGGGCTCGTTTTGAAGTACCTAAATGGATTGGGTTTTGTCATCCCACAAAGCTACGTAACCACCCTCCCCGTCTCAAGCTAGTTTCTTCTGACAGTGCCGGTCGGGTGCTTCAGCAGCCAGTCCCGTCATAATCCTCGCGAACACACCCATGTCACTCCACCGCTTCCAACGATTGTAAAGTGTCTTGGAAGGCCCATACTCCTTAGGTGCATCACACCACCGCAACCCATTGCGATTGATGAAGATAATCCCACTGAGCACGCGCCGGTCATCAACGCGGGGCACACCATGGCTCTTCGGGAAATACGGCCGGAGCCGCGCCATCTGATCTTCGCTCAGCCAATAAAGATTGCTCATAATCACCCCTCAGTTTGAGGCGCTTGAATCATGCAGGCCTGATGGTCTCAAGCGGATTAATGGGTCCAGAGCCTACGGAACCACCCTGCCCGCCTCAAGCCGGTTTCCTCTGACAATGCCTTTCACTGACCTTCGCAAGATCAGTCAATTATATTCGTTTATCGCCTTGCCTTGACCTTTGAATGCAGCGGTACACCTTACCTCCAAGCATAGTGCAGAGGAAACGCATAGGAGGCTTTGCAAATGACGCGGGACGACCACGTAGAAACGGCAGCCGACACCGCTACGCCGCGTAAAGTAGATGTCTATCGCCGTAGCGAAGCGAACCTGCGCCGGTTGAAAGAAAAGCTTCCTGAAGATGCAGTTGTAAACCTTGCGCGTGAAGTCATTTTGCGTGTCGCGTCCCGCAGTAGTGCGGGCGATGCAGCGCCTTATGTCGCCTCGGACGAAGAGCTTGACGATCTCTGTAATGCTCTGATTTCGAAAGATGAAAATGCAGCTGCGTCGATCGTGACGGGTCTGCGTGCAAGCGGCATAAAGGCCGAAGATATCTATCTGAAACAGCTTGGTGCTGCAGCGCGTTTGCTTGGTGAGCGTTGGGAAAAAGACGAACTTTCCTTTGTCGAAGTGACCGTTGGCACGGGCCGGATGTTTGCCATCATGCGCAGCATGCGCGCGCTGTTTGAACCGCGCGTCATCGCGCGGGATAAGGCTGCAACCTTTGCGTCAGTACCGGGCGAAGATCATACGCTGGGCGTCCATATGGCCGCTGATCTTTTCCGAAAAGAAGGCTGGGACATTGCGCTGAAGGTCGGCCTTGATCATGATCAATTGGTTGCCGAGATCGAAAAATCGCCCAATGGAATTGTTGGTTTATCTATCAGTGGCGAACATTCGATTGATGCCTTATCGCGCCTGGTTGTCGCGCTGCATATTTGTTGCCCCAATGCGATTATCTTGGTCAGCGGATCGAATATTGAAGCCGTCAGGCCAACGCTGACGTTGCTTGGTGTCGATGGTATTGCCGCGACGATTGAAGATGCGGTGCAGCAATTGGAAAAGCTGTAACGACGTCAATTAGCTTTTGCTGACCAGCCCGTATTTGCGCAATTTCACATAAAGTGACTGCCGCGACAGTCCCAACATTTCTGCTGCCGCAACGCGATTATTCGATGTCATTTCGACGGCTGTTTCGATGCAAATCTTTTCAACGACATCTGTTGTTTTGGCGACAATGTCTTTCAAGGACTGGCCGCCGATCAGTTCGACGACAGAATTCATATCGACGTCCATGATCTGTTTGCCGCGCGTATTCGCAGTCTCAATCCGGTGCGAATCGCGGACGACCATGGCGAAGACAGGATCAGCACCTGCCTTTAGTTGGGTCGTCGAGATTTCAACGGGGCGTTCGCCGCCATGTTCGCTGATGATCTTTGTCGCATAAAGCCGCATACCGCCGGACCGCTTGGCGTTTTCAATCATAACGTTCAAATCAACAGCGCCGCGCGCAAGAAAGTCGGTCATCGTTCTGGACTTGAGCGTTTGCGAATGGGTGACGTTGGCAACCTTCAAGAACGCTTCGTTCGCGCTGACAATTAGGCCGGTGGCTGTTACAAAAACGAAGGCATCAACGCCATTTTGGAAAAGCTCTGACAATTGGGTTTGCAATTGATCCGAGGACGTGACTTGCGATCCCGAAGGCTTGATTTTGCACAACAGCATCTGGCTGGCAGATCCGCGAAACAATGTCGGCGCTAACGCCAGCCGGCGATTGCCTTTGATGCCTTTCGCGATCACATCAGCCTCGGATTGTTCAGTAGCTGCGGTCACCAACTGATCGACCACGTCTTTGCGCCCGCGCATTTCAAAATGTTCTGCAAAAGGTGCGTCAATCAAGGCGTCGCGCGATTGTCCCAAAAGAAGTTCAGCAGCGCTGTTGCAAGACACGATCTGCCCTGTCGTGACCGAAATAAAGGCGGTTGCGACGTCGGATGATTCCATCAAAACGCGCAACCGAACATCATGCTCGCGTTGCGCTTCATAATCCGCCTCGAGCGCGAGCTGTGCGGCGACCAATTGCTGCTGCATTTCGGCTGTACGGCGCAGATCAGTGCCAAGCATAAGCAGATCGCTGCCGCTGCCAAGGTTATGGAACGTATATCGAACAGGAAGTTCTGTGCTATTGACTGTCGCCTTGTGATTCAATTCGACAGGTAAAACGTCCGCCTTGTTTGCCAAAAAATCTGCAATACGGGATTCAAATTTCGGGATTGATTCAACAGTCAGCGTTTGCTGAATTTGCAGCCCGTCCCATTGCATCATATCGACGGCACCCGCCATATTCGGACTGCAGCGCGCGGCGGTCACGGTTCCGGTCGGGCTGACGATCACAGCAAAATCTGAAACGTGCGACACGATCTGCGTTGCAACATCGGTTGCGATCTCAGGGATAAGGCCACTGGTCCATGTCACTTCGTGGCGAGACGTCATCTGGGGTGGCCCTTTGTAAAACCGCGTACTTAATTAGAATCGCAAAGACGCTTAGCTCCAATTCGTGCCAAGCGAAATGCCTAGCTGCACATATTTAGTGCCTCTCGCCAACTTTGTGTTACATGTTTGACCCCTGTTGCCGCGACATCTGCGGGGCCGTGATTTAGGAATGTGCCACCTAAAATCACTTTAGTATCAATCCATTGCCCTTGAGATGTTGAGGCAAGATCGCGAACAATGTCAGATGTTTCCGACAGGGAAGCAGAGATAAAAACGATATCAAAAATCTGTGCTTTCGCCAGCCTCTGAATAGTTTCAGGCGTCGCGTTCAGCTCTTGTCTCACGCGCAGACCCGCATGACGCAACTGCTGGGCTAAAATGATTGCGCCTAACGTGTGTTGTGCGCCATCTGGCAGCAAGACGAGGCAATCGCGCGCGCGGTATTGCGCCAGGGTTGCGCGCTGTGGGACATCGTCGGTCAGGTGACGCACGGCATTTTGCAGGCGGGCGCAACTAATCGTAACATCTGTAAATGAAATCTCGTCGCGTTCCCACGCGGTGCCAAGCCGTTTTGAGACCTCTGGGATCAGATCAAACGCAATGTCCTGGCCTGTGTGTCCTGCCCGTTTCATGCGGTTCAGCAATCGCGGCAAAGCTTGTGCATCGGCGGCGCGTGCCCTCTCAAACAAGGCCTGCGTGACGGCAGCCAATGATGGGGTCTGCGGTCTGGGTGTCAGGCTGTCAGTTCCAGATGCCAACATCGACAAGGCGCGGCGCGCAATAAGCGCGACTTCGCTGGTATCAGCGGCCAGAAATGTCTGTTGATGTTGTGACAAAAGACCCCCCATTCTTCGCGCAGCGCCAAACATCTTCATTGTCAGGTCCACGCGCCAGCCATGGTTCCTTATCAAAAAAGATATGTCAATAAAATGAGACATATTTTCAAATCGGCTAAAAATCATGTTGAAATGCGCGGTTTCGCTGCTAACTCTTTGAGAATTATCGTTACCAAAATGTAAATCAAAGTTGACACATGCTGGGCTTCCTGACAAATTTTTACAAAGACGAAGTGATCTTAGGGGGCTCTATGACCAGCGTGTCGGCATCATCGCATCAGCAGTTTATGCTTTATACGCCTGCGCAACGTGCGCGGCGTGACGCGACGGTTTGGACCCTTGTGCAAGGTGTTCTTGCGCCGCTGCAATTCGTGGTGTTTTTGATCTCGCTTTGCTTTGTCGTGCGCTACATGGCGACGGGCGAAGGGTACGCTGTCACGACCGCGTCGATCATCGCAAAAACCGCGTTGCTTTACCTGATCATGGTGACGGGCGCGATTTGGGAAAAGGTGGTGTTTGGGCAATGGCTTTTTGCGCCAGCGTTCTTTTGGGAGGACGTGTTTAGTTTTGTCGTCATCGCCCTGCATACATTATATTTATATGGATTATTGACAGGCGCGCTGACGCCCGATGCGTTGATCGTGGTCGTTCTGGCAGCCTACGCCACCTACGTGATTAACGCCGGACAGTTCCTATGGAAACTGCGCGCGGCGCGCTTGCAAGCAGAGGCCGCAGCATGACCGAAATCCCGCCATCCATCAGCGGCGGTTGCCGCAGTGCGCCGGTACTCAAACAACGTGGCCAGCGCGAGGTGTTTTGCGGGCTGACGGGTATCATTTGGCTGCATCGCAAAATGCAGGATGCGTTCTTTTTGGTGGTTGGCAGCCGCACTTGCGCGCATCTTTTGCAAAGCGCCGCTGGCGTAATGATTTTCGCAGAACCGCGATTCGGCACCGCGATCTTGGAAGAATCAGATTTGGCGGGACTGAACGATGCCCACGCCGAGTTGGACCGCGAAGTCGCCACCTTGCTGGCGCGCCGTCCCGACATTCGCCAATTATTCCTTGTGGGGTCTTGCCCGTCCGAGGTCATCAAGCTGGACCTGAACCGCGCCGCCGAACGCCTGACGCAAGAATACGCGCCAAAGGTCCGCGTGTTGGAATATTCTGGATCGGGGATCGAAACGACATTCACCCAAGGCGAAGACGCCTGTCTTGCCGCGATGGTGCCAGTGTTGCCAAGAACCGAAGCACGCAATTTGGTCGTCGTCGGCGCGCTGCCCGACGTGGTCGAGGATCAGATGCTGTCGTTGATCGACGGGCTTGGTATCGACACGGTGCATGTCTTGCCATCGCGCACAATCGACAGCGATATTGCGGTTGGCCCGAACACAGTCTTCGCGCTGACGCAGCCGTTTCTTGGCGATACGCACGCCGCACTTGTCCGTCGCGGCGCACGCCATATCGCGGCCCCTTTCCCCATGGGTGAAGAAGGCACAACGGAATGGCTTGCAGCGTTGGCCGCTGAATTCGAGTTGGATGATGCGACGTTCGAAGCCGTGACCGAGGCGCCCCGTCGCCGTGCACGCCAAGCAGTGGCAAAAGCTGCCGAGACATTGAACGGCAAGTCGGTATTCTTCTTCCCTGATAGCCAGCTGGAAATCCCCCTCGCCCGTTTCCTGACGCGCGAATGCGGGATGACCGCTTTGGAAGTCGGCTCTCCTTATATTCACGATACAATTCACGGTCCTGATTTGGATTTGTTGCCGGCTGGTCCGCAGATTTCCGAAGGACAAGATGTTGATCTGCAATTGGATCGCTGTCGCGCGGCGCAGCCTGATCTGACGGTCTGCGGTTTGGGCTTGGCGAACCCGCTAGAGGCCGAGGGCCTATCAACAAAATGGGCCATCGAATTGGTCTTCACCCCAGTGCATTTCTACGAACAAGCCGGTGATTTGGCGTCGCTATTCGCGCGTCCCTTACGCCGCAAGTCGATCCTTGGGGTGGCTGCGGAATGAAGTTGACCGTTTGGACATACGAAGGCCCGCCCCATGTCGGTGCGATGCGCGTCGCCACTGGCATGAAGGGCCTGCACTATGTTCTGCACGCCCCGCAAGGCGACACATATGCGGACCTGTTGTTCACCATGATCGAACGGCGCGATCACCGTCCGCCTGTGACGTACACGACGTTCCAAGCGCGCGATCTGGGCGCTGATACCGCCGGGCTTTTCAAGGACGCTTGCCAAGATGCCTACGATCGTTTCAAGCCCGAAGCGATTATTGTTGGCGCGTCTTGTACGGCGGAATTGATCCAAGATGATCCCGGTGGTTTGGCGGAAACCATGGGTCTTGATATTCCGGTCATTCCTCTGGAATTGCCAAGTTATCAGCGCAAAGAAAACTTCGGCGCGGACGAGACGTTCTTTCAGATCGTCAAACATCTGGCCAAGCCAATGGAAAAAACTGTGCGCTTCAGCTGCAATATTATTGGACCAACGGCGCTTGGCTTTCGGCATCGCGATGATGTGCAAGAAATCACGAACTTGCTGTTCGAGCTTGGGATCGAGGTGAACGTCACAGGCCCCATGGGTGCCACGCCAAGCGATATCGCCAAGATGGGGCAAGCGCATTTCAATGTGCTGCTGTACCCTGAAACGGGCGAGATGGCGGCGCGGTATTGTGAAAAAGAATTCGGCCAGCCTTATACCAAAGTTGTGCCAATCGGCGTAGCCGCGACGCATGATTTCATCGACGAAGTGCGCGCACTTTCGGGTAGCATCGTGCAGCTGGACAGCGACCGTTTGCGCCAGACATGGTGGTCGCGGTCCGTCGACAGCACCTATCTGACGGGCAAGCGCGTTTTCATCTTTGGTGACGGCACGCATGTCAAAGCCGCCGCCCGTGTGGCGCGCGATGAAATGGGGTTCAAGGTTGTGGGTATTGGCTGCTACAACCGCGAATTTGCTCGCGATATCCGTGCCTTGGCCAAAGACTATGGTGTCGAGGCGCTGATCACGGATGACTATCTGTTGGTTGAAAAGACCATCGAAGATTTGCAGCCAGAGATGATCCTTGGCACCCAAATGGAACGTCACATCGGCAAGCGTTTGGGCATCCCCTGCGCCGTCATCTCTGCCCCTGTGCATGTGCAAGATTTCCCCGCGCGCTATTCGCCCCAGATGGGGTTTGAGGGTGCGAATGTGTTGTTTGACACATGGATCCACCCGCTTGTGATGGGTCTGGAAGAACACCTATTGCACATGTTCCGCGACGATTTTGAATTCAACGATGCCGCAGGGCCAAGCCATCATGGTGGCGCTGTGCAACACGATAAACCGAAACCCGAAGCGCCCGCTGCAGACAATGTCATTTGGCTGTCTGATGCAGAACGCGAGTTGAAGAAAATCCCGTTCTTTGTGCGTGGCAAGGCCCGTCGCAATACCGAATTTTATGCCGCCGAAAAAGGCGTGGCCGAAATCTCTGTCGATACACTTTACGAAGCAAAGGCACATTTTGCGCGATGACGTAACATATCAACCCTACAACGTTGTGTTGTTAACGCTGGACCGCCACGCGGCGGGTCCGGCTGCGCGTGTGGCCCCGCAATTGGCGGCCGATTTCCCGGGCTTGGAATTAAAAATCCATGCCGCGGCAGAGTGGGCAAAAGACTCTGCGGCTTTGAATGCAGCTCGTGTCGATATCGCCACGGCTGATATCATCGTGACGTCCGTGATCTTTCTGGAAGAGCATATCAAGGCGATCCTGCCTGATCTGAAAGCGCGCCGCGATGCGTGCGATGCGATGGCTGGGATTATCGCGGATCATGAAATCGTGCAGCTGACCAAGATGGGCGATCTGGATATGATGCGCCCTGCGACGGGTGCGATGGCGCTTTTGAAAAAGCTGAAGCCTGCCAAGAAACCTGGCAGTGCGGGTGTCGGTCAGATGAAAATGCTGCGCCGCATCCCGAAAATCTTACGGCTTATTCCGGGCAAAAGCCAAGATTTGCGCGCTTGGTTTTTGGCGATGCAATATTGGCTAGGCGGCTCTGACGATAACATCGAAAGCCTCGTGCGGTTTATGATTTCGCGCTATGCCTCGCGCCCGGCATGGCGCGGTGTGCAGGTCGATGCCCCCGTGGAATACCCCGAAGTGGGGCTGTATCACCCCGACTTGCCGGATCATCATATCGCGACGGACATCGCTGATCTTCCGATCAAAGGGACTGGCCCGACCATCGGTTTGGTAATGCTGCGCAGCTACATTCTGGCCAGCGACACAGCGCATTATGACCACGTCATTCGCAGTTTTGAGGCGCAGGGGATGCGCGTCATTCCTGCTTTTGCGGGTGGTTTAGATGCGCGGCCTGCGATGGATGCGTATTACCTTGGACAGATTGATGCGCTTGTGTCATTAACCGGATTCTCGCTTGTGGGCGGGCCTGCTTATAACGATAGCAATGGCGCGATTGAGGTGCTGACGGCGCTGGATGTGCCTTATGTCGCGGCCCAACCGCTAGAATTTCAGACGCTGTCACAATGGGCTGAAGGTGGCCAAGGCCTTAGCCCGATTGAGGCGACAATGCTGGTCGCTTTGCCAGAGATTGACGGCGCCACAAACCCCACCGTTTTCGCGGGACGTCATGCACCCAGTGGTTGTGCAGGGTGTGCGCGCAACTGTCCTGCGATAGGCGCGATCAAGGCGATGGCCCCCTGCCCTGAGCGCATTGATGCGCTGGTTGAAAAGACCCAAAGGTTGGCCGTGTTGCGCCGCAAACAGAACGCGGAAAAGACAGTTGGGATTGTGCTGTTCGGCTTTCCCCCAAATGCGGGTGCGATTGGCACAGCGGCGTATTTGTCAGTGTTTGAAAGCCTGCACAACACACTGCATCAAATAGCCGCTGACGGCTATGATGTGACGCCACCGGCAACTGTTAAAGATTTGCGCACAGCAATTTTGCAAGGTAATGCAGCAACTTACGGGCAAGACGCGAATGTGGCGGCCCGGGTCAGCGCCGACACAATCGTTGCAAACACGCCGTGGTTATCCGAGATTGAAACCGTTTGGGGCCCTGCCCCCGGTCGTATCCAATCAAATGGTGCGGATGTGTTTGTGTTGGGTGCGCAGTTCGGCAAAGTCTTTGTCGGTATCCAGCCCACATTCGGCTATGAAGGCGATCCGATGCGCCTGTTGTTTGAGACTGGCTTTGCCCCAACCCATGCGTTCAGCGCGTTCTATCAGTTCCTCAAGCATGAGTTGCAGGCAGACGCTCTGCTGCATTTCGGGATGCATGGCGCGCTGGAATTTATGCCAGGCAAACAGAACGGGTGTAACGGCAATGATTGGCCTGATCGGTTGATCGGGAATATGCCGAATATCTATCTTTATGCGGCCAACAATCCGTCCGAAGCGACGCTGGCGAAACGCCGTAGCAACGCGATTACGATCACGCATATGACGCCGCCGTTGCAAGCTTCTGGCCTGTATCGCGGTTTGGCTGATCTGAAAGACAGCCTGACCAAATGGCGCACGATGATGCCCGATGATACCGACCGCGCGCGCCTTGAGACGCTGATCAGTGCGCAGGCTGAAACGGTGCATCTGGATGCAAGCGATCTGCAAACGCTGTGGATCAAGCTGCTGGAAACCGAAGACGCCTTGATCCCCGATGGCTTGCATATCGTCGGGCGCGATCTGTCGGATGATGCCGTCGCAGACATGTTGAACCTGATGAGCTTTGACACGGATGCCGCCCGGAACGCCGCGCGCCAGCATCTATCGCACAGCGCTGAATTGGACGCGCTGATGCGTGCGCTGAATGGTCAGTTCATTAAACCTGTGGCTGGTGGTGACATCATCAACGCGCCAGATATTCTGCCAACGGGCCGCAATATTCACGCGTTTGATCCGTTCCGCATGCCGACGGCTTTTGCGATGCAAGACGGTGCGCGGCAAGCGGCCGAGCTGCTGAAAACGCATGCGGATTTGCCAAAGACCGTGGCGCTGGTTCTTTGGGGATCTGACAATATCAAGTCGAACGGTGGCCCGATTGCGCAAGCGCTGAACCTGATGGGTGCTGTGCCGCGGATTGACAGCCACGGTCGGTTATGCGGCGCTGATTTGGTGTCGCTGACCGATCTGGGTCGCGCGCGTGTTGATGTTGTGATGACGCTATCGGGTATTTTCCGCGATCTTCTGCCGTTGCAAACCAAACTACTGGCCGACGCCGCCTTGCAATGCGCGATGGCGGAAGAACCTTTAGAGATGAATCCGATCCGCGCCCATGCGTTGGCCTTTGCCAAAGCCAATGGGTGTGACATGCAGACCGCCGCCTTGCGCGTGTTTTCCAATGCCGAAGGTGCCTATGGGTCCAACGTGAACCAGCTTGTTGATGGCTCTGCTTTCGATGATGACGCGGATTTGGCCGATGCGTATCAAGCGCGCAAAAGCTTTGCTTACGGTGTTGATGGCGAGGCAAGCAAGCAAGCCGCGTTGTTGCAAGACACGTTGCAGCATGTGGAACTGGCGTATCAAAACCTTGAATCGGTGGAGCTTGGTGTCACGTCGGTCGACCATTATTTTGACACGCTTGGCGGGATTGCCGCTGCGGTGAAACGCGCCAAGAACGGGAAAGATACCCCGATATATATCGGGGATCAGACGCGCGGTGGTGCCAAAGTACGGACCTTGCGCGAACAGGTCGCGTTGGAGACCCGCGCGCGCAGTTTGAACCCTAAATTCTATGAACCGCTGTTGAACCACGGCCACGAAGGTGTCCGCCAGATCGAAGCGCATATCACCAATACCGTCGGGTGGTCCGCCACGACAGGCAAGGTTGATCCGTGGATTTATCAAGAACTGTCCGAGACGTTCGTGCTGGATGACGCGATGCGTCAGCGCCTTGCTGATCTGAACCCGCAGGCGTCGATGCGCATGGCGAACCGCCTGCTGGAAGCCTCTGACCGCGACTATTGGGTGCCGGACGCAGAAACACTGAACGCGTTGCAAAATGCAACGGACGCAATTGAAGACACACTCGAGGGCATTGCAGCCGAATGACCCGCAATTTTAGGAAAGGGACCACACAATGAGCCCACTTGATCGCAGTATTCCGAACCTTGGTGGTGACGGCGAAGGATCCGTGCAGGTCCATCAGGACGAAAGCGCCAAGATCGAAGGCGCGAAGGTTTTCAGCGTCTATGGCAAAGGCGGTATTGGTAAATCGACGACCTCTTCGAACCTGTCCGTCGCGTTTTCCAAGCTGGGCCACCGCGTTTTGCAGATCGGTTGTGACCCCAAACACGACAGCACATTCACGCTGACAGGAAGCTTGCAGCCCACAGTCATCGACATCCTGAAAAGCGTCGACTTCCATGCCGAGGAATTGCGCCCCGAAGACTATGTTGCGACGGGCTATAACAGCGTGAAATGCGTCGAGGCTGGCGGGCCACCTGCCGGTACAGGTTGCGGCGGTTATGTCGTGGGGCAGACGGTAAAGCTGCTGAAACAGCACCACATGCTGGAAGACACCGACGTTGTGATCTTTGACGTGCTGGGCGACGTGGTCTGCGGTGGCTTTGCCGCCCCCTTGCAACATGCAGATCGCGCGCTGATCGTCACGGCCAATGATTTCGACAGCATCTATGCGATGAACCGGATTATTGCCGCGGTGCAGGCCAAGTCGAAGAACTACAAAGTGCGCCTTGCGGGGTGTGTCGCGAACCGTTCGAAAGATACCGATGAGGTTGATCGCTATTGCAAGACCGTTGGTTTCGACCGCATCGCACATATGCCTGATCTGGATGCTATCCGTCGGTCTCGTCTGAAGAAAAAGACCTTGTTCGAGATGCCAGATGACGAAGATATCGTGCAGGTGCGCAAGGAATATATGCGGCTGGCCGAGACGCTTTATAACGGCACAGAGCCATTGGCCCCTGACCCGTTGCCTGACCGCGAAATCTTTGAACTACTTGGGTTCGATTGATGGAATATCAGGCTACACGCGACCGCGTCGAAACCTATTTCGACAACACGGCAACCAAAACATGGGAACGTTTGACATCAGACGCTCCCGTGTCCGGTATCCGTGCGACGGTGCGTGCAGGCCGCGATAAAATGCGCGACGTGTTGATCGGGCAATTGCTAAACGATCTGACGGGCGCGCGTATTTTGGACGCGGGCTGCGGCACCGGTGCGTTGTCGTTTGAACTGGCGGCGCGTGGCGCTGATATGGTGGGCGTCGATATCTCGCCGCAGTTGATCGCGATTGCAGAAAAGCGCAAGCCTGCGGATGTGCGCGGCACGATGACGTTTGCGGCGGGTGATATGCTGGACGCGGGTCTTGGGACATTTGACCATATCGTCGCGATGGACAGCATGATCTATTATTCCGCCGATGATATCGCGCGCATTTTGGACGACCTCGCACCGCGTTTGAATGACAACATGGTGTTCACCGTGGCACCGCGCACCCCGCTGTTGATGGCGATGTGGCGTGTTGGGAAACTATTCCCGCGCAGCGACAGATCACCGACAATGGTGCCGCACGATCCGGCGAAGATCGCCGCGAAAACCAATGGCCAGTTGCGTGAACTGACCCGCGTGAATTCCGGCTTCTACATCAGCCAAGCGTTGGAGTATCGCCCATGATCCCCAAGCGCGCAGTCCAAGGCATGACCCTGAAAATGCTGCCCTTCGCGGATGCAGCAAGCGAAGGTTTGCCTTTGTCACAACTGCTGCGCTTGTCGTTGTTCCAGATCTCTGTTGGGATGGCGGCGGTCATGTTGCTGGGCACATTGAACCGCGTGATGATCGTGGAATTATCGGTGCCTGCGATCATCGTCGCGACCATGATCGCGATCCCTGTTTTGATCGCACCGTTCCGCGCGCTGCTGGGGTTCAAGTCTGACAATTATCGTTCCGCTATCGGGTGGAAGCGTATCCCCTACTTGTGGTTTGGCACGCTTTGGCAGTTTGGCGGCTTGGCGATTATGCCGATGGCTTTGCTGGTCTTGGCAGGCGACAGCGCGATTGACGCAGGCGTGTTCGGCCAGATCGCAGCGGCGTTGGCGTTTCTGCTCACGGGCCTTGGGATGCATATGACGCAGACCGCTGGTCTGGCGCTAGCGGCTGACCGTGCAAGCGAGGATACGCGCGCCAAGGTCGTATCCCTACTATACGTCATGTACCTTTTGGGCATGGGCGTGTCGGCGTTGATTATCGGCACGCTGTTGAAAGATTACTCGTCCTTGCTGCTGGTGCAAGTCGTGCAAGGCGCGGCTGTTGTGACGATGGTTTTGAACATCACCGCCCTGTGGAAGCAGGAAAAGATGGCGCCCATGACCAAGGAAGAACGCAGCGTACCGCAGCCTGCCTTCCGCGCCGCTTGGGCTGATTTGACGCGCGACACTGATATGTTGCGGCTGGTTGTGACAATCTTTTTGGGCACCGTCGCGTTCAATATGCAGGACGTGCTGCTGGAACCTTATGGCGGTGAAATCCTTGGGCTGTCCGTATCAGCGACCACGCTTTTGACGGCGATGTGGGCGACTGGTGCTTTGCTGGGGTTCGGCCTTGCCGCGCGCTGGTTGTCGCAAGGCATCGACCCATACCGCATGGCGGGACGCGGTGTGATCATCGGCATCGCCGCGTTCAGTGCGGTGCTTTTGTCCGCGCCCATCGCCTCGCCTTTTCTGTTCTATACGGGGACCGCTTTGATCGGTCTTGGTGGCGGACTGTTCGCTGTGGCGACTTTGACGGCGGCGATGACAATCGACGTATCTGGTGCGGCGGGCCGCGGTCTGGCCCTTGGCGTTTGGGGTGCGGCGCAAGCGACGGGCGCGGGCCTGTCGATTTTTCTGGGAGGTGCGATCCGCGATCTGGTCAACACCGCCGCGAACACTGGCCTGCTTGGTAACGTCTTGCAAGCGCCATCCATCGGCTATTCGGTTGTCTATCAGATCGAGATCGGCCTGCTTTTCATCACAATAATTGCCCTTGGTCCGCTGGTGCGGGCACGCGGGCTTGGCACACAAAATCCGCGCAAATTGGAACTGACGGATTTTCCGACATGACACGCAAAGGAGATAAAAATGGTTGGCAATGAATTCTTCGGGAACTTTGATCTGGCAAGTATCGCGATCTGGTTGTTCTGGCTCTTTTTCGCGCTGCTGGTATATTACCTGCAAACCGAAAACATGCGCGAAGGTTACCCGCTAGAGCGCGAAGATGGCAAAGAATCCGCCAGCATTGGTCTGTTTCCAACGCCCAAGGACAAGACGTTTCGCCTGCCGCATGGGCGTGGTGATATCTCTGTCCCATCAGGCCAAAACCCTGAGCGTACGAAGCTCGCGATCGAGGCGACGTCGCAATCCGCAGGCTCGTCTTATGTGCCAACCGGCGATCCGATGATCGACGGTGTTGGTCCTGCGTCTTGGGCCCCGCGCCGCGACGTGACAGAGCTTGACGGTCATGGTCACAACAAGATCCAGCCGATGTCAGCCTTGCCAGATTTCGCCGTTTCAGCAGGTCGCGATCCGCGTGGCAAAGCGGTGGTTGCAGGCGACGGTGAAGTCATCGGCCGCATCATCGACATGTGGATCGACGTGCCGGAACAAATGGTCCGCTATCTGACGGTTGATCTGAACCCAGAGGGCAAAGGCAACACCCGCCTGATCCCGATGAATTTCTGCCGCATCCAAAGTGACCGCGTGACTGCGCGCGCGATCTACTCGGGTCAATTTGCAGATGTGCCAGGCATCAAAAAGCCCGACCAGATCACGCTTCTCGAGGAAGAAAAGATCATGGCCTACTTTGGTGGCGGCACAATGTACGCCGATTCAAAGCGTAGCGAACCCGTGATCTAAACCACGATTGTCGGGCCTTTCGCCAAGGCCCGACACCGACCACAAAGGGGATACCAAATGCATCACGATGATTTCAAATTTGAACCTGTGCGTGGCCTGCCAGAGGCGCTTCCAGCGGATGAACATATCCTGTGGCAAGGCAGCCCGCACGCGCTGCGCCTTGCCAAAGATGCTTGGGCGCTGAATTGGGTGTTGGGTTATTTCGCGCTGCTTGCTGCGATCCGCGTGATCATGGTGTCGCCTGATATGTCGCTGACGGCGGTGATGGCGCAAGGTATTCCGTTCTTGTTTGCAGGCGGTGTCGTAGCCTTGATCCTGATCGGGATCGCAACGGTCCAGGCCCGCAGCACCGTTTACACGCTGACAAATAAACGCGCTTGCATGCGCATTGGTGCCGCGCTGACGATGACGCTGAACCTGCCTTATGTGTGCATCGGCAACGCCCAAGCCGCCGTGCGCGCATCTGGTCTTGGCACCATCACGTTTGAATTGATTGGCGAGACGCGCCTGTCTTACCTGATGACATGGCCGCACGTGCGCCCTTGGCATATGCTCCGCACACAGCCTGCGTTCCGCGCCATCCCCGATGCGGCCCGTGTCGCCATAATCTTTGCCGAAGCCGCCGAAACACGCGTGTCTATGCCACACGTCACACGGGCCACCCCGTCTGACGTAATCGCCGCGGAATAAGATCATGGCTGTCACAAATTCACTCGCCACCCAAATGAAACATCGCGATCGCGATATGGTACCTGCCGTGCTGGTCAAAGCAATGTTCGGGCTCATGTTCGCCGCTGTCGCGCTTGTTGGTTACGCCAGTTACACCGACCGGCCTGTCACGGCCGTGCCACCCCACAGCGATATCGTAACCGAACGTGCGATTTCACTGATCGGGGACCGCAGCAACGGTGTTCAGGTTTTGGCCGCAGATGGCACACAGCTTGCCCATTCTACGGACGCAAAGTCCGGTTTCATCGACGTGATCTGGACCGCTGTAAGCCGCGAACGCACCGTGAAAGGTGCAAGTCTAGATGCGCCATTGCGGCTTGTGCGCCGCGAAAACGGCCATGTTGCCGTGATTGATGACACCACCGGCTGGAAGATCGAATTGATCGGATATGGCCAAGACAACGTCGCAGCTTTCGCCAAGCTGATCGACTGAAACTGAACAAGGGACAACACACATGGGACTTCTGACAAGATCAAAAGAAACCGCACCGTGCACCGTGACGATTAGCCATCGTTTCGAGGAACTTTCCGCGCACGTCAAATTCAACAACGGCGCTGTCGTGAACCCCGGTGATACTGTGCTGGTCCACGGGTCCGAGATTATGGCGCCTTACGGTGAAGTCGTCACCGCTGACCGCACCGCCACAATCACACGCGCATCCAAGCTGGAACAGCTCTGGACCCGCGCGACAGGTGATTTCGAATTCATGGAGCTGTGTGAATTTTCATTCTCAGAGCAGGTGATGTCATGAACAAGCCAGTACATTCCGCCTTTGCCACCACCGCAGAAGAGGCGATTGCAGCCCAAGACGCGCTTGATGGCCCAATGACATCAGAAAAAGCGACAAAGGTGGCGATGCAGAACACCCTGCTGACCCCGCGCTTTTACACCACTGATTTCGACGAGATGGACGCGATTGACGTCACGCCTGTGCGCGCCGAATGGGACAGGCTGATCGCGCAGATGAAATCAGATCCTAACAAAGGGCATTTCAAGAAAAATGACGATTGGGGCACCGTCGATTGGGACGGGATGGAGCCTGCATTGAAGGCCGAATTTATCGACTTCCTGATCTCGTCCTGCACGGCGGAATTTTCCGGCTGTGTGCTGTATAAGGAAATGAAGCGCCGTGGTTCGAACGAAGATATCACGACCCTGTTCCAACTGATGGCCCGCGACGAGGCGCGTCATGCGGGCTTTATCAACGACGCGCTGCGCGAGGCTGGCATCCGCGTGAACCTTGGGTTTTTGACGCAGGCGAAGAAATACACCTATTTCCGCCCCAAGTTTATCTACTACGCCACGTATCTGTCGGAAAAGATCGGCTACGCGCGCTATATCACGATCTATCGCCATCTGGAAAAGAACCCAGAGCTGCGGTTCCACCCGATTTTCCTGTGGTTCCGCGAATGGTGCAATGACGAATTTTCCCACGGCGAAGCCTTCGCCTTGCTGATGAAAACAGACCCTAAGTTGACCGAAACCTGGGCGAACAAGATGTGGATCAAGTTCTTCCTGACGGCGGTCTATTCCACCATGTGGGTCCGCGACCACCAGCGCCCTGTGTTCCACAAAGCCCTTGGCGTCGACGTCACATGGTACGGGCGAGAGGTGTTCCGCAAAACGTCCGAGATTACCAAACAGGTGTTCCCGATCACGCTGGACATCGACCACCCCCGCTGGCGTCCGAACCTTGACCGAATGGAAGCCGCCTCGCGCCAGATTGCAGCTGCAAAAGCGCGCGGTGGCATCGGTGGCTTCTTCAGCCGGATGACGGGGATGGCCAAAGCCGCGACAGCCTTTGTCGCCGTCTTTACGATCCCTGCGCACAAGCACGCCGTGCCTGAAAGCCCAAGGTTAGAGCCTGCTTATTGATGTTCACCTTTGCCTGGATAGCTGCTGCGATCGCAATTTTTTCTTGGTGGTTCTTCACCGGGATTATCTTGCTGATCGTGCGTCGCGCGGATGGCGGCGGGGCCACGGCCCACGGAAAATCCGTGGTCTTTGGCACGCCTCTGTTCGCGCTTGGCATCCTTGGGTTGGTGGTATCAGCAGGCACGCTGACAATCGCAAATGTCTATGTCGCGTTCGTGTCCGTGCTGCTGGTCTGGGGCTGGATCGAGCTTGCGTTTCTGTCAGGCGTCATCACCGGACCCGAACATCGCCCTTGCCCTGACACTTTGCAAGGCTGGCCTCGCTTCATCCGCGCGTGGCACACATTGTCTTACCACGAATTGTTGCTGCTGACGGGCCTCTTGATCGTGACGGTTGCCACGACGGGCGCTGAAAACACGTTCGGCTTCTGGGCCTATCTGGTGCTGTTCGTGGCGCGTATCTCGGCCAAGTTGAACCTGTTCTTTGGCGTGCCGCGGATCAACACAGAATTCGTGCCGCGCCCATTGCAGCACATCAAAAGCTATTTTCGCCAAGGCAACGTCACACTAGCTTTCGTTATTGGCGTCACCTTTCTTAGCGTTGCGACCGCATGCTTTGCCAAACGCCTGATGGTGGCGGAGACAGCCGCACAGACCGTGGGCTTTGCCCTTTTGCTGGCGCTGTCTGCGCTGGCGACAATTGAACACTGGTTGATGGTCATCCCATTGCCAGACGCGAAACTTTGGCGCTGGATGCTTCCGGCGCGCCCAACGACCCCGAAGACAGGACAATCCCATGAACTTTGATGCCCTTTTCCAAGCCCAGATCGACGCCCTCAAATCCGACGGCAACTATCGTTATTTTGCAGAGCTTGAGCGTAAGTGCGGCAAGTTTCCACACGCCGCCAATCACCAAGATGACGGCGAGGTCCGCGATGTCACCGTCTGGTGTTCCAACGACTATCTTGGCATGGGGCAAAACCCGCTGGTCATTGATGCGATGTGCGAGGCGGTTCAGCGCACGGGCACAGGTGCGGGTGGGACGCGCAACATCTCGGGCACGAACCACGATCATTTGTTGTTGGAACGCGAATTGGCCGATCTTCATGGGAAAGAAGCCGCTTTGCTGTTCACTTCTGGCTACGTGTCGAATTGGGCAGCACTTAGCACGCTGGGCAGCCGTCTTGATGGGTGCATCATCCTGTCAGATTCCGGCAACCACGCGTCTATGATCGAAGGCATCCGCCATGCCCGGGCACAAAAGGTAATCTGGAACCACAACGACGTGGCCGACCTCGAGGCAAAACTGGCAGCCCTGCCCGCCAACGCGCCCAAGATCGTGGCGTTCGAATCCGTCTATTCGATGGACGGCGACATCGCCCCGATCCGTCAGATCGTCGAGGTCGCGGAAAAGTATGGTGCGATGACATACCTTGATGAAGTTCACGCTGTCGGTCTTTACGGCCCACGCGGTGGTGGTATTGCAGAACGCGAAGGCCTGATGGACCGCATCACCTTGATCGAAGGCACGCTTGGCAAGGCGTTCGGCGTTGTCGGAGGCTACATCACAGGCTCCGCTGCGTTGTGCGACTTCATCCGCAGCTTTGCGTCTGGGTTTATCTTCACCACAGCACTGCCGCCCGCTGTTGCCGCAGCCGCGCGCGCGTCGATCATGCACTTGAAATCATCCAGCGACGAACGTCACCACCAACGCGAACAGGTCGCGAAACTGCGCGCAGGGCTCGACCGCGCCGGCATTCCGCATCTGATGAATGACAGCCACATCGTGCCGGTGATGATCAAAGATCCGGTGAAAACCAAAATGCTGGCCGATCACCTGATGAACGAATGGGGGATCTATGTGCAGCCGATCAACTATCCGACAGTGCCCAAGGGAACCGAGCGTTTGCGTTTCACCCCATCACCGCTGCACACCGACGCTGATATTGATCACCTTGTCGTCGCGCTGACATCCTTGTGGAAGCAATGCGCCATCGCGCACGCGGTCGCCTAAAACACAGTGTGATCGCTGCGTTGCACGGTCGCATTGTTGGCTGTCACAGCGGCGTAGTGGTCGCGCAACGTCTCGGTCCCCGTCTCTGGCGTGGCATCGGCATCATAGCGCGCGCCGTCCCACACCAGCATCGATTCCGTGGCATAGTAATGCCCGATCCGCGCCAGCTCTGCCTTGTCTGCTGCCCTTTTGCTGACCCAACCTACCACCCACAAAACGCGGTAGATCGCGGCGATCATCGCCGCTGGCACACGCTTTATTTTGATCCGCTGACCAAGCAAGTCTGACAGCGCAGCCACCTGATCCAACGGCGTGATCGCCGGACCAGGACCGCCAATGGGCAAGACCTGATTGTGCCGCAAAGGATCATCAATACAGCCGGTGATAAACCGCCCCAGATCATCGTCGCTGATCGGCTTGCACGCGGTCAACGTGCCATCGCCAAACACCAGAAATGGCTTGCCGTCGCGCACGCGGCCCAACTGGCCGGACAGCGATTTGAAGAACGCCGTGGGGCGCACGATGGAATAGGTCAGGCCCGATTGGATCAACGCCGCTTCAAACGCCAGCTTTGCATGTTGGAACGGCAGCTTGGGCTTTTGCACACAGATCGCGGATAGCAGGATAAAGTGCTGCACACCTGCGCCTTGCGCCCAGTTCAGAATGTTCAGTTGTGCGCCATGATCAATCGCCCAAGCATCCGCTGGGCTGCCCGACCGCGAGGCGAGGCATGAAACGACAACATCGAAACGATGTTCGATATCAAGGGGTTGCGTCACATTCGCGTCAATCCCGGCATCGCTTCGTCCAATGCACGTCACGTCATGTCCAGCGGCGATCAACACACGTCGTGCTGCTTGGCCCGCAGTGCCCGTCGCGCCAAAAACCGCGACACGTTTAGGCGGTGCGCCAGTCAAAGAAGCCTTCTCCGGCAGTGTCCAAAAGTTTGGCGGCCATGTCACGCCCTGCCGCCGCACCGTCTTCGATCAACACGGTCATGTCGTCGCCAATCGCCTCTGATCCATCGGGGCACAACACTTCGCCGCGCAGCCACAGCGATGTGCCGTCCAGTTCTGCAAGGCTCGCGATCGGTGTTTCGCATGATCCATCGAGTGCCGCCAGGAAGCTGCGTTCAGCCGCAAGGCGTTGCC
Organism: Tateyamaria sp. Alg231-49; assembly: GCF_900143535.1. Taxonomy (GTDB): domain Bacteria; phylum Pseudomonadota; class Alphaproteobacteria; order Rhodobacterales; family Rhodobacteraceae; genus Tateyamaria. The sequence continues at coordinate 45,949 of NZ_FRFA01000016.1, read as the reverse complement.
CTGTCGGTCCGTCGTGAATAGCGGCCAGCATATCCGCGGCACGGCTGTCATTGATCCGGCGTTCGATGCCAATCGCCCCTTGCGCCACGGCAGGCAGCATGTCTTCCACTTCAATCGGTGTGCGCGGCACATCGTCCATCTGCAACCGCTTGAGCCCTGCCATCGCAAGGAAGGTCGCGTCGGCAACCTTGTCGCTCAGCTTTTTCAACCGCGTCTGCAAGTTCCCGCGAAATTCCACGACCTGCAAATCAGGCCGCCGCAACCTCAACTGTGCCCGACGCCGCAAGCTGGACGTGCCAACAACACCGCCCTGCGGCAAACCAGCCAAGGCCCCGCCATCCAACGCAATAAACGCGTCGCGCACATCTTCGCGCGGCAGATAAGTATCCAAGATCAGCCCGTCCGGTTGCTGCGTCGGCATGTCCTTCATCGAATGCACCGCAATGTCGATGGATCCATTCAGCATCGCCTCTTCGATCTCACGGGTGAACAGACCTTTGCCGCCGATCTCTTTCAGCGGGCGGTCAATGATCCGGTCGCCTGTGGTGCTGATGACCTGAATAAAGAACGCCTCAAGCGGCAGATCAAACGCGGCGGCAAGCCTGTCGCGGGTTTCATGCGCTTGTGCCAAGGCCAAAGGCGATCCACGGGTGCCAATATTCAGCGGTTTAGACGGTGTGGGTAGATTAGTTTCCATGAATCATTCCTAGACCTGTAAACTTACGTTGACAACTCTTGCGTCCAGAACGCGAAGCAGCCCATTATTTGGCATTAACGAAGGATGACCCCACATGACCAGCCAAAAAACGATCCTGCGCGCACTTGCCAGAGAAACCTTGCCGACGCCACCCATTTGGATGATGCGCCAAGCCGGACGTTACCTGCCAGAATACAAAGCGACGCGGGCGCAAGCGGGGGATTTCCTGTCGCTCTGCTATAGCCCCGATTTGGCGGCCGAGGTCACGTTGCAGCCGATCCGCCGCTATGGGTTTGATGCCGCAATCCTGTTCGCGGACATCTTGCTGTTGCCGCAAGCATTGGGCGCGGATCTATGGTTCGTCACTGGCGAAGGGCCTCGTTTGTCGACGATCACCACGGCAGATGAACTGGCTGCGTTGAAGCCTGCAGCAGACGTGAACGACCACCTATCCCCGATCTACGAGACGATCAAAATCCTGTCAAAAGAGCTGCCGTCTGAGACGACATTGATCGGGTTTGCAGGCTCTCCTTGGACCGTGGCGACGTATATGATCGCGGGTCAAGGCACGCCGGATCAAGCGCCGGCACATGCGCTGAAAGACGAAAACCGCGCCGTGTTTGACGGGCTAATCGACGTCATCACCGAAGGCACGATTGTCTATCTTAGCACGCAGATTGAAGCAGGCGCCGAGGTGATCAAACTGTTCGACAGCTGGGCCGGATCGCTGCACGGCGACGATTTTCAGCGCTATTCCATTGAACCGATGCGGAAGATCACCGCGGCCCTGAAAGCCGCCTACCCCCATGTGCCGATCATCGCGTTCCCGCGCGGTGCGGGCGATAAATACACTGATCTTCATGCCGCAATTGGCGCTGACTGTATTGCCTTCGATGATGGCGTAAGTGCTGACTGGGTCGCGAAAAATGTGCAAACGGGTGGCTGTGTACAAGGCAACCTTGCCTCAAGCCATATGGTCACGGGCGGCAACGCTTTGGTGGCTGAGACGCGCAAGATCGTCGATGCGCTTTCGGGCGGCCCGCACATCTTTAACCTTGGTCACGGCATCACACCGGATGCGGATCCCGCAAACGTGCAACTGATGATCGATACGGTGCGCGGCGGCTAGAACGCAAAAGGCCTGCCACATCGAGCAGGCCTTCGCAAAACTGTTGCAACTGGACTAGTTGCCTGCCGCCTCGGGGCCGACGGACACAAGGTAGGCCCAAATGTTCAGCGCATCCTCTTCGGACCGCAGCTTGAACGACATGTTGCTGCGCGCACGACGATCTTCGATATAGTCGCGCAAGAACTGGCGTGGATCAGCAACATATGTCGCAAAGTCCGCTTCGTTCCATGCAAGGCCCGCTTCGCCCGCTTCCACAAGCGAGTCACCATAACGGAAATCTTCAAGCGAACCCGCAACCCGCGTGTAGACGCCGTAAAGGTTCGGTCCATTCTTACCGCCGCGCAGGATGATGTTGTCATCTGCGTCAACGATAGAGTGACAAGCTTTACACTGTCCAAACGCCGCTTCGCCCGCAGCCGCATCACCCGTTGCGTGACCATCAGCAAACGCCGGAGCCGCCGAAAGGCCTAAGCCAAGTACAGTTACCAAGATTTTTTTCATTCATTTTTCTCCCATCGCTAAAAAAACCTAGCACGCTTCAACGACAGGTAAAGCCGCAGTTGCCAATTAAGGCAGATCACTGCGCACCCTGTGCATTTGTCAATTCACCTTTACACTTGAATATTCACAAAGTGTAACGATAAGCTTACGCTATGACTTATCTGACAGCCCTCTCCCCCCGACACCTGCCCGAACCGGCAGCGATGTTAAGGCTGATCAAACCCGTCACGTGGTTTCCACCGATGTGGGCATATCTGTGCGGTGTGATTTCATCAGGGGTATCGCCAAGCGGCCAATGGGGGCTGATTGTTCTTGGCGTCATCCTTGCTGGCCCCATCGTCTGTGGCATGAGTCAGGCCGCCAACGATTGGTGTGATCGCCACGTTGACGCGATCAACGAGCCGGGTCGCCCCATTCCGTCGGGCCGCATCCCCGGCAAATGGGGCTTGTATATCGCGCTGGCGATGTCGGTGCTGTCTTTGATTATTGGCGCGCAACTTGGCCCTTGGGGGTTTGGCGCGACCGTGTTTGGCGTGCTGGCGGCTTGGGCCTATTCCGCAGAACCCGTGCGCCTGAAACGATCTGGCTGGTGGGGTCCGGGGCTTGTCGGCCTATGCTACGAAGGCTTGCCTTGGTTCACAGGGGCCGCCGTTTTGTCCGTTGGCGCACCTAGCTGGCCTGTCATCATTATCGCCTCCCTTTACGCCACGGGCGCGCACGGCATCATGACGCTGAACGACTTCAAGGCGCTTGAAGGCGACCGCCAGATGGGGGTCAATTCGCTGCCCGTAACGCTCGGGCCGGAACGCGCGGCGCGCATGGCCTGCTGGATCATGACAATCCCGCAAATTATCGTCGCGGCACTGTTGTTCACGTGGGGCAAGCCGCTGTTCGCCGCGGCTATCGCCGCCCTGCTGGTCGCACAAATCTGGGCAATGACCATCCTGCTGACAGACCCGAAAGCCCGCGCGCCTTGGTACAATGGCACCGGCGTCGCGATGTACGTCAGCGGCATGATGATCGCCGCCTTCGCACTCAGGAGCATGCTATGACACTATCATGGGGCCAAATCGCTCGTCTTGGGCAGGTGCAAATGGCGCTTGGCGCGATTGTCGTGCTCACCACCTCGACGCTGAACCGTTTGATGGTTGTCGAATTCGCCCTGCCCGCCCTGTTGCCCGGCGCATTGGTTGGCCTGCACTATGGCATCCAACTGTCGCGGCCGCGCTGGGGCTTCACCTCTGACACAGGCGGCAACCGCACCCGTTGGATTATTGGCGGCATGGCGATTTTGGCGGCGGGCGGCATCGGTGCTGCCTTTGCCGTGACCATGTTCGCACAAAATTTTGCGCTGGCCATTGCATTGTCCATCATCTCATACGGGCTGATCGGCATCGGCGTCGGCGCGTCCGGCACATCGCTGCTGGCACTGCTTGCAACGGCCACCGCCCCTGATCGCCGCGCAGCTGCTGCCACGATCACATGGCTGATGATGATCTTTGGCATCGCCTTGACCGCTGGCCTCGCAGGGCAATTCCTCGACCCCTATTCACCGCAACGCCTGATAACCGTCGTCGCCGTCATCTCCACACTCGCACTGCTTCTGACGACCCTCGCTATCGGCAAGATCGAAAGCCGCGTCACCCCCATGCGCCCTGAGGCACCGACCCCCTTCATGCACGGCCTACGTGAGGTTTGGTCAGAGCCGAAAACACGCAACTTCACCCTGTTCGTGTTCCTGTCAATGAACGCCTACTTCATGCAGGAATTGATCTTGGAACCCTACGCAGGCCTCGTTTTCGGCTTCACTCCGGGGCAATCCACATCGCTCAGCGGCGCGCAAAACGGCGGCGTGTTCATCGGGATGCTGACCGTCGGCATCATGGCAACGGGCCTGAAAATCGGCGCGCTTCGCACATGGGTCATGGCGGGTTGCCTTGGGTCTTGCGCGGTTCTTACGCTGATCTGTATGACAGGCTTCGCTGATACCGCGCTGAACTTTACCTACCTTGTGATCGCACTTGGCTTCTTCAACGGCATGTTCGCGGTTGCAGCGATTGGCGCGATGATGGCGCTTGCGTCCCAAGGGCGGGGCCAACGTGAAGGCACGCGCATGGGTCTGTGGGGTGCAGCACAAGCCATCGCCGCAGGTTTCGGCGGTCTGACAGGTGCCGTGCTTGTGGACGTTGCGCGCACCTTCGCACCAGACGGCCCTGCCTTCGGTGCCGTCTTCACGTTCGAAGCGACCCTTTTTCTTGCCGCAGCTTTGATGGCTGCGCGCGTCATGGAAACGCCGCAGGCCACCATGCCTGCCACACTCGTGCCAGGAGAATAAAATGTATGATGTCGTCGTCATCGGTGGTGGCCCGTCCGGTGCCACAGCAGCAGAAGACCTCGCACGCTCTGGCAAGTGTGTCGCGATGATCGACCGCGATGGTCGGATCAAACCCTGCGGCGGGGCCATTCCACCGCGCGCCATCACCGATTTCCTGATCCCCGACGACCAACTTGTCGCCAAGGTGAACACCGCACGCATGATTTCCCCCACCGGACGCAAGGTCGATATCCCGATTGAAAACGGCTTTGTGGGCATGGTCGACCGCAAGGATTTCGACCCCTTCCTGCGTGACCGTGGAAAGCAAGCGGGTGCCGATTGCTTCACTGGCACCTTTCTGCGAATTGACCGCGACGCGGACCAAACCGCCGTCGTCTTTCGCGACAAGGAAACGGGCGAAGATCGCAGCCTGCAAACCAAACTGATCATCGGCTCAGACGGCGCGCGGTCTAAGGTCGCCAAGGCTGAAGTCCCCGGCGGCGACAAGATTCCGTATGTCATCGCGTACCACGAAATCATCGAAGCCCCCGCACTTAGCGTCGACTATGATCCGCTGCGCTGTGACGTGATTTATGACGGCGCAATCTCGTCCGACTTCTATGGCTGGATTTTCCCCCACGGCAAATCCGCCAGCATCGGCATGGGTACGGGCATCGAAGGCGTGGACCTGAAAAAGGCCACCGCCGACATTCGCGCCACACATGGGCTGACCGATTGCAAAACCTTGCGCCGCGAAGGTGCGCCGATCCCGCTGAAACCAATGGACAAGTGGGACAATGGCCGCGATGTGATTTTGGCAGGTGATGCCGCAGGCGTCGTCGCGCCGTCCTCTGGCGAAGGCATTTACTACGCCATGCTGGGTGGACGGGTCGCAGCAACTGCCGCCAGCGCCTTTTTGGAAACGGGCCGCTCCAAAGATCTGCAACTGGCCCGCAAGCTGTTCATGCGCGAACATAAATCAGTGTTCAAAGTCCTCGGTGCGATGCAAAACGCATACTACCGCAGCGATGAACGGCGCGAGCGTTTCGTGTCTTTGTGCCACGACGTCGACGTCCAACGCCTGACATTTGAGGCTTACATGAACAAGCGCCTGATCAAGGCCCGCCCGATGGCACATCTGAAAATCGGCATCAAAAACCTTGCGCATCTTACGCGCCTTGTGTCTGAAACCCACGTCTGATGACGATCATGATCCCCGCTTGGATCGACGGAACGCTCACGCCTGTCGAAAAGCTGGACGCGCATCTGCGTGGCTTGCGGCACAAGGCGATTTCCGTCTTTGCCATGTCCGGCGATCACATCCTGATCCAGCAACGCGCCATGTGCAAATACCACACGCCCGGTCTGTGGGCGAACACCTGTTGCACGCACCCCGATTGGGACGAGGCACCGCTGGCGTGCGCCGCGCGCCGCATGAACGAAGAGCTTGGCATCACAAACCTGACCCTGCACCATCGCGGGCAGTTAGAATACCGCGCCGATGTGGGCGGCGGCCTGATCGAACATGAGGTGGTCGAGGTCTATGTGGCCCAGGTCCCGTTCAGCTTGCGCATGGCCCCCAACCCGGAAGAGGTGATGGCGACCCGCTGGGTGTCCCAAACCGATCTGCGCGCACAATTAAAGACCACGCCTGACGCCTTCACCCCTTGGCTGCAAATCTACATGGCGCAGCACAGCACGATGATTTTCAAGGAAATGGCCGGCGCTTAAACCCGCGCTGGCGCTTTGATCGCCTGCAATGCGGTGGCCGCGATATCCGTCGCTGTCAGCCCTGCGTCGGCATACATCGCATCAGGGGCCGCTTGGTCGATAAAGCGATCTGGCAAGGTCATCGTGCGCACAGCCAAGTTGCCATCCACCAACCCCTCGCCCGCCATGTAATGCAAAACCATCGCGCCAAAGCCACCCTGCGATCCTTGTTCAATCGTGATCAGCGCCTTGTGGTGTTTTGCAAGCTGCCGGATTAGCGCATGATCCAACGGCTTGGCAAATCGCGCATCCGCGACTGTCATCGAAACACCCTGCGCCGCCATTACATCAGCGGCCTTCAAGCTTTCCGACAAATGCGCCCCAAACGACAAGATCGCCACATCTGATCCTTGGCGCACAACGCGCCCTTTGCCAATCTCAAGCACCGCGCCCACGTCAGGAATATCAACACCCGTGCCCGTCCCACGCGGATACCGAAACGCAATCGGCCCGCTATAGTGCGCCACAGCGGTGGCAACCATGTGCACCAATTCAGCCTCGTCAGAGGCGGCCATCACGGTCATGTTGGGCAATGCAGAAAGGTATCCCACATCGAACGCACCCGCATGTGTAGCGCCATCGGCCCCGACCAATCCGGCGCGGTCGATCGCGAAACGCACAGGTAGATTTTGCAACGCCACATCATGCACGATCTGGTCATAACCGCGTTGCAGGAACGTCGAATAAATCGCGCAGAACGGCTTCAACCCTCCCGCCGCCATGCCTGCCGCAAAGGTCACGCCATGCTGTTCGGCAATGCCCACATCAAACATCCGCTTGGGAAATTTATCCGCGAAAATATCCATCCCCGTGCCAGACGGCATGGCCGCCGTGATCCCAACGATCTTTGAATCTTGTGCTGCCATGCGGGTCAACGCTTGGCCGAACACCTTGGTATAGCTTGGCGCATTTGATCCAGATGTCGCCTGCGCACCACTGGCCACATTGAACTTTGAAACACCATGATACTTATCGGCAGAGGTTTCAGCAGGCGCATAGCCCCTCCCCTTCACCGTGCAGCAATGGATCAACACCGGCCCCGTCGCCCGCGTCCGCGCCGCGCGCAAAACACCCAGCAACTGATCCATGTCATGCCCATTAATCGGGCCGATATAATCAAAGCCCAGTTCTTCGAACATCGTGCCACTTGCCGCAGACGTCCCCGTCACCAATTCCCGCGCACGCCGCGCATGATCGCGCAATGGGCCGGGCAATGCCGCCTCGAACGTCTCGCCCAGAGCACCCAGCGGTGTGTCTGCCAAGCGCGACATATATTGCGACATCGCCCCCACGGGAGGCGCAATGCTCATTTCATTATCATTCAAAATCACGAACATGCGGCGGCCTTCGGCGCCTGCGTTGTTCATCGCCTCATACGCCATACCCGCGCTGATCGACCCATCCCCGATGATCGCCACGGCATCACCCGTCGGCTGCCCCATATCGCGCGCGACCGTAAACCCCAAAGCCGCTGAAATCGACGTACTCGAATGTGCCGCGCCAAACGGATCGAATTCGCTTTCAGAGCGTTTGGTGAACCCTGAAATCCCGCCTTCTTGTCGCAGCGTTTTCATCTGCGCGCGCCGACCTGTCAGCACCTTATGCGGATAACACTGATGCCCCACATCCCAGATCAACTTGTCGCGCGGCGTGTCGAAAACTGCATGCAGGGCAACCGTCAGTTCAACCACACCCAGCGACGACCCAAGATGCCCGCCGGTTGTCGCCACAGCCTCGATTACTTCGGTGCGTAGCTCGTCCGCGAGTTGCGCAAGGTCGCCATCGCTTAGACCCTTCAGGTCGGACGGCCCGGCGACACGATCAAGAATGGGGGTCATATCGGCAGCCCTTTCGATTTGGGAAAATTTAATCTGTTGGTACGGGGACAGACGGCGAAGGTTCGACGTCTGCCTCCCGTAGCCAACAGGAAATGTCAGAACCTTACGGCTCCAACGGTTTTCGGACTTTCAGGGACGAAAAATCCGAAACCTCGTGCCTTGGGCCAGCACAGTCGCGGCCCAAGGAAATCGTTAAACCAGATCGGTGCCCTGTTCGGTCACATAGAACGAATAGGGTGTCGGATCGGGCCGGAACTTGGAATCCTCGGGCAGCAGCAAACCCACCCAATGGATCGCGGCCAAGGTGAACCACAGCGCCAGACATAAGATTGCGGCATAGCCCGCCCCCTTCAGCATCAGCATTAGAACGTCACCACTTAGGCGCAGTTTCCGATTATCGGCCGTTCCCAGATAGTCGTGATTGTCACTCATAATCTTATTCCTCTCTCGGACTGCACCGCTTAATCAAGCGGCGCATAGCCATGTTCTTGGGCCCAGACGAACCAGTTATCGACAACCGTGCCAGTCAACAAAATTCCGATGCCGCCTGTCAGCGTTGTCAGAACCGCGAACCACCAAGCCCAGCGGTGAATGCCTTCCATTGTGGCGTTGAACCCCATGGTCCAGCGCCAGAACAAAGCCGCCCGCTCGGATGCCGTGCCGCGATCAACGATCTGTTCAATCTCACGCTCGCCACCGTAGCGGCTGACCGCCAGAATGGTCGCGCCGTGCATCGCAAACAGCAGGGCCGATCCATACAAAAAAGCAATCGAAAGCGCGTGGAACGGATTGTAGAACAAGTTGCCATAGGTCAGTGAAAACAGGTTCGTCCAATCAAGGTGGCTGAAGACGCCATAAGGCACAGCCTCGGCCCATGACCCCATCATAATGGGGCGGATCAAACCCAGCACCAGAAACAACCAGATGGCAGAGGCGAAAGCCCATGACACATGCTTGCCCATTCCCAACTCTTCAGCCCGCAAATACGTGCGGATCCACCAAGAGATGACAGACACCAGCAAGAAGAACGATGCGATTAGCCATGCACCACCATCATTCAACGGAGCCATGCTCAGACCGTATTCCTCGGACGGGGGATCAAGCGACAGCCAGAATAGCTCTTTTAGGAACAGCGGGATCGAATAATCCACCTGCGCCAGATAGCTGATCCCGACGATCATAAACCACAGCGCACCCGTCGCCAGCGACACGACACCAAAGGCGCCCAGATAAATCGGCCCCAGCTGCGCGTTACCGAACACACCCGCCAGCGTCGAAAAGCCCGCCTTCTTAGTCCGTTCTCTTGCCAGCGCCCCGTCTGGGTCCATGCCCATTTCAGGCGGCCCCTGAACTTGGACCTGTGTGAAAATATTTTGATATTCAGCCATTTTTCATATCCTCCTACAGGTCGCGCCACCACGGTAGATCAGCGTACCAATCCCACCATGCAGCCCAGCTATCGAACCAAATTGTTCCCGAAATCACGATGCAGATCGCGCTCCAGACCACGGCATTCAGCGCAAGGAACAATCCAAGACGGTGGATACCCAATGGCCCGATCGAATACCCAATCAAATCGCGGAAATACGTGTCTTCGTGATCCGGCGATGTGATCTGCTTGCCTTTGCCTGGGTTAACGGCGGACAACACCAAAGAGCCATGCAGCGCTAGCGCGAAACACGTCGTAAAGAAGAACGTAATCGCGACCATATGAGCCGGATTGTAGTGGAAGTTTCCGTAGGCATAGCCCACGTTATTCACCCAATCGAGGTGGCTGAAGATGCCATACGGAAAACCATGCCCCCACGCGCCCAGCAACAGCGGGCGGATTATCACCAGCGCCACATAAGCAAGGATCGCGATGCTAAAGGCGAATGGAACATGATATCCCATGCCCAATTTGCGGCAAATCTCGACCTCGCGCATCATCCAACTCAGGAACGCGAACGTGGCGCAAACGGTGATCGCTTGCCACAAGCCGCCTTCGGCCAATGGCGCAATGCCCAGACCAACCTCTAGCGCGGGTGGATCAATGGAAATCAACCACGGGTTCCATGTGTCGCCCATTGCGGCGCCATAGAAAATAAGAAATGTGCCAAGAGCGGCGAAGAAGATCGTCGTGACACCAAAAAAGCCAACATAGAACGGCCCCACCCAGAAATCGAATAGATCACCACCAACCAGTGTCCCGCCGCGGACCCGGTATTTTCTTTCGAAGCTGAGCAATGCCATCTTCTGTCTCCCTACTCATCGCCACACCGAAAGTGCCGCCATGTTGAAATTAAAACTGTTTGCTATGGGCGGCACATCGTCCCGCCCATAGCTTTGCTTCATGCTGAGTTACTCGTCGGCCATTGTGCTGAACGCACGGTCGAACCAGTTTGTCTCTGGATTGCTAAGCAGAACGAGGTGAATCATTGCTGCCAGCAAAAACAGGAAAACACCCTGTGCCACGAAAACGCGACGGGGGTCGAAGATCAGCCAGATTTTGTAAAACTGTGCCATATGATATTCTCCTTAGCCCCAAGCAAACCAGGGCAGTTTGATGTATGTCAGGATGTGCGCTACCACGGCGACCGCTGTGAATAGAATAAACCCCTGCATATAAACTGAGTGCAGTTCCTGCGCCTGTTCGTCTGAGAGACCTGTGAAGCTTAGGTCTTTTTTATCAGCCATTTTTTCTCCTAAGAATAAGTACTGATGCCGCGCGTCCCCCGCGACTGGGTTGCAACAGGGGCTCCTCCCCTGCCTTAAGCACCTTGGTCCCGAAGGACCTCAGATTGCGTCACCGCACCCCCGTCGGGCTGCGGAAATTTCGTCAGGCCCAGAAGATGCACGGCGTGATTGTGCGCGCTTCGCCGATGGCACTTTGAATGGGTCCTTGCGCTGGCATTTTTGCATGACGCACCAAGCCGTAAGCCCAAATCGCTGTGCAAGACGGCACGGCTGCAAGAAAAATCAGGCCAAAATAAACCTGATATTCCCTTGTTATTTGGCGTTGCCGTTTGGCGTCGCGCATATTATTGATATCATTATTAAAATCAGTCATTTAGTCTCTCCCATAGCTGGTTGAAGATCATCTACATTTTCCAACACGACCCGTTCCGCACCCGTTTCGAGCGCACGCTTTTCAGCGGCATCTCTCAGGGTTTTCGCGGCGGAAATCCGTGTCAGAATGGGATGGGATGCAACGATCTCATCCAGTCGTTTTTGCGCGTCAGCATCCCAAGGGAAATCGCGGCGCAATGTCGTTGATGTGGCAAGTGTCGCATCCATTTCAGTGCCAAGCGGCAAGATGTGGAACAGTGCATCAAACAAGCTGTTGCAAACTTCTTGCAACAAATACGTGGCCCCTGCGTAGCCCATAAACGGCGTACCCGTTGCCCGCCGAATTGCAGCGCCCGGAAATGATGCTGGAATAAACGAGGGTGCCGGACCAAAGCCCGCTTTCATTTCGGCCAGGTACATCTTTTCATTGATGGACCCCAGAACAATCAGCGGCTTTGTTTTGTGCATCATATCGCGCACATCGTCGTTATTCGTTTTCTTGCCGCGCAAACGCGCTATCGCAAATGCGCAAGGCAATCCCAAATCCGTATCCAGATAATTCTGAATACCGCGCGTATAGGTTTCATTGGCAACAATTGCGAAAGACGCGGTTGCAAAGAAATCTTGCGTCACGGACCGCCACAAATCCCAAACAGGTTTAATCGTCGAGTGTTTTTCTTGTTCAATAAACGGCGCGGGATCAAGGCCCAGCAATTCACCCAACATCCGCAAAAACTTAGTCGTAGATTCAATTCCGATTGGCGCTTGTAAATACGGCTTATTCAAAACCTCACAAAGTCCGCGCCCAAATTCGCGATACATACAGATATTCACATCCGCATTCACAAGACCGCGCATTTCAGCAACATGCGCACCCAGCGGCATGACCATATTAATCTCGGCACCAATGCCTTCGACCAACCGCCGAATTTCCGCTAGATCGGATGGCATATTAAACGTGCCATACATCGGGCCCAAAATATTCACGCGCGGGGCTGCACCTTCCTCGCGCTTTTTCTCGGGCGGCATCCGGCCTTTGGTCATCCCGAATTCGGTAAAGATCCACGTCATCGCGCGGTCAGCCGCTTCCCACTGATCCTCGTCAATCGTACGCGGCAAGAACCGTTGAATGTTGGTCCCCTGCGGCGTGACACCGCCACCAATCATCTCGGAAATCGACCCCGTCACCACAACCGCTGGCAAGGTAGGATCCAAAACGTCCCAAGCCCGCTTCATCGATTCCTCGGTGCCTGATCCCATTTCCTCTTCGCCCAATCCGGTGACGACGATGGGCAATTCATGCGGTGGCAAGCCGTCGGTGTAATGCAAGACGGACGTCACGGGCAGGTTTTCACATCCCACCGGCCCGTCGATCACACATTGCAGTCCTTTGACGGCGCAGAAGGCATAGACCGCCCCCCAATATCCGCCCGCGCGATCGTGATCTTGCACTAACACGTTGCACCCCCCTGATAGAGGTGGCACGAACACGATCGCTGCGCATTCGCTGCCTCGCGCTGTGCGCGTTTATGATCATAAACGCACACTAAATCATCTCCGCCGCTTTAGCAGCCTTAGCAGCACGCTCTAATTTCTTTGAATTCGTCGCACGGAACCCCGGTTGCACGTTTGGCGATTTTTCCCAAACGCCAGCTGTGTCGCCGTGACCTACGCCTTCGAAAAACGCGCGCATGTGATCCATCCGCGCCTTGTTGCCCATCGCCGCGTTGACGACCTGCGCCAAAGATCCCGCCCCCGCTGGCCCCATCAAAGGCCGCGCAGAAATCAGGTTCGTGAAATAGAGCGACGGGATACCCAACTCTTTGCCCTTTTGCACAACGGGCGTCGTGCCGATGGCCAAGTCCGGCTGGGTCGCCTCCATCGCGGCACAATCGTCTTCCAAAGACGCACGGAATTTCACCTGCACACCTTTGTCCGCCAACCAAGCTGCATCAGCCTCGTTCCAAGGCGTCTTCGGACACGCCGTGCCAACATACGGCACATCAGCCCCGCTTTCGATCAGAAGACGCGCCACCAAAAGCTCGCTACCTTCATAGCCCGACAACGTGATCGTCCCATTGATCGGCGCACCTTCCAGCGCACCTTTGATCACGGGCAAGAATTGGTTTTTCGCCGCATCAACCGTTTTCTGCGGCAAGCCAAACGCATCGCCAATCGCAGACAACCACGTGCCGGTGCCGTCAAAACCGACAGGCGCGGACCCGATCACCGGACGCCCCGCCGCTTGGAATTCGCGCACGCTGGCGGTGTAGAACGGATGGATCGCCGCGACCGCACCACAATCAAGAGCCGCATACAACTCGCGCCATTCACGGCACGGCACAACTGGACCAGCAGCCAGACCAAGCGGCGCCAACATCTGCCCGATCACCATCGGATCAGCAGGGAACATTTCGCCCAAAAGGCTAACAGTCGGGCGATCCGACTTGCCGCTTGCAGGCATGGCGACAGGACCTGCCTCAATTTCTTTGCGCGCGTAATTCAGCATCGCGCCCGCCAGCACATCTTTGGCTTCCGCATGCGTCGGAATGCCAAAGCCGGGCACGTCAATGCCGACGACACGCACGCCGTTAATTTCCTCTGGCAACAACCGCAGCGGCACGCCCGAAGCCGTTGGCACACACAGGTTTGTCACTACAATCGCGTCCAGCTTGGCGGGATCGGCCACGTCACGCACGGCCTCGCGGATGTCTTCAAACAGCTTACCCGTGACCAACGTTTCCGAGTTAAACGGCACATAACCCACCGACCTGCGCGCGCCATAAAAGTGCGACACAAACGTCAAACCATACACGCAACACGCCGACCCGCTGAGGATCGTGGCGGTGCGTTTCATCCGCAGACCAACGCGCAATGACCCGAACGCAGGGCACATGCTTTGTGGTTTATCGTGCGGTCCTTGTGGATAGTCGGCGGCGTATTGATCCAAGATCTCGGACTTGCCAGCAGCACGCGCCACCGCATCCATCGCACCGACCCCAGCCGTGCAGCCACCTTCGACGGCGATGGCTTCAACAGCCTCGCGCGCTTCGGTCACTGATAGGTTCCCGTCGGCGTCATAGCCGACCTCAAACCCTTCACGGCCAAGTTCCGTGCCTTCAGACATTATCATAAACCACTTCTAGGCTGGCCTTTGGCGCTGATTTCGTGCCGCGCATATCCGCGTCGGTTGCAGGCACCAATTCATAATCACCGCCGGTGTCTTTGCTATCGAACAGGCCCAGCAATCCGTCCTGATCCAGCGGTGTCGGTCGCACAGGCGGGGCAAGGCCCACCGCGTCACCAAGCTGACCAAACAATTCACCCCATTGGGATTCTGACGTTCCAACAATCTGATAATTTGCGGACTTTTTGCGCAAATCATCGTCTTGCGGAATGGCGGAAAGGATTGGGATATCCACAGCCTCGGCAAAGGCCGCAGCCTCGCCCGTGCCGTCATCTTTGTTAATCACCAGACCCGCAACGCCAACATTGCCGCCCATCTTGCGGAAATATTCCACGGCGGAACACACGTTGTTGGCCACATAAAGCGACTGTAAATCGTTGGACGCCACAAGGATAACCTTCTGCGCCATGTCGCGCGCGATCGGCAAACCAAAGCCGCCGCAGACCACGTCGCCAAGGAAATCAAGCAGCACATAATCGAAATCCCAATCATGGAACCCTAGCTTTTCCAGCAATTCAAACCCATGAATAATCCCGCGACCACCGCAGCCGCGACCGACCTCTGGTCCGCCAAGCTCCATCGCGTAGACACCGCCGCGCTTGAAACAAACGTCACCGATCTTGACCTCTTCGCCAGCAATCTTTTTCTTGCCAGAGGTTTCGATAATCGTCGGGCACGCCTTGCCGCCAAACAGCAACGACGTCGTGTCGGACTTCGGGTCGCAACCAATCAACAACACGCGCTTGCCTTGCTCGGCCATCATATGGCTGAGGTTCGCAAGCGTGAATGATTTGCCGATGCCACCCTTGCCGTAAATCGCGATGATCTGTGTCTTGCTGGTCGGTTCCCCTTGAGGAACCTCGAGCGTTGGTTCAGCTGCTTCGTCACGCAGGCGCTGGTCAAAATCTTTGAGATTTGGCACTTCGTCTTTCACGACGCATCCTTCCAGTTAAGCATCATCTTCAGGCAAGCCGGATCGCTGAACGCCGTGTCATAGGCGCCCCGCGCGTCAGCCGCGTTTGATGTGTGTGTGATTAATCCGCCAAGGCTTAGGCTGCCGCTTTCAACAAGCGCGCGCGTGACGGTCAGATCGTCTTTGGTCCATTCGGCCGCGATGCGGAACCGCGCCTCTTTCATAAAGGCAGGCGGGAAGGCAAAGCTGATGGGATCAGTGTAGAACCCCGCCAACACGATCTCACCGCCTTTGGCGATCCGCCCGATCAGTTGCGGCAAAACCGCTGTCGAACCCGAAGCATCGTAGGCCGATGCGTAATCGCACCGGTCGTCGGTTTCGGGATCAATCACATCATAGCCAACAGCACCGATCCGGCGCGCGGGGTCAATTTCCCATACCGTGGGCGCAGGCGCGCCAGCGGCCACAGTCAAGCGCGCAAGCAAGTGACCAAGCACGCCGTGCCCCACGATCAGATCAGGTACCGCTTTCCCCTGCCCCGCCATCGCGTGACGCGCAGTTGCAGCCAGCGCAAGCAGCGCACCTTCGGCACCAAAACCTGCATCAATCTTCGTGACGCGATCCTCGGCGGTGACAAGCAAACGCGCCGCACCACCGAACAGGCCGAACGCTTCTTCATAACAATTTGCGCCCGGCACAAAGACCCGGTCGCCCACTTTGAACTGACTGCCCGCACTGGTTTCAACAACCTCGCCCGCAGCCTCATATCCCGGCACAAGCGGATAACCCATACCAGGGAACGGCGGCATCTCGCCCGACCAGAACAGTTTTTCAGTGCCTGTTGAGATGCCAGAATGATCGACCCGCACAACCAAATCACCAGCCATCGGGGCGGTGATATCCAGCGTATCCAGACAAAGATCGCGCGGACCTTTCAGAATGACGGCAGTGGTTTGCAATGCGGCTCCCCTCCCGAACAATGCGTTTTTCCGAACCAAGCGTCAGAACGCATAACGGCATTTTCTAGAATGTAGCGTAAAACTGACATATTTAAGTGTCAATATTTATTGACATTTAACTTCCGCGCCAACAAACACCGCGTCACGAAAGATCGCAGCGGCTTAGGCGTTGCAATAACTTCAAAACCAGCGTCGGTGCAAAGTGCCGAAATCTCGGCAATAGAACGCGCCTTTCCGGTCTGCATCGCCAATGTATAAAGGGCAAAGTATACATCACCCGCCCGTTCCGGCGCATCGCCCCCCGACATCGGTTCCGAGATATAAAGCAACCCGTCGTCAGCCAGCGCTGCGTGACACTTGGCCAACAAAGCCGCGACCATGGTGTCAGAATGATCGTACAACACCCGCACCAAACTGATCGCATCGGCCCCTGTGGGAATCGGGTCGTGCACGAACGACCCTTCAGCGATCTGCGCGCGCGCCATCATGCCAGCGGCGGCAAAACGCGGTGCCGCACTTGGCGCGACTTTCGGCAGATCGAACAACATCAGGTCCAGCTTCGGATAGGCCCGCCCAACCTTTTCCAGAAACGCACCCGACCCGCCGCCAACATCCAACAGCGTCGTAGCCTTGGAAAAATCAAGCGCACGCAACGTGTCTTCCGCCACAAGCTCTTGGCTTTGCGCCATCAGATCGGAATAAGTCTTGGCCACATCCGCATCCATCTCGCCACCAAAAACATAAGGCCAGAAATCGGCCAGCTCTGTCTTCGTCTCGCCGCGAAAGAACGCGACGGAATCGGCCAGATCGCGGTACAGAATGTCGTGGTGCTTGATCATATCCGCCAAGCCCGGCACCCCGACCAAAGCGGCCCCGCGCCGCGCAAGCACAAACCGTCCGCCGCGCTTTTGCTTGACCAAAGCCAAGGCTTCGGCGGCACGCATCAGGATCACCATCCGCGCAGGGGGCACATCACAAAGCTGCGCCAATTCATCAACCATGCGCGGACGCGCAAGCAACATCTGAGGGATATCAAACTGCACCAAGGCCATCAAAATCTGGCTTTGGCAAAACCCCGATAGCAGATCAAACAACGCCTCGCCTTCACGCCGCACGATACCGCGTGTGGGCAAAAACCCTGCCGCCCATTTCTGGAATTTGCGCGAGGCGATTAGCCGCGCAGCCCAGCCGCGCCCCCGCAGGACGCGCGCACCGACAGGCACATCGGTCATCTATTCACCGGGAACTGTGCTGCGCCATTTCATCGGCGTCAGCATCTCGGCCTGCGCGTTGACCATCTGCGCCAGCATCGCCTCCCCGGGACATTTCGGGATCGACGAAATCGCACCGCTTAGGATGTCTTTCATCCGCGCAATCGCGCCTTCGACGCCCAGTTCAGCCACAGCATTGGGGCGTCCGTGCAAATCATCCTGACCCACAGGCTTACCCAATGTCACTTCGTCATACAGCGCATCGCGCAGATCATCGGCAACTTGAAACGCCTCGCCAATGCGCGCGCCAAGTTCATCCCATGGCGCGCCGTCTTGCCCAGCAGCAATCGCGCCCATCTGGGTCGCAGCAATGAACAAGGCACCGGTCTTGGCACGGTGATACGCTGACAGATCAATCTGGCTTTCGCTTTCCCAGCCTTGGCCGGCACAAATCCCGTTCGGCATGCCGGTGCGTTCGGCAATCACCTTCATCAGTTCAATCGCGCGCGTTGGATGCAGATGTGCAGCCTGCGTCAAAACCGTGAACGCCATCACGATCAGACTGTCACCCGTCAGCACCGCAAGCGGTTCGCCAAAGGCGCGGTGCACCGACGGCTTGCCGCGCCGCGTATCGGCATCATCAAAGCATGGCAGGTCATCATGCACCAGCGACGCGCAGTGAATAAGCTCTAGCGCCGCTGCCGCCACATCCGCCAGTTTCGGGGTGTCATCACCACAGGCTGTCGCGACACTGAGCAAAATTGTCGGCCTAATCCGCGCACCCCCCGGCGTGACCGCATAATGCAAAGCCGAGGCAAGGCGACCCGGCGAAGGTGCCGTTTGCCCACCTACAATCGCGCTGGAAATTGCAGTCTCGATACGGTCAGTGAACGCCATGGGCCACTCCTCGGGTCAGCTTGCGCCACCATCACAAGTGTAAGATCTTGATGGCATGTATAATGTCAACTAAACTGGACAGATTGCCACCTGCTGTCAATCCCGAAGCTTTGCGAAAGGACTCCACCCCCTTGACCCACACCGCACCGCATATCGCAATCATCGGCGCGGGCATCGGCGGTTTGGCGGCGGCGCTGCGCTTGGCGCACAGCGGCGCGCGCGTGTCAGTGTTTGAACGCCACGCCACCCCCGGCGGCAAAATACGCACCTTGCCATCCGTCGCCGGACCCGTCGACGCAGGCCCCACGGTTCTGACGTTAAAATCAGTGTTCGATGCCTTGTTTGCAGAGGTCGGCTTGCAGTTGGACGATCACGTCACGCTGACCCTACAAGACGTCATCGCGCGGCACTTTTGGCCAGACGGCACCTGCCTTGACCTGATGCGCAACCATGCCGAAAGCGCCGATAACATCCACACAATGTTCGGCCCAAAATCAGCGGCAGAGTTTACAGCCTTCAGCCAAAAGACCGCGAAACTCTTTCACGCTTTCAACCCCAGCATGATGCAATCCGCTGCACCATCGTTGCCCGCGCTGACCCGTCTTGTCGCCACAAACCCCCACCTGATTCCCGCGATGGACCCGCTGCGCAGCCTTGCGGGATCGTTGCGCAAACAGTTCAGCGAACCGCGTCTTGCCCAGCTTTTCGCCCGCTACGCCACCTATGTTGGCGGCCTGCCAAACGCGGCTCCCGCGCTGCTGGGCCTGATCTATCACGCCGAGGCGCAAGGCGTCTGGCACGTCCAAGGCGGGATGCACCAGCTTGCGCGTGCCATCGAAAAATGCGCCATGACCTTTGGTGCGGTCTTTCACTACAACGGCCACATCAACCGGATCGAGGCGCAGTCAGGCACCGCTTGCGCGATCCACACGGACGGCGCCCGCCACGCGGTTGATGCGGTGATCTTCAATGGCGATCCGCGCGCTTTGACCACAGGCGCGCTTGGCCCAGCCGCCCAATCCGCCGTGCCGGACACAGGCACAGACCCGCGCAGCTTATCCGCCAGTGTCATGTCCTTCGCCGCGATCCCGCAGGGCGCTGACCTTTCGGCGCACAACGTCTTTTTCGCGCGCGACCCGCACACCGAATACACGCCACTGACCCAAGGCCAGCCGCAACCCGACCCCACGCTTTATGTTTGTGCCCAAGACCGTTTCGGCAACGCCACCCCAACAGGACCCGAGCGGTTTGAGATCATCCTCAACAGCCCCCCCGCCTCAACCGACAAAGCGAGAGAGACATGCAAAACACTGATCCTAAGCACGCTATCCCAGCACGGGCTGACGTTCTCGCCCACGCCGGACACTGTGACGCAACCACAGGACTTCGCGGCGATGTTCCCCGCGTCGATGGGGTCACTTTACGGGCGATCCCCGCACGGGATGATGGCGGCGTTCAAGCGGCCAACGGCGCGGACAGCGGTGAAAGGGCTTTACCTGACAGGCGGTGGCGCGCATCCGGGGGCGGGGGTGCCGATGGCTGCGTTATCCGCGCGCCACGCGGCCGCGGCGATCATGACCGACCTGCGTTTAACTTAGACGTCCCATCAGGCGGTTACGCATGGTGGTACATCGACGGCGTCAGCGACGATGGCAAAAAAGCAGTGTCTATCATTGGGTTTATCGGGTCTGTCTTCTCGCCTTGGTACGCATGGTCGGGTCGCGGTGATCCGACAAACCACTGCTGCATCAACGTGGCGACCTATGGCAAAGGTGGGCGTTTCGCGATGACCGACCGTGGATCCAGCGCCTTACGCGCAACCCGCGATACGCTGCAAGTCGGCCCGTCATCCATGACATGGACAGGCACCGATCTGGCCATTGATATCAACGAGGTTTCTTCCCTGCCCCTGATCAGCCGCATGCGCGGTAAGATCACCCTCACCCCGTCAGCGATCACCCAAGTCGAGTTGCCGCTGACACCAGACGGCGCGCATATCTGGCGACCCTTTGCGCCCACAGCGCGGATTAATGTCGACCTTGAAGCCCCCGGCTGGCAGTTCGACGGTCACGGCTATTTCGATAGCAACTTTGGCACGCGGCCCTTGGAAGCCGACTTCAAAACGTGGGTCTGGGCGCGCTATCCCACGACGGACGGCGCCACTTGTTTCTACGACGCCAAACGCACCGACGGCACCACGCTGGACACCGCGATCAACTTCGCCCCCGACGGCACTGCCACCCATGTGGAAGGACCGCCACAGACCCCGTTCAAGCGCACGCTTTGGTCGCTGCCCCGCGAAACGCGCGCCGATGCAGGCACCACGCCGCGCCAAATCAAAGCCATGTTAGACGCGCCGTTCTATTCGCGCAGCGTTGTCGAAACACAGATTGATGGCGCGGTGGTACAAGGCGTCTACGAGGCACTTGACCTGCGCCGCTACGCCAATCCGGTGATCAAATCCATGCTGGCGATGCGTGTACCGCGTCGCGCCGAATGGACGTTCTAAATTTTACTAAGGTCCACCGCAGGCGTGTCAGAGTTCAACTGCCACACACTATAATTCAGCGCGCCTGCAATCATGACCCAGAACAGATAGGGCAGCATTGCAAGCCCCGCCCACACGTCCAATTGCCAATGCGTGATCACACAGCACAGCACCGACACCCACAACGCCGCCATGACAAACAGCGCATCACGCATCCGGCGCAGGCCAAAAAACATCGGCGTCCATAACGTGTTGAACACAATCTGTGCGGCCCAAAACGCCATCGCATATCCGCTGCCTTCCAGCCCTGCAACACGGGCCGCAGCGAACGAAATCAGCACATAGATCGAGGTCCACATCACCGGAAACGCCCAGTTGGGCGGCGTCCAGCTTGGCTTGTTCAGTTGGCGATACCATTCACCTGTTGGAAACAGCGCACCTGTGGCCCCCGCCCCGAAACACGTCGCCAGAAAGATCAGAAATAGAAATACGTCCATCCGCCAACACTAGACCAAGGCTTACTCTGCCACCACCCCCGCGCTATCGGTGACGCCTAGCTCGCGGGCTTTCAGCTCTGCCATCACGCTCAGGAATGAACCCGCGCGCCCTGTTCCCCAGTCTTCGGCGCGGGGGCGGTTGGTTGCCACGGCATCGACCAAGAACCTCACTTCATCCAGTGGATGCGCAAACAAGATAGGCGACTTGGGCAAGATCACACTGCCCCCCGCCCGCATGGCGGATGTCCCGATCAGCACAATCTTGCGCGCCTTGCCAGACCGTCCACGATGATTGACAGAATCGTAGCCATTGCGCGCAACAGCCGTACCAATCGCCGCATAGATATAGCGCGCCGCGAAAATGCCCGTGCGTGCGCGCAACGGCAGTGCCGCAATCCCAGCCTCGGATTTCAAATACAAAGTACGCGCATCCGCCAACATGGATTTTACCATGCGCTTGATTTCAGGCGTGGCTTGCGGATCGGCCAAGAACGCATCTTGATCAACACCCGCATCCGTCAACCAATCCAGCGGCAAATAAATCCGCCCCATGCGCGCATCTTCACCGACATCGCGCGCGATATTCGTCAGCTGCATCGCCACACCCAAATCACACGCCCGCGCTAACGCATCCGCATCGCGCACTCGCATCAGCACACACATCATCGCCCCCACAGCAGAGGCGACGCGCGCACAATACCCGCGCAAATCAGCAAGGCTATCGTACTGCTTTTCCACCGCGTCCCATGCCAGCCCTTCAAGCAAGGCCTCGGGCAACGCGCGCGGCATATCAAAATCTGCAACCACGGCAGCAAAGGCACGATCCTCGGGCGCGTTGCGCGGCGTGCCTGCATACACCAGCTCGAGCCGTTCTTGCAGATCAATCACGGCGCGGGCCTTGTTATCGCCTTCGTCCACCTCGTCATCAGCCAACCTGCAAAACGCATACAGCGCCAGCGCAGGGTCGCGCACCGACGCGGGCAACAGTTTGGACGCCGCATGGAACGACAGCGACCCTGTGCGGATCACATCGCGGCAATGTTCCAGATCACGTGGGTCAATCATTCGGCTGCCAGCTTTGTTGTGGACGTCATCTCAGGCATATCCGGCACCAGTTTCCCTAACACCTCGGCACTAGACACAACCCCCGGCAAGCCCGCCCCAGGATGCGTCCCCGCGCCGACCAGATACAGACCCTTGGCTTCTTCACTAACGTTATGCGGCCGGAACCAAGCGCTTTGCAAAATCCGCGGCTCGATCGAGAAACCGCACCCATGCGGGGTTAGATACCGATCGCGAAATGTCTCGGGCGTGAACACCGCTTCGGTGACGATATCATCCTGAAACCCAGGCATGATTTTTTCAATCTCGGCTGCAACCTTGGCGCGGTAGATCGGTTCTTCGACCTTCCAATCAACCGGATTATCCCATCCCAAATGCGGCACAGGCGACAGCACATAAAACGTGTCATCCCCCTTTGGCGCCGCCGTCGGATCAGTGACCGAAGGCCTGTGCACATAAAGGCTCATGTCATCCGGCAACTTGCCCTTCATGAAAATGTCGCGCAGCAATCCTTTATAGCGCGGCCCGTTCACAATCGTATGGTGCCCCACATCGACCCACTTATCCGCCGTGCCCTTGGTGCCAAAATACCAAACATACAGCCCCATCGACCACCGCTTGCGCGACAGCTTTTTACGGGTCCAGCGCCGCTTGGTATGGTTGCGCAGCAGATGGTCATAGGTGTGGCCTGCGTCCGCATTGCTGACGATCAGCGGCGCTTGCAATTCTTCGCCACTTTCCAGCCGCACAGCCTGCGCCGCACCACCCTTCACAATGATCTCGTCCGCGACAGTGTTGTGCTTTATCAAACCACCTTGCGCGCGCACAACATCAGCCATCGCATCCGCGATCGCCTGCACACCACCCATCGCATAATGCACGCCGTAAGTCTTTTCGAGGTGCAGAACCAGCGCATAGATCGAGGTTACATGCATCGGATCACCACCGATAAACAGCGGATGAAACGACAGCGCCATGCGCAAACGTTCGTCCTTCACCCGTGACGCCGCAAGCCCATAGATCGACCGATCCGCCCGCAGTTGCGCGAACTTTGGCAGTACCTTGATCGTCTCCCACAGCCGGTGCATCGGCTTGGCGACCATTCCTTCAAAACCCACGACATAGCGCGCGTGACTGTCTTTAAGGAACCGCTTGAAACCTGCCACATCGGCCGGGTTCAGCTTGGCGACCTCTGCCAGCATCTCGTCATCGTCAGAGCTTGCCGCGAACTTTGACCCATCGGGCCAGCGCACTTCATAAAACGGCTCAAGCGGGCGCAGATCGACATCGGCGCGAAAGTCACGCCCGCAATCGGCCCAAAGCTGTTCAAACACTTGCGGCACCGTGACAATCGTCGGCCCCAGATCAAACCGATACCCGTCTTGGGCAATCGACGATCCACGCCCACCAGCGCGATCCAGCTTGTCCAGCATAGTCACCGCATAGCCCTTGGCCCCCAACCGCATCGCAGCCGCCAGCCCGCCAAGGCCTGCGCCAATCACAACCGCGCGGTTGTCGGTCAAAGTGTCCGTCAAAGGGTCTGCCATCGCCATTTGATTCCAATGTAATGTAAACTTTACCTTACAATTCTAGCGCCGCGCATCTTCCCATTGCAAGGCATATGTGTCAGGATAACTTGACATATCTTAGGAATCTATGCCCATGACGCAGGTCGTCAGCCTCAGCTTCTTCCGATTTGGATCGTTTCGATCCCGCCTTTGGGCATTCTCAATGATGGGCCTTGCACGCGGGGCGATCAAACGCACTCCCGACATCGGATTTTGGAAGCTGTGCGGCTCTGGTTCGGGCGAAGGCTTCACCCCGATCCCAAACACCGCCGTTTACGCGATCCTTGCCACGTTCCCCGACGCCGCAACCGCGCAAGCCGCGCAAGACACTGCGATCTTCCAGAATTACCGCGCCCACGCGGTCGAGGATTGGACGGTCTTCATGGCCGTCGACACCACACGCGGCTCATGGTCCGGCCAGACCCCGTTTCTTGCCACCGCGCAAAACACCAATGGCCCACTTGCCGCCTTGACCCGTGCGACGATCAAGCCCAGCATCTTGACTAAGTTCTGGCGCCGTGTGCCCAACATTTCAGCCGTGATTGGCCGCGATCCCAACGTCGTTTTCAAAATCGGCATTGGCGAAGTGCCATGGCTGCACCAAGTGACCTTTTCGATCTGGCCCGACGCCACCGCCATGCATAATTTCGCCCACACTGGGCCCCACGCCGAAGCGATCAAAGCCGTCCGCGCCGATGGCTGGTTTCACGAAGAGCTTTACGCCCGTTTCGCGCTGCTGTCCGACACGGGCACATGGGGCGGCGCGTCGCCGCTACAACAATTGGACACCGCATGAAGCTTCCATTCCCCTTCTCCGCCATCGTCGGCCAAGAGCAGATGAAACAGGCGATGATCCTCACAGCCATCGACCCGTCCATCGGCGGCGTTCTGGTGTTTGGTGAACGTGGCACCGGCAAGTCCACCGCTGTGCGCGCGCTTGCCGGTCTTCTGCCGCCAATTAGTGTCGTCAAAGACTGCCCAGTGAACTGCGCGCAGCCTGAAGATTGCCCCGATTGGGCGCAGATCAACGACATCACGACCCACGACGTACCCACCCCCGTCATCGACCTGCCCCTTGGCGCATCCGAGGATCGCGTGACAGGTGCTTTGGATATTGAAAAGGCTCTAACAAAAGGCGAAAAGGCGTTTCAGCCAGGTCTATTCGCCCAAGCGAACCGTGGATATTTATACATAGACGAGGTGAACTTGCTTGAAGATCACATCGTTGATCTGCTTTTGGACGTCGCCCAATCCGGTGAAAACGTGGTGGAACGCGAAGGCCTGTCCATCCGTCACCCCGCCCGTTTTGTGCTGGTGGGTTCAGGCAACCCCGAAGAAGGTGAATTGCGCCCACAACTGCTGGATCGCTTTGGTTTGTCGGTCGATGTGGTGTCACCCACCGACATCGACGACCGCGTTGACGTGATCAAGCGCCGCGATGCTTATGACAACGATCACAGCGCCTTTATGCTGCGCTGGCAGGCCGAAGATGCCGCCTTGCGTGACCGCATCGTGACGGCGCGCCAAACGCTCAAAGATCTCAAGACGCCGGACAGTGCTTTACGGACAGTTGCCGCGTTATGTATTAACCTGGGTTCCGACGGTTTGCGCGGTGAATTGACCCTACTTAAGGCGGCACGTGCCTATGCCGCCTTCCGCGACGACACGGTGTTAACCACATCACACATTCGCGCCACAGCCGCCGTTGCCCTGCGTCACCGCCTGCGCCGCGATCCGCTGGACGAAGCCGGATCAGGCGCGCGCGTCGACCGCATCGTAGCCGAGACTTTGGACGCTTAACCATGACCCCGTGGCAACGTGCGACCCTTGCTCTGACCTTGCTGGCGATCAACCCGCGCGCTTTGGGTGGTCTTGTCGTCCGCGCCCGCAGCGGCGCTGCGCGCGACGCGCTACTGAAAGCCGCGACCAACCTGCCAATTCCGTCCGTCCGCCTGCACCCGCATATGACGGCCCAAGTTCTTGACGGCGATATCGACCTGTCTTCGACCCTTTCGGGCGGCACGTTAGTCATGCAACGCGGCCTGCTGGATCGCCCGCCTTCGTTGTTCATCCTGCCCATGGCTGAACGCGTTGATCCATACATGTCCACGCGTCTTGGCCAAGCCCTTGATGCCGGTCACAGCCACGCGCTTCTTGCCCTCGACGAAGGCGCCGAAGAGACCGAGGCACTGCCTCCTGCCCTATCGGACCGCAGCGCATTTCACGTCACCCTCGGCGAAGTGGCGATCTCGGATATCACACAGATCACGCTGCCGGATAATCTTGATGACCTGCGCCGCACAGCGCGCAAAATCAGCGTTACGCCCGCGATCCTTTCTGATTTGGTGACACTCGCCGTCAGCCTTGGCATTTCCAGCCTGCGCGCGCCGACATTCGCCCTGAACGCAGCCCAAGCGCACGCAGCTTTGTACGAACGCGACACCGTCACCACAGGCGACGTGACCATCGCCACAGCCCTAGTCTATGCGCATCGCGCCACGCAGATACCGCAAGACGATACCCCCGACGACACACCGCCTGACGCGCCACAAAACAGCATACCCCAAGACCACCCGCTGTCGATACCGCAAGACATTTTGCTGGATGCAATCAAAGCGGCATTGCCCCCTGACCTACTATCAAACCTCGATGCAAAGGCCAAAAAGCGCACAATAGGGTCTGGTTCCGGCGCAAAGCGCACCGGTAATCGCCGTGGCAAGCCCCTGCCCGCCCGCCAAGGCCCCAAGGCCAGCGCCGCCCGCGTTGATCTGGTTGCCACCTTGCGCGCAGCGATCCCGTGGCAGACCTTGCGCAAGCGCGCGCAGCCCGACCGCACAGGCCCGGTTTTTCAGCAATCCGACCTGCGGCACAAACGCTATCAATCCCTGTCGGACCGCTTGTTGATCTTTACCGTCGATGCCTCCGGCTCTGCTGCGATGGCGCGACTGGCCGAGGCGAAAGGCGCTGTCGAATTACTATTGTCCGAAGCCTACGCCCGCCGCGACCACGTCGCCCTGATCGCCTTTCGCGGCACAGACGCCGACCTGATCCTGCCGCCCACACGGTCCTTAGTCCAAACCAAAAAGCGCCTTGCAGCCTTGCCCGGCGGCGGCGGCACGCCGCTTGCCTCTGGCCTGACGGCCGCGCTGACACTGGCGCAGACGACACATCAAAAAGGCCTAACACCGACAATCGTTTTGCTGACAGATGGCCGCGCAAATGTTGCTCTTGACGGCACTGGAAACCGCGCGCTTGCCGCAACCGACGCACAACAGATTGCGACCCAAATCGCCTCTAATAGGGTCGAATCTATCGTCATTGACACCACGATCCGCCCTGAAAAAGCGTTACGCCACCTCGCGCAGATCATGGACGCCACCTATGTGCCGCTGCCGCGCGCAGATGCCAAGGGCGTGTCTGCGGCGATCACCACTGCTTTGGCGTAGCACAGCATGGACTGGGCCAAAAACAGCGCCACTTGGCCCCACGCGCAGCATTCGCGTTTTGTCCTTTGCAAACCCCATCGCTGGCATATCCAAGACATCGGCCAAGGCCCGCTGATCTTGCTGATCCACGGCGCAGGCGGCGCGACGCACAGCTGGCAACACCTGATCCCGATCCTGTCGCAAACACACCGCATCGTGGCAGTTGACTTACCCGGCCAAGGCTTCACCCAGCTGGGCGCGCAACGCCGCTGCGGGCTGAATCACATGGCCGAAGATATCGCCGCCTTGTGCCATGCCGAAGACCTGCACCCCAGCGCCATCATCGGCCATTCCGCAGGTGCCGCCATCGCGCTGCGCATGGCCGAACTGATGCCTACCCCGCAAGTCATCGGCATCAACGCCGCCCTTGATACGTTCCAAGGCATCGCAGGCGTGCTGTTTCCCATGTTTGCCAAAACAATCGCTGCCCTGCCCTTTGCCGCCCATGTGTTCAGCGCCACCGCATCAAATAACCAAGGCGTCGCACGGATCATTCAAGGCACAGGATCCACGCTGCCTCCTGCCGATCTTAATCTCTATCGTCGTTTGGTTGGCAGCCCAAAGCATGTCCAAGCGACACTGCAAATGATGGCGCAATGGCAGCTTGAACCGCTGCTGGCGCGGCTGCCACATCACCCGACCCGCACTCTTCTGATCGCGGCTGAAAATGATGGCGCGGTCCCGCCAATCACATCGACAAATGCCGCGAAAATCATGCCGCACGCGCAGGTCACCATGATCCCAAAATTGGGCCACCTCGCCCATGAAGAGGACCCAAACGCTATCGCGCCACACATCCTGAACGCGCTGCTGGCGCAAGCAACATCGTAAAAGGCACATCACAATGACCGACACGTTTGAAACCGAAAAAGGGAGGAGGTGGGATTCAAACTAGCGGTACGCTTCGCCTTGCACGTAGCCAAAACTCAGCGCCTGCGCCTTTGTCGCTCTCGTCGCTCAATAGAAAGTGGATGTTCCCGACCAAGCGCGCGATAGACGCCGGTACCTTTTGACCAATTCAGAAACTGGCTGAAGCTATCGACCTGATCATCGTTTCGACCACGCGGGAACGACTGCAGCTCTCGTTTGAAGGCTGGCAGCCAAAGGGCATCCGATGGTAAAAACACTTTGCCTTCTTCAACCGGCGCGCAGGCCGACTGAAACCGCGTTTCTTTGTCCTTGTCCGGACGTACACGCTCGTATTGGCGACGATCGTCTCGGAATAATTCGTCAAACAGAGGTTTGCCCGTCGCCGCGTCTTCGATCAAAACTTGTTCAGGGTCCCACCTCTCGACGAGAGCAAGCGCCTTAGCCTTGAGTGCGGGATAATCCAGTTGACCCTTCCAGACATCAAGCAAGTACCAATTGTTTTCGCGGAATCCCCATGTCGTACAGACAGAAAAAGCAGCCGACGGATTAGCGGACATACCCGTGTCCCAGCTTTGGATCACTGCCTGATACCAACACCTGTCCTCTACCTTGTCATAAGTCCCAAACCACTCCCATCGCAGCGGCGAGCCGTCAGGCGCGATTGGGTTCTGCTGGTATTGACAGTTAAAAGTGGCTGAGCCCATTTCGCGCCGCATGCGATCAAGTGTCTCCTGGTCCAGCCGGGTTGGAGACAGAAGATCGCCGGGTTGGCGGCAGTGGACCCTACCCTGCCCAATCGCCACAACTTCTTCCTCCTCGGCAATCGCCGGAAGATTGAGATGCCGGTAGGTTTCCTTGTCGAGCAGATAACCCGGTGGATCCATTTCATGCAGTCGTTGCGCCACCATTACCACACGGCCTTCCGAGGGATTGTCAAAGCGAGACAATAACGTTCGCTCGATAAACTCCTGCGCTTTGAGAAGCTCAGCTTCAGAACTGGCATCGCCGGCCTTCATCAAGTCGTCAATGATGATGTAATCCGCGCCATGACCGGTCACAGCGCTGCCAATAGACACCGCCTTTCGGCCGCCGCCCTTGGTTGTCTTTATCTCTTCAGAGGTATTGCCTTTCTTCGCCAGGCGCGTTTCAGGGAACATTTCCTGATACCAGGGCGTCTCAATCACTTTGCGACAATCCTCAGAGTGCTTGCGTGCCAGATCGAGTCCATAGCTTGCCACTATGATTTTGGCGTTCGGATGGTGCCCAAGCAAATACGCAATATAGGCCACTGCGACAGTGACAGACTTCAGGCAGCGCGGTGGGATGTTGATTACCAACCGCTTGTTTTCGCCTGTTCTGACGTTGTCGAGTTCATGGCACATCGCGCGGACATGCCAGGCCGGTTCAAACTTATCATCCTTGCCCTGATGGAGCGTATCAAAGACTTTCCAAACAAAGGGGAAAAAGTTGTTGCGACATACTTCAATAGAAGCGAGGTGGATCATTTCTGGGTCATGGTTAGTCATGTTGTTTCTCCTTATGACTGGGGCTGGAGTCGTCGCCATCTTCATGGGACTGTGAGAGAAAATCCCGCAGGATTTCAAAGTCGACCGGCGCCGGCTGGCGTCCGGTCTCTGCATCATCGGCATCACCCTGAGCGGTCACGCATCCGAAGAGATCTGGGTCGAGGCGGATAAGGGCCAGAATGGGTGCGTAAGACCAATTCGAACCAGTCTCAGTTTACCGCAGAACGCGTGAACTTATCCGGAACAAAGCTGACGCCACTCGGAGAGAGCGGCGCTTCGGTTTAGTTTGAAATTGTCTCGTGAGTAGAGGTGGCGCTCCTGGTTGAAGTGGTTGTGGACCGAAGAATGG
The DNA here is from genome assembly GCF_900143535.1 of Tateyamaria sp. Alg231-49. GTDB lineage: Bacteria > Pseudomonadota > Alphaproteobacteria > Rhodobacterales > Rhodobacteraceae > Tateyamaria. The sequence continues at coordinate 15,640 of NZ_FRFA01000016.1, read as the reverse complement.
ACTGCGGCGAACTTCTGTAAACATCGCATTTGCCTAAAGCGGAGCATGGCGCGTTCTCGTCGTCGAAAAGGCAGGTGAGAATTCTCCGCCCTATTGTTCACCCAGCGGCCCGTTTCCTGTTTGGTTACGTTACCTATGTCCTTCATCGCAGCGCCGTAGGATCGGAGTTTGTCCGTAACGATGATTTCAGGCTGGCCATAGCGCTTCATTGATTTCCTGAGGAATTTCAACGCTGCTTTACGATCTCGCCGCTTCGTAACGTAGGATTCCAGCACTTCACCTTCGTGATCAACGGCCCGCCAAAGGTAATGCGTCTCACCGTTGATCTTCACAAACACCTCGTCCAAATGCCACTGCCAGATCGAATAAGATCGCATCCGACTGACACGGTTTCTTCGGATCTCAGCCGCGAACATCGGGCCAAATCTGTTCCACCAGAACCGAACTGTTTCGTGGCTGACGTCGATGCCACGTTCGTGCAGAAGATCTTCGACGTTGCGGAGTGAGAGCGGGAACCGGACATACAGCATCACCGCCAGGCGGATGATCTAAGGGCTGGTTTTGAAGTAGCGAAATGGGTTGGGTTTTGTCATCCCACGAAGCTACAAAACCGCCCTGCCCGCCTCAACCGAAATCTTTCTGACAAAACCTCTCGGTTTGATTTCGCCTTGTTGGAACTTAGTCTTTCAACTTAATATATGTGTTCGCTCAGGTCAGACGAAAGAATCGAATGGATACTGTCGCACCAAAACATGAGCATTTTAGTCGCGCTCAAGATTCAGAGCCGGGGTCGCGCGTTCTTGTGGGTTTTCTCTCCGTGGGAATCAACGCGCTGACGTTGGCGCTTCCTCTGGCTCTCCTTCAAGTCTACGACAGGATTTTGCCGAACCAGTCGACCGGGTCGGCCATCGTCATATTCTCGGCGGTTGTCGTCGCGTTGGTGTTTTCAGGATTGCTCCGATACGTCAGGTCTGGCATCTTTGCGCGGTGGTCGGCACTGGAAGAGTACAGGCTTTGGTCTCGAACCGCCCGACAACTGCTTAAAGGTTATCACAGCCGCGAGGACGCACTTCTCCTCGCCGCCGCGCCCGCAAAGGCGCGGGATGTGAATGTCGGTCAAACGATGCTGGCCCGGTTCGATGCGCCTTTCTCAATCATCTTCCTTGCACTCATTGCGTATCTCGGCGGAATCGTTGTCGCCGCGCCCTTACTGGTCGCTGCCGTCTCAGTGATCGCATTCCTCGTGGTCGCGTCGCGGAATCGATCCGCCCTAGAGCAGGAACTGCTAGCGGGCGCGCGGTACGAGGCGGGTGTCACCGCGCTAGCGAACACATCCTCGAACACTACGACCCTGGCCAGTCTCGGCTCTGCATTTGCCCGTTTGACCCACAGTCGCAGCGCTCAGTCAAAGGCAAACAGAACGACGCAGAACATCAGCAGCTTCCAGTTGGACCTTTTGCAGAGTGGCGCGCTGATCTCGACCGTCGGTGTTGTCTGGTTGGGCGCCGGAGAGGTGCTCGCAGGACAGATGACGACTGGCGGCCTTGCAGCCTGCACGTTGCTGGGCTCCCGGGCGGCATCCCAGCTTGTCGGCGTTGCGGCGACGGGCCTGCGTGCCCAGCCCGCGGCCGTTGCGGCGAAGAAATCGACGGCGATCCTTGAATCCAGTGGAGAGAGCGTCCGTCAGCCGTCACACCGGACGACTGAGTACCTGAATTCGACTGGCGGGGGCATTTGGGTGCTGGAAGCATCTTCACATCAGACAGCGTCCGAAAAGCTTGAAGCCATAGTCAATCAGTTGCCCCGCGACATGCCGGATCCGGAAGCGGTTCGGATCGTGTCTGCCCGACCACGGCTTTTGACAGGTCGACTGATGAATTGCCTGTCCCGTCTGGATAAGAAACTCGAGCCCAAAGCGCTGACCCTGTCGCGCGAGATCGGTCTGGACAGCCTAGTTTGCCGGCTTCCCCACGGGTACGACACGGAGCTTGCATCTTCCGGCAGACCTCTGCCGGATGGCGGTGCCAAGCGCGCCGCTATCGTCCAAGCATTCACGGGCAGGCCGGGGTTGGTCATTCTCGAAGCGCCTGAAGCGTCCCTCGATGTCGATGCCGTGAAGAAGCTATCGGGGTTCCTTCTGTCCCACTCGGACGAAGTTAAGATCCTTGTGCAGACGTCGTCGGAGGATCTCCGCGACGGCCTGAAAGATGCCGCGCGTCTCGAAAACCCAAGTAATTGGATCGAGGGGGTCGAATGATGTCTGATGCCGCCGGCTTCCTCGAATCCGTTCTAAAATATCTCGACGGGCGCCACTCCGATAAGGCCGTAGAGGCGGCATTCGGGGGGTTCTCATCATCGCTGTCCGACATGGCACGCGCCAGCAACCTGATCGGGGTGCACGCGTCCATACATAAGGGCATACCTGCATCCTGGAGAGACGGTCATGATGGCGCCCTGATTGCGAAAGACGGCACCAACTGGATAGGCGTCGCAAGGCGGGACGGCGATCTCGTTGCGTTCCCGGAGAACGACGAGACAGGGCTACTCCACCTGCCGGCGGGGCCGCTCCTCTATCTGCGCATGCTTCCCGAAACCGAAGCATCCAAGGTCACCTACGCCAATATCTCGTCCCGCGCGCGAGGCGCATTCGTGCATGTCGCATGGCAATCCCTGGTCATCAACCTCTGCGCGCTGGCGGTGCCTTTCTTCACCATGGCCGTGTATGACAAGGTTTTGGGGGGCGGCGCCGCCCATTCGCTTCCGGCCCTGTTGTCAGGCGCAGTGATCGTTCTAGTCACGATGCTGGCAATGCGGCGTGTTCGGTCCGGACTTGCTTCCACGGAATACGCCTCGCTTTCGGGGCAGATCTCGACATTGTTGGCCGGCAAGGCACTCCGTTCGCCGGCTTCAAACGTTGCGGGGAACTCTGGAAGTACGATTGTCGCGAAGGTGCGGCAGGGCGAGCGTGCCGCCGACCTGTTCGCCTCCCCTAATATTGCAGCGATCTATGATGCGCCATTTATCCTGCTGACCTTTGCCGCCCTGGTGATCGTCGGCGGGGGCATGGCGATCATTCCCGCGATCTACCTCGTGCTGTTTTTCGGCTTCGGCTTGTTGATAAACGCCGGAACCGGCGGCAGGGACCCGTTTGCCGTCCGCCAGTCCCAGCGACGCACGCAGATGATCGGGGAACTGGTCGATGCCAACGGCGCCATTCAGCGCGCCGGGCTAGGCGAGAAATGGCTTCAACGGTTCGACGCTACCTTGCGCTCGAGCGCGCGCGACACACACCGATCCATGACCCGAACCGGGTCGCAGTCGGCAATCGCAACGACGCTCGGATCCGGCACTGCGCTCGTGACCCTGGTCGTCGGGATCGACCTCGCGCTGAAAGGCCACTTGTCGCCCGGCACGCTGATCGGGACCATGTTGCTCACCTGGCGCATCACCGGCCCGGCGCAATCGCTGTTCCTAGCGATCCCGCGCCTAAAGGCAATCCGCAACGGCTGGACCTCTCTTGAGACCCAGCTCCGGGCGCCCACGGTAGGCCAGGAATCCCATCTCCAGATCGCACTCGAACCCGAAGCTCCCGCCGTGGCCGCACAGGGTCTGTTCTACCGTCATGAAGCCGGTCAGCCGCCCGCCCTCACCGGCGTTACATTCGATGTGGCCCCCGGCGGCGTCGTCGTCATCATGGGGCCGAACGGGTCGGGCAAGTCCACTTTGCTACAGCTCGTCGCCGGGCATCTCCGCCCACAAACTGGGCATCTGACTCTGAACGGGCGCCAGATGTCCCAGTACGATCCCGACGAGATCGATGCTCGCTGCGCTTATGTCGGTGGCGACAAAAGCGTTTGGCTGGAGCAAGGCAGAACAAGGCCCGGCGTCGGGTTTTCCGCGGAAGCCAAGGTGGAACGCGCAGCCTGGTCCGCGATCACGGAACTTGACAGCAGGTTCTTCGTTCTCGACGATCCGCTACCCGCGAATGGCAAAGATGCCTTGAACGAGATCGGGAAGTTCATCGACGAAACGCGAGGCAAGGCTACTATCTTCCTTGCGACCCACGACACGGAACTCGCGGCGCACGCCGATATCGCCATCGTACTGGACGCCGGAAATGTCGTCTATTGCGGACCTGTTCAGACAGAAAAGCCAGAGGCAGAAGCTTTGACGGAGGAGAAGAGAGATGGGTGAAAATCGCGGAGATCAACCTTTCGACCTGTACGACACGTCGACCTTCGTCTGGACGCGCCGGGCGGCAATCGTCGTTCTGCTCGGCCTAACCGCGTTGGTGATCTGGATGGTCTACACGCCTGTCGACGAGATATCCAAGGCGCGTGGGGAAGTTGAACCCATCGCCCAGGTGAAGCGGGTCGAAAGCCGGCATGGCGGCCAGTTGGCCGAATTGCTGGTCACGCGCGGTCAAGTGGTGGAAGCGGACCAAATCGTGGCTGTGTTGGATCAGGCGGAAGCGCAATCGGCGCTTCGGGCCGCCGAAGCGCGCATTGCAGGACTGTCCCTTGAGATCGAACGCCTCCTCGCGCTTGCGGAGGGGCGGGAGCCGGATTTCTCGGCCCATGCCGAGGACTTCAACGATCTCGTGGAACGCGAAACGGCTGCGCTTGCGGCAACGCGTGCCTTCATCCGCGCCGAACGCTCGGTGATCGGGTCGCAGATCGAGGAAAAGCGTGCCGAGATCGCAGCCATTGATGAGGAACGCCCCCAGCTCATTCAACAGATCGCCGTCGCCGAGGAGGAGCGCGCCGTTCAAGAGGACCTGATGAATCGCGGCCTGAGCGCACGTGCGAAGCTCGCGGAACTGCGAGAGCAGGAGGCACAGTATCGTTTTGACCTTGCCCAACTCGCCGGCCGTCGAACCATCGCCGAGGCTGAGGTGGCCGAGCTTCAGGCGTCGCTGACCAAGGTCGAACTGGACGAGTTTGCCAAGGCGAGAAGCCGGATTGCAGAAGCAGATTCCCAGAGGCGCGCCTTGCAGGCCGAAGCAGCGGGCCTGGAGAGCCGTGTCGCGGAGACGGAGATCCGGTCACCCATTGCCGGAGTGATTCAGTCCATCCCCGACGACACGATCGGCGATGTCATTGATCCCGGCGGCATGGTCGTCACCATCGTTCCCGCCGACGGCGGCTATCGTTTCAGCGGTCGCTTGTCGCCGCGCGATGTCGGCTTCGTCTCGGTGGGGCAACCCGTTCGGTTGAAAATCGACAGCTTCGATTACAGCCGTTTCGGCGCATTGCCGGGCACCGTCGAGGAAGTTTCGCCGACAACAGCAGTCGATGAGCGTGGTACAGCGTTCTACGAAGTCCTTGTGCAGCTGGACAGCGACCATTTCCGCGATGCCGAGGACGGCCTCACATTGATCGCCGGAATGACCGGCGAGGCCGATATCAAGACCGGCGCTAAGACCGTGTTCCAATATGTCTGGAAACCCATCTACACCAATCTCGACCTAGCGTTGACCGAGCGGTGAGGAGAGACGTGATGTCCGATCAGAACCCGAGAAAGCCCCAGACCTCCCGCGCCACTGCGGATCAAAGAGACGAGTTGTCCGAAGAGGTTTTTGCCTGGGTTGTGTCCGACACGAGTGAACTTCCGGAGGTTCAGACCGAAGGCTCCCATGCCGCGCCGGATGGCAGAGCGCGAGACAGCGGAGGTTATGGCAACCGGCAGTTGATGGTCTCGGCGTCGGCCCTGGCACGCCACATGGGTGCCGAGCTTTCCGAATTGCATTCCCAACCGGGTCGTCCCGGGGCGGAACCCGGTTCCGACTGGTTGGCCTCGTCCGGCCTTGCACCACTGCCCCAGGCCCATCCACGCGGCTCGGGCGCCGGCCATCCCGGCTTCACTCATGCCCTGCCCGGCATGGGTACAGGTCAGAATGTTGGGTACGCGATCATTCCGAACGTGTCACCGGGCAGCGGCGGTCACGCGTCGGGACAATTGCCGAGCCATATCGTGTCGAGCAACCAGCCCAGCGGGCCTGCTATCGCCGGGCTCATCCCCGGCGGTAAGGAAGGTAGCCCGGTTCCAGTTCTAATTTCGGTGACTAATGGCAACAACACACCCGGCGGATCGACCGTGACCATCGCTGGGTTGCCGCCTGGAACGATCATGAACCTGGGACATGCTGGCCCAGGCGGTACATGGATCCTCGGTCCCGGCACCGATCTGAAAAACCTGACCATGACGCCCCCAACCGACTGGTTTGGATCAGGGCATCTGACGGCGACCGTCGTGGATCCAAACGGTCACTCGGCACAGATTCAGATGCCGTTCAATGTTTTGCCACAGCCCGACGCTGCAAGGATCTCCGGAACCGACACCGGAACAACCTCCGAGGACCGTGTTCTGACAGTTTCCGGCGGGTTGACGATCGTCGACCCGGATCCGGGCGAGGCGCATTTTCAGGCCTCGACATTGAGAGGAAATTTCGGTCGCCTACAGATCGATCAATCGGGTCATTGGACCTACACGCTCGATAACACCTCTCCCTCGGTTCAGGCGCTGATCTCGAGGCAGACCGAGCGTGAAACCTTTACGATCCACAGCGTGGACGGAACGAGCCACCAACTGGTCGTGAACGTGATGGGCACCGACGACAAGGCCACGATCGCCGGTACGGCGGTCGGCGCGGTGACCGAGGACAAGCTGACCTCGACCGGCGGCAAGCTCGACGTGACCGACCCGGATGCGGGGCAGGATCAGTTCGTGCCGCAGACCGGCGCGGCCGGCGCCCATGGCAGCTTCACCGTGCAGCCCGACGGCACCTGGAGCTACGCGCTCGACAATGGCCAGCCGGCAGTGCAGGCGCTGAAGACAGGCGACCAGATCACCGACACCCTGACCGTCTCCACCATCGACGGCACCACCAAGCAGATCACCGTCTCCATCAACGGCACCGACGACAAGGCCACGATCGGTGGCGTTGATACCGGCGATGTGACCGAAAACACGGCTGGGGTGGACATGTCGCCTGACTACGCGCAGCCAGGTTTGGCCACACTCCAGAGGTCCGTACTCTATGCGGACGGCAAATTAACGATCCTCGATCCCGATGCCGGTGAAGCGGAGTTTGACACGGTTCGACCGGGCATAAATTATCACGGAACCTATGGCGACCTGTACCTGAAAGCCAATGGGGAATGGCACTATTACGGTGATGCCGGTCATCTGGCAGACGCTGGTGCTCGGCCGACCACGCGCGGCACGGCGATCGACCAGCTGGGCGAGGGGCAGACGCTGACCGACACGATCACGGTGCATTCCAAGGACGGCACGCCGCATGACATCGTGATCACGATCCATGGCAGCAACGACCGGCCCTATTGCTCGGCGGAGGTCGTACTGCGCCCCGGCACCGAGGACACGCGTCAGACGCTCACCACCACGCAGCTGCTCGCGAACACCGTCGATGTCGATGCCAACGATGCCGGCAAGCTGAGCATCGAGAACCTGCACCCCGATCACGGCTCGATCCGCGACAATGGCGACGGCACCTTCACCTTCACGCCCGAGACGGATTACAGCGGCACGGTCCACTTCACCTATGACGTGAAGGACGCGCATGGCGGCGTGACCCATACCGGCGCCACCACAACGCTAGCCGCCGTCGGCGACGCGGCGGTGATCACCGGGACGGATACCGGCACGGCCACCGAGGACAAGAACCTGAAATACGGCCGCATCGTCGTGAGCGGCGACCTCGACGTGACCGATCCGGACGGTGCGGCGCAGGAGCATTTCCAGTTCAGCCAGTTCGGTGAACACGCGATCTCGGACCCGTTTGGCGGCAGCCTGCATATCAGCTCGGCGGGGATGTGGAGCTATGTCACCGACAACAGCAATGCCGCCATCCAGCAGCTGGCCGCGGGCGAGGTTGGCCATGCTACCTACCGGGTGGCCTCTGCCGACGGCACGACGCACCAGATCCAGATCACGATCCACGGCACGAATGACGCGCCGGTTCTGAGTGCTGCGACGGCCTCGGCGACGGAGGACGGCAGCCGGGTGACGGGGCAGATGTCGGCGACAGATGCCGATACCGGCGACACGCAGGCCTATTCGCTGGGCCAGGCGGCGCCGGCGGGCTTCACGCTGAACGGCGACGGCTCCTGGAGCTTCGATCCGACCGACGCAGCCTACCAGCAGCTCGCCGCGGGCGCGACGCAGCAGCTCACCATCCCGGTGACCGTCACCGACAAGACCGGCGCCACAGATACCGAGAACCTCGTCATCACGGTGACAGGCTCCAATGACGGCCCCGCCGTCAGCGGCCCGGTCACGCTGCCGGGTGGCACCGAGGACAAGCCGGTACAGATCACCGCGGCGCAGCTTCTCGAGCATGCGACCGATATCGACACGGGCGATGCGCTCTCGGTCACTGGCCTCAGCGCCAGCCACGGCAAGATCAGCGGCGACGCCGCCCACGGCTTCACCTTCACGCCGGACCCGAACTACAACGGCCCGGTCAGCCTGAGCTACACTGTCACCGACGGCCATGGCGGGACAGTCACGCAGACTGCGTCTCTGACTTTGGCCGCCGTGGGTGATGCCGCGGTGATCGGCGGTGTGGACACTGGTAGTGTGACCGAGGACCGCATTAGCGGGATGCAGTGGCTTCAGACCAGTGGTAGACTGACCGTTACGGATCCCGATAGCGGCGAGGCCGTATTTGTCGGTGCTCCGATGCGTGTATCCTATCCAACCAGTTTGGGAGGGAACTCTTCACTGGCGATCGCCCCCGATGGCCACTGGGTTTACGATGGCGACAACGACAATCCACGTGTTCAGGCTTTGAAGCAGGGAGACACTCTGGTCGACACGGTGATCGTTCAGACCAAGGACGGTACAACGCACCAGATCCAGATCACCATTCATGGGACAAATGACGCGCCGGTACTGAGTGCGGCGACAGCGTCTGCGACCGAGGATGGCAGCGCGGTCTCAGGCCAGATGTCAGCGACGGACGTTGATAGCGGCGATACGCAGAAATTCACACTGGGTCAGGCAGCGCCTGCCGGCTTCACGCTGAACGGCGATGGCTCCTGGAGCTTCGATCCGACCGACGCAGCCTACCAGCAGCTCGCCGCGGGCGCGACGCAGCAGCTCACCATCCCGGTGACCGTCACCGACAAGACCGGCGCCACAGATACCGAGAACCTCGTCATCACGGTGACAGGCTCCAATGACGGCCCCGCCGTCAGCGGCCCGGTCACGCTGCCGGGTGGCACCGAGGACAAGCCGGTACAGATCACCGCGGCGCAGCTTCTTGAACATGCGACCGATATCGACACGGGCGACACGCTCTCGGTCACCGGCCTCAGCGCGAGCCATGGCAGCATCTCTGGCGCCGCGGCCACCGGCTTCACCTTCACACCGGACCCGAACTACAACGGACCTGTCGCCCTGAGCTATCAGGTCACGGATGGGCATGGTGGAACGGTTGCACAAACGGCCGCTCTGACGCTGGCCGCGACCGGCGATGCGGCGGTGATTGGCGGTGTGGATACCGGGAGCGTGACCGAAGGAACCGCAGGTCAGGATATGTCACCTGATTATGCCCAACCCGGCATGGCTCATCTTCGAATGGCGACGCTGAAAGTCGACGGACAGTTGACCATAATCGATCCTGACGCAGGGGAAGCCGAGTTTGACGGCAAAGGAATTGGTTTCAATTATCAAGGCCAGTTCGGTGATCTTCTTCTGAACCCTGATGGGTCCTGGCATTATAATGCGGACGCCGGTGGCTTGCGGTTTGTCGGTGGACGGCCCACTACGCGAGGCACTGCGATTGACCAGTTGGGCGACGGTGAGACGCTGACCGACACGATCACGGTACACTCCAAGGACGGTACCCCCCATGACATCGTGATCACGATCCATGGCAGCAATGACCGGCCCTATTGCTCGTCCGAGGTCGTTTTGCGCCCTGGCACCGAGGACACGCGCCAGACGCTTACCTCTGCGCAGTTGCTCGGGAACACGGTCGACGTGGATGCCAACGATGCCGGCAAGCTGGCCATTGCCAACCTGCATCCGGATCACGGTTCTATCCTGGACAACAAGGACGGTACCTACACATTCACGCCAGAGAAGGACTACAACGGCACGGTCCACTTCACCTATGACGTCAAAGATGCCCATGGTGGGGTGACGCATACAGGCGCGACGACGACCCTGGCCGCAGTCGGTGATGCTGCTGTGATCACAGGTGTAGGAGCATCGCTAAAAGAAGATGTTGGAGTTGGAACCGGTGTAGGCGACCATGGATTGCTGAGCGCTTATGGCCAATTTCATGTCACTGATCCGGATGGTGCCGCTGAATCCCAGTTTCCCAATATGGGGTTCCAAACCTACACCGGATCTTTGGGGGGCAGCCTTCAGGTCAATCCGGATGGGCAGTACATCTACCACCTCGCCAACACTATCGTTGACCATCTTAAAACAGGCGAAGAAGCAAAGGATAGCTTTGTCATTCACAGTGTAGATGGCACAACTCATCCAGTTGATTTCACCATCGCTGGCACGAATGACGCACCTGTCGTCTATCGCAATCTCGTAACCAAGTTCGAGGGCGAAAAGGTCTTCAACGGCCATATAGCTGCTGGTGATTTGGATCACGATGATTCAGCGTCATTGACCTTCACAAGCAATGCGCCCGTTGCGGGCTTCCACCTGAATAACAATGGAAGTTACAGCTTTGATCCATCAAACGCCGCATATAGCCACCTTAACAATGGTGACCATACGATAATTTCGATACCCATTACGGTCACGGATTCGGATGGGCTGAACAGTACAGGAAGCCTGAGAGTTCAGTTGCTTGGAAGGAACGATGCTCCGGTTTTGGCCTCTGCGTCGGCTTCGGCGACTGAGGATGGCAATGCAGTCACTGGGCAAATGTCGGCGACGGACGTCGATGGCAGTTCTTTTGCGCAACAGTATTCGCTTGGCCAAACAGCACCCGCGGGGTTCACGCTGAACGCGGACGGATCCTGGAATTTTGATCCGACCGACGCCGCCTACCAGCACCTCGCAGCCGGCGCGACGCAGCAGGTGACGATTCCGGTCACGGTAACAGACAAGCAAGGCGCGACCGACACCGAGAGCCTCGTCATCACCGTCACCGGCACCAATGATGGTCCAGCCGTACAAACGGGAGATCTTGGAGCCACGCAGCCGGGAGCAGGCAAGACCTTGTCTGCAGCAGACTTGTTGGCGGCAGTTCATGCGACCGATGTCGACACTGGCGACCAGTTATCGATTTCGAATGTACAGGTGGATCCTCAATACGGGAGCTTCCATCAATCCGGCAGCAACTGGGTCTTTACACCGACAACTGGCGCAAGCCAAACCGACGTTCCAGTGACGATCTCAGTCACTGACGGCCATTCAACTAGTTCGACGACGGCGACACTCGACGTCACAGCTGCCCCCACCCCACCCACCGCCACGCAGGTGCATGGTTCCGGGACGACGCACCTGTCGGGTACTCTGACCGGCGGAACTGGTGGTTGGTCGATCGACAACGGGCACGGTGGTGCACTGTCCTTGCAAGGACAGTATGGCACACTGACTATCGACCCAAAGACGGGGCATTTCGAATACGATTACCGGGCGCAATCCGCGGTAATCAAGAGCGGTGGCGGGGGTATGCCATCCGGTCATCACACCGATACGTTCCATATACTTCAACACGGAACGCATACCTCGGACGCAGATGTGCAGGTCAACATTAATGTGCAAAGTGTGCATGGCAACAGTGGTCATCATGTGGATCACACGACCCTGATCGGTATTGATATTGTACCGACAACACCACCGCAACACGACGCCCCGAGTAACGATGAACCGATTTTCGAAGTCACTCTTGACGACGATGCTCAAGGCCCGTCCGCCGCCGGGCTCGGATTGACCGGCGAAATGGACGTGTCCCTCGCCACAAGAGCGGACAGCGCGGACGATCCCGCTGGACACGATAACAGAGGCTTCGAGCCCTCCAACGAGCATCTTGGCGAGAACCCACCTCCTACCCATCACATTGACCCGGTTAACCACTATCTTGATGCAGTTGGAGCCAGTCTGCATTCCGACGCTCCAGATCAGCCACAGGATGCCGAACAGGCCAATCCTTACACCGAGGCGCTCGGGGTTGATGCTGACATCCCGACCGACGCACCTATGTTGGATCCATCGATGCTGGATGATCCCGCGACTGCCACGGATCTGAATTCAGGCAGCGCGACCAGCGATGAAGGGATCGAACTCCCACCTGATGAACCGCTTGTTTCATTACCGGAGGAGGACGACCCTTCAGCCAACTCAGGTTAGGGTGCTGTCAGACGAATTCGAACCAGTTTCAGTTTTCCTCAGAATACGTGAACCTATCCGGAACAAAGCTGACGCCACTCGGAGAGAGCGGCGCTTCGGTTAAGCTTGAAATTGTCTCGTGAGTAAAGGTGGCGTTCCTGATTGAAGTGGTTCTGGACCGAAGACTGGACGGATGCGAATTTCTGCAAACATCGCATTTGTCTAAAGCGGAGCATCGCCCGTTCTCGTCGTCGAAACGGCAGGTGAGAATTCTCAGCACGATTGTTCAGCCAGCGGCCAGTTTCCTGCTTGTCGGCATTGCCAATATCTTTCATCGCCGCGCCGTAGGATCGGAGTTTTTCGGTCACCAGTATATGAGGGCGACCGCGGCGCTTCTTTGATTTCTTCAGGAATTTCAATGCTGCCTTGCGATCCCGTGTCTTCGTGACGACGCTTTCCAGAACCTCGCCTTCATGATCAACGGCACGCCAAAAATAATGCTGCTCGCCACTGATCTTCACAAAAACCTCGTCCAAATGCCATTGCCAGTTTGAATACGACCGCATCTGCTGGACGCGTTTCCGGCGGATCTCAGTGGCAAACATCGGGCCAAATCTATTCCACCAGTACCGCACCGTTTCGTGGCTGAGGTCGATGCCGCGCTCGTGCAGCAGGTCCTCGACGTTTCGGAGCGAAAGTGGAAAGCAAACGTTCATCATAACAGTCAGGCGAATGATCTCCGGGTTGCTGTGAAAGTACTTGAAGGGGTCTTTTTTCATCATATGCAGAAGCTACGGAACAGCCCTGCCCGTCTCAACCAAAATCCTTCTGACAACACCCATGCTGGGGCTCAGAGTGTCGTAGAAGGTGATTGGGCCTGTCTAGTCCACGCGCCGCCAGCTCGGGTCAAGGGCGTACAGTTCTTTGACAGTTCCGGCACCGTGAGCCGCGCCATATAGAACAAGGACACTTCCTGATGCACTATTGATGGCCTCCGCCAAATGCTGGTTTCGCCGGTCGATTGTGACACTGGTAATCTGCATGACATCCGCGGTTGGCATGACGAATTCCCCAATTGGCATAGTCAGGTTTTCATCGCTGATCTCGAGCGGCCCAACTAGTCTCTCATAGGCATCAGCAAGTTCTGCCGGCGTTAGGTCGACGTTGACATCCCTGCCTCCTGGAAAACCTAGGAATTTCGAGTTGTCTTGAGCCACCAAGCCACCAGATACATTCTCTGCATAGAAAGCCGGTGAGGGAAGAAAGCCGAGCATAGCCCGGACCCTGCGCTTGTTTTCAAGGGTCACGTCATCGAAGTCGATGAATTCGTAGAAAAGGTCCATTCCTTGCGCTTTGAGCTGTTTCACTTCGCCCGCCACGGCTTCATAGAACGCAGGCTCAGCTTGGTGGATCATAGGAATGAAGTGGAGAGACCGAGATCCGTTCGCGAACGTGAATACTCTCGCACTGGTCGCCGATCCATCCACGTAGAACTGTTCCTCGGTGAGCGCGTCTATGTCGCCTTCTGGCCCTTCGGGCAGGGTTCCGGACTTGATGTGCTGAGACGCACCCGCCAATACTGCCCAAACGACCACAGCTAAAGTTGCAACACAGGTTCTCAAAAACATCACACGTTGCTCCTTTGGCCCGTGGCATCAGCCCGAGTATTGGCAGACAGCCTGTATTCGGAAGAGATCATGGAAAGCTAATCCAAAATGGGCCGCGTCTCAAGCAGCGGGAGGGAATGAATGGGGTTAGTGATGGGCCAAGCTGAAGAACGAGAAGCTGTTCGTTTGGGTGATTATCTGCGCCCCTATCTCTGCGATAATTGTCTTCATCGCGGACCTGCCTGCAGGACACCGTTCTCATCTATGTCGCCGTAAAGAGCTGACTCTGCCAACCAAGACAGGCCAGCGAGAACCATAGCTATTAAGCCCGCGATGCGAAGTTTAAATTCCATGATGATCTTTCCATTTTGCATTGGGTTTCGGCATTGGTTACCTAAAAATGGGAGCAGCTATTGGTCAGTTCGTGCTCTGCGTGAGCAGTCATTCCAGTTTTTCTGCCTGCATTCTGGAAAGCACCAAGATGACGCTAGCACCTTGGATCGCATCAGCGATCTGGACAGAATTGCTCAGTTGGTCTCCATCTCTGTGAGCGTAAATATTGCCGAAATGTACGGCAACGTTATCTACGTCGCACGTCAAAGTCTCGCAGGCTTGTTTGAGGGCCAGATGCCTCAATCATACCTTGCATGATCAGATGCTGAAGCCTCCCAGATAAGAACACATCACCCAACAAGTTGTGTTCGTCGCATCGCCCCATGGCCGTACCGACAACGCGCGCAGCAGGTGTCCAGTTTGTTGCACAGCATGATAAAAGTAGACTGTCATAGAGATTGTCGGAAACATCGACAATCTTGCCTGCTTCCCATTTACGCAGTGTAGCACCACTGTCTCGCAGGCGCAGAAAATCAGAATAAAGCGTTGCTCTTGTGACCGGGTCTACCGCTTCGCGTTGATCAAAAAGGCTCGCCAGTAAAGCCGGAGTTTGCGGACCTATATACGGCAGTGACTTTAAGCCAGTCGTTCCAACTCGGGTCACCGAACCTTTGAAAAGGCGCAGGCCATGACATGCCATCTCCAAAAACGTCCGCTCTGATGCATTCTCACCCGCCCATATGCAAACTTCTGGCGTGAGATCCTGCGTCAAATGGGCTGAGATCCGGTCGAAATCGACTAGTGAAGGAAACGGATTGTCAGGCAACTGGCCATAGTTTTGGAAAAGCTTTCTGAAATATGCTGCCCGCGCTTGCTTGTCGTTCAACGAACCATGGCTCAGATCATCATCGAACACATGCACACGGCCCATCAGGCCGCAATTCGCAACCGCCGCGCGCAGACATCCGCCGGCACTTCCTCCCAAAACCAGATGTAGGTATGCGGGCTGTGACATTGGTTACCTTTGGCTTGAGAACGCGGGTTGTGTTTTCTGTCTGACGTCAGCGCTTATGGGTCCAAATAGGGCAAATTGCTAAGAGAGTGTTCTTGGCTCATCGTAACCACCGAGGAGTGGAAGATGAGACAGACCAATGGAACACGCAAAAGCTCAGGCGAGAAGATCGTCAAAGACATCAAACGAGCGACCCGCAAGCATTACTCGTCCGAAGAGAAGATCAGGATCGTCCTGGACGGTCTGAGGGGCGAGGACAGCATAGCTGAGCTGTGTCGTCGTGAGGGTATCTCTCAAGGCATCTATTACAAATGGTCCAAGGACTTCATGGAAGCGGGCAAGAAGCGGCTGGAAGGCGACA
>NZ_FRFA01000030.1 GCF_900143535.1 Tateyamaria sp. Alg231-49 | reverse complement strand
GAATGCCACCGGAGGCGGCTTTTTGACCGCCTCCAAACAATCTAGACATGGCGCCACCAGCAAGAGCAGAAGCAATACCGCCAGCAATAGCACCAAACATAAATCACCTCACTTAAGTGGCTGGAGACAAATAATCTCTTTAATAACCTGATTCAGCGAAACCAATCCGCGGCATTTAGTAGCGGTAAAGTTAGACCAAACCATGAAACCAACATAAACATTATTGCCCGGCGTACGGGGAAGGACGTCAATAGTCACACAGTCCTTGACGGTATAATAACCACCATCATGGCGACCATCCAAAGGATAAACATCATAGGCAGTCGGGAGGGTAGTCGGAACCGAAGAAGACTCAAAGCGAACCAAACAGGCAAAAAATTTAGGGTCGGCATCAAAAGCAATATCAGCACCAACAGAAACAACCTGATTAGCGGCGTTGACAGATGTATCCATCTGAATGCAATGAAGAAAACCACCATTACCAGCATTAACCGTCAAACTATCAAAATATAACGTTGACGATGTAGCTTTAGGTGTCTGTAAAACAGGTGCCGAAGAAGCTGGAGTAACAGAAGTGAGAACCAGCTTATCAGAAAAAAAGTTTGAATTATGGCGAGAAATAAAAGTCTGAAACATGATTAAACTCCTAAGCAGAAAACCTACCGCGCTTCGCTTGGTCAACCCCTCAGCGGCAAAAATTAAAATTTTTACCGCTTCGGCGTTATAACCTCACACTCAATCTTTTATCACGAAGTCATGATTGAATCGCGAGTGGTCGGCAGATTGCGATAAACGGTCACATTAAATTTAACCTGACTATTCCACTGCAACAACTGAACGGACTGGAAACACTGGTCATAATCATGGTGGCGAATAAGTACGCGTTCTTGCAAATCACCAGAAGGCGGTTCCTGAATGAATGGGAAGCCTTCAAGAAGGTGATAAGCAGGAGAAACATACGAAGGCGCATAACGATACCACTGACCCTCAGCAATCTTAAACTTCTTAGACGAATCACCAGAACGGAAAACATCCTTCATAGAAATTTCACGCGGCGGCAAGTTGCCATACAAAACAGGGTCGCCAGCAATATCGGTATAAGTCAAAGCACCTTTAGCGTTAAGGTACTGAATCTCTTTAGTCGCAGTAGGCGGAAAACGAACAAGCGCAAGAGTAAACATAGTGCCATGCTCAGGAACAAAGAAACGCGGCACAGAATGTTTATAGGTCTGTTGAACACGACCAGAAAACTGGCCTAACGACGTTTGGTCAGTTCCATCAACATCATAGCCAGATGCCCAGAGATTAGAGCGCATGACAAGTAAAGGACGGTTGTCAGCGTCATAAGAGGTTTTACCTCCAAATGAAGAAATAACATCATGGTAACGCTGCATGAAGTAATCACGTTCTTGGTCAGTATGCAAATTAGCATAAGCAGCTTGCAGACCCATAATGTCAATAGATGTGGTAGAAGTCGTCATTTGGCGAGAAAGCTCAGTCTCAGGAGGAAGCGGAGCAGTCCAAATGTTTTTGAGATGGCAGCAACGGAAACCATAACGAGCATCATCTTGATTAAGCTCATTAGGGTTAGCCTCGGTACGGTCAGGCATCCACGGCGCTTTAAAATAGTTGTTATAGATATTCAAATAACCCTGAAACAAATGCTTAGGGATTTTATTGGTATCAGGGTTAATCGTGCCAAGAAAAGCGGCATGGTCAATATAACCAGTAGTGTTAACAGTCGGGAGAGGAGTGGCATTAACACCATCCTTCATGAACTTAATCCACTGTTCACCATAAACGTGACGATGAGGGACATAAAAAGTAAAAATGTCTACAGTAGAGTCAATAGCAAGGCCACGACGCAATGGAGAAAGACGGAGAGCGCCAACGGCGTCCATCTCGAAGGAGTCGCCAGCGATAACCGGAGTAGTTGAAATGGTAATAAGACGACCAATCTGACCAGCAAGGAAGCCAAGATGGGAAAGGTCATGCGGCATACGCTCGGCGCCAGTTTGAATATTAGACATAATTTATCCTCAAGTAAGGGGCCGAAGCCCCTGCAATTAAAATTGTTGACCACCTACATACCAAAGACGAGCGCCTTTACGCTTGCCTTTAGTACCTCGCAACGGCTGCGGACGACCAGGGCGAGCGCCAGAACGTTTTTTACCTTTAGACATTACATCACTCCTTCTGCACGTAATTTTTGACGCACGTTTTCTTCTGCGTCAGTAAGAACGTCAGTGTTTCCTGCGCGTACACGCAAGGTAAACGCGAACAATTCAGCGGCTTTAACCGGACGCTCGACGCCATTAATAATGTTTTCCGTAAATTCAGCGCCTTCCATGATGAGACAGGCCGTTTGAATGTTGACGGGATGAACATAATAAGCAATGACGGCAGCAATAAACTCAACAGGAGCAGGAAAGCGAGGGTATCCTACAAAGTCCAGCGTACCATAAACGCAAGCCTCAACGCAGCGACGAGCACGAGAGCGGTCAGTAGCAATCCAAACTTTGTTACTCGTCAGAAAATCGAAATCATCTTCGGTTAAATCCAAAACGGCAGAAGCCTGAATGAGCTTAATAGAGGCCAAAGCGGTCTGGAAACGTACGGATTGTTCAGTAACTTGACTCATGATTTCTTACCTATTAGTGGTTGAACAGCATCGGACTCAGATAGTAATCCACGCTCTTTTAAAATGTCAACAAGAGAATCTCTACCATGAACAAAATGTGACTCATATCTAAACCAGTCCTTGACGAACGTGCCAAGCATATTAAGCCACTTCTCCTCATCCAACGCGTCAGTTTTTGACAGAATCGTTAGTTGATGGCGAAAGGTCGCAAAGTAAGAGCTTCTCGAGCTGCGCAAGGATAGGTCGAATTTTCTCATTTTCCGCCAGCAGTCCACTTCGATTTAATTCGTAAACAAGCAGTAGTAATTCCTGCTTTATCAAGATAATTTTTCGACTCATCAGAAATATCCGAAAGTGTTAACTTCTGCGTCATGGAAGCGATAAAACTCTGCAGGTTGGATACGCCAATCATTTTTATCGAAGCGCGCATAAATTTGAGCAGATTTGTCGTCACAGGTTGCGCCGCCAAAACGTCGGCTACAGTAACTTTTCCCAGCCTCAATCTCATCTCTCTTTTTGCGTTCTGCTTCAATATCTGGTTGAACGGCGTCGCGTCGTAACCCAGCTTGGTAAGTTGGATTAAGCACTCCGTGGACAGATTTGTCATTGTGAGCATTTTCATCCCGAAGTTGCGGCTCATTCTGATTCTGAACAGCTTCTTGGGAAGTAGCGACAGCTTGGTTTTTAGTGAGTTGTTCCATTCTTTAGCTCCTAGACCTTTAGCAGCAAGGTCCATATCTGACTTTTTGTTAACGTATTTAGCCACATAGAAACCAACAGCCATATAACTGGTAGCTTTAAGCGGCTCACCTTTAGCATCAACAGGCCACAACCAACCAGAACGTGAAAAAGCGTCCTGCGTGTAGCGAACTGCGATGGGCATACTGTAACCATAAGGCCACGTATTTTGCAAGCTATTTAACTGGCGGCGATTGCGTACCCGACGACCAAAATTAGGGTCAACGCTACCTGTAGGAAGTGTCCGCATAAAGTGCACCGCATGGAAATGAAGACGGCCATTAGCTGTACCATACTCAGGCACACAAAAATACTGATAGCAGTCGGCGTGTGAATCATTAGCCTTGCGACCCTCGGCAGCAAGAACCATACGACCAATATCACGAAAATAGTCACGCAAAGCATTGGGATTATCATAAAACGCCTCTAATCGGTCGTCAGCCAACGTGAGAGTGTCAAAAACGATAAACCAACCATCAGCATGAGCCTGTCGCATTGCATTCATCAAACGCTGAATAGCAAAGCCTCTACGCGATTTCATAGTGGAGGCCTCCAGCAATCTTGAACACTCATCCTTAATACCTTTCTTTTTGGGGTAATTATACTCATCGCGAATATCCTTAAGAGGGCGTTCAGCAGCCAGCTTGCGGCAAAACTGCGTAACCGTCTTCTCGTTCTCTAAAAACCATTTTTCGTCCCCTTCGGGGCGGTGGTCTATAGTGTTATTAATATCAAGTTGGGGGAGCACATTGTAGCATTGTGCCAATTCATCCATTAACTTCTCAGTAACAGATACAAACTCATCACGAACGTCAGAAGCAGCCTTATGGCCGTCAACATACATATCACCATTATCGAACTCAACGCCCTGCATACGAAAAGACAGAATCTCTTCCAAGAGCTTGATGCGGTTATCCATCTGCTTATGGAAGCCAAGCATTGGGGATTGAGAAAGAGTAGAAATGCCACAAGCCTCAATAGCAGGTTTAAGAGCCTCGATACGCTCAAAGTCAAAATAATCAGCGTGACATTCAGAAGGGTAATAAGAACGAACCATAAAAAAGCCTCCAAGATTTGGAGGCATGAAAACATACAATTGGGAGGGTGTCAATCCTGACGGTTATTTCCTAGACAAATTAGAGCCAATACCATCAGCTTTACCGTCTTTCCAGAAATTGTTCCAAGTATCGGCAACAGCTTTATCAATACCATGAAAAATATCAACCACACCAGAAGCAGCATCAGTGACGACATTAGAAATATCCTTTGCAGTAGCGCCAATATGAGAAGAGCCATACCGCTGATTCTGCGTTTGCTGATGAACTAAGTCAACCTCAGCACTAACCTTGCGAGTCATTTCTTTGATTTGGTCATTGGTAAAATACTGACCAGCCGTTTGAGCTTGAGTAAGCATTTGGCGCATAATCTCGGAAACCTGCTGTTGCTTGGAAAGATTGGTGTTTTCCATAATAGACGCAACGCGAGCAGTAGACTCCTTCTGTTGATAAGCAAGCATCTCATTTTGTGCATATACCTGGTCTTTCGTATTCTGGCGTGAAGTCGCCGACTGAATGCCAGCAATCTCTTTTTGAGTCTCATTTTGCATCTCGGCAATCTCTTTCTGATTGTCCAGTTGCATTTTAGTAAGCTCTTTTTGATTCTCAAATCCGGCGTCAACCATACCAGCAGAGGAAGCATCAGCACCAGCACGCTCCCAAGCATTAAGCTCAGGAAATGCAGCAGCAAGATAATCACGAGTATCCTTTCCTTTATCAGCGGCAGACTTGCCACCAAGTCCAACCAAATCAAGCAACTTATCAGAAACGGCAGAAGTGCCAGCCTGCAACGTACCTTCAAGAAGTCCTTTACCAGCTTTAGCCATAGCACCAGAAACAAAACTAGGGACGGCCTCATCAGGGTTAGGAACATTAGAGCCTTGAATGGCAGATTTAATACCAGCATCACCCATGCCTACAGTATTGTTATCGGTAGCAAGCACATCACCTTGAATGCCACCGGAGGCGGCTTTTTGACCGCCTCCAAACAATTTAGACATGGCGCCACCAGCAAGAGCAGAAGCAATACCGCCAGCAATAGCACCAAACATAAATCACCTCACTTAAGTGGCTGGAGACAAATAATCTCTTTAATAACCTGATTCAGCGAAACCAATCCGCGGCATTTAGTAGCGGTAAAGTTAGACCAAACCATGAAACCAACATAAACATTATTGCCCGGCGTACGGGGAAGGACGTCAATAGTCACACAGTCCTTGACGGTATAATAACCACCATCATGGCGACCATCCAAAGGATAAACATCATAGGCAGTCGGGAGGGTAGTCGGAACCGAAGAAGACTCAAAGCGAACCAAACAGGCAAAAAATTTAGGGTCGGCATCAAAAGCAATATCAGCACCAACAGAAACAACCTGATTAGCGGCGTTGACAGATGTATCCATCTGAATGCAATGAAGAAAACCACCATTACCAGCATTAACCGTCAAACTATCAAAATATAACGTTGACGATGTAGCTTTAGGTGTCTGTAAAACAGGTGCCGAAGAAGCTGGAGTAACAGAAGTGAGAACCAGCTTATCAGAAAAAAAGTTTGAATTATGGCGAGAAATAAAAGTCTGAAACATGATTAAACTCCTAAGCAGAAAACCTACCGCGCTTCGCTTGGTCAACCCCTCAGCGGCAAAAATTAAAATTTTTACCGCTTCGGCGTTATAACCTCACACTCAATCTTTTATCACGAAGTCATGATTGAATCGCGAGTGGTCGGCAGATTGCGATAAACGGTCACATTAAATTTAACCTGACTATTCCACTGCAACAACTGAACGGACTGGAAACACTGGTCATAATCATGGTGGCGAATAAGTACGCGTTCTTGCAAATCACCAGAAGGCGGTTCCTGAATGAATGGGAAGCCTTCAAGAAGGTGATAAGCAGGAGAAACATACGAAGGCGCATAACGATACCACTGACCCTCAGCAATCTTAAAC
>NZ_FRFA01000015.1:65000-74716 GCF_900143535.1 Tateyamaria sp. Alg231-49 | reverse complement strand
GAGATACCCTCACGACGACACAGCTCAGCTATGCTGTCCTCGCCCCTCAGACCGTCCAGGACGATCCTGATCTTCTCTTCGGACGAGTAATGCTTGCGGGTCGCTCGTTTGATGTCTTTGACGATCTTCTCGCCTGAGCTTTTGCGTGTTCCATTGGTCTGTCTCATCTTCCACTCCTCGGTGGTTACGATGAGCCAAGAACACTCTCTTAGCAATTTGCCCTATTTGGACCCATAAGCGCTGACGTCAGACAGTTTCATCTTGCAAACATGACAAGTCCAAGGTCATTTTATGTCATTGTTGTGGCCACTCTGTGGCAGGATTGCGGCGCGCGACATCAGATCTAAGTGGTTCTGAGTTTTATGTATTATTTTCAGTACCATACGCAACTTGGAGGCGCCTCAAACTGATGGTAAATAAATCATCCAACCATAGTATGAAATCATGTGCGCTTGAGTGAAATTTTGATGAGTTGTTCGAAAGTAACCCGGCCAAGTATTCATTACTCATCGAGACAGTGTTTGGTGTCTCGGTAATGTAGAGAGTAAGCCGCCTGTGTGTGTGGCCCGATGTGTAAATAGTAACGAGTAAGTATGGCGCGCCATGTGTTTTCAGTCTGACGACAGCGGCTTTCATTGCGAAGGTTCAAGTGGTTTCGGGTCTCCCCTCCCGAGACGTAAACACTTGAACCTTCCAGAGCTTCGTACGCAGAGCGAACTGGATGAGCGCGCAGGTTGTCTGACAAAGACATCCGCGTTTCAATCACTTTTGCAAAGTGTCCGCGCTTGCATCCCGACTCTGCTGGGTCGACACCCATAGCAAGAACGCGTGGCTCCATTTGATCAATGAGTGGCGCAAACTTCATCGGTTACTCTTTAAGCAAGACCAGGCAATACCACCGTGACACCCGCCACGATCATTTCCACTGCAATCGCCAACAAAATCATGCCCATCAGACGCGTCATGATAACGCGCATCGTGCTGGTTAGAACCTTGCCAAAGAATGACGCAAAAAATAGGACAACAAACAACAGTACGAGTATCATACTGACCACGACCCCAATCGCGATCAAGCTTTCAAGATCTTTTGCATGACCAGCATAGATTATCAAAGTCGCTATCGTTCCGGGGCCGACAATCATAGGGAAGGTAATCGGATAGAAGGCCAGCGCGGACAAGTCGGACATATGGGTCTGCTCTTTATCCGTCCCATGATGCGAGGTGACTTCTTTCCCGTTCAACATCGACCATGCGATATGTGCCAGAACCGCGCCACCGGCGATCCTGAACTGATCAACAGTGATGCCAAAAAAGCCGATGATTTTTTGCCCGGCAAACAGGATCACTGCGCACATAATGGCAGAGAACAAAGTGATCTTCATAGCAAGCATTCTCTGCTGAGCCACGGTAAACCCCGTCGTCAATGCAAGAAAGATCGGTAGATTTACGAAGGGGTTCATTATCGCGAAGAACGCGCCAAAGGCTTTGGTTAGCTCATAATAGTCCATGTGCATTCAACCTTTATGTATCAGCTTTGTTTGCGCGTTGCTGCTCTGTCCCATCAGTGCTCATATCCCTTGAAAAACGCACTTTTCCACGCAACCTAACATGCAAATATGGATATGTCAGAGCATCATTTTCTGAAGTCTGGTTCGTCCGCAACTCGGACATTGGTTGACGATGCGGCGAACGTCCGCTCCGTCCGCAGAGAAGTCATTGGTGCAAGCCGCAGCAAAGGTCTGCTAAAGGAGAAAGCGGCCAGCTGCCGTTAAACAGCTCGTAAATTAATGTCCGCTCTGCGTCGTCCAAGATGCACAGAGACCCTAGAATCCTTCGAACATGCTCGATAGCCGCGCGGTTTTAAGAAATACCTTTTCTTACGACCATTGCCGTTCATTCGATGTAAAAGGACGCCAAAGTGGAAGTGAACCCACTGGTAAAGGTTTCGGCGGTAGATTGAAGGTTTGACTTCAATTTACTCACTGGAGCCGTACAAAGTAGGTACAGGACTTTTGAGGCATCCGTTAACAATATATTTCTAAATGGTAAAATAGTTTTTGGTAGCCCCCTCCTAAGGGGCAGGTTGCAGGTTCGAACCCTGCCGGGGTCGCCATAAAAATAAGGATTTTGCGTATTTCAGCCCATCAAAGGTTCAAAAAAAGCCCCCTCTGGGAAGGGCGAGGGGCTTTGAAATCACCGCCCCGCAAGATGGTTACATCCGCCAAACTCAAACAGATGCTTTTCCTCGTTACAATCGCCACCCCGCAGGATGGTTCGCGCGCTTCGATGGTCTGGGATGCGTCCCTGCTCAGATCGGCAATGAGCGGGTCGAGGTCCATCGCATCGAAATCGGGCAGCGCGGTTTGAAGGGCTTCCACCTGAGCGGCAGGATCCGGCGCGCTATGCCCCTGTGTTTGAAGCGCTTCCGGACCGCGCGGAACAAATCACCAGACCTTACATCAACCTATACTGGGTCTGAGCGTATTTGCTTGGCTGGATGTGGTTTTTTGCTGCCGACTAAGGCGTGTTTCGACCGCCGTCCTTGAAGGCACTCAGCGCCCCCTTCAGGTAGCCGATGTTTTTCGCGCGGCGTCTCTTGATTAACAGCGTGTCTGGTCCGAGCGCCCTGAACACTGCCGCCACCAATGTCGCCAGCTTGGGTCTCGGATGCCCATATTTGCCAAGTGCATAGGCCCGTGATCGGGCCGAATAGTAGGCCTTGAACGCAGCGACTTGTGGCAAGCGCGGTGACCCATGACCGCTAAGGTGAACAACTTTTGCGTTGTGGCAATACATCAAGGGCCCATGTTCGCGCAGCCGCAGCGACAGGTCGTCGTCTTCGTGATACATAAAAATCGCGGGGTCAAAACCGCCGATTTCTTCGAACAAAGCCCGGCGGCAAAAGATGGCGGATCCAGCCAGGACGGACACCTCGGCGTCTTTTGACGGTACAGGCCCTTTCAACCGTTCATTGGGCCTTATCTTGGAACCGCGTTTGAAACTCTGGCTCCCGTTCTGGTCCAATATCCTTGGGTTGAAACCGCTGGCGTCAGGATAGGTTTTGGCCGCCTCAAGCAGGGCGTCAAGCGCGCCGTCTTGCAGTTCGGCATCCGGATTAAGGAAAAGCAGGAATTCGGTTTCGGCCTTGGCCGCACCTTGGTTGCACGCCGGGCCAAAGCCGACATTGCCCTCGTTCAGCTGTAGCGTTGCACCATATTCGTCGGTCAGAGCCTTTAGCGGATCCGTATCAGAAGACGCATTGTCGACGACAACGACCGGTGTGCCCTTGGGAACGCTTTTTAACATGGCGGGCAAGACCGCCATGCTGTTGTAGCTCACTGTGATGATTGTAACTGAACTGGTGGGCAATCTGGGCTCCTTCCTGCTGTGTTAGCAGTATGTGTTCAGAAGGTCAGACATTTCGCACCGGAGTACCAGACAGTTTCAAAATAGAGACCTTAGGCTTCGCCAATGAGGCGCTGGTAGATGGCGATGAGGGCATCTGCCTCGTGCTCGATTTGATGCTGTTCGACTACTTTGCGGCGTGAGGCGTCTGCCATGGATTGGCGTAAGGCAGCGTCTCCCATCATTTTGCCCGTTGCTTCGATCAATTGCTTGATGTCTTCGGGTGGGACGAGAAATCCGGTTTCCTCTGGCACGACCAGATCTTCGAACGCCCCGACACGCGTTGCCACGACAGGAACGCCGCATGACATTGCCTCAAGTGGGGTTAGTCCGAAGCCCTCCCAACGCTGCGGGGCGACGTAGATATCTGAGGCTTGAAACCAAGGGGCGATGGTAAAGCCCTTGTCTTCGGGCAGTATGCGCAGCCGATCGGCAAGGCCAGCGGTCTCAATCTTGGCCTTTAGGTCGTTGACAAAGCTTTGCTGCTCACGCGTAACGCCGCCCATTATGATCCCTTGCGCCTCTGGATGCCGGGGCAACAGTTCGATCATTGCGTCGACAAACAGGTCAGTTCCTTTTTGCGATCTGATCCGTCCAAAGCAGCCAACAATCAAAGCGTCTTGATCGAGACCCAGTTCGGCACGCAGTTTGCGGCGATCTTTTGATGGCGCAAAGGCTTCTGCATCAATCCCATGCAGGACAACAGTGGCTGGAACGCCAAGGTAGGACTTTGCTTTGCCCGAGGCTGCGACCACCTCATCCATTTGCCGGATGAGCCATCGCGAATATTCACCACGCCGTCTTTGCGCCGCTGACGTGAAAACCAGCTTGATACGCTTGCGCAACACATACTTCAGGATCAGACCCACCAGCATTTCGATATTCCGGCGGGAATGCCAAACGCGGTAACCCGAAGGGCCTGAACGCGACATTGAGATCAATTTTGAAGGTCGAAATTGCGGCGCATCTTCCGGCAGGAGGGGACCTGTGGTTGCGATAGCAATCTTTTTGGCTTGCACTGGCACCAGCCGGAATACGGTTGAAGAGACACCCGAGTAGCGGCGTTTCAGGTTTGGCGCGATGACATCAATCGTATTTGGGTCAACCTGCATGTCTATATCCTGATCGCCTGTTCAACATTATTTGCCCGTTCTCATAGTGAATGGCCTTGGTGGATACCATAAGAACTTGAACGTCACAAAAGGCTTGGATTTAGGTGGCTTCGCCGCGAGGCTGGGGCCGGTTGGAATCTGCGGATGCGGCAGTCGTCTTTGCTGGATGTAATGCGTAGTGCTTGCTCAAGGGTTAGTTCGCCGCCGGGCCCGCATAACCCTCCAAAAGGTGCTCCCAATCCTCGTCGTTCCAGTTCAGGCCGTTGGATGCTGCCGCAGTCTTCTTCAGCGACCGGTGGAGTCGATCGATGTTGGCTTGCATCCAGTCGCCCGTTTCTCGTTTTTCGCACTTATCAAAGTCAATGAACCAGACTTTGTCATGCGTATCGATCATGATGTTCCGACAGTTCAGGTCTGAGTGATAAACCTTGTGCGCGTGCAGGTTCTTGATCGCTGCGCCTATGTCGATCCAAAGTTGCTTGGAGAGACTTTTGGTCTTGAGTACGTCCTGAAGCGGTTCCGCGTTGGGAATGCGTTCGGTTATTATGTCGGCGCGGTAAAAGGCACCAGTCGGAACAAATCGCGCAGCCACTGGACGAGGAACGGGAAGCCCTTCGTGACGCATCTCGCTTAACAGGTCGAATTCGAGCATCGCCCGGCTTTTTTCGGCGCTGGTACGCAAATAAAGGTCCCGGTTTACCCGGCCAATCAGGCCGCCTCGGTGAAAATGGCGCAGAACCATGTCGCGATCTGCATAATTGAGAAAATGGGCACTGCTTCTGCCCTGCGTGCTGCCGCGCCAAAACTGGTTTTCTTTGAGCCACGCTGCGTCGAACAGGTTAGGCTCCATAGGT
The DNA here is from genome assembly GCF_900143535.1 of Tateyamaria sp. Alg231-49. Lineage (GTDB taxonomy): Bacteria > Pseudomonadota > Alphaproteobacteria > Rhodobacterales > Rhodobacteraceae > Tateyamaria. Next base: position 69,345 of record NZ_FRFA01000015.1, on the reverse strand, counting down.
GTGAGGATGCTGGTATCGAAGCGGATGACCGTGCCGTTCAGGCCGAGGTCCGAGGGCGTCGCCATTCCAAATGCTCCGGCTTTGATCTGCTCATTTACTCAATCCCTCTTAGGGGCGTCCCAGAGATTTCACAAGTTCGCCGGGGTCAGGAACCACTGGCCACTGGGCTGCAAAGGTGTATCCATATCATGATGAAGAGACGGCTCTGACCGGGGGCTGCGTCAAGACTACAAAGGCTTGCTGACAACGATATGGTGCCAAAGCGAACTCCGTTGATGTTGCAAATCTGGATGCTGGCGTCTTGGTGCCTTGCCTACCCGATTGTCTTTCTCTCGAGGGTTCTGCACCGGCGGATGGGCGCAGACCCAAAACGGTTCACCGAACGTTTGGGTCATCAGAGCGCGCCTTCCAGCAACGATGTCATCTGGTTTCATGCGGCAAGTCTGGGCGAGGTCATGCAGATCGGCCCTTTGGCACAGCATCTGGCACAGGCGGAAAAGACCAAAATACTGGTGACGACCACGACTGCTGCCGGAGCAGATTGGGTGGCACGCAATATGCCTGATGCACTTCATCGGTTCGTACCGATTGAGACGCCGTCGGCCGTCAGGCGTTTTCTGAATACGTGGGCCATATCAGCCGCGATTTTTGTTGAGGGCGATTTGGGGCCGCGATTGGTTATGGGACTGCGCAAAAGAGGCGTGCCGCAAATTCTACTTAATGCGCGGCACTCGCAGACGCGCGCGCGTTTTCCGGCAGTTTTTGGATTCCTCCTTGCACAGTTTTCGCTGATCACCTGCCGTTCGCGGTCTGTTGCGCAAGATCTGAGCGCGCTTGGTCTGCCAGACGAATTGATACACGTGGTGCCGGACCTTCGGCTGACCTTGCCAAAACTGTCAGCACCTGCGGCTGTGACGGACGCTCTGTCTGATGCAATTGGCGCGCGCCCGTTGTGGCTGGCCGGGTCGACTCACCCTGCGGATGAGGGCGCAGTGCTTGCAGCCCATTTAGAAGTGGTGAACGCGCATCCCAACGCATTGCTTATCATCGCGCCGCGCCACCCATATCGGGGCGAACCGCTGCATCAACTGGCGAACGATCAGGGGTTTGAAGTTGCCCGGCGGAGCCTTGGCGACGAGATTTCAACAAACACACAGATTTATATTGCCGATACCCTTGGTGAAATCGGTGCATTCTTTGCGCTATCGCCCATCACGTTTCTGGGCGGTTCCTTTGGGAATGAAGGTGGGCACAATCCATATGAACCTGCCAGCTTTGGATCGGCTACATTATATGGCCCCCGCGTCAAGAATTTTGCGGGTGCCTATGCAGCGCTTGGTGAAGCGGGTGCTGCTTTGAAGATCGGGGAGCCGGCGGGGTTAGGGACGGCAGTTTTGAACCACTTGGGCGAAGATAAAGCGAGCAAGATGGCGCGTGCAGGATTGGACTACATGGCGCAGACACAAGACTGCCTTTCGACCTATTTAGATCTGGTGGAGCGGGCTCTGGCAACAAAGCGCGCTTGATAGAGTGCGAGCGCGTCGAGGGGCCCCGGTGACGGAGCCCCTGATGGTTTGATTAGCTGTCTGCGCCGGGCAGGAGCACGGTGTCGATCACGTGGATCACGCCGTTGGTGGTTTCGATGTCGGCGCTGACGACCGTGGCTTTTTCGACCATCACACCGTTGTCCAGATCGATTGTGACAGACTCACCTTGTACGGTGGTCGCTTCCATGTCGTCAGAGAGGTCTGTCGACATCACTTTGCCCGGGACGACGTGGTACGTCAAAATGGCAACCAGCTGGTCTTTGTTCTCGGGCAGCAGCAGTGTTTCTACCGTGCCTTCTGGCAGGGCGGCGAATGCAGCGTCAGTTGGGGCGAAAACTGTGAATGGGCCGTCGCCCTTCAATGTTTCCACGAGGCCGGCGGCTTGTACGGCTGCGACGAGCGTTTCGAACGAACCTGCGCTGACCGCTGTATCAACGATGTCCATTTTTGCAGAGCCGGCAAAAGAAGTTGCAGCGAAGCCCAGTGAAATTACAGAAGCAAGAAGAGTGGTACGGATCATTTGGTGTCTCCCAGTACATTAAGGTTGCGAGTACCGTCGTGCGGCATCGTAAGGGAAACGGCGGAGGAGGGTGCTTGGATCACGTGGAAATTTTTCCCACATAGTCTTGATTTGCGCGGGGAGACCTCTAAGCCGCGCCACATCCACGTTTCCACTCACAACAATGTCAAAACGCAGGAATCTGCCGATCAATGTTTGGCGCGTGAGGTTACAGCTCTCTGACATCCATGTGAGCAGTTATTATTTTCCTCTGCCCCAGCGCCGATCTATGTGACAACCCAAAGCGCAACCCAAGGAGAGACGTGCATGGCCTATCGCTGGAAGAACACCCTGACCCGAGCGGACGCGACGCCCTACGAGGAATACGTGAACCGTCGCCAGCTGATGGGCGGAGCCATTGGGCTTGGATTAGTTGGTGCGGCAGGTATGGCGCGTGCCGAAGATGAGGCCCTGGTCCCGAATTCTTGGGATGACATCACGCAGTACAATAACTTTTACGAGTTCGGCACCGGGAAGGGTGATCCGGCCAAAAATGCTCATATGCTAACCACAGAGCCGTGGACGGTCGTTATTGACGGCATGGTTGATGCGCCTGGCGATTACTCCATGGCACAGATCATGGAGACCATGACGATCGAAGAGCGTATTTACCGACTCCGCTGTGTAGAAGCCTGGTCGATGGTGGTTCCATGGAACGGGTTTGAGCTGGCCGATCTGCTGAATTTGGCTGGCGTCCAGGGCGGAGCGAAATACGTGGCCTTTGAAACTGCGCTGCGGAAGGACGAAATGCCCGGCACGCGCTATCCGGTAATTGACTGGCCTTATGTCGAAGGCTTGCGGCTGGATGAGGCGATGCATCCGCTGACCATTATGGCCACGGGCATCTATGGCAAACCGATCCCTAACCAGAATGGAGCACCTATGCGCCTCGTGGTGCCATGGAAGTATGGGTTCAAGTCGATCAAGTCGATTGTGCGCATCACCCTCACGGATCAGGAGCCGCCCACCGCTTGGAACAAGGCGTTGGGGCATGAGTACGGGTTCTATAGTAATGTGAACCCGAACGTGGATCACCCACGCTGGAGCCAGGCAACTGAGCGCGTAGTCGGTGGCGGTCTATTTGCTGGCCGGCAGGACACGCTGATGTTCAACGGCTATGAGGACGAAGTGGCGAGCCTCTATGAAGGTATGGATCTGCGCGAGAATTTCTGATGCTGATTGATGGGATCAATTCTGTCGCCCGCAAGGTCCCCACGTGGGCAGTATATATAGTGTACCTGATCCCGGTGCCTGTGCTGCTGTATCAGGGGATGACTGGGGGCCTTGGGCGAGAGCCGATTAACGCGTTGGAGCGTGAGCTTGGCGAGATCGCTTTGCAGCTTTTGGTTATAGGGTTGTGCATCTCGCCCTTGCGCAAGTTTGCCGGAGTAAACGTGATCAAGTTTCGCCGGGCCATCGGGCTCTTGGCCTTTACCTATGTCGTGTTGCACCTGCTGGTTTGGGCAGTGCTGGATATCCAGTCGCTCGAGCGTGTCTGGGCCGACATTATCAAACGTCCCTACATTACAATCGGCATGGCCGCGTTTGTGATGATGATCCCGCTGGCGGTGACGTCGAACAACCGGTCGGTGCGCGCGCTGGGCGCCGCGTGGCGCAAACTGCATCTTCTGACATATCCCGTCGCGATTCTGGCAGCTGTCCACTTCATCTGGCTGTCCAAAGGGTTTCAGTTGGAGCCTTTGGTCTACTTGACGGTGATTTTGGGTCTTTTGGCGCTTCGTGTTCCTGCACTGCTCAGGAAAGTGGCAGTTTAAAGGGTGCTATGCCCGGAATCGGGCACAGTGCAATTTGGCTTAGTGCCGTGTTGGCCCCTGAGTCGTGCAAAAAGCCGGGTGAATCGGCGACCTTCCCAATAATTTTTGAAGAATCCCTGGCCCGACTCGGTGAATCGGGCGAGTCGCCATGCGACTCGAGCGCTGATTCACCTCCGATTCACGGGTGAGTCTCCGGACTCTTGGGGATAGGTCTGGGGATAACCCCATATGTAGCGTTTCAATCACCCCCAACTCTCACCGATGCGCGCAATTTTATAATGAATTGACGTACGGTCCGCGAAAGATGATTACCTAAAGTCCTGTTATTTAACGAAAAACAGCCTTTTTTGAAAAAAGATGACGTTTCTGCAAAAAAGCACTTGCGGGTATCCGGCACTAACCGTAGAACCCCCCTCATCGGCGGCGCAGAGATGCACCAACGGGGCGCCAGACGGGCGGGACAG
>NZ_FRFA01000015.1:0-62500 GCF_900143535.1 Tateyamaria sp. Alg231-49 | reverse complement strand
ACTGGATTGAATGTGTTTGAACAGGCGGACGAACAAGAAATGCCTCATAATGTATCGGTATTTGACTGTCGCGAAGCGGCCGTGATTACTGGGAATTATAGTAAGGCATGGGCAGTGAAAACGAACGTTCCTTTGATGAGGCACGGCGTAAAGCTGACCAAAGACAAACGCGTAGCTTATAGCTACTCCTTTCCGCAAGGTGTCTACCTTGCTCATATCAAGTTCGCGAACATTGATGCTCTGGCAGATGTGAACGCGACGCGCAAAGAGGTGGCACGATCTGGCGTCTCTGGACTGCCAGGGTGGGGTTGGAAACGCGCTGATGAACACACCAAGAAGTTCTTTATAGAAGCTGAAACACTTGATTTCACATCATGGTCTGAAGCAGTTGCTGATGCGCTACAACGCTTAACAACTGACATGAAGTATGATGAGAAAGATGGAGTGATCAGGGCCCCCGGTATTCCTTACCTGGCCAAGATCAAATTGCCTAAGTGGTTCAAAGAAACCTGACGGATTAGATCAGTAAGAGCGCTCCGGCGCTTTTACTCGTCCAATCTGGACGAATTGACATCGTATAGAGAGATACAGTTACTTTGAGAGTAATCTTAAAGTAACAAACAACACTGTTTGATCGCGCCGAGTGTGGCGATGATCTCAGTACGGTTCTGAATTCAGTTTAGTAGTCGAAAGGCGAAAGACGGATGACGAAGGCGACTTATCGAATGTTTCCTCGTTCGATTTGACGTATCCCTGCTGAAACAAACAGAGTTGTCCAAGTCAAGTACACTAACCAGAGCAGTCTGGTTGTGGTCCCGCACGGAACGCAACCATCAAGACTGTTCATTTGTCAGCATGCTTACAAAACATGCTGGCGGGTAAAGTATGCTTTTGATCTCAGAAGAAGACTGCATTTAGTTACCAGCTGTGCGGTCGTGTTAGACGCAAGTCTTTCTTTTTCTGGATCAAATCAAGCGCGAGAAGGGCGTTTGGTGAATGCCTTGGCAGTAAGAGGCGATGAAAGACGTGATACTCTGCGATAAGCCATGGGGAGCTGAGAATAAGCTTTGATCCATGGATTTCTGAATGGGGCAACCCACCTGACAGTTTCATATTGTTGCGCAAGCACTCAATATGTCGCTGAAACAGGTACTTATAGACTGAATACATAGGTTTATAAGAGCAAACCCGGGGAACTGAAACATCTAAGTACCCGGAGGAAAGGAAATCAATTGATACTCCCCTAGTAGCGGCGAGCGAACGGGGACCAGCCGAGCCATGAATGTGACTAGAACGGCCTGGAAAGGTCGGCCATAGCGGGTGACAGCCCCGTATAGGAAGCATGATTGGACGTATTAAGTAGGACGGGACACGTGAAATCCTGTTTGAAGATCGGAGGACCACCTTCGAAGGCTAAGTACTCCTTACTGACCGATAGTGAACCAGTACCGTGAGGGAAAGGTGAAAAGCACCCCGACGAGGGGAGTGAAACAGCTCCTGAAACCGAACGCCTACAAACAGTTGGAGGGCCCTTGAGGCCTGACAGCGTACCTTTTGTATAATGGGTCATCGACTTGGTCTATCTAGCAAGCTTAAGCCGTTAGGTGTAGGCGCAGCGAAAGCGAGTCTTAATAGGGCGAATGAGTTAGGTGGATCAGACCCGAAACCGAGTGATCTAGGCATGACCAGGATGAAGGTAAGGTAACACTTACTGGAGGTCCGAACCCACACCTGTTGAAAAAGGTCGGGATGAGTTGTGCCTAGGGGTGAAAGGCCAATCAAACTCGGAGATAGCTGGTTCTCTGCGAAATCTATTTAGGTAGAGCGTCATCCGAATACCCCGGGGGGTAGAGCACTGGATGGGTAATGGGGCCCCACAGGCTTACTGATCCTAACCAAACTCCGAATACCCGGGAGTACTAGATGGCAGACACACGGCGAATGCTAACGTCCGTCGTGGAGAGGGAAACAACCCTGACCTACAGCTAAGGCCCCTAATTCATGGCTAAGTGGGAAAGCAGGTGGGACGACCATAACAACCAGGAGGTTGGCTTAGAAGCAGCCATCCTTTAAAGATAGCGTAACAGCTCACTGGTCTAAATAAGTTGTCCTGCGGCGAAGATGTAACGGGGCTCAAGCCATGAGCCGAAGCTTAGGATGCATTTGATGCATGGTAGCAGAGCGTAGTGTGACATAACTCCAATCCTCTTTTGCACCACTCGTGGTGTAGCGGAGGATAAGGAGTTTTCTGTGAAGTCGGCGCGTGAGCGATCCGGTGGAGAGATCACTAGTGAGAATGATGACATGAGTAGCGACAAAGAGTGTGAGAGACACTCTCGCCGAAAGTCCAAGGGTTCCTGCTTAAAGCTAATCTGAGCAGGGTAAGCCGACCCCTAAGGCGAGGCCGAAAGGCGTAGTCGATGGGAACCAGGTTAATATTCCTGGGCCATGGAGTGGTGACGGATCTCGAGGGTAGTTCATCCTTATCGGATTGAATGGGCTGCTTAGAGGTTCCTGGAAATAGCCCTCCTATAAGATCGTACCCTAAACCGACACAGGTGGACAGGTAGAGTATACCAAGGCGCTTGAGAGAACTATGTTGAAGGAACTCGGCAAAATACCTCCGTAAGTTCGCGAGAAGGAGGCCCGGTTCCTAGGCAACTAGGGGCTGGGGGCACAAACCAGGGGGTGGCGACTGTTTATTAAAAACACAGGGCTCTGCGAAGTCGCAAGACGACGTATAGGGTCTGACGCCTGCCCGGTGCCTGAAGGTTAAAAGGAGGGGTGAGAGCTCTGAATTGAAGCCCAGGTAAACGGCGGCCGTAACTATAACGGTCCTAAGGTAGCGAAATTCCTTGTCGGGTAAGTTCCGACCTGCACGAATGGCGTAACGACTTCCCCGCTGTCTCCAACATAGACTCAGCGAAATTGAATTACCGGTCAAGATGCCGGTTACCCGCGGTTAGACGGAAAGACCCCGTGCACCTTTACTACAGCTTCACACTGGCATTAGGCCGAACATGTGCAGAATAGGTGGTAGACTTTGAAGCAGCGACGCCAGTCGTTGTGGAGTCTCCTTTGAGATACCACCCTTGTTCTGCTTGATGTCTAACCGCGGTCCGTTATCCGGATCCGGGACCCTGTGTGGCGGGTAGTTTGACTGGGGCGGTCGCCTCCTAAATCGTAACGGAGGCGCGCGAAGGTTGGCTCAGAGCGGTCGGAAATCGCTCGTTGAGTGCAATGGCAGAAGCCAGCCTGACTGCGAGACTGACAAGTCGAGCAGAGTCGAAAGACGGCCATAGTGATCCGGTGGTCCCAAGTGGGAGGGCCATCGCTCAACGGATAAAAGGTACGCCGGGGATAACAGGCTGATACTGCCCAAGAGTCCATATCGACGGCAGTGTTTGGCACCTCGATGTCGGCTCATCTCATCCTGGGGCTGGAGCAGGTCCCAAGGGTACGGCTGTTCGCCGTTTAAAGAGGTACGTGAGCTGGGTTTAGAACGTCGTGAGACAGTTCGGTCCCTATCTTCCGTGGGTGTAGGATACTTGAGAGGAGTTGCCCCTAGTACGAGAGGACCGGGGTGAACGATCCACTGGTGGACCAGTTGTCGTGCCAACGGCAGTGCTGGGTAGCTATGATCGGACAGGATAACCGCTGAAGGCATCTAAGCGGGAAGCCCCCCTCAAAACAAGGTATCCCTGAGGGCCGTGGTAGACCACCACGTCGATAGGCCAGAGATGTAAGTGCAGTAATGCATTCAGTTGACTGGTACTAATTGCCCGATAGGCTTGATTTGATCCAGTAAAAGCAAGACTGCATACGTTTTGCGATGAACGATAAATCAAAAGCATACACAGCTTAAACGAAAGTCGTACGCGACTTGGACAACATGTTGAGGAATACAGAGGTCTTTTTTGGTTTGGTGATCATAGCGCAAGCAAAACACCCGGTCCCATCCCGAACCCGGCCGTTAAGTGCTGTAGCGCCGATGGTACTGCGTCTTAAGGCGTGGGAGAGTAGGTCATTGCCAAACCTAAAAAGCCCTTTGTATTCTGGTATCTCTCTGTCGATGACTTCCCAATTTTCAGTAACTGACTATAGTATACAGCGCTTGGCGTTGTTGTGGGTGCACGATTGTCGTCTCTGATGGCGGCGGATGGTTGAAATCGACCCTATTCAGATCGAACAACTCAGCTTGTCCCCCTTGTTGGTTACAATTTCAACTATTACCCATGTCGTGACCTGAACTCTGGTGCACTATCATGGCCTCTGCGCCCCTCACACTTTATAGTTACTGGCGTTCCACGACGTCTTATCGCGTCCGGGCAGCATTAAATTTGAAGCGTATCGCGTACCAAATTGAACCTGTCGATTTATTGGCAGGCGAACAACGCGATGAATCATACGCAGCGCTGAACCCCGGTAAAGGCGTCCCAACCCTGATCTTGGCTGATGGGACGGTGCTGACCCAATCCATGGCCATTCTCGATTTCATCGAAACGACGTGGCCTGACCCGCCACTTTTACCGCACGATCCGGTAGAACGAGCCAAAGTTTTAGCCGCCGCGCATACCGTCGCGATCGATGTCCATCCTGTGAACAATTTGCGTGTGGTCCGGCACTTACAGACTTCCATCGGGATGGATGCCGACGCCGCTAAGGGCTGGATGCAGCATTGGATACATCAAGGCTTTGAAGCTTTTGAATCTCTGGTAAACGTTGCGACCCCATTCTCCTTAGGGGAAACGCCCAATATCGCTGACCTTTGCCTTGTTGCTCAGACGTATAACGCCCATCGCTGGGGCGTGGACCTGACTCCATTCCCCAATATTGCGCGTATCGAAACAGCCTGCCTTGCAGTACCCGCCATCGCCGCCGCCCATCCCGATCAACAACCAGACGCCCAGTAAGGACACACCGTACCATGGCCAAAGCTTTTGCCTCACAAGGCGACATGACTGAAAAAAAGATTACCTTTGATGAAATTGGCGAAGGCCTGTGGGCCTTTACCGCTGAAGGGGATCCAAACTCAGGTGTCATCATCGGCGATGACAGCGTGATGATTGTTGAGGCCCAAGCAACGCCGCGACTCGCAGCGAAGGTCATCGAAAAAGTGCGCGAGGTGACCGACAAACCGATCAGCCACGTGGTACTGACCCACTATCACGCCGTCCGGGTTCTGGGCGCGTCAGCCTACAGCGCCGATCAAATCATCATGTCAGATGCGGCCCGCGCCATGGTGGTCGAGCGGGGACAAGAAGATTGGGACAGCGAATTCCAACGCTTTCCCCGTCTTTTTGAAGGGCACGAGAGTATTCCCGGCCTGACCTATCCCACGACCACTTTTAGTGACGCGATGACCGTTTTCGTCGGGAACCGCCGCGTCGATATCAAACATGTAGGCCGCGCCCATACGGCAGGGGATGCTGTTATCCACGTGCCCGATCAGAACGTAATGTTCACGGGTGACATCGTGGAATATCACTCCGCGTGTTATTGCGGCGATGGCTACTTCGCAGACTGGGGCAACACGCTGGACGCGATCAAATCTTACGATGTGGACGCCATTGCTCCAGGGCGTGGAGATGCGCTTGTGGGCAAAGAGATGGTGGGCAAAGCCATTGAAAGTACGCGTGATTTTGTGGACAGCACCTATCGCCCGGCGGCTCGGGTTGCTGCGCGAGGTGGCTCGTTGAAAGAAGCCTGGGATGCTGTGCGTGCTGAGTGTGATCCTAAATTCCACGACTATGCCATCTATGAACACTGCCTGCCGTTCAATGTCGCACGGGCCTATGACGAAGCACTCGGCATCGCACACCCGCGCATCTGGACGGACAAGCGGGACATTGAGATGTGGGAGCAGTTGCAGGGATGACAGACAGGGCAGACATTGAAGCATTGTTTGACACGTACCTGTCGCGCTGGAATGCGCGGGATTTTCCGGGAATGGCATCCTTGTTCACGGAACCTACCATTTACATGACTGAATCTGGTCCGCTGCCGATAGCATCACGGCAAGAAATGGAAGCAATGTTTCGAAACAAGTTTGCCGAATTAGATGATCAGGGGTTCGATCACACCGAGATTGGAGGAATCACTGTGTCCCAATGCGATGCAAAAACGGCGTTTTTGGAAATGAACCAAGTGCGCCGTTTGCGCAGTGATGGCTCTGCCATGGACGAGCTGGACGCAATCTATGTGTGCTCCAAAACACCTGAAGGCTGGCGTTTCGCGGTGGTCATCGGGGCGTGGCTCGATTGGCGCCAAAGATCGGAGTTTCTGGGGGAAACGGTATGAATGCCCCCTGCCGCGATCGATATGCCCTCGCTTTTCGCCTCTACCCATACGCGCGCGTTCCCGCACAATCACAACCTCCGCAACGCCACCCAGTCGTCATCGTCGGGGGTGGTCCTATCGGTATGGCCACAGCACTTGATTTGGGTCGCAAAGGCACGCCGGTACTGGTCCTCGACGATCATGAGGGCGTTGGGCAGGGGAGCCGCGCGATCTGCTTTGCCAAACGCACGCTCGAGATTGCTGACCGTTTGGGGGCAGGCCGGCGGATGCGTGAAAAAGGAGTTGTCTGGAATATCGGCAAGGTATTCCACGGCCCTGAAAAAGTGTTTGAATTCAACCTGCAACCTGAAGACGGGCACAAAAACCCGGCGTTCATCAACCTTCAGCAACCCTATTTTGAAAAGTTCCTCGTTGAAGAAATTCGCGCGTCCCAGGCTGAAGGTGCGCCAATCGAAATTCGTGGCCGCAATGCGTTAAGCGGGATGACGACAAAAAACGATCACGTCTTGCTTGACATCGATACGCCCGACGGCCCCTACCAGATCGAGGCAGACTGGCTGATCGCTTGTGATGGCGCACGCTCGCCAATCCGCGACATGATGGGCCTCAGCTTTGATGGCCGTGTGTTCGAGGATAATTTCCTGATCGCTGATGTTCACATGACGGCCGATTTCCCGACCGAACGCTGGTTTTGGTTTGAGCCTCCGTTCAAGAACTCCGGTCAATCCGCACTGTTGCACAAGCAGCCTGACGACATCTGGCGCATCGATTTCCAACTGGGCTGGGACATTGACCGCGCCGCCGAGCTGGACCCGGATCGCATACGCGCCCGCGTGGATGCGATGTTGGGTGAAGGGGCAGAGTACGAATTGGAATGGACATCAATCTACACGTTCCAATGTCGGCGGATGGAGACGTTTCGTCATGGGCACGTTCTGTTTGCCGGAGACAGCGCCCATCAGGTGTCTCCGTTTGGTGCGCGAGGTGCGAACTCTGGCATTCAGGATGCCGAGAACCTTGCTTGGAAACTGGATCTTGTGTTGCGCGGCCTTGCGCCTGATGCCTTGCTCGACAGCTATTCGACTGAACGATCCTTTGCGGCGGATGAAAATATCCTAAATTCCACCCGTGCGACTGACTTCCTGACACCCAAAAGCGAGATAAGCGGCATTTTCCGCAATGCAGTGCTGGAACTGGCCTCGGATCATGCCTTTGCACGGCCGCTCGTGAACTCTGGGCGGTTGTCGGTACCTTGTATCTATGACGGGCAGGTGTTGAACGGGCCAGATAACCTCGCAGGTCCCGATCGAACCCGGGTGAGTGCGCCATGCGTGGATGCAGAGCTGGCGGATGGATTTTTGCTAGAGCGGCTGGCGGGCGCCTTCACTGTCCTTAGCATCTGCACTGACGCCCCGAATGTGGATAAAGTCGACGGAGTGCCAGTGCATCATGTGACCCTGTCCATGGCGGATGATCCAAAGGGAATGTTGAAAGACAGGTACTTGGGCAGCAATGCGCAGGCCATTTACCTGCTGCGCCCAGATCAACACGTGGTCGCGCGTTGGCCGTCAGCCACTGTGCAGGACATATCAGACGCCATGCGCATCGCTTTGGGAAAGGGCATTACATGACCCAGTTAAACCTAGACCCAAACATCCCAGACCCAGACGGGTTTTATGACGAGTTGCTGGATGCTCACCAAGGGCTAACGAAAGAGGCCAGCGACGCGCTAAATGCGCGCCTGATCCTTGTCCTTGCCAATCACATCGGAGACCGGGACGTGCTGCGCGCTGCATTGGCCGCAGCCAAGCGGTCCTAGGACGTTTCTGTGCAGTGACGGCGAAACGCGCGTTTTAGCATGTCCAACTCGGCGCGCAGCAATTCAACCTCTGCCCGCAGATCTTCCGCCAATGCTTCACCTGCGATCAGTGTGAACTGGCCCAAGGTTGTATCGTCCGTGGCATCCGCGATGACAAAGACCTGTACGCCATCCGAAATCGCCGCCGCGGGCACGGGGACCTGCACCTGCCAATAGCCTTCGGTCTCGGCTTCCTTCACCTCTACATCTGGCACGGTAATATCGAGGTGCGTGACACGTATCTGCGGCACGCCGCTGCCGGACTGTTTAACCATCCCTTCCCAAATGCCCTGCCGCATTCTGGTCGGTGTCAGTGTCAGAGTGCTCATACTGCTCCCTTCCTCACAATGCGGCGCGCGGGCGGCGCGAGAAAGTCAGATCCCGCAGAGTAATCTGGTTCATCTCCGGCCCTTCAAAGATCAGGTCGATCCACGCCTTTTCCACTCTCTTTTCGTTCAGCTTGGAGTAGGCGAGGTCGAATTCGACTGTCACGTCTTGTTCGTTCAGTGGCAATTCCCGCACGATCTGTTCGGTGTTGGGACCATGACGGATGTTGAGACGCCCAAAGATTTCAAGGGGATACTCCATCTCGACAATCGTGTTCATGCCAAGAAGGTGCGTCTTTGTCAGACCTTGAACTGCGTCTTGCGGCAGGTCGATCACAAGCGACAGGAATGAGCCGTCGAATTTAAAGACATCCATGCGCAGACCATAAGGAGCGAGATCGCGTTCGCGCTGGTTGCGGATTTGGCGCAGGGTTAATTCGCTCAAATTGCAGTCGTGAAACAGAGTGACCTCTCTGCCCATCATGGTCTTGGACTGTACCGAAGATGCGCCCGCATTGTGCAGCGAACCGCGCCACAATTCCGGGCGCCATGCCCAGTCAGAGTTGTGTGGGCGTGCAAAATTAGTGGAGCCGATGGCGGGTAAAGCCAGTCGTTCGTCGGCGGTATGGATCAGACGATCAAGATGACTGCGGAGCAGGCGGGCCGAGGCACGCAGGCCGCGCAACTCGCCCAGTTCCGCCGTCTTGGCATTGCGCGCGGCACGCGCCCAACGGCGCATCGCACCCTTGTGCGACAGCTTTTCGATGTACCGTATCGTTTTGCCTGCCATGTACCAAACGCCGTTCTGGCCGCTTCTGTTGCGCGCCTTTTATCTATGCCAAAGGTTTCGTTGAAATGAACCGGGCAATTGTGCGCCTCACTCGGGTTTTACCAGCGTCGTTGCAGAATTGTCTTTCGCTGCGCTCGCCACTGCGGCGGTTCGCGCACGAGTCCGCTGCATCGTCTCGGTGAGTAGGCTTGGAGCGCTTTCACCCAGAGGCTCTCCGTTTTCGCCCTCATAAATGGCGAGGCCGATAACCTGATTGCCAACCGGCCCCACAGCACGCCAATACACGTCGCGCATCTCGGGACTGGGAGGGCTGCCGCTGACTTGCAGTAAAGTTAGCGTTCCTGATGTACGGCGCGACAGGACAGTTTCGCTGCCTGAACTTGCGCTCGCACCCGCCCCCTGATCCACAGTGGCCGCTGTGATGACGGCAAGGGGTGCGCCAAACGACGCGTCACCACCCAGAGTGTCGCAGCGTGCCATCACGGCAAAGCGCGCGCGCACGCTGCGTTTGTCGACGCAGTAGCCGACGGGCGGGACAAGGCTGACGGACCCACCTGCCAGTGAGGCGTAGGGCAATCCGTTGTTTTGCGCTCCACCGAACCCGGCCAGTTCATCGCATCCTGCCAGAGCCACACAGGTGGCTCCGGCCAGAAAGGCCTTAGAGTTCCATGTAATCATGGCGCTCGGCCTTGGCCCCGGGGTGCGTCACCGCCCCCAGATATGTCGGGCCGACCAGCTTGGCATATTTCCACAGAGCTCCGGAGCCGTACAGGGTCTCGCGCGGACCGCTCCAGGCAGCCTTACGCTCTTCCAGCTCTTCGTCGGTCAAGTCGACATTGATCGACCCTTCGATGGCGTTGATGGTGATGACATCGCCGTCTTTCAACAGCGCGATTGGACCACCGTGTGCCGCCTCTGGGCCAACATGCCCAACGCAGAAACCACGCGTCGCGCCGGAAAAACGGCCGTCGGTGATCAGCGCCACCTTCTTGCCCATGCCTTGCCCGGACAGGGCGGCGGTTGTCGCCAGCATCTCGCGCATGCCGGGACCACCGGATGGTCCTTCGTTGCGGATGACGAACACGTCGCCTTCTTCATAGGTGCGGTTCTGTACGGACTCAAACGCGTCCTGTTCGCATTCAAAGATGCGCGCGGGGCCGGTGAAAATCTGGTGCTGTGGCTCGATCCCGGCGACTTTCACGATAGCGCCTTCGGGGGCGACATTGCCCTTCAGACCAACAACGCCACCAGTCTTGGTGATCGGGGTTTCCACGGGATAGATCACCTTACCGTCGGCCTCGAGGCTGTTCTTGTCCAGCTCTTCGCCGATGGAATAGCCCGTGGCGGTCATGCAATCGTCGTGGATCAGACCGGCTTTGCGCAGTTCCTTCATCACTACGGGCACGCCGCCAACTTCGTAAAGGTCCTTGGCAACGTACTGACCACCTGGCTTCAGGTCGACGAAGTACGGCGTGTCGCGGAAAATCTCGCACACGTCTTCGAGGAAGAAGTCGATGCCCGCCTCGTGCGCCATGGCAGGCAAGTGCAGGCCCGCATTGGTGGATCCGCCGGTGCAGGCGACGATGCGAGCCGCGTTCTCGAACGCTTCGCGGGTACAGATATCGCGGGCGCGGATGTTCTTTTCGATCAGGTTCATGACCGCTGCGCCGGACGCTTTGGCGTATTCATCACGGGACTCATACGGCGCGGGTGCGCCAGAGGAGTTGGGCAAGGCAAGGCCGATGGCCTCTGACACGCACGCCATGGTGTTGGCGGTGAATTGGCCACCGCACGCCCCGGCAGAGGGGCAGGCGACGCGCTCAAGCACGTCCAACTCGGCCTCGCTCATGGTGCCGTTCTGCTGGTGGCCCACGGCCTCGAACATGTCCTGAACCGTCAGGTCGCGGTCGAGGTATTCGGCAGGCACTGGAGCGTTTTCAGCAACACGGCCTGGCAGGATCGACCCACCATAAAGGAACACGGATGGCACGTTCAGACGGATCATCGCCATCATCATACCCGGCAGGGATTTGTCACAACCCGCAAGACCCACAATCGCGTCATAGCAATGCCCGCGCATGGTCAATTCGACAGTGTCGGCAATCGCCTCGCGGGAGGCCAGAGACGAACGCATCCCTTCGTGCCCCATCGCGATGCCGTCCGTGACCGTGATGGTGGTGAATTCGCGCGGTGTACCTGCCGCACCCTTGACCCCGACCTTGACCGATTGCGCCTGACGGTTCAGCGCGATGTTGCAGGGCGCTGCTTCGTTCCAGCAGGTGGCCACGCCGACGAGGGGTTGGTGGATTTCCTCCTCGGTCATACCCATTGCATAGTAGTAGGACCGGTGCGGCGCGCGCGCGGGTCCTTCGGTTACATGGCGGCTGGGCAATTTGGATTTGTCGAATTTGCCGTCTAGCATCGGGTCTCTCCCTCGAAGAACATTTGCACCGGAATAGCCATTGGTCGGGGTACCTGCAAGCGTCTGGCGCGGTTGCATTGCGGACAGGGTGCCACTAGGTAAACCGAACGGTTCAGGCAGGGGGAGGTATCTGCCAGACCACCGGGCACAGCCGATCGGGACGATTGCATGGATTCCAGCCTTTTCGCTTTCATCTGGAAGCACTCCAAAAGAGACCAGTTGATGTTGCTGGCGCTGACCGTTGTCACGTTTCCATTCCTTTATGCGACGCTGGAACTTCCTAAACGCGTGATTAACGATGCCATCGGGGCGACGTCTGATGCGGTACAAGTCTTTGGCTTTGAGCTCAGCCAGATCCAATTCCTGTTGACGCTGTGTTTCGGTTATCTGGCCGCTGTGATCGCGCATGGCCTCCTCAAAATGCGGCTGAACACGATGAAGGGCGTCACGGCCGAACGGCTTTTGCGCCGTTTCCGGTTCCAATTGATCAGTCGGATGTTACGCTTTCCGCGCACCTATTTCCGTTCGACCAGCCAGGGCGAGTTGGTGAGCATGGTCACGTCCGAGGCTGAACCGATGGGCGGCCTGATGGGTGACATGGTGGCCCAGCCGGTGTTTCAGGCCGGACAAATGCTGATCATCCTGATCTTTCTGTTTATCCAGTCTGTCTGGTTTGGCATTGCCGGGATCGCGCTGATACCGTTGCAGGCGTGGCTCATCCCGATGCTGCAACGGCGCATCAACCTGCTGAACAAGGCGCGGATCAAAGAAATGCGCGCCTTTTCCTCTGAAATCGGGGAGAGTGCGGCAGGCATTACTGATCTGCGCACCAATGGTGGGCTGCGGTACCGGCTGGCGCAGTTTACGGACCGTTTGGGGCGGTTGTTTGGGATCCGCTTCAAGATCTACCAGCAAAAGTTCTTTATGAAGTTCCTCAACAACTTCATCACGCAACTGACCCCGTTCTTTTTCTATTTGGTCGGCGGGTATCTGGTTATCCAAGGTGAAATCACTGTCGGTGCGCTTGTTGCCGCTCTTGCGGCTTACAAGGACTTGTCGAGCCCGTGGAAGGAACTGCTGACCTATTACAACCAGACGCAGGATATGGCTGTGCGGTGGGAGGTCGTAACCGAGCGGTTTGGTCCCAACGGTATGATTGATGAGGATCTGTTTGAGGGCGAGCCGGATGAGGTGCCACATCTGCGCGGTGATATCGAACTGAAGGATGTGACCGTTCGCACGGTGGACAACAACCCGATCCTCGAAAACATCAACCTGACAATCCCCAAAGGCGCACGGGTCGCCATTCAGGCCCGCAACCAGACGGAGCGGACCGCGTTGGCCGAACTGTTGACGCGGGAGGTTATGCCTGCGCGTGGGACAGTTGAGATGGCGGGGTATGACCTGTCAGAACTGCATCAGTCTGTGATCGCGGCGCGCATCGGTTATGCGCATTCGCGCCCCTATCTCTTTGACGGTACACTTGGCTCAAACCTGTTGATGCCCTTGATGACCAGCCCGCGCACCGTCGATTGGGAGTCCAACAAGCGTGACAGGATCCAGAACGAGGCCATCCGATCTGGCAACAGCCAAGATCGAGTGGATGTCGATTGGGTGGACCCTGCCTTGGCGGGTCTTACTGATGGGGATGACATTCGCCAGTGGTGGTTTGAGCTGATCCAGGCGATGGGCGTCGATGATTTCATGTTCCGGCGGATGCTGACCGGTCGGATTGACCCTGATATGCATCCCGAGCTGGCCAAAGCCATGGTCGAAATACGTCCGGTGGTTGAGAAGTGCCTGCAGGAAAAGGGTCTGATTGACGAAGTCTACCGATTTGACCCAGACAGCTTTAATCCGGCCGTTCCGCTCGGTGGCAACCTGCTTTTTGCTTCACCCAAGCGTGAAATCAGTCAGGAAGGGCTGGCGGCCAATGCGGTGTTCATCAACCTGATCTTTGAACAGGGTCTGGCCGAACAGGGAATCGCCATTTCCCAAACCCTCATTGAGACGCTGCACCAGACCTTTGGCATGGACGGGACGAACCATCCGCTGTTTACGGCCCTCAATATCGATGAAAGCATGTACGAACGTCTCGTCGATATCGCACAGCGTCGCCGCGAACGCGGGGATATTGCGCTGACAGATGACGAATTTGCGCTGTTGCTGACTGTACCTTTTGCCTTCACCGCTGAACAGATCGGCCCAGCCTTTCCTGACAGTTTCAAAAAAGAAATCGTTGAAATCCGCAAAGCCAGTGGCGTGGCCTTGCGGACGCAAACGAGTGACTTCTTTGTTCCGATTGCTCCGGAGAACTATTTGCCGCGCCTGACGCTGTTAGAGAACGCCCTCTACGGTCGGATCTCTATGGTCGCAGGCCTGAAGGGCGAGCTGATCGAAGATGTGGTGGCCGATCTGATAAGGGATGCCGGGCTGCGCCGGTTGGTTGCAGAAACAGCGTTTGATATTCCTACAGGACTGGGTGGAACAAAACTGCCCACCATCTTCCACGAGCGCGTTGCATTTTCGCGTGCCGGGATCAAACGGCCTGATATCCTTGTGCTTGACCGGGCGCTTGCCTCACACAGCGCCGAAGAACGGCGCAAGACCCGCACGGCGCTTCGCGGTTTGTTGCCAGATGCCACGTTGATCTTTCTGGAAGAAAAGTTCGAAAACCCGGACGCCTATGACCTGTTTGTCGAGATCAAGGATGGGCGTATTGATGGTGTGCAAAACCTGGAAGAAGATGACAGCGACGACTTGAATCGCAAGTTGCGGGTTATTGCCCGAACCGAATTGTTTGAGGGGCTGAGCAACCGGAACCAGCGTCTGCTGGCATTCGCGGCTCAGTGGTACGAGGCAAAGAAAGGGCAGCGCATCTTTTCCATGAACGAAAAGCCTGACGCCGCCTATTTGTGTATCTCGGGGTCTGCGGTTCTGAGCTATGACATCAGCGAAGGCGAACGCCCTGTTACCACGATCGAACCCGGTCGGTTGATTGGTGACCTTGCGATCTTGTCGGATGAAGTCCGGAACCTGAACCTGACGGCGACGTCTGATGCCCTATTCCTGCGCATTGGCGCATCTGAATTCCGGTCCGTGGTGGAAAGCGACACAACCGTTTTGTTCAGCCTGTTGCGCACTGTGTCCGGCTATCTGACCGGTGCTGCGGAACTGCTCCGTCAGGCCAATATCGCGATCCCGCAGGGAGAAGGCCCACCTCCGCCTCCGTTAGAGAAAACCGACACATGAGTGTGTGGACCTTTGATTATTACCCCCACGCCCGCTTTATCGCTCCGGCTCAAGGGGCGGCGCAGCTGTGGCGCTTTTGCTTTGGGCTGGTGCTGGCCGCAGGTCTGTTTCTTGCCCTGACGCAAGTGCTGTTTGGCACTCTGTTTCAAGTTATGGAACCCGGTGCCGTGGATGCCATCATGGAGAATGGCCAGACGGGGCAGACGGCGACCGGCATGTTCGTCTTGTTGTTTCAGTTGGGATTGCTGGGTGTGTCGGCGGCCCTTGTCGTCATCATGGTGCACAAACGTCGGCCCCTGACACTGATCGGGGAACCAAGGCTGGCCTTGCGCCAGTTCATTGTGGTTGCCACCGCAATGTTGATCCTGATGGCCGCCATTTGGGTTTTGCCGCCTTATGACATGGGCGGACCGCTTGAGCGCAATATGGCGGTGGGCCGCTGGTTATTGTTGCTGCCGGTTGCTGTTGTGGCCGTTTTGATCCAGTCGGGCGCCGAAGAAGTGTTCTTTCGCGGCTACATTCAGCAGCAACTGGCCGTGCGTTTTCGATCTCCGTTCATTTGGATGATCGTGCCGGCCACTCTGTTTGGGATGGCCCACTACCTACCCGACAGCGCTGGCAGCAATGCCTGGACTATTGTGGCATGGGCAACCCTCTTCGGCATCCTGATGGCTGACCTCACTGCTCGTTCCGGCACTTTGGGCCCAGCCATCGCTGTGCACTTTGTAAACAACCTCTCTGCCATGGTGATCACCAGTGTTCCGGATGAGATGTCTGGCCTTGCGCTGTTCGTCCTCCCCTTTGGTCTGGCGGACGAGGCGCAAATGGCCGCTTGGCTGCCTGTAGACTTCGGCATTATGTTTGTAAGCTGGCTTGTCGCCCGTCTGGCAATCAGGGCCTGATTGCATTTGAGCCCGCCCCGGATTATCTGAAACCTAACGTCGCAGCAGGAAGACCTCATGAACTGGATCAGCAACTACGTCCGGCCCCGGATCAACTCGATCTTTTCGCGCCGCGAGACACCGGACAATCTGTGGACCAAGTGCGATGAGTGCGGCACGATGCTGTTTCACCGCGAACTCAGCGACAATCTGAACGTCTGCACCAACTGCAACCATCATATGGCGATCACGCCGCGGGATCGCTTTGGGGCCCTGTTCGATGGCGGTATCTTTTCCGAAGTCGCGGTCCCCACACCGATCGCGGACCCGCTGCAGTTCCGGGACCAGAAAAAATATCCTGACCGTATGCGCACGGCCCAAAAATCGACCGGAGAGTCAGAGGCGATGCTGGTCGCCGCAGGCGAAATTGGACGCACCCCGATCATTGCCGCCGCGCAGGACTTTTCCTTTATGGGCGGGTCTATGGGCATGTATGTGGGCAACGCGATTATCGCTGCTGCCCAAGAGGCGGTAAAACTCCGCCGCCCGCTGATCCTGTTTTCTGCCGCTGGCGGAGCGCGGATGCAGGAGGGAATCCTGAGCCTCATGCAAATGCCGCGCAGCACTGTCGCGGTCCAGATGCTGAAAGAGGCGGGACTGCCCTATATCGTCGTGCTGACGCACCCGACAACGGGCGGTGTGACGGCCTCTTATGCGATGCTCGGTGACGTGCATATCGCGGAACCAAACGCACTCATCTGCTTTGCCGGGCCGCGCGTGATCGAACAGACCATCCGCGAAAAGCTGCCCGAAGGTTTCCAACGCGCCGAGTATCTGCTGGACCACGGGATGCTGGACCGGGTGACCAAGCGCACCGAAATGCGGGCTGAGTTGATCACCATCACCCGTATGTTGATGAACCAGCCACCTGCTGTGATGGGCGATTTGCCCGCACCAGTACCGCCAGCGTCACCGGCTGAGGCCGACGACACCGCACCGAAAAAATGAGCACGCCCACATCCGACGCGATCCTTGCCCGGATGATGGCGTTGCACCCCAAGATCATTGATCTGACTTTGGATCGCGTCTGGCGATTGCTGGCGGCCCTTGGCAATCCGCAGAACGACCTGCCTCCGGTGATCCACATCGCAGGCACCAACGGCAAGGGATCGACACAGGCTATGATCCGCGCTGGGCTTGAGGCCGCAGGCAAGCGCGTACACGCCTACACATCGCCCCATCTGGCCCGCTTTCATGAACGGATCAGGCTGGCAGGAACTCTAATCTCAGAACCCGATCTGACGGCGCTGCTGGATGAATGCTACGCCGCAAACGGCGGCGACGATATCACCTATTTCGAGATCACGACCTGCGCTGCGATCCTCGCTTTTGCCCGGACCCCTGCGGATTATACGTTGCTTGAGGTTGGCCTTGGCGGGCGGTTGGATGCG
Source organism: Tateyamaria sp. Alg231-49 (assembly GCF_900143535.1). Lineage (GTDB taxonomy): Bacteria > Pseudomonadota > Alphaproteobacteria > Rhodobacterales > Rhodobacteraceae > Tateyamaria. Next base: position 45,220 of record NZ_FRFA01000015.1, on the reverse strand, counting down.
ACCAACGTGCTCGACACTCCAGCGCTGACCATCATCACTCCGGTGTCTATGGATCACGAGGCGTTTCTTGGAAACACGATCGAGGCCATTGCCGGGGAAAAGGCAGGCATCATCAAGCGCCGTGTGCCCTGCATCGTTGGTCCGCAGGATGAGGCTGGGCTGGAGGTGATTGAGGCGCGCTCTGCGCGGCTGGGTGCACCGGTTCTCGCCTACGGCCAACACTGGCATGCCAGCCCTGAACGTGATGGGATGATTTATCAGGATGAAGTTGGGCTGCTCGATCTGCCCCGCCCTGTGCTGCCCGGCGATCATCAGATCCAGAACGCAGGTATGGCGCTCGCGGCACTCCGGCATTTGGGGTGTGACGAGGCGGCGTGCCTTGCTGCTGTTACTCAAGCGTCCTGGCCGGCCCGGATGCAACGTCTGCGCAGCGGTCCTCTCGCCGAGACGGCGGCGGTTTCGGGCGCTGAACTTTGGTTGGACGGGGGACACAATCCGGCGGCAGGACACGCTCTGGCGTCTGTGTTGCGCAGTCTGCCCGCGCGACCGACGCATATGATCTGTGGGATGCTTAACACCAAAGACGCACGCGGGTATCTGGCCCCTTTGGCAGAGGTGGCTGACAGCTTGACCGCACTGTCAATACCGGGCGAGGCGGCGACTCTTCCGGCTTCTGAAACCGCAAAGGCGGCGCAGGATGTTGGGCTGAACGCGTCAGAGGCTGAAAATGTAGGCGCTGCGTTGGATGAGATCCTTGCCCACACCCCTCATGCGCGGGTTTTGATCTGTGGCTCGCTTTACCTTGCCGGGGCGGTTTTGCGCGAAAACGGCTAGGCTGTCGCCCATCCTTCGCTCTGCATTTCGCGCAAACGCGAGGCGGTGCGTTCGAATTCAAATGTGCCTTCGCCTTCCAGATACAGCATTTCAGGCACCGCGGCGGCCGAACAAATCAGGCGTACTTGCGCCTCGTAAAGGGCGTCAATCAACGTCACAAACCGTTTGGCTTCGTTGAAGTTGCTACGTGACAAGGTGGGGATGTCGTCGATCATCAGCACTTTGCAGGCCTCCGCGATGGCCAGAAAATCGCCCGGCCCCAACGGCTTGGCACACAGATCATAAAAGCTGGCACGCCCTACGCCATTGCGGAAACGCGGGATCGTGACGATGCGGCCCGTCACCGTGATATCCAGCACATGGTCATCGCCCCCGGCCAAATCGTTCCAGATGTCATCCATCTCGCGATGTGCTGCAGTTCCCAGTGGCGTGAAGTATGTCGGACTGCCGGTCAGCCGATCCTGCCGGTAGTCAGTGGGCGAGGCCAGTTCCCACACCACCATCTTTTCCTTGAGCAAGTCGATGAACGGCACAAAAAGTTGTCGGTTCAACCCGTCCTTGTAAAGGTCATCGGGAATGCGGTTTGACGTCGTGACAACCACAACCCCGGCTGCAAACAACGCCTCAAACAGTCGCCCCACGATCATTGCATCGGTGATGTCACTGATCTGCATTTCGTCAAAGGCAAGCAAACGTACCGAGGCGGCCACGTCCGCAGCCACTGGCGCAATGGCGTCATCGACACCTGTCTTGCGGGCTTCGTGCATGGCGGCGTGAATTTCCTGCATGAACGCGTGGAAATGGACCCGGCGGGCCGGGACCTCCACATGGCTCACAAAGAAATCCATCAGCATGGATTTTCCGCGCCCAACGCCGCCCCAGAGGTAAAGCCCCTTTGGTGGCTCAGGTGCCTTGCGGAAGAACCCGCGCTTGACGGGTTCAGCCAAGGCCGCGCGGATGCGTTCAAACTCGGGCAACACTGCCTCTTGCGCGTCGTCCCGTTTCAGCGCGCCTGCCGCCACAAGGGCCTGATATTCTGTCATCAAATCGGTCATTGCCGCCTGTGGTAGCGTGCCATCGCCCGCCTGAAAAGCCAGCACAGTTCAGAGAATGTGATGCCGAGGCAATATTTCCTGATTTGACGGTGTGGATCGATACGTTAACTCTGCTCTGACGCTTCGGAGACACGCCTATGCAAAGCCGCACACCTCTTTTCACTCCGGTCCTGATTGTCGGCTGTGTCATCGTTGTCGTGAGTTTTGCGGTGCGCGCATCATTTGGCGTGTTCCAGATCCCAATCGCGGACCAGTTTGGCTGGGCGCGGGCAGAGTTTTCGACGGCCATTGCGATCCAGAATCTCGCTTGGGGGGTCGGCCAGCCGATCTTTGGCGCGATTGCAGAAAAGATCGGGGACCGCAAAGCGATCATTATTGGGGCAGTGCTCTATGCGGTGGGTCTTGTCCTGTCGGCCTATTCAGTGACGCCGCTTGAACACCAGATTTATGCTTGGCTCGTAGGCTTTGGGATCGCGGGAACAGGCTTTGGCGTCATACTGGCGGTAGTCGGCCGTGCGTCAAGCGATGAAAATCGATCGATGAGCCTTGCCATCGCTGCTGCTGCCGGGTCGGGCGGTCAGATTTTTGGCCCGCCCGTGGCGGAATGGTTGTTGGGGATGATGGCGTGGCCCAGCGTCTTTATGATCTTTGCGGCGGCCATCATGGCCACTCTTTTGACCTTGCCGATGATGCGGGTGCCTGTCCCGGCTTCGAAGGCAGCGGTAGAAGAAACCATGGGCGAAATTCTGATGAAGGCGTTTCGCGACCCGTCGTATTTTCTGATCTTCATCGGCTTTTTCTCTTGTGGGTATCAGGTGGCGTTTATCACGGCGCACTTTCCAGCCTTCGTAACTGAGTTATGCGGACCAATCATGCCTGGTGGTATGCTTGATAGCATGGGCGTTTCGACCACGTCCGCCCTCGGCGCGGTTGCTATTTCGCTGATCGGTCTTGCCAATATTTGCGGGACGCTGGCCGCGGGTTGGGCGGGCAAACGGTATTCAAAGAAGTACTTGCTTGCTGGGATTTACGCCGGGCGTACAATAGTGGCCTCGCTGTTCATCCTGTTCCCCATCACGCCGGAAACGGTGATCCTGTTTTCGGTGGCAATGGGTTCGCTGTGGCTGGCGACAATCCCGCTTACCTCTGGTCTTGTCGCGCAGATTTACGGGGTGCGTTACATGGGTACGCTTTATGGCATCGTGTTCTTTTCCCACCAGTTGGGGTCATTCCTTGGGGTCTGGCTGGGTGGGCGTCTTTACGACCTTTATGGCACCTACACGCAGGTCTGGTGGGTCGGCGTTGCGGTTGGGGCGTTCAGTGCGATTGTGCATCTGCCCATCCGCGAACGCCCGTTAGGACAAGCCGCGCCCGCTTAGTCCAGTGAGGCGCGGATGGCTTCGATCACCTGACCAGTATGTGTGTATGTGATCCCGTGACCCGCCCCCGGCACCACCACCTGTTTTGCTTTGGGGTTCCATTTGGCCAGCTTGTCCTTCCCGGCCAATACGATGACGTCGTCTTCTTTGGCCCAAACGCAAAGTACCGGGATTCCGGCCTTTGCAATCGCTTTGTGCTGGTCTTTGGCGACGCGACGCAAAACGCCGCGCAGAGAAGATAACATGGCAGGGAAGTAGCCCCGCCTGTCCGTCTCGGCGCGTTGTAAATCGTTGATCCCTTCGACACTGCTGGGCAGATCGACCTCTGCATCAAGGCCTTTGCGCAGAATCCGCGGGTAACCCAGCAGAAATAGCCAATCGCCGATGAACGGCACGTTGAGTACGACGCGCATTTTGAGGGAATTGATATTTTGCATGCCCGCCGGCGCCAGCAGGATCAGTTGTTTGATCCGGCTTGGGTAGGTGGCCGCAAAGTGCGTCGCGACCGCTCCGCCCATGGAGTAGCCCAGCACCGTCAGTGGTTCGTCCACCTTCTCATGTTCCAAAAGATCGGTCAGCTGTCGGACGAAGAATGGACCGTCCTGTAAACCCCGCACCGTATCTGAAAATCCCCGGCCAAAATGGTCATAGACCAGCACCCGAAAGCCCATCAACGCCAGCCCCTTGGCCACCCCGCGCCAGACATAGGACGAGGTGCTGAGCCCGTGAATGCACACGGCAACTGGCCCCCGCTCTGGGCCGAGCCAGTAGTAGTGTGTGGTGCCCTGGGACAAGAGTGCGAACTTGCCGGGTGCCTCCTGGCGCTGCGTTTTTGACAGAGGGCTGCGTGTCCACTCAACAGTAAACGGGATCGCCAAAATGCTGAGAAAGATGATCAATGCCCACATCAGCGTGCCCTCCACCGGTCCAGAATATAGCGGCTGGTCATCAAGTCCAGATGCGCGCCGCCTCCGTTTTTGAATAGGGTGATGTCGTCTGTTGCGGGTTTGAAAGACGGCAGATCGTAGTAGTCTGCAAGAAGATGTTCGCGGGCAATCGTGCCTGTCTCAAGCGGGATCTTCACCTCGCCAATATGTCCGACGGTGGTGTCAAAGCTGTCCACATAGACGCGGGACTGAAGCAGAGTGGTGTCGTCCACTTCGCGCATATCTGGGCGGTAGGCACCGATCAAATTGACGTGCTGACCCGGGCGCAGCCAGTCGCCGCACAGCCACGGAGTGGTAGCCATGGTGCACCCGATGACGATGTCAGCGTTGCGCACGGCGGTTTCTAGGTCGGGTTCGACCGTGACATCAGGGTGCGCCTTCGAAAACTCAGCGGCACGCTGCGGTGAACGGTTCCACAGGCCAAAAGCAGCGTCGGGAAAACCTGCGCCAAAGGCTGCGTGCACCGATGCTGCCACAGTGCCTGCGCCCACGATCAGAATGCGCTGCGGCTTTGCCGGGGCGAGGTGCAGGGCCGCAAGCAGGCTGTCTCCGGCGGTTTTCCACTTGGTGACGAGGTGGAAGTCGATGATCGCGTCAAGCGTACCGTCACTGTCAGAGTATAGGGAAACGCCGCCGTTTATGGTCGGCTTTTCTGTATTCTGGGGAAAAATAGTTGCCGTTTTGACGGCCATGCCCAGCCCGTCAATCCACGCGGCGCGGCTTAGCAGGGTATCAGGGTTGCGGTATAGGAACGTGTCGCCAATCTCTGCCTTTGGCAGTGAGTGGCCTGCGGCCAGTGCATCCGTCAGGCCAAGCCAGTCGAGCAGAGTGTCGCCCTGATCAAAGGGGATGACGGGTGGGTTCATGCGGCCTCGTCCTTGTGCAGGAGCCCTTCGGCAACCAGCCGGTCAGCCCAGCCTTGTGGCCCTTCAAACAGATGAGTGTTCCAGCCCCTTGCTTTGGCCGCTTCGATATTGTCCTCCCGGTCGTCGGTAAAAATCAGGTCGGCCCCGCTTAAACCGCTTGCGTCCTCAAGCATTTGGTAAATCTGTGCATCCGGCTTGATGACGGCCATATGGCCGGAAATAAAATCACGATCAAACTGGCGCATGAACGGGTAGTGTGTCGCCGCGAAATCGTAGCTTTGGATGCCGAAGTTTGTGAGGGAAAAGACCGGTGTACCCTTGGCCTGTAACGCGCCCATCAGGCGGACAGAGTGGTCGATCACCGGGCTGGCCATCTCGATCCAACGGTCGTGCCACATACGGATTTCGGCACGCCAGTCGGGGTATTCTTCGGCAGCGGCATAGATAGTATCGGTAAAGTGGTGGCCGAGGTCGACCTTGTCATTCATGGCATGCAAATCCACGGACTCGAACATTTCGCGTCTCCGCGCCTCTCCGATCACGCTGTCGTAAAACCGCTCGGGCTGCCATTCGATCAGCACGTTGCCGATGTCGAAAACCACTGCCTTGATACTCATCGCTGTGCCGCCCTCAGTTCTCGTTCCAGTGCGTCAAGAAAACGCGATCTGTCTGCTTTGGTAAACCCTTTGCCGCCACCCTGCCGAAAGGGGTCAGCGGCGCGCAGATCTGCCATGAGATCGCGGGTGGCCAGAACGTTGCCGATGTTGGCCGCTGTCAACGCCTCACCATTGTGTTTGAGGACCCGCGCGCCCGCTTCGACGCACTTGGCAGCCAGCGGGATGTCTCCGGTGATCACAACGTCTCCGGGGCCCGCACGTTCGGCAATCCACATGTCGGCCACGTCCGGGCCCGCATCGACGATCACGTTTTCGACCAGCGGGTTTTGCGAGGGGCGCAGGCCGCCATTGCTCACCACCTTCATCGCCACTTTGTGCCGCGTTGCGACCCGCTCTGCTTCTGCCTTTACAGGGCAGGCATCCGCATCAATGTAGAGTGTGGTCACGCCCACAGGTTCTCTGCATGAAAGGCCACGTGATCTTCCATGAAGGTCGAGATGAAGAAGTAAGAGTGATCATAACCGGGCTGCATCCGGAACGTCATCTGCTGGCGGCGCGCTGCGGCGGCTTCGGCAAGTGCTTCGGGTTTCAACAGGTCGAGGAACTGGTCGTTGGTGCCCGTGTCAATCAGCATTGGCCCGTCAAAGCCATTGGCACGCATCAGTAGAGTTGCATCGTGGGGCGACCATGCTGCCTCGTCATTGCCCAGATAGGCAGTCAATTGCTTGCGCCCCCAGTCGCTAGCACAGGGGTTGGCGATCGGTGCAAAAGCTGAGACAGACTTGAACCGCTCGGGCAAAGACATGGCCATCGTCAGTGCGCCGTGCCCACCCATTGAGTGGCCGGTGATGCCTTGACGGTCCATGTCGAGGGCGAAATTGCGTTCAAGCAAAGTGGGCAATTCTTCAGTCACATAGTCCCACATGCGATAATGCGCGGCCCATGGGTCTTGGGTGGCGTTGACGTAGAAACCAGCCCCCTTGCCCAGATCGTAGCCATCATCGTCCGCTACATCGTCACCGCGCGGGGAGGTGTCCGGAAAGACCAGTGCAATCCCATGTTCTGCTGCCCAAGCCTGTGCGCCCGCTTTGGTCATCGCGTTTTCGTGGGTGCAGGTCAGCCCGGACAGAAACCACAAGAGCGGCACGGGGGCCTCGGCGGCTTCGGCGGGCAGGAAGAGGCCAAAGGTCATATCGCAGGCGCAGGATGTGGAGGCATGGGTGTACACCCCTTGGGCGCCACCAAAGCATGCATTTTCGGACTGGGTTTTCATGGCCGTGTTCCTTTCGTTTGTTCATCGCTACCGGGCGGGCGCGCGTGCGGCAAGTTTCGGATGCCTCCGGCGGTGGTATTTTTCGTCAGAAGAATTTCAGCTGATCCAGGCAATGACTGCGGTGAGACTGCCGACGCTGAGGGCGGTTGAAACCAGAATGGCCGCTGACACCCGCTGCGGCGCAACGCCATAGTGCTGCGCCAGCATGTAGATGTTGCCTGCTACCGGCATGGCCGCACAGACAATGATCATGGCAGCACCAAAGGGTTCAACATCAAAAATGTAGAGGGCGTAGATGGTCACCGCGAGCGGGTGCAGCACCAGCTTGCAGAAGCTAAGCCACGCTGCGATCTCTATCCGCTCGGTTGATTTGGAGGCCAGAGACGCGCCGATGGCAAAGAGCGCGCCGGGCGTTGCAGCTCCCCCCAGGATTCCAAGGAAATCGTTCATCGGGGCTGGGATCGGAATATCCAACCCCGCACAAGTCAGGCCCAGCGTCATCGCTACGATCATCGGGTTTTTGATCAGGCCTATGCCAATGGTCCTAAGGATCGACAGTGACATCCGCCCGTCCCGCCCAATGGTTATCAGGATTACGATCAGGCTGGAGAACACGATAAGGTCGGTTGCCAGCACCAGCATGACCGGGCCGATGGCCTGTGGGCCGAACAGCAGCGCGAGCATCGGCAGGCCGAGAAAGCCTGCGTTGCCGATCACAGCGCACTGGGCCTCTATTGCCCCTGTTTGCAGATCAAGGCCACGGATGCGCGCGACGGCTGTGGCGATCAAGTAGACAGCAAGCGTGCCACACAGGTATGCCGCAACCAGCTTGCCGTCCCAAACCTCGGCCAGTTCCAGATTGGCCGAGAACCGGAATATCATGGCTGACAGCGCAAAGTAGAACACGAATTTGGTGAGATAGGCCGTCGCCTCTTCGGTGAAAAACCGAGTGCGGCCTGCCCAGTAACCCAAAGCGATCAGGGCGAAAAAGGGCAGGGTTTTGAAAAGGATCGCCAGCATGCGCCACCCTTAGCGCGACCTGCGCCTGCTAACCACTGCCGATCAGCACCCCGGCTGCAAAAACCAGCGCACCGCCTACAACGACCTGCAAAGTTGCCCGCCAAAAAGGCGTGTCCATATATTTGTTCTGAATCCACGCGATGGCCCAAAGCTCGACAAACACCACGGCGATGGCGGTGACCGTGGCTGTCCAGAAATCAGTTATTAGGTAGGGTAGGGCGTGCCCCAATCCGCCCACGGTGGTCATGATCCCGGACGCAAAGCCCCGCTTGATGGGCGAACCGCGCCCCGAAAGTTGACCGTCGTCCGAGGCGGCTTCGGTAAATCCCATGGAAATCCCTGCACCCACAGACGCGGCCAACCCGACAAGGAACGTGGTCCATGTGTCCTGCGTGGCGAAAGCGACTGCAAAGATGGGTGCGAGGGTAGAGACGGAACCGTCCATAAGGCCCGCAAGACCGGGCTGGACGTAAGTCAGGATGAATTGGCGGCGGTCCTTATCGTCTTCTGTTTCACGGGTTCCGTCATCAAGATGCTTGCCTTCCAGCGCATTGGCTTTGCGCTCGTGCCCAGCTTCGGCGGCGGCCAGATCACCGAGCAGTTTGCGCGTGGCTGCATCAGATGTGCGCCCGGCCGCGGCGGTGTAGAACCTCGCGGCATCACGCTCCATCGCTTCGGCTTCGGAGCGGATGCGATCCAGGCTGAGGTTTTCAACCAGCCAAGTAGGGCGGCGGGCATAATACCCCGACACATGCTCGCGCCGGATCAATGGGATCACCTCACCAAAGCGGGCGCGGTGCAACTCGATCAGGCGCTTGCGGTGCGTATCTTCTTCGGCAGCCATATCGTCAAAGATGGCAGCGCTGCCCGGAAAATCGGCGCGCAGGTGTTCGCCATAACCACGATAGATGCGCGCATCGTCTTCTTCCGAGGAAATGGCGAGCGCCAGAATCTCTTGTTCACTAAGGTCGTCGAACCGTTTGCGGTAGGTGGTAAATCGCATGTGTCTGCCGTTAGTTTAGAACCGTTCCAAACTATGATGGCGTGTCTGGCCGAACTTGCAACAGGGTTTTCTCGGTTTTTTTCTGTCGAAACTAAACGGAACAGTTTATGTTACTGACAGTCTATGACACGGGAATCTCTATGAATGACGCGACACCGATGGTCCGGAAGGGCCGCAAGTTTGATCAGGTCCTTGAAGGTGCGCGTATTATTTTCATGGCGGACGGGTTTGAGGGCGCGAGTGTAGACGACATCGCGCGTGAGGCCGGGGTCAGCAAGGCGACCCTTTACAGCTACTTCCCGGATAAACGGTTGTTGTTCATGGAGGTGGCCAATCAGGAATGTGCCCGGCAAAGTCAGTCTGCTATTGATAATTTAGACATGACGGCCAAGCCGCGCGCGGTGCTGGCTCAGACTGGTCGGCATTTTGTGCGCTTTATCACCTCGAAGTTCGGTCAGCAGGTGTTTCGCATCTGCGTGGCGGAATCGGATCGGTTTCCCGAGATCGGGCGCGCTTTTTACCAGTCGGGACCGGCGCGGATGCGCGCGGTGATGACCGAGTATTTTGCCGAAGCCATGGCGCGGGGCGAGTTGCACATGGACGACCTGACCCTTGCGTCGGACCAATTTGGCGAGCTGTGCAAGGCTGATATCTGGCCGCGCCTGATGTTTGGGGTGATCGACCATGTGACGCCTGCCGACATTGACCGGGTGGTTGATGGCGCGGTGGAGACGTTTATGGCGCGCTACGGCACCTGATCCGCTCGACTCGGACGTCCGACTCATCGTATTCAGGTCGAGAACAAAATATGAACATTAATTTATGTCCGACCGTCGCATCCTTTCCCTGTGGTTCCCGCGTCTGGGGGCCGAACGTCTGATCCGGCGCCAACCGGTGCTGGGTGATCAGCCGCTGGCAGTGGTGCAAGAGCAGCAGAATGCGCAAGTTATCACCGCCTTGAACGGTGTTGCGCAAAGCAGCGGTTTGCAGGTCGGCCAACCTGTGCGGGATGCTCATGCGATGTGCCCCGGTCTGCTCACGCATCCACGCAGTGTGGTGGGTGAGACCCGGTTTTTGGAGGCCTTGCAGCGCTGGGCGGGCAAGTTTTCCCCTTGGGTTGCGCCCGAGGAGGGCGACGCGCTGGTTGTGGATCTGACGGGCTGTGCGCATCTGTTTGGGGGTGAGGCGCAGTTGATGCAGGTGGTTGAGGACGATTGCACTGATCTGGGGTTAAGCGTGCTGATGGGTCTGGCGGACACGCGGGGGGCGGCATGGGCCCTGGCCCGCTATGCGGGCCGTGCGGCGGGGTCGGACCGCACAGGCGATGCCATTGACCAAGAGGCGCGGGCCACCCGGTCGCGCGCAGGCAAGCGGCGGCACTGGACCAAAGGGGGTGCGGCCCCGGCCATTCGCACCCGCACCGGCAACACCCAACGCATTGCCGCGCCGGGCCAGACCTATGGCGCGCTTAGCCCCCTGCCCATTGCCGCCCTGCGCCTTGAGCCTGAGGTGACGGCACAGCTGGGCCGCCTTGGCCTGCGTCGGGTGGGGGACCTTCTGGGTCAGCCACGCGCGGGGCTCGCGCGCCGGTTTGGGCGGGGCCTTGTGATGCGTCTGGATCAGGCGATGGGCAGCGCGCCCGAGCCTGTGTCGCCCGCGAAGGCCCCTGACCATTTTGCAGTGAGGATGACCTTGCCAGACCCTATTGGGCTGGCTGAGGACGTGATGGCAGGGATTGACCGGTTGCTGCCGCGTCTGTGCAAGGTATTGGAAGACAAGGGGAAAGGCGTGCGGCGTGTGGCGTTGCAGGCCTATCGCAGCGACCACGGGGTCGAGGTGATCGAGATCGGTCTGGCCCGCTCCAGCTTTGATCCTGCGCGCATCCGTCCGCTGTTAGAGCTGAAGCTGGATGAGATCGACGCAGGCTTTGGTATCGACATGCTGCGCCTTGTGGCCGTGCAGGTCGAACCGCTGCATGACGCTGCTGTGGTGGGTCATCTTCAGGCGGGTGAGGCGGTGCAGGCGCGGTTGAACAAGGCTGACGCGCTGGATGATCTGATCGGCCGACTGGGCGCGCGTGTGGGGTTGGAGGCGATCCGCCGAGTGCATCCGGCGGACAGTCATATCCCTGAAAAAGCACATAAAATACTGGCGGCCGCGTGGTCCAAACCGCATGAGGGCGCATGGCCGGCACCAAGCAATCCGCGCCCATTGCTGCTCTGGCAGCCTGAGCCAGTACACGCCCCTGCCACCCCCCACATGCCGCAGACCTTCCGCTGGCGTGGTCAGGACCTGACCCGGCTGCGCGCGCTGGGCCCAGAACGGCTGGCGCCGGAATGGTGGCTGGACGATCCGAACTGGCGCAGTGGTACACGGGACTACTGGGTGACGGATACGGAGTGCGGTCAGCGGCTGTGGCTGTTTTACGGGCACGGCGGGGCGATGTCGCCGGGCTGGTTTTGTCAGGGCTCTTTTGCGTGATCTGAGAAGCGTACGCGCAACGGCGACTGGACGCTGAGCGGCAAGAGCCGCGAAGCAAGCGTTAACGTCAGCTTTTTATGGCCAAATGGGGGTGCACAACACGTGCACAGCCTGTACACCAGCTGTGCACTGTTTGCCTAGTTAACAGGGCGCGCGGTTGGAAGCGTTAAGTAAAGGTGAAGGGCGGCTTGCTGGATAATCCTGACCTCACTTTTGTCGCTCGAACAAAGTCCCAAAGATCGGCTCGGCAAGGACTGGTTTGCGGACCTTGCCGCCGTTCATGTGCAAGGTTCTCAGGTCTGTGCTGAGCGCACTTTCACAACCGCGAAGACTTGCTTAATTTCCCTCAGGTCCCTAATTTACCATTTGATTTTGCGCGTGTTTGGAGGGGGCCAAATGAGCTTGCCACTTGCTTATTGCGTGATGGTCCTGGGAGTGATTTGTTTTCAGATTGCTCTGATCTTCGGTGCTCCGTGGGGCAGGCTCACACAGGGCGGTCAGACCGAAGGGTCACTTCCAACATCAGGTCGGTTGGTTGCGGCTGCTTCCATTTTTGTCTTGGTTGGTATGGCGCTAGCAGTGCTATCTGCCGACGGTGGCTGGCCGGGTTGGCCGTCTTGGGCGATATGGATTGCTCTCTCGGTGAACGCTTTGAGTATGGTGCTGAACTGGATTACACCCTCAAAAGAAGAACGTAGACTTTGGGGCCCGATCATGACGGTCATGTTCCTCGTGGCCGTTGCCGTTTTTTGGCTCTGATTGCAAGCGGATCTCGTAGTTTTAGCGGGAATTGGGTCGTTAAGAAATAACAGCAAAACATAGGTATGCGAAATTGGTGCGCACTGCAGCATCCGGCGCTTTGGGCTCAAAACTGAACTTCGCTGCGATCATACAGACAGTAACGCATATCAAAGCACAGTTGCCCGCCCAAGCGCATTGCACCCCGGCAACTGTCATTAAAAAGATGGGCTTACCGCTTGTCCACAATCCGAACAGCTTTGCCCTGTGATCGCGCAACGGAGCCGGGGGCGCCGACTTTTACCAAAACACTGATCCCAACGGTTTCCTTGATCTTTTGGGCAAGCGCTGCACCGGCCTGTGCATCCGGCCCTTCGCAGACCACCTCCATCACATCCATACGGTCGGGTTTGGAAAGTTCGATCTGGAAATGTGGGGCGAGGCCGGGTGTGGCCATGATCGCCTCTTCGATTTGCGTGGGGAAGACGTTGACGCCGCGCAGGATGATCATGTCGTCGCTGCGCCCGGTCACTTTCTCCATGCGTCGCATGGACCGCGCGGTACCCGGCAACAGCCGCGTCAGATCGCGGGTGCGGTAGCGGATGATGGGAAATGCCTCTTTGGTGAGCGAGGTGAAGACCAACTCACCCAGTTCGCCGTCCGCGACCGGGATGCCAGTTTCAGGGTCAATGATTTCGGGGAAAAAGTGGTCCTCCCAGATGTGCAGACCGTCCTTGGTTTCGACGCACTCCATCGAAACGCCGGGGCCCATGACTTCGCTTAGCCCATAGATGTCGACGGCGTGCATATCGAAGGCGTCTTCGATCTCTTGCCGCATGGCGTTGGTCCAGGGTTCGGCGCCGAATATGCCGACCTGAAGGGAGGTGGCCCGCGGGTCGATCCCTTGGGCGTTGAATTCATCAAGGACCGAAAGGGCATAAGACGGGGTGACCGTGATCCCTTTAGGTTCAAAATCTTGTATTAGCCGGACCTGGCGCGGGGTCATGCCGCCGGAGATGGGCACGGTTGTCAGCCCCAGAGCGTCGGCCCCAAGGTGGATGCCCAAGCCCCCTGTGAACAACCCATAGCCATATGCGTTGTGCAGCAGGTCGCCCGGAGCGAGACCAGCCGCGCGTAAGGAGCGCCCGACGACGCTGCCCCAGTTTTTGAGGTCATTTTCTGTGTAGCCCACCACTGTCGGTTGGCCCGTTGTTCCGGACGAGGCGTGGATGCGCGCGACCTGATCGCGCGGCACGGCGAACATGCCAAAGGGGTAGCTGTCACGCAGGTCTTGTTTGACGGTGAACGGGAATTTGGCCAGATCACTGAGCGATGCGAGGTCGTCCGGATGCACGCCTGCGGCATCGAAGGCTCGCTTGTAGTGGGGCACGTTTGCATAGGCGTGGTTCAGAGACCAGCTCATCCGTTCCAGCTGCAAAGCTGCGATTTCGTCCCTGCTGGCGATCTCGATAGGGTCGAGTGTGTCGCGCGGCGGTGTGAGATCTTTCATGATGCATCCTCGTCGAAATGCTGGCCTTGAATAGTGCGGGAAAGTCCGCGGAACAGGGCGATATCCTGACCGTCGCTGTCTTGTACGACCACGTCATAGGTGCCGGAGCGCCCGATCCGCGACACTTCGGTCGCCTGTGCGGTCAGTGTGTCGCCTGCCCGCCCCGGAGCGAGGTAGGTGATTTGGTTGGATTGTGCGACGGTTCGTTGATTGTGGGTGTTACAGGCAAATGCGAATGCACTGTCGGCAAGAGTAAAGATCATGCCGCCGTGACAGATTCCGTGCCCGTTGAGCATGTCATCGCGTACAGCCATGGTCAGTGTCGCAGTGCCCGGACCAATCGCGGTGATCGCCATACCCAGCGCCTGACTGGCACGATCAGCGGACCACATTAGGTCGGCGCAGGTGCGGGCCCTTTGTTCGGGCGTCATGAGTGGCTCATTTTTGTATTCATTTCGCGCACTGTTGCGCGGAATTGAGGCCGCATCAACCATTGCTCGTACGCGGGCCTTGAAATTGGGCAGGCATCGCGCAACTGTTGGGACAATGACGTTGCACACGCCTCCACCATCCAATTCGCCCCTGTTGCCCAATCCTCAGGTTGCCTTTCACCGCACAGAGTTGTCTGTGATCCTGTCGCTCTACGGGCGCATGGTTGCGGCGGGTGAGTGGCGCGACTACGGTATTTCCTGTTTGCGCGAAGTCGCGGTGTTCTCTGTGTTTCGTCACACGGCCGAAAACCCGCTCTACCGGATCGAGAAGCGCCCCAAGCTTCGGGGCCGGCAAGGCATGTATGCGGTGATCGGCATAGATGGCCAGATCCTGCGTCGAGGCCATGATCTCAAGACCGTGTTGCGGGTGCTGGAGCGCAAGCTGATCCGCGCCGTCGAGTGATCTGAACGTCTGCAGGCGCACAGGCCTGCGTTTTCAAATTTCGAGCCGTTTGTGGCTGGTGACAGCGCCGGTGTTCGTTGCTGCGATGCGGGCTAGGGCGGCGGTGATGTCTTCTTCGACGACGGACATGTGGTGCGCGTTTGCGTGGATCATCGTGGTTGGGCTGGTTACCAGCGCGACGTGTCCTTTCCAGAACAGAAGGTCGCCGGGGGCGTAGTCGCTGCCATCGGGCAAAGTCTGTCCGACGTCCGTTTCCTGCATATCGCTGTCGCCGGGGCAGGGTTGGCCTGCGCTGGACAACGCGATCTGGATCAGTCCGGAGCAGTCGATGCCTGCACGAGTATTGCCGCCCCAAAGGTAGGGCGTGCCGAGGAACAACCGGGCTATGTCGATTGGGTTGCCATTTGGGGCAGGCAGGGGCGTCAACGCCGCTATAGGTACGTGACCCAGTTCGGTCTCGACAAAGTCTTCGCTCTCTCGCCGCGCAGTAAGCCGTGCCCCGAAGCTGAGGCTGGCGGTTTCGGGGGCTTTGATCGATGCTTGTCTGTAGGCATGTGCGGCTGGCCGCGCCACAATATGTGTTGCTGTCTGGGGGCCGCCGACGCTGCGGGCAGGGACAAAGCCAATGTAGCCATCAAAGGCGGCCCGGACATAAGCGTGTGTGTCGTCTTCACCCATTACTGTGACGTCCGCCCCGGCCAGCAATTGGCGGTCGCGCGCGCCTGACGGGGAGCGGCACAGATCCACATGAGGCCAGACGATCCGCCCCGGGCGATCGACGCCGAGGTAGTCG
Source organism: Tateyamaria sp. Alg231-49 (assembly GCF_900143535.1). Lineage (GTDB taxonomy): Bacteria > Pseudomonadota > Alphaproteobacteria > Rhodobacterales > Rhodobacteraceae > Tateyamaria. The sequence continues at coordinate 29,810 of NZ_FRFA01000015.1, read as the reverse complement.
GGATTGGGTGTCAGGCGCGGATCGCTCACAGCCCAAGCGCGCGAGGCAGAGCGGCAAGCAGCGCGCGGGTGGCTTGCCCCACCCCGCCTTTGGCCCGTGCTGGCGCGTCCCCCGGTTGCCAGCCGTAGATATCAAAATGCATGTATGGCGATTTTTCCACAAAGCGGCGTAGGAATAGCGCTGCGGTAATTGTGCCCGCAAATCCGCCCTTGGGTGCGTTGTCGAGGTCCGCAATACCCGGTTCGATCATCGTCTCGTATGGGGCATGAAAGGGCAGGCGCCATACCGGGTCTGCCTGAGTTTGTGCCGCCTCTTCGAGCGAAGTCACAAGGTGTGCGTCATCGGCAAAGTAAGGCGCCAGATCAGGCCCAACCGCAACTCGTGCTGCGCCGGTGAGCGTGGCCATAGAGATAATCAGGTCTGGTTTGTCTTCGTCCGCGAGGGCAAGGGCGTCGGCCAGCACCAGCCGCCCTTCGGCGTCAGTGTTGTTGATTTCGACGGTCAGCCCTTTGCGCGAGGTCAGGATATCCTGTGGGCGGAAAGCGTTGCCAGAGACACTGTTTTCGACGGCTGGGATCAGTACCCGCAGCCGGATCGGTAACCCGGTCGCCATAATCATATGCGCGAGGCCTAAAACGGCGGCTGACCCGCCCATATCCTTTTTCATCAAACCCATCGAAGCGCCGGGTTTGAGGTTGAGCCCGCCGGTGTCAAAGCACACGCCTTTACCAACGAGGGTCAGTTGCGGGCCGCGCGTGCCCCAGCGCATATCGATCAGGCGGGGTGCGCGGTCGGCGGCGCGACCCACCGTGTGGATCATCGGAAAGTTGGCCGTCAGCAGATCATCGCCGGTGGTCACGTCAATGTCGGCACCGAACTGGTCTGCGAGGGTCCGCGCCGCCGTTTCAAGGTCGGGCGGGCCCATATCTGAGGCCGGTGTGTTGATAAGCGTCCGCGTCAGCGCCTCGCCCTGCGCCATCGCCTCGACGCGGGCAGTATCGATGCCCGGAGGTGCGACCAACTGTGCGCCCATGGCTGACTGCGCCTTGTACCGGTCATAGCGGTACCCGGCGAGAAGCCAGCCAAGCGCTTCGACCTCAAGGTCGGGGACATCGAGGGTGCTGTGCAGCGCATAAGTTCCAGCGGGGAGCCGCGCTGCTCCGGCGGCCAGATGAAAACGCGCTCTGCGCCGTCGGTCGGCATTGCCATAGCCCACAACGGCCATCGCGATCCCGGCGTCGCCGGGAATGGTCAGAGCCTGACCGATCGCACCTGTAAATGCGTGTGCCTTGGCCCATGCCTGTGTTGCGCTGTCCTGAGTCTCCAGCCAGGACGCCACGTCCTCTTCGGCCAAAAGGTAGACCGGGATGGCGTCGGGATCATGTGCGGCAAAGGCAAGCGTCATCGTCAGTCCCCTGTTTATGGACACGCGATGCGACCCTACCTGCTTTGCCCGTCGCCGCAAGAGTGAGGTGATCAGATGGTGACGTCTTGCAGATCCCAGATGGCGGTTAGCGATTCCTCGCCCGTGCGCATGAGGCGGGCGAGCGTGGCCGCAAGCGGCACCGGGTTTTGAGATTTCGCGCAATCGGACACGTCGCGGGCCACTCGCGCCATGACGGTCATGCCGATCTGGTCTGCAATCGCGATCAAAGACCGGCTGGCCTTGCATAACCCGTCAAAGTCGGAAGCGCGATAGAACCGATCGCACTGTGCCATGCGCAGTGCCAGCTCTTCCATCGCGCGGCACACCATGTCCTCGGCAGCGGCTTGTTCCATTTCGGAATAGAGCGCGTCGAGACGGTCGTGATCGACCTTCACGTTTTCAGACAGCCGAAGCTGGGTAATATTCGTCACTTTACTCACCCTTTACTCACCTGGTTTGGTGGACCCCCACGGTCGCTGTACTGTTCGCACATCAGACCTTCCCAAATCGTTATGCGCCTGCTGTCTTTTCCCTCGAATTTGCTGACAATTCCGGGTAACCACGGCCCTTAGGACCAAACAGCGGACAGGCAGAACAGCGCCATGCACAGGATCAAACCTCTTCCGACCTTTCTATTGCAACGCTATCAGGGCTGGAAGGCGACCACCTATGCCGAAAACAGTGCATGGTATCGCCGTCTTGCGAATGAAGGGCAGCGGCCACGTGCGATGGTCATTTCCTGCTGTGACAGCCGGGTGCATGTGACCTCGATCTTTGGGGCGGATCAGGGTGAATTCTTCATCCATCGTAACATCGCCAACCTTGTTCCTCCGTTCGAGCCGGACGGGGATCACCATGGCACCTCTGCGGCGGTAGAATATGCGGTCACTGTGCTGCAGGTCGCCCATATTGTTGTGCTTGGCCACTCCCGCTGCGGCGGTGTGCAAGGGTGCATCGATATGTGCGAAGGCCGTGCGCCGGAGCTGGAAGAAAAGACCAGCTTTGTCGGCCGTTGGATGGACATCCTGCGCCCCAAATACGATCAGGTCGCAGGAATTGGGGAAGAGGAAGACAAGGCGCAGCGGCTGGAACAGCTCGCCGTCGTCACCTCAATAGAAAACCTGATGACCTTTCCCTTTGTCGAATCCCGTGTGAATGACGGATCCCTCAGTCTGCATGGGCTGTGGACGGATATTGCCGAAGGCAGCATGAGCCAGTTCGTCGGAAAAACGCTCGATTTTCAGCCGGTGTGAGAACGCACCCATTTAGGAACACATGATGGATCAAATCCTGAGCCTTGCGGCGACGAATCTGCTCTCGCCCATCATTCTCAGCTTTGCCTTGGGCGTGGCCGCAGCTCTTGCCCGGTCTGATCTGAACATCCCGGAGGCTGTGGCCAAGGGCATGTCGATCTACCTGCTGTTTGCCATCGGATTCAAAGGCGGAGTGAGTGTCGCAGATCACGGGATCGACGGTACGCTGGCTTTGTCACTGTTGGCAGGCATCGTTTTGTCTGCCGCCTTGCCACTTGTTGCGTTTGCTCTGCTGCAGGTGATGGGCAACTTGTCCCGGTTGGATGCGGCGGCGGTCGCGGCGCACTATGGCTCGATCTCTATTGTGACCTTTGTGGCGGCGACTTCGGTGCTTGAAGCCAGCGGACTTTCGTCCGAGGGATATATGGTTGCCGTGGCCGCAGCGATGGAGGCCCCTGCTATTCTGTCGGCCCTTTGGCTGATTTCACGAGGTGGGGATTCGCGCCGGATGGACGATGAGTTGCTGCGCGAGATCATGCTCAATGGCTCGATCGTATTGCTGGTGGGCAGCTTTTTCATTGGTTGGATCACAGGCGTGGATGGGATGACCAAAATCGAGGCGTTTATCGTCTCTCCGTTCCAAGGTGTGTTGTGCCTTTTCCTGCTGGATATGGGTCTGGTTGCGGGGCGCGGATTGCGCAGCAGTTCGGGCGTGCTGACCCCCGGCGTGCTGGCCTTTGGCGTCGTGATGCCGGTGGTAGGAGCGACCTGCGGGCTGGCCGCCGGTTTGCTGTTGGGCGTCAGTACGGGCGGTGTGGCGCTGTTTATGGTTCTGTCAGCGAGTGCGAGTTACATCGCGGTACCTGCGGCCATGCGTGTCGCCTTGCCCGAGGCTAACCCGTCAATCTACCTGACCCTGTCCCTTGGGGTTACCTTTCCGTTTAACCTGACGCTGGGCATCCCCATTTATGTGGCCATCGCCAGCGCCCTTACCGGAGGATCGCCCTGATGGAGACCCACAAAGCCAAACGCGTGGCCATCATCATTGAACAGGTCATGCAATCGCGCCTCACGGATGCGATGTCACAGGCCGGGGTAACCGGGTGGTCTGTTCTGCCAGTTCTGGGCGGATCGGGCAGTTCCGGAGAATGGAGCCGCGAAGGCCAGGTCACGCGCGGTGCAGGCATGGTGCAGGTGATCTGCGTGGTGCGTCCGGACAGAATTGATGCGCTGCTGGAAGCGGCCTTCGCTGTGGTTGAACGGCATATCGGTATCGTCACGATTGGAGACTGCGAAGTTCTTCGGGCAGAGCGGTTTTAGAGGCAGTTACAAACGCCCTTGGTGTCTCTCTCGCCCTGTGAAAACGGGAAAGGGGCGGCGTGCCTTTCTTGGCCAGCCACCCCGTCACCCATTTCCACTCACACACTTGGTGTCTTGTGCCAATTTACAAACGACGCTCGTAAAGGGCAGTGCGATACGCTTGCGTAGGAGCTGAGCCACCACGCTGATGCGCGTGCAGGCCAAACCACTGCGCCATGAAGACCTGAAAAGATCGATTTGCCCCAAAGTGGCGCGGCTTATTGCACGCCAGATGGATTTGCTTTGACAGCATTGGCCGCCCCAACTCTTTTGCAAATAGATCGGTCAGTTCTTGCCGTGACAGCTTTGGCTTCTCCAAAGCGGTGTCCATAAGCTGGCTCTGCGCAGGTCCACAGACCCGCGTCCTTATCCAACTCAACATCCCATTCACCTCATAAAATCCGGCCAGCCCCCCGGCTGGCGGTCATCGCCCGATCCCCCGATCGGTTGATGTGGTCGGGTATGAAGTTCAGAAGTTACCAGTTCGTTGCAACGGTGTCGGGTCATTTTCCTAGGTGGGTCGAGACTTAGATTTTTGTATTTAAATTAAGCCACTAGCTGGCCACACGACTTGGATAAAACTGTCTGTAGCTGCCAAAATAGCGCCGATTGAACGGATTTGGCCACTCTCTGCACTGGCGTTGGTAACTCGATCCGGTCGGAAAACCTTAGCGCAGAACCATGCCCTCGGGCCAACGCAGGTTGGTTTCCAGAGAAATCGTCTCGGTTTCGCCAGCGGGTAAGGCGATCTGCCATTCCAGAATGCCGCGCCGGTCATCTACTGCGCTGACATCCGGGGCAGGCGTGGCAGTCCAGTCAATCACGAGGTCTTCTTGCTCGGAGTACGGCACGGCGTCTTGCACGGTAATATCCCATGCGCGGTTTGTGAGGTTCTCGATATCGATCCGCACGGCCTCCGTTTCTTCGTTGGAACGGTTGATGATCCCGCGATCACCTTCGTTGCGATCCAGAACAACACGGGTCAGGCGCAGCCCTTCGATGGGGCCAAAGAAGATGTCAGCCTCGGCATTTGGGGGGAGGGTTTGCAGCGCTGTCTCACCGATCAACTGGTCATCGACGTAAAGGACAGCTTGTCCGGGCAGCAGGATTTCGGGTGAAGTGTTGTCGAATTCCACAAGACGGAATGCCGTGTCGTTGCGCACTGGTATCGCGCGTGCGGACAAAGTGGCGTCAAAGGTGATCGTGTCCAGCGCGATGCGCACCACATCTTCGCCGGTGCGCACGGTGACCTTACCGGGCAGCGCGTAGGTGACCCCAATCAAGGAAAAATCAGCCGTTGCGAATGATTCTTCGAGGACGACGGGCGATTCCATGGGTGGTGACGCGAAATCCGCAGCAGCAGAAGACCGCATCAGTGTTTTTGCGACTTCAGTCTGCTGCTCTTTCTCGATCCGGCGGAGGAGAGGCCAAAGGGTCCCGGGTTCGGAGCCCGCAAACGGCGAAACGGTGGACAGGGTCAGATCGACGCCCACCCAATCCTCAGCCGAATATTGCGCGACAACCACCGCGCGCGCGACGCGCAATGTGTCGTCATCATCAAGATGGAGGGTGTAGACCGGTGCCCACTCGGCCTCAAACGTGGGATAACGCATCGTGAGCGTAGCCGGACCCGGCTGTGCCGCTGTGACGCTGAGGGTCAGGCTCGCGGGGTCTGTATTGGGCGGAGTCACGGCCTCAAATGCTGCGGCCGCCGTTTGTACTGCAAAGGCCAGATCATCGCGACCCTGACGCAAGGCGCGGGCCTCGGCCTCGGCTGCACGCATGGCTGACCGTGCGGCGGTGCCATCGCTTGCGATCAACTGCCCGATGGTGCGCAGGGTGTCCACGTCTGTGACTGCGTCGCTGGGCAGGGTGATCCCGTTCAGGAATTTAATCTGGTCCTCGGCGGCCTGCGCTTTGGCCAGCGCAACGGCAATGGTGTCATCGCGCTGGGCAAGTGCCTCTGTCGCGGCCTCAAACGCGTCGCGTGCGGCCAGCCATTCGGGCGTGCGCGGTGCGCGGTAAGGGCCGCTGCCATCCTCGTCCCAACTGCGCGACGTCAGTGTCGCGCCGATGAGCGTGATGTCGATCACGCTGGGGTCGAGGTTGCTGTCCATGTCCGCAATGCGCAAATCGTGTTGGCCTGCAGGCATATCGAACGTCACGGTGCGGGTCACAATTGCCCCTTGAGAATAGGCGGTCACAGCGACGGGCGGCGCCGTCAGCATGATTGTGTCGGCAAGGCTGGGCAGAGGCAGGAACAGGGCAAATAGGGCGAGAGCGCGCATGGGGAGACCTTTTTTGATATAGGTCCAGTGTGCACCCGACAGCCTAAAAGAAAAGGGGCCAATTGGCCCCTTGTTCCCCGTTTCTTGTGAGGCGGAGGTTTCCTCCGCGCGGGCCTCAGCCCTTTTTCAGCACACGGTTGCCCAGCAATTCCGCGATCTGCACTGCGTTCAGAGCCGCGCCTTTGCGCAGGTTGTCGGACACGCACCAGAAGTTCAGGCCGTTTTCGATTGTCGAATCCTGCCGGATGCGGCTGATGAATGTTGCGTAATCACCGACGCACTCGACCGGAGAGACATAGCCACCGTCCTCACGCTTATCGATCACCATTATTCCCGGCGCTTCACGCAGGATATCGCGGGCTTCGTCTTCGTCCAGAAACTCTTCGAACTCGACATTGACCGCCTCGGAGTGGCCGACAAACACCGGCACCCGCACGCAGGTGGCCGTGACCTTGATGGATGGATCGACGATCTTTTTCGTCTCCACAACCATCTTCCACTCTTCCTTGGTCGTGCCGTCTTCCATGAACACGTCGATCTGCGGGATCACGTTGAAGGCGATCTGCTTTTGGAATTTCTTGGGCGGCACGTCGGTGACGGGGTTGTAGATCGACTTGGTCTGATCCCACAACTCGTCCGCGCCTTCCTTGCCGGCACCAGATACGGATTGGTAGGTGCTGACCACGACGCGTTTGATCGTGGCGCGGTCGTGCAAGGGTTTCAGGGCCACAACCATCTGCGCGGTGGAGCAGTTGGGGTTGGCGATGATGTTTTTGTTTGCATAGCCCTCGATGGCGTCCGGGTTCACCTCGGGCACGATCAGCGGGATGTCGGGGTCATAGCGGTAAAGCGAAGAGTTATCGATCACAACGCATCCGGCTTTGGCCGCGATGGGGGCGTATTTCTTGGTCGCTTCCGAACCGACGGCGAACAGCGCCATGTCCCAGCCCGTGAAGTCAAACGTATCAAGGTCCTTCGTCTTCAGCGTCTTATCCCCGAACGACACTTCCGTGCCGAGGCTGCGACGGCTGGCCAGCACGGCAAGCTCGTCCACAGGGAACCCGCGTTCCCCAAGGATGTTCAACATTTCGCGGCCCACGTTACCGGTGGCGCCCGCGACGACGACACGATACCCCATAATAGTCTCCTTTTTCGGGTAGGTGCGTGGCCTTTATACCCAAAGGATGCTGGGGGAAAGGGGCGTCTCAGTCGCGCGTGTCGCGGCTCCAGACATAGAAGAGCAGGCCCGCCGCTAACGCCATCGCAATGAATGCAAAGATCGCGACGTAAGGCGCTTCGGGTGTGCCGCCTGACCATGCGGTGTGGATGCGCCCCGAGGCGAACTGCACCAGTCCCACACCGCCAATGCCAAAGAGGTTCATCAGCGTCACACCCCGCCCGGTGAGGTGTGGTGGAAACAGGGCGCGGGCATGGGCGATGATGACTGGAAAGCTGGCCCCGAAAAAGCCGATGGCGGCCATCAGGGCGACCGACAGCCAAGGGTCGCGTGCGCTGACCGTGATCAGGGCAACCAGCAGCAACGCGGTGATCGCATTGCCGCCGAATGCCACCCATTTGCGGGTGCCAAGGAGGCGATCGAGTGGGCCGTAGGTCAGTGTGCCGGCGATCATCGCAAGGCTCATCGCAAGTGTGCCGATGCCGACTTGCGCAACGCTAAGCGCAAAGACGTCAGTAAGGTAAGGCCCGATCCAGAGGCCGCGTATCGCCCCGATTGGCGCATAGTTCACAAACATGATGGGCAACATCAGCCACAGTGCAGGCATTTTGAGCAGGTCCAGCAGCGATCCGCGCGCGTCACCCTCGGGTTGCTCGGGGTCCTGCACGCTGGCAAGGATCCCAAGGGCAACGCCCGTGCACGCCGCCGCAAGCACCCACAACGAAGCCCGCCAGCCTATCGTGTCTGCGGCCAATGCCATCGGGTAGGACGAGATCAGATTGCCGACGGTGCCAACCCCGATCATCAGCGCCGCCAGTGTGGCAAAGCGGGCCGGGGGAAAGCTGCGGGCAAAGATATAGAAGCTGGCCATGAGCACCGGCGAGCACCCCAAACCGATCAACAGCATCGCTCCGTGGATGTAAAGCGGCCCCTGAGCCACAGCGAAAAGTGCCGCCCCTCCGCCGCCACCGATCAGCAAAAGCCATCCCGCAGTGCGGCGTGGACCCACTGTGTCAAGCGCCCAGCCAACTGGGATTTGCATGCATGCAAAGGAGAGAAACCACAGCCCTGACGCCGTGGCCAATACGTCCGCTCCAATGCCTAGATCAGCCTCAAGCGGCGCGGTCAACACTGCCAGAAACGCACGAAAGAACTGGCTTAGCACATAGGCCAAAGCCAGCATAAACAATCCGGTCTGCATGGGTCCTCCATCCCTGTTGGCTGCGTGACATGGCGGACATGCACGCGCAAGTGTGATTGTTGCGCGGACTGGCTGTGCTAGGTTCTGCTCAGTATTTTGGGGGTGCTTGATGTTTTATGACGATTTGGAACGGAGAAGCGCCTTTTCGGACATGGCGCTGCCTGCTCACTATACGCCACTTCCGGATGACTGGGTTGTGGGGACCTCCGACATCACCGGCTCCACGGCCGCCATTGCGGACGGAAAGTACAAGGTCGTGAACATGATCGGGGCGGCTGTGATCTCGGCCCAGATGAATGGCGCGGGAGGCCGCGCCTTTCCCTTTGTGTTTGGCGGGGACGGGGCCGCCTTTGCCCATCCTGCGGAGTTTGCGGATGAAGCGCGCGCGGCGCTGGCGGCGGTGCAGGTCTGGGCGCGCGAGGAGTTCGATATGGGCCTGCGGGTTGGTCTGTTTAACGTCAAAGACATCCGCGCAGCCGGGCATGAAGTGGCGGTTGCACGTTATCAGGTGTCGGATGGTGTGGATTACGCGATGTTTTCAGGCGGCGGTGTGGTGTGGGCCGAGAGCCAGATGAAAGCAGGGGTTGAGACGGTCCCCGCTGCGTCCCCCGGCACTCAGCCCGATCTGACGGGCTTGAGTTGCCGCTGGAGCCATATGGAGGCGCGAAACGGTGCGATCCTGTCCCTGCTTGTTCAACCTCGTCCGGGAGTGACGGATGAAGACTTTGCCGAAGTGACACGGTCGGTGCTGGAGGCTGTCAGCCACCTGGAGCGCGACGGGCACCCGTCGCCCCCACAGGGGCCGGGGACTGGCTGGCCTCCGCCCGGTGCAACGCTGGAGGCCCATGCCAGTCGCGGGTCGATGCCGCTAGCCAAACGCAAACGGCAAATCTTGATCGAAACTGCGATTGCGTGGCTGGTGCTGAAGACCAAGATCAAGTTGGGTGGTTTTGATCCGGCACATTATCAACGCACCGTTGGGGCCAACGCCGACTACCGCAAGTTCGACGATGGGCTGAAGATGACGCTGGATTGTGACGCTGAGACGGTCGTGCGGTTGAAAGCGTTGCTTGAGGCCGCGCAAGTTTCTGGCATCGTAAGCTACGGGATGCATATCCAAAGTGAAGCGATGATGACCTGCATTGTGCCGTCCATCATGGACGACACGCACGTGCACTTCATTGACGGGGCATCCGGCGGTTACACGCAGGCGGCGCTGGGCATCAAGGCCGGAGCATAAGGCGCTTGACCTTCGGCCCTCGATTATCCGCCTTTGGACCCTTTGGGCACCCATGTCGCGGCCAGAGTGCGCAGGGAATTTGCAAGGATCAGCAGATCAAGTCCGGTGGCGACGAAGCGCGCGCCCCAATCCAGGCAGTCCTGCGTAAATTCGGGTGTGGTGGTCAGCACACCGGGGGCTTTGCCTGCGGCCTCAATCCGCTCAAACGCATCTTTGATTGTGGCTTGCACTTCGGGGTGGGTCAGCTGGCCCATGTGACCCATGTCGGCCGACAGGTCTGCGGGACCGATGAACACGCCGTCGATCCCGTCAACCGCAAGGATTTCGTCGAGGTTTGCGATTCCGGCCCGGTTTTCGACCTGAATGAGCAGGCAGATCTGGTCATCTGCCGTTGGTCCGTAGTCGGTGATTGCCCCAAAACGTGAGCAGCGCGCCCCGGAATAACCCACCCCACGTCCTCCGGTGGGCGGGTAGCGCACGTCATGCACAAGTTGCGCCGCCTGTTCTGCGGTTTCCACCATGGGCACCAGAACGGTCTGTGCGCCTGCATCAAGAACCTGTTTGAGGATCCACGTCTCGCCAGTGGGAACACGCACGGCGGCGTGGCTGTCGGATGCCTGTAGCGCCATCAGTTGCAGGCGGATGCGGGTGATGTCGTAAGGTGTGTGTTCGCTGTCGATCAGCAGCCATTCGAAACCGGCGGTACCAGCGATTTCAGTAGAAAGCGGATCGCCCAAAGAGAGCCAGCAGCCGATGGTGGTTTCGCCTGCCTTGAGGGCGGCTTTGAACGGGTTGTGGGGGGCGGGCATGTGGCGACTCCTTTTTGCTTTGGCGCACCCTAGACTTGGTTACGTCCGGATGGCCACCGTCGAAATGACGCGCATGAGCGCCGCGAGATGTTTTGGGCCCTGCGCCACGGTATCTATGCTGAGAAGAAAACTAGAGGACTTTGATCACATCTTTTTCGACAGCCAGCATGTAGCCGCGCCGCGCGATGTTCTTGACCAGCAGTTCGCTCACGATTTGGTTGCCCAATGTGTCGCGCAGCCGTTTGATCCGGGTGGCCCCGGCAGCCTCGTCACAGTCTGCGGGGCTGCGCCCAGAGATCACCCCTTCGATTTCCGAGCCGGACATAACATCGTCGTCCATGCGTGCCTCAGCCAGAACAGACATGGTTTCCATCGCCGCGTCTGTCAGTTTGAACCCGAGGTTGTTGAGGTAGACCGTGTTTTCTTCGCGGCTGATCAGGAGCGAGTTGACCTGAATTCCGACCCGTTCAATCTGCGCCATACGCCTGTTGAAGCCAACCAGTAGGACAAGAAAGATCAAAGCGGCGATCATCATAGCGGTGGCGAAGACGAGCAGAACGAAGATCACCACGCGGTAGCTGGCGAGGGTGTCTGAGAACGCAGTGCCCGACTGTGCGAGGATTTCCAGCAGTTTGATTTCTGCTGGGCTGGTCAGGTCTTCGTTTTCGATAAATATCTGTTCGACGCGCGCATCAAATGCGCCCGCATCCGGCAGGGCCAGAAACAAAAGCAAGGCGGCGACTATCAGGAGTGCGACGATCCCGACGATGCCGAAAGTGACCAGTCGACCACCGGTGCGCCGCATATCAGAAGCGGAGGTAGAATTGTCCTGCACTGGCTTTCCTTTGATCTAGCCCTTCGGGGCCGAAAACGGATTGGATTTGCAGCAGGGTCCATCCTTGTGCCGCAAGGCGGGGCCTGATTTGCTGAGCGGCGTTTCCGGCGCTGCATGCGCCGGAGACTTGCGCCACACCGTAGTGCAGCCGGAGCGGGTTGTCCTGCTTGGCCTTGTAATCGGCATAGCATTGCGCCTGCGCCGCGCCCGCCAGTCCGAGGATCAGGGCGAAAGAGAGCGTGATCTGTTTCATGGCGCCAAACTGCGCTTATTGCACCGGATATTCAATAACATCAGGGGGCTGGAGCCGTTGATATTGGATAACTTGGCACCGTTATTGCCTGTCTGAAGAGGTGGCCCCCAAGTTCGGTGCATCACCAAAATCCTGGTTTGCACAACAAAAAGGACGGCCATCATGACACTTCGTATCCATCGCCAATTTATTGGGACAATCGCTGCCATCGCCATTGCCATCACCGGGTTTTCTGCGGTTCCGGCCCGCGCGGGAAATGATGATTTGGCAGCAGCGCTGGCTGTAATCCTTGGGTTGGCCGTTGTCGGCACAGCGATCAACAAGCGCAAAGACGACAAAAAGGCACGGCAGAAGGCGTACGCTCCAAAGCCCAAAGTCCAGCCACGTCACGTTCAGCCGCATCGCGGGCATATCCAAACCCGCCCCTTGCCGCGTCAGGTGAATCGCAAGCTGCTGCCTCAGCGCTGTCTGTTCAATGTTGAGACGCAAAATGGGCGCGACATTCAGGCCTTTGGCCAACGTTGTCTGAACCGCAATTATCAGTTCACAAATTCTCTGCCCAATCAGTGTGGTCGCCGGGTTCGGACGCGCAATGGGGCGGGCTATGCCTACAGCGCGCGATGCCTGAACAAACAGGGGTACCAATTGGCCCGTCGTTAAGAGCGGGCTCCGGCGGCCCCTTTTCCCCAGTTACCGAGGGGCAGCCAAACTGAAAGGTCGGTGTTCGGGCACCGGCCTTTTTTCGTTTCGCCAAGCGGCGGACAAAAAAAAAGTAGGAGCGCCCCTAACGGCGGTACGTGATGTTTGCACTTTCTTCCAGAAAGTGCGTTTTTGCGCACCGAGCAGGGATGTTCTGAAACAGAGAAGGTGGTGTGGTGCCCGACTTTGCATTTGAGACGCGGATTGGGGGTCGGGTGGCCGGCGTTGATGAAGTTGGCCGCGGACCGCTGGCCGGGCCGGTGACGGCTGCGGCGGTTGTATTGGATGTGGCGCGCATTCCGGACGGTTTGGACGATTCCAAGAAGCTGTCGCTGAAAAAGCGCGAGGCGCTTTGGGGCGAGATTATCGCCTCGGCGGATGTCTCAGTGGCCCATGCGTCGGTGCGCGAGATTGAAGAGCTGAACATTTTGCGCGCCGCACATCTGGCGATGGTGCGTGCGGTGGGTGGTCTGCGGGTGCCGCCGGATCACGTGTTGGTCGATGGTACCATGTTGCCCCGCGATCTGAATCTACCGGCGACGCCGATTGTGCGCGGTGATGCGCGAAGTCTCTCCGTCGCAGCGGCCTCAATTGTGGCCAAAATATGTCGCGACAGGATCATGGTGGATTTGGCGCAACAGCATCCGGGCTATGGGTGGGAGACGAACATGGGCTACCCATCAAAAAGCCACAGGTTGGCGCTGCAAAATCTTGGGGTGACCGCATGTCATAGACGAACGTTCAAGCCTGTCCACAATATGTTGTGACAAGTATATTTCTTAAGGCTTTGATTCAAAAAAGAAATTGACCGCGAATCGCCAATGACTCATCCTGCCATCAACCAACGAGTGCAAAAGCACCGGGGACAGAGGCAGATAGATGACGAAACATGTAAAGAGCGCCGAGGCGCTTCCCTTGAACCAAATTATTGCGGGCGACTGCATTGATGTGATGAACAGTTTGCCTGAGGGTTCTGTTGATCTGATCTTTGCCGATCCGCCATATAATTTGCAGCTAAAAGGCGATCTTCATCGCCCTGACAACTCCAAAGTCGACGCTGTGGATGATCACTGGGACCAATTCAATTCGTTCCGGGCTTATGATGAGTTCACAACTGCATGGCTGAAAGCCGCCCGACGTCTTCTCAAGCCGAATGGGGCGATCTGGGTTATTGGAAGCTATCACAATATCTTCCGTGTCGGGGCATCGCTTCAGGACGAGGGGTTCTGGATTTTGAACGATGTGGTCTGGCGCAAGTCAAACCCGATGCCGAATTTCCGGGGCAAACGCTTTACCAATGCGCACGAGACGATGATTTGGGCGGGTAAGTCCGAAGCCAGCAAATACACCTTCAACTATGAAGCTCTGAAAGCCCTGAATGAGGGCATTCAGATGCGCAGCGACTGGGTGCTGCCGATCTGCACGGGGCATGAGCGTCTCAAGGATGATCAGGGCGACAAGGCCCATCCGACCCAAAAACCCGAAAGCCTGTTGCACCGTGTGCTGATTGGATCAACCAATCCGGGCGATGTCGTGTTGGACCCGTTCTTTGGCACGGGCACCACGGGCGCTGTCGCCAAGATGCTTGGCCGCGAATTCATCGGAATCGAGCGGGAAGTGGCCTATCGCAAGGTGGCCGAGAAACGCATCGCAAAAGTCCGCAAGTTTGATCGTGAGGCGCTGAGCGTCTCTGCCTCCAAACGGGCCGAGCCTCGCGTGCCTTTTGGCCAATTGGTCGAACGCGGCATGCTGCGCCCGGGCGAAGAGCTGTATTCCATGAACAAGCGCCATAAGGCCAAGGTCCGTGCCGACGGCACGTTGATCGGCGACGATATCAAAGGGTCGATCCATCAGGTGGGGGCCCATCTGGAAGGCGCACCCAGCTGCAATGGCTGGACCTACTGGTGCTTTAAGCGCGAGGGCAAAGTTGTCCCCATTGACGTGCTGCGCCAACAGATCAGGGCTGAAATGCACGACTGAAGCCTCAAAACTAATTGAACACCGCCGGGTGCCTGCGGCCTTGTCAAAGGGCTGACAATAGGCACTTCACCTTGCCCCGCCTCTTTTGGCGGGGCTTTTTTGTTAATGCGTATTACATTGGTGGGATCACAGTCGCGAGGCGCACGAAGATGGATCAAGGCAAGACTGCAAACTTGGTGGATGCGCGTGGATCGGACGTGCAATCGCGCCCCATACACCGTCACGCGCAGGAGGCACTGGAACGCAACAAGCGCGAAGGCATGGAACTGGCCGTCAAGGCGCGCTTGGTTGCGTTAGGCGCGACGGCTGTCTTGTTGGTTTTCCTGAACCCCAATTGGGATGTGATCTGGTATCATGGGCTTTTGTTTTGCTTGGCGTTGATCGGATTGGCCCAGCGCTACGTCGGGCAAGTGGGTCAGTCTGGCGCGGAACTTGTACTGCTATTTTTGGACCTGTTGGTCATGACTTTGGCGTTGCTTGTTCCAAACCCTTTGCTGGACCGCGAGGTACCAACAGCGCTGATCTACCAGTTTGATGTTTTCCAGTATTTCTACATCATCCTTGCCGCTGGCGTGCTGACCTATTCATGGCGCACAATTATTGCGATTGGAAACTGGTCGCTGGCACTGTGGTTGCTGGGGGCAACCTGTATCTGGTGGTTTGGTCGGCATGATCCGCAAGCGAGCGAGGGCGCCGCAATGATGTTCCCCCAATATCCTGATCTTGCCGTGCAATTGGATCCCAACCTTGTTCATTGGGATCTTCGCATTCAGGAAGTTGTCGTCTTCTTCATCGTTGCCTGCATCCTTGCCGTGACCGTGCGCCGCTATCAGAACCTCGTGCTCGACAGTGCCGAGATGGCACGGGAACGCGCGAACCTGTCGCGCTATTTTTCACCGACGGTCGTGGATGAACTGTCCCAAAAGGATGAACCGTTGGGCAAGGTGCGCACCCATGATGCGGCCATCCTGTTTGTCGATATTGTCGGGTTCACGACCTATGCCGATGGCCGTTCGCCGCAGGAAGTCATCGACACCTTGCGCATCTTTCACCGAGAGATGGAGAGCGAAGTGTTCGCGCATGGTGGAACGCTGGACAAGTATCTGGGCGACGGATTGATGGCCAGCTTTGGCACCCCCTTGCCCAAACCGGATGATGCGGAAAGGGCGCTGGCTTGTGTTCGGGCCATGGTACGGCGGATGCAGGCTCTGAATGCGGACCGTCAAAAGGCAGGCCTGCCCGGTATCGATGCCCGCTTTGGCCTGCACTACGGGCAGGTGGTTTTGGGGGATATCGGGGCAAACCGGCTTGAGTTTGCGGTGCTTGGTGACACGGTGAACCTTGCCAGCCGGTTAGAGGGGCTGACACGCGCACTGAATGTGCAGGTGGTCGCCAGTGATGCGATCGTGACTGCTGCGGGCGGCGAAGCGGACTGGCAGCGTGGTCCGGATCAGAGCGTGCGTGGCGTGGCGCAGCCGGTGCCAATCTGGGTGCAGCCATGACGCCGAGGGCTTTGCCCGAGCGAACAGCGTCGGATTCTCGAAGCGCCGCCCTCCGGTGCTCTTTGAGCGCACAAATTTGTGACAAGTATAGTGCAACTTGAGTTAACTCTGCGAGGAACCAAGTGACTTCTCCTTGTTTATCAGCTACTTCATAAGGGTACAGAACGATCCTTGAGCGCGTATTACGCCTCATATTTTTTGATAAAGATAAAAGGGAAAGAGCTATGTTTCTTAGTCGTATTTTGGCCGCCATCGCTTTGATGTTGGCTGTTCCAACAGCAACTTTGGCCGGTAGTCTCGCAGCCCCACCCACAACGACCCTTGTCGGAAAAAGCGACACAACGCTGTTTGCCGGTTTGTCCTGGACGTTTGGGTCGCGGGGACAGGGTGTCGAAGGCATTCTGGGCGTGGCCTATGGCGATATTGACGTGGATGAAGACGTCACAGGAGCGAAACTGTCGGCGCATTTTGGATTCACTGACGGGTTCTCATTCGACAAGATCAAATTGACCGGCCTAATTGGCGACGATGATGCGCAAGCGGAACTTGGCTTTGGCTACAGTTTCAAGATTGATCAGCCCTTTGCAGTCGCTGGCGTAAACGGAGAATTCGTTGCGGTAGGAGCGGATATCTTCTTTGATCAGACCTATGAGGGTTATCTGACCCTTCACTCGATCGGTAAGCTGTCACTCGATGAAGAAACCGTACCGGCTGCAAGTGATGACCCAATCGTTGGGGATGTTATTGACTCTCCTATTTTCGATTAAGGTCGAAGACTGCTGGCAATAGGCGACGTCGCCTCTGACCGCAGACATCAAAGGGTGTGAAATGCTGTCGATCTCTCGCAGGCGCGTTTTGTTGAGTGCGCTTGCGGCTAGTCTTTCCGGTCATGCGCTAGCACAGCAGGTGTCCGGGGCATCTTACCAGATAGATGAACAAACCCTAAGCGCCTACCTTGACGTACTCTTGCCCGCAGATGATCTGACACCTGCGGCCAGCGCGCTAAATGTGGCGGGCGATCTTGTCGATTTTGCCAGCGAGTCCCCGCAGTTCGGTCAGTTTCTCGCCGTCGGAACACAGTGGTTGAACAAGACAGGTCGCGGGCCTTTCCACACGCTGTCCCTGTCCGACCAAGAGCGCGTCGTGGAATGGATGAGCACGGCGGATCGCGATACGCTGCCGGGCCGCTTTTTTCTACTCGTGCGTCTGACGGGGGTCGAATTCTATTACTCCAAACCTGAAGTGGCGCGTGCCTTTGGCCTGAACACCGCCCCCCAACCTGCCGGATATCCCCCGCCATGGCAGTAGATGGGAAATATGATGCTGTAATTATCGGTGCAGGCGCGGGGGGCGCCGCGGCGGCATGGCGGTTGTGCGGCCACGGGCTGCGCGTTCTCATCCTTGAGGCTGGACCGCGATTTGATCCGTCTGTCGACTATCCCCTGACAAATGCAGATTGGGAACGACGCGGGTTTCCGACAAAGCCCAATTCACAGGGTGCCGTATCCTACGGCGATCTGGGCACGCTGGATCCGGAAGACGTGGACCTGGCCACATGGAACACGGTATCGGGCCGGCTTTTTAACAACCCGGTGCGGGTGCCAAGTGCCGCAGGCTATTCGCATGTTCAGGGTGTTGGTGGCAGCACGCTGCATTATGTTGGCGAAGCGCACAGACTGAATCCATCCTCTTTCCACCTCGCATCGGATCAAGGGGTTGGGGCGGACTGGCCGCTTAGCTTTGATGATCTCGAACCGCTCTATGTGACATGCGAGGCCGAGATCGGCGTGGCAGGTGCCCCATCCCCAAGCCCGCGCTGGCCCTCGGATGCGCATTTGCAACCGGCCCACCCGCTCAGCACCTCTGCGCGCGCATTGGTAGAGGCGGGCGAGCAATTGGGCGTGATCTGGGAACCCAACACCCGCGCGGCCTTGTCCGAGCCCAAGGATGGGCGGCCCAACTGCAACTATTGCGGCAACTGTTCGCGCGGCTGCCCGCTGGGAGACAAGGGATCGGCGGATGTCACCTTCATCCGCAAAGCTGAGGCAACGGGCCTTCTGACCATCTGGACTGATGCACAGGTGACGCGGCTGATCGCCGGAGCGGGCGGGCGCATACGCTCTGTGACTGGGGTGCGGGGCGGGGCGCCTTTCGAACTGGACACACCAATCCTGATCCTAGCCGCCGGAGCCGTACAAACCCCGCGCCTGCTTCTGGCAAGTGACCTAGCGAACAGTTCGGGGCAGGTCGGTCGTAATTTCATGGAGACGCTGGGATGGACCAGTGCGGGGCTGCGCGCAGGGCTTAGGAATTCGCACAAAGGATTGCCAGCGGACGCCGTATCATGGACCTACAACAGTCCCGGTTCGGTGCCGGGCGTTGCAGGGGGGTGCCGCTTTACGGCCTCGACCCAAGAGGTAGGACTGATGGGACCCGTCGCTTATGCCAGCCGCGTGGTGGATGGCTATGGGGCGGCGTTCAAGGCGCAGATGTGGCGCGATTTCGGCTCCGCCATCTCGGTCTCTGGAACGGGTGAGACGATCCCGGATGCCCGCAGCTTTGTCGCACTTGATCCTAAGCAGGTGGACGATGCGGGCGTGCCCGTCGCCCAGATCAATTCAGTTTTGAGCGACCATTCACTTGCACTGTTACGCTTCATGGCCGGTCAGTGCCGTGCCCTGTTGGCAGCGGCGGGTGTTGAGGAAGTTCGCGAAGAATACGGTTCATGGGACAGCTTTACCGCCACCCACGCCTTTGGCACCTGCCGCATGGGCGATGATCCGACGACATCCGTGGTGGATGCGTTCGGACGCGCGCATGACGTCGAAAATCTATATATTGCTGACGCCAGTGTCTTTCCCAGCAGCGGCGGAGGAGAGGCCCCGGCGATGACCATTCAGGCGCTAGCCGTCCGCCTCGCGGATCGACTGATCGCCTGAAACCACTGCACAGTTTTTCTGCGTGAAATTGATCCGGATCAGGTCAGCCCTGATTCAATCGGGGTATTATGAGGGTATCAATCAGATGAGGAGACCGTTGATGAAACTCTTGATCACGTGCGTAGCCGCGATATCCGCGTTGTGCGGTGCGGCATGGTCCGAAGATGCCAAAAACGGAAAACAGGTTTTTGAGACCCACTGCGCGGTCTGTCATGGTCTGGATGCCTATGGCGACGGTCCCATGGCGCCTGCGCTACTGGTCCAGCCCACTGACCTGAGCCAGCTGACCGCTCAGAATGGGGGGGTGTTTCCGGTTGCTCGCATTGTGATGCGCATCGATGGGCGGGACCCGTTGGTCAGTCATGGATCAATGATGCCGGTTTATGGGTCGTTCTTTGATATCGACAGCGTACCGCTCAAGGCCGAAACGGGCCAACCGATCATGACAAGTTCACCGGTCGTGGATCTGCTCGCCTACTTAAGGACGCTGCAGGAATAGCGTCTAGCGCGGCAGCGGGTTGGTTGCCTTGTTATAGGCTTTCCAGTCGGTGATTTCGGGGTAGTACATGCCCCGCCATTTGTGCACGCGTGGGTTCATCACACGGCGCCAGATGCGTGGCATCATCGCCGCGATGGTCATCACTGAATAGCCATAGGGCAATTGCGGGGCGTCGGCCTCGGTATAGTTTTGCAAGACGGGAAAGCGGCGATCTGGCTTGTAGTGATGATCGGAGTGGCGTTGCAGGTTGATCAGCAGCCAGTTCGATGCCTTTTGCGCTGAATTCCATGAATGGCGGGGTTGAGTGTGTTCGTATTTCCCATCGCCCAGATGTTTACGCGTCAGCCCGTAATGTTCGATGTAGTTGACCAGTTCCAGCTGCCAGATGGCCACGCCCGCCTGCACCGCGAAAAGGACAACACCGACCCAGCCCCCAAGCACAAAGGCCAACAGCACAAAGGCCAGTTGCAGCGCGCCGTACTTCCAAAACGGGTTGGAAAAGTCTGTCGCAGGCAGGTCTTTGCGCGCCAACATCGCCTTTTCCGCGCCCCATGCCGACCAGAAACACTGGTGCAGAACGCGCGGATAAAAGCGGTAAAAGCTCTCGTTCATGCGCGCCGTTACCGGATCACGCGGCGTGCCAACATAGCGGTGATGCACCAGAAGGTGTTCGGACCGGAAATGAGAATAGAGCACCATTGCCAGCAGGAAGTCAGCCAGCCAGCGTTCAATCTTGTTTTTCTGGTGCATTAGCTCGTGGCTGTAGTTGATCCCCACCGTGCCGCTGATCACGCCAACGCCAAAGAAAACGCCGAACTTTTCCAGCCCCGTCAGGTGCGTCGCCGGGGCCACATAGGCGATTAACGAAAACAGCATCACAAATTGCGCTGGTGCCCAGACAAGGGTGATGGCGCGGTACCAGAACATGTCCTCTTCGGACGTGTCCAGGTCAGCGTTGTCAGTGTTTAGCCCGACGGCCAGATCAAGGACGGAAAACAGGTACCACGTGGCGATCGGCAAAAGCAGGATCAGCCAGCCGCCGTACGCAGCCCCCAGATAGGCCAGCGGAATCAGAAGAAATGACATGGCAAAGGGCAGGGCATTCGCCAGTTTGGCCACGGTCTGGGGGGGCAGGGTCATGGATGTTCCTTCTTCGCGCGCCTCGGATTTATACGACCCGCCGCATGCATCTGCCAAGTCTGACCCAGCGCCACGCCTCATTTCTGCGCCAGATCGTAGGCTTTGCGCATCACCGTGGGCAGGTCAGAGGGGCGAAATTTGTCGCGGGGCAGGAATGCGCCTTGGGTGTCGTCCTCTACGGTGGCCACCATCACATCGAGGATCAGGTGGAAGTGTGTGAAGGTATGCCGTACCTCTCCGTCCACCTTAGCCCAGTCAGCGCTAAGCGGCGCATTCGCAGGGCGCGGCAGGCTCGCATCAATCCAATCTGATCCCGGCCAACCAAGCATCCCCCCAAGCAATCCGCTTTCGGGCCGAGTCTCCAGCAACCACGCGCCATCGCTGCGCCGGGCAAGGTAGACGGTGCCATGGCGCACTGGTTTAGCCTTTTTGGGTGTCTTCTTTGGCAGATCGGCAGCCGTTCCCGCCGCTCGTGCTGCGCAAGGGTCGCGCCACGGACAGATGCCACAGGCTGGCGACTTGGGTGAACAGATCGTGGCCCCAAGGTCCATGACCGCTTGTGCGTAATCGCCGGGGCGCTTGTTGGGCGTCAGGTTCTCGGCATGGGTTGTCAGGATGGGTTTGGCCGCAGGCAGTGGTGTATGTTCGTCAAACATCCGTGCCATCACCCGTTCGACGTTGCCGTCCACGACAGTGTGGCGCAGATCAAAGGCAATGGAGGAGATCGCCGCCGCAGTGTAGGGCCCAATGCCGGGCAGCTTGAGCAAGGCTGCGTGATCGGCCGGGAACTGGCCGTTATGTTCCGCCACCACGGCACGTGCGCATTTCAAAAGGTTACGCGCGCGGGCGTAATATCCAAGGCCGGCCCATTCGCCCATGACATCGGCGTCTTGCGCGGCCGCCAGATCCCCAACCGTGGGCCAGCGTGCCATGAACCTGTGGAAATAGGCAGAGACCGCAGCAACCGTAGTCTGTTGCAGCATGATCTCCGACATCCACACCGCGTAAGGGTCGGGTCGTACACCTGCCTTTTTGTCAGCGGGCGGCACGCGCCACGGCATGGCGCGCGCGTGCACATCATACCAGCCCAGAAGTTCATCGCTCAGGTCACGCAAGATTTATGCCCCCATGTGCGCTCTTGTCTGGTTGCACAGGTCCTGATCGCCTATGTTCACATCCAAGTGAAAAGGAACATAGCCATGGCCCCGCGCCGCGCCAGTACAAAAGGGTTCAAACGCACGTCAACGTTGTTGACGGGACGAATCCGTGCGGCGAGCGAAAGCCGGGGATTTGCGCAAAGCCGCTTGCTGACCGATTGGGCCGAAGTGGCGGGCGCAGATGTGGCCGAGGTATCTCGCCCGGTTGAGGTCAGCTATGGACGCGGTGGCATGGGGGCGACGCTGACGCTACTGACCACCGGTGCGCAGGCCCCGATGCTTGAGATGCAAAAAGAACAACTGCGTGAAAAGGTGAATGCGGTTTATGGCTATAACGCCATCGCCCGCATCCGGATCACGCAAACGGCTTCCTCCGGTTTTGCCGAAGGGCGCGTTGCCTTTGGTCACAAACCCAAGGACACAACACCACCCGATCCCGCGCCTGAAATGCACAAGGCCGCCAGCCATGTGGTCGCCCCGGTGACAGATGATGGGCTGCGCGCCGCGCTTGAACGGCTGGGTGCCAACATACTCACAAAAGAAAAACAAGGAACACGCACATGAATCGCATTATCGCCGGACTGGCCATAGCCATCGGTTTGGCCGGATATTTCTGGTATGACTCCATGAACAGTGGTGGTCAGACGCCACAGCAACAAGCACAGGCAGAGCGCCTGTTGGGCGCGGCCAACGCCCAGACCGCTGAGGCTGATGTCGATACCTCAACAGTGGTGGAAATGCAGCTGGGCAACCCCGACGCGCCCGTCACCGTGATCGAATACGCCAGCTATACCTGCCCGCATTGCGCAACGTTCCATACGGGCAACTACAAGCAGCTCAAGGCCGATTACATCGACACCGGAAAGATCAACTTCATCTACCGCGAAGTCTACTTTGACCGCTTTGGTCTGTGGGCCTCGTCCATCGCGCGCTGCGCTGGCACGCCAGAGGCGTTCTTTGGCATCACCGATATGCTCTATGCGACACAAAGTGAGTGGGCACGTGCCGGTGGCGGTGATCCTGCGATGATCGCGGATGAATTGCGCAAAATCGGGCGTTTGGCCGGACTTGATGGTGAAACTCTTGAAGCGTGCCTGACAGACGCTGACAACCTGCGCACGCTTGTCGCGTGGTATCAGGAGAACGCGGCAGAAGATGGCATCCAGTCAACACCCAGCTTTGTCATTGACGGGACGACCTACAATAACATGGCCTATCCAGAAATGATGAGCCTGATCGACGAAGCGGCTGGCAGCTGATGTCTGCCTCGGCTGGCCCTCTCGCCGGGCTGCGCGTGATTGAATTGGCGCGTGTGCTGGCGGGTCCTTGGGCCGGTCAGACGCTTGCTGATCTGGGCGCCGAAGTCATCAAGGTTGAGGCCCCGCGTGGCGATGACACGCGACAGTGGGGCCCACCCTTTGTGACGCGCGGCGACGATGTGTCGGCGGCCTACTTTCATTCGACCAATCGGGGCAAAGCCTCGGTTACCATCGATTTCAAGGACCCTGCGGGCAAAGCGCGCTTGCTTGAGTTGCTGGACGGCGCCGACATTCTGATCGAAAATTTCAAGGTTGGCGGGCTGGCCAAATACGGGTTGGATTATCCAAGCCTCAAGGATCAGTTTCCGGGCCTGATCTACTGCTCGATCACGGGTTTTGGCCAAACTGGCCCTTACGCACCACGCGCAGGCTATGATTTCATCGTGCAGGGCATGTCGGGTCTGATGTCTGTGACGGGTGATCCTGAAGGGCAGCCGCAGAAATCGGGTGTCGCAATTACGGACCTGTTCACCGGTGTCTACGCCACCACCGGAATTCTGGCCGCCCTTCATGAGCGCGCCCAAACGGGCAAGGGCCAGCAAGTGGACATGGCTTTGCTGGATGTGGCGGTGGCCATGACGTCAAATCAGGGGATGAACTACCTGACCAGCGGCATCGTCCCCGGGCGAATGGGCAATGCGCATGTGAATCTAACCCCCTATCAGGTTTTTGATTGTGCGGACGGGCATATCATCATCGCGACAGGGAACGACGGACAGTATGCGCGCTTGTGTGAACTGCTGGGGTTGGATGAGATGGTGAGCGCACCGGAATTTCTGCGCAATTCCGACCGCGTGGCGAACCGGGACGAGATGACCCGGCGATTGACTGCGGCCACGCTGTTGCGCACCCGTGCTGATCTTCTGGCTGCTTGCGAGTCGCGCGGAGTGCCCGCCGGGCCGATCAACAACATGGCCGAGGTGATGGCCGACCCTCAGGTGCAGGCTCGCGGCTTGCAGATCGAGACAGATGGAGTGCCGGGCATCCGCACGCCGATCCGGTTTTCGGACACAGAACTTTCCTTCGACCGGCCCGCACCGAAACTGGGTGAGGACGACGCCTGACGATATTTTGCATCCGGTGGGATTTTTTGAGGCAGATAAGATTACGTGGCTTTAAGGGCGTCGAGTGCTGTATCGAGCGCCGTGGCATCGTCGAACTGTAGCCGCACGGGTAGCGTGATCACCTTGGCCCGGAATGAGGACGGCAGGCGCACAGCGTCTTTTTCGGTTGTGACCAGTTGCGCGCCGCGCAGTTTTGCCTCCGCTTCCAAACGTGTGAGAAAGGCCTGAGAGAGGGGTTGGTGATCGCCCAAGGCCTCGGATCGGATCAAGTTGGCCCCAAGATCGCGCAAAGTATCAAAGAATTTTTGCGGTCGCCCGATGCCGGCGAAGGCGATGATCGGTGCATCTGTCCAGTCCATCCCGGTTTGCAGGGGGGCAAGGTGCGCGCGCAGGTGGGGAAGGTTCTCGGGCAGGGGCGTGGCGTCGAACTGAGTCTGCGCCTTGTCCGGGCCAATCGAGACTAACAGGTCGGCGCGCTTTAGTCCCAAGTCTGCGGGTTCGCGGAGCGGCCCGGCAGGCAGACACAACCCGTTGCCAAAGCCAGTTTGGGCATCGACCACGACAATGGACAATGCGTATGACAGCGCGGGGTTTTGAAACCCATCATCCAGAACGATCACACTGGCACCCGCCGCCTTTGCCGCCTTGGCCCCTGCTGCGCGGTCGCGCGCGACCCAGGTGCGCGCGAATGCGGACAGCAACAGTGGTTCGTCTCCCACTTGGGTCGCGTTGTGCTTGGCCGGGTCAACTTCGACCGGGCCTTCCAGTGATCCGCCATAGCCACGGCTGACGATATGCGGGGTGTGAAACGCGCCTTGAAGTCGCTCGATCAGCGCCATCACTGTCGGGGTCTTGCCCGTGCCACCCGCATTGATGTTGCCGACGCAAATTACCGGGATGCCAGGATCGTAGCGGGTGCCCTTGGCCAGACGCCGAGCGGTCGCTTGTGCATAAAGCGTGCCTAGCGGTGACAACAAGCGTGCGCGCCAGTCCTGCGCACCCTTTTGCGAGGTCCAGAAGTCAGGCGCACGCATTAAGCAATCCCGCCGTCAATGGCATCCAGATGAGACTGGGTCAGGTCAATCACACGATCAAGGCTGATCGCGGCCTTGGTGACCACGTCCCAGCCGGCCATTGCCATCAAGGCGGCCTGATCCGGCGCAGTGATCTGGCTGATTGCCCGCCCAAGGGCGGCTTTGTCACTGACCATGCGCGCCGCACGCGCCCTCACCAGCCGGGCGATTGCGTCGGAATGCGCCCCCAAGTTTGGTCCGTATATTAAAGCAGAGCCGTGAGCAGCGGCGATGTAGGGGTCAAAGACGCTGTGCTCGGGTTTCAATGAGCCACCCAGAAATGTGACCGGAGCAATACGCAGCCAGAGCCCCAATTCGTCGTCCGCATCGACCACCAACACCTGACAATTGTCGTCAGGCAACTGCCCATCGCCCCAATAGACGGCCCGCATGTCTGCCGTGCGGGTCAGATCCATGAAATGGGCGCTGTCAGCGGTAGAGGTGGCGTGCAGGATCAACAAAAGGCGGTGAGAAGTGCGAACGGCCAGCCTGTGTGCTCCCACAAGAATACGCCCCTCTGCCCGCGCGGTGTGCGCAGAAAGCCATGTGGGACGACCCGCAAGAGCGTCGGTGACGTCAGCGATGTCGGTGTCATTGGCTGGCAGCATCTCACCAGATGGATACAAGGGGCTGCCCAGTTCGATACGCTGTTTTGAGCGACCCATTTGCACCAATCGGTCTCGCGCGTCTTCATTGCGGGCAATCACATGGTCAAACGTGGCCAGAAGACGCTTGGGCACTTCGGGCAACCAGCGGTCGCGCCTTCCGTCAAATCCGTCGCTGGCTGCGTCGATCAACATCATGTGCGCGCCGTTGTCGGCGGCCTCTAGAATCAAGTTGGGTTGTAAGTCACCCCAAGCCCATATGACCACATCAGGCCGCCAATGCGCGATGAAGGCGCGCGCTGTGGCCGGGTGATCATCGGGCAGGTCGACAACATGCAGGCCCTCGACATCCGGGAGGTCAAAGTCACTGTCTGCCAGAGTCAAAACCACATGGGTGCCGTGCCGCACCCGGATCAATTGCAGCGCAAGGTCTGCAATAGCGCGCGTGTTGCCCACTTCGGAAGAGTGGATCCACACGACCTCTCCGCTGGGCCGGTCACGTGCCGGAGCGTAGTCCGGGACGGCGCGCCGCCCGGACAATGTCCGATACGCTGCCAACCCAAGGGAGTCGCGCATTGCGGACCTCAGCCCAGCTCTTCGGTTGCAGTGGCCGCATTTTCTTCGTCCCGCAGGCGGTGCAGATGCGCGATGTAGTAGCGCATGTGAGCGTTGTCGACCGTACGGTGCGCCTCGGATTTCCAAGCGTCAAAGGCCGATGCGTAGTCCGGGAAAATCCCGACCACGTGCAGCGCGTCCACATCCTTGAACACGTTTTTCGAGGGGTCCACCAATTCGCCACCAAAGACGAGATGCAAGCGCTGGGTCATGGGGTTTTCCTTTGATGTCTGGGGTCTGGGCCAATGGGCGACAGTTTGCGCATCTGGTGCGAGGGGTCAAGCGGACTGCGGTACAAGTCTGCCAACAAGGGGCCCGTGCAGGGCGTCGCCTGCAGCTACAACTCCGTTCAGTGTCGGGCGCTGGTTGTTGAACAGCAGTGGCACCCCTTCGCGGTCGCTGATCTTGCCGCCAGCCTGCGCGACGATCAGCGCGCCTGCGGCGATGTCCCATTCCCATGTGGGGCGCAGCGTCAGCATTCCGTCAAAACGCCCTTCTCCCACCAGCGCCAGGCGATAGGCCAGCGACGGACGATAATGGCGTTCCATGTCCGGCGTTGGACCGATCCAGTTCTTGTCATCAAAGCTGGGGCGCGCGGCCAACACAGTGCTGTCGGGGGACATCGGCGCGCTACTTGCACGAATGGGTGCCCCGTTCAGCGTCGCGCCCGCCCCAAGCCCGGCGGCATAGAGTTTGTCATGCATCGGCAGAAAGATCGCTGCCGCAGTCACTTCACCCGCATGGGCGACCGCGATGGAGATCGCCCACGTCCGGCCGCCTTCGACAAAATTGCGCGTGCCGTCGATGGGGTCGATGATGAACACCGTATCCTGACCAAGGCGCGCATCGGAATCCTCGGTCTCCTCCGATAGCCAGCCATAGTCAGGCCGCGCAGTGCGCAAGGTCGACATCAGCATATCGTTTACGGCCAGATCGGCCTCGGTCACTGGCCCTGCATCGCCGGGTTTGTCCCAGCGCCGTGCAGATGGCCCGACAAAGGACGTGGCGACCCGCCCCGCCATGCGCGCGGCATCGACCAATAAGGGCAGATCAGCTGCCGGCAAGGGTCATTCCGGACACGAGCAGTGATGGCACAACCCGGCTCAGGTGCGTGCGGGCGTCGTTGGCAGGAACCATAGCTCGCAGCATGTCTGGCAAGCTGCCTGCAATGGTGCATTCGTTCACCGGATAGGTGAGTTCACCGTTTTCCACCCAAATCCCAGCGGCGCCGCGTGAATAGTCTCCGGTGTTGGGGTTGATGGTGGATCCGATCATCGAGGTCACGAGCAAGCCGGTGCCCATGTCCCGGATCAGGTCAGCGCGGCTGACGGTGCCGGAATCCAGCGTTACGTTCCATGTGGACGGAGAAGGGGGCGAGGCCGTCCCGCGCGCCGCGTTCCCGGTCGAGGGCATACCCAGCTTGCGCCCGGTGGCCAGATCAAGGGTCCACCCCGTTAGCACGCCATCCTCAACGATGGCTCGGCGACGGGTGGGCAGGCCTTCGGCGTCAAAGGGGCGTGTGCCTGTGGTACGTGGTCGGTGCGGGTCTTCGATCAGGTTCAGCCCAACGGGCAGGACCTGTTGGCCCAGCAGATCGCGCAACCACGAAGCCCCGCGCGCAACGCTGCTGCCGTTTGCTGCGACCAACAAGTGCCCGATCAGGGACGAAGAGATGCGTTCATCAAACAGAACCGGATAAGCGCCTGTCGGAGGTTTGCGCGCGCCCACGCGTTCAACGGCGCGGGTGCCAGCATTCTGTCCAATATCGGCTGCTGCCCGCAAATCAGACTGAAATATTCGGGAGTCGCCGTCATAGTCCCGCTCCATCCCGGCACCGGTACCGGCAATAGCCACACAGCTGAGCGCCCGGTCGGTGCGCCGGTAACCACCCGAAAACCCGTTAGAGGCTGCGAGCCAGATATCGCGAGCGCCATAGGCACCGGTGGCCTGTTGTACCTGCTCGACGCCCTGAACAGCCATCGCTGCGGCCTCGGCCTCAAGCGCGTCTTGCTGAAGGTCGGCGGCACTGGGTTCGGGGGTGTCATCGTAAAGCTCAAGCGCCGCCATATCCCAATCGCTTGCCAGTTGGTCTGGCGCGGCAAGGCCCGCATGCGGATCATCCGGGGCTTCCTGTGCCATGGCCACTGCCCGCGCAGCCATTTCCTCCACAATTCGATCCGAGGTGTCGGACGAGGACACATTGGCCTGCTTCTGGCCGACAAACACACGTAGCCCCAGATCAATCCCTTCGGACCGCTCGGCCTGTTCCAAAGCGCCTTCGCGTACATCTACGGACAAGGATGTACCTTGGATCGCGATGGCATCCGAAGCGTCTGCGCCAGCCGATTTGGCGGCCTCGATCAAGCGGGCGGTCAGGCTGGACAGGTCGGACGGGGTCATTGGGCTGCTCCGATGAGATGCGCTTTCAGGTAGCGCTGCACGCTCTCAGGTGCAAGGGCGTGCGACCCCAAAGCGGCCGTATCAACGAATACGCTGCCTATCGCAGCGAGGCGGGGCAAGCGTGACCAGCATGCCTGAGAGAAAATCGGGCTTGGCTCTGAGGTGTTTTGGCGAAGATCGGGCGAAGTCGCCGTGTGGGACACGTCGGGGACGAAACCGCCTAATTCGGCCGCGACTGATACCGGGCCACCAGCCTGCCAGATTGGCGCGTGCTGGTTGTCCGATCCTCACTTTGTTCAAAGGCGCGATGACGGAAAGAGGGAGCTAGGAAGCTTATGGCCTAACGGTATCCGGCCGGCACGAATGGTTGTGCAATAGCGATTGTTGCCAATGGAATTGGCAAAGCATGCGATTAGCTTTCCTTCTGATATTGTCATTTCGGGACAAAAAATCTCCACTGTGTCCCGTAGTGACATTGCTTAGAGCAGCCCACTTCAAGATAATTTCACTATCGGACACACCCAGTTGATCAGCCCCACCTGAGTGGTCCAGTTTGAATGTTAGTGCATGATTGGCGTGGTTTCCATCGGGATGATGGTTTCCAGTGCCGGTGGGCGATAGCCCAGTGCACTGTGGGGTCGTTTGGTGTTGTAGTGTTTTCTCCATTTTTCGATGATGATTTGGGCTTCGCGTAGCGAGTAAAAGACCTCGCCGTTGAGCAGCTCCTCGCGGAGACGGGCATTGAAGCTTTCGCAGTATCCGTTCTCCCAAGGCGATCCCGGCTCAATGTAAGCGGTCTTTGCACCGACGGCGGCAATCCAGTTCCTTACCGCCTCAGCAATGAACTCCGGGCCATTGTCGGATCGTATGTAAGCTGGAACACCGCGCAGGATAAACAAGTCTGTCAGCGCGTCGATGACTTCGGTCGAGTTCAGCTTCCGTTTCACCCGGATCGCCAAACATTCCCGGCTGTGCTC
>NZ_FRFA01000014.1 GCF_900143535.1 Tateyamaria sp. Alg231-49 | reverse complement strand
CCTCGTCAGTGTTCGCAGCGCGGGCTGTGTCGCCTGCCAGCCGCTTCTTGCCCGCTTCCATGAAGTCCTTGGACCATTTGTAATAGATGCCTTGAGAGATACCCTCACGACGACACAGCTCAGCTATGCTGTCCTCGCCCCTCAGACCGTCCAGGACGATCCTGATCTTCTCTTCGGACGAGTAATGCTTGCGGGTCGCTCGTTTGATGTCTTTGACGATCTTCTCGCCTGAGCTTTTGCGTGTTCCATTGGTCTGTCTCATCTTCCACTCCTCGGTGGTTACGATGAGCCAAGAACACTCTCTTAGCAATTTGCCCTATTTGGACCCATAAGCGCTGACGTCAGACACCTTTTCGCGCGTTTATGACGGCCCGTTTGGACCCTGTCACGTTTGGTGCAATGGCTGACTTGCGACCCGATACTCAAGGGATCGATTTGGACGCAGACGCGCCGCTGTCTGTGCTTATCCCAAGCTTTTTGCTGTCCGAGATTTCGAGGGCCTTTCAGATCGGATTTTTGATCTTCCTGCCCTTTTTGATCATTGATCTGGTCGCGGCGGCTGTCTTGATGAGCATGGGGATGATGATGGTTCCACCCGCCATTGTATCACTTCCGTTCAAGCTGGCATTCTTCGTTGTTGCAGATGGGTGGAGCCTGATCGCGGGAAGCCTTGTCAGAAGTTACTTTTGAGGGATCAAGCGCTGGGCATTCATGGCTGGGTAAAGAGGCTGGCCTTTGCCGACAGGTACAGAACTCAATCCAAGTTTAGGTAAATACCGCAAGATTTTTTAGAACTTTGGCGCATCTTTGCCGTTCGCAAGAATGTTGCCCGTGGCTGGATTTTGGAACGGCTTCCACACCGTTAACAAACCGCGCCCATGGCGATTAATCTCCTTTACGGCGAAATACAAAGGCCAAAGGAGCGAAACAACTCTGCGACAGTGTCAGTTGGGCCAGCGAGTACTACAAGACTGGTTCTTCAACCTTCTCCGTTTCTGTGGCCGCAACTGGGCCAATGGGAAGGCGGGCAATCGAAGAGCTTGCAAGATGCCCGATTGTTTCTGCGATCACACTGGCCCCGTTTTCCGTCATATTCCGCTTGGCAAATGACAGGCCATTTTGTGCCATAACATCCCTGGTTTCTTGGTCCAAAAGTTGGTCCAGTGCAGGTGTCACATCAAAGGGCGCATCGCGGCGCACCATAAGGCCGCACCGTCGGTCGACAGCATAGCGCGCCCGGTCAATCTGGCGGTCCATTTGCTCGTTTTCATTGGGAACCCACAAAGTGGGAAGACCTGCAGCCATATGTTCGCAGAAGGTGTTGTAGCCCGGGGCGGCTACCGCGAAATCAAACGCAGACAAGTACTGTGCGAACGGATATCCGGTCAGGCGCGAAATTGTGTCCGGCAAGTCCAGTCGATCCTTGGCGATTTGCCATTCTGCCACGGCAAGCCCGAGGTCAAAGCGCCCATCCAGCCGACCTATGACGCGATGTGTTATCCCGGCAATGTCAAAGTTGTTGCCGGAGCCTGTGGCAACCAGCACATTTGTTTTCAAAGGATCCAAACCGAGAGCCGCGCATGCATCCTGCCTGCTTGGGGTCTCGTTTTGATCAAGGATGCGCACCGACGGTACCACGCGGACGTCGGATTGCAAGGCGACTGTCGGGCCCTCGTCGTTCGGCCATGCCGGATCCAACGGTTCCACGACAAGGTCGAACGCCGCCGCCCGATCAAGCGCTTCGGCGTCTCGACCTGCTCCCCACATCGCCCTTCGGACCCAAACCGACGCCATGCCTGGTCGACCTGCAAGAGCATTAAGCAGCCCTTTGAAGGGAACATTGCCGTCAAATACCGTGACTTGTGGTTTGTAAAAAGCAAACGCGGTACTGAGTGCTGCGGCGAGACCAACGTTCCAGTGCGCTTGCGCTTCGCCGTAGGTGGTATGGTAGGGCAGGTGCTCACCCACAAAGCCGAACTGTCGTACCGTGTCGACCGCACGAGAATGGCTCACAAAAACGGGCTGAAAACGTTCGGGCAATCGTCGGGCAATGGCCAGCTGCCGCGTAAGGTGGCCCATGCCAATGCCGTTGGTGGAATAGAATAGAACCCGAGCGCGGGGTTCTGCATGTACAACTGGCGCAAAGGAAACACCGCGAGATGGTTCAACGTGTTCTTTGACCCGAGCAACGAATGTGTCACGGGAAAAGACTTCACGCAGCAACGCAACGCCGCTCTGCCGGGCAGCACTCATCAGGCCCGGCTCGAGTTTGAGGTTGATTGCGGCCTGAACCAGATCGGTGTCCGAGCCGTAGACGGCCGCACCTCCGAACAACTCGCGATAGCTTTCAGGAAGGCATGGGACAACACCCGCTGACAGCGCCATCAATGCTTCGGCTGGAAATGGGTCAATCTCGGCATCATCCGGGTTTGCCAACAGATCAATTTTAGCAAAGAACTCTGCAAGGTTAACGGTGCTTTCGGGCCAGTTTTCGCGCGGTGCGGCATGTGGCCAGATTGCGGTGTCATCCAAAGGCTTTCCGCGTTCCCGTAATGAGACCAGAGGCGACAAAAGGAACGGACTGGGCCAAGCGCCATTAGGTCGCGCGCGCGCAATTCTGGCACGACCAATGGTCGGCCTTGCGCGTTCCTCAGCATCGGCGCGGACATGTGAATAATCCGGTGCCACGGGCGCCCAGTTTTCGTTTGTCACCGGCCAATCCGGAACAGAGCAGGCCATGGCGTCGCGCGCAGTGATCGACGTTGGAGACCATACAATCGGTCCACCCATGGCAATTTCCGCTTTTTCCCGCAACCGGTCCAATGTGGGCCGGTCCAGCGCAGTCAGTGCTGCGGGTCGTTCGACGGTAACGATGCGCTGTTTGGCTTCAATCCGTGGCATACAGGCCAGCGTGCCTGCGAAGATCCTGGAATCAAATGCCAGTGCCAACCCGCAGTTTATCGATGCGCCAGGCCCTACACGTC
The DNA here is from genome assembly GCF_900143535.1 of Tateyamaria sp. Alg231-49. Classification (GTDB taxonomy): domain Bacteria; phylum Pseudomonadota; class Alphaproteobacteria; order Rhodobacterales; family Rhodobacteraceae; genus Tateyamaria. The sequence goes on along the minus strand of NZ_FRFA01000014.1, from coordinate 79,511 downwards.
GGACAGCACCGATATTTAGCAGGTCGGCCATATGCCGGTCCACCTCGTACGGATCAGTTGCGATTGCCCCTGAAATCACAGGCACAACTGCTACCGAATACCCAGCATCGCGCAACGCCGCCGCCGCTGCTGCATGGCACGGTGCGGCCACATCACCGACGCGAATGTCGGCGACGATGGCGATGTCGACCTGAATGGGTCGTGATCCGGCTATCAGCCCGCCCGACACGTAAGACCTGACGCGAAACGCCCGCTCTTGCCCGGTTCGAAGGCAATCGTTTCAACCGAAGATGCTGATGCCCGAGACGACGACCGCGTGGCCTTGCTGATCACGTAGAGCCCATCGCGCGCAGCGCCGTTGGCCAAGACCAGATAGCTGTTCAGCTTGAAATCCTGCACGGTTCCGTTGGCGGAGACAGTCCGTGGTTGCACCGTTCCAAATTGACCGGACGACTGCCCGCACTTGACCGACGCGTTGATCGGTCCACTATACCGCAGCACGGTCGTCGCGCCGCTCTCGCTTTGGGCGGCCACTTGGTATCCTAAGCCCTTCAGGCGCTCTACATTGCCAGATGACGGTCCGGTTGACACAGGAACCTCGTCACAGGCGGCCAATAGGAGCGGGAGAGCTAAGGCGATAGCGGAGAGAGATCTGGTAATCATTTTTGGCTCCTAGTTTAGTGCCGCAAGTACGGCGAGAATTTCAATAGTGATGGCACCAGCAGGCAGGTCCACGCCCTGATCTGCAAATGCCTCGTTCAGGGCGCGGCGTGTCCCGGCGCCCAACTGTCCGTCGGCGACACCGGGTTGCTTGCCTGCCTGCGTTAACATCACCTGCGCGGCAGTTACGAATTCGGATTGGCTATAATTTGCAACGGCATCGCCAACCAACCGGGCCAGGTTTTCATCATCTGAAAGGCTAAGCGCCTTTGCATAAAGCGCCAACGCCTCGGTTCTATCTTGAACAACGCCGCGCCCCGCTTCGGTCATTTTGGCAAGGTCCAGCGCGGCCCATGGCACACCGCCTTCAGCTGCCTGACGGTACCACGTCGCTGCGCTGGCGAAGTCGGCCGTCACGCCGTCATTCGACGCAAATGCCCGGCCTGCGTCGCGTGCAGCCCACGGGTTTCCTTCGGCCGCCACACTATAAAGCTCGCGTGCTTTCGACATATCTTTCTGAACGCCGCGCCCGGATTCATACAGCTTTGCAAGCTCCCGTTCAGCGCCATAAACGCGTTCGGTGATGGCGCGTTCCAGTAGCAAAGCGGCCCGCGACGGATCATCAAACAGCGGGGTCTTAGACGCGTAGAGTTTGCCAAGTCGGAAGTAGGCTTCGCCGTCTCCCTCTTGCGCTGCGCGCACATACAGGCGCGCGGCTGCTTCAATGTCCGTCGGTACGCCCTGACCTTGTTCGTACATGATACCCAGTCGGGTCATGCCGTTCGGGACCTTGCGAGAGGCCGCCGTTTCAAACCAGAAACGGGCCTGATCAAAGTCGCGAGGGATGCCATCGCCGTCCTGATACATCCGGGCCAGGCGGGTCTGCGCGGTCAATTCGCCTGATTTGGCGGCCTGAATATACCAACGTTCTGCTTCTTGCGGGTTGCGTTCAACACCGAACCCTTTTTGATAAAACTCGCCCAAGTTTGTCATGGCCCAGTCATTTCCGCGCGCCGCTCCGCGTTCATAGAACTTGCGGGCAACCGCATAGTCCTGCGGCACCCCCACACCCGCGCGGTGAACCCATGCAAGCGCAGTCAGGGCCGCTGTGTCCCCTTCTGCCGCAGCACTTTCAAAAAGATCGTATGCCCGCGCGAAATCCTGTGCCACGGCCTGCCCGTCTAGATGCATCTGGCCAAGATAGACCATGGCATTCACGTAACCTGCCTCAACAGCCTTGACCTGCCAGTCTCGCGCTTCCTCATATCGTCCTGCCGCGCGGTAGGCGCGGGCAAGTTGCGCCCAGAAACGCACAACGTCGGGATGCCGTTCAACAGCGAGTTCGCAGGTGACAATGGCGCCATCAAAGTTGCGATCAAGAATGAACTGGCGTGTGCCTGCCGTCACCCGTTTGCCGTCATATGGGTTGCCCGCCAGCATGTCGCAGGCATCGACATAACTCTCGACAGAGACCTGTACTGGTTCTGTCGCGCCGCCTGCGCCAAGCACTTGGCCTTCAAGCGCTTCTAACCCACCGTTTGATCCAATATGCGGCTGAAACTCAGAGATCTCGCCTGCTCGCACATAATGGACGGATCCTTGATCAAATGCGGCGCCGTCTGCCGAACGCACCGCACCAAGGCGCGGCGCGCGAGAAACATGAACCCAGCCGTCGCTGGTCTGATCAGTCAGCGCTATTTCGAACGGTCCAACTCCAATAGGCACTGCATTTTGACTACGTGCCAACCGGTCGACGACATCTGCCTTGTAGCTGGTTTGTCGGTCGCCCGCCTGCTGTTGCAGATCAGGCAATGCGGGATCAACAGCCAGAATGGCGTCCGGGTTGCCTCCCAATGCGACAACCTTTGCGGCTGCATCTTCGACAAATGCTCCGTCCGGGCTGGTCTTCAGGTAGGCTTCAAACGCGTCTAACCGTTCCGTGCCTTGGATAGACCTCCAAAACACGCGATCCACGATGCGTTGGGGGGGCAATGCACCCAACGTGTCCCCTTCGGTGCCAAGGCCTGTGGTTGATGTGCGCAGATCGCCTGTGTCCGGTTTGAAATAGAACGGGTTCTCAAGCGTGCTTGTTGTCCACGCGATTTGCTGGCCTTCGGTACGCTCTCTTACGCCGCCGCGGACACGCCGGAAAAGCTCGGCCAGTTCGATGCCCGGCTCGTCAATGCTTTCAGCAATAGATTCAGTGTAGGGACTGTGCTGACCGACGCCATCATACGCCACAGCACCCGGCGCCGTGGCAAAGCTTATCATTGTTTCGCTGTCGCCCGCCGTCATTTCGGCCAACCCGCCTGATGACGCTTCGGACAAAAGAACCAGCCCGCGTTGCACTTCCTCACGGGACTGACCGATGGTGATTGCGCGGGTTGCAATCTCGTCTGCGTCCTCTGTTTCCATGCCTGCAAACGGGTTGTTCCTGCAGGCATCAAGCAGGATGATATTCAACCGCGCGCCTGAACCGTCCATGATGTCGACGAACAGCTGTGCATCAACCGATTGCGTGCGAAGGTCATCGACGGACGATGGGATGACTGAGACCGGAAGCAGATAGTTGCGCCCACCAACCTGAACGCCATGCCCGGCATAGAAAAACAGGGCTTCGCTACCTTCGCGCAGGCGACTGCGAAAAGTCGCCAGATCAGCCAGCATTGTTTCGCGGTCCGCATCGATACTCTCGATGACTTCGAAGCCGGATTCCCAGAGTTTCTCGGCAATAAGACGGGCATCATTGGCCGGGTTTGGCAGTGCTTCGACGTTTTGATAGGCCGAGTTGCCAATCACAAGGGCAACCCGCGAGGCACTGTCCTGAGACATCGCCGGAATGCCAGCCATGCTTACAAAGATTGCAACAGAACAGGCCAAGGTGCGCCGCCCGAGCAGCCATCCAGACCCAGTGCCCGTCAATTGCTTAGTATAGGTCCCCACTGGTGTCTCGCTCGTTGTTGGCGGGAGTCACAGGGGGGCTGGCCGGTGTGCCCGGCACCTGAAGATTGACACCTTGCGCGATGTCTGACCGCGAAAATCCGGGGTTTTCCCGTGCCAACTGAAATTCGACGATTGCCAGAAACGCCGCCTTTGCCTGAGGGCCGGTCGGGTTTTGCTTAAGGTAGTTTTCTGCTTGTGCCTGTGATGTGAATGCACTGCTCCCGAAATCCTGAGCATGTGCCGCACCGGGTAATCCCAACACGCCTATAAGTGACACGATACGACCGACGACCCATCCGCGCATGAAAAATCCTTTTCTTTAATAGGGCATGATAGGAACCGAAATCTGATCGTGTCAACATGAGCGGCAAGGCCGTTTCGAAAGTGCCTCGCCAACTTGCCGGGCGCATGACATTGTTTGGGCATGTTAAATGCAGCCCCGCCAAGACCAGCCGAAATCAGGTTCTTTCCGGATTACCGTGACTTTAACCCCTACCAGGCCTTACTTTATCGGTCACTTGGGCCGACCGTTGTGGCATCGCCGCTCGCCAATTTTGAGGCTCTCACCAGCGAAGCAGGCACCGAGAATGCCACGAAAATCCTGCATCTCCATTGGGAGACGGCGGCAATTTCCAACGGCGGTTTTTCGCCTGAAGCATTCCTTGATACCCTGTCTCAGTTTCGCAACGGCGGCGGACGCATCGTATGGACCATGCACAACTTGCTGCCGCACACCGCCCGCGAGCGTGCAGTTGCTGAGCAGATTCGTGGTGGTCTTCTGACACTCGTTGACATTGTGCACCTCCACTCGCTGCCCGCTCTCGCAGCGGCGATGCAGCACCATGCATTGCCATTAAACAAAGTGCGCATCATTCCACACGGCAATTACGACGGAATTTACCCGGCCATTCTGCGCGACAAGGCACGCGCCGTTCTTGATCTTGATGCCGCCCGGACCGTGGTGCTGTTGCCCGGTCAGATCCGGGCCTACAAAGCGCCCAGTGCGCTGATCGATGCGTTTTTGGAAACGGCCGGGCCGGATGATCGGTTGATCCTCGCCGGATACAGGGTATCTGACGTTGCTGACCTGTCGCTCCCAGACGATCCGCGTATTATTGCCAGTTTTGGATTTCTGACGAACGAAGATCTTTCCCAAGTATATGCTGCGGCTGATATCGTGGCGTTGCCGTACACAGACTCTCTTACCTCGGGATCGGCCATTCTGGCCCAGACACTGGGCCGTGGCGTGTTGGGGAGCGACACTGCGGGATTGCGTGATGTGGTGACAACGCCCGCAACAGGCGTGCTGTACGATCAAGATGCGCCCGACGGGTTGGCAGACGCACTGCAAGCGGCGCTGAACGAAGGGCCGGAAACTTGGGCCGCACGCGGCAAAGAGGCGTTACAGGCCGTGCGCGCCCGTGACTGGGCAATGATTGGTCCGACATGGCGTGCGCTTTTTGAGGAGTTATCTCATATGCACCAACACGCGCGGGTATCTACCCCATGACGTCCGGGCCAGAAACTCCGCCTAAGGCAACAGAGCCAAGTACTTTTTTCGCGCAGGAACAAGAGAGGCCTGCAAACGCGTTTGAAGCGGCGTGGCCATTCAATGCCGACAGCCCTCATGCGGAAGGTGTTATGCGGGAAGACGCCTTTCTTTCGGTGATGCTGGTGGACGTAACAGGATTGGAATGGGAAACTATCAGCACGTATCTCAAAACCGTGCGTGATACCGCGAAAGCCAAGAACATGGTCCCTGTCTTTGTTGTCGACCTTGTGGATTTTCGGGGATTGATTGCGGAGAACCTCGCATATGACACGCTGCCAAATGTCGTTGCAAACGCACCACTTGATGCCGATCTGGATTGGCCAAGCTATCTGGCATGGCGCCGCCATCTTCTGAGAAAGAAATGGCTCCCGGCGGCGATCATCAATCTGGGGCGCAATGCCGATTGGGATGCCCCATGATAGATTTAAGCACATGTGACGTGGTTTTTCTCAGCTTTGACGAACCGAACGCAGATGTGCATTTCGAGCGCATTAGCGCTGCGGTGCCTCGCACCTTGCGGGTTCATGGCGTCAAGGGGTTCGATGCAGCGCATCGTCGTGCCGGCGAGGCGGCGACCTCAGAGCATGTCATCACAATCGACGCTGACAATCTGTTGTTGGACCCGGACTTCCTATCCGCCCGCTTTGACGTGGCGCCACGTGATCGGGCGCGTGTCTTTTCGTTCAGTGCGCGCAACGCAGTGAATGGCCTGAGCTATGGAAACGGGGGGGTCAAAATCTGGCCGCGGAGCACGCTGCGAACCCTTCAAACGCACGAGAATGCCGCCAATGAGCGGGGCGCCGTCGATTTCTGCTGGACCGTACCGTACTATCAGGTCAACCGATTGCTGTCCGAAGTGGTGGTTACTGGGTCAGACTACCAGGCGTTCCGGGCCGGGTTTCGCGAGGGTGTGAAACTGAACCTCGCGGACGGACAGCTTGCATATGATGCCTACCCGGATCTACCGCGTGCGGAGGCTCTTCCAGCCCACGTCGGCCCAAGCAATTACGAAAGACTACGGGTCTGGTGTTCGGTCGGTGCGGATGTGGATCGAGGGGATTGGGCGATCTTTGGGGCGCGGCTTGGTTGCGTCAAAACGGCCCTTCATGGGTTCGACGTTGCAAACGTCGCGAACTATGGCTGGACGGATTATTTTTGGAAAGAAAAGATCGCGCCAACCTACGGCGACATCAGCGCGCGCGACGCCGAATCCGAGGCGTTGCGTACAGAACTGAACGAGGCCCTTGATTTGGACATCAAAGACTTGGACGCAGAAGCGTCTGCATGGTTCAAATCATCTTTTCGCGGACAACGCGCTTATGGTGCGATGCGTGTTGTCTGATGTGGCGTATCATTCGATCTCGATTATGAATGCACGGCCCGTGCGGGGCAGATCGACATCGTTCCATTCGTTGCCGGTAAACTTTTCAAGGTCCATGTCCTTGGTCCACCTGTAAAAGGTCACGTATTCGCTGTCATAGTCGACGCCATTGTTCGGGTTTCCGTATGCCCAGTTTGTAAAAGAAACCGGCTGATTGTTCACCCAAGACCAACCACCGTCAGGCTCGCGGCCTTCCTTCTTCTGATAGAATCCGAATGTTGGCCCGTAAGTATGACGTCCTTGTCCCGCATCGCTGACCTGCCAGAACCGGTCGTCTCGACTGACCAGTTCGTACGCAAAATCATTCTCTTCTTTGGACCCCAGCACGGCCAGATAACCGCCCGCGCGTTCTGCCAGCGCTTGCGCATCCGGCCATTTCAACCGCCACCCAAGGACACCGATGTACAGATTATCATCATACCATCCGTAAAGGATTTCCCGGTCCTTCAGAACTTCGGCCGCACGGATCAAACGGGGGTCGGTTTCGACCTGCGCCAGTGCTTCCGGGCTCCATTTTCGGGCGTCCAGAGACGAATAAATGGGCATGCTTGTGACTTCCATACCCGACATCTGAACTCCCATTGCGCGGGCAGTAAATTCTGTCATCAAACCGGTTGAGGGCAACTCGTTTGCCTGCTGGAAATCAGCGATAGCCTTGCGGCTCTTGTCCCCCATCACGCCATCGGCAATCCCGGCATCATATCCTAGCGTACCAAGCTTGGTCTGGATCAAGCGTATGTCTGCAACAGTGAGGCCCAGTGGTTCCTGCTCGGCTCCGCGCTCGACGCCCGCAGTCGCGAGGTTTGCCACGACAATGTTTTCTGACCGCGCCATCGAGTCTCGGTTCTGTTGCGCGAGATCGGCAAATTGGCTCTCTGGAAAACGTTCGAGAAAGACTGTCCAGCCACGCAGCGAATTCATTTCGCTTACAGCCTCGTAGAGCGCCTGTTCGCGCTGAAAGGCCAGGCTTTGACCTGCATCACCTTCGCCGATATTGAGGTAAATTTCTGTCGCCAGATCGTTGTTGATGATTGGCACCTGTTTGTCTTCGGTTTCCAGTTTGACGTCACCAATGACGCGTTTCATCACGCTCAGAATTTCAGAATTCGGTGTATCAAGGTGGCGCGCGACGGAAGCGGCAAATGGCGAATTGGCACCAGTCCCATCATAGGCCACCTGACCCGGTGAGGCGGAAAACACGACCATCGCACCCTGTGTGGATGACGTCAGAGGGACCAAGCCGCGGGTTTGTACAGCACGGCTTTCAGAATAGTTACTTTGATAAAACGCCGTGGCCAGCGGGTTGTCGCGGCACGCATCGACAAAAACCAGTGATGATTTGGAACGGGCTTGAACGGCCTTGATGATAGAGTCGATGGGTGTCGTTTCCGCCGGAATGTCGAATTCGCTGGCGAGTAACGCATCGGTCCCAATGAAGTAATTCCGTCCCTCAAACTGCATTCCATGACCGGCCAGATAGACAAAGGTGACATCCGCACCGCCGTGAGTGTCGAGGAACTCTGACAGGCTTTTGCCGATCTCGGCCCGGGTCAGATCCATGTGCATATCAACTTCAAAGTCGAGGTCTTCCAAGACTTCTGCGATCAACTGCACGTCTGCGACCGGGTTTTTCAGGTTACTTGCGTTTTCGTAAGCCCCGTTGCCGACGAGAAAGGCAGCCCGCGTCTCGGCAAGGGCTGCTGTTGTGCAACCGAACAGAAAAGCAACGATGGCTAAAACTTGATAGTTCAATCGAATCATGACGAAATCCTAAAACAATGCGTTAAAATGGTAGCCAGTTAGCAGGTGTCGCTGCAACAGAATGCTGTTGTTCCGCCAGTCACCGAATTGAATCCATCGCTTCGCTGCTGGCAGTGCAGAGCAGTCACCCGTTGCTGGGTGAAATCAAACGGGGCCTGGACGTTTCAACAAGGCCGGATCGCGTCATCGCCAAACATCGGCCATTCACCGCCTATTGCAATGTGCCTGTTACGGCTTGTGATCTCAGAAGAGAGCCAGATCGCAAGTTTTCTGTTTAGGTGAAACGGCTTTACACAGCTTGGTCGTTACCGTGCTGGGTCTGACATAGAATTCGCCGTGTGATTGCTGTAGTGAATTGTTTTTTATAACAAAAAGATGTGTATTTTGGCGGCGTTTACTTTCCCCCGCAACATAAACTCTGTCTTTAGGGCCTGACTTTTGGCACCTTCGCGGGGCAAGCTTGATGATGCCGCGAGCATTTTGAGGGGTTTTGTTGGCCGACGTTTCCACCGCAAAGAATTTGGCATCGCTGATGTGGTACTGTAAGGTTTTAGCAGATTGTTCGTACGATTTTATGAAGGAATTGCCATGATGAAAGGTCTCAATACTGCGCTGTTCACAGCCGCGATTGTGATGATCAGTTTCGGCGCACCGGCGATGTCACAAGACACTTCAACGCCGTCTGTCGAAGAAATGACAGAGAACTTCAAAAAACAGAAAACCCGCGGATTGGTGATTGCAGCCCCGCAAACGGATGAAACACCTGCCGCAACCCCGACCGCAGAACCAGAAAACATCACTACGATCATCCCAAAGGATGAACAGGTGAATATCAACGTGTCCTTCGATTTTGACTCCGCCGCCTTGCGTGAAGATGAAAAGCCAAAGTTGACCATGCTGTGCGATGCTTTGAAAGCTGCTGATGTTCAGAAGATCCGAATATTGGGTCATACGGATGCGTCCGGATCTGCTGAGTACAATGAGCGCCTGTCAAAATTGCGCGCAGAAGAGGTCAAAAGGTTCCTGACCTCTGATTGTGGCTATCCTGCTGACCGGATGGAGGCACTGGGCGTCGGTGAAAGCTCCTTGTTTGACCCGAATGATCCGCTGAGTGACGTCAACCGGCGGGTTGAATTTCAGGCGCTCGGCTAGAGCGTTAAAGGACCTGGCCTTATGAATTCTACGAACTGGGGCGAGGGCCAATTGTGAGTTCCAAAGACAACCCCGGCATCTTCCAAATCGGGGATGTGCTGAACAACACCTATCGGATCGACAAAGTGCTGGGCCTCGGCGGCACATCTGAGGTGTATCGCGCTGTAAGCGAGATTTCAGGCCGGATCGTCGCTGTCAAAGCGTTGCGCGCCGAGTTCTCGCGCAACGAAGACTTCCTCAACCTGATGACGCGCGAGGAAGCGATGCGCGAAATCCGCCACGATGCGATCGTGCGCTATTACGACAACCAGCGCACCGACGATGGGCATGTCTATCTGGTGATGGACTATGTCGATGGCCCCGGTTTGGACCGCAAGGTCAAAGACGGGGGCATGTCAGCCGAAGACGTGTTGATCGTCTGTCGACGGGTCACCGAAGGGTTGGTGGCCGCGCACGCGCACAATATCGTCCATCGTGATCTGTCGCCTGACAATATCATCTTGCGCGATGGCAAGCCTGAAGAGGCGGTCATTATCGACTTTGGGATTGCAAAGGATACCAATCCCGGAGCCGAAACGATTGTAGGCAATGAGTTCGCGGGCAAATTTGCTTACGCTGCCCCCGAACAGTTGCATGGGCAAACCGATGCCCGTGCGGATATCTATGCATTGGGCGCACTGTTGTTGGCCACGTTCAGGGGGGCCCGGCCAAACATCGGCAATAATCTGATGGACGTCGTCAACATCAAGGCAAGGCCACTGGATACCGAAGGTGTGCCCGAACCGCTCAAGACGATGATTGATCATATGACACGTCCAGATCGGGATCATCGTCTTGCCACTGCGCAGGCCGTACTTGATCAGCTTGATGCGCTGCAAAACGGATCTGCAACGGGCGAGGACATCGACGACGACGATCGTACTGTAGTGCTGCCACGTGCGGCAGATGAACCCCCCATATCAGAGGCGGCGACCATCGTTGAGCCGACCCCTGCGGTCAGCGAAACCGATGCGCCGTCACTGCCCCCTGAGCCTGCGAAAAAGCGAGGGCCACTGGTGCCGGTTCTTGCGGTCCTTGCCGTTGGTGCGATTGGTGCAGCTGTGTTTTTCTCCGGCGCTCTCGACGCTGTAACGGGGCCCCGTTACCCGGTCGCGAACCCCTACAGTTTGGAAGTGTCGCGTTCGGAAAACAACCAGCCGACAGCGACTGGGAACATGCCGTCCGAAGAAGCGCGCGATGCATTGAACGCCTTGATCGCCGGGCAACAAGGAACCGCCGAACTGACCCTTGCAACTGGTGAAATCCCCGAAACGTGGGACGCCGACATACTGCGCCTCATTGATGCCGTGGACCATCTTCCCGAGTTTCGCGTGCGGGCGGATGCAAGCCGCGTTCAGATCATTGGCCTAACCTATGATGCAGCCGAGCGGCAGGCGCTGATGACGGCCCTGACCCAGACCGAAATGAAAGGCGCATTTGAATTGAGCGCCAGCATTGACCTAGGCCCTCGGATTCTGAGCGCGGACGCCCTTTTCCCGATTCTGGCCACCCATCAGAACTGTGGGGAACTGAATGTGGTGAACGCCCCAACAGCAGGGTATCCGAATGGCAGCCAAGTGATGGTCGCCGGGCGCGTCGACAGCCCTAACACCCTTGATGTGCTGTCTGACAAGTTAACGCGAGCGATTGGCGACCGGAGCCTGATGCTTGATGTCGAAGTTCTCAACCCAACTCTTTGCCTGATCGACAGTGTGCTGCCAAATGTTTCAGGCGGCGACGTTCGCATCGATTTCAGAGACGGGAGCGACGATACCATCAATAGCACCGGTGACTTCTTTGTCGGGCAAAACCCGGTCATCGAAATTGTTATCCCTTCTGAGATGTCAGATGGGTATTTGTTTGTCTCTGCCTTGGATGTATCTGGAAATGTATATCATCTGCTGCCTAACCTTTTCGCAGCCGACAACAATGTCGAAACACTGCGCGCCGGGCGCGAAGGCGAAATCCGCGTGCGGGTGGCGCACAGTGCTGCCGACAGTCAGGATGGCAGCAAACTGGCCTTCGTCGTGGATGATACATCATTGGGAAAGACCAAAGTTCTCGTGATCCACTCGGATCAACAAATCTTTGATGGCCTGCGTCCGACAACTGAATCTGCAGGCGGTTATGCCAATGCGCTGGCGCAACGGCTTGGATCAATCAATTCATTGGACAGCCGCATTTTGACCACTGCCAGAGAGTGATTGACATCCTCGAGCCGAGTCCTCAATCAGCAAAAGCTTTAAATTTCGAAGCCAGTGCGAACTGGGCGCTGAAAACTCAACCTGCACCTTAAATCACTCAGATCGATGCGCTGCATTCCGTTCTATGACTTCGGGGCGGGATCTGTTTCAGTGAATGATGCGATCCATACTGGTATCTCGACCAACCCCGACAACCACGGCCCGGATCACTTCAAGCCGGAGGGATGATCAACCGTTGTGTCTAGCCCCCTCATTTGAGCTTTCTTTGATATGGTTTCGCGAACTGATGGACGTACCGGAGCCAGTCTATTCAGCTGAAAAATTTCGTGACATGACCGTCGATGGTGAGCTCGAGATCGAATGCGACAGTTGTTGTAACTTCTTCGTTAGAGACGTTTGGGCTGGCCCTGCGCATTGCGATATCGCGCCCAGAGAACATGAAGACGTGAACCTGTCTTGTTCATCTCCAGGGTATGATCGGCCACCGGACGACTGGAATGGATATTGGGAACTCCAGAGCATTCAGGTGAAATTTTTGAAGCAAACTACGACCAACTTCAAAAGATAATCGATACACAGGCGACCACGGGTCGTGCCAGTTTGATGAACCGGATGGTTTTTGCCCAGATCATCACATTCTTGGAGACTTACTTTTACAACAACCTCATAAACGCTTTGTGTATCACAACCCAAACCAGTTGTGCCTTTGGCCACGTGTTGCAAAGTGTCTGCGTATCAATAGCTAGGTAACGCTTCCAGCAGGGGTAGGCCGACAGCTCCGCTGGGTGGCTTCGTGCGCATGATCGATGCAATGGTAGCTGCGACATCAATTGTCTCGACACGGCGATCAACACGGTCAGCGGCAATCCCCGGCCCCGCAAAGATAATCGGGACATAGCTGTCATAGGTCCAAGGGGAGCCATGCGCCGAGGCAACGGTCAGGCCGTCAAATTCGGCAACAAACCAATGCGGTTCGAAAACCACATAAATGTCACCCGAGCGGTCAGGGTGGTAATTTGCCAATACGGCGCGCGCGATCACGGTATCAGGGACATCACCGCGCCGCAGGCTTGATCCGGTGATGGCAAAGGCGATACCGGGCAGTTGTTGAAGCTCTGCCGCTACCGCCTCTTCTACCTCGGCCATATCGGCACCGGTCGCCTTGATCGCATTGCGGTCAAGATAGACGTATGGATTGGTAAAGCTCTCGATCATCTCCTGCCCAAGCCCGAAGCGTTCTCGCAATCGTGCGAACCCCGGGGTGGTGTCAACATCGTCGAAATTGAAAGCCTGCGCTTCAATCCCAAGCGTCGCGAGATAGCCCGCCGCTTCGGGCGCGCCGTGATCGGACGAAAGAACAACCAAAGTCTCATCAAGGCCAACGATCTCGTCGACGAAATCCAGCAAGTCAGCGATAGTTTGGTCGAGCCGTTTGAAGTTGTCTTCTGCCTCAAGGCTGGAGGGGCCAAAGATATGGCCCACATAATCGGTTGACGAAAGGCTGACGCTCATGAAATCGGGCACGTCGTCTTGCCCGACTTCCTCGGCAGTCATCAGAGCTTTGGCAAAATCAACAGTGATCTCATCTCCAGCCGGGCTGAGCGTTAGCAGCGTCGTGTAGTATTTGCTGTCCGCTGCCCCATAGGGGTGTGGGAAGGTGCGCCCAAAGCCCGGAAAATCAGTTTCCCATGGCTGGTTATCTTTCTCCCAGAACACATAGTTCTCGGCCGGGAGAATTGGCCTCCAGTCCCACCCGGCATATGAGTTGACCATGTCTTTGGTCTCCCATTCGGACACCCATGACGGGTAGTCGTCACGGTAAAATGTGGAGGTGACAAAGCGCCCCTCCGCCTTGGAGAACCAATAGGCTTGCCCTGCATGACCGGCGAACGATATTGCGCCCCGATCCTTGACCGACACCCCAAAGACCTTTGCTTCTGGCCCGTAGTGCAAGCGGATTTCATCGCCAATGGTCGAGGTCAGGATGTTACGAGGCGAGCGGCCGTCAGTGGTTGCAGCGCGCTGGGTCGGGTCGATCTCGGTATCTGCATCAACACCAGAGGCCCCCACCAGCGGGTAGTCCGGGTCCTGCACGTTGTAAAAGGTGGTGCCGGTGTCGCGGTCAAACCAGAGGTTGGCCACCATGCCGTGAATGCCCGGATCAGTGCCCGTGGACAGGGTCGTATGCCCAACGATAGTTTCTGTGTTGGCGTGGCGATGATGGGCGTTGGCGAAATGGACGCCGCTTTTCAAAAGCCGGTTGAAACCGCCGTCTCCCAATCCAGCGCCATACCGATCAATCAGGTCTCCGCGCAACTGGTCTACAGTGATTTGCAGCACAAGTTTGGGCACTGTGTCGGAGTGGGCAACTGACGCAATCCCAAAGGTCAAGGCTACGATGCAGCTGGCTCTTTTGAGCATGAATGGTCCCTTTCTGGTCGCCAGACATAAATCGACTGTTTTGTACCAAGAGGCCGCCGCCTGAGGCGGCCGCAAATTGGAGGTGGGCTTACTCTGGCCAGACCTGTGTCCAGTCATTGGCCATATCCACAATGACCCAACCGCGATCAGGTCCTTCATCCAAACCTCGGTTCAACACACCGATGTGTCCGTCGCGGTCATAGGCAAATTCGCGCTCTGCGTCCGTGTGATGCACCAACAAACCAAATCGGGGGCCATCGCCTGCCGTTGTGTATTCCAGCATGGCAAAATCACCGTCGGAATTTCCGCCTGCAAAGATCGGACGCTTGCCAATGCGGCTGTCGATACCGACTGGTTTACCTTCTTTGTCGTCGACGAAATCAATACCCGGCAATTTCATAACGACACCATCCGCGTATTCGGTTGGCCCGGATGATCCAATGACCTGTTCAGGCGGAATGTTGTACGCGGTTTCGGCAAAGGCGCGGATGAAATGAACGCCGCCGCCCGATGTGATCCATGTCTGAAACTGCTGATCTCGCAGATAAGACAGCAATTCGAGCATGGGCTGATACACCATCTCGTCATAGCGCACGCCGGTTTTCGGGTGGCGTGCGGTCTCAAGCCATGCACGAACATCATCCTGAAACGCCTCGACCGATATGCCAGCATGGCTGACGGCCAGAACCTCAAGCAAGGCCTCAATGCCACCCGCCGCAACCGTTTCGATATCACCTTCGGCTGCTGCTTTCAGTGTGTCGCTGGTCAGGATGGACGGATCCGCATCGGCCTTTTCCTTCAGGCGATCGAGAGCATAAATCAGTTGGAAATAGACGGGCTGTTCAGCCCAAAGAGTGCCATCATTGTCGAAGGTGGCTATGCGATCGGCAGGTGTCACATAGTCTGGGGATGCCGGATCGGTTACGCGTTCTACAAAAGAGATAATGGCTATTTTGGTCTCTGTATCGGCCCATGATGGCAATGGATCAGCCCAAGAGGCACAAGACATCAAGGATAAAGCGGCAGCAGTAATTAGAGGGCGCATTGAAAAACCTCTTTTGGTGACAAAAAAGGGGCCGAACCAGACATGGCACGGCCCCTTGTGTATCGCTATGAACGCCTACTTGGAGCCAGTTGCTTCCAGGATTTTTGCCGAAGCATCACCAATGGTGAAACTGCCCGGCTTTTGACGTGGCGGGAAATCTTCGAACGTCGCCAGGAATTTGCCGACATAATCCGCCGCAGGCAGCAGCAGATAGACTCGGTCAAGATACCAGTCCCAATAGGTGTTGGACGTGATATTGGCGCGCTCGTAAGGGTCGCGGCGCAGGTTGAACAGCAACGGAATGCGCAGTTCGGTCCAAGGCTCAGCCCAGGCACGCAACGTCTGCGGATAGCGGTGCTCAAGGAAGATCGCTTTCCAGTCGTCATAGCGCAGCGCCGTCAGATCCCCGTCATCCGAGAAGTAGAGAATCTCGTGACGTGGGCCTTCGTCAGCTTCACCCGTCAGGTAGGGCAGGAAGTTGTAGCCATCGAGGTGCACCTTGTAGTCACGACCGCCACCAACTTCGGCAACGGATACACCTTCAAGCAGTTGCTCTTTGATGTCCGGGTTTCCAGCAACCGCAACATAGGTTGGCAACCAGTCCATATGGTGCATGATCTCATTGCTAACAGCACCGGCTTCGATCTGGCCAGGCCAACGAACCATCGATGGCACACGCCAGCCACCTTCCCAGTTGGTGTTCTTTTCACCCCGGAATGGTGTCATCGCAGCATCCGGCCAGCTGTTCATATGCGGGCCATTGTCCGTCGAATAATGCACGATGGTATTGTCGGCGATTCCCAGTTCGTCCAGCAGGTCCAGGAACTGTCCGATATGCAAGTCATGTTCGACCATGCCAGCCTGGTATTCGTCCAGGTGCTTGCCAGCGATCTCGTCTGCCCTGACGCGCATCTCGTCTTTGACATGTGTGCGGAAGTGCATTCGTGTGCCGGACCACCAGACAAACCAAGGCACGTCAGCTGCTTCTTGGCGTTTGATGAAATCGATCGCTGCTGCGACTGTTTCGTCGTCTACAGTTTCCATCCGCTTTTTGGTCAGCGGGCCGGTGTCTTCAATAGTGCCATCTGCAGAGGATTTGATCACGCCGCGCGGGCCAAAACGTTCGCGGAACTCTGGGTTCTGCGGATAGTCTTCGTTTTCGGGCTCTTCTTCGGCGTTCAGATGGTACAGGTTACCAAAGAATTCGTCGAAGCCGTGATTGGTTGGCAGCATGGCGTCGCGGTCGCCAAGGTGGTTCTTGCCAAACTGACCAGTCGCATAGCCATGTGGTTTCAGAAGGCCCGCGATTGTCGGGTCTTCTATCTGCATGCCTTCGGGTGCGCCAGGCATACCAACTTTTGACAGACCCGTGCGGAACACGGATTGGCCCATAATGTAAGATGACCGGCCAGCCGTACACGACTGCTCGCCATAGTAATCTGTGAAGATCATGCCTTCGTTAGCAATGCGGTCGATGTTTGGCGTGCGATAGCCCATCAGACCCATGGTATAGGCGCTGATGTTGGATTGGCCGACATCGTCACCCCATATCACCAGAATATTAGGCTTTTCCGCGTCCTGAGCCACTGCCGCGCCCGACAACGCCACAAGCGTTGTGACCGCCACAGCTTTCAGCCGCAGTATGTTTTTGAATGACAAGATTCTCTCTCCTTCTTGGTTCTAACTTTTTTTGTTGGCTATGAATCACGTTAGCGTCACAACTGAGTCCATGCCACAGCTTATTCCCGTTTTTTGATAGATCGTCCGCGGTTTGGTAGGCGGTCGAATTGGGTTTTGCCGGTGCACTCACCCTAGGCTCAAGTCGAACGGCTACCCTTGCATAGCGGCAGGCATTGATGTGACAATGGTAGGCAATGAGCGGATAAGCTTCGACAAATGAAAGACTGAAATAAAGGACAAATGATGAAAACCGCCACTTTGACCGGGTGCCTCACGGCAGCAATGATGACAGTCGCGGTTCCTGCAACCGCGCAGGATAGTTCGTGGGACACGTCCTTTACCTTTTATCTGTGGGCGGCGGAAACCGATACGTCGATCACAACCCCTGCCGGTGTAATCGAATCCACGCTGCCCTTCAGCGAAGCTCTTGAGAACCTCGATTTCGCGTTCATGGGTGCAATTGAGACCCGGAAAGGCCCGTGGAGCTTAATCGGCGACTTAGCGTATACCGATCTTGCTTTTTCTGAGCCCACGCCCGGAACTGCCTCGAGCGGGATCGAGGCAGATGTCAAACTACAGGTTCTGAACCTCTACGGATTGTACAACGTTCACTCCGCAGATGGTTTGACCATAGACGTCGGCGGCGGAGCGCGCGCGTTTGATGCAGACGCAACGATGACCCTGTTGCCGGGCGCAGCCGCCGGGCGGTCAGCGAGCTTCAATAAAAACTGGGTTGACCCTGTGATTGCAGCGCGTTTTGCCTATGAAATTTCCGATCGTTGGACCGCTGTGGGGCTATTGGATTACGGCGGATTTCGAAGCGACAGCGAGTCCTGGCAGGTACTTATCAGCGCCCGCTATGCTATCAATGACCAGTGGAGTCTCGTTGGCGCCTATCGCTACCTCGACCTCAAGAACGGCTCTTCCGATGACCGGTTTAAGCTTTCTCAATCAGGTCCGGTATTTGGCGTACGGTACGACTTCTGAGTGTTGGACAATACTGCAGGCACGTACAAATTGTCTGCATATCTGAAGGTCTAATCAAAACGCTCCCGCAAAAGCGGGAGCGATTTGCGTTCAGCCGCTTACAATTGAAGTTCCGCCCGAAGCAGAGACAGTTGGATGCTGTCAGGATTGGCCTCGATGGCTCGATTTGCTGCCTCCTGTGCAGCGTCGCGGTTTCCCAAAGCGTCGTGGATTCGGATTATCATAACCCACCCTTGCTCAAGCTGCGGGTCGAGTGACACAGCCTCTCCAAAGGCACGCAGTGCGGCATCCATACGGCGCGTGGTCAGACCAATACCTGCCATCACCAGTTGCGTTTCGGGAAAATCGGTCTTGGCCAAGAGCGACCCTTGCCAGTCTTGCATCGCAGCACTCAATGCCTGTGAGATGACTCCGGGCAGTTGTATCGCCCGTAGGCCGAGGAATTCACGCGCGGCAGCAATGCGCACAGTTTTTGCCGGATCACCCAGCATGGTACTGAGCACGGCTGCCCGCTCTGCTTCCGGTGCACCCCGCTGCAAACCGACGGCGGCGGCGCGCACCATCGGGTCAGGGTCCTCCAACATGGGCGCCAATCGGGCGGCAAGCGTGGGGGTTGCTACCCGGCTCAGCATTTCAAGCGCCGTGGCCCGTGCGATCCCAGGCAATGCGGCATACTCGGCAAGCGCGGCAAGTTCATCAGCGCTTCCCGTCACGTCCCGTCGACCGGCGGCAAGTGTCTGGCCATAATGTGGCCCTCGGTTTGCACTGTCGGGATACCATTTCGCGACTGCTTCGGCTGCCCACGCGGCTGTCTGATCACTATGACAATCGGTGCAGGCATTTGGGCTGCGTGTCTCGATGCTAAGATCGGGGCGCGGAATGCGGAATGAGTGGTCACGTCGGCCGTCCACCACCATGTAGTCCCGCTCGATCATATGGCAGTTTTTGCACTGTGCGCCTTCGCTGCCGGTGGGGTGAAAATGATGCGATGGGTCATCATAGGACTTGAGCGCGAGTGTCGGGAAGTCTGTGTTGCCGGCCTCAGAATGGCATTGCGTGCACAAACCATTCCCCTCGACGCGTAGTTCGGCAGAGTGTGGTTCGTGGCAATTGCTGCAAGTCACGCCCTTGGCATACATTTTGGACTGTAGAAATGAGCCATAGACATAGACCTCTTCGAGGATCTGACCGTCCGCGTGGTATGTACCCTCACGCAGGGTGCTAAGCCGGTAGGCATCATGGAACCCCGTACCGGGCAGCGGGTTGCCGTCCGCGAAAGGTTCGCGGCGTGCGTGGCAGCTTGCGCATTGCTGCACCAAGACTTCGCCGCCTTGTGACATGTTGATCGTAAGCCCTGTCTCGGTGAGCCCGGTCCACGGTTCTTGCGTCGTTTCCAGCCCTTCAGCCCATGCGAGATGCGCTTCGCCTGGACCATGGCAGGCTTCACATCCGACGCCAATTTCGGCTTGGGTACTGGCGTAACTGAGTGTGTCGGGCGAGTAGTTTTTGCTGAAGTCCGTGGCATGGCATTCGGCGCAGCGGCCGTTCCAGTTCTTGTATGGACCTGTCCAGTGCAGGCCGTCGCCCCCATAAAGTTCCTGATCAGGATAAAGGTGATACCAGCGCTTTTCCTCAGTGTCCCAGACTACATCAAAGGACTGCAATCTGCCCTTTTCAGTTTCCAGAAGATATTGCTGGAGCGGCTCTACGCCGACGACGCTGTGCACCGGGTAGCGTGTGATACGCCCGTCTGGCCCGTCCGTTTCGATCATGTAGGCGTCGCCGTCGCGGTAAAACCGGGACATGATACCATTCTGAGTGAACGTGGTGTTGTTGAAATCACCCAGAATGTTTGCAGCATCGGTTTCGGTCCATGCCTTGGCGTGGTGCGAACCCTCCCACGCCTCCGTCGCATCGCGGTGGCAATCCGCACAGGCTGCTGAACCGACATAGTCTGGAACCGAATTCGTTTGTGCGGCAACAGGAGTCGCCATGCCGAGCAGAAAGATGGCAGTGCGCGCAAGCCTGCGAAATTTGGGAGTCATGGCACCGGGAACCTCAATAACCACACGGAGTCGCGTGTGCGTCCCAGCGTAATCGCTGCTGCGTCAGGAACAACCTCAAAAACTTGGCGTTTCAACTCGGTGCGTTCGCAATCACGTCATATGAAAGGGTTGAGGGGCGGCAACTTTGTTGCAGTGCTGGTGTGATGCCGAAAAATCAGTGTACGACGCTCTTTGCGCAATTTACTTCGGATGATCTGCCACTGTTGCGAGGACGCACCCTGCTCCGCACCATCTCGGTATTTCGCGCGCCCAAGTGCAGTGATGGCGGCTTCAAGATCCTCACCCGGTGCTATTCCACGTGCCGATCGTTGTTTTAGTGCGACAAACAATCCATTGAGATCCTGCGCCGCGGCTTTCTTTTCTGCCAAACGATGGGCGGCAAAGGCCGATGCGTCATAGCGTTCCTGCAAACGCTGCAAACGAGGCCGCGCAAACGGATAGACAAAGCGGTAAGCGACCCAGACCACCACGACAGTCAGAACGAATATCAATACCCACAGAATAACAGTTTGGCGGTCAATGGGTGTTCTTTCCTGCGGAGGTTGCGCGACAGTGACCGTGAGGCCGGGCAGGGTGATTTCCTCAATCTCGTCGGACTCCAGATTGTACCATTGAAGTGTGATATCTGGGAAAACTGCGGTGCCACCGCTTTGCGCGATGTAGCTTACAGTCTCGGTGCGCGCGCCGGACATGACACCGCGCTCCATGCTCTCAGTTACAACCGCATCTTCCGGATATGGTGCAAAAGTGGCAGCAGATTCTGTCTCTGTCTCTGTCTCTTCGTCCTCGGCCGATGACGCCGGCGGTTCCTCTGAAGAGGCGCTTTCCAGCAAAGGCGGTATGAAGAGCGCGCTGGTGCCCGAAATAGAGATTTCCAGACTGCGAACGACCGCGTCCCCAACGGAAAGCTCTTCTTCGCCGCCCTGCCACGTCTGTTCTATGTTCACCCCGTTTGCGAGTATCAGTGGATCAAGAGCACTCGCACCCTCCGGGACAGTTGCCGTGATCGTCGTGGCGGGGACCGCGACAGAAAGCGGCACGTCCTCATTGGTTTGTGTGTCTTTGTAAACGATGGACAGCTGCTGTTCCGGGATCTCGGTGACGCCCGCTTGCATCGGATAAATCCGATATGTCCGCTGAACGCCTGCCCATGTGTCTCCCTCGATCCGTTCGCTGACAGGCGAGGTGGAGCGTTCCGGAAGACGCACGATTAACCCCGGCACTTCGAACGTGGGGAATACCGGCGGTTTTGGCATAAATGACGGCACCAGAACTTTGACCCGCAACATGTATGGCTGGCCGACGGTCACTTCGTCCTGTTCTGAGGTTATGTCGATCTTGGGATCCTGTGCGTTTGCAACGCTGGCCAAACAGCAGATGCACAGACCGATGATTGCTGACCACGGGCGCATCATTCGGACCTCTGCGCGTTTTCAAGCAGAAAACGGGTCGCGAGAAAATCGCCCACCTGCGTATCGACGGCCCGCATCCAGTCTTCGGTACTCAGACCCTGTGCCGGGACATCCGTTTCTTCTCGTTCGATCTCGGTCTCTTCGCCCTGACCGCTTTCGTTGTCGAATACGGTGTCATCAGCACCGATACCCGCTTCTTCACCTGTATCTGATGACAGCTGGGCATTTTCAACATATGCGACAATCGCGCGTGCCACTTCCAGATTGGCCGCCGAAGTAGCGTCGTTCGGGTCCCGTTCCACAGCCTTTTCGAATGCTCGAATCCCATCGTGGTAGTTGCGGTTGCGCAGCAAGGCCACGCCCTCACCATTGGCGCCAGCAACTGTTTCGATAAATCCGAAGGCTTCAGCGGCCTCTTCGTAGCGTCCGGCGCGCAAAAGGGCGAAGGCACGTTGTTCAGGATCCTCAAACAGATCGGCTGCGCCGCTGAAATCCTTGTTGTTCATATGGATCTGACCCTGCTGATCAGGGGTCAGGAACCAGTCTCGCCAGCCTTCAGCTTGCACAGGCGTGCTGACCGTGCCCAGAAACAAGCCCACCAGCGCCCACCGCATTGTCCAACCGCGCCTGAACCAAGGCAGGAACAACAAGAGAGCGGGCCAGGCAAGGAGCCATCCTTTGTCTTCCCAATCTTGTCGATCGTCCTCCAGAAGGGCCTCCCGATAGGCGGACAACACGGCTCTCTCGATCCGGTTAAGATCGGCGTCATCGGCACTGATGGTTACAACGGAACTGTTTTCGATCCGGTCGAGCTGGGGCAACTCGACCCCTGCGCCCGCGACGACGAAAAAGATCACTGGTGGCCGGTCCGAAGCGGACACATTGAACGCGTCGACATTGCCCAGGCTAAGATCGTCCAGAACGAAGAGGATTGCTCCCGGTGTCTCGGATCCTTCCAGTTCTGCCTGTGCCAGTTCCAGCCCCTGATCAGCACGGTCGCCTTCTTCCGGCATCATATCCGGGGCGAGACCGGACAGGTATGATTTCAGGATATTGGGGTCTTCGGTTAGGGGCGTGACCCGATGGGCAGAACCGGCATATGCGATCAAGGCGGTCTTGGCGCCTGCGCGTCGTTCGATCAGATCAAGGATCTTGAAAGAGGCACGTTTCAATCGCGTTGGCTGCACATCGACGTTTTCCATTGACGGCGTGACCTTGAGAACCACAGCCAAGGGCGCGGTTTGTGCAAGCAGCGGATTGGCCACTCGGCTCCATGTTGGCCCGGCGGCCGCCACGACCAACAGCCCAAGAGTCAGGGCAACGCCATCGATTGGATAGACCCGGCGCCCCTCGTTCAATCCAACGGTCAGTGCACGGGCGAGATGCGGAGCGATCCCTTCGGGCAGCGGGTCATCACGTGTTTTCTGCCATCGTATGGCCCACCAGATCAGAGCCAGTGGCACCAGTGCGAGTAACCACCCTGGGCGCAGAAAATGGAACACGCCAATCAGGTCAGCCACGCCGTGCCTCCCTTACTGAAGACAGCATCAGGCCAAGCATCATGGCGATGCCCAAAAGCGCTGCGGCGGTAAAGGCAAGGTGGCCAAACTCCTGTCTTGGTTGAAACGTTGTCGTGTCCACTACTCTGGGATTCAGCCGATCAATTTCTGCATAGATATCTGCAAGACCCTGGGCATCATCGGCCACATAAAATGCCCCATCTGCCCGATTGGCAATCGCCTCCAGCGTATCGAGATCGACGCGATCATCGCCACTTCCGTCAGGGTCTCCGACACCGATGGTGAAGATTTTGACCCCGGCATTTGCCGCGATTTCCGTGGCGTTGAGCGGACTCATCTGACTGTTGGTATCCGCGCCATCGCTCAGCAAAATGAGAAGCTTTTGTTCGATCTCAGAGGCCTCAAACGTGCGCAGCGCGAGGCCAATGGCATCTCCCATCGCAGTATGCGGCCCGGCCATGCCCACTTGGGTCTGCTCCATAAGCTCCGCGGCACTCTCCAGATCTTCGGTGAATGGTGTTTGCAGATATGCGTTGGAACCGAAAACGATCAGCGCGACACGGTCGCCGTCACGTTCAACGATAAAGTCGTTGATCACCTCTTTGACTGCCGCAAGCCTTTGCAGGGGATTGCCGTCAGCGTCACTCATATCGCGGGCATCCATCGATCCCGAAATGTCGACGGCCAGAACGAGATCACGGGCAGCTTTTTCGATCACAATCGGCTCGCCAAGAACTTGCGGGCGCGCAACGCCTACGACGGCTAAAATCCAACACAACACCGCAACAGTCATCTGCGCTCTGCCCCTTTTGCGGACCAGCGACCCTTGGGATGGAGTTTGGCCGGCAGCGGCAGCGATGCTTTGAAAAAAGGGTACCCGCAGCGCCTGTGCGGTTTCGCGGTGCGCGGGGGCGTACCACCACACCAGCAAAGGCAGGGGCAAGATCAGAAAAGCAAAAGGCGCAGCAAAAGACAGCATTAGGACGCCTGTTCCGGTCGACGGTGCATTTTGATCCAGGCTTCGGCCATTGCCGGAAGGTCCTTGTGGGGAGGCTGAGGGGAGAAGGGCGCTGTTGCCAGAACACGACCCGCGTCAGAACGGGCAAAGTTTTTTGCATCAGACGTACGATCGAGGAATTCAAGCCATTCGGACCCTTGCAGTCCAGCGACAGTGTCCCGTGCGAAGGCTGCCAACGCCGTGCGTCGTAATATGCTGGAAATCGCGACCGGATCATCACCGGCCGTGCGCAATTCAGCCAGAGCGTCTCGGCGGTATTGAGTTGCGCGTCGCCATGCCAACAGCTTCCAGAACCCGAGGCCAATTAGAAAGAGAACCGCCAAACCGAGCCAGATCCAACCTACAGTTTGCGGCCACATCGACACTGGCGCGGGTGCTTCTGGCAGAACGAGCAGGTCGTAAAGCTCAACCAGATTGAGTTTTTGGAGGTCATCGCTCATCTCTTTGCGCCACCCCCTGCGACCTGTCCGCCAAGTAGTCGCAACAATTGCGGCAGCGTTTCCTGTGCAGTTGTCAATGGGACCACAGGTACGGCGTATTTGGCAGAGAACCGGAGTAATGATGCCAAGCGGCCAGTGCTGAAGTCAGCCAGCTTTCGTCGCACCGTTTCGTCGCCGATGTTGACCTGAGCCTGCAAGGTACCGTCCGACACTACGATATCCAAATCGGGTGGCAGTTGTTCTGATGTTGGGTCAAGTACACTGAACAGGATCAATTCATTGTGCTGAGCAATCGTGCGCAGGTTCTTCTCTGTTTCTTCATCCCAGCCATCGAAGTCGCTAAAGACGATGACGAGTGCGCCAGACTTCACAATACGCGCCGCTGCGCTAAGCGGCTTGCTGAGGGGGGTCGAGTCAACCAAGGGTGCATTTGCATTCAGGCTGCAATTCGCCTCGGCCAGACGGTCGAGGAACCTGTTCAGCGACCGCGCCGAGGATTGCGGTCGCACTTCTTGCCATCCGTGGTCGTCAAATATGATGCCGCCGACCCGGTCGCCCTTGTCGCGCACGCGAAACGCCGCCAGCGCAGCAGCCTCTGCCGCGGTTACGGACTTCATGTTCAGCGCACTGCCAAAGTACATCGACATCCGCTGGTCCACGACCAGCATGACTGGGCGGTCGCGCTCTTCGGTATAGACACGCACATAAGGTGCCCCGGTCCGCGCAGTGACTTTCCAGTCAATGGTGCGCACGTCATCGCCTATGGCGTAGTGGCGCAACTCTTCGAAATTCAGGCCTCTGCCCTTTATTTTGGAGGCATGTTGGCCGTTGAGAATACTGTGTGAGGGTTGGCGCGGCCGGAATGAAATCGCGCGCGCGCGCCCTTTCAGCCCGCGCAGATGCGCGAGATCGACGTGTATGCGAGGGTCGCGTTTGCCAAGCATGGAAAGTCCTAAGGCAAGGCCACTTTCGACAGGATCGCGTCTGTCACATCATCAGCTGATACACCGTCTCCCTGCGCTTCGTATGACAGAGTAAGGCGGTGACGCAGAACGTCATGTGCGACGGCCCGCACATCCTGCGGGTCGACATAGTCGCGCCCGGCAAGCCATGCGTGCGCCCTGCTGCACTTGTCAAAGGCAAGCGAGGCGCGCGGGCTGGCGCCGATCTCTATCCAACGGGCAAGGTCTTCGGAAAGGGCTGCGGGAGTCCGTGTGCCATAAACCAGATCGGCTATGTATCTCTCCATCGGATCTGACACATGTATCTTAGAAATCTCTGCACGGGCCTCGAAGACTGCGCTTTGTGGAATTGCGGGAGGCTTTTCTGACTTTTCTTTGGCTTCGCCTGCGTCTTCTTTTTGCTTTGCAGCCTCTTCGCCGCGCACCAGACGGATTACCTCAACTTCATCCTCAACAGGGGGGTAGTCGACACGGACATGCATCAGGAACCTGTCCATCTGCGCTTCAGGCAGCGGATAGGTTCCCTCCTGCTCAATCGGGTTTTGGGTTGCCATCACGATAAACAGGGGCGGCATGATGTGGGTGGTTCCGGCCACGGTGACCTGGCGCTCTTCCATTGCTTCCAGCAAGGCGGCCTGCACCTTTGCAGGCGCGCGGTTGATCTCGTCCGCCAGCACGATGTTGGCAAAGATTGGACCGGGATCAAATTTGAACTCAGCGCCTTCAGGTCCCTGATGGTAGACTTCTGTGCCGGTGACATCTGACGGCAAAAGGTCTGGTGTGAACTGAATACGGCTGAACTCTGCATCCATATTCTTGGCCATTGCCTTGACGGCCCGGGTCTTTGCAAGACCGGGAAGCCCCTCGATCAGCAGGTTGCCATTGGCCAGAAGGCCAATCACCAGCCTCTCGACCACGTCCTTTTGGCCGATGATAGAGCGCCCCATGCGCGTTTTGAGTTCTTCGATCTGTAAAAGAGCAGTCACAGCACTGTCCGTTCGCACTAGGAATATGTTGGGTCTATACGGTTCATCATCGGGTCCTCGTGCCGTTTGGCAAGTCCAATTTGGCTTTCACATAAGGATTGCCCAGTGTGGGCTTGATGTTCTCAATGAAACGAACGTGGCGCTGTTCGTTTGCAGTTAGGCGCATCTGGATACCGAAGGCTCAGGGAGCAAAGTGCATGAGGAACTACGCAGCATAAACCCCGCCAAAAAGCCGACGGCTTTAGGGGCAGGTTTATCGTTCATCAACATGCCCATGCCTCTTTTGAACTCTTGTTAAATAACAGCGGTCTTTGCAATTTTGCCAAAATCGGTGATGGTTCATGTAAGACCATTATTCAACAACAGAGGTCACATGGCTTTGGTACAATTAATCCAACCTTTGGTTGGCGCGAAATGCCCTTATCGTGAGGGCTCCTTGTGAGACCGTTAGCCTATCTGTTCGCAATACTCTTTGCAGTTACTGGCTTTGTGTCGGGGCCTGTGGCGGCCCAAGATACCGAAGACCCAAGTCACGCCACCATTGAAAATCAGGGCGAAGAAAGCGACGTTTTCGTGGCCCCTGTCGATATCGAAGGTGAAACGCTTTTTTATGTGCGAGGCAGCACTGTATTGCCCGCCAGCGAACGTGCTGACGCTGTTGAAGAGCGCATTTATTCTCTGACAGAGCTTTCTGAATCCGCGCCCCTTCGTTTCGAAGTGCGTAAAATGGAGTTGGGCACGGGTGTCTATGCGAACGGCAAAATGATTACTGTCGTGACCGAGGCTGATGCAGAGTTCGAACAGTTTGATGTGGCTGTTCTTGCCCAGTTACAGTCTGAGGCTATCGAGGCGGCAGTTCGGAGTTACTGGGAAGGGCGATCAGAAGAGGCGCGTGTTGAAAGTGCGCTTGGTGCGGTTGCATGGACCGTCGGTTTTCTGATTGTTACCCTGCTTTTCTTTCGCCGACGACATCGGCTGATTGCAACCTTCGAGCGGATGACTGAACGCCGCTTCACACAAGTCGAAGAGGCGACCAAATCGGTTGTTCAAGGCAAGGCAGTCGCGCGGCTGGTTGGCTTTGGAGTCAATATCGTTCTCTGGGTCCTTTATCTGTTTGCAGTCTACTATTACCTGTCCGTCGTGCTTTTGTCGTTTGCTGAGACCCGGCCACTTGCTCAGATCCTGCTGGATTACGTGTCAGAACCGCTGGTAAGTGTCATCCTTGGCTTTATGGGCTACATCCCCAGTCTGTTCATGCTGACCATCATCGCGCTGATCACACGCTATGCCATCGGCGGTGTCCGGATCATCCTTGATAATGTCGAGGCCGGTATTTTTGAGTGGAAAAATTTCGAACCTCATTGGGTGAACCCCACCTACAACATCGCGCGTGTCGTTATTATCGCAATCGCGATTGTCTTTGCTTACCCCTACATTCCGGGTTCGGATTCACGGGCGTTTCAGGGCCTCACAATCCTTGCTGGTATCATCGTTTCCCTCGGGTCGAATACTGTTGTCAGCAATATGATGGCCGGATTGTTTGTCGTTTATCGGCGCAGCACAAACATCGGAGATCGCATCAAAGTTGGCGATCAGGTCGGCGATGTCGTTGAGATCAAGCTGATGGAAACCTTGGTCAAATCCATCAAGAATGAGATGATCAGTATCCCAAACGCGCAGCTTCTGAATTCCGAAGTTGTTAACTACTCTCGCACCATCGACGGGCGTGGCCTGATGGTCAACACGACGGTCGGCATCGGGTATGAAGAACCACAGGAAAAAATTGAGGCAATGCTGATCGAGGCGGCCACCCGCACTACGTATCTCAAACATTCGCCCAAGCCGTTCGTGCTTATGACGGCGCTTGCTGATTATGCGATAAATTACCAGATCAACGCCTTCTCAACGCGCGGATCAAGCCTTCCTCAAATTTATTCGGACCTGCACCGGAATATCGTGACCGTGTTCAATGAAAATGGCGTGCAGATCATGACACCATCTTACATTGCGGACCCGGACGAACCCAAAGTGCCCAAGGAAAAGTGGGATGGGGTTCTCGCTTCGACAAATGAGTAATGTTCGTCCCGAATGGCCACCTTACACGATCGCAGGAAAATAGACGGAGACCGATATGACGTTGACCAAACTCACAGTATTCTCAGGAGAAGACGGTCAAGCGGAACTGCGGGAAGACGAAATACAGTTTCAATCCTCGGACAACGTTCTGGGATCTGAGAGACTGAAAATGAGCAAGATCGAACCTTGTAAGCGATCTTTCTTCATCCATTTGCCGGCAGGGTTTCACACCGAGTTTCGATTTGCGGATAGAGAACAGACGTTTGTGTGCCTGAGCGGAGAGTACAGGATCTCGACCAACGATGGATCTGTTCATGAAAAAGGCCTGGGAAGCGTGATACATCTCCTGCGTGACGACGTCTCGACCCACACCTTTGATGTGCTAAGTGCCGAGGGCGCCCATTTTCTGGTTGTCCAGGTCGACTAGTTTTACCTGTATACCATCTGCGGCTTGGCGCACTCACCCTGCTTGTTTGAGGGAGAACGGACAGTGTGGCGCATGCCCACGCTGATCTCGCTCTAATGGCCGATCAGGGCTATGATCATCACTCAAGTCTTGGGTCAGGTGCCGTGCCCAAGCCGACACGGGTTCATTAGTTGGCAAAGCCAGAGTATACTTGGAATGCTGATCAAACCAATGAGGTTGCTATGCGTTGCATCGCCATTCTGACTCTTTCCATTATGCCTGTTGCAGCTTTGGCCGCGGACGTTTGGCAGACTGCGGGCGACTGGACCATCCTGATCAACACCGAAGATACGGGTAAATGTTTCGCGTCTCGAGAGTTGGACGACGGCAGCGAAGTCCAGATTGGTGCAGAACCCACGTTGGATGGTGGGTATTTTGCGATCTACAACGAGGCCTGGACCCATGTCGAGGAAGGTCAGGATGGCACGGTAGAGTTTGACTTTGGCAGTGCCCGCTTTGGCGGCGAGGCAATTGGAAAGATTGAGAACGGAAAGCACGGCGGGTACGCCTTTTTCAATAATCCAGCCTTTATTCAGGAGTTTGCACGAAGCCAGACCGTCAAAATCATTGGCTCGCAAGGCAATGCGTTCGAGTTGGATCTGACCGGAACAAGCAAAGCTATTCGTGGTGTTCTGGCGTGTCAGGATGCGCTCCCCGAACCCGAGGCAGAGAGCGAAGCCGAACCCGACGCAGAGAGCGAATAGCAGTCTTATTGCAATTGCAGAATGTCAGGCTTGCACGGTTGCCTGTTGGCAGGCATCTGATCGGCGCCATCTGCACGACGGCTCCGAGAGCCGCCGATATCCAGTTTAAAGCGTGGGTCTGACAGCTTTCCATTGACTTCGAACGGCCACGCTGAACGAGAGAGTGGGCTATTGACCTTGCGTGGCTCTGCCCGGATCTGAATTGAATCGCCGACCCAGTCAACCGACCCGCGCGCAACAAGCTGAACGCTCTCAGTTTCTGCTACAATAGAGTCAAAGGACACTGCACCAGCAGCGATGTTGACCGGGGCATTTACACACACCACATTGGTGTATCCTTGCTGGATCTCCCGCGAAAACAACCAAGGGAAAATGCCCAATCCTGCAAGTTCGAGCAGGCTTGTTGCGACCTTTCCCTGTGACATCGCAATAGACGCGGACCCCGTCATAGAATTTACGAAGGCATCGACTGAGGTCACGTTCCCACCCACGCTAAATTGACCGCTCAGTGCACCGTTTGCGTCAAATTCAACCCCGGCGGCGGACAGAAGATCCGCCAGATCCCAACCAGAAGTCGCGCCTGCGACTGACACAAAGTCCGGAGCTTCAACTACATCCATGGCGGCTTCAAAATTAAAGTACGCGCCACCGTAGTTGAATTCCAACGGACCCAGCCGTGCCTTTCCGCCTTCGGACACAAAGTCGCTTGAAACGCGCGTGATGCCTTTGATGCCCGAGATTTCTTTGAAATCGATCAGGCCATAGATGTCGGTTTCGCGAAGAAACTCGTTGGCGTCCACAATCTTGTCTTCTTCGCTGTCTTCTATCACGAGTGGCTGCAATTCAACGCCATCGCGAACGTTCGGGGTTTTGGTTTCCGAAGGAGTTTCATCGGTTTTAGGCAAAACCAGCGGCTGCAATTCAACATCCGTTGACGGCTCGCCTTCACTCTCTGTCTCCTGTCCGATTTTGGACAGTTCGACCACCCCAGCCAAAGCATTCTTGAGGTCAGAGATATCCATGAATTCACTAATGATTTCCGTGGTGATTTTGTCTCGTCCGTCTTCTTTTCCTGCTTCGATTGTGCCGGTCAGTTCAGACTGTCCTGCACCAAGCCCCAAAGTCCCGGCCCACCGGCCATCTTTGCCGCGGATCGAGAAGTCGAGCCCCAAGGGACCCGTATCCACTGGCTCGAGTTTCAGCGCAGACAGAAATTCGGCGCCATCTTGCAACTCCAAGGCGACATCCACGACTGATCCGTTCAGTGTCGTTACGTCCCCAACAGCAATTTCGGCTTCAAGAGCCCAAACATCGGTGTTCACGGCCTTTGCGCTCAATTGGGTCAGGCTGAGTACACCCGTTGCGTCATCAACTTGGAACTCGGCTTGGATTCCGCCAAATTTTTCGGCGACGTCATCCCCAAGAGTAGACAGAACCAAAGTGGCTGGCGCATCAATTTTCCCCTCAAGATCGAGCGCTTTGAGTTGCAAAATGTTGTTGATGTTTCCGCTGGCGACAAGGAACGGTTTGTCCAATGGACCCGCCTGCAAATTTATGTCCTGAAGCGCCAGCGTACCTTCTTCTGTACGGCGGATTCGACCAATGGATACGGGGCCAACTTCATCCAAACCCTGTTCAAATGCGTTGGTTGCCAGTATCAAATTTTCCAACTCCAGCGCGGCTTTCTCGCTTATGATCTGCGTTGAAATTCTTGTCAGCTTCAAATCCGCAAGGTCGGCTGCATTGGCTGGTGGCTGCCCTTCCGGGTGAAGGCGCGCGTCAAATTGAAGATCAAAGCCGTCTGCCTCAGCAAGGTTTTCAATATCGCCTGTAAGCGAGATCAATTGCCCTTTCTCCAAATTCACCGTGGCATTGATATCGGACAGGGCACTGATGTCGCCACTCCGATTCAATGAGAACCGAAGTTGGGCGTTGCCATCGATCCCACCTTTCAGTTTCAACACGTCAAACAGGTCTTGCATGCTGCCGACATCAAGAACCAGTTCGGCCGTATAACCCCCACCGTCTTCAACCGGCGTAGGATCACCGTCAAAAGTCAGAGTGCTTGAACTGAATGTGGCGGCGTTCGTAAACGGCCCTGAATCCGGATATAAGCTGTCCAACTTGAAGGGCTGACCATTCACTTGGCCTCGACCTGTAACGCCAAGTGCGGCCTCCAACTGATTGAGCGACAACTCTTCCAACTCGAAATCGTACTCGAAGCCAGAAATGGCATCATCGATAATCAAGCGCACGTTTGTTAATGCGACGGTCCTTGTTCTGAGAAATGACAGCAAACTGGGATTGTCTTTATCTTCAACCTGCTCAGGTTGTTCCGCGGGCGTGGCTGTCTCGACGGAGTCGTCGGATTGCTCTGCTGGCGCGCGTTCTTTGACGGCCTCATAGCTTGTTGTTCCGTCTTCTTGTTTCAACAAATCGACGCGCAGGCCATCTATGAACAAATTGTTCAGGTCGATGCGTCGGTCGAGCAGCGAGACAAGATTGATGTCAAACTCAAGAGAGTTCAGCGTTGCGAGGTCGAGATCGGAAATGTTCGTACTCGGGATTTGGACGCCACTCACATGCACGCGGCTGACGCGCGCCACAGAAACGCGTGCATCGCCATTCACCAAGACAGGCTGGCCAACCTGGTCCGACAGCAATTGCGAAATCAAAGTCGTGCGAAAATGGCTGAAATATGGAATTGCGAGAACAGTCCATATAGCAGCCATTGCTGCCATCACCACCACGGCCAAGCCTAAGGCGATTCTTACTATCCAGCGCTTCATATTCCGTCTCCCCACGTCAGTTTAGCAGCACAAACGCGTTCTTGTGTATAGCGTTGCCGGCGCTTTTTGGGGTTTGTATGCGGAAACGCATCGACGCAATCCGGATTGTCTGCGTTCATGTCGCCGAGTTTGCTGCAGGAATTCCTTACTTTCGCATGCGTGTCAGCATTGCTAGCATGTTTGTATGCGTATCATTATCCTCTGCTTTACTCTGATCCTGACTCCCTTTGTGGCCAATGCCGAAAAACGTCTCGCTCTGGTGATCGGCAATGACTCCTATGCCGAGGTCAACAGTCTGCAAAAGGCCCGCGCTGATGCGACGGCCGTAACAGACGCTTTGAGAACCAAGGGTTTTACTGTGACCACTGTTTTGGACGCAGAACGGCGCGAGATGAACAAAAAGATCTCGGAATTCACCGGTCAACTTGAACCGGGTGATACAGCAATGGTGTTTTACGCAGGCCACGGGGTCGAAATCGATGGTGAGAACTATCTTTTGCCAACCGACATCGCAGCGCCTGCAAGCGGTGAAAAAGATTTTATCAAATCTGAATCCATTGCGCTGTCCGGCCTTCTGGACAGGATCCGGGCAACAGGAGCGCGCACGACATTGGCCATAATCGATGCATGCCGGGATAATCCATTCAAAGGGTCAACAGGGCGTTCAATCGGTGGAACGCGCGGCTTGGGGCGGATCAACGCGCCCGAGGGCACGTTTGTGATATTCTCGGCTGGTGCGGGTCAAACAGCGTTGGATCGTCTGTCAGATGAAGACTCGGCAAAAAATTCGGTGTTTACCCGGATGCTGTTGCCCCGTTTGCAAACACCGGGGATCGAATTGCGCGAAATGATGTCCGGTCTGCGTCGCGACGTGCGCGATCTGGCCCGCACCGTCGGGCACGAGCAATTCCCGGCATATTATGATGAACTGTTGGGCCAGTTCTTCTTTATTCCTGCAGGTGGCGCGGTCATCGCCATAGCGCCCCAACCCACCACAGCTGCGCAACCGGTTGACCCTATCCGAGCAGATTTCGAGTTGGCCCGGTCGATCGATACTCGCGAAGCTTACGATGCTTTCATCGAACGCTATGCCGCGCGTAGCGATGAATTCACGGTGCAGATGGCGGTGCAATTGCGTGATGAACTGGGTGAAGCGACACCCGCGGGTACAAAGCCGAGTGCGTCTGCGAACTCTGCTCAGAAACCCGCAGGAGAGGCTTCGGACAGCCGCGAGGTTCTGCGTCAAACTCAGGAGAGTTTGAATGCACTGGGATGCGATGCGGGCGCACCCGACGGAATCATGGGGTCACGGACGCGCGCGGCGTTCCGCCGCTTTTTGTCTGCCACTGATACCGGTCTGGGTGCTGATGATCTGGGTACGGCACATGGGTTGCAAGCGCTCAAGCAGCATTCGGGTCGGGTCTGCAAGGCTCAACCAGCGCCGTCCAAACCGGCTGTGTCGGCCACGGCAACGCCTGATGCATCGGCAAAGCCAGCCCCTCAGTATTCGATTGCCGGGTCATGGAGTTGGTCAGCCAGTTGCCCCCTTGGGCTCAAGGCAAGCGGTACGACGCGGTATCGGTCTGGGGGCGGAAATGCTTTCACAGGATCCATAAGCGGTTCTGCCGGCCCTGCCACGGTGCGCGGTGTCCTGAACGGGCGTAGTTACTCTGCAACCGAAGACTATGGTTGGGTCCGGAACACATCCACCGGAACGCTTTCTCAGGATGGTCGTACTTTGAGTACTCTTGTGTCGAATGGCTGCCGGGTCACAGCGCGCAAGAACTGAACCCTAAAGTTTGAATATACTCGTCCAAACCTATCAAAGCAGGAAAATACATGGGCCCAACTTATCTTCACATTCTGATAACAAGTGGCGCGATTGGACTTGGAATATACCTCTACAGCCACCCAATTCTTTTACGGGGGCAGTCAAATCTAGTGCGCGCCGTTGTCATATGGGTTGCCTTGGTTCTGATACTTCGAGCGCTCGACTACGCATTTCTGAGCTAAATTTCTCAAGCACTGCGTACGGTCCTGCGCCATGATATTGGGCTTTGTCAAAACGCTCCGGGCTTTCATGCAAAAGCGCCTCCGTGCACGGCTATCGGATGCATGGCGCAGACGGTGGTCAACCAGCTGGCTCAGCGCATCCCAATTATCGGCA
Source organism: Tateyamaria sp. Alg231-49 (assembly GCF_900143535.1). Taxonomy (GTDB): domain Bacteria; phylum Pseudomonadota; class Alphaproteobacteria; order Rhodobacterales; family Rhodobacteraceae; genus Tateyamaria. Next base: position 45,080 of record NZ_FRFA01000014.1, on the reverse strand, counting down.
TGGTTGCGGACGAAGGAGATGCAGGAAGTGAGGCCGTTAACACTGACAAATGGTTGGCCCGACTCACCACCCCCCACAAGGGACTGCATTTGGCGACCTAAAGGTGGGTGAAAGGGGTGAATATCAACGGTCGATAACCGCCCATGCGTCGAATTATTTTGGAAAGTTAAGAAATTTTGGTGCCCAGAAGAGGCACCAACCTACTGTTTTTAAATGTTTTTAACTGTCCGTCCCTGCGCCATATCCCCCTAAAAATATGGACCTATCTGTCCTGCGCTGTCTTGTTCTGTCCGAGGGCATCCACTACCTTAAGGGGGATATTTAGGGGGATAAAAAATGCGAGCGCAAAACAGACTTTCGGCATCATTCTTGAAAACCGCGCCTGTTGGCAAGCACTGCGATGGCGCTGGGCTTTGGCTGGTGAAGCGCCACGATGGCGGCGCGCAATGGGTTTTGCGTGTTACCATTCACGGAAGGCGGCGGGAAATGGGCCTTGGCGGCTTCCCATCGCTCGGATTGGCCGAAGCACGCAAAGTCGCCCACCGCTGGCGCGACGTGGCCGCAGGTGGTCGCGACCCGATCAAGGAACGTGAAGCTGAAGCACGGGCCGCGCGGCGTGAAGATATTTCACTGGCTGTTATTACGGCGGACGCGTTTGAAGCGCGCAAAGCTGAATTAAAAGATGATGGCGCGGCGGGTCGGTGGCTTTCGCCCCTGAATATTCATGTTTTGCCAAAGCTTGGCCGCGTGCCAGTAACGGATCTTGACCAACGCGACTTTCGCGACACGCTGGCCCCTATTTGGCACGCAAAGGCCGACACCGCGCGCAAAGCCATGAACCGGCTTTCTATCGTGATGAAACATGCAGCGGCGCTGGGCTTGGATGTGGACCTGCAAGCCACCGACAAAGCCAAGGCGCTATTGGGAAAGTCGCGCCATGTTCCAAAGAACATTCCCGCAATGGCTTGGGCCGATGTGCCAGACTTCTATGCCAGCCTAGTTGAACCATCCCCGACGCATCTCGCCCTACGCTTGCTTATCCTGACCGGGGTGCGCTCAAAGCCTCTGCGCTATATCCGGCTTGAACAGATTGACGGTGATGTGTGGACCATCCCTGGCGACGATATGAAGGGCCGCAAGGGCACAACCGAGGATTTTCGCGTGCCGCTTTCAACCGAAGCCCAGAGCGTGATTGAACTCGCGAAACCACACGCGCGCAACGGCTTTCTGTTTCCGAACAATCGGCAGGGCGTAATCAGCGACATGACGCTTTCACGGCATATGGAACGGAGAGGCTTAGAAGCGCGCCCGCATGGCTTTCGCACTTCGTTGCGGACATGGCTGGCAGAGGCCACAGACGCCCCTCACGAAGTCGCTGAGACGATGTTGGGGCATACAGTAGATAGTGGCGTGGTGCGGGCCTATCGGCGCACTGACTTCTTAGAACAACGCGCCAAGTTGGCCGAACGCTGGGGCGACCATGTAACCGGGGGCGCTGGGCAGGTGGTGAAGCTGGCGGGGGCGGTGTGATGGGGGAAAGCCGAAATGATGGGGACACCCCTGCGACAACCGCGACTTCTGCGACATGGGGCGTTCCGAACTGGAGAGCCGTTGCGAGCTATGGAACTACTCAAGATTGGAGCGTCAATCGCTGGCGTTGGGAGTTTGTTCGACGGCGGGATGATGTTCGTAAAGCTTTCGATGAAACCGCCGTTTCAACGTACAGAAGCCAAGTCACATTCTTTCAAGATGCGCCCGAAATGGTCAGAGGGAAAGAACCGAATAAGCCTGACGAACCGGGCTTCGTTGCGCGTCATCCACTTGCAAAAACCATCGGGCTTACAAACTTGCCAAACCCACGGATAGGAAATCAGCCGCTTCGTGCGATTGCTTTCAACGACTGGCCGGAAGCAGTCAGACAATTTTTTTCGGAGAAACCGCCAGTAGGGTTTGAGCGCGTTGACTTCGACTTAAACAAACCACTGGAACCGCAACTGAAATTTGCCAAACAGTTTCTTCAGGAAGCGCAAACGAAAATACATGGAAAAACGCTTCAAAAACGAAAGCACCCCGTAAAATGGCTGGGATACCTACGTACGCTGGACGCCAAAGAGTCGGGCGCGTCTTGGTCCGAGATAGCTCAGCTTCATCGACACAAGGAGCAGACCGAACAGGCCGGGCGCGATGCATGGAACGCGGCAGACGCATTGCGATTTAATTTCTGATTTTCTTTCGCAATCCCGCAAATGAATGAGGACGGGCATCTTCGCACCATCTGAAACTAGCAACTGGTGCAAAATGCAGTATCTCACACTGACCGAACTCCGCGCAAAGCTGGGCAACCGAAGCCGAAGCGCAATCTATCTGGATTTGGCGGCGGGCCGGCTTCCTCAGCCAATCAAACTTGGCGGGCGGCTCTATTGGCCAGAAGCCGAACTTGAAGTCCACCTTCAAAGCCTACGCGAAGAGGCCGCTTGATATGAGCGGCGGGCAAAATGAAAACCCCGGCGCGCGGGCGGCGCAACCGGGGCTTGGGAACCGCTATTCGACTGCGGCGGGCACTCAGAACATAACACAAGGCCGGAGCCACGCAAAGCGTGCTGGGCTTTATCAAATCCAACCCGAAGGCGGCGAACCCTTCAAGATTTACGCCAAGGGCCGCGATGCTTGGACGCGCGACCGGCTTTGCGAAGCTGGGCCGAAGGGCTGCACGCCAATCGAACAGCCTGCGCCCCGGTGGTCGGCATACGTTCACCGGCTTCGCGGGCTGGGCGCGCCGATTGAAACGCGGCACGAACCGCATGGCGGCGCTTTCGCGGGCACACATGGTCGCTACATCCTGCGCGCGACGGTGCAGAAAGGCGGTGCGGCATGACCGATGCACGCGACCTGACAACGGCGCTGGGCGGGCGCTGGCATGGCCGCTACGGGGCGGCACCTTGCCCCGTATGCCAGCCAAGCCGACGCAAAGGCCAGAACGCCCTAACGCTGGCCGATGGCAATAACGGGCGGCTGGTTTTGAACTGCAAGAAATCCGCTTGCGCCTTTCTAGACATCTTGGCGGCGGCTGGGCTTCGCTCGGGGGATTATGCGCCCCCGGACGCGGCAACGCTTGCCCAGCGCGAACGCAAATCAAAGGCTGAAGCCATGAAGCGGGCAGAACAAGCAAAGCGACTTTGGCTGGAAGCTCAGCCGATAGGGGGCACGGCGGCGGAAGCCTATTTGCGCGTGCGGGGCATTAGCTGCGAACTGCCCCGCACGCTGCGCTTTCACGGCGCTTGCTGGCACGGGGCAACCGCGAAACGGTGTCCGGCGCTGGTGGCGGCGGTGCAAGGCTCGGGGCTTCCGGCTGTGCATCGCACCTACCTGCGCCCTGATGGCGCTGGCAAGGCGGACGTAGAACCCGCAAAGGTGATGCTGGGTGCAACCGCTGGCGGCGCTGTGCGGCTTTGTGAAGGGCCGGGGCCGCTGGTGGTGGCCGAAGGCATAGAAACCGGACTCAGCCTTGCCTCTGGCCTTCTGCGCGCGCCTGCGACGGTTTGGGCCGCTCTATCCACCTCGGGCCTTCGCGGGCTGCGCCTTCCCCCGCAACCGAGACGGCTGACCATTGCAAGCGACGGGGACACGGCTGGGCGTGAAGCAGGGCACGAACTGGCCGACCGGGCGCACGCGCTGGGCTGGCAAGTGTCGCTTTTACCTGCTCCCGATGGCCGCGACTGGAACGACATTCTGACCATGAAAGGGGAACCCGCATGAACGCGCCCCAACCTATCCAATTCAAGCCCGAAGGGCCACAACCGCTGGTGCGGGAAACGCCCCCTGGCGCGGACTATCCCGTTCACGCTCTGGGGCCGCTGCGCGCGGCGGTGGAAGCGGTGCAAGGCGTGACACAAGCCCCCGTGGCAATCCCGGCACAATCTGCGATGGCGGTGGCATCTTTGGTGGTGCAAGGCTTTGCCGATGTGGAAACGCTGGGCGGGCCGCGCGCGACTTCGCTTTACGCCCTAACCATAGCCCGAAGCGGTGAACGCAAAAGCGCTTGTGACGCCCCTTTGATGGACGCGTTGCGCGCCTATGAACGGGAGCAATCCAAGACATACCGCGAAGATGTGCGGGCATGGGAAAACGCCTATAAGCTTTGGGAAGATGCACGGGACAAGATTTTTTCCGAGGCGAAAAAGGCAAAAGGTGAAAAGAGCACGGCGGCACAAGCCGACCTTGAATCGCTCGGGCAACCCCCGATTGCCCCCGTGGTGCCAGACCGGACGGTAAGCGAACCGACATTTGAAGGGCTGACAAAGCTATTGGCGCATGGGCAACCCAGCCTTGGGGTTTTCTCGGATGAAGGCGGGCAATTCTTGGGCGGGCACGCGATGAATAGCGAAAACAGGCAAAAGACGCTGGCCGCTTTCAATGACCTTTGGCAAGGCAACCCCATACGGCGGACGCGCGGTGGCGATGGGCATATCACGCTATACGGGCGGCGGCTGGCGGTGCATCTTATGGTGCAACCGACTGTGGCGCACGGCTTCATGGCTGACCCGCTGGCGGCGGATACGGGCTTTCTGCCCCGCTTTCTGATATGCGAACCGCCCAGCGCTATCGGCACCCGTATGCAAGCGAACGCCCGGCGGGATGATATGGCGCTTGCAAGCTTTGCGGGGCGGCTGCGCGACATTCTGGAAAGCCCCCTTCCGATGGAGCCGGAAACCCGCGAGCTTGAACCCCGCATTTTACCCCTTGCCCCCGAAGCCCACGCGCTGCTGGTGGCCTTTTCTGACGCTATCGAAAAGGAACAAGCCCCCGGTGGCGACTTGGCCCACATCACCGGCACGGCTTCAAAGGCGGCGGAACAAGCGGCACGAATTGCCGGGGTGCTGACCCTTTGGCGCGACTTGGAAGCCCCGAAGGTGGAAGCCCGCGACATGGCCGACGCAATTAACCTTGCGCAATTCTACCTGTCCGAAGCTTCACGGCTGGCAAGCGCTGCGCTTGTTTCATCTGAAATCGACAAGGCCGAAAAGCTGCGGCGGTGGCTTCTGGAAAACTGGCGGGATCCGAAAGTGATGGTGCGGGATGTGGTGCGGCTCGGACCGAACGCGCTGCGGGAAAGCCCAAAGGCTCGGGCGGCGCTGGGCATCCTCGAAAAGCATGGTTGGCTGGTGCCGATAGACCTGGGAACCATAGTGCGGGGTGCCGCTCGGGCGGAAGCATGGGCAATCGTGCGGGGTGGTGGCGATGTGGTTTGATGCACGCGCCAAACTGGCAGAAATCACGGGGCACCCCCCTGCGACTTCTGCGACAACCGCGACACAAACCCCGCCGGTGTCGCGAGTGTCGCAAGCCCCCATGGCTGAAAATCATTCATTTGTCGCGAAAGTCGCGATTGTAGCAACGCCCAGCGCGCCCAGTACAGAGCCAGATGGCGTATTCGTGGGGGGGCGGGCTTTGACTTGGACGGGGCGTGTGGTGTCGCTGGCCGATTGGCGAAACCTGACCGGATGGGAAAAGCACGGACCTGATGGGCGACACTGGAACGGCATAACAAGGCAATGGGAACAGCCGGAAGGGGCAAAGTCATGACGGACCGAAAAAGCGGACGAAATGCGGATGGCACGTTTGGATTCGGCAACCCAGGCAAGCCCAAGGGTACGCGCCACAAGGCCACACAAGCGGCTCTTGCGCTTCTGGAAGGCGAAGCCGACGCCCTTACACGCAAAGCTGTGGAAATCGCTCTGGAAGGCGATACAACGGCGCTGCGGCTGTGCCTCGAACGCATTGCACCCGCGAAGAAAGACGCCCCGGTGACTTTCAAACTGCCCCCGATGCAATCGGCTGCGGATGCTGCAAAGGCGGCTGGTGCCGTGCTGGATGCTGTGGCGCTGGGCGAACTAACACCAACCGAAGGCGCGCATGTTATGGCCTTGATCGAAACCTACCGGCGGACGCTGGAAACAACCGAACTGGAAGAGCGGATGGCGGCGCTCGAAGTGGAGGTTGGCAAATGACCCTTAGAAGGCGGCTAGATAGGCTTGCTGCAAAGGCGCCCATGCCAGCAAGTGAACGCCCTACAGAGGTTTTCCTTGTTGGCATCTGTGCGCAAACCAAAGAAGCGGTCTCCGCATACGGCATGAATTCTGGACAGTCATTCGAACGGATAGACAGCGAAACTGAAGTGGAGTTTAGGGAACGTATCAATCGGTGCGGACAGGCGCAGGTTGTTCTACCGGACAATTAACGTTGTTTGTTGCCAAATTTGTTTTGCTTTTCTTTGGATGGAGCGCAGACTTAGTTGTGGCTCGGGACCGATAATACCAAAAGCTGGCGATTGACGACAAAGCGGACCTTGAGCCGCTCTGCAGCGAATGGCTGCTCTGAGCCCATTGCTGACCTATGGTTCAAGCGCTGCATTCGACGCATTGGGCGGACAGCGGACTTTCGCTGCAAGTGCGAACCGGCTGTGCCGGAACTTTGGAAGCCAACATTGAGAAAACCTAGAAACGCGAGTTTTTTCTGCGCTGCCGCAAGTCACATTCGAGCCCAGTGCGGACACACCGGATGCGGGAGAGTAAATCGACGTTAGCTTTTGTGTTGCCACCCTTGGATTACCTGAACACGCACATATTGAACTAACCTCAGGGCCTTGCCTTAGTCCTACCAATTGGTGGTTTGAAAGGCTGTCGGTGTCCAACTGCTCATAACAACAAGCTACCACACTACATTCTAAATATGAATCCCCTCAGGTGGTTTGTGCCACAAAGCCCGCTCCATTCATAAAAACAATACGAAAAGTATGGAAACCCATACTTTCTTGCCATCATGTAAGCGCCTACACTTACTCACGTTTCGTGAGTGGTGGCTTTTTGTGCCTCTGAAACATCGGTCAAGATCCTTGGAATTTCGGGGCTCTCTTGTCCGCCGGTTTACCGGAAACCGACCTGGTTATGTATTTTTCCGTTTCCAGGTCGGACCTCAATAGTTTTTTCATCCGACCTTTCCAAAATGGATCACCGTTGGCCCAAGGTTTCTATGGCTGGAAGATTTTGGGTTAGCTGTGGAAAGAACCGGCTAGGCCAAGGCGTGCCGCTAATGCCGGGCTATCGACTGAAGCACTTCGTGAGCGGTGGTAGCCTCAGGTAACCTATTTTGAATACGGTATTAGCGGCACTAACGCGGTTCTCCCAAGCCGCGCTGAGGTTGCTCGTATCCTACTAACACGCAGCAGTACAATGATATTCCGACCCGGGTGGCTACTGACAGTTATTAGTGCCTCCCAGTGAGTGAGGCATTGGTTAACAAAGGCCTAGGAGGTTTTTGTTGAGCGCAAATACTCAAACATCTCAGCTGCTCCACTTGTTACGTCGACGGCCAGATATCCTTTACACCGCTTTGATGAGAAAAAGCTGATTCAGAATTGAAGCTTTCCGTACGGCTTGCCCTGTCGTCGCGGCTCCAAACGCTTCGCGCGCCAACCGCAAGTGTTTTTCCACGGTCACAGGGCTAAGAAGCATGATCTGAGCGATGTCATTTACTGTCTTACCATCAGCCACCCATTGCAGCACCTCTCGCTGGCGCTTCGTCAGCGGATCGCGACCACCCGTATGAGGGAGTTGTGAGATCTTCAAATGAGCTATGTTGTTTAGCAATAGAATTTCATTTCCCTTCTTCGCCCAGAGAGAATCCACATTATCCTGAGATAATTTTCGGTTTGCGCCAAGACCAATGACGCTCTTGTTTCGTTCGCTGATTTCGTCGAACCAAATGGTATAACCGGCGTTCATTTCCCACTTGGTACGGAGCTCACCGAGTTTTTTCTCGGCCTCTGTGATTTCACCGTTTTCTTGCCGCTCCAGAAATTCGCGCCAACTATACGCACCGGGCTTGGATTTTTTCCGAGGCACCATGTTAGCCCGCTTGTGAAGCCCTTTGCCAACATAGTGGTCGATAATGTCCTTATTGTAGTTACTCAAAACTAGTATGTCCGCGTTGTCTCCCCAGCGGCCATGTGCCCGAAAACTAGTCGTTAAATAAAGTAGACGATCAAATCCGTACATGCTCATCCGTTCCGTATGGAGGGCCCAGACGTCGTTAACGGAAGCGCATTTAAGAATGCGGTCTACTTGATCTAGAACAGGTGGAAGACTTCCCATAGGTCAATAGCCCCAACACAACATTCCCCACATGAAACGCCTCCTCCAACATTGTGGCGCAGACTTTTGTGTTGAACCGATCAAGCTTGCGCGTTGAGCTTTTTGCGTCTTGCAACGCCAGCAATCCCCAAAACACCAGCAATTAGCATCAAGCCAGAAGCAGGGAGCGGGACCGACGAAATGCCATCGGTGACGCTATCGAAAATGACCGGACTTGTATTGATGTCGATCAAGCTTGCAAACTGAGCGTACTCCCAATCAGGGTCAACTCCGCCAAAGGGGTCAGCAACCGCACGACCATCACCTATGACCAAGGCCAATAGACGAACATTGGTGCCATTGAAAAACTTATGAGTCCCAGCTTGAAATGTACGTTCACCGACGGCAGCTTCTCTGATGTATATTTCTGGCCCCCCGGTGAATCTCACGCTGGCGTCTGCGATCCCGCCGTTCAATCCGCCCTCAGCCAAAACAGACCAGTTGTAAATGAGCGGAATTTGTACCAATCCGACGAGACCTGTTTCCTGATAAAACGCGTCACTTGCTGTCGCTTCGATCCGGTAGGTATATTCTGAACGCGCATAAGCTTGCTGATAGTTGGCACAGCGGCCTGATGTACTTACAACTGGGTTATAGTTTTCGCTTGGAATGCAGCTATAACTACCGGACGCGTAGGCGGTACCTGGTGAAATCCCAGCGACTGCTGAATAGGGACCCCCGTCACCAAGCCGACCACCGCCTGAGCCTGCTTCCAGAACATAGTTGTAACCGTCTTGAGCGAGATCACCAGCGACAACGGTTGCTGCATTTACTGATGTTGAAACATTTGCCATCGCGAGCGTTGAAAGTGCGATTGCCACTGATAAAGATTTCATAATTTCCCCTTCGAACACCTAAAAAGTGTTGATAATTCCAAACCGACCGTCGAACGCTCGAAGTTCACGACCTGAAACGAACAGCATAGCGGCCAGAATAGTTGGCCGTCGCAAGACCGCATCCTCCAAATGGGGGACGAATTACTATTTATTCAGGAAATCCGCACCAAAACTCATCATTAGGCGCACCAATTGTGTCCTGGTTGAGCAATTGGTTTTCGCCAGAATAGATTTGACCTGGGACGTTATCGTTGTCACGGAGCGTTCTCGTTGTTCTGCGATCTGTGTGTTGGTGAAACCGTCAGCCATGGCACTGATTATTTCGGCTTCCGTCGCAGTTAGGCCGTGTGCAAGCTGAATTGCCTCGATCTGCAAATGTCTTGGTCGGCTGGTATCTGAACTGTAAAGAATAGTGCCTTCAAATCTGGTAGTTCCCATCTCCGCACTTCGGTCCAGGGGAATAAACTCAATACAAAGGTACCCGTCATTTCCAGTTGGAATCGCTTCTTTTCGGGGTCGTGCGCCAAATCTGCCATGTTTTAGGGCAGATACCTGCAAATCAGACAGATTTTTCTGGTGGTCAGGGGATGAGAATTGGAATTTGCCGTCCTTAGCAACGGAGAACACGCTGTGGAGATCCAGTTGCCTGTCAAATTCAGCATTTTTTGTCGCCACTCGGCCGACGGCATCTAGAACACATATTCCAATGTTTAGATGATCAATCGCACCCAAAAGGCCTAAGTTATTGGATGCTACCTGATATGCAGGCTGGCCCAGATCAAATGCCTTTGCCAGGTGCGGCAACAGGGTCATCAGGTATGCCTTTTCCTCTGGGCTTAATCGCCCGCGGGTTTCATCTAATTGAATGGCAAAGCGAAACGCGCCCGTATTATCTTTGTTCAAAAGACATGCAGCGCGATGTAGTAAGCCACCTTCTTGTAATCGGCGCACACTTGGCAGGCTTTTCAGCGTTTCCAGGTCTGGTGCCAGGACATCATCCTCCAGAAGGTTGATATCATCAGTAACTGACGTGTGATCCACCAGAATGAGCTGATCGCGGACTTCGTCGTTGCGAAACTCACCCAGGTAGGCGTCAATAATACCCCTGTGATCGACGTTGGAAACGTATGGTGCAGAGAGGTGCAGATCGTCACCATGGCCCGAGTGCCGGAGCACCAAAGATCCTGCGGCATTTGCCCCATCTGCGATACGTTGAAGAACATCGGGCCAAAGTGCGTCATCGGCAGCGGCGTCATAGATTTTTAGTATCGTTTCTTGGGTATTTTCCAACACTTCTGCCTAACCTTCTGATTTAAATCTAAAATTATATCCTAGGTTGGCATTTCTGCAATTCAACGATGTTTCCTGCATTTAATTCGGTTCGCCGCCGCAGTCATGCTCTGAATACGCATTCTAAGCGGTCATTGGTGCACGATGCCCGAAATGGCGGCTAAGTCCGCAACTCGGTCATTGGGGCATCGCGCATCGAAGGTCCGCTTTGTGGCATTTTGGTGCGTTAGAATTTTGTAGGTCTAGGTCCCAAACAAAAATCCACCAACGGCACTAAGGGGGGTATTTAGGGGGATATAAAAAATATCAAAACCTGTTAAGCTCTATGAATCAATGAGTTATATGAAATATATGGTGCCCAGAAGAGGACTCGAACCTCCACGACCTTGCGGTCACTGGCACCTGAAGCCAGCGCGTCTACCAATTCCGCCATCTGGGCACGGGTCGGTGGACAGGCGTGTATGCGCAGTCTCATAAGGTGTCAATCCGATTCTAGACCCGTTGAGAGGGTTAAAAGGTCAGTGTCTCAAAATCATTGAAACGAACGCCACCGCGCCAAATTGGCGTCTTGTCTGGCTGACATGAGGCCGCTAGACCATATGCAATCAAGCGCGAGGAGCGGGCTATGTCCAAACTGGTCACTATCTATGGCGGATCGGGTTTTGTCGGGCGGTATATTGCGCAGCGGATGGCCAAGGCCGGATGGCGGGTGCGTGTCGCTGTACGCAGGCCGAACGAGGCAATGTTTGTCAAACCTTATGGGGTTGTTGGACAGGTCGAACCTGTCTTGTGCAACATCCGTGATGACGCGTCTGTGGCCGAGGTCATGCAGGGGGCGGACGCTGTCGTAAACTGCGTCGGTATTCTGGCGCGCAATGGAAAGAACACGTTCGACTCCGTGCAGGCCGAAGGCGCGGGCCGGGTTGCACGCATTGCTGCGGCGTCCGGTGTCGCCAAGATGGTGCAGATTTCCGCCATCGGCGCGGATGCAAACAGCGACAGCGACTATGCCCGTACCAAAGGTGAGGGTGAGGCGGCTGTGCTAGAGCATATGCCAGAAGCTGTGATCCTGCGCCCTTCGATCGTGTTCGGAGCAGAAGACGGATTTTTCAACCGCTTTGCGGGCATGACGCGGATGGGTCCTGTGCTGCCTGTTGTTGGGGCAGATACGCTGTTTCAGCCTGTCTATGTCGATGATGTGGCCAAAGCGGCAGAGGCTGCTTTGACTCGCGATATTGCGCCAGGTGTCTACGAACTGGGTGGTCCTGAGGTGCAATCGTTCCGCGAGCTGATGAGCGCCATGCTGGATATCATTCGCCGCCGCCGTTCGGTTGTGAATATCCCCTTCTTTGCTGCCAACATCATGGCCTTTGGTCTTGAGGCAGTACAGGTCCTGTCGTTGGGTTTGGTCTCCGCGCAGATTACCCGCGATCAGGTGCGTAACCTGCGCCATGACAATGTTGTGTCCGATGGGGCCAAGGGTCTTGCGGATATGGGGATTGAACCGGTTGCTATGGAGTCGATCCTACCCGACTACCTGTGGCGGTTCCGCCCGTCGGGTCAGTATGACGCGATCAAGGAAAGCGCCAAGAACCTGCGCGCCTAAGTGTAGGCCCAGATCAGCAGGCCAATCCCTAGGATCACGCGGTAGATCACGTATGGTGTAAAGCTGACACTGCGCAGCAGGCGCATCATCAAAACCAATGCTGCAAGGGCCGACACAAAGGCGAAGGCTGCTGCAATGCCTGCATCTCGTGCTAACGCCCAGTTGGTTTGTCCAATGATATCCAGGCTCAAAACTGCGCCAGAGGCGAGGATCACGGGGATCGACATCAGCATAGCAAGTCTGGCGGCGTCCGCACGCCCATAGCCCAGTTGCCGGGCGGCCGTGATTGTGATGCCCGAGCGGGACGTGCCCGGGATCAAAGCGAGGCATTGGGCCAATCCCATAATGGCGGCGTGTTTCAGGGTCCATTCATTCGCCGTGCGCGTGGTATCACCAAAGCGGTCGGCCCAATAAAGGACCAGACCGAAGATCAGCATGGTCCACCCGATCACGGCAACGGAGCGCATGGCCTCGTCCATTCCGGTGATCTTGATGGCAAAGCCCACGATCAGGGCCGGGATAGTGGCGGTGATCAGGCAAAGCGCCAGGAACGCACCGGGCGTGTCGATGCGACCCTGAACAAGGCGCAAAACGCCGCCTGCGGCGATTTTCACGTCGCTCCAAAAGTAGATGATCACTGCAAACAATGTCCCGACGTGAACGGCCACGTCAATGGCGAGCCCTTGATCTGGTGTGCCTGTCAGTGTGGGCAACAATATAAGGTGGCCGGAGGAAGAGACCGGCAAGAATTCGGTCACCCCTTGAATGATGGCCACTATCAGAAGTTGAAAAAGAGTCATGGCCTGCGTGCCCTTATGCTACCATACGTCTACAAGCCTATGATTCTGAACGCAAATGGCCAATAAAGTCCGATACGGACCTAAAACCAGCAAATAAAGTGCGGCAACTTGCTCATTTCATGCAAAGATTCTACTATTAGGTAAGCAATGCTGCCTTTTATTCCAGCCGCAGATCATTTATTGCGCCCGAACCAACCAAGACTGGCAGGAGACCACCATGGCTGAGCAGCCTATGCTGAAATTCACCAAGATCGAACGCGACATGCCCGAAAAGCGTGACGCAGAGATCCGCCGTGAGGATTTCAACGAGATTTATGCAGAGTACGCCACTGCCAAGGCCGCTGAGCAATCCAGCCGGTGTTCGCAGTGTGGCGTGCCCTATTGCCAGTCCCACTGCCCGCTGCACAACAACATTCCCGATTGGCTGCGACTGACCGCTGAGGGACGCTTGCAAGAGGCCTACGAGATCAGCCAGGCGACAAACACGTTCCCGGAAATCTGTGGTCGCATCTGCCCGCAAGACCGCCTGTGTGAGGGCAATTGCGTAATCGAACAGTCTGGCCACGGTACGGTCACGATCGGTTCGGTTGAAAAATACATCACGGACACTGCCTGGGAAAAAGGATGGGTACAGCCCATCAAACCAGTCACTGAACGTGCCGAATCTGTCGGTATCATTGGCTCCGGCCCCGGTGGTTTGGCCGCCGCAGACGTGCTGCGCCGTGCGGGCGTTCAGGTCACCATCTATGACCGCTATGATCGTGCGGGCGGGTTGTTGACCTATGGCATCCCCGGCTTCAAGCTTGAAAAAGACGTGGTGATGCGCCGCAACGAACAGCTTGAGCAGGGTGGCGTGAAGTTTGAACTGAACTGCGAAGTTGACGCTGACATTTTTGCGTCCATCAAGGCGGAACATGACGCCGTGATTATTGCGACTGGTGTGTACAAAAGCCGTGACCTTACAATGCCTAACGGCGAAGTTGCGGGCATTGAGAAGGCCATTGATTTTCTGACCGCGAGCAACCGCAAAAGCTTTGGCGACGAGGTTCCCGAGTTCGATACGGGCCGACTGAATGCAGAAGGAAAGCGCGTTGTGGTCATCGGTGGCGGTGATACGGCGATGGACTGCGTACGCACGTCGATCCGGCAAGGCGCGACGTCTGTCAAATGCCTTTACCGTCGTGACAAGGCCAACATGCCCGGCAGCCAGCGCGAAGTGCAAAACGCCGAAGAAGAAGGCGTGATATTTGAATGGTTGAGCGCGCCCAAGGGGTTCACCACAGACGGCGACAAGGTGGCTGGCGTGATGGTCCAAAAAATGCGTCTTGGCGCGCCCGATGCCACAGGGCGTCAGGCGCCCGAAGTCATCGAGGGCGCGGATTATGTCGAAGAGGCGGATCTGGTCATCAAGGCGCTGGGCTTTGAGCCTGAGGCGCTGCCGACCATGTGGGATCAACCAGCGTTGGAAGTGACCCGCTGGGGCACGATCAAAGCCGCCTTTACCACCGGCAAGACGCAGATGGATGGCGTTTACGCTGTTGGCGACATCGTGCGCGGTGCATCCCTTGTGGTCTGGGCCATCCGTGATGGACGTGACTGCGCGGATGCGATTCTGGCCGGATTTGGCACGGCGGCGATTGCGGCGGAATAGACCCGAAAAGACGATGCACTGCGTGTGCACTGGACGAACACCGAAATGCGTTCAGTTTTTGAAACACTAGAAAGATAGGTCAGTTCGTCTGACAAATACGGAGCGATGAAATGGACAAGTCAGGAGGATGCCTTTGCGGAGCTGTGCGCTTTGAAGCCGTGAATGTGCCTGACACGTTCGGCATCTGCCATTGCGAGATGTGTCGCCGCTGGACCGGGTCTGCTTTGCTTGAGGTGAGTATCAAGACCGAGGATGTGACTTGGCAAGGGCAAGAACATATCGCGACCCGTGCCGGCAGCGACTGGGCCGAGCGGGCGTGGTGTCGTCAGTGCGGCACCAATCTCTATTTCCGCCAGACGAAGGAAGGCGAGTGGTTCGGCAGCACTGATTTGCCCATTGGTCTGTTTGACGACCCTGACGGGTTCACCCTGACGCACGAGATATTTGTCGACCATAAGCCTGACAGCTTTGCCTATGCCGGTGACGGTCACAAACAACTGACCCGCGCGGATGTTCTGGCGTTGAACCCTGATTTGGAGGGGTCGCAGTGAGATATGCGTTGCCTCTTTGCGCCGCTTTGATGGCAGGGCCTGTTGCGGCACAGGACCCTACACTGTTTTATCCACCCGACGGGTGTACCGCGGAACTGACTGTGCAATCGCGCAGTTGTTCCCTGTCCAACATCTATACGTGTGAGGCCGATCAGCCCGGTGAAAACTGGCGCGTAGAATTTGATGTCGATGGACCGTTCTTTATTTCCAAGATCGACTACGAGACCCAGTGGCTGGAAAGCTATGATCTGTTCCCCACCAGTCGCGAGGTTCTGGTGCAGCCTGCGGATGATCCAGCAAGCCTGACCGAACTGCTGGAAACTGGAACCGATGCCTATGACTTTGTTCAACGTGGCGAGTCCGGCCCCGTTCGTGTCGTCGGCTTTGACCGACTGACCGGCGAAGAAGTGGTGATTGATGGTGAGCCCCTTCTTGTCACCGAGTTCACCGCCCGCCACGAGACCACCGACGGTGTTATGCTGGAAGTGACCGGTAGCGAATACGTCTCGGTCCGCCATCGTCGTTTCATCGCTGGAACTTACAAGGGCGAGGGCGCGAACGGTGCCTACGAGATCGACAAGACGCCCGTTGACTTCATCTACCCGGGCGAACCCGGCTTCTTCTCAAAGACCCCACTTTATGACTGCGAGGCCTCTTTGGCCCGCTACGTCCCGACTGCGAAAGGATATGACCAATGACCAAATATGATGCCGAATGGGTGGCCCGCGAGGAAGCCAAACGCGCGTTGATGGCCGAGACAGGTCTGTATTCGCAAGAGGAAGAGCACAGTTCCTGTGGTGTTGGCCTTGTTGTGTCGGTGGATGGCTCCAAAAGCCGCGCGGTTGTCGAAAATGGCATCAAGGCGCTGAAAGCAATCTGGCATCGTGGCGCTGTAGATGCGGATGGTAAAACCGGTGATGGTGCGGGCATTCACGTGCAGATCCCAGTCCCATTCTTCTATGACCAGATTGAGCGCACCGGCCATACGCCGGATCGTGATCGGTTGATGGCCGTGGGGCAGGTGTTTTTGCCCCGCACCGACTTTGGCGCGCAGGAAACCTGCCGAACCATCGTCGAAACCGAAGTGCTGCGCATGGGCTATTACATCTATGGCTGGCGGCACGTGCCCGTGGATATTTCCTGCCTTGGCGAAAAGGCGAATGCGACCCGGCCCGAGATTGAACAGATCCTGATTTCAAACTCCAAGGACGTGGATGAAGAGACGTTTGAGCGCGAGTTGTACGTGATCCGCCGCCGCATCGAAAAGGCGGCACAGGCGGCACAGGTGCCGACCCTTTACATCGCGTCGATGTCCTGCCGGTCGATCATCTACAAAGGCATGATGCTGGCCGAACAGGTGGCGGAGTTTTACCCCGACCTGATGGATGAGCGGTTCGAGAGTGCCTTTGCGATCTATCACCAGCGTTATTCCACAAATACCTTCCCGCAGTGGTGGCTGGCCCAGCCCTTCCGCATGTTGGCTCACAATGGCGAGATCAACACGCTGAGGGGCAACATCAACTGGATGAAGAGCCACGAGATTCGCATGGCAAGCGGTGCCTTTGGCGACATGGCCGAAGACATCAAACCAATTGTGGCGTCCGGATCGAGTGACTCTGCCGCGCTGGACGCCGTGTTCGAGGTGCTGGTGCGCGCTGGGCGCAATGCACCGATGGCAAAAACGATGCTGGTGCCCGAGAGTTGGTCCAAGCAGGCCGTCGAACTGCCTGAAGCGTGGCGCGATATGTATTCCTACTGCAACTCGGTGATGGAGCCTTGGGACGGTCCTGCCGCTTTGGCGATGACTGATGGCCGCTGGGTCTGTGCGGGTCTCGACCGGAATGGCTTGCGTCCGATGCGCTATGTTGTGACGCGCGATGGGATGGTTATTGCGGGCTCTGAAACCGGCATGGTCCCGCTCGAAGAAAGCAACATCGTGGAAAAGGGCGCGCTGGGCCCCGGGCAGTTGCTGGCTGTCGATATGGCCGAAGGCAAGATGTACCACGACACCGAAATCAAAGACCGTCTGGCGGCCAGCCAGCCTTTTGGCGAGTGGGTCGGCAAGATCAAAGAACTGGAACCCGCCATCGCCGGCGTCACGGAAAAGGCTCTGTTTACTGGGGATGAGTTGCGTCGCCGTCAGATTGCAGCCGGGTATTCCATCGAAGAGTTGGAGCAGATCCTTGCGCCCATGGCCGAAGACGCCAAAGAAGCGCTCGCCTCCATGGGGGATGACACGCCCTCTGCTGTTCTGTCCAAGAAGTATCGTCCGCTGTCGCACTTCTTCCGCCAGAACTTTTCTCAGGTCACCAACCCGCCCATCGACTCGCTTCGCGAATTCCGGGTGATGAGCCTCAAGACGCGCTTCGGCAACCTCAAGAACGTGCTGGATGAAAGCAGTGCGCAGACCGAGATCATCACGCTCGACAGTCCCTTTGTCGGCAATGCGCAGTGGGATGAGGTGGCACGCCAATTCAACGCGGAACTGGTGGAAATTGACTGTACCTTTACCCCCGGTCCCGGTGCCCTGAACAACGAACTGGGCAAGATCCGTCGCGAGGTTGAGGATGCCGTGCGCTCGGGTGCAGGGCACATTGTGCTGACCGACCAGCATTCGGATGGCGAGAAAATTGCCATGCCGATGATCCTCGCGACGTCCGCGGTGCACAGCCACCTGACCCGCAAGGGTTTGCGCACCTTCTGTTCGCTCAATGTGCGCTCGGCCGAGTGTATCGATCCGCATTACTTTGCTGTGCTGA
The DNA here is from genome assembly GCF_900143535.1 of Tateyamaria sp. Alg231-49. Taxonomy (GTDB): domain Bacteria; phylum Pseudomonadota; class Alphaproteobacteria; order Rhodobacterales; family Rhodobacteraceae; genus Tateyamaria. Next base: position 27,398 of record NZ_FRFA01000014.1, on the reverse strand, counting down.
TCGGGTGTGGCGCGACAGTGGTGAACGCCTATCTGGCCGAAGACTCGCTGGCGGACCGCATTGATCGCGGCTTGATTGATGGAACCTTGACTGAGGCGGTCGCGCGGTATCGCAACGCGATTGATCAGGGCCTGCTCAAGATCATGGCCAAGATGGGTATTAGCGTTGTGTCGTCTTATCGCGGCGGTCTGAACTTTGAAGCTGTCGGCTTGTCCCGTGCGATGTGTGCTGAATACTTCCCCGGCATGACCAGCCGCATCAGCGGTATCGGCATCACCGGAATCCAGTCCAAGGCAGAGGAAATTCACAGCCTTGGCTGGGGCGGCACCAACGTCTTGCCCATCGGTGGATTCTACAAGGCCCGCAACTCGGGTGAGACCCACGCGTGGGAAGCGACATCCATGCACATGCTGCAGATGGCCTGCAACAAAGCCTCTTATGCGATGTGGAAGCAGTATTCGGCCAAGATGAAGTCTGCCCCGCCGATCCATCTGCGTGACCTTTTGGACATCAAGCCGCTGGGTGCACCTATTCCGCTGGAAGAGGTGGAAAGCATCACTTCGATCCGCAAGCGGTTCGTCACACCGGGTATGTCCTTGGGCGCATTGAGCCCGGAGGCGCACAAAACACTGAACGTCGCGATGAACCGCATTGGGGCGAAGTCGGACAGTGGCGAGGGCGGTGAAGACCCGGCTCACTTCCACCCTGAACCCAACGGCGACAACCCGTCGGCCAAGATCAAACAGGTGGCTTCTGGCCGCTTTGGCGTCACAGCTGAATACCTGAACCAGTGCGAAGAGCTGGAGATCAAGGTCGCCCAAGGCGCAAAGCCCGGTGAGGGCGGTCAGTTGCCGGGGATGAAGGTTACCGACCTGATCGCGCGACTGCGTCACTCGACCAAAGGTGTGACGCTGATTTCGCCGCCGCCGCACCACGATATCTATTCCATCGAGGATCTGGCGCAGCTGATCTATGACCTCAAGCAGATCAACCCGCGCTGTAAGGTGACGGTAAAGCTGGTTGCGTCCAGCGGTGTTGGAACGATTGCGGCTGGTGTGGCCAAGGCCAAAGCGGACGTGATCCTGATCTCGGGCCACAACGGTGGGACGGGTGCGTCGCCTGCGACATCGATCAAATATGCGGGTCTGCCGTGGGAAATGGGCCTGACCGAAGCGCATCAGGTGCTGTCGATGAACAACCTGCGTGAACGCGTAACCCTGCGCACCGATGGTGGTTTGCGTACGGGCCGGGACATCGTGATGGCTGCGATGCTGGGGGCCGAGGAATACGGCATCGGCACCGCCGCATTGATCGCAATGGGCTGCATTATGGTGCGTCAGTGCCAGTCCAACACCTGCCCTGTGGGTGTGTGTACACAGGACGAAGCGTTGCGCGACAAGTTCACCGGGAACGCGGACAAAGTGGTCAACCTGATCACCTTCTACGCCCAGGAAGTGCGCGAGCTGCTGGCTGAAATCGGTGCACGTAGCATGGATGACGTGATCGGGCGTGCGGACCTGTTGGCTCAGGTATCGCGTGGGTCGGCCCATCTGGACGATCTGGACCTCAACCCGCTGTTGATCACTGTCGATGGTGCTGCGGACATCGTTTACAACCGCGACAAGGACCGCAATGCGGTGCCTGATACGCTGGATGCCCAGATTGTGCGGGATGCAGCGCGCTTCCTTGAAGATGGCGAAAAGATGCAACTGTCTTACGCGGTGCAGAACACGCACCGCACCGTGGGCACGCGCACGTCCAGCCATATCGTCAAGCAGTTCGGGATGCGCAATACGCTGCAACCGGATCACCTGACGGTGAAGCTGACAGGGTCAGCTGGCCAGTCTTTGGGCGCTTTCGCGGCGCCGGGGCTGAAACTGGAAGTGTCCGGGGATGCCAACGACTATGTGGGTAAGGGTCTGTCGGGCGGCACCGTTGTTGTGCGTCCGCCCATGGCCTCACCCATCGTGGCAGCCGATAATACTATCATCGGCAACACGGTGCTTTATGGAGCCACAGACGGGTTCCTGTTTGCTGCCGGGCGCGCGGGTGAGCGGTTTGCGGTGCGCAACTCGGGCGCGCATGTGGTCATTGAGGGCTGTGGATCCAACGGGTGTGAGTACATGACCGGCGGAGTCGCAGTGATCCTTGGCGAGATCGGTGCGAACTTTGGCGCTGGCATGACGGGCGGGATGGCGTATCTCTATGATCCCGACGGCATCGCCATGGACCGGATGAACATGGAAACGCTGGTGGCGTGCCCCGTGACGGTCCTGCACTGGATGACCCAGCTCGAAGAGTTGCTGGAACGGCATTTGCGCGAAACTGGCAGTGCCAAGGCGGCGGATATTCTGCAGCACTGGGACAACGAACAGCATCACTTCCTTCAGGTGTGCCCGAAGGAGATGCTGGTGCATCTGCCAGCTCCGCTATCTCTCGACAAAGGCGCGATCCCGGCGGAGTGATCAGACCTTTTCAGGCGAGGCGATCATCTTGGTCGCCTTGTCCTTGCTGCCCACATGGGTCTGTTCGGTCAGAATGCCGGTGATGCGACTGGGCATGGTGCCAAGCTTGTTGGCGATCACGTAGTTCGGGTCGCCTGACCATTTCAGCACCCAGACCATCGCGGCGTCCGCGGCGTTCAGAACGCGGCATTCCGGTGGCACTGCGCCGGGAATGCTATTTGTGGTGGGGTCAATCATCTCCAATCTCCAACAAAGTTTGTCTGGTTTCGACATGAAGATTTTACCAGAATCGGCGATTGGGCGTGAGCAATTAACGCTTTGTAATTAATTAGAGTTTTCTCAAGTTCTGGTGAGCATGGAGTTAATTACTGGCAACGGCCGCCCGTCCGCATATCTGTTTGGCTATGCGATATGTTTTTGCAGTGCTGTTGTGTCTGGCCACACCTTTGGGTGCAGAGCCCCTGCGCGTGCTGGCCATAGGTGACAGTATTTTAGCGTGGCACAAGTGGACAGGCCGCGACATCCCTTCCGTGATGGGTGCGGCGCTGGGCGCGCAGGTGGAAAATGATGCGGTTGCCGGGGCGCGATTTTCCAACACCTCTGGCCTTGGCCGTGCAGTTGGCTTTGACGTGCGGGCACAGTTCCGCACGGGTCCGTGGGACCTTGTTCTGATCAACGGCGGGGCGAATGATTTTCTCGCGGATTGCGGCTGCCGCGCCTGTGACCCGGTACTGGACGGGTTGATCGCACCGGATCTGAGCGGAGAAGTGGCGACCTTGCTGGCCGAAATCCTTGCCAGTGGGGCCAAAGTGATCTGGATGGGATACTATGCCAGTGCGCGGTCCGGCCAGTTTGCCGGGTGCCGTCCCTACCTTGTCGAATATGACGCGCGTCTGGCCCGGTTGGCGGCTCAGACGCCGGGGCTGAGCTTTGTGGACAGTGAGGCGGTGCTGGATCGGGAGGATCGAGGTCATTTTGCCTTTGACGGCATCCACCCTTCACTTGAAGGTGCAAGGCGTATCGGAGCGTATTTGGCGAGATCTGTTAGGCAGTGATGATGCAGGAGTGGTGCGTGCTCCGCTGCTTTGGGACAGGCGACGGGGTGTGTTTCGCGGCTGGTCGATAAGCCACAGCTGTCGGCGGGATGAAATCCTGCTCTACCGCCCTGCGTCGAGACTGTTCTATATGTCCGCCATGGCGAAAAAGAGCAGTGCCAAGACATCGAAGAAGTCACAGAAGCGGTCCTTTGGGATAAAGCGCTGGCTTTTGCGCTGGACGCTGCGGATGGTGTCGGTTGTCTTTCTGCTGGCCGTGGTCTTCACCGCACTTTGGGGGCTGCTGAACCCGCCGACGACGTTCTACATGCTTCAGGAATCACGACGCCTTGGCGGGGTTGAACGTGAGTGGGTCGATATGGAACAAATTGCGCCCATTATGGCCCGGGCCGCTGTCGCCGCCGAGGATGCCAATTTCTGTCTGCACTGGGGTCTGGATGTTTCGGCCATTCGTGACGCAATAGATGCGGGCGGCAATCGCGGTGCCTCGACCATCAGCCAGCAGGTGGTCAAGAACGTCTACCTTTGGCATGGTCGGTCGTGGATTCGCAAAGTGATGGAGGCAGGCATGACCCCGCTGGTTGAGGTCTTGTGGTCCAAGCGGCGTATTCTGGAAGTTTATTTGAACGTGGCCGAGTTTGATGAGGGTGTGTTCGGAGTTGAGGCGGCGGCGCAGCATTATTTCGGTGTGGATGCTGCATCCTTGTCAAATACGCAGGCGGCGCGGCTGGCTGCCATTCTTCCCGACCCCAAAGGCCGGTCCGCCAGCAAACCATCATCTTTTGTACGAAAGCGGGCGGGACAAATCCTTGATGGGGCGGCCACGATCCGCACGGATGGACGCGCACGATGTTTCCAGAGTTGAAAATGTTGCGCCTAAAGTGCATGGATGCCTGACCAGAACTACGCCCGGATAAATCATGGCCCGACTATTTCACGTTCCTCTTTCTCCGTTTTGCCGCAAGGTTCGTCTGAGCCTCGCTGAAAAAAAGATCGAAGTGGAACTGGTTGAGGAGCGATATTGGGACGCCGATCCGGATTTCTTGCGTCGCAACCCGGCGGCCAAAGTGCCTGTTCTGCGTCTTGATGGTGTGATGATGAGCGAGAGTGCCGCCATCTGTGAATATATCGAGGAAACCCGGCCAGAACCGCCATTGATGCCCAAGGGGGCCGAAGCGCGTCTTGAGGTTCGCCGCCTTGTGGGGTGGTTCGATGACAAGTTCCACAACGAGGTGACGTCCAAGCTGCTCTATGAGCGCGTGAATAAGAAAATGATGGGTCAGGGCTTTCCCGACAGCCGCAACGTCAAGGACGGGGCCAAGGCGATCAAATACCATCTGGATTACATGAAATGGCTGCTGGACCATCGCCGCTGGCTGGCGGGTGACGTCATGACGCTGGCCGACTTTGCTGCTGCGGCCCACTTGTCAGCCCTCGACTACATCTCGGACGTGGATTGGAACCGCAGCGAGGTGGTCAAGGATTGGTACGCCAAGATCAAGTCGCGCCCGGCCTTCCGGTCGATTCTGGCCGATCAGGTGTCAGGCTTTCCGCCGCCCAAGCACTACAATGATCTGGATTTCTGATTCTTGGTTCGGACTGGGGTTCCACCCCAGACCCCGTGGTATTTTTAGTCAGAAGAAAACATGGGCCTGAAAGAGGTTCTTGTCGCACGCGCCCTTGAAGAGGGGTTTGTTGCGGCCCGTGTCTGTCGCCCGGATGCTGTGCCTGATGTAGCTGAGCGATTGGCCGCCTTTGTGGAGGCGGGTCACCACGGGCAGATGGGATGGATGGCGGAACGGATGCACTGGCGCGCTGACCCGGCCGCTTTGTGGCCTGAGGCCCGTTCTATCCTTATGCTGGCCGAGAGTTATGCACCGGAATACGATCCGTTAGCAGTTTTGGAGCGTCCTGATCTGGGTGCAGTCTCCGTTTATGCGCAGGGGCGCGACTACCACGATATCGTCAAGAAAAGGCTGAAACGGTTGGGCCGTTGGCTGATTGACGAGGCCGGTGGCCAAATCAAGGTATTTGTGGATACGGCCCCCGTGCCGGAGAAGGCGTTGGGGCAGGCCGCTGGCCTTGGATGGCAGGGCAAGCACACCAATTTGGTGAGCCGTGATTGGGGCAATTGGGCCTTTTTAGGCTCTGTTTTCACGACGCTGGAGTTGGAGCCAGATGCCCAGGAGGTGGATCATTGCGGGTCATGCCGGGCATGTCTCGACGTGTGCCCAACGAATGCATTTCCGGCCCCTTATCAACTCGATGCACGGCGCTGCATTTCGTATCTGACGATCGAGCATAAGGGTCCCATCGATGAAGATCTCCGCACTTTGATGGGCAATCGCATTTATGGCTGTGATGACTGTTTGGCGGTGTGTCCGTGGAACAAGTTTGCCGTCGCTGCCAGCGATATGCGCTATCTCGGGGCCGTCGGCGCACCAACGTTGGCCGAATTGGCGGTCTTGGATGATGCCGGGTTTCGCACGCGCTTCTCTGGTTCACCGATCAAGCGGATCGGACGGAACCGGTTTGTGCGCAATGTGCTTTATGCGATCGGAAATTCAGGCGATCCGCGATTGATTTCGATTGCACAGGGCCTTTGCGATGATCCAGATGGCGCTATTGCGGATGCGGCTCGGTGGGCCGTCACACAGCTTCGTTCGGAGTAAGGGTTAGCTCATGGCCATCTTGTTGGGCGTTGATACTGGCGGCACGTATACAGATGCGGTTTTGCTGCGCGATGAAGAGGTCGTGCTGGCGCGCGCCAAGGCACTCACTACCCGCCAAGACCTCGCCATCGGTGTGGGTGCAGCAGTGCGCGCAGTTCTGGCGCAAGCGCGGATTGACCCGTCAGAAGTCGGGATGGCATCGTTGTCCACCACCTTGGCCACCAATGCGCTGGTCGAGGGCCAGGGTGGGCGCGTTGCCCTGATCTATGTCGGGTTTCGAGCCAAGGATCTTGAGGCGCAGGGCCTCGCCGATGGTCTTGCGGGCGATCCGGTTTGCGTGCTGGAGGGTGGGCATAATCACGATGGTTCAGAGGCGGCCGCATTGGACGAGCAGGCCCTATTAGAATTTTTAGAGACACATAATGAGGACGTGAGCGGCTTTGCTGTGGCTGCGCAATTTGCCACGCGCAACCCTGCGCATGAAGTCCGTGTTGCTGAGCTTGTCCGCGATACCACCGGCGCGCCTGTGTCGGCCAGCCATCAGTTGTCGGCCAAGTTGGGCGGCCCCAAGCGGGCTTTGACTGCGGTGTTGAACGCACGGTTGATTGGGATGATTGACGCGCTGATTGGGCGGGCAGAGGCGGAACTGCGTACCATTGGAATTGATGCACCAATGATGGTTGTCCGGGGAGACGGGGCGTTGATGTCTGCCGCACAGGCCCGGATGCGCCCGATTGAGACTATTCTGAGCGGGCCTGCCGCGTCGATTGTGGGCGCGCGCTGGTTGACGGGGGCTGATACCGCGCTGGTTAGCGATATTGGCGGCACAACCACGGATGTGGCCATGCTGAAGGCAGGGCGCCCGGCCATTGATGCAGATGGGGCGCGCGTTGGCCAGCACCGCACGATGGTCGAAGCGGTGGCCATGCGCACCACCGGCCTTGGCGGCGACAGCGAGGTACATTTCGTGAGCGAAGGTCTGCGTGGAGGCGTGACACTTGGCCCGCGCCGTGTGGTGCCTGTGTCCTTGCTGGCTGTTGAGGCTCCGGATGTGGTTTTGCCCACGCTTGAGGCACAAATGCGAAATACGACGCCGGGCGATCACGATGGTCGTTTTGTGCGGGCAGTGCAGGGCATGCACGCGGGTGGCCTCAGTACACGCGAGGTTGATCTGTTGGCGCGGATCGGGACGGACGTGCATCCGCTGGATGCTGTCTTGCGCACGCGGATGGAGCAGGGGGCGCTTAAGCGCCTTGTGGGGCGCGGGTTGGTCCAGGTGTCGGCTCTGACCCCATCAGATGCGAGCCATGTGTTGGGACGGCTTGAGGCGTGGGATGCGCGGGCTGCGGCCATGGTCTGTCAACTTTTTGGCCGTCGACGTACCGGTGCAGGTGACGTACTGGCCGCAACCCCCGAACAGATGGCACAGATGGTTGTGGATCAACTGACCCATCAGACCGGTGTGGCACTGTTGCAGGCCGCCTTGGCCGAGGATGGGTTGGATGAGGCCCTCGCCACACATGTTCTGATCCAAAAGGGGATGAAGGGGCACCGAGGGGCGATGCGTGTAGACGCCGGGCTTGGTGTGCCGGTCATTGGTTTGGGGGCGTCTGCGGGCACGTACTACCCTGCTGTCGGTGACCTTGTTGGGGCCGAGATGATCTTGCCCGATGATGCGGGCGTGGCCAATGCCATCGGCGCTGTCGTGGGACGTGTCACAATGCGTCACACCGGCACCGTGACATCGCCCAGCGAGGGTCGGTTCCGGGTACACTTGGACAGCGGTCCAGAGGATTTTGCTGGCGCTGACCCGGCCTTGGCACGGTTGGAAGAGACATTGCGGGATCGCGCAATGGCTGCCGCCAAGGCAGCGGGGGCCGAAGAGATAGATGTGCGCGTCCACCGGGATATCCGCACAGCACAGGCCGAAGCCCGCGAGGTGTTTGTCGAGGCGACCCTGACCGTCGAAGCGGCTGGGCGACCACGGGTCGCTGTGGGGTAGGCGGCCCTCTCTGTCGGGTTGCCAAGCGACGAGGTTTGGACTGATAGTTCGGCCTATGCTTGATCTTGCTGACCTCACCGCCGCCGCTAACCTTGTCCACGCCCGGATGCCGCCCACGGCGCAGCACCACTGGCCGCTTCTCAGTGCTGCGGCCAGAGCGGAAGTGTGGGTCAAACACGAAAACCACACTCCCACTGGTGCGTTCAAAGTGCGCGGTGCCATAACCTTTATGGACTGGCTCGTGCGCACGCATCCAGAGGTGCCGGGCATCTGCACAGCGACGCGCGGAAATCATGGGCAGGGGCAGGCGTGGGCAGCGACCACGGCTGGATTGCGGGCCAAAGTCTATGCGCCGCATGGGAATTCTGTCGAAAAGAACGCTGCCATGCGTGCCTTTGGTGCGGAGTTGATCGAGTTCGGCGACGATTTCGATAGTTCCCGGCAAGAGGCCTATCGTGTGGCCGAAGAAGAAGGCCTGTTCATCGTCCCGCCTTATCACCCCGAACTGGTGCGTGGCGTGGCCACCTATGCGTTTGAGTTGTTTACCGCACAGCCCGACCTCGACACCGTTTATGTGCCCATCGGTTGTGGGTCAGGGATTTGCGGTACTATTCTGGCGCGCGATGCTCTGGGTCTTGCGACCAAGGTTGTTGGAGTCGTGTCGGACCGGGCGCAGACGGCAAAGCTGTCCTTTGATGCGGGGCGTCTGATCGAGACGAATTCTGCCAACACTTTTGCGGATGGGATGGCGGTGCGTGTCCCGGTGCAAGAGGCGTTCGACATCTATTCGAAAGGGGCGGAGCGTATCATCACGGTCAGCGACGACGAAGTTGCGGAGGCGATCCGTCTCTATTTCACTGCCACACACAACGTAGCCGAAGGGGCAGGAGCCGCGCCACTTGCGGGTCTGATGCAAGAACGTGATGCAATGGCAGGCCGCAAAGTCGGCGTGATCCTGTGTGGTGGCAACATCGACACGGCATGGTTCCGTACTGTGCTGGCCGGTCAAACCCCACAGGTCTGAAGCGAATAGTTCGACTGTTTTCGCCGGCGCTAACTTCAACCATCATCTGGCAGAAGTTTTTGGGCGAGGTGAACTCGTGCGGGCCGAGCCCCGCGAGTAAGGGTGTGGCCCGATGCACAAGCACCGGGCCTTCATATGGTGACTTAGTTGACGGCCTTGGCGTCGACCACATCGGTCTCAATCGCTTTTTGGCTGGCAATCTGGATCTGGCGTGGTTTCAGCGCTTCGGGCACTTCCTTGACCAGATCGATGTGGAGCATACCATCCACGTGGCTTGCCCCGGTCACGACCACATGGTCGGCCAGATCAAACCGGCGTTCGAACGCGCGTGTGGCGATGCCGCGATGCAGGTAAGATTTCTTCTCATCTTCAGCTTTTTTCGCTGAAACGATCAGTTTCTTTTCCTTTACTTCAACATGAAGGTCCGCATCCGAGAACCCAGCGACAGCGATCGAGATGCGATAGGCATCGTCGTCTGTCTTTTCGATGTTGTAGGGGGGGTAGGTGTTGGCGTTGCTATCAGACGCCAGCGCGCGGTCCATCAGGTCAGCGATTTGGTCAAAACCAACGGTGGCGCGGTAAAGCGGTGCAAAGTCATATGTACGCATTGTAATCCTCACTTGAGCGATGACAGGCGAGCCTTCCACATTGGACAGACCCGCAGGGTTGCTATGGTCGGACCCCGAATGGGCATCCGATAGCATTTATGTGGTGAGGATTTTTGGCCGTTCAAGACCCTTAGGGGCGCACAAACTTGGCGCCTGTGTTGTTGCGGGCGCCACCACCAACGGTGATCCGGCGCACTTGCGCTGTGGGCGGGGCCACTTGCATGCGCAACTGGCCTTTCAGCTCAGTCACCCGCTGCGGCAGCACCATGCCAACAGACCGCTTTTGCCCTTCCATCTCGACCATGCCGGAAATGACGGCCATAATCCGGCCCCGCCCGTTCAGGTGTGAAAACACAGGCGATCCGGACGATCCAAAGGTAACATCACAGTCAAATATCATAGCGTCGCCCAGCTGGTTCAGCATTTGGCACTGTTTTTGCCGCGATTGTGCGTTGGCGCGGTCACGGCCGTAGGACACGACGCTTACCGGGCCCGGCGTGATGCGATCATCGTGGATGTAAAAGGGCGGGACCTCGAAGGTCGAGATCGGTTCGTCCAGCCGGATCAGTGCCACATCATGGGCCACGTTTTGTGTTGTTAACGGGCCTATAGGGTCGAATTTTTCATGCGCCGCCGCACCCCGTGCTGAACGCGTTGCTACGGCATCGCCATCGCGCAGGCCTGCGTGAAAACGGATCGAGTCTGTGGGCCACAACCGGTTTGACCCCGGACGGTAGAGGCAATGCGCCGCCGTCAGGACAAGATCGGGCGCGATCAGCGTGCCAGAACAAAACGCATCGCGTCCAAAATCGATACGACCTACCGCCTTCCAACTGGCTGCGGAATAGTCTGTGTCGAGCGTGCGCAAAGACGTGGTTTGCGCACTCGCCACACCGCCCATCGTGAGGCAAATCAGGATTGCCAGCCACTTCATGGTTTTAGAAACTTTGCGCCAGTGTCATTGCGCATCCCGGGTTGAAGCCTGCGGCTGATCCCGTCCTGCTGGGCCACCATTTCGGCCTGCAATTGGGCCAGAGGCGCGCCCAGCGATGTGCCAAGAGACACCGCTTGCCCCTCGACTTCGGCCTTTGCAGACACGATGGACACGATCTGTACTTCGCCGTCCTGTACCATGAATATCGGCGCTCCTGAGCTGCCTGAATCCACAGTGCAGGAGGTGACCAGCATCCCTTGTTGCAGGGCCAGCACGCTACACAATTCCTGCAATGAGGGCGCTTCGGAACGGCCCGCACCATAGCTGACGACAGCCACTTTGGCCCCACGTTCGGGTTTGGCCTCGGTCGAGAAGGGGCGGATCTTGCCGTTCCGGATCGGGTGATCCAATTGCAACAACGCCAGATCATTGCTGACGCCTTCGGAGCTGATACGGCCGGTATATTCGTATTCGGGGTGGACAACGGCCTGTGTCACCGAACGGTAAGCAGACGCACGTCCATTGCGCCATCCAGCAAGAAACTCGACCTGCGAATGATCGATCCGGGCGCCGGTGTCTTTGTCAAAGAGACAATGAGCCGCCGTCAGCACCATGTTCGTGGCGATCAATGCGCCCGTACAAAAGCCAGTGCCGCCGATGTTCAGACGCCCAACCGCTTCCCATGCTTTAGCTTCATCCCCGTTGGACAGTCTGCGCAAATGCGAGTCCTGAGCCAACGCCGTGGTCGTCACAACCAACGTCATGATCGAAAGGGCCATCCAACGGCGCATAACCAACCTTACTTCGTACCTAATATAACTACACCGCTTTTTGGCAGAACATAGGGGCAGAATTAGGGCAAAAATCGCATTTAGCGCAAAATTGGCACATCGCTGTTGGTGCGATCAAGAGCCGGTGGCCGTGGCCCGCCGCTGGCCCAATCCAACAGTTCCACCGTATGCACCACCGGAACCCCAGCTGCTGACCCGATTTGCATCATGCAGCCGATGTTGCCAGCGGCAATGATGTCGGGGTTTTTGGCCATCAGCGTGTCGACTTTGCGGTCTTTGAGCTGCTTTGAAATCTCGGGCTGCATCAGGTTGTAGGTGCCCGCAGAACCACAGCACAAATGGCTGTCGCGCGGTTCCACGACTTTGAACCCGGCCTTTTTCAGCAGGTCCTTGGGATAGGTCTTGATCTGCTGGCCATGTTGCAGCGAACAGGCGGCGTGATAGGCGATGGTCATGTCCTGAGGGGCGCCGCCGGGCAGGTCCAGTTTCATCAGCACTTCGCTGACGTCCATGGCGATGGCCGAAACGCGGGCTGCGTCTTCTGCCAAGGGTTCATTTCGGAACATGTGCCCGTAGTCCTTGACCGTCGTGCCGCATCCCGACGTATTGATGACGATGGCGTCGAGACCCTCGCCGTCCATTTCACGCGCCCAAGCTGTGATGTTCTTGGCTGCTGTGCTGTGGCTTTCGCTGGTCTTGCCCATATGGTGGGTCAGCGCGCCACAGCATCCTGCGCCCTCTGCCACCACAACTTCGCAACCCAGTCGGGTCAGCAGGCGGATGGTGGCATCGTTGATGTCGGTGTTCAGCGCCTTTTGCGCACAGCCCGTCATCAGGGCCACACGCATTTTCTTCGCTGTTTCGGGTGCAAAGCTTTGTGGATCGTCATTGCGGCTGACAGGCGGGATGTGTTTGGGCGCCATTTCCAGCATCGCGCGCAGGCGCGCATCCGGCATGGCCCAGGCAAAGGGGCGGCCAATCTTGGCGCCCAGCAAGGCCACACGAAAACGCATGGGGTAGGGCAGGATCCGCGCCAGCACCCACCGCAGCACGCGGTCGGTCAGAGGACGTTTGTAATTGTCTTCGATGTATTCGCGCGCATGGTCCACCAAATGCATGTAGTGCACACCCGACGGGCAGGTCGTCATGCAGGCGAGGCAGGACAGGCACCGGTCGATGTGCTTGACGACTTTTTCATCCGGTGTGCGGTCATTTTCCAGCATGTCCTTGATCAGGTAGATGCGTCCGCGCGGTGAATCGAGTTCATCCCCCAGCACCTGATAGGTGGGGCAGGTCGCCGTACAGAACCCGCAATGCACACAGTTGCGCAGGATGTCGTTAGAACGCTGAATGGCCGGTTTGGTCAGCTGCTCGGGAGTAAAACTGGTCTGCATAAGTTCACATCATTCCTGAGGGGTCTGCGCGGTGGACTGAAAGGGTGGACATCACGCCGCCATCAGCCCCGCGTTGAGAATGCCGCGCGGATCGAATCGCGCGCGTAGGGCTGCGCTAAGGGAAGCGACGCCTGTAGATTCGGGTTGGAACACCGAGACACTTGCGCGCAGTGTCTCTGGCGCCTTGATCAGTGTGGCGTGTCCGCCAAGGCCTGCCACAGTTGACTGGATTTGCGCGTGCAATGACGCATCCGCAGCGTCGCGCCCGGCCCAGATCAAGCCGCCGCCCCAATCCATCATGCTGTGCGATCCATCGGGTAAGGCGGCGATAACCGCAGGCCCGTCGCCCGGTTTGACTGAGATGCGCCAGACATGGGCGCAGTCGTGCAGAGGAACCGCGTCGCGCACCCGCGTCCAGTCGCAGTTGTCGCTGCGCACAATCTCTCCGTGCGAGGCCAGAAGGGTGCTTAGGGCATCGGCGCGGTAGTCGACTGAATTGGCGAACCCTTCGAGCCGCAACCAAACCGCTCCGTCGATCCATGCGGCACCTGACACTTCGTAAGGTGATCCGAGTGCCGCGCTCATCGCGGCAATGGCTTGGGCAGGGGCAAGGTCGGCGATAACTAGGGTTGTTGAGGCCTCGACAGCGGGCAGAACCTTGAGGCTGACTTCGGTCAGAACTCCAAGCGTGCCCCATGACCCTGACATGAGCTTAACCAGATCATAACCGGTGACGTTCTTCATCACGCGCCCACCGTTCTTGACCACGTTGCCAGCCCCGTCGACGAAGCGGACCCCGAGGGCAAAGTCGCGGGCCGCTCCGGCCTGAATGCGACGCGGTCCACTGGCATTCGTGGCGATGACGCCGCCGATGGTGGTAGCCCCGGAAGTTCCCAAAAGACCCGTCAGATCATAGGGTTCAAAGGCCAGTCGCTGGTTCTCTTCCGCCAGTTTTGCCTCAATCTCGGCCACTGGCGTGCCCGCTTTGGCAACAAGAGTGAGGGCGCCGGGCTCATAAAGTGTGACGCCGGAAAGCCCGGATACATCCAGAAGGTCGCCCTGTGCGGGTCGCCCGACAGAGCGGGTTCCACCGCCCTTGATGATCAGTGGCCCTTTGGCCGCTTTGACGGCCTCGGCCACTTCGCTTTCGGTATTCATCAGCTTCTCTTCTCTGATTGGAGTCGCGGGGGACTTATTCGGCCGCTATTGCGGTTTTGCGTCGTGTTTCGGAAACGGACAGAGGAAACACCTTGGCCGGATTGAGCAACCATTTGGCATCGAACACATCCTTGATCGCCATCTGCGCTTCCAGATCGCTGGGGGCGTATTGATAGGTCATCAAATCGCGTTTTTCGATGCCAACGCCGTGTTCCCCGGTCAGGCAACCGCCCACCTCGACACACAGTTTAAGAACCTCGGCACCGAACTCCTCGCAAATTTCCAAATCGCCGGGTTTGTTGGCATCATAGCAAATCAGCGGGTGCATATTGCCGTCGCCGGCGTGAAAAACATTTCCGACGGGTAGGCCGTATTCCTTGGACATCTCGCCAATGCGCCGCAGGACATACGGCAACTCGCTGACGGGGATTGTGCCATCAAGGCACATGTAGTCACTCACGCGTCCAATGGCGGAGAATGCCGCCTTGCGACCCGCCCAAATCCGTTGGGATTCCTCGGCACTGGCGCTTTCGCGCAGAGCGACCGGGTTGTGGCGTTTGGCAATCTCGGTGATCAGAGCCAGCTGGTCGTTGATTTCGGCCTCTGATCCTTCGACTTCCACGATCAACAGTGCTTCGCACATTGGATAATCCGCTTTGGCGAAATCTTCGCAGACCTCGATCAGCATCTTGTCCATAAACTCAATGGCCACGGGCAGAACGCCCGCCTTGATAATGTCGGCAACACAGGCCCCGGCGATCTCTGCGCTGTCAAAACCCATCAAAACAGGCCGTGCGCCCTCGGGCTTGTGCAGGATGCGCAAGGTGGCTTCGGTCACAACGCCCAACTGCCCTTCGGAGCCGCAGATGACCCCAAGCAGATCCAGACCACCGGAATCAAGATGCGCCCCACCGATTTCGACCACAGTGCCGTCCATCTGGACCAAAGTGACGCCCATCAGGTTGTTGGTGGTCACACCGTATTTCAGGCAATGCGCCCCGCCTGAGTTCATCGCGATATTGCCTGCGATGGCACAAGCAAGCTGACTAGAAGGGTCGGGGGCATAGAAGAACCCGTCCGATTCGACGGCGCCAGTGACACTCAGGTTTGTGCGGCCAGTCTGCACACGGACAAATCGGTTGTCATAATCAGTCTCTAACACGTCATTCATGCGCGCCACGCCCAGGATCACGCAGTCAGCGGTGGGCAGGGCGCCACCGGCCAGCGACGTGCCAGAGCCACGTGGGACGACTGGCACACCTTCGGCATGACAAATTGCCAAGACCTCAGACACTTCTGCGGTGGTCGATGGCAAAACAGCCACCATTGGGGGGCAGCGGTAAGCGGTCAGAGCGTCGCACTCATAGGCGCGGGTCTCGGCTGGGTCGTCGATCACCGCGTCTGCGGGCAACACTTCGCGCAACC
The DNA here is from genome assembly GCF_900143535.1 of Tateyamaria sp. Alg231-49. Classification (GTDB taxonomy): domain Bacteria; phylum Pseudomonadota; class Alphaproteobacteria; order Rhodobacterales; family Rhodobacteraceae; genus Tateyamaria. The sequence continues at coordinate 11,870 of NZ_FRFA01000014.1, read as the reverse complement.
GGGACACAACGCGGGCCTTGCGGGCAAGGACATCAGGATCTGGGATTGGCATTTCCATTGGGCGCTTCCTCTCGAATTGGTAAAATAATATGACCAATTTTCACCAGATGCAATCTCAATCGTTGCGGTGTAAGAGCGCAGGCATGACTTGGATCGATCGTATTGCTCTTTTTTCCACGCTTGATGGCGCTGCATTGGCTTTGCTCGTGATCATCTGGCTTGGGATTGGCTGGCGGATCGAGCTTTCCTCTGCCCGCCACCTATCCACGTCGCAAATCATGGCAGGGTATCGGCGCGAATGGATGCGGCAAATGATTACGCGTCAGCCTCGCATTTTCGACGCGCAGGTTGTGGCCAGTTTACGACAAGGCACCGCATTCTTTGCCTCCACATCAGTGATCGCGATTGGTGGCACACTCGCAGTTATCGGGAATGCCGACCGGGTGACGGCTGTCGCCAATGACCTGACCTTGATGGATACGCCTGCCTTTGTTTGGGAGATCAAACTTGTCGTTTTGGTCCTGTTTCTCAGCAACGCTTTCCTGAAGTTCGTTTGGGCGAACCGGTTGTTTGGGTATGCAGCCGTGGTAATGGCGGCTGTCCCCAATGACGTGAGCGACAGCTTGTGCGAACCCCGCGCTATGCAGGCGGCAGAGGTGAATGTCGCCGCTGCCCGGTCGTTCAACCGCGGTCTGCGCTCGGTCTATTTCGGTCTCACTTGTGCAGCGTGGCTGGCTGGACCGGTGCCGTTGATCATCGCAACTCTGTTCACTCTTGGGGTCATCTGGCGACGGGAATTCGCATCCAAGTCGCGCGACATTCTGCTGGGCACACAGACGTGACAAGACAAAGCAGGATTTATCCTTCTAAAGTCACAACATGAAACGCCTAATCCTTATCCTTTCCTTGCTGGCCAGCCCACTGTTTGCCGAAGAACCAGTGATAGAAAACGTGACTGCCACGCGTACCGCGCCGGAAACTTATCGCTTTGATGTCACGATCCGACACCCGGACACCGGCTGGGATCACTATGCCGACGGATGGCGCGTGCTGGATATGGACGGAAATGAGCTGGGCATACGCGTGCTGTTCCACCCGCACGTCAATGAACAACCTTTCACCCGTAGTCTTGATGGAGTGAAAGTTCCCAACGGCACGACACAGGTTCAGGTTCAGGCACGCGATCTGCCAGAAGGCTGGAATGTGGGCACGACGATTGTAGAGCTGCGCTAGATTGAAAGCGCAACAGGGGGCCAGCCCCCTCGGCCTACGGCCTCACCCCCGGGATTTTTTAAATCAGAGAAGGAGGGACGCGCAGTGTCTTGTTCTGACCAGAAATACCATTGGGGAGTCCGAAGGACGGGGCAAAGCCCCCAAAAACATGTCGTCGCCGCAAGGCGGCATTCGGATTACGCCCTGTGGTAAGGCGACCCGGCGAGGATGGAGGCAGCGCGGTAGAACTGCTCGGACAGCATCACGCGCACCAGCATATGTGGCCAGACCATCGCCCCGAAGGAGAGCAGATGGTCAGCCTCGGCCCGCAGACTAGGGTCTATGCCGTCTGCACCCCCAATGACAAAGGCGACATCGCTGCGTCCCGCGTCTCTCCACCCACCAAGGCGTTTGGCAAAATCGGGCGAGGGTTCAACCCGGCCCCGTTCATCAAGACAGCAGATCAATGCCCCCTTGGGCAGCGCGCGGCGCAACAGATCGGCCTCGGCCGCCATCCCGCCGCCTTTGCGGTCTTCGACCTCGACGACAGACAGGGGGCCCAAGCCAAGGGCCCGGCCCGTTCTGTCAAATCGGGTGGTATAGTCAGAGATCAGGTCGGCCTCGGGCCCGCCGCGCAGGCGGCCCACAGCACAGATATGTACGCGCATCAGGGCGGCGTCAGTTGGTCGTGGTCGGTTGCCACATCTTCTCGAGTTGATAGAACTCGCGCACTTCAGGGCGGAAGATGTGGACGATCACGTCGCCCGTATCGATCAGCACCCAATCGCCAGTGCCCTTGCCTTCGGTCCGGGCAACGACTCCGAATTCGCCCTTAAGGCGCTCGACCAGCTTTTCAGACATCGCAGCAACCTGACGTGACGAACGGCCCGAGCAGATGATCATGTAATCACCAATCTCGGTCTTACCGCGCAGATCAATCTGCACCACGTCTTCGGCTTTGTCATCAGAGAGAGAGGAAAGGACAGCCGCAAGGAGTGTCTCGCTTGTGGCTTGCGTTTTGGCTGTGGCGATCATGCCAGCAGCCCCATCAGCGGCGCGTACCGCTTCGGCAGAAATTGACAGGACATTGTCCTCCTTTTCATCGCGCCGCCCAAATCCCCGGCGCTGGGACACCCCTATGCTAACAACGCTGGGGTGACATTTCAATGAATGCTGCATCTGATCGCAATGTGACGCGCCGTCTGCTCAATTGGATGGCAGCTGGCCCAACGCAGCGCTTGCTTGATTGGTTGGGGGAATCCCGCTACAGCGTCCGCATGAACCGCCTCTTTGACATGGATGACCGCGCGCGTTTGCGCGAACGCTTTTTCGGGGCGACGCACACGGTGCTTGCGCGCCTATAAGGCCGCGCGCCCGTTATCCATTCAAACACCGCACATCAAAGGGAGAGGACCATGTCCCCCAAAACGCTCTACGACAAAATCTGGGATGCCCACGTCGCCCACGAGGCCGAAGACGGCACCTGCCTGCTTTATATCGACCGGCATCTGGTGCACGAAGTCACAAGCCCGCAAGCCTTTGAAGGGCTGCGTATGGCAAACCGCCCTGTGCATGCACCGGACAAGACCATCGCTGTGCCGGATCACAACGTGCCCACAACGCCGGGCCGCGATGATCCCAAAAACATGACGGAAGACAGCGCCATTCAGGTCGCTGCCCTCGATAAGAATGCCAAAGACTTCGGGATTCACTACTATCCAGTGTCCGACATCCGTCAGGGTATCGTTCATATCGTCGGCCCCGAACAGGGCTGGACCCTGCCCGGCATGACCGTGGTGTGTGGCGACAGCCACACGGCCACACACGGCGCCTTCGGCGCGCTGGCTCATGGCATTGGCACGTCCGAGGTCGAACACGTTCTGGCCACTCAGACTCTGATCCAGAAAAAATCCAAGAACATGAAGGTCGAGATCACCGGCAAATTGGCCCCCGGTGTCACAGCCAAGGACATCACTCTGTCTGTTATCGGTAAGACCGGAACCGCAGGCGGCACTGGATACGTGATCGAATATTGCGGTGAGGCAATTCGCGATCTGTCCATGGAAGGGCGCATGACCGTCTGCAACATGGCGATCGAAGGCGGCGCGCGCGCGGGCCTGATCGCGCCTGACGAAAAGACATTTGCCTATTGCAAAGGCCGCCCGCACGCCCCCAAAGGCGCGCAATGGGAAGCAGCCGAAGCATGGTGGAAAACGCTCTACTCTGACGATGACGCCCATTGGGACGAGATCATCACGATCAAGGGCGAAGACATCGCACCCGTCGTCACATGGGGCACGTCCCCCGAAGACGTGCTGCCCATTACGGCAAACGTGCCGGCAGCTGACGATTTCGAAGGTGGCAAGGTGGGCGCGGCGCAACGTTCGCTCGACTACATGGGTCTCACACCGGGCACACCACTGACGGATATCGAGATCGACACTGTCTTTATCGGGTCCTGCACCAACGGGCGGATCGAAGATCTTCGCGCTGCCGCCGAGATCCTCAAGGGCAAGAAAATCGCGGTCAAACGGGCCATGATCGTGCCCGGCTCGGGCCTCGTGCGCGCACAGGCCGAAGAAGAAGGTCTGGCTGACATCTTCAAAGAGGCTGGCTTTGAATGGCGTCTTGCTGGGTGTTCCATGTGCCTTGCAATGAACCCTGATCAGTTGAGCGAGGGGGAACGCTGCGTGTCGACCTCCAACCGCAACTTTGAAGGGCGACAGGGATACAAAGGTCGTACGCATCTGGTGTCGCCCGGCATGGCTGCAGCAGCGGCAATCACAGGACGGCTGACGGATGTCCGCGAATTGATGTAGACTCAGGTGACGTTACTACACCTAAACTAATCCAAGAATTGGAGCACTAAGATGAAACTCTGGGTAAAATGGCTGGTACTGGGCGTTCTTTCGATCGTATTCGGTATTTTTGTTCTGGCAAACCCGATTGCCGCTGGCGCCACATTGACGATGATCATTGGGTTAATGTTTATCCTGATGGGGGCTGCGCAAATCTATGCCGGCTGGCAAGCAGACGACAAATCGTCCCGATTTATGGGCATCGGCCTCGGCATACTCATGGTGTTTCTGGGTGTTTCGTTTGCGTTCAACCCATTGGAAGGCCTGATCTCTCTGGCGATGCTCGTTACGATCCTGATCGGGTTGAACGGTGTGACACGGATCATGACCGGCTATCAGATGAAAGACACGCCAATGTTCTGGCCGATGCTGCTTTCGGGCGCCGTGTCGATCCTGCTCGCGGGATACATCATCGCGAATTTCGCAGAGGTCGGACCACAGTTGCTGGGCATCCTGTTGGGTATTGAGTTGCTTTTCAATGGTGCCGGGCTGGTTGCGCTGGCGGTCTTCCTGCGTTCCGCCAAGGGTGCCGTTAAGGCAAAGCTTGAAGAGCGGTTCGAAAAATAAGTCGGCCCGAATGGTCCAAAAGACAGGGTGGGGGTTCTCCCCCACCACCTTCCTAGGAAAGACTAACGAAGATGGATAAATTCGACACACTCACCGGGATCGCGGCGCCCATGCCGCTGGTCAATATCGACACCGATATGATCATCCCGAAACAGTTCCTCAAAACGATCAAACGTTCGGGTCTTGGCGTGAACCTGTTTGACGAGATGCGCTTTGACCGTCAGGGCAACGAAAACCCTGACTTTGTTCTGAACCAGGATGCCTATCGCAAGGCTGAGATCCTGGTGGCAGGCGAAAACTTTGGCTGCGGGTCCTCGCGTGAACACGCGCCTTGGGCGATCAAGGATTTTGGCATTCGCTGCGTGATCTCCACCAGCTTTGCCGACATTTTCTACAACAACTGCTTCAAGAACGGCATTCTGCCCATCACGTTGCCCGCCGAAGCGGTCGATGTGTTGATGAAGGACGCCGAAAAGGGCGCGAACGCGCGCATGACAATTGATCTAGAAGCGCAGACCGTGACGACATCAGACGGTGAAGTGTTCAACTTTGAGGTCGACAGCTTTAAGAAACATTGCTTGCTCGAAGGGTTGGATGACATCGGTCTCACCATGGCCAAGGCCGATAGCATCAAGACTTTCGAGGCTGAAGCCGCGCAAGCGCGTCCTTGGGTGTGAAGGCTTGCGCCACCACCTAGGCTAGAAATTGGATGCTGCTATGCGTCCCGCAAGGCCCAAGCACAACATCTTGGGTCTTGCCTAAAACCCGCCTTACAAATGATGCACAAAGGCACCACCCCCTCCCTCAAATTGCCCCAGCTATTACGTTTCAGTAAACACAAGACTTGAGCGACCGGGTCAATCAAGGCACAAATGGGGCAACAATGAGGCACCCACCTGACCCGGTGGGATCAAGTTGGGACAAGCACGCGGCAACGTATCGCGGCTGACCAGTTTGAAGGGAACGAGACGTGATAGCACGACTATACGGTGCCGCGATACGCGGTCTACTTATGGCGTTAATGATCGCCATTCCGGCGCTTATTGTGCCCGGGATGACTGCGGACGCGACACAAGCCACTGTTCTAATTGCGCTTTTGGCGTCTTTCCTGACATTCGTCGAGTATAACTCCATCAGTCCCAGCATTGTAGAATTTCGCGATGCCGCGCCATTCAATCGCCTGCGCTTTGCGGCTTTGTTTGCCACGGTCTTCATGCTCAGCATGATTTGCAAGGGTCAGGTTGACCCGACATTGACCACAAAGGCGCTGACATCCGTCGGCACAATTGTGGGCAACAGCATTGATTTCCCCTACTCGCCGGTGCGGATGGTTGTGCTGACCCTGCCTGCGGGAACGGACTATGAAGTGGTCGAGATCGTGCGCACTGCGGCCGGCCTGGCGTATCTTGCTTCGCTCAGTGTGATGGCGGCCTTCCTTGTGTTGGTGCGTATTCTTGGCTGGCCCTCGCGCAAGGGCGCATTCAACGTATGGGTGAATTTGCCCATGTTTGACCCGACCACGGGCGGGGATGTGTTGAACCGCCTGAACCGCGATGCACGCATCAACATCGCCTGTGGCTTCCTGCTGCCATTCGCCATTCCAGCGGTGGTCAAACTGGCTGCTGATCTGATAAACCCGATCTCGCTTGAGAACCCTCAAACCCTGATCTGGACAATGAGCGCATGGGCCTTCCTTCCTGCCAGCATGATCATGCGCGGCATTGCCTTGCAGCGGATCGCAGAGATGATCCGCGACCAGCGCAAGCGGGCCTACGCCACCGCAGAGAACGAGCTTCAGGTCGCCTGATTGCGTGGCTGCTGTGCCTGATCGTGGGCACAGCCGCGACCGCAGACACTCTGCGCATCGCCACATTCAACACTGAATTGCAACGCGACGGTCCCGGCCTATTCCTGCGTGATCTGGCGCGGGGTGAGGACGAGCAGATCGACGCTGTCCTTGCCGTCATTGCAACAGCAAATGCCGATGTGCTGGCGCTTCAGGGAATTGATTACGACCTGACAAGCGAGGCGCTTAGCCGTTTTGCAAAGGCTGCCGGATATCCTCACCACTTTGCGCTGCGCCCCAATACGGGCATGCCAACCGGCCTTGATATGGATGGCGACGGTCGCCTTGGCGGTCCGAGAGATGCTCAGGGCTATGGGCGATTTTCGGGGCAGGGTGGGATGGCAATCCTATCTCGCCTGCCGATCGACGCGCGTAACGTGCAGGATCTGTCCAGTATCTTGTGGCGCGATGTGCCGGGAGCCTTGCTGCCGAACGTGGATGGCGCCCCGTTCCCGAGTGAAGAGGCGCAGGCGATCCAACGCTTGTCGACCACAGGCCACTGGGTTGTTCCGATCATCGGCCCCAATGGCCCCTTCGATCTGCTGACCTTTCATGCCAGCCCGCCGGTCTTTGACGGTCCCGAGGACCGCAATGGCGAGCGCAACCATGATGAGATCATGCTGTGGCTGAAACTGCTGGATGGAACGGTGGGCACAGCCCCGACCGGCCCCTTTGTCATTGCGGGGGATGCCAATCTGGACCCGGTGGATGGATCCGGGATCAAGGCCGCAATTGAGGCTCTGCTTGGCGCCCCTGACTTGCAGGATGTCGCCCCGCGCGGCCACTTTGGCACCGACACGGTGGACTGGGACGACCCGGTTCCCGGTGATCTGCGCGTTGACTACGTCTTGCCATCGACCCACTGGCGCGTGATTGACAGCGGCGTTTTATGGCCTGACCCTGACGACCCGATGGCGGACACGGTGGCCATGGCCAGCCGACACCGCCTGATCTGGGTTGATCTGGCTTATTAGGGGCGGCCTTATTGACGCCGCACCCCAGCGGGCGTAGTCGAACCTCAACATCGATTTGAGGAGTCCTGAACATGTCCAATCCTTCGCTATTAATCCTTCCCGGTGACGGCATCGGCCCCGAAGTAATGGATCAGGTTGTTCGCGTGATCGACTGGTTCGGTGCCAAGCGGGACCTGCCCTTTGACGTCTCAACCGATTTGGTAGGCGGCGCTGCGTATGACGCGCATGGCACGCCTCTGCATGACGACACGATGGCCAAGGCGCTTGAAGTGGACGCGGTGCTGTTGGGCGCTGTGGGCGGACCTGCCTACGACGATCTGGATTTTTCGGTGAAACCCGAACGCGGCCTTTTGCGCCTGCGCAAAGAGATGGACCTGTTTTCTAACCTGCGCCCGGCCCAATGCTTTGACGCGCTGGCGGATTTCTCGTCCCTCAAGAAAGACATCGTCGCCGGCCTCGACATCATGATCGTGCGCGAACTGACGTCTGGCGTCTATTTCGGAGAGCCGCGCGGCATCTTTGAAGAAGGCAACGAACGTGTTGGCATCAACACCCAACGCTATACCGAAGGCGAGATCGAACGCGCCGCTCGCTCGGCCTTTGAACTGGCCATGAAGCGCAACAAAGAGTTGTGCAGCATGGAAAAAGCCAACGTGATGGAAAGCGGCATCCTGTGGCGCGAAGTTGTGACCAAAGTGGGCGAAGAGTACCCCGAGGTCGAACTGTCCCACATGTACGCCGACAACGGCGCGATGCAGCTGGTGCGTGCGCCCAAGCAGTTCGACGTCATCGTGACCGACAACCTGTTTGGCGACATCCTGTCCGACTGCGCGGCGATGTTGACTGGATCGCTCGGAATGCTTCCCTCGGCCAGCCTTGGTGCGCCGATGGAAAACGGGCGGGCACGCGCGATGTACGAACCCGTGCATGGCTCCGCCCCTGACATCACCGGGCAAGGCAAGGCGAATCCAATCGCCTGTATGCTCAGCTTTGCCATGGCTCTGCGCTACTCCTTTGATCAAGGCGACGAGGCCGCGCGGCTTGAAAACGCCATCGAAAAGGTGCTGGCAGATGGGGCCCGCACCGCTGATCTGATGGGCCCCGAGGGTGGCACGCCACTGTCTACGACTGAAATGGGTGACGTGATCCTCGAAGCGTTGGACGCCAGCCTCTAGCCAACCCGCGAAAGGGTCTGCAGAAATGTCTCCGAATGCCAAAGGTGCCATTCTGTCCCTGATCGCATTCGGCGTCTATGCGACCCACGACGTGTTTATCAAAACACTGGGGGCCACATATTCGCCGATCCAGTTGGTGTTCTTCAGCGTTTTGCTCAGTTTTCCACTGGCGACGATCAATCTGATGAGCGAACGCGCGCCCGGCACGCTGATGCCCGTGCATCCTTGGTGGATTGCGCTGCGCACAATCGCAGCCGTGATCACGGGGTTTTCAGCATTTTACGCCTTTGCCAATCTGCCTCTGACGCAAACCTATGCGATCCTGTTTGCTACGCCGCTGATCATTACGGTCCTGTCCATTCCAATCCTTGGCGAACAGGTGCGTCTGCCGCGCTGGCTGGCTGTGCTGGTCGGTCTGATCGGAGTCCTTGTGGTGTTGCGCCCCGGTGCGGGAACCGAACTGGGCCTTGGGCATGCAGCAGCCCTACTCGCTGCGTTTACCGGGGCGTTTGCGTCCATCGTGTTGCGCAAGATTGGTGCGGACGAACGCCCGGTGGTGGTGATGTTGTACCCGATGGTGGCCAACTTCCTCGTCATGGGTGCAATGTTGCCTTTCGTTTATCAGCCCATGCCCCTGATGGATCTTGCCTTTCTGGCGGTCATCTCTGTCCTTGCCTGGACCGGGGGCAGGGTGATCATCACTGCCTATCAGACAGGCGAAGCAGCCATCGTGGCCCCAATGCAGTATTCCCAAATCCTCTGGGCCACCGTTTATGGGTTCATCTTCTTTAACGAAGCACTGGATCTTTACACAGGTGTGGGCGCGGCCATCATCATCGCCTCGGGCCTCTTCATCGTGTTCCGGGAAAGCCGCGGCGGCAATTCGACCAATACACCGGTTCTGCGCACGCGCACCCGAATTGGAACGCCGGCGGCCTTTCGCGTCAGCGACCTGATGAAAAGTGGCCGACACCGGGACAAAGAATCAAAGCCAGAAAAGCTACCGGAATAACCCCTGTCCGGCTTCGTCTGAGGACGAAGTTTTAAGTAGTCTGAACGTCCAGTTTCATGAATGCGAAATGGGTTGCGATTGAGGCTCATGCGCTTGCGTCGCTGCTTTGTGACAGCATACCTTTGCACATTCTTCGCAGTCTCTGCCCAAGGCTGGTTCAGACGATCGCGTACCCGACATTAGACCATCACCCGCTCAAGGCCAGGACCCTCAAAAAATGACCCGTGAATACCTGAAAAAAGCGACCCTGACCGCAAAGTCCGACGCATCCGAAGTGCACGAGACAGTAAAGACCATTCTCGATGACATCGAAGCAGGTGGGGATGCCAAAGCGATGGAATATGCGGCCCGTTTTGACGGTTACGAGGGCAACATCCTCATGACCGAAGCTGATATTGAGGCCGCATGTGCACTTGTCCCTGAAAAGCTGAAATCTGACATTCGCTTTGCCCACGACAACGTGCGCCGCTTTGCCGAGCTGCAAAAAGGCACAACAACAGATGTGGAGATGGAGATCAGTCCCGGTTTTGTCGCTGGGCAAAAGGTGATCCCGGTTGATGCCGCCGGCTGCTATGTGCCCGGCGGGCGCTATAGCCATATCGCCAGCGCGATCATGACGGTCACCACCGCCAGCGTTGCAGGGTGCCGTAGCATCACTGCCTGTTCACCGCCTCGGCCCGGTGTTGGGGTGGCTCCGGCCATCGTCTATGCCGCCCATATCTGCGGGGCGCACAACATTCTTGCCATGGGTGGTGTTCAGGGTGTGGCGTCGATGACATTTGGTCTGTTTGGCTTGCCAAAGGCCAACATACTTGTGGGTCCCGGTAACCAATTCGTAGCCGAGGCCAAGCGCATCCTGTTTGGTCGTGTGGGTATCGACATGATCGCAGGCCCCACTGACAGCCTGATTCTGGCTGACAAGGACGCGGATGCACATATCGTTGCCACCGACTTGGTCAGTCAGGCCGAGCATGGGTACAATTCCCCTGTCTGGTTGGTCACGGACAGTCGTGATCTCGCCGTCAGGGTGATGGATTTGGTCCCGGGCCTTATCGACGATTTGCCAGAGTTGAACCGCGAAAACGCATTCGCCGCGTGGCGCGATTATGCTGAGGTAATTGTATGCGAAGATCGCGAGGACATGGCCGCCTGCTCCGACGAATATGCGCCGGAGCATTTGACTGTACAGGCCGATGATCTGGATTGGTGGCTGGAGCGGTTAACTTGCTATGGGTCCCTGTTTCTTGGCGAAGAGACAACCGTTTCATACGGTGACAAGGCGACAGGCACGAACCACGTTTTGCCGACCTCGGGGGCTGCGTCCTATACGGGTGGCCTGAGCGTCCATAAATATATGAAGATCGTCACTTGGCAGCGCGCGACCCGCGATGGATCGCGACCCGTGGCTGAAGCGACGGCGCGTATTTCCCGGTTGGAAGGGATGGAGGGGCACGCCCGTGCCGCCGATGTCCGCCTTGCCAAGTACTTCCCGGGTGAGAATTTTGATCTGTCCGCAGATGGGTGATGCCCCATCGCTTTAAGATCTGACTGATTTAGGGCCTCTTGCAGGCCAAACCTAGAAAGGCCCACCCAGACATGAACATAGACAAAAAGATCACGGATGATCTTGTTGCGAACGGTATTTCCTTTGTCACGACGGTGCCGTGCAAACAGCTGGCCGGTGTGATCGACGAGATCGACGCGCGTGACGAGATTTTCCACATCCCCTCCAACAAAGAAGACGAAGGCATGGGCCTGTGCGCGGGTGCCTATATGGGCGGCAAACGCCCCGCCATCATCATGCAGAACACCGCCATTGGAGTCACGATCAACACACTGGCCACGCTGATCCAGTACTACCGGATGCCGCTGCCCATGCTGATCTCTTATCGCGGAGAGTTGCGCGAACCTGTCGCCTGCCAAGTCGAAATGGCCGTCCACACCAAGGCGCTGCTGGCCCAGCTGAACATCCCGACCTACCACTTCCACTGGCAGAAAGATGTCGAGGAGTTGGACAACATCCTGAAATACACCTTCATGTGCAACAAACCGGTGGCGATCCTGACGGACGCCAACTTCTGGGGAGGCTATGGCGACCAATGATCCGTTCTGAAATCCTGCGCGAGATCGCGCCCATCCTTCGTGACCAGCTGGTTGTCTGCAACATTGGCCTGCCCAGCCAGGAACTGCACATGATCGACGATCAGCCCACCAACTTTTACATGC
>NZ_FRFA01000034.1 GCF_900143535.1 Tateyamaria sp. Alg231-49 | reverse complement strand
AGCTTCAATACCGACCAAACATGGCTCGAGGCGTTCAAAAAATGCCAGGACTTGCGCCCGTCTCAGCGCGCGGTTGAATACAACCTCACCATGGTCGTCGATACCGTGGATCTGAAAAATGTTCTTGGCTAAATCTAAACCGATTGTTGTAACTTGCATTGGGTGGCTCCTCTCAAAAGCGGTTCATAGCAGCTGCAATATGGCGCATTACGACGCCGGGTGATGCAGGAGCCATCCACCCCATCCGCAACTCGGTCATTGGTCGACGATGCGGCGAACGTCCGCTCCGTCCCGAAACTCCGCCGTTCAGACCGGTTCCGCGAACCGCGGCTTTAAGCCTGATGCAGACGTCGGCATCATCGCGAAGTCCCCAAGACCAGCACCTTGCGAAATTGGTTATCAGGGGTTGGGTCGAAAGCTCAACCAGATGAGAAACCCTATATAAGCGAATACACTTACGTTCAGAATTGAATCGATAAGATCGCCTGTCATTTTTGCTCCTCCCGCCTCAATGACCGAAACAAACACACGACAAGCACTGGAACAATGAAAACGAAAGCGATAGCCGACAAAGCTATGATCGATCGCACCATGGCAATGTCTCCCACCAGCACCATTGCCAATCCGAGAGCCCCAAGTATGGCGCCCCAGACGGTACGAATTTTGGGTGATGGGTTCTCATCGCCACCTGTGCCGATCATTGCGAGTGTAAACCCTGCGCTTACGACGCTCGTAACCACAAACAAGAATGCAGCCACAATCGTCGCGGTATGCGTGATACCACTTAGGGGGAAGCGATCGAGCAATGCAAAGGTGGTTGCATCCAGGTTTTCGCTGTTGATTGCAGACAATGCGCCTTCCTGTTTGAGTGCATCAAAAATGCCCAAGCCCCCGAACACCCCGAACCACAAAATAGAAAACAGCGTTGGCGCGACGATCACACCAATAAGAAACTCCCGAATTGTGCGACCGCGGGAAATTCGAGCGATGAAGATGCCAACAAAGGGTGACCACGCCAACCACCAAATCATGTAATTTAGCGTCCAGGACTGGAACCAATCTACGATACCCTGATCGAAAAATTCGGCGGTCGCGAACCCGGCTGGAAGAGCGCCAAAGGCATACCGACCAAACCCCGAAACGATGCTGTTCATAAGGTAAGATGTTGGCCCCAAAAGTAGGAGATAGACCAGCAAACCGATCGCAATCATCATGGCCGCGTTCGACAACTTGGCCATCCCATCACCCAAATCGCGTCTGAGTGGAATGACAAATGCGATGCACATTGCAACGAACACTGGAATAGTCAGGACGCCGGGGTCTGACATGCCAATCAACCCCGCCAGTCCCGTTTGGACCTGGAATACGCCCATGGCAAGCGACCCGGCCAAGCCTACGGCAATGGCGACGATCGAAAGCAAATCAAAAACCCATGCCAGCATTCGGACCCAAGTTTCATCACCGAGCGCCTCGGTAAGGGGAGCGCTTAGCAAAAGAGTGCCGCCACGACGGTAGGCAAAATAGGCTATGATAAGACCAACAACCCCGTAGATGGCCCATGCGTGCAAGCCCCAGTTCAGGTAAGTCACAAAAAGCCCATATTCGGCAGCCTTCGGATCTCCGGTGAATTGGCGAATTTCTTCGAAGTGAGTGAGCGGTTCGGCGGCGCCATAAAATAACAAGCCAACCCCCATGCCCGCCGCAAACAACATAGCAATCCAAGCCGGGGTCGAAAATTCGGGTTCAGCCGCATCTGGCCCTAGGCGAATTTTGCCATAGCGTGAAAACGCAAGATACAGCGCGACAAAGAGCAGACCACTCGCTTCAAGCATTATGAACCAGCCGCGACTGTCAAATTGCTTAGCAACCGCCGATGCGGCGAGGCTTCCTAACCCCTGCGGGTCAATTATACCCCAACCAGCGATCGTGGCACTGATTGCGAGAGCAACAATCAAGAGTGGGCTCGGGGAATTGCCTTTCATGATTTACAACTTTCCTGGCTGAACGAAGAGCACCCTAAGTGCGATGGGTATGAGACATTGGGTGCTGTGGAAGCGCGTTCAATCTGTTTGCCCCAAAGGGTTTTTTAATGAACTACCGTTTACGGACCAAGGTGTCCAACGCTCCAAACTTCAAGTGCTTCGCCGAAGGTCCCATTGTTCCGTGTTGCGGTCTTTGGTGGACTATGCGGCGAATGGCGGCGCAGACCGCCGAACGGTCGTTTGATTTCCTTTCAGCAAATGACCGCTATGCGGACGAATAGGAGACATCGGATCGGTTGCCGTATGATCTCAGGTGACAGCCTTGTGCGGAGGAACACTAAAAGCCTCGTAAGATGTGTGGTCCGCAAGCCAACGGCATGCTGCCCCGAACAAGGTGTCATCGGACAACCGGCGCATGGTCAAAGACATAGGCCTTTGGGCACTGCGCGACGAACTGTTGCGCATCGAAATTGAGGAGGAGGGGGGCTCATCGCGCTATCGCACCCTCATGCTCAGCGAATTTACGACGCTGCCGCTGAACTTGACCGCCTGCTAAGGGAGAATGCCCATGAGCGATTGTAGCGATGAGTGAGGTCCTTGGACCCCATAGAGGCCGTCGCTCCGCGAACTGAGGTGCAGCCTGACGACCTTGTGCAGGCCGACCTCTACATCAGGCCTAACCGCTGCGGGACAATCGAGCGCCCTGACTGTGTGCGCGGGTTCGAGTTCGTCGTTTGAAACGGAGAATGTTTCACCCTCGATCCCATGGGCATAATGCCCGGCGACATCCGTTCAACGCATCTTGTCGAGAGGGTTCGACTCAACGGCGCCGGATTCTCGGCCACAAGCAAAACGGCAGAGGCAGTTTAATTCCGCTTCGCCTGACTGGCATTCTGCGCAAGTTATTGCTGAATGCTTTCAAGATAGAACAGCAGCCCCGCCAACTCACGAGGGGTCGGGGTCAGTATGCCTTCGATTTCGACTGGAACCAGGTCCAATGCCATTTCGTCGCCAAATTGCGGCATGACGCGTGCCAGGTGACTGTCGACGGGATCACCGTAGATATAAGCCAGTGCGCGCGCCTCAGGAAATGTGCCACCATTCTCAGCGCTGAGTTTCGTAAGGTCGGTAGGCGTACCCTTCAGAGCGCGCGCGCTCGGGCCTGCTCCTCGTGCATCTGCTCCGTGACACGAGGTGCAGTTCTGCGCAAAGAATGCCGCCCCATCAGACCGTGTCGGCATCGACCGGTCTTCGTCGACCATGTCCGTGCAGGACGGGAGGGACAGAGGTATTAGCCCGACACATAGAAACTTTATTATCAACTTATACATATTTGTGCCTGTCGCTTTTGGATTTTGAGATCGCTCAGATTTTATGTGCCAAGGAACGCGGATTTTAGAGCCATGACGCCTCACATCTTGGTCTGAAATGTACCCGAGCATGCCAATTGCAGTCGTTGATGCAGGTCAAAACCACCATGGATAGACGTGCGCATCGCGTGGGCCGGACGTATCGCGCCTTGTTTCCTGTCTATCTTTTGCCGGTGACTTTGAGCTTGCCGACAACTTCCGCCCCGCTTTCGGTCGTCATCGCCTCAGCCTCAACATCGGCCTGAACCGAGGACGTCGACGCTAATGTAACGTCGTCGCACTTCAGGCTGCCTTTGAGCTGGCCGGCTATGGTGATAGTGCTGGCTGAAAGTCTACCTTCAACAGAACCGCCCGGTTGAATAGCGATTGCAACGGCGGTTATGTCTCCGGCCACTTTACCGCGGACATCAACGCTTCCTTCGCTTGTCTTGATGTTGCCGTCGATTGTTAAGTCGTCTTCAATCACTGAACTTGCCAATCTATGTTCCTCTCAAAGTGATATGTGAACCGTAGAACGGCTAAGGTGATATGAAAACCACGTAGGTGAGCTTCGTGCACCTTTGACGGAGACCAATCGCAACCAGTTAACCAGCTTAAAAACGGCCTTCGGCGGTCTTGCGCCATATTGCAGGGCAGGTGGTTGCTCAATCCAAGTTATGCGGTAGTGCCGTTCAGAAACACCTCCGCAATCATGTCCACGGCGTCCACTCCCACGCCGCTGTGATACGGCAAACACAGCACTTGTGATTTTACTTCTTCCGCGACCGGCATGTTCTTGGTCGAAACGATCTGCTCGGATTGATACGGGACAAAATCCGTGCAAATCGGGTGAAAATACTTGCGAGCGAAGATGTTACGGCGCTTCAGGGCCTCATAAATATCGTCTCGCGATCGACCGAACTGTGCCTTGTTCAAGATGACGGGAAAATATTGTTCCGCGTTTTCTACATCGGGTTGATCTGCGGCCAGACGTACACCGTCAAGTCCGGATAGGAAACTCGTATATCGCGCTCTCAACTCACGACGCCGCGCCTTTTCCTGTTCGACAGCCTTCAGGTTCAGCAGACCAATCGCTGCCTGAACTTCGTTCATCTTTCCGTTGATGCCGATATCGACAACCTCTTCTTCGTTCTTGATTCCGAAGTTTCGCAGGAAATAGATCCTCTCTTTGTAGTCTTCGTTCGGCGAGGCGATCAGCCCCCCTTCGAGGGTGTTAAACAGCTTGGTTGCATGGAATGAAAAAATAGAGGCATCCCCGAATTGAGAGACCGGGATCCCGCTCTTCCTGGCCCCGAACGCATGCGCTGCGTCGTATATGACCCTGAGATTGTATTTTGCGCCAAGCCGTGCGAGAGCGTCGACGTCGCAAAGCGTGCCATAAACATGCACGCCTATGATTGCGGATGTGTTTTCCGTGATCGCGAGTTCCACCGACTCTGGGTCCAGAGTGAGCGTTGTATGGTCGACATCGGCAAACACAGGCTTCAGACCGTTCCACGCAATCGCGTGAGCTGTTGCGGCGAAGGTCAGGGGAGTTGTGATGACTTCGCTCTTCGGAGGGAGGTCCAAAAATTTGAGGGCCGTCAGCAAAGCGATGGTCCCATTCCCGAACAGCATCGTTGTTGGCACACCAAGATGTTTCGAAAGTTCTGCTTCCAATTTTTGATGCATTGGACCGTGATTGGTCACGTGTTTTGAAGACCAGATTTCTTCAAGCAAAGGCGCCAATTGATCGAGATCGGGCAGAAGAGGGCTGGCCACATATACGGGATCGGACATTTTTGGCTCCATACGTCTAGGCCAACGTAGCACTATAGGCGCGACGCGACATGAATCGTTCGAAACATGCCTTCAGATCAGGCGTATCGCCCGCTTGGACAAAGAGCACGCCAGCGCGATTTTGCTGATTTGGCAAAAGCTCCATGCCCATTGCGCCAATTGGATAAAACGCCCGGACAACCTCGGGTGGGTTCAGGTCAACGCCTGCAAAAACCGCTCTCGCTTCGGACGTCACCGTGTGTCGCAAGATGTTGCTTTGTGCCCGTCTGGTTGATTTCGGTTTGTCTCCGGTGAAGTAGGAAGCGTAACGCGACGCATAATCAACGCCCGAACTGAACTCTATCAGACGCGCATAAAGGTCGCCGGGGCACCGGCGCATCACCTCCACAATCACCGGGCCGCTTGAGCCATCGATAAACTGAACGTGCAAAAGCCCGTCTCTTAGATCCACAAACCGTGCCAGTTTTTCCAGCGCCCCTATAATCACTTGCGCTCGTTCCTCTGGATAATCCTGCACAACGTAGCTTGTGTCGACCGCATAGGGGTTTACCGAAGATCCTTCCCGCACAAAGAATCTCTCCGCGACCGTTTTGTTTTCCAGAAAGGCCGAACAACTGTATAGGAGGCCGTCGCAGAAGGTTTCTATGATTGTTTCGCCGGACCGGCTGTGTTTTCTGGCACGCTCCAGAGCGTTTGCAAGCGCATCATGCTGACGCCCGTCGAACACACTGACGCCTCGACCACTGTAGGCGTCCACCGGCTTGCAAATGAACTGTCCGGTGATTGGGAACTCGGCATCGCTGTGGACTCGGGGGGCTGGCAGGTCGAGTTTGGCGCAAGTCTCGCGAAACGCCTGTTTCGATCCCAGGATCAGGGTTGTGTCAAGGCTGTCAATGTAGCTGTCAGCCAACGGAAGCGCGGCACATGTCTCCAGTGACACGTCAGTGCATCCCGGAACAACACAGTCAATCGACAGGCGTTCTATATGCCCTGCGACCGCCTCGACATCACTATAATCCTGCGCAACCCAACGATCCGCGGCGCGCTTCGCAAGCATGTCTTCTTCCCGGTTCCCCATGACCCAGACGTCGTGGCCGAAACCAAGCAAGGCCTCGTAAACCGGAGCTGCGGAAAAGCCGGTATCGACAAGAAGCACTCTCATCTGCGAGGAA
This sequence comes from Tateyamaria sp. Alg231-49, assembly GCF_900143535.1. Taxonomy (GTDB): domain Bacteria; phylum Pseudomonadota; class Alphaproteobacteria; order Rhodobacterales; family Rhodobacteraceae; genus Tateyamaria. The sequence continues at coordinate 5,541 of NZ_FRFA01000034.1, read as the reverse complement.
ACCGTGGATGTTTACACATCAAGGATGGCCTGCCTGTGTTGTCATCTCATCCAGTGCCACTGTTGCTCCAGTCCGAATAGATTCAGCGATCGCGTCGACGACCCGCATGTTTTGCCATCCATCCTCCGCCGATACCTTCGGAGGGGCCAAACCCCGGATCACGTCGACGAAGTGCTCAATCTGACGTACCAATGGGTCACAGCGTTCCGATGGCAATTGCTCGGTTTCGAAGGGCTCCCACCACGATGCCTCCTTGTCTGATTTATAGTAACAAACCCGCATCGACGGAAAATCCATAGCCCCACGAGTTCCGGCAAAGTGATAGCATGTCTGTTGCGAGTAGTTGGGATAAGCTGGGTTTTCGCCGCTTGTCATTTCCCAGCTTTTCCGACTCGCCGCGGCGTCGGATAACAAGTATGTCCCCAAGGCACCGCCGGAAAAGCTCAGGCTCAGGGCCAGACTGTCTTCCACGTCGAACCCGCGCATGGCGTTGCTTGATAACGCGGCAACAGACATGACTTCGCCTGCGAGATGTCGCATGAGACCGATCTCGTGTATCAGATTTATCAGGATCGGGCCGCCTCCGGATTTCGTGCGCCACGGCGCGGCTTCAAAATAGGATTGCGGTTTGTAGAACAAGGCAGACCCTTGCAGCGCAACGAGTCTTCCAAACTTTTCGGAGGCAAGGAACGCCTCGGCGGTCGTTAATAAAGTGCTGTGGGTTCTGTGATGGCCAACAAGTATGGGCACGTCCGCATCGCGGGACAAGCGCGCCAGTTCGGCGGCCTCCTCGAGTGTTGCTGTTACCGGCTTTTCCACCAAGAAAGGTACGCGCGCATCGATACAGACACGGGATTGCGCGTAATGATATTTGTTTGGTGAGCTGATGATCACGGCATTGGGCTTGACCCTCTGCAACGCATCTTCGAAATCCGTGAAAAACTCTGCGTTGAATTCCTCGCTGAACGCTCTGTTCTTAGGGTGGTTGGGCGCCACCACGGCCACAAGTTCGCAATTCTCGTTTTCTTTTAGGCGGAGCGCGTGCTGGCGACCGATAAGACCAGGGCCCGATAAAAGAAAGCGTAGAGTGGTTGTCATTAAGCTCTCGAATACTCTCAAAAAAACGCAGGATCCACCCTGAACGCTGTGACAACGTATGCCATCAACTGGGCGCACGAAAGTGATTCCCCGCACCGAAGATGCCCTTTCTGGATTGGCGTCACCGGGTATCGTTGCTTATGCCGCCTTGCTGAGGTCGAGTTCGCGATGGAAAATCCAGAATTCTGTCAGAAAGAAGCTCAGGTTCTCTTCATTTTCGAGCAAGCCCTTCTCAACAAGGTTTTTGTGGAGTTCTGGCAAGTTGTAGTAAGGTATGCCGGGGAACAGGTGATGTTCGCAGTGATAGTTCATTCCAGCGTAAAGGCCTGATAACCAGCGCGGAAGAACCAGTGTGCGAGAATGCCCCAGAGGCCCGGCGTTTTTATAGGCGGACAATCCGATATGCTGAGAAGCGGCCAGTAGTCTATTTGGCGCCGTTGCGGTAAAAGGGGTCAGCCAAAAAATCACCCCGGCTACAGGACCGGCAAGTAAGACCCATCCAGCCAGCAATGCCAGTTGAAGCAGCAATATCTGCCGGGCATGCTTGGTGATCGCTTCGCTCTTTGGTCCAAGCGACGAAAGTGCAAATGGTCGAAAGGAAACCGTCTTACCGATACTGTTGAGCATCAGATAAAGCATTCTACGCCAAAACATTCGCAGGTCTACCGTCAGGTAGAATACCCAGTCCAAGCGATTGAACGGCTGATGAGAATGCGCTTCAGCGTCGTCGTCAGCGAACGTGTGGGCGTGATGGTAACCGTGGCTTTTTTCGAAAAAAGCCGGGTTATTCCACATTAAGTAGCTGGTGAAAGTAAAGAGCCGTCTGTTTAAAGATTTGTTTTCAAATACTTTTCCATGAAACAGCTCGTGTGATAGACCAGCATATCCGACAAACTGAAAGATGGCGGCATTGACGAGAGCCAAGACCGCGAAAATCACATAAAAGCCCGCCTGAAACACTACCAGCGCCAGCCATAACAAAGCAGTGTGTGTTACCACCCGCATCGCAAGATTGAAGAGAGGCGGCGCATTGCGCGATTTACTGAGACGGCGCAACTCGTCGCGCGTCAGAATTTCAGAAGGACGGATCATGCCTGTTTTCGTATTTCGAAGGCGCACAGGCTTCCGGCAACGTGAAAGACCTCAGAACAATTGTCTTCATTTGATAGAAACTCTGTCACGCCCGAATGGATCCCTGAACTGTAATCGTGCCATACGATTACGCCATTTTTGACGGCTTGTCTGATGCAAGCCGTGTCTGCCGCGACAGTCTCAAGATCATGCCCGCCGTCGATGAATGCAAAGTCGATTCTTCCTATGTCATCCGCATAATTTAGTGTCGTGGAATCTTGCCGAATGAGACGTAATCTCGCCAAAATGCTTTCAGGTAAGTCGGCCAGGTACGTCTCGCCGATTAACTCTCTTTGCTGGGTCAAATATCTGTCATTGTAGTCGCCATCGTTCAAAACCCTGACCAGGTCGAAACCGTCCTTTGTGGTACTATCCCCCTGCGGCAAATCGACTGAGTAAATGATTGCGTCCGAGGAGTTTTCGAGCAGCATCCTGGTGGTGTAGCCCAGAAAGGTGCCAATTTCGACGATCCGTTTGGGGGTGCAAAAATCCATGAGCGACAGCAACACGATTTGATCGACAAGCGTAACACTGCCAATTTCCACTGGTGGGAAGAGCATCTTTGTAGGCCGAACGCCGAAGGCCTCCCGGTGAGGTTCGAGCAACTGTCGAAGTTTAATGGTCTTTACACCGGGGCCTTCGGCAGAGAGTTTGTCAGCCAACGCTGATAGGGACTGTTTTTGTTCCATTGTGTTCCAGAGTTGCCCCGGTCAGGGATTGCGTTGCCACTTACTTAAGCGCAAAGTCAGGTCGCGTCAAAAAACTACCAAGAGTGAATGCATGTCATCAGATTATCAGGATTCCGCCTCATTCTTTGAAGAAGAGATGGCGTTTTTCGCGGGTGCGCGCAGGCGCGCCGCTGCATCGACGCAAGAACAGCGCCTCGCGTGGCGGTCTGAGACTGTCATGCAAAGGCGCACGCGGAATTCCAAGGAGGTGTACGATCTTTTTGGCGGCGAAATACGGTACGGTCCCTTCGCAGGTATTCGGTTGGGCGACGATTTGTGGTGGGGGGCACCGGATCTCGGTGCCATCATGCTCGGGGTCTACGAAAAAGAGATCCTCGAGTTATTGACTTCTGACGCGTTCAGTTACTGTGACACACTTATCAGTCTCGGCACAGCCGATGGGTACTATCCTATTGGTATGCTAAAGACGAACCGCTTGGCGCGCGCGATCTGTTTCGAGATTTCCGAGAAAGGTCAGGCGGCATTACGCTCGAACGCAGCGCTCAACGGCGTTGAAGACAGAATCGAGGTCCATGGAGAGGCAGACGCGGATTTTCTTTCCGCCCTCGATATTGACGATTTTTCCCGCATCATTGTGCTCGTTGACGTTGAGGGTGCGGAGTTTGACATTCTGACATCGGACGTTTTGCGAAAACTCATGCATGCTCAAATCGTGATCGAGATTCACAACTGGATTGACGGTTTTGAAAACAAATACGCTCAGTTTCTAAAGGATGTGGGCGAATTTTTTCAATTGCGTCGTGTCGAACCGGTTGAGAGGCACATAAATTCATTTGAAGAACTCGATGAGTTCACCGACGATAATCGGCTATTGCTGTGCTCCGAGGGCCGCCCCAACAAAATGCGTTTCCTGCATCTCACCCCGCGACAGGCCGATTAGAGAAGCGTCATTCAAACCTTTTGGCGAGCGTGGCAATGAAATGCTCTACTTGTTGCTCTTCTACGCCTTGTAGGGCGTCCAGAGTTTCTTTCATCAGATGCTTGGTGCGCAGGGCGATTTCAATCTGATCGGGCTTGTCGCCGTACGCAATGCCCCACCGCTCCTGTTCTGGGCGCCAATCCGCCTCAGAGAGGCCTGGCACCGGGGTCACGACAGCGATGCACCCGCACAGAACAGCGTAAGTTGAGTACATTGTGTGCGGATCGTCGCAATAGAAGCGTTCGGATTTATTGAAAATCGCAGCAATCTCTTGATGGGGCAGTCCGTCAAGCGGCGTTGCTGTACGATACGCGTCGCTCGTGTTGATGTTCAAAAGCGCCCCTTTGCGCTGCATTCTGCAACTGCCTGACCGGTTTTCCTGCTGTTGATCATAGTAAATGTCGGACCGGATCCATTGTAACCTCAATTCATTTTCCGGAGGTATCCAGTCATGACCCTCGATGAAGGCCTTCTGGAAATAAAAGATCTCTTCAGCCCCTCGGTCAATTTCGACGCCTTGGCCGGTATGCGCGCCCGGCGTGAACAGGATCCAACGTACCACCGAAGAGGCGCCCAGCGGATTTCCGGCAATGACTTCCGGATACACCACGATGGGGTCTTGCTTGAGCACCGACAGCGGCGCTAGCGGTACATCCATTGAGGGGTGGGAAAAGTGCTTGGCTGATTTGGCGACTTTCGTGATGTGTCTGTGGAGACCCTTGAGACGCCTTTTCCATGCGGGCATACTGTTGGGGTATGGCTTTAGGGGGGGATAGGCGTAGGCGGACACACCGGCGCGCCGCAGGCTGTCGACGAGTTTATGGAGCACGATTGCGCCACCGGAATTTTCGTCAAAGGCACCAACTGCGACAACAAGGGGCCGGTTCAATTTCGGTACTGTCATCGATTGTGGATCTTTCCAGTTCATGGTTGAATTTTTTCGCCATCGTTCGGGACATCGACAGCTCTCAAGGCACTTCAGTTCGCAAATTTATGTCATTTTTGCAGGCACTGAATGCAATGAAAATGCATCTCAGAATAGCCTTATGGCCCTTCCGTCTCTGGCTCATTTACGCGGCGCAGTAATACGCGTGGTTCCTTTTACCTGCCACGCACTCCCGCCTTTGTGAAACTGTACGCGCTAAAATCGAGGCAATCACGCGCGACGCTTTGTCCTTCGTTCCACTATGCTCCGCCCGCCAACTGGTGTCGACACATGCAAATGGCTTCATCACGCGCAGAATTTTAACTTGGGCGCCAATGTTGTGTTACTTGCAGGCAATGGCTCGTTTTTCCGCACAGCAGTCGTTCATACAAGACGCATCGAATGACTGCTAGTGATCCTCCCCCTTTGAATCGGTCCGCCCCTATAGTTAGGAAACGGAGGATCAAACATGGGAATCAAACGTCACAAGCCGGAAGAGATTGTCACGAAGTTGCGGCAGGTTGAGGTATTGTGCGGTCAGGGAATGCCGCGCATCGATGCAATCCGTCAGGTGCAGATAACCGAACAGACATTCTATCGTTGGCGCAAGCAATACGGAGGCATGGGGACGGACCAACTGAAAGAGCTCAAACGTCTTCAGAAGGAGAATGACCGGTTGCGCAGAGCTGTGTCGGACCTAACGCTCGATAAGCTCATCC
>NZ_FRFA01000039.1 GCF_900143535.1 Tateyamaria sp. Alg231-49 | reverse complement strand
ACACAGCTCAGCTATGCTGTCCTCGCCCCTCAGACCGTCCAGGACGATCCTGATCTTCTCTTCGGACGAGTAATGCTTGCGGGTCGCTCGTTTGATGTCTTTGACGATCTTCTCGCCTGAGCTTTTGCGTGTTCCATTGGTCTGTCTCATCTTCCACTCCTCGGTGGTTACGATGAGCCAAGAACACTCTCTTAGCAATTTGCCCTATTTGGACCCATAAGCGCTGACGTCAGACAGCAGCAGATTTTCAATCACGTTCACCGTGAGCCTGTCTGACCTCTATTCTGAACCAAGTCCATGCAGCTATCGACAGTTCCATCAGGATCTGGAGGTTTTCAGCGTACTTTTGAGCCAAATTTTTATCCTCACTGGAGCCCGCCACATTCTCCTAGACATTAACTTGCTGCATCGCTAGCGTTCTGAAAACACTAAATAGAAATAGTCAAAGAGGACAAAGAATTGGCTGATTCCAGAGAGATGCTGATGAAAAAATTGGAGCTGCTTGAAAGCCAGATCGCTGACGCCAATAAGAAAATCAACAATACCGGTGTAGCGAAGCCTGGTCCTTGGAAGGCTGCGATAAAGAAGAAGCAGAAGTTGACCGCTGAACAGAAAAAGCTGTACGACAAACTCTTGAGCCTGAAGGCGTAAAGCTTAGGCTCAGGACGCATCGTCAGTAAGTGACAGCAGCTACCGACTTGATTGCAACTAAGAAGATCGTTGGAAAGCAGTCAGGCCATATGGCGACAAGCGTCCAACACTTATGTCTCGAGACGACCGTTCGCCGCATAGAATACAATTGACTGAGTTGAGCTCGACGCGGACTTGCGGCGTTGCAGTAGGGTAAGCTTGGACCGCGCTCCGTGCGCAGCCCTTCGCGAAACACAGAAAATTCTACGCGTTCAGCGGTGTGGCCCGATGCCCGGACATTCGGCCGTTTGAAGCGGTCGTTGGACGACGGGGCCCGCCACGACCGCACTGAGCCCAAATTGCCTTGTTTTCGCATTGCCGCGAATGACCGGTTTGCGAACTTCACCAAAAGATAAGAGGTCAGGTGCTGAATCTGCCTTCTGCATTATTTTTGGAGCGACATTTGAAGAATATTTTTACGTTAATCTTGGATTGGCTTGCGAACGTTCGATGGTCTCAAGTGAAAGAATATCACTGGCGGGAAGGTGAGATAGCTTCACGCGAGCGTCATTCGGGATAAATCCGCGCAACTGAAGATCAAGATATCTCAAACAGCAGACCCGTAAAAAGGAAGTAAAATTTCCGAGATCGTGACCTGCATCCAGGCTTTCATTGTAAAGACGATGCAAGAGCTGCGGGACTGTTAAAGCGTCCCGGTCTCCGATTGTTTCAAGCGTGCGCCAAAACATCTCTTCCAAGCGAACGCTGGTTACCATCCCATCCATTCGAAAAGATCGCGTGTGGGACGCCCAGAGTGCAGGGTCTGCATCTATAAACAATTCACACATATGGACGTCTCCCTTTTTCGATTAGCGGCCAAGACGCTCTTTCACGTCTTCGGCAAAATCTTCGTAGCGGCGAAGAGATTTTACATCGACCTGCACAAGGTGCCCCATTTTCTGCATGATCGGAAGATCAAACAGGATGCGGTCAAGGTCATCGGGGGTTTCCACGTCGGCGATCACGAGCACTTTGCGCTCTCCCACGACTTTCCAAAGGTCAACAACGACGCCTGCTGACTTTGCCCCTAAAGCGGCATTCGCTTCTTCAGCCCAAACCCCCAGCAAACCTTGCTGGGCCATAGTTTCATCGTACTCCACGGTAAAATCGAGTCTGTAAAGCATAGTTCCTCCCTTTCATATTGATTCAGTCGGTCAGGCAAACCGCCCACCTTTTTCGATTACTTCGATTTGGTATCCATCAGGGTCCCTGACAAAAAAGAACTTAGCAACGCGCTCTCCGTCGGGGCGGAAATCCACGATGTCACCCGGACTGGTGTCGGCTTTGGTGGCAGTGGCATGAGCGTCTTCGAGATCATCCACGACGACGGCCAGATGGCCGTAGCCATCGCCCAAATCATAAGGTGCGTCGCGGGTCTTATTGACGGTAAGTTCAAGTTCAAATGTCGACGTTGGAAGGGCCAGGTAGATCAGCGTGAAACTCTCAAAGTCCAACCGATCAACGACCTCGAGTCCAAAGGTATCGTGATAGAATTGGACTGACACTGCTTCATTCAGAACCCTGATCATACTGTGTGCAAGTTTGGTCATGTTTTATCCTCTGAACCATGCTTATCAGTGATCAGGCATGAAGTGGTATTATGCCGCTACTACATTCATTTTTGCGCTTGGGTTGACGTCTTTTCCCAACTTTAACAACTGTCCAAAAGTAGCCAAGCGGTCATTGAATTGGGTCAAACGTACAGCAGCTTTGTCCTGTGTGGATGGCTCCCTTTTTGCAAGTCCTATTTGATGATTTGGATTTGTCAGAAGCAGTCTTGTGTTCGGCCTATTCGCGCGACGCACATGGCCGCTGGCCCTGATGGTTTCCACCAACCAAGTCCCATTCCGCAACTCGAACAGCAAGCGTTCAGGACAAAGCACGGGGCGTCTTGGTTTTAGGGCTGACAAAGTTCCATCACTTCATTGGTCTTGCAAACTCCTGTGTTTACGCCGTTGGGTTTACA
>NZ_FRFA01000001.1 GCF_900143535.1 Tateyamaria sp. Alg231-49 | reverse complement strand
GTGTTCGCAGCGCGGGCTGTGTCGCCTGCCAGCCGCTTCTTGCCCGCTTCCATGAAGTCCTTGGACCATTTGTAATAGATGCCTTGAGAGATACCCTCACGACGACACAGCTCAGCTATGCTGTCCTCGCCCCTCAGACCGTCCAGGACGATCCTGATCTTCTCTTCGGACGAGTAATGCTTGCGGGTCGCTCGTTTGATGTCTTTGACGATCTTCTCGCCTGAGCTTTTGCGTGTTCCATTGGTCTGTCTCATCTTCCACTCCTCGGTGGTTACGATGAGCCAAGAACACTCTCTTAGCAATTTGCCCTATTTGGACCCATAAGCGCTGACGTCAGACAGCGGAAAACCGACCATCCAAAGGCAGGCACTAACCTTTGATCTCGACCCTAATTCCATGAATGCTTGTGTCGCCCTTGTTCAGCACGCGCCCCAACGGTTGTGGGGCCATGTTCACAACGAGGCTGCTCTGGCCATCCCACGCTTCAATGGCCTGTATGACATCACGGCTCGGCGGCAACTCGACACCGTCTGGCGAGATGTCTCTGACCTTGTCATGCAGTCCGTCCAATACGAAAACGGATGGCCAACGGTGGTGGTGCAACGGTTCTTCGTCACCAGGTGGCAATGTTACCTCCAACACCCGAAGTTTGTCGCTTCCTTAGGGCCGGTGGACGAGACACCGAGTACAGACAGTGTGCGAAACAGGCATCTGGTCCTCAGAATGCAGGCAACCGGCAAGTCAAGACTGCAAGACGCGCAGCGCGTGGGGCGGCCGAGGGCGATCCGGTGCAAGTGCTGCGTGTGTTCCGTTCGGATTATGCCAGTCGCGTGGCGCGGCAGGATCATGACCGTTTTGGTCGTTGAAGAATGTTTTGTAAGCCGCGTGCTGCATAGATTTTCAGAGTAGGTGGCCAACTGTTTTCCTCTGCATTGGCCTTCTACTATTTGCTGAGTGAGTAGTCACGGAAAGGGCAGGTTGGCAGTATTTCGCCAAGCTGAATTTCGCTCATTGCGGCCGTCAGGCACAGACACTAAGCCGCGCCGCATGAGCACAAATCCAAATCCCAAAGACCCGCCCCTAACCAAGCTGGAAGCCCTCGTGTTTGCGCTTGCGATGTTCCTTGCCTTGTTGGGTTTTTTGGCCGCGGGCGCGGCTATTTTCGACGCTGTTTTCGCCTGAGCCAACCGGCTTTCCACCTGCTGAATTTGGCGCTGGCGGGGTGGGGCAAAGCATCGCCGCGTTCTTTTCGTCGGCCTCGGTCTACTGGGCTGGCTGCGGGGGGGCAGTGTGGCGGGTTTTTCTGTCGATTTAGCTTAGCAGTTCCAACATTTTTCTAATAAACGCGCGCTTTGGGCGGCACTAAAACGTGACAGGTCCACAGGTGTTCGTTTTATCCAAGTGCTTTAGCGCGTGCATCGTTCTGATAGCTGTACGGCGCCTGTTTTGAACAAAGCGCATGACCTCGCAGTGCGTCCCAATACTCCCTATTCATACAATCCAGCACTTCGCCCGCGCAATTTGATCAACGCAAGAACAGTGTCGATTGTCGGGGTCGGTGTGTCGGTGACGCGACCCAATTCCTGCACAGAACCGACCAGCGCGTCGATCTCCATAGGGCGGCCTTGGTCGAGGTCTTGCAGCATGGACGTCCGGTGTGCGCCCACCGCCGCGCCCCCGTCGATCCGACGTTCCACATCGATGGGAAACTTTACTCCCAGTTTTTCCGCGATTGTTTGCGCCTCAAGCATCATGTTGCGTGCCACAGATCGAGTGCCCTCATCCGTGCACAAGACATCAAGCGTCGTGTCGGTGAGCGCGGAGATCGGGTTGAAGGACAGGTTGCCCCACAGTTTGACCCATATCTCGTCGCGCAGGCGGGGTCGTACGGGCGCCTTCATACCTGCTGCCATTAATGCCTTGGACAGTGCCACCGCGCGGTCAGATTTGCTGCCATCGGGTTCGCCTAAAGAAAATCTGTTCCCCTCAATGTGCTTGATCGTGCCGGGTTCAATGACTTCTGCCGCCGGATAGACCACACAGCCCAACACCCGGTCCGGACCAAACCCGTTCCACTGCGCATTGCCTGGGTCGACTGATGCCAGTCGCGTGCCCTCAAGAGGTCCGCCAAGTTTGTGGAAGTACCACCACGGAACGCCGTTTACACCGGACACGATCGTGGTGTCTGGCCCGATCAACGGCTGCATCTTGTCCACCACGGGCGGTACTGAATGCGCCTTGAGCGTTACGATGACATAGTCCTGCGGCCCCAAGTCAGCAGGATTGTCGCTCGCTGTCACGGATACGGTTTGGGGTGCTTGCCCGTCTTCTAGCAACGTCAGCCCCTTGTCCTGCATCGCCGCTAGGTGTGGTCCGCGTGCGACCAGACTGACGTCTGCGCCCGCTTGCGCCAATTTCACGCCCATATAGCCGCCTATGGCGCCCGCTCCGAAAACACAGATTTTCATTCGCCTTGCGCCTTTTCCACGAGACCCAGCTTTTCGGCCAGACCAATGCGTTGCATCTTGCCCGTCGCCCCTTTGGGGATTTCATCGAGAATGATCACTTTGCGGGGCACTTTGAAGTCGGCCATCCGACTGGACGCAAATTCCCGGATGCCCTTGTCGGTGGTGGCCGACCCCTCTTGCAGCACCACAGCGGCCGCAACCTCTTCGCCCAGTTTGGCATGGGGCAGGGCAAAGGTGACGACCTGTGCCACGTCCGGGTGATCCAGCAGCACGCCGTCGACTTCCAGCGGGCTAATCTTTTCTCCGCCCCGGTTGATGATCTCTTTGAGGCGCCCGGTCAGGTACAAATACCCCTCCGCATCAAAGGCCCCCTGATCGCCGGTGCGAAACCATCGTGCGCCGTCGGCATCAAAGAAATTTTTGGCGTTGGCATCCGGGTTGCTTTCATAGCCCGCCGTCACGTTGGGGCCTGAAATCACGATCTCGCCTGTGCCGTCGATCAGGTGGTTTTCGATTTCATGTGCGACGCGAACTTTTGGGCCTGCCTCGACGCCGACTGCGCCGGGTTTCTGGGCGCGCGGGGGCAGGGGGTTGCAGGCCATCTGGTGTGCAGCCTCGGTCATGCCATAGGCCTCGATCACTGGCGAGCCAAAGGTTGCTTGCAACTGAACCATCACCTGAGCAGGCAATGAGGCGGATGACGAGCGCAAGAATCGAAGCGGGTTATTCGCGATGGTCTCTGCATTGCGCCCCGCGCGGGCGAGGATTGCCTGATGCATTGTGGGCACGGCTGTGAACCACGTCGGGCGCGCCTCATCCATCATCGCAAAGAAGTTGAGCGCGTTGAATCCGGCCGTGCAAAAGACCGAGCCACCAGCGGCCAGAGAGGCGGACACGGCCGCCAAAAGCCCGTGAATGTGAAACAGGGGCATGACGTTCAGGCACCGGTCCTCGGGCGTGAGGGCGAGGCTTTCACGGATATGGTGTGCGGATGCGGCCACGTTGGACTGCAATAAGGGCACGATCTTGGGGCGCGAGGTCGTCCCGGACGTATGCAGGATCAACGCGACATCTTCTGCTGTTGGCGCGCGCGACGCTTCACCGCTCATGTCAGAGGACAGCGTAAAATACCCCGCCGCCGCGCCCTCCGGCACAGACAAGCGGATCACCGGCAGACCCAGTTTTAGGGCGGCGGCATGCGCCGGGCCATCGTCATCTGCGCTGATCAGCAAGGCCTTGGCTTTCAAGTCTTCAAGATAGAACGCGTATTCATCTTCGCGATAAGCCGGGTTAAGCGGCGCCGTTGTGGCGACCTGCGCGACGGTGACAAAGGCAGTCGCCATCTCGGGCCCATTGGGCAGGACAATGCCCACACGATCGCCTGCGCCTATGCCCATGGCGTTCAGGCTCGATGCGACCTCTTGTGACAAGGCGCGCAAACCGTCGTAGCTTAGCCAGTCGCGATCAGCGGCTCCAATAGCGGGCAGGTTGCCGGGGTGGTCTGCGATAAGGGCGTGCATCGTGGTCTTCATGAAAGGTCTTCCTTCATTTCTGGCGGCCATTGGCCAAAGTCTCACTCTGATAACAGTTCAGCTGCAAGGCTGCGACCGCTGTTGAATGCATCTTGGGCCGTGGGGCCAAGACACCAATCCCCGCAGATCGAAAGCCCAAGGGTGTCCACGTGGATATAGGGTTGACCCAAGGGGGTGCGGGTCAATGCATACCGCCAGCGGTGGGCCATGCTGATGACGGGCGCCACCGGTGAGCAGCCAAGCGTGTCAAAGAACGCCTCAAGCAGGGGTGGGGGGACTTCGGCCTGTTCGCGTTCCAGATGGGTGCTGCTCCAATCTGCGCTGGCTTGAATGACCCAAGCGTCCCCCAGTAGATCGCGGCCCGGTTTTGCGGTCTCGCGCGCGATGACCGAGATCGGGCCTGACAGGTCGTTTGCGTAAGTGAGATCCGTGGGCAAGGGCGTTTCAAAGCCGACCATGACAGTCCAGCAGGGGTCCGTCTCTGCCGGTGCGATGGCGGCCTGAAGGTCAGGCCATGGCGACAGGAGGCGGAGGGCCTGGGGCTGTGGGATCGCCAGAACAAGCCTGTCGAATTTCACGCCTTCGGCCTGCGCGACGCCGCGCAAGACCCATCCATTGCCGCTGCGCTCCAACCCGGTGACTTCGGCTTGGGTATGTACTGTGAGCGGCTGTGCCAAGGGTTTCACACTGCCGCTCATGCCGGGCAATCCCGTCCATCCGGCAGCGTCTGCCCATTGTGCGGCGTATCCTTGATCTTCATTCTGGGCGATCAGGGCGGTAAAGGCCTCGTCCGTTGGCCGCAGCACGATGGCCCCGTGATCAAACCGCCAGCCATCACGCCTGCGCGATGCCATGCGCCCGCCAAGACCACGGCCCTTGTCAAACACGACAACGCTGTGACCCGCATCCACCAAGGTGCGGGCGACTGTCAGACCAGCCATCCCCGCACCAATCACGGCAATTTGGTCTTCTGTCTTCACGTCAATCAGGTCCGATCGTTGGGTTTGGTAAGGGCTGTGCGCATCTGCAGGCCACAAACTGGATCAGCCAAGGGCTGCGTCAAATCCATATTCCGCCAGAATGGCTTCAAGATCGGCGCGCAAGGCGGGTTTGAGGGCAAGGCCCCGGTCCATACGCCCCTTCGCCGCTGCACTCTTTCCCTCGCCGGGCATCCGCACAGGGTCGTGCCCCGGCAGCGGGGGAGAGGCGCGCATTTCGTCAAACACGCGGGCGGCGTTCGCCCCGAAATCAGCAATGCCAAAGGCAGCAGGATCAAGGGCCATCACGAACTGCCCGGTGTTTGTCGAAGACGTCGTGTCGTTGGTGAAATCCACCACGTCCGCGCCAAAGGACGCGCCATTGAGGACACCGGCCATCAAGCCAATCGCCACCGACAGACCAAAGCCCTTGGGGCCGCCGATGGGCAACAAGAACCCTTCGGATTTACGCGCCGGGTCGGTCAGGGGTTTGCCGTCGCGGCCCACCATCCACCCTTCGGGCATGGGTTCGCCTTGTTGCAGCAGTGTTTTGATTTTGCCCATGGCTGCCACGGTTGTGGCCATGTCGAAGACGAACGGATCGTCCCCCTCATTGGGGGCGGAAAACGCAATTGGGTTTGTGCCCAGCAACAGGTCCGTGCCGCCGTATGGGGGCACTTGATTGGCGCTGCCCACGGCAGCGGCCATGCCCAGCAGCCCGGCCTCGGCCTGTGGGCGTACATAGAGCGCCAAGGGCCCTGCATGATTGCCACCGCGCACCCCGACCCAGCCGATACCGGCCTCGCGTGCTTTGGTCATCGCCAGATCGCGTGCTGCAGCCATTGCCAGATGGCCCAGACCATCATCCCCGTCGATCAGCGCCGTTGCCGCCGTCTCGTGTACGACCTTGACCGTGGGGGTCGGGTTGCAACCACCGCCCTTCAAGCGGGCCATGTACTGGCGCAGGCGGAACACCCCGTGGGTGGCGTAGCCGTAGATGTCAGCTTCGACCATGAGGGCGGCGACCTTGGCCGCATCCCCGTCTGGCACACCTTGCGACCCAAGAGCCTTGGCAACGAAGGTGCGCAAGGTCTCGAGGTTTACAGTTGCGTCGTCAGCCATCGTAAGAGCCCACGCGTTCTGCGTGCCAGAAGACCACTTTGCGCTGGGTGAATTGCACCAGCAGATACAGGGCCAGACCCACAAGGCTGAGGTAGAGGATCAACGAGAAGACGCGCGGCGTGTTCAGTTGCGAAGCTGCCACGCGGATCAACTCACCAAACCCTTTGCCGCCACCAAGGAATTCACCTGTGATCGCGCCTGCCATCACGCCAACGGCGCCGATCTTGAGACCGGTAAAGATTTGCGGCAACCCGCTTGGCAGTTTCATCTTGATCAGGGTTTGCATCCGGCTTGCCCCCATCGTCTTGAACAGCATACGCGCGTTTTCGTCCGCTGCATGCAGCCCGGCGGCGGTGCCAACCACGATCGGGAAGGTCGCGATAAAAGCGGCAAGGGCCACTTTGGATTCAATGCCAAAGCCCAACCAAGCCACAAAGAGGGGGGCGAACGCCACCTTTGGCATCGTGTCGATGGCAACCAGATATGGCATCACCGCTTTTTCGCCAAAGGCGGTTTCCCCAACCAATACGCCAAGCGAAAAGCCGATGGCGATGGCGAGGGCAAAGCCGTAGATCACCTCCAGAATGGTGATCCAAAGGGCCGTTAACATGTAGCCGCCAGTCACAAGGTTGGTGCCCACAAAGATCATGTCCTGAAAGGTTTCCAAGGGTGTTGGCAAGATGATGGGGGATACAAAGCCAAAGGCCGTCACGAACTGCCATATGCCGATGAAAACCACAAAGACGAAGGTCATCGCGATCCAGCGGGGGACTGAGTCGATAAATGCGATCTCCTGAACCCAGACGGTGTCTTCCAGCGTGTCGTTGGAATTTGAGGATGACGCGTTGTTCGAAAGATCGGTCACATGTCTTCTCCCTTGTCCAGTTGGGTGCGGATGTATTCGACGATTTCACCGAATTCCGGGGTGGTCATCATCTCCAGCGTGCGTGGGCGTGGAAGGTCCACCTTAACGATCTCGGACACACGGCCCGGGCGCGGCTTCATCACCACGATTTCGTCCGACAGAATGACCGCTTCCTGAATGGAGTGGGTCACAAGGAAGGCCGTCGCGTCCTGTTCACGGCAAATGCGTTGCAGTTCCATGTTCATCATGTCGCGGGACAACTCATCCAGCGCGCTAAAAGGTTCGTCCAGCAGCAAAACCGCCGGTTCCGTGATCAACATCCGGCAGATCGATGTGCGCTGCGCCATGCCTCCGGACAATTCGTTGGGATAGACGTGCTCAAATCCCTTGAGGCCGACAATCTCCATCAGTTCATGGGCTTTGGCCATTGCGGCCTTGGCGGCGGGCTTTCCATCGCGAATCTCGATGGGCAGCACGATATTCTCGATCGCTGTCTTCCACGGAAACAGCGTGGCCTGTTGGAACATCATCCCGATGTCGCGACGCGGGCCGGTCACGGGTTTGTCCTGAAGGACGACGCGACCTTTGGTGGGCGGGATCAACCCGGCCATGATCTTGAGCAATGTGGACTTGCCACAACCGCTCGATCCGATGACGGACGTAAAGCTGCCCTTGCGCAGTGTCAGGTCGACCTCTTTAAGAGCGACCACGAGATTGTGTGCATAGGTCTTGCTGACCCGGTTCAGTTCGTAGACCGGCGCACCCAAAGGTGCGCCGACTTTCGTTTCTGCCATCAGAGATGTCATTCGCTGGCGGCCGCTTTGCCGATTGCGGCGAACTCATTGGTCCACGCCGCGCTCAGATCATCAAGCGGAGCCGCGATTTCACCACCGGTGACCAACGCGTCCTGCCATTCGGCCCAAACCTCGGCAGGGTACCAGCCCAGACCGTTTTCAGGGCTTGTCGAGATGGTCTTGGAACGCACAGCGTCAAACAGAGCCGACTGGAACTCTTTGTCTTCGCCTTCTTGCGGGTTGCCGTCAGCAAGGTGCTTCAGAACAGCTTCGCGGTTGGCATCGTCCAGTGCAAAGGCGTGGCCTTTGGCGAACGCACGGCTCCATGCTTCGACCAGTTCACGGTCATTGGCGATGGTGTCGGCCATTGTCGCAATGCCGTTGCCAAAGAAGCGGCCAAACTCAGCAGGCGTGATGTCACGCACAGCCATGCCGCGCTGGTTTAGAATGGCTGTGTCCGCAGTAGACGCCGAGTATGCGACGATCTCGTTGTTCAGGAAGGCCGCTGTTGCCGGACCACCGTCGCCGACCGTCAGAAACTCAAAGTCTGTGCCTGCGGTCATACCAGCGCTCGACATCACGTTGCGGGCAAAACCCACTTCCGCGCCGTCTGCTGTACCCGTGCCGATCACCTTACCGCGCAGGCCTTCGATGTCCTGAATGTCAGAACCCTCCTGCACTGCGATGCCAAAGTTGGAACGAGCGGCCACGTTATAGATGTGGACGACTTAAACACCGCGCGAACGTGCCGCGATGATCGGGCCGGGGCCGGGGCGACCGAACTGAGCTTGGCCTGCGGACAGAGCCTGAATAACGGCACCAGAGCCGTTGATGGCTTCGACCGTGACGTTCAAGCCTTCGTCGGCAAAGAAACCTTCGCCAATGGCCACGAACACCGGGAAAGAGTTGATGGCCGATGGGCTGGGCTGCACAAACGTGATGTCCCGTAGGTTTTGCGCCATGGCACCGGTGCTCAAAAGGCCTGCGACCGGGATCGCAGCCAAGAGCTTGGTAAATGTTCTTCTGGTTGTCATTTTGTGTCTCCTCCTTGGTTAATTTTGTGTCGAGGTCTCTGTTCTTGTTGCCCCGCCTGGATCAGGCGTTGCGGACAGAGTTCCTCAACTCCCCGATTTCCGAGATCGTGCAGACGACGGTGTCGCCGTCTGTCAAAAAACGGGGGGGATCCATCGCGTATCCCACGCCGGATGGCGTGCCGGTGGCGATGATGTCACCGGGTTCCAATGTCATCCCCTGTGACAGGGACGCGATGAGCGTTGGAATATCGAAAATCATATCAGAGGTGCTGCCGTTCTGGCGTTGTTCGCCATTGACGGTCAGACTGATGGACAGGTTGTGTGGATCGCTGATGGCGTCCGCAGTCACGATCCATGGGCCAAGTGGACAAGAGCCATCAAACCCTTTGCCCTTAAAATACTGTCCGCCATGGCGACGTTGCACGTCACGGGCCGTCACGTCGTTCAAAATTGTGTATCCAAAGATATGCTCGTATGCGGCCTCTTTGGGAATGTTGCGCCCCGGTTTGCCAATGATTACGGCCAACTCGACCTCATAGTCGATCGATGTTGAGACTTGCGGGAACACCAGAATGTCGCCGCCCGGCGATACAATCGAGGTCGGTGGTTTGGTGAAGTAGACAGGGTGCTCAGTGACCCCGACATTCTGCTTTTGAGCGCGGTCACCTTCGGCGATGTGTTCGGCATAGTTGCGCCCGACGCAAAACACATTTTTGCGGGGCTGCGGAGTGGGCGCGAGCAGTGTGGGGTCGGCGATCACCGCATCGGCATGTTGGCCTGCGTCCGCCTGAGACACCAGGTTTTGCAACGCGGATATCGCAGCGTCGCCTGTCTCGATAATGCTTTGAAGACTGTCAAAGGACGTTCCTGTGGCGGCGATATTAAGCCAGCTGCCATTCGCAAGCTGTACCGCAGCATGAGGCTCACCCCCCACCGAAAGTGTCGCAAGTTTCATACAGTCTCCTCCCATCAAGCGCGTCCGGAGGCAGCCTTTTTCTAAGATGTGTAGCGCGCGGTCATTGCTGACCCAGCTTCACAGCATGCTGCTATCTACGCTCTCCCTCCCTTGACAAAGGAGCGTTCAGCTCGTGAAATCAACCAACCAATTCACTGATTGGGTGGGTCACCATGCCAAAAACTGAGATTCTCGTGCAGCGCATTCGGGATACGATTGCGTCTGAGGGCTATGCGCACAATGATCGTTTGCCGCCAGAGCGGGAGATGTGCACCAAGCTTAATGTCACGCGCAACCAATTGCGTGGTGCCTTGGCACGGCTTGAGTCGCGGGGCCTGATCTGGCGGCATGTGGGGCGTGGGACGTTTGTGGGGGAACGTCCGGTGCTGAACCTCGACGACGTGCTGTATCTGCGGGATCAGGTGACACCACCGCATGTCGCCTCTGTGCGCCTTGTCATCGAACCTGAACTGGCGCGTCTGGCCGCCATGCACAGCACACCAGCAGACCGCGAAGAAATACATGCCTGTGCTTCACGGTGTCGCGAAGCGCCGGACTGGCGCAGTTACGAAGCGTGGGACAACAAATTTCACCATGCGATTGCCCGCAGCGCAAAGAACAAGCTGTTCCTTTACTATTTTGAGACGCTCAACGTTGTTCGCCGTTCAATGGTTTGGGGGCAACCGCGAAAGACGTCCAAGCCTGATAAAAACTATTCCAGCTTTTTGGAGCACGATCAGATCAAGCAGGCTATCGAGGGAAAAGACCGCGATTTTGCTGCTCATTGCATGAAACAGCATCTTCATTCGGTTTATGGTCGGATCCTGCCGAGCATGGATGAAACCGCTGGGGATGTGCGGGCCACAATAAAAGACAGCTAAAGAAAAGGCGCCCTAAACAGGACGCCTCGATATCGCGAAGCAGGGATAACCTTTTAGGTGACCGTAACTGTCAGCGTCCCAAGGGGTGGGATTTCCACCTCCATCACATCGCCTTTGACCACCGGGCCGACGCCTGATGGCGTTCCGGTCATGATAACGTCACCTGCGGCCAGCTCGAAGTACTCTGACAGGTAGGAAATCATTTCTGGAGTCTTCCAGATCAATTGGTTCAGGTCACCTTCCTGACGCAACTCACCATTCACTTTGAGGGTGACGGCGCCTTCATCCAGATGACCGACTTCTTCGACAGTGTGGATCGGACCAATCGGGGCAGAACGTTCAAACGCCTTGCCAATTTCCCACGGACGGCCTGCTTTCTTCATCTCGCCTTGCAGGTCGCGACGCGTCATGTCCAGCGACAACGCGTAGCCATAGACATGATCCATCGCGCTTTCGACGGGGATGTTCTTGCCGCCGGATTTCAGCACAACTGTCAATTCTGCTTCGTGATGCACGTCGGATGTGTGGGGCGGGTAGGGGAAGTCACCCGTGGTGTCGAGATTGTTGGGGTTCTTCTGGAAAAAGAACGGCGGTTCACGATCAGGATCGTGACCCATTTCAATGGCGTGAGCGGCATAGTTGCGCCCAATGCAATAGACACGGCGCACCGGGAACGCGCCACCCGAAGCAACAGGGATCGACGTGATGTATGGTGCAGGAATAACGTAGTCAGACATTGGGCAGCTCCGTGTTTTGGGTTCCGCATGGCATAAGGGTTGGGCACTGAGAGATCAATCTGACCAATGAGAGAATTGGTTCGCTCAAGCCAACCCTGACGGACTATCGTCCCGCTGAGATTGCAGCCACTTGATCACCGATGCACGCTTGGCATCCATATGATGCAGCAGTGTTTCGGCAAGCTTGGCGCCATCCCGTGCGGCTAGGTGGTGCAGGATTTTCTCATGTTCCTGCACGGCGTCAGACCAGCGGCTTTCTGACATGTTGGCCAGATACCGTGCCCTCTGCATCCTGAGGGAAAGCGCTTCGCATGAAGTCGTTAGCGTCCCATTGCGCGCAGCCATCAGGATGGCGCGGTGGATCTGTTGGTTGACGATGAAATATGCATCAAGATCCCGGTTCTGATAGCTTTGGACCATCTGCGCGTGCAGCGCGCGCACCTCTTCGATTTCCGCATCGGTGATGCGCGCACAGGCCAATTCACCCGATAACGCCTCAAGCGCGCCAAGGACGGGAAACACCTCTTCGACCTCTGCTTCGGTGACTTGGGTCACCCACGCCCCACGGTTGGGTTCCAACCGGACAAGGCCATACGTGGCCAGTACCTTCAGCGCTTCGCGCAGGGGAGTGCGGGACACGCCGAACTGATCGCAAAGTTGCTTTTCGGGGACTTTGGTGCCCGGTTTCAATTCGGAATTGAGGATAAGGGTTTGCAACCGATCCACCAGTTCATGGTGAAGCGATTTGCGCACGATCGTCTGTGATGTGTCCACGCTCAACTTCCTTCTCGTTCGATCAAGGCTTGTTCCAGCAAACGTGCGATGTGAATGGGTTTTCTGTCGGTCAGGTCAGCCACCTGATGACGGCACGACGTGCCATCGGCCACAATCAAGGTGTCTGTGTGGGCGGCGTTTACGGCCGGGACCAGATCAAGTTCCGCCATCTTGCGCGACACTCCGTGGGTTTCGACACCATAACCAAACGCGCCGGCCATGCCACAACAGCTGGTTTCGACCACCTCAATTTCTGTATCAGGGAGTTGGGCAAGGGTTCTTTCAATTGAGGACATCACCCCCAGAGCCTTTTGGTGGCAATGGCCATGCAGCAGCACCTTGGGGGCAGGGGAGGTTAAGGGCAAAACGAAATCTGGGTTGTCCTCCTGATCCGCAATAAACTCTTCCAACATCACCGCATATCTGGACAGCAGTTCAGTGTCCGGGCCGGGCAAAAGAGCGGGTATTTCATCGCGCAGGGTCAGCAGGCAACTGGGTTCAAGTCCAATGATCGGGATACCTTGCCGGGCATAGGGCAGGAAGGCTGTGACAAGGCGCTGGGCCTCAACCTTCGCCTCCTCAATTAGGCCAGCGGACAGGAATGTACGCCCACAACACAAAGGGCGCTCGCCTGCGGGGGCTTTGGCCACGGCCAGCGGGACACCGGCGGCCTTTAAAACCTTGGCGGCGGCGCGCAGATTCTCGGGCTCAAAGTGACGGTTGAAGGTGTCCGCAAATAGGACCGCCCCCGGCGTATCGCTCGCATCCACTTCGCTGTCGCGAAAGGGGCGCGCATGCCATTCGGGCAAATCGCGCGTGGCTGTAAAACCAGTGAGCTTTTCCGTCACCTTGGCAAGTCCCGGCACGCTATTGCGCAGGTTCATCAGAAATGGCACCCGCGCCGCCCAGCTGGCATAGTGGGGAAGGTATGCGACCAGCCGGTCGTGCAGGCTCAGCCCGTTTTTGGCGTTGCGTGCGGCCTGCACCTCAATCTTCATACGGGCCATATCAACGCCGGTTGGGCATTCGCGCTTGCACCCCTTGCACGACACGCACAGTTTCATCGTCTCAGCCATCTGCTCAGAGGTCAGCGCGTCTGGCCCAAGCTGGCCCGAGATCGCCAGTCGCAGGCTGTTTGCACGGCCGCGCGTGAGGTCCTGTTCCTTGCGGGTCACACGAAAGGACGGGCACATCACGCCGCCCTTCAGCTTGCGGCACGCCCCGTTGTTGTTGCACATCTCGACGGCACCCTGAAATCCACCGCCACTGCCCGTCCATTCGGACCAGTCCAACCCGGTTTCAAACGCGGGAACGGCGTAGTCCGGGCTGTAGCGAAACAGCGACCGGTCATCCATTTTGGGCGGGTTCACGATTTTGCCGGGATTGAACAAACCATTCGGATCAAAGCGCTGTTTTACCTCGGCAAAATTCGCCACCATGCGCGGGCCAAACATCTTTTCATGGAATTCTGAGCGGACGAGGCCATCGCCATGTTCGCCCGAATGGGACCCCTTGTAGGCTGCGACCAGATCAAAGCATTCTTCGGCAATGGCGCGCATCTTTTTGACGTCTTGATCGAGCTTCAGGTTCAATACCGGGCGCACATGCAGGCACCCGACCGAGGCATGCGCGTACCACGTGCCGCGCGTGCCATGTTTTTCAAAGATCTCCGTCAGGCCAGCGGTGTAGGCGGCCAAGTCCGGTAGTTCAACTGCGCAATCCTCGACAAAGGACACCGGTTTCCCATCCGCCTTCATCGACATCATGATGTTCAGGCCGGAACTGCGCAGGTCCGCGATGCGCGCCTGCATCTTGGGATCGGGCACCGCAGTTACGCCACCCCATTTTTTTCCCGTTTTGTCCCATGCAAACCCGAGGTCGCCAACGAGGTCTTCTAGGTCCTTCAGCTTTTGGGGGTGCGTGCTGGTGTCTTCCTCAGCAAACTCGACTAGCAGAAGGGCGTCGGGCTTGCCTGTGACAACGGCTTCGATCGTTTCCCGGAACATGGGAATGTCGCGGGCCAGTGCGATCATCGTGGCGTCCACCAACTCGACCCCTTGGGGGTTCAGTTTGACCAGATGCTGTGCCGCATCCATCGCCTGATGAAAGGTAGGGAAGTGGCACACCCCGAGCACTTTTTCCGACAGGATAGGCCACAGCTTCAACTCAATCGCGGTGGAATAGGCCAGCGTGCCTTCTGATCCGACCAGAAGATGGGAAAGATTGTTGGGCGTGTCCTTGGGGACGAGTGCATCAATGTTGTAGCCACCCACGCGGCGCATCACATTGGGAAACCGGGCATCGATTTCGGCGGCCTCACGCGTGCCAAGCGCGAGCAGGTCGTCTTGCAGGGATTTGAAGCTTGCAGGCGAGCCCGGGTCTACGGGACCAAACCGGTGCTGACTGCCGTCCGCCAGAAACGCTTTGATCGACAGAACATTGTCGCGCATCATGCCATAGCGCAGCGATTTGCCGCCGCAGGAATTGTTTGCGGTCATACCGCCAATCGTCGCGCGCGAGGCGGTCGAGACATCGACAGGAAACCACAGCCCGTGGGGTTTGAGCGCACGGTTCAAGTCATCCAGCACAATGCCAGGGCGGACGACACAGCGCATCCCCTCGACATCAAGCTCCAGAATGTCATTGAAATACTGCGTATTATCCAGAACCAGCGCGGTGTTGACCGTCTGACCGCATTGCGATGTCCCGCCGCCGCGCGCCAGCAAGGGAACGCTCTGTTCGGCTGCGATATCGAGGGCCGCAGATATGTCATCTTCGGATTTCGGAGACATCACGCCGATTGGCATCATCTGATACAACGACGCATCCGTCGCATAGCGCCCGCGCGAAAAACTGTCGAACATGACGTCGCCTTCAACGCGTTTTTTCAGTGCATCAAAGAGATCTTGCATGGCTGAACCTGTGAGTTTGGCGTTTCTTTTCGTTTGACTTAATTATGAATTCAAAATTACGTTGCGACAATCGAAAACGCACCTGCTGGGCACAAATGCTGCCCTGTATGCACCCGAAACACCTGATCGCGAGACCCCAAATCATGAGAAAAGCTGGCCGCCACTTCCTGCAAATTCCCGGACCCAGTGCTGTGCCTGACCGCATTCTGAGCGCCATTGGTCAGCAAACCATTGACCACCGGGGGCCGGATTTTGCCAAGGTTGGTCTGCGCGCACTTGAGGGGATGAAGTCGATCTTCAAAACGGAAAGCCACGTGTTCATCTATCCATCCTCGGGCACCGGCGCGTGGGAAGCGGCGTTGGTCAACACGCTGTCGCCCGGCAATCATGTCCTGATGTATGAAACAGGGCATTTCTCGACCCTTTGGTGTAAACTGGCCAGTAAACTTGGCCTCAATGCTGAACTGATCGCAGGTGATTGGCGCGGCGGCGCTGATCCTGAGCGGATCGAGGCGCGCCTTGCTGAGGACAAAGAACACAAGATCAAAGCTGTCTGCGTCGTGCACAACGAAACGTCGACAGGGTCCGTTTCGCCGATTGCCGAAGTGCGCAAGGCACTAGACAACGTGCAGCATCCCGCCCTCCTGATGGTCGACACGATTTCGGGTTTGGCTTCTTTGGACTATCGCCACGACGGGTGGGGGGTGGATGTCACGGTGTCAGGTTCGCAAAAGGGGCTGATGCTGCCGCCTGGCCTGTCGTTCAACGCGGCAAGCGCCAAGGCGATGGCGGCCAACAAATCGGCGGGTCTGCAACGCTCGTACTGGGATTGGGCAGATATGGTTGGTCCAAACAAGACCGGGTATTTTCCATACACACCGGGGACCAACCTTCTTTATGGGCTAAACGAAGCCATCGACATGTTGCACGAAGAGGGGCTGGATAATGTCTTTGCCCGGCACGCCCGCCACGGTGTTGCGGCACGTGCCGCTGTGCGCAAATGGGGGCTTGAGGTGCTATGCGCCACACAAGGTCAGGAAAGCGGCGTGCTGACAGCCGTGAAGCTGCCTGATGGCCATAGCGCAGACGCCTTTCGCGCAACGACGCTTGAACACTACGACATATCGTTGGGCAACGGGCTGTCCAAAGTGGCGGACAAGGTGTTCCGCATCGGCCATCTTGGTGATTTCAACGACCTGATGCTGATTGGCACGCTTGCGGGGGTCGAAATGGGGTTGAGCCGTGCAAACGTACCCCATGAGACCGGCGGCGTGCAGGAGGCCATGGCGCATCTGAGTTAAGAGGCGCCCGCAGAGCTATGAAACACGGGAAACTTTCCCCAAACCCAGAAGTGTGTGGCTGCGCGCTTTGGACTGTTCCTATCGCCGCAACGCGACCTCTAGGGACTGTGCTATCGCCTTGTCGACCTGAATCACCACATGCAAGTCCTCGGTCCTTTGGTGTTGATGGCTGAGCAGCAGTTGCAGGCCTGTGGAGAACACTGACAGCACTGATCCGATCAGCAAAGAATAAAGGACCAGTCTCACCCCAAGTTGGTTGTGAAGCACGCGTTGCCTCAAAGCGGTGACTGCCTGCCGTACTGGCGGCGTGCGCATTTTGGGCACAGTACCGCTGGCGTGCGACCGGATGCAGAGATGGGTTTACGCGCCAGAGGCGCGAAGGGGGGGGTAGGTTCATATCTGGCCTTGATGATGCCATGAGAGAATTGGCGCTCCGGCATGCTATGGAGACTGGTGGCGGCACGCAGCCATAGCGAGTGAAAGGGACTTAGACGTGCTTCAATTCTTTCAGCCTTTTTTTGCCTTTGCTGCCTATCCCCTTGCACGTGCGGCGCGCGCTGCATAGAAGGGCGCGAAATTTCGATGTGCCCCTTATGCTGGGGCCTTTTTGCTATGGGAGCACACATGCAGGTCACCGAGACGCTGAACGAAGGTCTGAAACGCGGTTACGCCATCACCGTGACCGCCGCCGAACTCGACGAGAAAGTCAACGAAAAGCTGGTCGAGGCACAGCCCGGCGTTGAAATGAAAGGCTTTCGCAAGGGCAAAGTGCCTATGGCGTTGCTGAAAAAGCAGTTTGGCCAGCGCCTGATGGGCGAAGTCATGCAAGAAAGCATTGATGGTGCCATGTCCGAGCATTTCGAGGCCTCAGGCGACCGTCCTGCGATGCAGCCCGAAGTCAAAATGACAAACGAGGACTGGAAAGAGGGCGACGACGTAAATGTCGAGATGTCCTACGAAGCCCTTCCAGCCATTCCCGAGGTCGACATGGCCGCGCTCAAGCTGGAGCGTCTGGTGGTCAAGGCTGAGGACGCAGCCATCGATGAGACCCTGACGTCGCTTGCCGAGAACGCGCAGAATTTCAAAGACCGCAAGAAAGGCTCCAAGGCCAAAGACGGCGATCAGGTTGTGTTCGACTTTGTTGGCAAGGTTGACGGAGAAGTGTTCGAGGGTGGCTCTGCCGAAGGGCACGCGCTTGTTCTGGGATCTGGTCAGTTCATCCCCGGTTTTGAAGTGCAACTTGTTGGCGTCAAAGCAGATGAAGAAAAGGCTGTAACCGTTTCTTTCCCTGACGATTATCAGGCTGAGCACCTTGCTGGAAAAGAGGCTGTGTTTGACTGTTCCGTCAAGGAAGTCAAAGAGCCGGTTGCCGCTGAGATTGACGACGAGTTGGCCACGAAGTTCGGTGCCGACGATCTCGCCACGCTCAAAACCCGCATCGCAGAGCAGCTGGAAGGCGAATATGCTGGCGCGGCGCGCGCCGTGATGAAGCGGGGCCTGTTGGACCAACTGGACACAGCCGTTAGCTTTGAACTGCCCCCGAGCCTTGTCGAAGCCGAGGCCAAGCAGATCGCGCACCAGCTGTGGCACGAGGATAACCCAGACGTCGAAGGGCACGACCACCCCGAGATCGAAACAACGGATGAGCATAAAACCCTGGCGGAGCGTCGTGTGCGTCTTGGCCTGTTGCTGGCCGAGCTGGGTCAAAAGGCCGAAGTTGAAGTGACGGATGCCGAGATGAGCCAGGCGATCATGACGCAAGCGCGTCAGTATCCCGGACAGGAACGCCAGTTCTTTGAATTCGTGCAACAAAACCAGCAGATGCAACAGCAACTGCGTGCGCCTTTGTTTGAAGACAAGGTTATCGATCACATCGTTGAAAACGCGTCTGTGACGGACAAGGAAGTGTCTGCAGACGATCTGAAGGCCGCTGTTGAAGCGCTCGAAGACGAGTGATCGCTGCGATAAACTGATTTTGAAGGGGCCGCGCCTGATAGGTGCGGCCCCCTTTTTGTTGAAATGCTTGGCTCACGCTGGCTTTGACCGCATTCTCGCGTCATGACAGGGTTCATTGCCTGACATGAACAGACTGAGTTAATTCAAGTGAGTTGCGTGTGAGCGAGCAGCCTAAAACCCGGAAATTACAAACGGCTGCTGCGTTCGCAACCTGTGCACTCGTCCTCGTGTCTGTTGGCGCATTGATGCGGTTTGTTCCAAGTGAAAGCGCGTTTGGCCCTGTGGCGCGGGTGTTTGATTCACTCTCTCCTCTGATCCTTTTGGTGTCCTTTGTCTGCTCTCTTTTGGCGACTTGTCTTGGCATGCGCCGTATAGGAGGCACGCTGGCTTTGCTTGCGCTCGCCTCTTTTGGACAGCAATTTGCGGCTCATCAAAAAATCAGCCTGCAGCTTGCGCCTCAAAAAACGGCAACTGTCAGAATTCTCTTTCTGAATGCGCTTGCCGACAACGAAGAAAACGGTGCCCGGATGATTGAAACGGCGCTGAGTTTTGATCCGGATGTCATCGTCTTTGCAGAAAGCCTGTCGGTTGCGGATAATCTTGCGCCCTTAAGGGATCACTACCTATTCTTGTCGCCCTGCTCAGAACAGAAATGCGAGCTGCTGGTGGCATCCAAGGTGCGGCCAAAGCGGTTTTGGACCCTGACACTGAACCCCGTCTGGGATGATCGTTATGCGGTTGCCGAGCTTGAGTTGCACAATGGTACATCCTTCTTTCTGGCAGCAAGCCACCTGTCAAAACCATGGCTGTCAGGCATTGCGGAGTCCGAGGTGCAAAAGTTGATCGCGCAATACAACTGGCTTTCCGGACCTTCCGTGGTGGTCGGAGACTTTAACGCAGCACCGTGGAGCCGTCCCATGTTGCAACTGTTGTCCAAAACCGAAATGCGAACGCTGCGCGCACCGAAAGGGACGTGGCCAGCAGGTGCAGGCGACTACGGCGTCCCTTTGGATCATGTCTTGGTCAAGAATGGGGCTCGTGTTGTGCGTATTGAGTATTTCGGGAAAGATCTTGGGTCAAACCACCGAGGCTTTGTGGCGGATGTCGCACTCCCATAGTGGTGACACCGAGGGACTGGCTCACTGAAGAATTAACGCTGAAAAAGACGCCTAGAAGTCCCGCAAGTCATCCAATGTATAGGTTGGCTGCACCGGAAAATCAGGGTCATCGCGGTGTTTGGGGTCCGGGATCAGGCAGTTCAATCCGCAGATCTGGCGTGCGACCTGCGCGCGGGCATCAATGTACCACATCCGCCCGCCAGGGGTGGCGATATAGCCGTCGGTGCCATCCTCGATATCGGTGCGCATATCATCAAAGGAGGGGATTTCGTTGAAATACTCCGTATTGAACGACCCATGTGTGTGATAGGAGGCGAGCACAGTGAAATTGGCAAAAGCCGGGTCCGGAGGCAGGCAGGTTGCAGTGCGGCCACGCCGCGGTTCGGTCGCCACGTAGTTGCCCGCATCATCAATGCCCAGTAGGCCGCAGTATTCGCGGTCTTCGGCAATGGACGGTCCTTGGATGTCGTTGAACAGGCGGCTGGTGAAAGCGATTTCAGTCTGGTTCTGTGCCACCGCGCGCGGTGCCATATCAACCGAGGCGACGTCTTCAACAACGCAAGCGGACAGGGCAAATGAGAGGACAAGGGGTACAGCGCGCATGGCGCACCTTTGCCGGGAGCGCCGCGCGGTGTCAATTCGACTGCTCAAGCCCGCAAGAAAAAGCCGCGCCCCTCTGATGAAGGACGCGGCGTTGACTTGATTTTCTACGAGGCTGCTTACGGCTGTGTCTCGTCCGAAGGTTCGCCTTCGGGCGTATCGACAGGCGCAACGCCAGCAGATTCTGCCAGTTCGTCGTCTTCGGACGCCGCAGCGCCGATGTCGTCGAACAATTCCTGGATTTCGAATTCGGCTGCTGCCTCTTCTTCGGCGGCCAGTTCCTGGATCGATTTCCCGGAGGCTTGCAGTTCAGCTTCTTCAGCCGAGCGGGCAACGTTCAGCTGAACGGTTGCGCTGACTTCAGGGTGCAGGACCACGTCGACGTCGTGCAGGCCCAGTTCCTTGATCGGAGTAGGGATGACGACCTGTTTGCGATCCACTGTGAAACCTTCGGCAGTGGCAACATCGGCCACGTCCCGTGTGGTGACGGACCCATAGAGGTTGCCGCCGTCAGACGCCTGACGAATCACGACGAACTGTTGGCCATTCAGTTTGGCACCCAGTGCTTCGGCTTCGGCTTTGGTCTCGAGGTTGTTCGCCTCAAGCTGCGCTTTTTGCGTTTCAAAATGCGCGATGTTGGCCTGCGACGCGGTCAGCGCCTTTTTCTGAGGCAACAGGAAGTTGCGGGCGTAGCCGGATTTGACGTCGACGACGTCGCCCATCTGACCCAGTTTGGCAACGCGTTCAAGAAGGATGACTTGCATGTGCTTTCTCCTTTTTAGACGGCGTATGGCAGCAGGGCGAGGAAGCGGGCGCGTTTGATGGCACGGGCCAGTTCGCGTTGCTTCTTGGCCGAGACGGCGGTGATGCGGGATGGAACGATCTTGCCACGCTCAGAGATGTAGCGTTGCAGCAGACGTGTGTCTTTGTAGTCGATCGCAGGTGCGTTGTCGCCCGAGAAGGGGCAGACTTTGCGGCGGCGGAAAAATGGTTTCGTGGCCATGGTTTAGCTCCCTTTCTGGTTAGCGGCGTTCACGGCGTTCGCCGCGGCCTTCGCGCTCGTCACGCTTTTGCATTTGAACGGATGGGCCTTCTTTATGCTCATCCACTTTGATCGTCAGAACGCGCATGACGTCGTCATGCAGGCGCATCAGGCGTTCCATTTCCTGCACAGCAGGGGCAGGCGCATCGGTGCGCAGAAAGGCGTAGTGGCCTTTGCGGTTCTTGTTGATCTTGTAGGCCATGGTTTTGACGCCCCAGTATTCGTTATCAACGAGGGTGCCACCATTGTCCGACAGGACAGTTCCAAAATGTTCGATGAGCCCTTCGGCCTGTGTGTTGGACAGGTCCTGACGGGCGATCATCACATGCTCATACAGAGGCATGGACGTACTCCACTTGTTTCAAGGCGCATTTCAAAGAGCGATCAATTAACCCTGCGGATCGCTCACGAGAGGCTGCGCGGCAAAAGGTATTTGCAGGGACAGCGCCGTATAGGAGCGGCGCGGCGCCATGGCAAGAGAGAAGTGCACGCACCGTTTGTGGCCGCGATGTGGCGCGCTGTCCCAGCATAACCAAACGGGTGCCGCATTTTGGTCCAGATTGACCCGTTAACGTTGGAAAACAAAGATACCGGGAGACGACGCTATGACTGCCATCACAGATATCTCGACCACGACAGGCGTGCCAGAGGCGCCCCGCATGATCGGTGGTGAGCGTTGGCTGACACGTGGGGCGCAAAGCCTTGGTGGCGTCGCACTGGTTCTTGCCGCCTTCGGGGTGTGGGTTGCACCCGGTGCTGGATTTGAGCCTGACCTTGCCTTGTTCAAGCTTGGCGTTTCAGTAGCCCTCGGATTTGCCGGATTGGCCATCATGCAGGCGGGTCGTGCCCAGCCGGCAGTCGAGTTTGAAATCGACACACTGCGTCGTGAAGTCCGCCTTGTACGCGGTAGCGGGCGCAACCGTTCCTTGGTCAGCCGCATTTCGATTGCCGATCTTGGCCCGGCTGAAGTTCATGGCAACATGGCACGTCTGTGGACTGTCGACGGTTCTTTGGTCGCCGAAGTCGCAATGAGCGATCCCGACTTGCGCCGCAGCCTGATGGGCGCGTTGCGTGACGCGGGTAAACTCTAACACCTGAGGGCGCGATTTTATGCGCCCGCATTGCTGTTCGCTGGCGCGCAGGTTCTGTTGAGCCGTGCGTAATTGCGAGAACTTGGGACCACCGCCACATCTGCACCACGTAAAGCAACCTTTCGTGGAGCACCTCCCAAATGAAATCCATTCTTCTTGCCGCTGCCCTGACCGCAACTTCCTCTGTGGCCTTGGCGGCCGAGCGCTACACACTAGACGCCAGCCATAGTCAGGTCGTCTTTTCCTATGACCACCTTGGTTTTTCGACCACCTTCGGCATGTTCTCAGGCTTTGAAGGCGAGATCATGTTCGATCAGGACGACCCGTCTGCGTCGTCCGTAACCGTGTCTATGCCCACCAAGAGCATGTTCACCGGTTGGGAGAAGCGCGAAGGCCATTTCATGTCTGACGATTTCTTTGGCGCTACAGACACGGATGTCATCACCTTTGCCTCGACTTCTATCGAAGTGACCGGCGCGGACACGGCTATGATCACTGGCGATCTTACGATGAACGATGTTACCAAGTCCGTGGTGCTGGACGCACAGCTGAACCAAGTTGGCACTCACCCTCAGGCGGGCAAGGCATGGGCTGGCTTTGATGCCACAACAACATTGTTGCGTTCCGACTTTGGGCTTGGCGCCTTTGCTCCATTCGTCAGCGACGAAGTGGCTGTCCAAATTTCCGTGGAAGCCGGTATTGCCGAGTAAAGCACGCATCACCGACAAATGATTTAAGGGGGTTGCGCGAATGCGCGGCCCCTTTTTCTGTGTGGCCTTTGATTGAAAAGACGCGTTGGCGCACGACATGACACTATTCAGAGCCGCCTTTTTGGGCTGCTCTGGCGGTGTTCTTTGGCAGTTGGATTCTTAGTCGAACAAGAGCTGGCGTTGGCGTTCCCACACGGCGGCGTGTCTGGTAACGCATCTTGCCCTCTGTCTCTAGCCGTCAGTCTTCTTCTGTGGCGCGTGTCGCCATCAACTCGACCTTGACCTTCACTGCGAATTCGAGGCTCGATTCGTCGGCCATGTTGTCACCGATCCTGAAATTGCGCCGGTCGAGTGTGGCGGTGCCAGTCATCCAGGCGCCTTCGTCATTCACCGACAGACCGAAGGGCAGGGTGAGGGGCATCGACTGATCTTTTATCGTCAGTGTGCCTTGCGCCTCGTACCCGTCCACAACTGCAATGATGTCGGCCTCAAACGACGCGGTAGGGAAATCATTGGCGTTGAAGAAATCGGGGCCCAAGGCTTGCGACGTGACTGAGCCCAATGTGAGCGAGCCAATGGAGATTGCCACTTTGACGCTGCCTGCGAGGCCATCGTCGATCTTTTCATCAAAGTTGATTGCGGCAGTCCAGTCGGCAAAGGTACCTGTAACCTCTGATCCGAACTGGGTCACTTTAATCGAGAGGGTTCCGTCCTGCACTTGCCAGTCTGACTGTACCTCCTCCAAAGCGATCGCCGTTCCTGGCGTCTCGTGGGGTGCGTAGGCCCCAAATGCGCCCCCGACCGATAGCGCGATCGCCCAGAAGGTCAGGGCGGCGGCAACAGGCATTGCATGGTTGTGGGTGCCAGTGGTTTTGGGGGCAGCAGAGGCCCCAAACCACATGCGCCGCAGGGTGGCATCCTTGTCAATCACGTGGTGCTTGAGGGCGCCCGCAATGTGCAACAAGAGCGACAGGGCCAGCACTTTGGTCAGTACAAAGTGTGCACCGCCAAAAATTGACGCTGCGATCTCTGACTTTGGCACCAGCGGAAGGTTTTGTCCGAAAGGCCACCATATGGGGGCAAAGCCCGTTGTTGCAGCGTGATGAATCCAACCCGAGAGCGGGACCACAACAAGGCTGCCATAAAGCAGCCAGTGTACAGTTTCCGCTGCAAGTGTTTCGATTTTGCGATCCGGGTGCAGCAAACCCGGTTTGGGTTGGCTGATCGCCCAGACGATCCGCGCCAGTGCGACAAAGAAGACAGCCACACCAACTGTCTTATGGAGCGAGAACATCCACGCCTTGTCGGCCAGCTGCTCTGACGTCTCGTAGGGCATTCCGTTGGCGATGAGACCGAGCGGCATCAGCACGATGATCCCAAGGGCAGTGAGCCAGTGAAAGGTCTTGGACACAGACCCAAAATGGTCAGCGGTGTTGGTAATCGGCATGGGAACACTCCGTTGCTGGTTCCATGAGTAAACACTTCGACCACCAATGTTATGCACTTTATGCGTGCTGCAACTGCGAATTCTTGCACAGGGTCCGTGCAGCGGGTGCTTGTCTGGTCGGTGTGGGCCGATTACACCGAAATCACGAAAAATGAGCAGGAAGAGGCATCAGATGAGCATCGCATTCGTATTTCCGGGACAGGGCGCACAGACAATAGGGATGGGTCGGGCGTTGGCGGACGCGTATCCGGCGTCGCGCGCTGTGTTTGAAGAGGTGGACGAGGCTTTGGGCGAGACCCTGAGTGCGTTGATCTGGGAGGGGGATCAGGACACGCTGACCCTGACGCAGAACGCGCAGCCCGCGTTGATGGCGACCTCAA
This sequence comes from Tateyamaria sp. Alg231-49, assembly GCF_900143535.1. Taxonomy (GTDB): domain Bacteria; phylum Pseudomonadota; class Alphaproteobacteria; order Rhodobacterales; family Rhodobacteraceae; genus Tateyamaria. The sequence goes on along the minus strand of NZ_FRFA01000001.1, from coordinate 715,857 downwards.
TTGCAGCGATCCGTGCTTTGGAGGCCGAGGGGGTCGGGATTGACCGTGCCGCCTACGTGGCTGGGCACAGTCTGGGCGAGTATTCGGCGCTGTGTGCGGCGGGCGTTTTCAGTGTCGCCGATACCGCGCGCCTGTTGCGCACCCGTGGTCAGGCGATGCAAGAGGCCGTCCCTGTGGGCGTGGGCGCGATGGCGGCTGTCCTGGGACTGGACTTTGCCGCTGTGGCCGAGGTCGCCACTGAGGCGGCTCAGGGCGAGGTCTGTCAGGCGGCGAATGACAATGATCCGGGGCAGGTGGTGGTTTCGGGCCATAAGGCGGCTGTTGAGCGGGCTTGTGAGATCGCCAAGGGCCGTGGCGCGAAGCGCGCGATGCTTTTGCCCGTGTCCGCTCCGTTTCATTGCGCGATGATGGAACCGGCGGCTGCGGTCATGAAAGAAGCATTGGCAGGTGTGGACATGAAGGCGCCTGCGGTCACCGTTGTTCCCAATGTGCGCGCGGCAGGGGAAAACGACCCGGCCGTTCTGCGCGGGCTGTTGGTGGATCAGGTTACGGGTGCAGTGCGTTGGCGCGAGAGTGTCGCGTGGATGGCTGGCAACGGCGTCACCGAGATCTGGGAGATCGGGGCGGGAAAAGCCTTGTCCGGAATGATCCGTCGGATCGACCGCGACGTCGCCACACGCGCAGTGGGCACGCCCGACAACGTCGTGGCTGCGCGCGATGCCTGACCTGATCCAGATTGCGCACGCGCAGATGGGCGGGATTGTACGGACCATTCCGATGGTCACCCGCATGCAGCTAATACCGGTTCTGTTTGAACGGCTTGATGATGCGCTGGACAAGGCGTCGGTGTTTTTTGCAGGCCCTCAGACGGCGCTTTACCGCATCGATGGAGACGAGATGGAAGTGCGTATCGGCGTGCCACTGTTTCAGCCTATCGACGGGTTCGAGATGTTTGAGGCGCCGGGCGGCAATGCCTTGTGCCAGCGGGTGTTAGGCCCGTTGGATGGATTGCCTGGCGTGTATCGCAGTCTTAGCGAGGAAATTTCTGCGCGTGGTCTGACGCGGGGTGTTTGGGCGCGTGAAGTGTATCGGTTTATTGCCAAGGATGCGTCGCTGAATGTCACGGACGTTAGCATTGATGTAACAGACGCGCTGCACTGAGAATATTGCTCTGGCTTGCGCTGGGCGGTTCTGCATGGCAGGGCTGGCATCAAGACAACAGGTGAGGGATGAGAGATGTTTGATCTGACGGGGAAATGCGCGCTGGTCACAGGTGCATCGGGCGGCATAGGAGCCGATATTGCGCGCACGTTGCACGCTGCCGGGGCGACTGTGGGGCTGAGCGGAACGCGGGTAGAACCGCTTGAGGCACTTGCCGCCGAATTGCATGAACGCGCCCATGTGTTGCCGTGCAACCTTGGCGATGCCGAAGCCGTTGCTGCATTGCCCAAACAGGCCGCCGAGGCGATGGGTGCCGTGGATATTCTGGTCAACAATGCCGGAATCACACGCGACAACCTGTTCATGCGGATGTCGGATGATGAATGGCAATCAGTGCTGGATGTGAACCTGACAGCCACCTTCAAACTGTGCAAAGGTGTGATGCGCGGCATGATGAAAGCGCGCTGGGGCAGAATTGTGAATATCAGTTCGGTCGTCGGCGCGACCGGTAATCCCGGTCAGGCGAACTATGCTGCATCCAAAGCGGGCATGGTCGGAATGTCCAAATCTCTGGCCTATGAGGTGGCAAGCCGAGGCATCACAGTAAATGCTGTGGCCCCCGGTTTCATAACCACGGCGATGACCGACAAGCTGACGGATGACCAAAAGTCTGGAATCATGGGGCAAATTCCGGCAGGGCGTATGGGTGAGCCGGGCGAAATCGCTGCTGCTGTCTTGTACCTTGCCAGCCCTGAGGCTGCTTATGTAACGGGGACGACCTTGCATGTGAATGGCGGCATGGCCATGTTATGAGCGCTAACAGGTAACGCCTTGCCATCTTAACGGGATATGCTATAGGCGGCCCAGAATTCAGCGTTTGGCACGCAAATTGCCATGCGCTTCACCGCCCCAAGGGGGCAAGACCAGAGCCCCTGACTTAAGGGGACCCACTTGGGGGCGAAGACAATGCCCCGGCAGACATGAGGACAGTCATATGAGCGACATCGCGGACCGCGTGAAAAAGATCGTTGTGGAACATCTTGGTGTGGAAGAAGACAAAGTGTCTGAAAACGCATCCTTCATCGACGATCTGGGCGCAGACAGCCTGGACACTGTTGAATTGGTTATGGCGTTCGAAGAAGAGTTCGGTATCGAAATCCCTGATGACGCCGCTGAGACCATCCAGACATTCGGTGACGCTGTGGGTTTCATCTCCAAAGCTTCCTAAGACATACGGCCTTTGGGCCTAAAAAAACGGCGCTCTTTCTTGCGAAAGGGCGCCGTTTTTTGTGCGCGCGTTCAAACGTGGGTTGTATTTTTGTGAGGTGCCGCGCACTCTCAATAAAAAGCCCGGTGATCGAGCAGGACACCCAATATGAGCAGACATATACCGACGATTAACACGGCGCGCATTACGCTGCGCGCGATGCGCCCCGACGACTTTGATCGTTTTGCAGAGATTTGGGCGATGCCGGAGGTTGTCCGCTTTACCGGCGGTGCCCCGCGCTCACGCGACCTATGCTGGCAGAAATTTCTGGCCAATGCGGGCCATTGGCAAATGACCGGCTTTGGTCAATGGGGCATTGAAGAACATGGCACCAAGCGCATGATCGGGCAGGTTGGCTTTTTTTATGGTGCGCGAGGTATGGGGAAGGACTTTGACAGCATCCCCGAAGCCGGTTGGGTGCTGGTGCCGGATGTGCATGGCAAGGGCATTGGTCTGGAGGCTGCGCAGGCCGCACATGATTGGTTTGACCGGGTGATTACAGGGCCGCTGACCTGCATGGTAGAACCCGTCCACAAAGTTTCTTTGGGTCTTGCGCAGCGCCTTGGATATGTCCCGATGCGCAGCGCTGATTACATGGGCGGGCCGGTAGAGTTGCTTTTGCGCAAGTCTCCGCCACAGGTGTGAGCGTGTTAGCCGTGGTCAATCGGCGCGCCTTGCAGGCGCTTGTCCCTATTGATTTGGCGCCTCTGGATAACCTTCATTACCAAATTTTCGCGCCCTATCCACCTTTGCAGGGGCAAGGTCTCGCTTGGCCGGGGGCTTGTACACGGACCGTGCGGCGCGGTATGAGGCCAAAAGGCAAGTGAGAGGGCAGACCATGCGCAGAGTAGTGGTGACAGGGTTGGGGTTGGTGACGCCGTTGGCGGATGGGGTTGACGCCTCTTGGTCTCGGATTCTTGATGGACAGTCGGGCGCTGGGCCCATTACCGGGTTTGACCCCGAGGGACTGGCCACCACGTATGCCTGCGAAGTCCCACTTGGTGACGGCTCTGACGGCACCTTCAATGGCGATGCCTATATGGCGCCGAAGGAACAGCGCAAGGTCGATACCTTTATTCTCTATGGCATGGCCGCTGCGCAGCAAGCGGTTGAGGATTCCGGTTGGATGCCAGAAGGGCGTGAAGATCGCGAGCGCACGGGCGTCCTGATTGGTTCCGGTATTGGTGGACTGAATTCTATCGCCAACACCGCCGTTATGATGGAAGAGAAGGGCCCGCGACGCGTCAGCCCGTTCTTTGTACCCGGGGCGCTGATCAACCTGATTTCCGGTCAGGTCAGTATCCGTTATCAGTTCAAGGGACCGAACCATTCGGTGGTCACCGCATGTTCCACAGGTGCTCATGCCATAGGTGACGCGGCCCGCCTGATCATGCTGGGTGATGCAGATGTCATGGTTGCTGGTGGTGCCGAGGCGGCGATCTGTAAAATCGGGATCGCGGGTTTTAACGCCTGTAAGGCCCTGTCTACCAAACGAGGCGATGAGCCGACCAAGGCCAGCCGCCCCTATGATGCAGACCGGGATGGGTTTGTCATGGGCGAGGGTGCGGGCATTGTGGTGCTGGAAGAATACGAGCACGCGGTGGCCCGTGGTGCGAAAATTTATGCCGAGGTTTGCGGCTATGGCCTGTCGGGCGATGCCTATCACATCACGGCCCCGTCCGAAGATGGTGAGGGCGGTGAGCGGTCTATGCGCGCAGCGCTGCGCAATGCGGGTCTAGAGCCATCGGACATCGACTATATCAACGCTCACGGCACTTCGACCATGGCGGATACCATCGAATTGGGTGCCGTGCAGCGGATGCTTGGAGATCATGCGGGCAATGTCACCATGTCCTCGACCAAATCGGCTACGGGACACTTGCTGGGAGCTGCTGGCGCGATTGAGGCAATATTCTCCATTCTTGCGATCCGTGATCAGGTTTGCCCACCGACTATCAACCTCGACAACCCCGCTGTGGAAACGCCCATTGATCTGGCGCCCAACGCCAAGCGTGAGCGGACGGTAAACTATGCCCTCTCCAACAGTTTTGGCTTTGGTGGCACGAATGCCAGCGTGATCTTTGGGAAAGTCAGCTAATGTGGCGATCCATCGCGTCTAACGCGTTGACCTTATTGATTGTCGCCCTGTTTGTGCTTGGTGGCCTGATCTTGTGGGGCCGGGGCCAGTATGAAGGGCCGGGGCCACTTGCTGATGCGATTTGTGTGCAGGTGGATCGCGGGTCGAACTTTCTACGCGTGAGCGAGGATTTGGCGGCCGAAGGGGCTGTTTCAAGCGCGTCGATTTTTCGGATGGGCGCTGATTATGCTGGCAAGTCAGGCGAGTTGAAGGCCGGCAGCTTTTTGGTTGAACCCGGTGCCTCAATGGAAGAGATCGTAGATGTGGTCACGCGCGGCGGGGCGAGCACCTGCGGTACCGAGGTCGTCTATCGCATTGGGGTCAATCGATTGAGCGCGCTGGTGCGTGAATTGGATCCGACCACCAACCGATTTGTCGAGCGCGTTGAATTTGAGCCCGGTGTTGATGAGGCGCCTCCGCTTTATTCTGAAGTGAGAGACGCGCAGGACACCCGGTATCGCATTGCGTTGGCCGAAGGGGTCACCAGCTGGCAGATCGTGACTGCGTTGCGTGGCATGGACGTTTTGCGGGGCGCTGTCGAGGAGATCCCGCCGGAAGGGGCGTTGGCTCCTGACAGCTATGAGGTCCGTAAGGGGGATGAGCGGGCCGACGTTTTGGCGCAGATGGCCGAACAGCAGGAATTGTGGGTCTCCGCCGCCTGGGAAGCGCGTGATCCTGATCTGCCTTTGAACAGCCCTGAAGAGTTGCTGACACTTGCGTCGATCATCGAAAAGGAAACCGGGGTGGCTGACGAAAGGCCGCAAGTATCCTCTGTTTTTGTCAACCGTCTGAATCGTGGCATGCGGCTGCAGACAGACCCGACGGTGATTTACGGCATCACCAAAGGGCAGGGCGTGTTGGGCCGCGGATTGCGCCGTTCCGAACTGCGTGCGGTGACCCCTTGGAACACCTACGTGATCGAAGGTTTGCCGCCGACGCCGATTGCAAATCCGGGTCGGGCCAGCCTGATGGCTGCCGCTCAACCGGCTGATACGCCTTATGTCTTCTTTGTCGCGGATGGAACCGGCGGCCATGCCTTTGCCGAGACGTTGGACGAGCACAATCGCAATGTGGCCCGCTGGCGTGAGATCGAAGCGGAGCGAGCGTCGCAGAGCGATGGCGGCTGAGTAGAGGTGTAACACACTTTAGGGTTGTGTCGCGTTATCAAGGCGGTAGTCGCTCAGGGTTCTGATAAATAAAGGTTTTGTTAACTGGAGCGCACGGTGCGTCCGTTGATGGGAACCGGATTTTCCTTGACTCTGCGCACGGTCACACGTATAACTTGTGGCAAGGTAGGAAAAGTGGGTAAGCGGCCGTCGGAGTGATCCGGGGCCGCTTTTTCATTTTGCTCGTGCGGGGGATACCCAACGCATGAGAGGTTTTGCACATATGACACTTATCACCCCGGGGCTTGAAGAAGCTCGCACGGACGAGCTGCTGCTCGACGTGCACAACTCACTCGGCGATCTTCGTCGTGAGTTCAGGGCCCTCAAAGAAAGGGTCGAAGCGGGGGAGGACGTCAGCGGTACTGAGCTCAAATCCAAAGGAACGGATTTGAACACTGTGCTTGTGAGTTGCCAAAGATTGGAGACGACGCTTGCAGAAGTCAGACAAAAACGCAGTCGCATTGCCCAAGGCGGATATGCCTTGGACCTTGACGCTGCCGGAGTTGAGGTACGGTGCGCGCTTGCTCGCCTCCGTACCTGTGCAAGCGCAGGACGCGTTTCTGAGTGAGTTGGGAGAGGGCGCCTTGTGCGCCCTCCCTTTTTTGTTCGAGTTCTGGGCGATGCCACATCAATTGCCTCCTGAGGGCGACTGGCGCACTTGGGTGATCATGGGGGGACGCGGGGCGGGCAAGACGCGCGCAGGTGCCGAATGGGTGCGATCTCAGGTCGAAGGGGCGACCCCGTTTGACAAAGGGCGCGCGCGCCGCGTGGCCTTGGTTGGCGAAACCATCGAGCAGGTGCGCGAAGTTATGATTTTTGGTGAAAGCGGCATTCTGGCCTGTTCACCGCCCGATCGCCGTCCGAAATGGGAGGCGAGCCGCAAACGCTTGATCTGGCCGAACGGTGCTGTGGCGAGCGTACATACCGCTTTTGACCCGGAGGGATTGCGGGGGCCGCAGTTTGATGCTGCTTGGGTCGATGAGATGGCCAAGTGGAAGAAGGCGCAAGACACGTGGGACATGTTGCAGTTCGCTTTGCGTCTAGGTGAGAAACCGCAGGTTTGTGTGACGACGACGCCGCGCAATATAGGCGCGCTGAAAATGCTGCTTCAGTTGCCTTCGACCGTTACCACTCACGCCCCGACCGAGGCCAACGCTGCCAATCTGGCAGGGTCGTTTCTGGAAGAGGTCAGGGCCCGATATGCCGGGACGCGACTGGGCCGTCAGGAATTGGACGGTGTGTTGTTGAGCGATGCTGAGGGTGCGCTCTGGACTGGTGAGATGTTGGAGCTTTGTCATCGTAAGGCGCCTGCCGAGTTCGACCGTATTGTTGTTGGGGTGGACCCGGCAATCACCAGTGGAAAGTCTGCCGATGAGTGCGGGATTGTTGTAGTGGGTGCGCAGATGCAGGGTGCCGTTGGCTGAAGACACAGAGAGTTACACCGTGCGGGTCTTGCAGGACGGTGGCGTCATTCGGGAAGAAACCGTGACTGCGCCAAGCTGGATGTACAGTGACGCAGATCGTTTGGCGGATGGCATGGCAGGCCCATTTGAAATTGCGGTGGCTCAGAATTCGGCGCGTTATGGTATTGGGGTATTTGCTAACCTGACGGTAGACCCCTAATGCGCCCGGTGGTCATGGCCGATCTTTTTTGTGCGGGGCGCGCCCTTTTGGCGGTTGCTCCGGAATCGCGGGCATACATGGCGGGCGCATTGGTGCGTAACGCCTGTGTCGCTGACCGATTTAGAGAGAGCACCGGGGTGCGACATGCTCAATTTGGGGACGGTACGCTGGCAGGAGCGGCCCGTGGTGCAGGTATGAGTGCCGAGCCGCCGACATGCACTCCCGACTTCGCCAAGGCCCTCATTTTGGTTTTACAGGAGTTGGTCGAACATGGCTCTCACCATTGATCGCGTCTTTAGATGGTGTGCATCACAGGTTTGCGTTTGGAAAAAACGTCTTATCTAGGGTATGCAGCACTCGAAAGGATGGGTCATGGCTTATCTCAAAACAAATATTACTGCGATTGATCCCCTGTGGGAGCAAATAAATGATGAAGCTCGTCAGGCGGTTGTGGAAGAACCGCTGATCGGTGGGTTCGTCCATGCTTGTATTCTGCATCACAAATCCATCGAAAAGGCGTTATCTTACCGCATCGCGGCAAAGCTGGCGTCAAACGAGATGTCGATGGTGGTGGTGCGTGAAATTGTGGAAGAGGCGTATCAAAAGTCTCCGGAGTTGGTCGATGCCGCCCGGTCCGATTTGGTAGCTGTCTATGAGCGTGATCCGGCGTGTCACCGGTTGGTACAGCCCATTCTGTACTTTAAAGGCTATCAGGCCATCCAAGCTTATCGGGTTGGCCATTTCCTTTGGACGGAGGGGCATCAGGACCTCGCTTATTTCTTCCAGATGCGGGTGTCGGAGATTTTCGGAGTGGACATTCACCCGGCGGCGTCCATTGGGAAAGGGATCATGATTGATCACGCCCATTCTATTGTCATCGGTGAGACGGCGGTGGTGGGAAACGATGTCTCTATGCTGCATTCCGTAACGCTTGGCGGGACAGGCAAGGAAGAAGAAGACCGCCATCCAAAGATTGGCGACGGCGTTCTGATTGGGGCAGGGGCCAAGGTTCTTGGAAACATCCGGGTGGGCAATTGCAGTCGAATCGCCGCCGGATCCGTCGTTCTTGAGGAAGTCCCACCCTGTAAAACGGTTGCTGGTATACCGGCACGGATTGTGGGCGAGGCGGGATGTGATCAGCCTGCGGTGTCCATGAACCATATGCTGGGCAAGGATCAGTAGTTTTAGTGATCTAAAACAGAAAGGCCGGAGCAATCGCTCCGGCCTTTTTTACGTTTTTGGTGGCTGATTACGCCAACATTGCCAGCGGGTTTTCAAGGTTTTCCTTGATCGCATTGAGCAACTGGGCACCCAGTGCCCCATCAATCACGCGGTGATCGACAGACAGTGTCACGGACATAACTGTCGCAACGCCAAGCTCGCCATCCTTCCCAACAACCGGTTTCTTTACCCCGGCGCCTACAGCGAGGATCGCACCGTGCGGTGGGTTGATCACCGCATCGAAGTTGTCGATGCCGAACATACCGAGGTTGGAGATAGCAAAACTGCCGCCTTGGTATTCGTGAGGCGCGAGCTTGCGATCGCGCGCGCGAGTTGCCAAGTCTTTCATCTCTGCAGAGAGGGCCGACAGCGACTTTTGATGGGCGTCTTGCAGCACAGGCGTGAACAGCCCGCCCTCTATCGCGACTGCAACGGCCACGTCTGACGGAGTCAGCTTCAGCATCCGGTCACCGGCCCATACAGCATTGGCATCCGGCACCTGTTGCAGCGCAATCGCACACGCCTTGATGATGAAATCATTGACCGACAGCTTTACACCGCGATCTGCGAGCTGGCCGTTCAGGGTGCCGCGGAATTCAAGGAGAGCGTCGAGCTGAATATCCCGGCGCAGGTAGAAATGTGGTACCGTTTGTTTGGCTTCTGTCAGGCGTACGGCGATGGTTTTACGCATTCCGTCGAGTTTGACTTCCTCGTACTCTCGGCCCTCATACATCCGCGCAATAGCGTCGCTGGATGGACCTGTCGGTGCGGCGGCTGTAGGTGCATCCGCGCTTGGTGCGGCCGATTTGGTGGCGGGTGCGGCTGCGGTGTTTTCGACGTCTGCTTTGACAATGCGGCCATGTGGACCTGAACCCTTGATCGCGCTAAGGTCCAAACCTTTTTGCCCAGCAATCCGTCGGGCAAGCGGCGACGCGAACACACGAGCCCCATCAGCCGACGCGGGCGCTGCCGGAACAGGTGTTGCAGCGGGCGCACTCGTGGCCTCGGGTTGGCTTGCAGGCTCTGGTGCTGCCGCATGTGCCGCAGCGGGAGCGGAGCCAATATCGTCCGCACTTTCCCCGTCCTCAAGCAGCACAGCGATGGCGGTGTTGACCTTCACGCCTTCGGTGCCCTCTGCGACAAGGATCTTGCCAACTACCCCTTCGTCCACGGCCTCGAATTCCATCGTGGCCTTGTCGGTTTCAATCTCGGCCAGAAGATCACCGGAGGCAACCGTATCCCCTTCTTTGACCAGCCACTTCGCAAGCGTGCCTTCCTCCATCGTGGGTGACAGGGCGGGCATGAGAATTTCTGTAGGCATCTCCGGCTCCTTAGCGGTAAGTGACTTGTTTGACGGCGGCGATCACTTCGTCGGTCGTCAACAGCGCGTGTTTTTCGAGGTTCGCGGCGTAGGGCATTGGAACGTCCTTGCCGGTACAGTTGATCACCGGTGCGTCGAGGTAGTCAAACGCTTCCTGCATGATGACTGAACTGATGTAGTTGCCGACTGAGCCTTGCGGCCAACCTTCTTCTACAGTGATACAGCGATTTGTTTTCATGACGGAATTCAGGATCGCGCCGGTGTCCATCGGGCGCAGTGTACGCAGATCGATGACATCACAATTGATCCCTTCTTCGGCCAGCTTTTCGGCTGCGGCCAATGCGTATTGCATGCCGATGCCAAAGGAAACGATCGTGCAATCATCGCCTTCACGCCAGATGCGCGCCTTGCCGAACGGTACGGTGTAGTCGTCCATGTCAGGCACATCAAAGGTGCGGCCATAGAGAATTTCGTTCTCAAGGAAGATGATAGGGTTGGGATCGCGGATCGCCGTTTTCATCAGTCCTTTATAGTCGGAGGCCGAATAGGGCATCACGACCTTCAGACCTGGAATCTGCATGTACCACGCCGCATAATCCTGCGAGTGCTGGGCACCGACGCGTGCCGCAGCGCCGTTGGGGCCGCGGAAAACCATGGGCGCGCCCATCTGACCACCAGACATATACAGCGTCTTGGCCGCAGAGTTGATAATGTGGTCGATCGCTTGCATGGCAAAGTTGAAAGTCATGAACTCGACGATAGGCTTGAGCCCGCCAAAGGCCGCACCGACACCGATCCCAGCAAAGCCGTGTTCGGTGATTGGCGTGTCCATCACGCGTTTGGGGCCGAATTCGTCCAGCATGCCCTGCGAAATCTTGTAGGCGCCTTGGTATTCGGCAACCTCTTCGCCCATCAGAAACACGTTGTCGTCGCTGCGCATTTCTTCGGCCATGCCGTCGCGCAAAGCTTCGCGGACGGTTTGCTGCTTCATTGGCGTGCCTTCGGGCCAGTCGGGGCTGGTGTCGACAGAAGGCGCAGCGGGGGCTGTAGAGGCCGCTGGTGCAGCGGCGGCCGGGGCCGCTTCAGCAGCCGCCGCCGGGGCAGTGGCGCTGGCGACATCATCGACGCTTTCCCCTTCTTCGATCAGGATCGCGATGGCGGTGTTCACTTTTACGCCTTCGGTGCCTTCCTCGATCAGGATCTTGCCGATGATCCCCTCATCGACAGCCTCGAATTCCATCGTGGCCTTGTCGGTTTCAATTTCGGCCATGATGTCGCCAGACGAGACAGTGTCGCCTTCCTTGACGAGCCATTTGGCCAATGTGCCTTCTTCCATGGTCGGAGAGAGGGCGGGCATGAGAATTTCGGTTGCCATTGTCGTCTCTCCTTTACGCGTAGATATCTGTCCAAAGCTCGTCGAGGGCCGGTTCAGGGCTTTCCTTGGCGAACTCGGCGCTGGCGTTCACGACGTCTTTGATCTGTTTATCGATGGCCTTTAGGTCATCTTCGGTGGCGTGCTTGCCGGTCAGCAGCATGGACCGCACGGCTTCAATGGGGTCACGCTCATCACGCATCTTTTGAACCTCTTCGCGGGTGCGATACTTGGCCGGGTCGGACATCGAGTGGCCGCGATAACGGTAGGTCTTTATTTCCAGAATATATGGGCCTTTGCCTGCGCGGCAGTGCTCGACCGCCTTCTGACCGGCGGCCTTGACGGCCAGTACGTCCATTCCGTCAACCTCTTCGCCCGGAATGCCGTACGCGGCCCCACGTTCCCAATAGCTGGGCGATTTGGTCGATCGTTTGGTCGAGGTACCCATGGCGTATTGGTTGTTTTCAATGACAAAAACCACAGGCAGCATCCACAGTTCAGCCATGTTGTAGGCCTCGTAAACCTGACCCTGGTTCGCAGCACCGTCACCAAAATAGGTGAAAGTCACATTGTCGTTGCCTTTGTACATGTCGGAAAAGGCCAGACCGGCCCCAAGTGGCACCTGCGCGGCAACGATACCGTGACCACCATAGAAATGCTTCTCTTTCGAGAACATGTGCATGGAGCCGCCTTTGCCTTTGGAATACCCGCCCTCGCGGCCCGTCAATTCGGCCATCACGCCGTTAGGGTCCATGCCGCAGGCCAACATGTGGCCGTGATCACGGTAGGAAGTGATGCGCTTGTCGCCTTCTTTGGCCGCGGCCTCGAGGCCAACAACAACGGCCTCTTGCCCGATGTAGAGGTGGCAAAAGCCGCCAATTAGGCCCATGCCGTACAACTGACCGGCTTTTTCTTCAAACCGGCGGATCAAAAGCATGTCTTTGTAGTAGGCTTTCAACTCCTCCGCAGACACATTCGGTTTGGTTCTGGCTTTGCGCGCGGCCATCGGCATCCTCCACAACAGATATAGTTTAGCGTTAAACTATCTATTACAGGATTCGGAGCGCGGGGGCGAGTGCGAATGTGCCGCAGGGGCAGCTTAGTGGTAAGCTCTTGATCTTAATTATATTTAGCGAATGACGATTTCATCGCTGCGCAGCATACCCAGAACATTGCGGGCTTGTTCGTCGAGCAGGTCTAGATCGAGATAGTCATCGGACAAGCGTTGCGTCAGATTTTCCATCTCGGCAACTTCGAACTGCACGGCCATCAACTGGGCTGACAAGTCGCGCGCCTCTGCATCAATTTCTGCACGCCGAAACAGACCGTAGTCGCCCTGTACCGCAGCAAAGGTGAAATAAATGCCTAGCGCAAATGCGACTGCAAAAAAAATGACTGTGCCCAATGCGGGGCGTGCTGTGCGGGTCATGCCTGTAACCTTTGTCCCGTCTCTCAAGGACGGCTTTGGACACTATGGCACATGCGAATCGGTCTGTGAATCCCTTTTCTTACTCTAGGCCCCAGTGATCATTCATTATTTTGCCATTCACCAGCGTTGTCAGGCGGCGCGGCACAATACGCGGCAGAAAAGAGAAAACCTTGTTCATGGCGCCGGGCACCACCACGGGCTTGCCGATAGCGGACTGAAGCCAGCCCAATTCAGCAACAATTTTGGCGTCCATAGGCTTGGCGATTTTGAGGAGCGTGGCGTCTGCCATCTTGGCATCTTCAAAAAAGTTGGTGGCTGTCGTGCCCGGGCAAAGGGCAGTCACAGTCACATTCGTACCCTTCAATTCATTGCCCACCGCTTCGGAGAGAGACAAAACATATGCTTTTGTCGCGCAGTAGACCGCCATGCCGGGACCGGGCGCAAAACCAGCGATAGAGGCGACATTCAGGATGCGGCCTTTCTCCAGCTGTTTCATATGTGGGATTGCCAGTTTCATAAGGCGTGTCAGGGCAAGCATGTTGACGTTGATCGAACTTGTCTCACGCTCCCATCCTTCGGCATCCGCAAAGGCGCCGTTGAAGGCGAGCCCGGCGTTGTTCACCAGCACATCGACGTTGCGCCCGTCAGTCGCATCGGACCACAGGCGGTCCACCTCGGTCATGTTGGACAAATCTGCGGGGATCACCACGGCTTTGACGCCCAATTCGCGCAGGTCGCTGGCCACTTTTTCCAACTTATCCTTGGACCGGGCGGCGAGGATCACGTTGCGATTTTCCCTAGCGGCGATGTGGGCGAATTCCACACCTAAACCTTCCGATGCACCGGTGATCAGCGTCCAACCCGCCATCTTGTAAGCCGCTACTTGGTTTTGTGCGACGTCGCGCGCCGACTATATTATTGCATCAAGGCTGCGACACCAGGCAACTCCTTGCCCTCCATCCACTCCAAAAATGCCCCCCCGGCGGTAGAGATATAGGTGAAACTTTCAGCAACTCCTGCCTGATTGAGAGCCGCAACAGTGTCCCCGCCGCCCGCGACAGTGACAAGGTCGCCTGAATTGGTCAGATCGGCCGCTGCGCGCGCTGCCGCCACCGTCGCCGTGTCAAAGGGCGGAATTTCAAATGCGCCAAGGGGACCATTCCAGATCAAGGTTTTGAGCGTGCCAAAGGTTTGGGCGATTTGTGCCGCTGATGCGTCCCCGGCATCCAAGACCATCTGATCGGCTTCAAGAGACGTGTCGGCGTTCAATGTCACCACTTCATGGGCCGCATGGGCCGCAAATTCACGCGCCACGCGCCCATCAACGGGCAGGATGACAGTGCAACCTGCGTCTGCTGCCGCCGCCATGATATCGCGCGCGGTGCTGTGCAGGTCCGCCTCTTGCAGCGAAGCGCCCAAATCAGCGCCTTGGGCGGCCAGGAACGTATTGGCCATGCCCCCGCCAATCACGAGCACGTCGATCTTTTTGACAAGGTTTTCCAGCAAATCGAGCTTGGTCGATACTTTGGCCCCACCCACAACGGCGCCGACCGGGCGCTTGGGCGCGGAAAGTGCGGCCTCCAATGCTTGTAGTTCGGCCTGCATCAGACGGCCTGCACAGTTGGGCAGCAGATGCGCAACACCTGTCGTTGATGCATGTGCACGATGTGCGGCCGAAAATGCGTCGTTGCAGAACACATCGCCAAGAGTGGCGAGGAACTGTGCCATTTGCGGATCATTGGCCTCTTCCATAGACGAAAAGCGCGTGTTCTCGACCATAATCACTGCATCACTGGCTTGGGCGTCGATAAAGTCTCGGGATGGACGTTCCACAAACACCACCGAACAGCCAAAGGCGTCTTCAAGGGCAGGGACCAACGGTTTAAGCGACATCTCGGGCACGTATTGCCCCTTGGGCCGTCCAAAATGGGCCAGAAGCACCGGGCTGCCCCCCTTGGCGCGGATGTCGGCAATGGTGGGGGCAATCCGTTCGATCCGGGTGGCGTCAGTGACCTGGCCGTCTTCGACAGGGACGTTGATGTCCACACGCGTCAGCACGCGTTTATTCTTCAGATCAATATCGTCCAGTGTATTCCAGCCCATCAGTCCCGCTCCATTGCTCATGCAGGAACGTTATGACCCCAAGTTAGGCGGCGGCGTCAACCGGCTGCATGCTGTGGGCGACAAATCCAGAGAAAAACGCCCAAGCCGGAAGCATGAACAACACGCAGCCCAAAATTGGCAGAACCGAATTTGCGATGAAGAGCAGGCTTAAGACCGCCGTTTGCATTCCAGCAAATCCTAGAAGGGTCAGCGCCGATAGTGCACCTGCAATCCCGCCTGCGATCCTAATTCTCATAGTCGCCAGGGCAGCACTGTGACGCTTGAACATCGCAGGGCGATGGTCGCGACCGACATGCGCGATGTGGGCCTTCATCGCCCCTTGGAACGCGCCCAAAAGCGCGCCGACGATTTGTAATGCGGCGCAAAACAACAGCAGTTCAAAGCCGGAATATTGGAACATGTTGGCAGCTTTCTGTTCACAGTGGCAAGGACGCTGATACGGCTAAATCTCGACATTTCTGGGACCGTATAAAGGAAAGACCGCGTCACCCTTTTCACTATGCTTCAACCGTAATAGGGTCCGCCCAAACACAAATACAGGAGCGCCGACATGGCCGAAATCAAAGACCCCGAAAACACGATCCTTGTGGAACTCAAGGGTGGCACCGTCACCATCGCGCTTATGCCGGACGTGGCCCCACAACATACCGAACGTATGAAAGAGCTGGCGCGCGCAGGCGAGTATGACAACGTCGCCTTTCACCGCGTGATCGACGGATTCATGGCGCAAACTGGCGATGTGCAGCACGGCGACATGGAAGACGGGTTTAACATCCGCATGGCCGGAACAGGTGGGTCGGACAAGCCGGACGTGCCTGCCGAATTCTCCAAGATCCCCCATGCGCGTGGGTCTTTGGGTGCGGCACGCTCGTCGAACCCGGACAGTGCCAACAGCCAGTTCTTTATCAACTTCAAAGACAACGACTTCCTCAACGGTCAATACACTGTCTACGGTCAGGTGATCGAAGGTATGGAACATGTGGACGCGATCGCGCGGGGCGAGCCACCTGCCGAACCCGATCGGATGATCAGCGTCAAGGTGGCCGCCGATGTTGCGTAAGACTACGGCTCTGCTCGCTCTGATGGTTGCCTCACCGGCGTTGGCCACCGGCATCGATATAACGGTGACGGGCGAGGCCAACGGCGTGATCTCTGTCGATCTGTTCGAGGACGTGGCCCCCGGCCATGTTGAGCGCATTACGACATTGGCTGAGTCGGGGAAGTATGACGGCGTCGTCTTTCACCGGGTGATTGACGGGTTCATGGCGCAAACTGGCGATGTGAAGTTTGGGCAAATCGATGGGTATGATGCGCGTCAGGCTGGGCGGGGTGGATCGGACATGGGCAACCTGAGTGCCGAGTTCTCCGAGATCACGTTTGACCGTGGCGTTGTCGGCATGGCGCGCAGCAGCGATCCGAACTCGGCCAACAGCCAGTTCTTCATCATGTTTGCACCGGGCCCGTTTCTGGACGGGCAATACACGGTGGTGGGGCAGGTGACCTCTGGCTTGGACGTGCTGGATGCGATCAAGCGCGGGGACCGGCAGTCAGGTGCAATTGAAGGTGCGCCCGATATGATGACCAACGTCAGCGTGACAGACTAATCCTCTGACAGGGCAACAAAAAGGGCGCTGCATGGCAAATGCAGCGCCCTTTTTTTATGGGTTGACCGGTTGGACTATTCGGCTTTGGCCGCTGGTGCAACAGCACCCTTGCCGCCGGAATTCAGCGGATCGTCCTGACGCTGAACCGAGCCCTCGAAATGGGCGCCGGATTCGATGGCGATTGTCTTGTGAATGATGTCGCCTTCGACCCGTGCGGTCGATGTCAGGCGGACTTTGAGGCCACGCACGCGGCCGACGACGCGGCCATTCACGACAACATCATCTGCGATGACTTCGCCTTTGATCGTTGCGGATTCACCGATTGTCAGCAAGTGGGCGCGGATGTCCCCTTCGACCGTGCCTTCGACGTTGATGTCGCCGGTGGTTTTCATGTTGCCTGTGATGTGCAGGTCTGCTGACAAAAGCGAAGCAGGAGGCTTGGCCTTGGGGGCACTTGCCTTGAATTCGCTTGCCTTAGGTGCCGCAGGGGCAGGGCTCGCCGGAGTTGCAGGTTTGCTTGCGTCCGCACTTGGACCAGGTTCGTTGATTTTGCTTTTAGAAAACATCGTTCGCTGCCTTGATATAGATCATCGGGTTTACGGCCTTGCCGCCAACGCGCACCTCATAGTGCAAATGCACGCCTGTCACCCGTCCAGATGCTCCCATATCACCAATTCTATCCCCGCGCGAGACCCTTTGACCAACTTTAACATTAAGTCGCGACAGGTGCGCGTAACGGGTCTCGATTCCGAACTCGTGCTGAATTTTTACAAGCCGTCCAAACCCCCCGAGCCACCCCGCGTGGGTCACGACACCATCCGCTGTCGCGTATAGTGGCGTGCCAAGTGATGAGGCAAAATCCACTCCATTGTGCATGCGCCGCCCACCAGTCTTGGGATCACGTCGGAACCCGAATGACGACGTAAAGCGAAAGGACGACTTTACAGGTGTTGCAAAGGGCGCTTTTTGTGCAGCGATCCTGTACAGATTGAGCGTATCCATCTGATTTAGAAGCCGATTTGCGCGCATTGTGTCTGGGCTGGGTTCTTCTCCGCTGGTGGAAAAGCTGAGCGGTGTAAGGGGCCCGCCCTGACCGGAATAGCCCTGACGCACCTGTTCGATAATGCGCTCAGTTGGCATTCCTGCGGCCCGGAACATCTTGTCCAGCGGGGCCACCGATACGGTCATCGCTTCTTCAAGCTGGCGGAAAATCTGGTCGTTTTGTTCCTGCATCAGCGCGATTTCAGTCGCCATTTCATCGGCCGCCAGCAGCGCTTCCTGTGCATCTTCGACAACCTGATCACGCTCTGCCGCCGTTTTCGCCAGCGCGTCTGCCACGAAATCCATCGGCGCATTTGCGCCACCCGCCACCAGCGGGCTCACCGCGCCACCAGATTCAAGTTGTGTTTCAAGGGCGGCAAGTTGCGTCCGTGCCTCTTCCCGGGCTTGCATAGTGTCGCGCAGGGTGGCCTGAATAACCTCGATCCCTGTTTCCAACTCACGGCGACGTGTTTCAGAGGCCAGCAGTTCGGTCTGCATCACGGAAATCTGTGACAAAGCGGCGTTGAACCGTTCCTGAGCAGCCAGCGCTTCTTCGGCACGGCTATCGCGCTGTCCGGACAGGTCGTTCAGGCGCGCCTGATAGGTGCGTTGATCGCGTTTGGCTTGTTCCCGAAAGTTTCCAGCCCCAATGCTGTCCATCAGCAGGATCGCGGTCGCAACGATTGCCCATGCAATAACGAAAGATCCGCCCGCAAACGCAAACAGTTGCGTGCTGGGTTTCAATCGAATGAACCGTGTGTCGTTGTCGGATTTCAAGAAGACGCGCCGTTCCGGAAAATAGTGTTCCAGAAGTCCGTGCACTTTGATGCCGATACGTGTCCGCACTACGTGTTCCTTGTCCCGTCCCAATCGCGACACTCACGTCCCCCAACCCGGTGTCTTAGGGCGCGTGCATAAAGTGGTGGACTTCATGCGGCAAGGGCCATCCTTTTTACTTGTGCAAAATTGGCGGTAAACTGTGAGTGAGTGCTTAAAAAATGTGCAAAACGACCATACGAACTAGTCTGCTACTGCCAGAGGCCAGTAAAAATCAGGGGGCAGTCCGGCCTCTGCCCGCTTTTCCTCGTTGAACGGAGGTTTGAGTGGGCTGTGGAAATATCGCTGCACCAGTTCATGGAACGCGTCTTTGGGGTCCATCTCGTGGCGGCCACACAAAAAGTGAAACCATTTGGACCCATAGGCCACATGCGCAACTTCCTCGGCATAGATCGTCTCAAGTGCCGCGACCGCCTGATCTGCCTTGGCCTTGCGGAACACCTCGATCATCCCCGGAGTGACATCCAGCCCGCGAGCCTCCAACACCATGGGCACAACAGCCAATCGGCCCATAAAATCCCCGGCTGTGTCTTCCGCTGCTCGCCACATGCCAGCATGGGCAGGTAAGGCGCCATAGTGACTTCCTGCGGCTTCAAGGCAGTCGCACATCAAGTTGAAATGCTTGGATTCCTCATCTGCCGCCTTTACCCAATCATCATAGAACCCGATGGGCATCGCGACGTCCGTAAACCGGGCGATAATGTCCCAGTGCAAGTCTACTGCGTTGAGTTCGATATGTGCCACCGCATGCAACAACGCGATGCGACCGTCGGGGCTGCCGGGGCGGCGGCGAGGTACGTCACGGGGGCTGAGCAATTCTGGGGCAGCCGGGCGCGCGGGATGCATTGGCGGATCGGCGTGCCCAATTTCTGGGCGCGCACCTGTCGCGCGCGCCTCACGCCACTGCGCTGCCAACTTGCGCGACAGAGCCGTCTTTTCCCGCCCGTCCGCCGTGCGCAGCACTGCGTCTGCCATCTGCGCAAGAGACTGCATCACAGGGCCTGAACCGCGGCAAGAACAGCCTCGGCGTGACCGGGAACTTTGACCTTTGGCCAGACCATAGCGATGTGACCGTTCGCATCGATCAGGTATGTTGTGCGTTCGATCCCCATGTACTTCTTGCCGTACATGTTCTTTTCCTTCCACACGCCGTAATCCTCACACACGCTGCCATGTTCGTCAGACAGCAGTGGAACTGTCAGTTCCTTCTTGGCTGCGAACTTGGCGTGGCTGGCCACAGAGTCTTTCGAGATGCCGAACACTTTGGCGCCAGCGGCCTCGAACGCGGCCAAATGTTCGGAAAAGGCGATGGATTCTTTTGTGCATCCGGGGGTGTCATCGCGGGGATAAAAGTACAAAATCACGGCACCTCCTTGCAGGCCGGACAGGGTCACATCGGTGCCGGTACCGTCCGGCAGCGTGAAATCGGGGGCTGGTGTTGCGATATCGAGCATGATTTTGACCTTTTCGTCACAAAAAAGAAGAAGTTGTGACTGGCATGATAGGTCAGCACAGACAAGAATAAAGGTATGAGCAGTTCTGAACCAACATCCGTCGCGCCCAACGTGCGGCGCAAGAACCTGTGGCGTCGCCACCGGGTTGGTAGTCTGCTGACGACTTTGATGTTTACGGCTCTTTTGGGAGCTTTGGTTTATGTAATGATTGGGCGGCCCGTTTCGGCGCCTGTCTGGTTGCGTACAGAGATCGAGACACGGGTCGCTGACGCGCTTGGGGCCGCGAGTATGCGGTTTGATGCGCTCGATCTGGTGGTTGAGGATGGCGCCCATCCGCAGGTGCGCATGACAAATGTGCAATTGATCTCGGACACCGGTGCCGAAATTGCGGCCTTTGGTGAAATGCGCGCCAACTTGTCTTTCGCAGGCCTGTTGAACGGCAAGATGCAGCCCACACATTTGTCTGTCAGCGGCGTCTTTGCCCGGTTGCGTCGGCAGATGGATGGCACCGTTGTGTTGTCGGGTGGGCTGGATCTGTCGGCCCCCAACAGGCAGGCCGCCACCCTGGCCGAACTGATCGCAGGGATCGATACGATCCTTTCACACCCCGGTTTTGACGCGCTGCGCTCTGCTGAAATCCGTGCCTTAACACTGCAGGTCGAAGATGTGCGGGCCAATCGGGCCTGGACGATCGACGGCGGGCGCGCACAGCTGACCCGAGCGGGCGAGGCCGTGCGCATCACCACCGACCTCGCATTGCTGAGCGGCGGGCAGGGGGTCGCGACGCTGGCGGCGAACTATGAAAGCCGTATGGGCGATGTGGCCGCCACGTTCGGGGCATCAATCGAAGGAATAGATGCGGGCGACATCGCAACGCTTGCCCCCCCATTCGCGTGGCTCAACGTATTGCGTGCGCCGATCTCAGGCGCAATGCGCGCAGGGGTCAACACCGACGGAACGCTTGCCCCTCTTAATGCGACACTCACCATCGGGGCAGGCGTGATCCAGCCCAACGACGCCGCCCGGCCTGTACCGTTTTCCTCGGCGCGCAGCTATTTCAACTACGACCCCGCCGCGCGCGTGCTTACGTTTGATGAACTCTCCGTCGACAGTGCTTGGATCACTGGCCGGATCGAAGGACAGACGGTTCTTGGGCTCACTGCGGATGGGCAGCTCAATGATCTGGTGGGGCAATTCCGCTCGTCTACGCTGACAGCCAATCCCGACAACCTCTATGACGCGCCTGTCAGTTTTGAGGCTGCAGAGATGGATTTCCGCCTTGGTCTTGATCCCTTTCGCTTGGATGTAGGGCAGGCGGTGTTTCAGGATCAGGGCCAAACCGTGCTTGCGCGCGGTGTGCTTGAGGCGGGCCCGGAAGGGTGGAGCTATGGTCTGGACGCGCAAATGGACGGCATTTTGCCCGAACGGTTGCTTGCCCTATGGCCGCATGGGGCAGTTCCAAAAACGCGGGCATGGCTTGTAGATAATCTGTTGGGGGGCAGACTCAGAAACATGGACGCTGTGTTGCGGGATGCGCCCGGGTCGCCGCTCAATGCGTTTATCAGCTTTGACTTCGAAGACGCCCATGTGCGCTATACCAAGACGTTGCCGCCGATCACTGAGGCGCGGGGTACGGCCAGCCTGCTTGATAATCGGTTTGTGGTGACGGTGGACGCAGGCAAGGTGATCGCGCCCGAGGGCGGGGCGATTGATGTGGCGAGTTCGTCATTTATCATCCCGGATGTGCGCGCAAAGCCGAACCCGCCCGCGATCGTCCGCCTGCAAACTCGCGGCACCGTCACCGCAGCACTGGCCATGCTGGATGCCCCACCGCTGAGCATAATGTCTAAGGCGGATCTGCCGACTGCCATCGCTGACGGATATCTGCAAGCCGAAGGGACACTGGCGCTGTCTTT
The DNA here is from genome assembly GCF_900143535.1 of Tateyamaria sp. Alg231-49. GTDB lineage: Bacteria > Pseudomonadota > Alphaproteobacteria > Rhodobacterales > Rhodobacteraceae > Tateyamaria. The sequence continues at coordinate 694,184 of NZ_FRFA01000001.1, read as the reverse complement.
GCGCAAGGGATTGAAGCCGGGCGAGTTGATATTTGACGCCCGCGGGACTGCGCGCGAAGTGACAAGTACCCGCCTGATCGAAGGGCGCACCCTTGCCACAAGCACGCTTGAGGTCGTGGCGAACAACGCGGGTGTGGAGATTTCGGGCCTTGGCACGCTCGACGGAATCCCATTTCAGGCCATATGGGAGCAACCCATTGGCACGGGTCCGCAGCCGAGCAACGTCACTGGTACGATGGAACTGTCCGAGCGCACCGAAACAGTGCTGGGTCTGGGACTTCCGCCGGGCTTGTTGACGGGGCAGGGTACGGGACGTATCCGAGTGACCCTGCCAGCGGACGACACGGTCCCGACATTTCAGGTTGAATCGGATTTGCGTGGTATCCGCCTGTCTTCCCCGCCATTGGGATGGAGCAAAGCGGCCCAAACCCCGGCGATTTTGTCGGTCACCGGGCAGTTGGGAGAAACCCCGCGGGTGGATCGGCTCGAGTTGGACGCGCCGGGGTTGCGTGCCAGCGGCGCCATTACTCTGCGCCCGGATGGCGGGTTAGAGCGTGCCCGGTTTGACCGGGTGCAGGTCGGTCAGTGGCTGGATGCCCCGGTTGATCTGGTCGGGCGGGGCGTAAATGTGCCCCCGGCGATCAATGTGCGGGGCGGCAAGCTTGACTTGCGGCAAGCTGATTTTGGCGGCTCCGGATCAGGCAGCGCAGGCGGGCAGGGCGGTGGGCCACTTAACCTGACGCTGGATCAGTTGCTGATCACTGACACCATCCGGCTCACCGGTCTTGCGGGCGAGTTTGACATGGCGCGCGGCCTGAGCGGCAAATTTCAGGCCCGCATCAACGGGGCGACGCCCATTCGCGGTGAGGTTCTGCCGGAAAACGGGCGCAGCGCCATCCGCATCACGTCGGATGATGCCGGTGGGGTTGCGGCCTCTGCTGCGATCCTCAAGCAGGCGCGCGGGGGGACATTATCGCTGACCCTGCGGCCCGTGGGCTCGGCGAGCTTTGATGGTAGTCTCAGCATCCGTGAAACCCGTATTCAGGATGCGCCTGCCATTGCCGCCCTTTTGAATGCGCTTAGCATCGTGGGCCTTCTGGAACAGATGGGCGGGCCGGGCATTCATTTTCAGGAAGTCGAGGCCGCCTTTCGCCTGACCCCATCGATTATGACGCTGACACAGGCCAGTGCTGTCGGGCCGTCCATGGGGCTTTCCATGTTTGGCACCTACGATGTGAACCGCTCAATTCTTGATATGCAGGGCGTCATCTCGCCTTTGTACCTGATCAACGGGATCGGCAGTATCCTTACGCGCAAAGGCGAGGGGCTGATTGGGTTCAACTACGCTTTGCGCGGGGCGGCTTCCAATCCTCAGGTGCAGGTCAATCCTCTCTCGGCCCTCACTCCGGGTATGTTCCGTGAAGTTTTCCGCGCCCAACCCCCCACGTTGCCAACCGTTACAAACGAAATCGACCCAGTGGTTCCTGAGGCAAGCGCGTTGAGCGAACCCAAAGAGAGCGACTTGAGCGAGCCTGTTGAGACAGAAGCCCAACGACGGATGCGCCTGCGTCAGGAAGCGAGTGACAGCCGCTGAGGGCCGGTGTAGAGCGCGGGCATGAAACTCAGCGATTTTGACTTTGATCTACCTGAAACCCTGATTGCGACACGGCCTGCGGTGCCGCGCTCCTCAGCGCGCCTGCTGGTTGCGGAGGCTGACACTATCCACGATCAGCATGTCACCGATCTGGTGGATTGGCTGCGCCCCGGTGATCTGCTGGTGCTGAACGACACCAAGGTCATCCCGGCGCGCCTTTTCGGCACCCGCGCGCGGACCTCTGCACAGGGTGAAACGACGGCAAGGATCGAAGTCACGCTGCTGGAACCGCGCAGCGACGGCAAATGGTCGGCGCTGGTCAAACCGCTCAAGAAACTGCGGGTAGGCGAGGAGGTGCGTTTGTCCGTAGATTTGTCGGCGACGCTGGCCGGTACCGCAGACGGGCAGGGCCACTTGCAGTTTAACCTGACTGGCGATGACTTTGATGCGGCGCTTGCCCAAGCCGGGGCCATGCCATTGCCGCCCTACATTGCTGCCAAACGCGCGGCCGATGCACGCGACAAGGTGGATTATCAAACCATCTGGGCGGCCAACAGCGGGGCCGTTGCTGCCCCGACGGCGTCGCTGCACTTTGACGCCGCTTTGATGGACGCGCTGAGGGCGCGGGGCGTTGCGACGACCTATGTTACGCTGCACGTGGGCGCAGGCACGTTTCTGCCCGTCAAGGTCGACGACGTCTCCACCCACAAGATGCATGCCGAATGGGGGCAGGTCAGCGCGCGCGCCGCACAGGACATCGCAGCCGCAAAGGCGCAGGGTGGGCGCGTAATTCCCGTGGGCACCACAGCGCTCCGACTGATCGAAACCATGGCGCGGGACAACGGGGTAAGCCCGTGGGAGGGGGAGACGGATATCTTCATCTACCCCGGCTTTCCTTTCCGAGTCGCCGACGGGTTGATGACCAACTTTCACCTGCCCAAATCGACACTGATGATGCTGGTGGCCGCGCTGATGGGGCAAAACCGGATAAAACGCATCTACGAACATGCGGTAACACAGGGCTATCGGTTCTTTTCATACGGCGATGCGTCGTTGCTGCTGCCCGAGACGCACACAGACAAAACCGACACGACAAAGTCGTAATATGCGGCGACTCAATCGCGCAGGCCATGCCATCGGTGACTCTGACACAGCGCGCAGGAGACGAGCGTCATGATCCAGGTCATCACAAGCGCGTGGGCGCTGCTCTTGGGCATGTGCCTTTTGATGGTGGGCAACGGCATGCAGGGCACGCTGTTGGGCATCCGGGGCGAGATCGAAGGATTCTCGACGCTCGAGATGTCTATCGTGATGTCGGCCTATTTCGCCGGGTTCCTGTTCGGAAGCCGTATGGCCCCAAACATGATCCGACGGGTGGGGCATGTGCGGGTCTTTGCGGCCCTCGCCTCGCTGATTTCGGCTGTCATCCTGCTGTATCCGACATTCGCCAATCCGTGGGTCTGGGCACTGGGCCGTGTGGTGATCGGGTTCGGATTTTCGGCTGTGTACGTCACGGCCGAAAGCTGGCTGAACGATGCTGCTGACAACTCGAACCGGGGCAAGGCCCTTTCGCTTTACATGATCGTGCAGACATCGGGGATCGTGATCAGTCAGGCCCTTTTGCTGACGGCGGACCCGTCCGGTTTTGTGTTGTTTGTGATTCCGTCAGTGCTCGTGTCTCTTGCGATCACGCCAATTCTATTGTCGATCACACCGACGCCGGCCTTTGATTCAACCAAACCGATGACCCTGCGCGACCTTTTTGGCAAGTCGCCTCTGGGCTGTTTCGGGATGTTGCTGCTGGGCGGCGTGTTTTCGGCGCAGTTTGGCATGTCGTCTGTTTACGGGGCGCAGGTGGGTCTGAGCGTTGCCGAGATTTCGACTTTCGTTGCGACCTTTTTTGTCGGGGCTATGGTGCTGCAATACCCGATCGGATGGATATCTGACCGGATGGATAGGCGGCAGTTGATCATTGTCGTCTCAGCCATAGGCCTTGCAGGCGCTGTCGCAGGCATACTGTTGGGCCCGAACCTCATATGGTTGCTGATCTCAGCCTTTGTGGTGGGGGGAATGTCGAACCCAGCCTATTCGCTGCTGTTGGCACACACGAATGACTATCTGGAGCATGAAGACATGGCCGCAGCCTCTGGCGGACTGGTTTTTATCAGTGGTTTGGGTGCTGTGTTTGGCCCGCTTGTGGTGGGGGCACTGATGGAGAACATTGGACCAAGCGGGTTTTATCTGTTCATTGCTGTTTTGTTTGCCGTCCTCGCAGGTTACGCCATGTATCGCACCACGCAACGCGACGCGATCTCGGTCACGGAAACCGGTGCCTACGTGGCGATGGCGCAGAGTGCGGTAACGCCCGTTTCAATGGAAATTGCACAAGAATACGCCATCAGCGCTGATCAGGCCGGAGATGATGACGGTAAAGCTGCATAATGTTGTATTTCGTGATTGGGCGGACCACATATTGACGTGTAACGATTTGATAACGGGGCATGGGAGCAGGAGTGAAAACCATGGTAGGTCCGGATGAAATACTAAAGTTCTGGTTGGATGAGTGCACACCGGAACACTGGTTCAGGATGGATGCTGACTTCGACGACACCGTACGCCAGCGTTTTGGGCGTGCATTGCAAGGGGCATCCGAAGGGCAATACGCGCTCTGGCTGACTTATCCCAACGGGGCGCTGGCCTATACGATCCTCACAGATCAGATGTCGCGTAACATTTTCCGGGACTCTTGCCAGGCTTTTGCCACCGACCGGGCCGCACTGGCTGCTGCAAAGTCGGCCATCGCAAAGGGCTGGGACCTACGTGTCGACCCGCCCGCTCGCGTTTTCTTTTATTTGCCGCTCGAGCATTCGGAAAACCTTACGGATCAGGACCGCGCTGTGCGTCTGATCAGCGAGCGGATGGGCGATGCGACATTTCTGCTACACGCCCGTGCCCACCGCGAAGTGATCCGCCGGTTTGGCCGGTTCCCACATCGCAATGCCAGTCTGGGGCGCAAAACCACGGGCGCAGAACAAGCGTTCCTTGATCTGGGTGGCTACGGCGAAATCCTGCGCGAACTGCAAGAGGCGGCCGCGGCCGCCTAAATCTGACCGTGCTCCATTGAGGTCGAAGTGTCGCGCATGTCGTACGTTGAGGTCTGATCAAAAGTAGTTTACCGTTAAACTAATTCTGATCAGAGTTTGACGAGGACACGAGACATGGCAGCAAAATCCTTTGACGTGGTGGTGGTTGGCTCCGGCCCAGGCGGATATGTGGCGGCAATACGTGCGGCACAATTGGGTCTGAGCACCTGCGTGGTGGAACGCGAACATTTGGGCGGCATCTGCCTGAACTGGGGCTGCATCCCGACCAAAGCGATGTTGCGCTCGTCCGAAGTGTTCCACCTGATGCATCGCGCCAAGGAATTTGGCCTGAAGGCAGACAATGTAAGCTACGATCTGGACGCTGTGGTCAAACGCTCGCGTCAGGTTGCGGGCCAATTGTCAGGCGGCATCGGCCATCTGCTGAAAAAGAACAAGGTGACCGTGATTATGGGCGAGGGCACGATCCTCGCCAAAGGCAAAGTGTCCGTCAAAACCGACAAGGGCACCGAAGAACTGACTGCCAAAAACATTATACTCGCAACCGGCGCGCGCGCGCGCGAGTTGCCGGGTTTGGAAGCGGATGGCGAACTGGTCTGGACGTACAAAGCGGCGCTGACACCTAAACGGATGCCAAAGAAACTGCTGGTCATTGGATCCGGGGCCATTGGCATCGAATTTGCGAGCTTTTACAACACGCTGGGCGCCGACACGACTGTGGTCGAAGTCATGGACCGGGTGTTGCCTGTCGAAGACGAAGAAATCAGCGCTTTCGCGAAAAAGTCTTTTGAAAAGCAGGGCATGAAGATCATGCAAAAAGCGATGGTCAAACAGCTGGACCGCGCCAAAGGCAAAGTCACGGCCCATATCGAAGTGGGCGGCAAGGTCGAAAAGCACGACTTTGACACCGTGATTTCTGCCGTCGGCATCGTCGGCAACGTCGAAAATCTGGGTCTCGAAGCCCTCGGGGTGAAAATCGACCGCACCCACGTGGTTACAGATGAATACTGCCGCACCGGCATTGATGGGCTCTATGCCATCGGCGACATCGCGGGCGCCCCTTGGCTGGCACACAAGGCGTCCCATGAGGGAACAATGGTTGCAGAGTTGATTGCAGGCAAAAACGACGTGCACCCGATCAAACCCAACTCCATTGCGGGGTGCACCTATTGCCATCCGCAGGTGGCAAGCGTGGGCCTGTCCGAGGCCAAAGCCAAAGAAGCGGGTTACGCCATTAAGGTCGGTAAATTTCCGTTCATCGGCAACGGCAAGGCGATCGCTTTGGGCGAGCCTGAGGGGCTTATCAAAACCGTCTTTGACGCCAAAACAGGTGAGCTTTTGGGCGCGCACATGATCGGCGCCGAAGTGACGGAACTGATCCAGGGCTATGTGGTGGGTCAGGCGCTCGAAACCACAGAAGAAGACCTGATGCACACCGTCTTCCCGCACCCAACGCTGTCAGAAATGATGCACGAAAGCGTTTTGGATGCCTACGACCGTGCCATCCACTTTTAAGTGAGGCCCATGCTTGACGGCATGGGAGACTAAATCACAACTTGAAGCCCCGGCGCGTGAGGCGTAGCCGGGGTCTATGACCCAGCACACCAACTTTCCCTTCGTTTTTATCCTTTGGGGGGCAGGGCTGGGTGCAGCTGGGCAATATGCCAAGATCAGCGTGATCTTTGACCAACTCGGGCCCGTCTATCCGGATGCTGGGGCTGCACTTGGGTTTATGGTGTCTCTTGTCGGCTTTGTCGGTATTCTTCTGGGCGTCGTTGCGGGCCTTGTCGTCGCGCGCATCCGGTATCGGCGTGCGATGCTGTGGGCGCTTTGGGCTGGGGTGGCGATGTCGCTGTTTCAGGCCACATTGCCTGCGCTGCCCCTGATGTTGGCCAGCCGTGTGGTTGAGGGGATGTCGCACCTCGCCATCGTCGTCGCGGCCCCCACACTCATCGCTAGCCTAAGCGCGGCGCGCCACACCGGTTTCACCCTCACGCTTTGGAGCACGTTTTTCGGCGTCGCCTTCACTCTTTTGGTCGCGCTCGGCCTACCGCTGGTTGCCGCATACGGGGTGCCGGCGCTCTTCATCGCTCATGCCATTTGGATGGCTGTTTTTGCGATTGTGTTGACGCGGTTTCTTAGCCCAATACAGGACCGAGCTGAGGGCGCTCTGTCCTTGCGTGGTCTGCTGTCTGATCACCTCACCATCTACCGTTCGCCGCGCATTGCAGCACCCGGGGCAGGCTGGTTGTTCTATACCTTCTGTTTCCTCGCCATTCTGACGGTTTTGCCGCCCTACATTGCACCAGAGTGGCGGGCGTGGGTCATCGGGGCGATGCCTTTGGTGTCGATTGCGGTATCAATGACACTGGGGGTTTGGGCGCTGCGCATGATTTCGGCGGTACAGCTCACGCAAGTGGGTTTTGTGTGCAGCGTCGCAGCGCTCATTTGGTTGCTGATGGCACCGGGGCTGCCAGCTGCCTGCCTTGGGCTTGCAGCGGGGCTGGGGCTGGTGCAGGGGGCGACATTCGCATCGATCCCACAACTGAACACGACGCCTAACACGCAGGCCCAGGCCTACGGCGCGCTGGCCCAGACCGGCAACTTGGGCAACACCATCGGAACGCCTGCGCTTTTGGCAATTCTTGGGGTGGCCGGGTACGCAGGCATGATTTGGACAGCGATATTCGTGCTTATGGGCGGCTTTTTTGTGCACGCATGGATGGCGATGCGCCGTCGCCACTGACATCCCATGGCAGCAACGCGCATGTTCACGCCATGTTCTCATTTTTCCATTGGCCCGACAGCGCCTCTGGCCTATGTACGAAGTGTTAACCGGGGGGCTGATCATGGCCGAGCTAAAGAACATCGAGGTGCGCGGCGCGCGCGAGCATAACCTTAAGTCCATCGACGTGGATATTCCGCGCGACCAACTGGTTGTGATCACTGGGCTTTCGGGGTCAGGCAAGTCGTCGCTGGCGTTTGATACGATCTATGCCGAGGGCCAGCGTCGCTATGTGGAATCACTGTCCGCCTATGCGCGCCAGTTCCTCGACATGATGCAGAAACCGGATGTGGATCACATCAGCGGCCTGAGCCCTGCCATCTCGATTGAACAAAAGACGACGTCGAAGAACCCCCGTTCGACCGTCGGCACCGTGACCGAGATTTACGACTACATGCGACTGCTGTTCGCGCGCGTCGGCACGCCGTATTCCCCCGAAACGGGCAAGCCAATCGAGGCGCAGCAGGTACAAGACATGGTGGACCGGGTGATGGGCCTTGAAGAGGGCACACGTGCCTATCTGCTTGCGCCAATCATTCGTGATCGAAAGGGCGAATACCGCAAGGAATTCATTGAGTTGCGCAAGCAAGGGTTCCAACGTGTCAAAGTCGACGGTACCTTTTACGAACTCGACGAACCGCCCACGCTCGACAAGAAATTCCGCCATGACATCGACGTTGTCGTGGACCGGATCGTGGTGCGGGAAGGATTGGAAACTCGGCTGGCGGACAGCTTGCGCACAGCGCTGGATCTGGCCGATGGCATTGCCGTTCTGGAAACCGCTCCAGCAGAGGGCGATCCCGAACGCCTGACGTTTTCAGAAAAATTCGCATGTCCGGTCAGTGGATTTACCATCCCAGAGATCGAACCACGCCTGTTCTCGTTCAACGCGCCCTTCGGTGCATGCCCATCCTGCGACGGGTTGGGGGCAGAGCTGTTCTTTGACGAACGCCTCGTCGTGCCTGACCAGAACCTGAAAATCTACGATGGCGCGCTGGCCCCATGGCGCAAAGGCAAATCCCCGTATTTCCTGCAAACCATCGAAGCTATCGCCAAACATTACGAATTCGACCAGCAAACCAAGTGGAAAGACCTGCCAGCCTTTGTGCAACAAGTCTTCCTCTACGGCTCTGGCGATGAGGAAATCCCGTTCCGCTACGACGAAGGTGGACGGGTGTACCAAGTCACGCGCGTCTTCGAAGGGGTCATCCCCAATATGGAACGGCGTTACCGCGAGACAGACAGCAACTGGATCCGCGAAGAGTTTGAACGCTATCAAAACAACCGCCCCTGCGGGACGTGCAACGGTTACCGTCTGCGCGCCGAGGCGTTGGCGGTCAAGATCGGCCCCGCTGATGACCCGGACAAACTGCTGCACGCAGGCCAGGTTGTGCAGATGTCGATCCGCGAGGCCTATGACTGGTGCTCTGCCGTGCCTGAGTATCTGACATCGCAGAAAAATGAGATTGCGCGGGCCATTCTCAAGGAAATCCGCGAGCGCCTTGGGTTCCTGAATAATGTGGGTTTGGAATACCTTACGCTTTCCCGCTCAAGCGGTACGTTAAGTGGTGGAGAGAGCCAGCGGATCCGGCTTGCATCTCAAATCGGCTCTGGTTTGACAGGCGTGCTTTATGTCTTGGACGAACCGTCGATCGGCCTGCATCAGCGCGACAATGATCGATTGCTTGGCACGCTCAAAAACCTGCGCGATCAGGGCAATACCGTGATCGTGGTTGAACATGACGAAGAGGCAATTCGAGAGGCGGACTACGTGTTCGACATTGGCCCCGGTGCTGGCGTGCATGGCGGCGAAGTTGTCGCCCACGGCACTCCGGCCGAGGTCACAGCCAGTGGTTCGATCACTGGCGACTACCTGTCCGGCGTGCGCGAAATTGCAGTGCCCGCCACGCGGCGCAAAGGCAAGAAGGGCAACAAGAAGGTCACAGTGGTCAAAGCGACGGGCAACAACTTGCAGAACGTGACCGTTGATTTTCCACTGGGAAAATTCGTCTGTGTCACAGGTGTGTCGGGCGGGGGGAAATCCACGCTGACCATCGAAACGCTGTTCAAGACGGCCTCGATGCGCTTGAACGGGGCACGCCAGACGCCTGCGCCATGTGAGACGATCAAAGGGCTCGAACACCTCGACAAGGTGATTGATATCGATCAGCGCCCAATCGGGCGCACGCCACGGTCCAACCCTGCCACGTACACCGGGGCCTTCACCCCAATCCGCGACTGGTTCGCAGGGCTGCCCGAAGCCAAGGCGCGCGGGTACAAGCCCGGACGCTTCAGTTTTAACGTCAAAGGCGGGCGTTGCGAGGCTTGTCAGGGCGACGGTGTGATCAAGATCGAGATGCACTTCCTTCCCGATGTCTATGTCGAATGCGAAACCTGCAAAGGCGCGCGTTACAACCGCGAAACGCTTGAGATCAAATTCAAGGGCAAGTCCATCGCCGACGTTTTGGACATGACGGTTGAAGACGCGCAAACCTTCTTTCAGGCTGTTCCAACCATCCGCGAAAAAATGGATGCGCTGATGCGGGTGGGTCTTGGCTACATCAAGGTTGGTCAGCAAGCGACGACCCTATCGGGCGGTGAGGCGCAGCGGGTAAAGCTATCCAAAGAACTCAGCAAACGTTCGACCGGGCGCACACTTTATATTTTGGATGAACCCACGACAGGTCTTCACTTTGAAGATGTGCGTAAGTTGTTGGAAGTGCTTCATGAACTTGTGGATCAGGGCAATTCCGTGGTGGTGATCGAACACAATCTGGACGTGGTCAAAACGGCTGATCATATCATCGATATCGGTCCCGAAGGTGGGGATGGCGGCGGGAAAGTTGTGGCCACTGGCACACCCGAAGAAGTGGCCGAGATCACCGACAGCCACACGGGCCACTACCTCAAGTCGATGCTGACATCCCGCAAGGTCGCCGCAGAGTAGCGGCGGGCCTACGGGGGAGAATTAATCCCGACTGTTTCAGTCAGAATGCCGCATTCCGCAGTGTGACAGCCGCACTATCTCCATCCTAACATCAGATGGAGAGATGACCGATGACCACCAACACCACGAACGTCGCTGTACCAGTTGCCCAGGCACAAAGCCCAAGCGACTTGGCGAACACCTTTGGACCGACCTTGTTTGGGACAGAGCTGCGGGTGTTTCTGCTTGTTTTTACGCTAATCGTGACCTGGGGCCTCGCCATCGCCACATGGGGTTATCCGGCACTGATCATCGTGGCGTTGTGCCTTGTGCCCGTGATGTTCACGGTCTTGCTGTTGATCACGGTTGGCAAGTAGGGCTCAGGAGCGTCCGCGCGTTTCAAACCGGGGCAGCATTGCGCTGAAATCCTTGCCTTTTCCGTCTTCGTCCTCGACGAACTGACGGTACAATTCCAGCGCGCGTTGGCCCATCGGCGTGTCCGCATCCACGGCCGCAGCCGCTTGCTGGCTCAAGCCAAGGTCCTTGAGCATCAGTTCGGCTGCAAAGCCGGGGGTGTATCCGTTGTCCGCAGGGCTGGTTGGACCAACGCCGGGGGCAGGGCAGTAGGTGTTCATTGACCAACTGAACCCCGACGACGTGCTGACAACGTCAAACATCTTTTGGCGCTCTAACCCCAGCTTGTCGGCCAACGCAAAGGCCTCGCAGGTGGCGATCATCGTGGCGCCAAGGATCATGTTGTTGCAAATCTTGGCGGCTTGACCGGCGCCTGCATCGCCGCAATGCACAGCCTTTTGACCCATGATGTCGAATAGGGGGGCTGCGCTGGCAAATGCGGCTTCGCTCCCGCCCGCCATAAAGGTGAGCGTGCCGCCTGCGGCCCCACCAATGCCGCCCGATACAGGCGCGTCGACGCATAAGATACCCGCTGCCTCGGCCATATCAGCAACGGCACGCGCGCTGTCTACATCCACGGTCGAGCAATCAATGAAAGTGGTGCCTGCGCGCATGGTGGGGATTACTTCCGCTGCGACGGCGCGCAGGATGTCTCCGTTTGGCAGCATCGCGATCACGATGTCTGCGCCGTCAGCGACCTCAACAGCGCTGGTGGCAGAACTAACACCTTTGGCCGTCGTGCCCGCAACATCAAAGCCAGAGACATCGTGCCCCGCAGCCGCCAGATTGGCAGCCATAGGCGCGCCCATATTTCCAAGTCCGATAAACCCAATTTTCATGCCCGTCTCTCCCAATTTCAACGCCATTTCCCCCAGCGGCATCAGCATCTTGGCCACGGCTGTGGCAGGCACTGCACCATCGGCAAACTGCCACTTTGGATTTCGATCCTTGTCGATGATAGCCGCGCGGATTCCTTCGAGGAAATCGCCATGCTCCATCGCGCGTGCGGTGAAACGGTATTCCAGATCCAGCGCCTTTTCCAAGGTTAGGGTTGGACCACGTAAACGGTGCAATGCCTCGATCGTACAGGCCATAGACAATGGACTGTTGCGCCCCATCTTTTTCAGCGTGTCGCGGGCAAAGTCGCTGTCTTCGGCGCGCAAGGTGGTGAAAACATCGCCAAGGGCGGCCCCATGAAAGTGCCGGTCGATGTCTGGCATCGCCGCTTGTAACGGACCGGGGGTGGGGCGCGCGGCAGCGCCTGCGATGCGGGCAATATCGCCGGTCTGTTCGAGGGTGGCGATCAGGTCCAGCCATTGCGCTTGCGGGATAAAGTGATCCGCAAAGCCTGCAAAAATCGCATCCCCCGCATCCATCCGTGCCGCCGTTGTCCCAAGGTATTCCCCAAGCCGGCCGGGCGCGAGGGCCAGCATCAGCGTGCCCCCTACATCGGGCATCAACCCGATCCCGCATTCCGGCATTGCGATCTGGCTGCTTTCCCCCACAATCCGGTGCGAGCCGTGGCAGCCAAGCCCAACCCCGCCACCCATGGTAAAGCCCTGCAGAAAGCTCACAACAGGTTTGGGATATTGGAAAATCTTGTGGTTCAGGCGGTATTCGTCAGCCCAGAATTTCTGGCCGTAGGCATAGTCGCCTTTAGTGCCGGTCTCGTACAGTTCGGCAATATCACCGCCTGAGCAAAACGCACGGTCGCCTTCGGCGTCCAACACCACCAGTGTTACTGCGTCGTCCTGTGCCCATTCATCAAAGGCCTGCTCAATCGCCACGCACATCTCGTATGTCATGGCGTTGAGTGCTTCGGGGCGCTGCAAGGTGATACGGCCGGCGCACCCCTCGATGCGGATAGAAATATCGCTCATCGGTTCTTCAACATGTCTCGGGCTACAATCACGCGCATGATCTCATTCGTGCCTTCAAGGATCTGGTGGACGCGCAGATCGCGCACCAGCTTTTCGATCCCGTAATCGGCAAGGTATCCGTAGCCGCCATGCAGTTGCAGGCACTGGTCCACAATACGCGACCCGGCTTCGGTCACGAACTTCTTGGCCATGGCGCAGAACTTGGTCGCGTCAGGCGCGCCGGTATCAAGCTTCCATGCTGCCTGGCGCAGGAAAGTGCGGGCCGCCTGCAACTCGATCTCCATATCCGCAAGGCGCCATTGCAGCCCCTGAAACTGATCAATGGGCTGACCAAAGGCCTTGCGTTCGCCCATATAGGCCAGAGTGCTGTTGAGGGCCGTCTGTGCAGCCCCAAGCGAGCAGGCGGCAATGTTCAGACGTCCGCCATCCAGCCCCATCATCGCATATTTGAAACCCTGACCCTCTTCACCGACAAGATTAGCCGAAGAAATGTTGCAATTGTCGAACTGCACCTGCGCCGTAGGTTGGCTGCGCCAGCCCATTTTGTCTTCCAAAGCACCGAAACTCAGCCCATCCACACCGTCATCCACGTAGATGCACGACACGCCCTTTGGCCCATCCTCGCCAGTGCGGACCATGCAGACATATGCGTCCGAATATCCGCCACCCGAAATGAACGCCTTGGTGCCGTTCACAACGTAACCCTCGTTTGTGCGCTCGGCGCGGGTGCGCAGGGCAGAGGCGTCCGACCCGCTGCCGGGTTCTGTCAGGCAATAGCTGAGCACCGTGTCCATGCTGAGAACGCCGGGCATGACCCGGGCCTTCAGATCATCGCTGGCGAAGTTGTCGAGCATCTTGGCGCACATGTTGTGGATCGAAAGGAATGCCGCGACAGACGGGCAGGCCATGCTGAGAGCCTCGAACACCAGCGTCGCATCCAACCGGGACAGACCGGAGCCGCCTGCGTCTTCGGACACATAGAGCGAGGCAAAACCCAGCGCGCCGACCTCGGGCCAGAGTTCTTTTGGAATAGTACCTTGGGCTTCCCAATCGCGGGCGTGGGGCGCGATGTTGTCCTGCCCAAATGCGTGCGCCATATCAAAGATGGCGGTCTGTTCCTCTGTCAGGGCGAAATCCATGTATCCTCCTGTGTTTGGCTGGAATATGCCATGTTCGCAGGGGAATGGAACTCCCATAAAAAAGGCAGCCCGAGAGCTGCCTTTGCTTGTGGTGCTTTAGTCGCGACTAGAACAACATGAAGTCGTCGACAGTCTCTTCTTCCTCTTCGACAGGTGGTTCGTAGATTGTTTCGAAACCCATATCTTCGAGTATGGCGAGCGTCAGATCGGTGATCGGTTCTGCATTGTTAGAGATATAGGTGGTTCCCATCTCGTCGCCGACCGCTTCTGATAGATGGCCTGAGTTGTCGATCGGGACCGAGCTACCGTATACATCGACGGCGTATTCTCCGATAAAGGTGCCGTTTGATGTGAGCCCGTTCTGGTCCCATGTGGTGCCGAATCCGATGGCGTGCATCATTTCGTGCATCATCAACTCGTCCAGCATCTCCCGACTTTCGGCTGTACCGATGTCCGCTGGGTCCAGAAATATGCCACCCTCGGCTACCATGCCATCGGCTCTGAGCTGGGAGTATCCGCCGAGGCCCCATGTCCCGCCCGAACCGTCAATTTCCCACGTGCTGATCTCAATTCGAACGTCGTCGATGTCACCATAGTTCGGCAGATCACCGATGATAATGTCGCTCAGAATTTCAGCCTGTTGAGCCCCCATTTCTTTCTGCGAGTCAGTCCAGAAACCGTCGAACACCAATTCCACATTGAAGCCATCCGGTGTATCGCCTCCGCTTAAGTAGGTATTCGCATTCAACCAGCCAAATTCAGTGGACGGGGCAGGGGTTGGCTCGGGCTCAGGTGTGGGTTCTGGCTCAGGCTCAGGCTCTGGCTCAGGCTCAGGCTCAGGTGTGGGTTCTGGTTCTGGCGTTGGTTCTGGCTCTGGCTCCGGCGCTGGTTCGACTTCGTCGGTTTCCTCAACGACTTTGTTTTTGCCTCTTCCTTTGCCACCACCACCGTCTGATGTGGTGCCGTCATCTGTTTTTTTGCCGCCTTTGCCGCCACGGGCCTCTGCGAAGCCGTCAAGGTCGGAATGGTCCAGCTCGGAATGTTCATGGTCGTCATGAGTGTGATCATGGTCATCCATGTGACCCATCAGATCGGCCTCATCTGTCGACAGATAGCCGCTGAGTTCAATGCTGCTGCCCTCGTGCGCCTCGTTCTCGGGCGTTTCAGCGTTCTTGATCAATTTGGCCGCTGCAGCAGACACGTGCGTTCCGATGGAAGCCACGTCTGCGCCTGTATTGGTCTCCAGAATGTCTTTGACCTGTTTGCCGAGGCTTTTACCTTTTGCGAAAAAACCAGTGACAATGTTTTCGTCAAACGCCAGAGGCAAAAGACGGTCGGGTGCATGGCCGTTTTGGCCACCCATTGGGTTCGGTTTGCTCATTCTGATTGCTCCGCTCAATTCTTGACCGTGTCTTGGGTGCGCGGTGATTGAGAGGACAGTAGGGCAAAAAAAAGGCGCCTCACAGGGCGCCTTCCTTAATGCTGTCTAATTTAGAAGTTTAAGCGGATTTCCGCGCGCGTCTGCGCAGGTATGCGCCTGCACCGATTGCAGTGAGCATGAGCGGAAGGCCAGCTGGAAGTGGTACCGCGGGCGGTTCACCCGTCCCAGTGGTACAAACACCGTTCAGGCGAATTTGGCCTGGAGGGCAGTCCTCGGGAGGTGTGCCAAATCCATAAACTGATATATGGCTAACAGGGTCCCCTTTGGCGCCGCCAGCGGAGGTCGGATCGCATGGATCTGGCGCGTTGGCACCATTACATTTTTGAAAGTTGTAGAACATCTGAGGGCCATTATACGTACCCTCGGCACCGTCGGCACTGTCGTCTTCTGTAATCAGGTAGCCAATCACCGTGCCGGGGAAGGCTTCGTTGCCGCTCTTGAATAAGAGAAGTCCATATTTGTACACGTCAAAGAAAGAAGCTGAAATTTCCCAGTCACCCGCGACATCAAATGGATCAGGGTTCGAGTTCGCGGAGATCGTCAGATACGACCCCAAAGAACTTGTCCCAAAGGCCCCATCGACTTTGCTGTCTGTTTTGTCACCTTGCCAATCAGCGGATAGATCTCCAACAACTGCGCCAAACAGTCCGTCGATGTTGGTTGCGTCTTCGTTAGCAATATCAGTTACTACACATCCGGCTACGGTGCCGTTTGTCGCAACGACTGCGCCGGAAACATCCGGAGAAAAGTCAGAGCAGGGACCAATGGTTGCAGCATGACCATCCGAACTAAATGAAAAGACCGCCGCAACCGCCAACGCCAGCGCTCCGGACCAAGTTGTTTTTAGGCCAAACATAAATCGCCACTCCCAATCACCCGGGATCAAAAGTCCCGTATTTGCATAATATGTCATAATTGCCGCTAAATTGACACAATTTGGCACAAACAACAAACCGTAAGTCCATTCCATTACCGGATTCTGCTAAGGGTAGTGTGCTTTGCTATTTGGGGTGGTGCTATCGGCGTAAAGTGGCTCAAAGCTAGATTTGCAACCGTAAAATTGCACGTATTGGTAGTGCGACCGCGTATCCATCAATTGACAGCTTACTAGAATGCCCGCCCTGTTGCTGACTGATTCTCGCTGTAAACTGCCGCAGTCCTGTCATAAAATGAGACGCAAGTGTCCTCGGAAATCTCATTGTATCCACGCCCTCGCTGTTCCGTCACAAGAGTGGATAGAATTGCAGTTTTTCTTAGTGGCGATGGTCCAGCAAGCCGTTACCGTTTTGGTTCAGCGATTGGACTATCCGGCTCGTTTTGGCTTATGCCGCGAGTTGGTTGATTATGTTGAACTCCCGAGGCTGTCATTCCCTTGCTCGCCTCTCTAAGTTTGAACCCCTGTGGCGCGCAGCATTTCATCAATGCTGCCCTCTGGTTGGCCAAGCAAAGTCAGCGCTTCGGCCTCGGTGTCTTGCACCATAATCACAACATTGGTGATGTCCGCCCATGTGCGGGTGAACAGGATGGCGATCTCTTTGGCGACCGAGGTGGGGGCCACATAGACGCACAGCGATTGCACGCCCGCACCCGCCAGGCGTTCTGCTTTGGCCGCTTGTATCTCCATGAAGCGAACATAGTCTTTTTCAAAGCCGGTGATGCGGGTCATGTCGACCAGCTGTTTCTGCCCCGCCACATAATCCGGGTGCGCCACATAAGCGGCCGATGCGCGCATGAAATCGTCGATGGTCGAGTATCCAGTGAACTCGACCACGACAAGACCGCGCTCCGGAATTATGCGGAAGGAAAGGGGCAAATTACTCCATAACGGGAATTGAAAATTCTCCGCCTTCCTTGATGCCGGACGGCCAGCGCGCCGTGACCGTCTTGGTTCGCGTATAGAATTTGAACGCGTCCGGCCCGTGCTGGTTTAGATCCCCAAACACTGATTTCTTCCACCCGCCAAAGGTGTGATAGGCCAGCGGCACTGGGATTGGCACGTTGATGCCCACCATCCCGATGTTGATCCGGTTCGCGAAATCGCGTGCCGCATCGCCGTCGCGGGTAAAGATCGCGGTGCCGTTGCCGTATTCATGGTCCATTGCAAGGCCGATGGCCTCTTCATAGCTTTGGGCGCGCACTGTCGACAGAACGGGGCCAAAGATTTCCTGAGTGTAGATGTCCATATCTTTGGTCACGTGATCAAACAGGTGTGGGCCGACGAAAAAGCCATCTTCATAGCCCTGAAGATTAAAGTTGCGTCCATCGACAACCAGCTTGGCCCCCTGATCGATACCCGTCTGTACCAGACGTTCGATGTTGGCTTTGGCGGCCGCTGTGACCACAGGCCCGTAGTCGACGTCATTGCCAGCGGTGTAGGGGCCGACTTTCAGCTTTTCGATGCGTGGCACCAGTTTTTCGATCAGGCGGTCGGCCGTTTCATCGCCCACAGGCACGGCAACCGAGATCGCCATGCAACGTTCGCCAGCAGCCCCGTATCCCGCGCCAATCAAGGCGTCTGCGGCCTGATCCATATCCGCGTCGGGCATGATGATCATATGGTTTTTGGCCCCACCGAAACACTGCACCCGTTTGCCGTTCGCACAGCCGGTGCCATAGATGTATTCCGCAATCGGAGTTGATCCGACAAAACCGATGGACTGGATGACATCGTGGTGCAGGATTGCATCCACTGCTTCTTTGTCCCCGTTGACGACCTGCAAGATACCTTTGGGCAGGCCTGCTTCCTCCATCAACTCGGCCAGCATCAGCGGCACAGACGGATCCCGCTCGGATGGTTTCAGGATAAATGCGTTGCCGCACGCAATCGCGGGCGCAAACATCCACATCGGGATCATGGCTGGAAAGTTGAACGGGGTGATGCCGGCCGTCACACCCAGCGCCTGACGCATCGAGTACATGTCGATGCCGGGACCAGCGGAGTCCGTATACTCACCCTTCAACAGGTGCGGCGCTCCGATGCAGTACTCGACCACCTCAAGACCGCGCTGCACATCACCTGCAGCATCCGGCAGCGTCTTGCCATGTTCGCGGCTTAGCGCTTCGGCGAGCTTGTCCATATCGCGGTTGAGCAGGGCTACAAATTTCATCATCACGCGCGCGCGGCGCTGTGGGTTCACAGCGGCCCATGCGGGCTGTGCTGCGGCGGCGATCTCTACGGCGTGAGCGACCTCGGCGGTTGAGGCCAGCGGCACACGCGCCTGCGCCTCACCCGTCGCCGGGTTCATCACATCCGCAAAGCGGCCAGAAGTGCCAGCGACATGGGCGCCATTGATATAGTGGGTGAGGTCTTGCATGCAGTCTCCTGTTGCGCAGCGACGCGCAGATCTGTGTGGGGCTATCTGTACCTGAACCGCAGCGCGGGCACAGAGCGCGACAAACCGCGCTTGCGCGCACGATAGCGCCGCAAAACGTGGGGTAAAAGGGGCAAGTCCGTGTTTTCCCGCTCAACGCGCATCACGGGCCATTTGTTTCGAATGGACTGGGGGCCGGTCCCGGTTTGGCGTAGGCACTTGGTAGGCTGGAACTTTGTCTACACTCTCCAAAACGCGCGGCCCGATCTTGCGCCCACCCGGCACGAAAAAGCGCCGACTGGCCTTAGAATGCACTGCACCCTTGACACAAGGCGCCCTCGCACCCGACGCTGACGGGACAACACAACCAATACAGAGGACCAAACCATGCTTGTTCATCAGATTCTTAAATCGAAATCGGACGATACAGTGGTCACGGTCAAGCCGGGTGCATTGGTTTCCGAAGCGGTGAACATCTTGGCGGAGCGTAAGATCGGTACCGTTGTGATCTCCACGGACGGGCTGCGCGCAGATGGGATACTGTCGGAACGCGACATTGTCCGGATGCTGTCCCAAAGGGGCGGGTCCATTCTGAATGACCGTGTGGACGCCTACATGACGTCCAAACTGGTGACATGCGCGCGCGAAGACAGCGCCGACAGCGTTCTACAAAAGATGACGGACGGGCGATTTCGGCACATGCCTGTTCTGGAAGACGGACAGTTGATCGGACTGATCACGCTGGGTGACGCGGTCAAGGCGCGACTGACAGAGTTGGCGATGGAGAAAGATGCCCTTGAGGGCATGATCATGGGGCACTAAAGCCGCCTTGCAATCCATTAACGTAAATGTTGGATTGCCGTAATTCGACTTGCGAAAGGCGCCCCAATGCGTACCGGCCTATACCCTGGCACCTTCGATCCCATCACGCTGGGGCATATGGACATCATTCGTCGCGCCAGTCCGATGGTGGACCGCCTCGTGATTGGTGTGGCGATCAATCGGGACAAGGGGCCGCTGTTTTCTTTGGAAGAACGCGTTGCGATGATCGAGGCAGAATGTGCCGTACTGAGCGAGCAAACGGGGACCGAAATCGTCGCGCATCCCTTCGAAAACCTATTGATTGACTGCGCCGCAGACGTGGGCGCGCAGATTATCTTTCGCGGACTGCGCGCGGTGGCGGACTTTGAGTATGAATTCCAAATGGTCGGCATGAACCGCAAACTCAACGACAGTATCGAAACGGTATTCCTGATGGCCGAGGCCCAACACCAGGCTATTGCGTCCAAACTGGTCAAGGAAATCGCTCGGCTGGGCGGGGATGTCAGCACTTTTGTCACCCCGCTTGTGAACAAAGCCCTGCAAGAACGGTTTGCGTGACCCGCAAGTATCCAAACGTTAGGCCAAACCACCTTCGCGAAGCATAGACCCAAGGGCTCGCCGCAGAGCTTCAACAGCTGCCCGAGACCTGAAAGGGTCTCAGCCTGTGACAAAGCAGCCTGACCAACACTCCGAACCGCGCATGGTTCGTCAGGAAGTGACCCTATTTGATAATCTGTTCTCCAAGATCTGCGGTGACAACGGACGCTGTTATCAGATCACCCAATGTGCGCGCCTCGCAGGCACCTGAATGTGGCGCCCTGGCCATTATCGAGGGCGACAAGCGGCCCAATGCCCCGGGCGATCCTTGCATGTCCTGCGTCACCGCAACAAGGCGCAGGAAATCCGCGTAAGGATCGGTTCCGTCTTTTCGAGGCCGGTAGTTCAAAAATCCTTCCTGAGCGTTGGCGGCATAGACGGTTTCGCCCTCCTTGATCGTCTCGACAACGGTGATGCTGTCGAGCGTTTCAGGGTCGATGGCCGTGGGGTCATTGGACAAGATCACCAGATCGGCAAGTTTGCCTTTCTCCAGTGATCCCTTCCGGTCTTCTTCAAAGTGCTGATAGGCGGGCCAGATTGTCATGGCCTTGAGTGCTGTGATGACATCCACGCGATGCGCTGGACCGATAATGTCGTTGGAACGCGAGCGGCGGGTGACTGTCGCATCCAGAATGCGCATCGAATCCGGAAAGGCCACGGGTGCGTCGTGATGACTTGAAAACATCATGCCGCGATCGCGGACCCATCCTGTGGGGGAAATGTTGTCTGCCGCGGCGGGGCCAACTGTACGGTCGCGGTGCCAGTCACCCCAATAAAACGTGTGCATCGGAAACAGCGACGGGAACACATCAAGACTGTTAAAGGCGTCCACCTGATCTTCGCGCAGGAACTGTCCGTGGATCAGAACAGGGCGGCGGTCTGCCTCTCCATGCGCCTGAGTGGCGGTATCGACCGCGCCGATCAAGATGTCTGAGGCGCCCTCGCCATTTGAATGCACAAGGATCTGAACTCCGTTTTCGAAGGCCCAGTCGACCGCATCAAAAACCTGATCGCCAGTGGCTGACGCATAACCTGCATAATCCGCTCGAAAGCCTTCTGGCGGGTTGTAGTAAGGGCGGTCGCGCAGCGCAGTGAACCCTTGCGGCGAACCGTCAATCGTGAGCTTTGCCCCACCTACACGAAACCGGTCTGTGTACGTGCGGGACTGGTTTTCAAGGATATAGTCCCGGTCCACCAACACGTCGGGGTAGGTCACGACATCGATATCAAGGCCGTCTTCTGTTGCCACCGATTGCATGAGTCTGCTCACCGCAGGAACCGAGCGGCCTTCTTGCGCGGTGGTATAGCCGAACGAGGCGTAAAGCTCTGTGCCTGCGAGAAAAATTGCACGGTTTGCCTCTACATCAAGTCCACTCAGCAAGGCCGCAAGAACGGGCGCTGTTGCGTTCTCTTCGAGCACGCCATTGGGCTCATTGCTGCCTTCACGGCGTCGAATGACCCCACCGGCCGGATCAGGGGTGTCCGCCGTGATACCGCCAAGTTCCAATGCCTTGGTGTTTGCCACTCCGAAGTGTCCGGATTGGTGCATGACATAAACCGCAATGTCGGATGACACCGCATCCAGTTCATCGCGGGTGGGGTGACGTAGCTCTGCCAGTTGCGCATCATCATAGCCAAACCCGAGGATCAAGCCGGCAGCAGCAACGCGTTCAGGTTGGGCGTCTGCAAAGTCGCGCAGTACACGCTGCAACGTGGGGATATCGTTCACTTCGCCGTCGGGCGCCGGGAGCAAGTTCGCCGACAGCGCCTGAATACCCGTCATGAACACGTGGCCGTGAGCGTCAACGAGGCCGGGGATCATCGCGCGGCCTGCCAGATCAATCATCTCGGTGCTGGGGCCGCGCAGCTTCATTATGTCGTCTGCTTTGCCGACACCAACAATGACGCCGTCTTTTTCTGCCAAAGCTTCGGCCCGCATTTGTTTGTCATCCATTGTCAGGATTGGGCCTCCCGTCCAAATGCGGTCTGCGATAACCGGGCCGTTTGGTTCTGTTGCAAGGGCGTGTTGCTCTCGAAAATACTCCCATGCGTCGACCACAGTTCCATCAGACAACGTGCACCATCCGCGCTGTCCTTCGTCAGTGTTTTCGATGGAGTATGTCCCACCTTGTTCGATGCAATACACAGCAGCGGGGTTTGCCAGTTGCGTGCTGCCCGAGGGAGCGGCGCTATGTTGCTCTCGAAAGTGCGCCCATGCATCGACCACAGAACCATCCGCCAACGTGCACAGACCGCGCTGACCTTCGTCTGTGTCTTCTGTGGAATATGCCCCGCCTTGTTCGATGCAATACGCGGCGGCGGGGTTTGCTACCTGGGAAGCTACGGCGGCAGAGGCAAAGCAGCTGGTAATAAAAGCAGTGATGTAGAGAACTGAGCGGAGCAAAGCCAATATCCTTTTTTTGAAAGTGTCTTTGGGCACCAGATGGTCTTCGGGATGCCATAGGACGTCAACCTATAACTCCGCAGCTATGTCGTGAAACAATCGCAATGCTTGCAACGTAAAGCCAAAAGAAAAGGGCGTCCCAGTGGGACGCCCTGACATAAGTTTTTAGCGGGGAGTTGCCCGTCAGAGGTATTTGCCCATCTCCACGGCGGTGTCCGCCATCCGGTTGGAAAAGCCCCATTCGTTGTCATACCAGGTCAAAATCCGCACCATCGTGCCGTCCATTACCTTGGTTTGATCAGTGGCAAAGATCGACGAATGAGGGTCATGGTTGAAATCCGTACTGACCAGAGGCGCGTCCGTGTAACCCAGCACGCCCTGAAGCGGGCCTGCACCGGCAGCAGCCTTGATCGCCCCGTTGATTTCTTCGACCGTTGTAGCGCGCGATGCTTCGAATGTCAGGTCGACGACGGATACGTTCGGGGTAGGGACGCGGATGGCGACACCATCCAGCTTACCAGCCAGATCAGGCAGCACGAGCCCGACAGCCTTGGCCGCACCTGTCGAGGTGGGGATCATGGACAGCGCCGCCGCGCGTGCGCGGTACAGATCCTTATGCATGGTATCGAGCGTTGGCTGATCGCCTGTGTAGCTGTGGATCGTGGTCATGAACCCTTTGACGATCCCGATTTCGTTGTGCAGCACGTGCGCCACAGGGCTGAGGCAGTTGGTTGTGCAAGAAGCGTTGGACACCACGATGTCATCACCGCTAAGGGTCTGATGGTTCACGCCGTATACAATGGTCTTGTCGGCATCCTTACCGGGAGCCGAAATCAGCACCCGGCTGGACCCGTTCTCAAGATGCGCCTGACAGGCGTCTTTCGAGGTGAAGATACCGGTGCATTCCAACACGATATCCACATGGGCCCAAGGCAAGTCTGCTGGATTGCGTTCTGCTGTGACTTTGATCGGGCCACCACCCACGTCAATGCTGTCCGCGCCTGTCGTCACCTTCACGGGGAACCGACCGTGGACAGAATCGTATTGCAAAAGGTGTGCGTTCGTCTCAACCGGGCCCAGATCGTTGATCGCAACGACCTCGATATCGGTGCGCCCGCTTTCCACGATTGCGCGCAGTACATTACGGCCGATCCGGCCAAATCCATTGATTGCAACTTTGATCGCCATGGTGTTTCCCGTCTGCTGAAAAATGTCAGGTTCAGTCTGAAACGCTCGGCCCAAATGCGGGCGAGCGCCGTTACCGCTAACAAAGGCATCTGGGGCCAGATGTCAACCGGGCAGGGCGCACGCGGCGCGGGCTGCTAGCGCCAAAATGCCATGTATTCGAGCAGGTCGGTGAACTTTTTGCCGAGGAATACCAGATGCTCTGATCCGTAGATCATCACATCCACGCCGATGGCCACAAGGATGAACACTGCAAGTAAAAGAGCGCCGCGGTTGGTCATAAAGCCCGCTAGGGTTGAAGAACGTGAACCGTCTTGTGCCAGCCTCGCTTCAGACGCGCAAGGGATCAGCTAAGGCGACCCATGGCCACGGCCACATCGGCCATGCGTACGGAAAACGCCCATTCATTGTCATACCACGCAAGAACTCTCACAAGCCGGTTGCCGACAACCTTGGTCTGGTCCGGTGCAAAGATCGAGGAGTGGTCCGTATGGTTGAAGTCAACGGACACTTTGTGCTCGTCATCATAGGCAAGCACTCGGCCCATCTCGCCCCGTGCGGCCTCGGCCACGGCGGCGTTCACCTCTTGAGCGGTCACGTCGCGGCCAGCGGTAAAGGTCAGGTCAACCGCGCTGACATTGGGGGTGGGGACGCGCATCGCGGTGCCGTCCAGCTTGCCTGCGAGGTTCGGCAGCACTTCACCCAATGCCTTGGCCGCGCCGGTCGATGTTGGGATCATGGCCATGGCCGCTGCCCGCGCGCGATATAGATCATCGTGGCGGCGGTCGAGCGTTGGCTGATCCCCGGTATAGCTGTGGATTGTGGTCATAATGCCGGATTCAATTCCGAATGCGTTGTCCAGTACCTTGGCCAGCGGGGCAAGGCAGTTGGTGGTGCAAGACCCGTTCGAAATCATCCGGTCGTTGGCGGCCAATTCGCGGTGATTGACACCAAAGACCACGGTCTTGTCTACGTTTTTGCCCGGGGCAGACAGCAACACCTTGCGCGCGCCGCGCTCCAGATGGACGGCGGCCTTGTGCCCGTCATTGAACTTGCCAGTGCATTCCAGAACAACGTCAACGCCGGTCCAGTCCAATTCATTCATGTCATACGTGGACATCATGCGGATCGGACCACGGCCGAGGTCCATCGCATTGTTGGACAAGGTGATCGTGCCGGGAAAGCGGCCATGAATGCTGTCATAGCGCATCAGGTGAGCAGAGGTTTCCAACGGGCCGGTCGCGTTGATTGCAACCACGTCGACATCGTTGCGCATGGAAGTTGCGATATGAGACAGAGTGCAGCGACCGATCCGGCCAAATCCGTTGATGCCAACTTTGATCGTCATACCTGATTGTCCTTTTTACGCTACGCCACGTCTTGATTGGGTCCTTGATTGAGGATGTGTTAGTCGCAATGGTGCGTTCTGAGAAGGGCGAAAGTGGCGATATTACAGAGTGTTAGCGATAAACGTGTGCGACCGTGTGAAGTTGGCGCTAACAGTGTACCTGCGCTTTCGTGCATGTTATGCGCTAACGTAAGAACATGACGCAGGAGCGGGTGCGATGAGCGGATTATTGGCGCTTTTGGATGACGTTGCGGGAATCGCGAAAGTGGCGGCCGCAAGCGTTGATGATGTGATCGGGCAGGCGGTCAAGTCTGGCTCCAAAGCGGCCGGCGCTGTGATCGACGATGCTGCCGTTACTCCCAAATATGTGCAGGGGTTTGCGGCCGAACGCGAATTGCCGATCATCTGGCGCATCACCAAGGGCTCGCTCAAGAACAAGTTGCTCTATCTGCTTCCTGTGGGCCTATTTCTGGCGAACTTTGCACCATGGGCGATTCCGCCTCTGTTGATGCTGGGCGGGGCCTATCTGTGCTTTGAGGGCGCCGAAAAAGTTGCGAATGTGCTGGGGTGGGGACATGGGCACGATGACTACCCGGGCAAGGCAGCCGAGGTGCAGGATCCGGCACATCTCGAAGAGCAGAAGGCGGCGGGCGCGATCAAGACGGACTTCATTCTGTCTGCCGAGATCATGACGATCTCTCTGGCGGCGATCCCGGACAGCAACTTTTGGTTTGAGGCGGCCACACTCGCGGCGGTTGCAGTCATGATTACCGTCGCTGTCTACGGGTCAGTGGCGCTTATCGTTAAGGCGGATGATGTCGGTCTGGCGTTGGCGTCGGGTGGGCGACTGGGTGCTACCCGTGCGCTGGGTCGCGGGATCGTGCGGGTCATGCCCGGCTTTATGAAGGTGCTAACAATTGTGGGCACTGCCGCAATGCTGTGGGTTGGTGGGTCAATTATCGTTCATGGGTTGGCCGTGCTTGGATGGCACGGCCCCGAACACCTGATTTACGGCATCGCAAAGACAGTCGCGGCTGGATCAGGTTTCATCGAATGGGCGGTCAAAGCGGGTATCGACGGGCTGCTGGGCCTTGGCCTTGGCTTCTTGCTGATACCGGTGGGAGAGAAAGTGATCACTCCGATCTGGCGCAGTATCTCGCCAAGCAAGAAAAGCGTTTAATCAGTTTGCGCGGCGCGCCTCGGTTGCAACGATCCCGCGGACTTGTTGCATAGGTACCAGAACCGGAGCGCGTGCAGTGTGCATGCCCGTGGCCGGATTTGGATCAATGCTGGAAGTCTTACGATCATGTTCTGCGACATTGGTTTTTCGCAGCACGGCGCAACCTGCGACAACTAAGAAGATGCACACGCCACTCGTCGAATAGATCAGCAACGACCACCAAAACCCGAACCCCGCCAACAACGCTATGACGCCCAACAGGCTTCCTGCAAATATCGAAATTAGTAAACCGCCAAGCATTTTTTCCGCCTGTTTTTCTCATCCCACCTTATTGAGATTGACCAAACAGTACGTGGCAGATTCTTACCAAAGCATTAATTTGGATGAGCAGATTATGGCCTACCTATGGTTGTATTGCGGCGATGCGAGCGGAGATCCGCCTACTGCCCACCCGCTACGGAAAAGTTTCACAGGCTTGGGTGCTTGAACGCTCAAATTTCTTGCAACTCGGCTTCGCAGATCGTCTCACCCAAGGTGGAGTGATCGCTTAAATGGGGTCAGCGTTTTCTTTGGCGCAGGAGGGAAATCTATTTTGATATCAAGACAACTTTTCAGCTTATTAAACATACATTTCCAAAGCACTTCTCAGCATGGGTGATCAGACCAAAGACAAATCCACGTAAATCCTGACAGCGAGCACAACTTTGCCGCTATGGACCTGTAGAGCAAAAGCCCCCGGTCAGGTGGTCCTACCCGAACTGGCCATCACCCCTCCTGATGTTGACGGCCATTCCTGCGAAGAGTTGTCATTCCTGTTTGTCTCGATGATGCACGCGCATTGCAGTCTTGTGGCCAGCCTTGTCATTTCAGCGGCTCACAGCCGCCCGAAACGTTCCGCGATTGATCGGTTGATCGCGCCGTATGTCAATGACATCGCAGCACGCATCGTGGCCGTCTAGCGACCGCGGGAGCGGTCGGAGTATCACTCCCGATCTACAGAACCGGCACGGCGAATTTGGCCAAGGCTTTCGCCAATAAAAAAAGCCCCCGCAGATGCAGGGGCTTTTTCAGACACTGTGTGTGATTACAGCAGAGCTTTGGCTTTTTCGACCACATTGGCCGCTGTAATCCCAAACTTTTCGAACAAGACATTGGCCGGGGCAGAGGCTCCGAAATCATCCATGCCGACGAAATCGGCCTTTTTGGCGTTGCCGCGTTCGCCCAGCAACCACTGATCCCAACCTTGGCGTACCGCCGCTTCGATCCCGATGCGGACAGTGCCAGCGGGCAGGACTTTGCGACGGTATGCTTCGTCCTGCTGTGCAAACAGCTCCATGCAGGGCATCGACACCACGCGGCAGCCGATACCGGCCTCTTGCAGTGCTTCGCGGGCGTCCATTGCGACAGACACTTCGGAGCCTGTGGCGATCAGGATGACCTGACGTTTGCCCGTCGCTTCGGCGAGAACATAGGCACCTTGCGCGCTCATGTTCTTCAGCTTGTGCTCGGTGCGCACTGTGGGCAGACCCTGACGGGTCAGGGACAGCACGGATGGGGTGGAGGGCGAAGAAAACGCCAGTTCCCATGCTTCGGCTGTCTCGATTGCGTCGGCCGGGCGGAACACGTGGGTGTTCGGTGTCGCGCGGCTAATCGCCAGATGCTCGACCGGCTGGTGGGTTGGACCATCTTCGCCCAGACCGATTGAATCGTGTGTCATCACAAAGACCGTGGGGATCTTCATCAAGGCGGCCAGGCGCATGGCTGGGCGCGCATAATCGGTGAAACACATGAACGTGCCGCCATAAGCGCGGATGCCACCGTGCAGCACCATGCCGTTCATCGCCGCGGCCATTCCGTGCTCGCGAACGCCCCAATAGACATAACGCCCGCCACGGTTTTCCACATCAAACACGCCCAGATCGGTTGTTTTGGTGTTGTTTGAGCCTGTCAGGTCCGCCGAGCCGCCAATGGTCTCGCTCAAGACCGGGTTCAGCACCTCAAGCGCCTTTTCGGATGCCGCACGCGTCGCTACTTTGGGTGCGCTTTCCGACATCTGCTTTTTGAACGCTTTGACAGTTGCCGACAGCTTCTTGGGCACTTCGCGGGCCATCACGCGGTTGAATTCCGCCTGTTTGCGGCCAGAGACAGAAGCAAATCGGGCCTCCCATTCAGCGCGGGCCTCAGAACCTTGGGACCCGATCGCTTCCCACGCGGATTTCACATCGGCAGGGACATCAAAGGGTCCGGTGGTCCAGCCATAGGCGGCCTTGGCAGCGGCCATCTGATCGGCATCGGTCAGCGCGCCGTGGCCTTTGGACGTGTCCTGCGCGGCGTGGCCCAGCGCGATATGCGTTTTGCAGGCAATCATCGTCGGCTTGTTCTGTTTCTTGGCCTTGATGATGGCGGCATCAATGGCCTCGGGGTCATGGCCGTCGATTTCAATCACGGCCCAGCCTGCGGATTTGAAACGCTGCGGCTGGTCAGTTGTGTCAGACAGCGTGACAGGGCCATCAATAGTGATGTTGTTGTTGTCCCAGAACACGATCAGCTTGCCCAAGCGATGCCGGCCGGCGAGGGTGATTGCCTCCTGGCTCACACCCTCCATCAGGCAACCGTCGCCTGCGATGACATAGGTATAGTGATCCATGATCTTCTTGCCGTAATGGGCACGCAGGGATTCTTCGGCCATGGCAAATCCAACAGAGTTCGCGATGCCTTGTCCGAGCGGGCCTGTCGTGGTCTCGATCCCGTCTGCATGTCCGTATTCCGGATGGCCCGCCGTGATGGCGCCCCATTGGCGGAAATTCTTGATCTGCTCCAACGTCATGTCGGCATAGCCCGTCAGGTGCAGCAGGGAATAAAGAAGCATGGAGCCATGGCCTGCCGACAGGATGAACCGGTCGCGATCTGGCCAGTTTGGAGCAGAGGCATCGAACTTCAGGTGCTTTTCAAACAGGACAGTGGCGACGTCAGCCATCCCCATTGGCATGCCGGAGTGGCCGGAATTTGCCGCAGCCACAGCGTCCAGTGTCAGGGCGCGGATGGCCGTGGCCTTCTTCCAATGGTCGGGATGGGCGGTGCGAAGAGCGGTCAGGTCCACGATGCAGATGTCCTTTGGATCAAGAGATTTGGCGCTCAATATCAGGCAAGAGGCAAAGATCAAGCCGCAGTAATGCAGTAGAACACATCGTTTCGGCGGCGTGAGTGGATGCGACACTTCAACGCCGACCTGCAAGTGATTGATCGCAAAGGGGGGCGCATTTCCAAAAAGCATTGGATAAACTGTTCATTAACCAAACGGTGCAGCGATTCGCGCCATTGGGATTTGACGGGCCCGCCCAAGGGTCGGAGCAAAACGGGAGATAGGCTTCGCCATGAGCGAGATTGATGCACTACAACAGCGGTTAACCGCGGCCATGGACCGGATTGGAGCCGGGGCAAGCGCCTTGGGGGCGGCACAAGGGGGCAATACGGCTGAGCTTCAGGCAGCCCTTGACGATGAAAAGACCGCCAACGCGCAACTGACTGAGCGCGTGCGCAAAATGTCAGATCGGCAAGAGGAGGCACTCGCCGAAGCGCGTGCAGCCGCCGAAGCGACGCAAACCCGTGTGGCTGCGATGGATTTGGAATTGCAGCGCCTGCGCAAAGCCAACGACCAGCTGCGCGAGTCAAATGCTGCACTGCGCACGGCAAACCAAGAAGGTGTCGGCGAACCGCACCTGATCAATAAAGCGATGATGGCCGAACTAGAAGGCCTGCGCGCCGCACGGGCCGCAGATGTCGCTGAAGCTTCCAGCATTCTAGGTGCGCTTGGGCCGCTGCTGGACCAGATTGACGTTCAGGGTGAGGAGAACGCGGATGCCTGAGGTGACCATTTCCATCGGTGGCCGTGATTTTGCGGTGGCCTGTCAGGACGGCGAGGAAAGCTATCTGCATGCCGCAGCCAAAATGCTGGATGACGAGGCACAGGCGCTGGCGGCGCAAGCGGGGCGCATGCCCGAGACGCGGATGCTGTTGATGGCGGGTCTGCTTTTGGCTGACAAAACAGCAAGCGTCGAAGATCGCATGCGCGAAATGGAAGCATCACTGGCCGAACGCGAGGCGGAACTCGAAGGGCTGCGCACCTTGGGCGCGCCTGAGCCGGAACGCATCGAGGTGCCTGTGGTCCCACAATCTGTGACTGAAACACTGGCCGAACTTGCGGCCCGCGCTGAGGCACTGGCCGCAGATGTCGAGGAAAAAACGGGCTGACATGATCCTTCGGGCCTTGAGCGCAGACGACGCGCCAGCCGCATGTGCCCTATACCTCGAATTGACCCGAAGCGGGCAGGTCGCGGATGGAGCGCAGTTTGCCCGCGTGCTGGCGCATCCCGGAACCACCGTCCTTGGGGCGTTTGACCAAGACGAACTGGCAGGCATGGCGACCCTGCACATCCTGCCCAACATGACCTACGGTGGCCGCCCCTACGGATTGATCGAAAATGTTGTGACGGCGCGCAGCCACCAGCGCAGGGGTGTCGGGCGGTTGGTGCTTACCCGACTGATCGACATGGCGTGGAAGGCGCATGCCTACAAGGTCATGCTATTGACCGGGACGGCCCGGGGCGCGCAAGGGTTCTATCGCAAAGTCGGCTTTGACGACACCGACAAGCATGGAATGGTCATGCGCCGCCCCTGATCGCTCAGCCGTTGGCTTCGCGGATCTTATCAGCGGCGTCTTTGTCGAAAGTGACGTTGTTTTCCGAAAACAGCGTGTCCAGCTCACCCGACAAGGTCATTTCAGTGATGATGTCGCATCCGCCCACAAATTCGCCCTTCACATACAGCTGCGGGATGGTGGGCCAGTCCGAGAATTCTTTGATGCCTGACCGAATGCCTTCGTCGGCCAAAACGTTCACGTCCGCAAAATCGACGCCCATATAGTTCAGCACACCCGCCACACGGCTGGAAAACCCGCATTGCGGCATGGATTTCGTGCCTTTCATGAAAAGCACCACGTCGTTGGCTTTGATCGTATCGGCGATTTGTGCGTTTGCGTCGCTCATGTCAGTCATCTTTCTCGATATAGGCGCGGTGATAGCGCGCGGCATAGGTTTCATCTTCGGGCATGGGGTCAATGCGGGTGCTTGCGGCGGCCGCAAAGCTGCCTTTGGTACTCCGTTGCCCGGCAATAGTGTTGACCCGTTCAAGGGCGTCGTTGCGTCGGTTTACCTGATCGATCAGGTCCAGATTTGTAGCTTCCATTCCCAAGGGTACATCGCGCACCTGTCCCATTTCTGCACGTCCGGGTTGGCGCGCCGAAAGCGGACGCCGTGTCCCACGTCGAAATGGGGCCGAAAGGAAAGAAAGCAATGCGTTCATCCAGGCGCCTTTGTGGTCAGCGCCAAGGCATGCAATTCTCCATGGCTGCCGTCCATCTTTCCCTTCAGGGCTTTGGTAACGGCGCGGTGCTGCTGCACTCTGTTCATACCTTCAAAGGATGCATCAATCACCTCGGCAGAGTAATGATTGCCGTCCCCTGCAAGGTCTGTGATCGTGATTTTTGCGGAAGGAAAGGTCTCGCGGATCAGATCCTCGATTTCCTGGGCTTGCATGGGCATATGGTCGTGTCTCCAATCTGCTGTTGTTCCAGATTTAGGGCGGCGGGGGCGGGGGTGCAAGCGTTAGCGCAGCATAGCGTGTGGGGTTGAACTTGGGGATGTGCGGGGTTTAGGCTTCCGGCTCACCAAACCAGCAGGTTCAGACCCACTCTCGAATGATCGCTTGCCTGACAGATCGCCCCACGCCGCCTAGGTAAAACTGCCGCGTCCCTGCGACGGGACGCACGTCGATTTCACTTGGCCACGGCGGGTCGTATTGTCTGACAGCAATCTTTCCAAGTCGGTTGCGAACCAGCAGATGTGGAGGGCGCGATGGACACGTTTGAGAATGCACCAGAGCAAGCATTGATCTGGGCCAAGGACGGGCAGGGCGCGGCACTGGCGACAGTTGTGCAGACTTGGGGCAGCGCACCGCGCCGCGCGGGCGCACAAATGGTTGTCTCCGGCGACGGCGAGATGTTCGGCTCGGTCTCTGGCGGCTGTGTGGAAGGTGCGGTTGTTGTTGAGGCGCTTGAAGCGCTGGAAGATGGCACACCGCGGCTTTTGGAATATGGGGTGAGCGATGGGGATGCCTTTGCCGTCGGGCTGGCCTGTGGTGGCACCATCAAGGTGCTGGTCGAACCCATCGGGACGGCGATGCCGATTGATCTGCTAGAGGGTCTTGTGACGGCACGCGCTTCGCGCACACCGGTCGCCTATGTTGTCGACGTTGACACGTGGGACCGCCGGCTTGACCACACCGGACATACCGCGCGTTTTGTCAATGATCGAAGCGGTATAGAAGAGGGCGGGCACAGTTTTGTCGCCATTCACAACCCACCTTTGCGGCTCGCAATTGTGGGGGCCGTACATATCGCTCAGGCGCTTGTGCCAATGGCGCGCGTCGCTGGCTATGATCCGGTGATCATCGACCCGCGCGCGGCTTTTGGGTCTGCCGCCCGCTTTCCGGGCGAGACGCTGATCGAGGATTGGCCTGACGAGGCACTGGCAGAGGTCGGGCTTGATGCCCGCACGGCCCTCGTGCTGCTGACCCACGATCCAAAGCTTGATGATCCCGCGCTCCATGTCGCGCTTGGCTCGGATGCATTCTATATCGGAGCGCTTGGATCGACCCGGACCCATGCAAAACGGGTCGAACGCTTGGCGGAGGCTGGATTTACTCCTGAGCAAATTGCGCGCATTCGCGGCCCTGTGGGTCTTGATATCGGGGCGGCCAGCCCTTCGGAAATTGCAGTGTCGATCCTTGCTCAGATGGTGCAGGCCCTGCGGAGGCCTGCATGATCTTTGGGCCCGTTCCGGTGGCAGAGGCCGAGGGGGCGGTCTTGGCCCACTCAATGACGTCTCAATCCACCCGCATCGCCAAGGGAACTCTATTGACCAAAACCCACGTGACGGCCCTTTTGCAGGCTGGACATACCGAAGTGACCGTGGCGCAGCTAGAAGTCGGTGATGTCGAGGAAAACCAAGCGGCCGAAACATTGGCCCGCGCTATCGTGCAAGACGCCGCCAGTCAAAACGTGCGGATCAGTGCAGCCGGTGCGGGGCGGGTGAACCTTTATGCCACCTGCCCGGGCGTGGCAGAGATTTCAGCCGAAAAGGTAGCCGCCATCAACGCTGTGGATCCGATGATCACGGTGGCCACCGTGCCCAACTTTCACCGGGCGGATGCAGGCACGATGCTGGCTACGATCAAGATCATTTCCTATGCCGTGCCCGCCCGCGCACTTGAGGCGGCGTGCGCTGCCAGTCGTCACGCGCTTGGTGTTCTTGGTTCTGAGTTTTCGCAGGCCACGCTGATCGAAACCCATGTGGGCAAGGATACACCGGCATCCAAGGGGCGCGAGGCAATGATTGCGCGCACCGAACGACTGGGCCTGACGATGACTGAGCGCGTAATCGTGCGCCACAACAGTACAGCGATCGCGGCCGCAATAGCGGATGCGCCGGGCGACATTCTGTTTATCCTTACAGCGTCTGCGACATCCGATCCGCGTGATGTTGCCCCCGAAGCGCTGCGCATTGCCGGTGGCCGGGTCGAGGCGTATGGCATGCCGGTTGATCCGGGCAACCTGCTGTTTTTTGGCGAAGTGGCGGGCAAACCTGTGATCGGCTTGCCGGGCTGCGCGCGCTCGCCCGCTCTTAATGGAGCAGATTGGGTGTTGGAACGGCTGGTTTGTGGTGTGCCTCTGAAACAGGCCGACATTTCGGCCATGGGGGTCGGCGGGTTGCTCAAGGAAATCCCGACACGTCCCAGGCCACGCGCATCCGGAGCGGGACAGGGTGGTGCATGATCCTGCGTTTTCGCCGCTTGCGCGAAAATTTCGGTTCTCATGGCGGCGACCACGTGTTTAACTCGACGCAACAAAACGGCAAACAAGGGAGTATGCCATGACACAGGTCTCAATGACCGTGAACGGAAAAGCTGCGTCTGGCCAAGTTGAGGGACGCACGCTGTTGTCGTCTTTCTTGCGGGATGAGCTGAAATTGACGGGTACTCACGTAGGGTGTGACACGTCTCAATGTGGGGCTTGCGTGGTTCACGTGGACGGAATTGCAGTCAAATCCTGCACCATGTTGGCGGCAGAAGCAGATGGCGCGGACGTATCCACCATCGAAGGTCAGGCCAATGCAGATGGATCGCTGAACGTGATCCAGCAGGCGTTTCAAGACCATCACGGGCTGCAATGTGGATTTTGCACCCCGGGCATGGTGATGTCCGCGGCTGCACTGCTCAAGGACAATCCGAAACCGTCCGAGCAAGAAGTGCGCGACTACCTTGAAGGCAATATCTGCCGTTGCACCGGGTATCACAACATCGTCAAGGCGATCATGGCGGCATCCGGTCAGGATGTTGGAGCCATCGCTGCAGAATAAGGGCCGGGTTGGGCGGATCGAAATCCGCCTCAAACACAGGCCGTAAGGCGGATTCCAATTCGCCACCACATCAGGGAGGAATGACATGCCAAAAGACGGAGGCATCGGCGCCAGTAGCAAACGGCGCGAGGACGTACGGTTTCTGACAGGGGTCGGGAACTACACGGACGACATCAATATTCACGGACAAGCGCATGTGTTTTTCCTGCGCTCGGACATCGCACACGGAACGCTGAACTCTGTGGATACGACCGCGGCATCCGGCATGCCCGGTGTGGTCAGGATTTTCACCGGTGACGACTTTGCCGGTGTCGGATCGATCCCCTGCGGCTGGCAAATCACAGACAAGCACGGTGAGCCGATGCAGGAACCGGCGCACCCGGTTCTGGCTACGGGTAAAGTACGCCATGTGGGTGAACCCATCGCGGCTGTTGTGGCCGAAACGCTGGAACAGGCCCGTGATGCGGCCGAAGCCATCAACGTTGATATTGCCGAACTGCCTGCTGTCGTGGATATGAAGGCAGCCCTCGCAGATGGGTCAGCCAAAGTGCATGACGATCTTTCAAACAACCTTTGTTATGACTGGGGCTTTGTTGAGGAAAACAAGGCGGCGACGGATGCGGCCTTTGAGGCGGCGGCGCATGTGACATCGCTGGAACTGGTCAACAACCGTTTGGTTGCGAACCCGATGGAACCGCGCGTCGCCGTCGGCGACTATGCCCGCGGCACGGATGAACACACGCTGTATACCACGTCCCAGAACCCTCACGTGATCCGCCTGCTTATGGGCGCGTTCGTGCTCGGTATCCCCGAGCATAAACTGCGCGTTGTCGCGCCGGACGTGGGCGGTGGTTTTGGCACCAAGATCTTCCATTATCAGGAAGAGGCGTTTTGCACATTTGCCGCCAAAGCCTGTAACCGCGCGGTCAAATGGACTTCATCCCGGACTGAGGCGTTCATGTCGGACGCCCAT
Organism: Tateyamaria sp. Alg231-49; assembly: GCF_900143535.1. Classification (GTDB taxonomy): domain Bacteria; phylum Pseudomonadota; class Alphaproteobacteria; order Rhodobacterales; family Rhodobacteraceae; genus Tateyamaria. Next base: position 658,610 of record NZ_FRFA01000001.1, on the reverse strand, counting down.
GGCCGCGATCACGTCACAAAGATCGAACTGGCGCTCGACGCAGACAACAACTTTACCGCACTGCGCACCGAAACCCACGCCAACATGGGCGCGTATCTCAGCACCTTTGCACCTTCCGTGCCAACATGGCTGCACGGCACACTGATGGCAGGGAACTACAAGACCCCGCTGATCTATGTGAACGTAAAGGCTGTGTTCACCAACACGGTGCCTGTCGATGCCTATCGCGGGGCAGGCCGCCCCGAGGCGACGTTCCAGTTGGAACGCGTGGTAGACAAGGCAGCCCGTGAACTGGGCGTCGATCCCATCGCACTGCGTCGCCAGAACTTCATCACCGAATTCCCTTATGCCACGCCTGTGGCGGTCGAGTACGACACCGGGGATTACAACGCCACGATGGACAAGCTGGAAGAGATGGGCGATTTCGCCGGTTTCGCAGCGCGTCGGGCAGAGAGTGAAGCCAAAGGCAAGCTGCGTGGGCTTGGCGTGAACTGCTATATCGAGGCCTGCGGCATTGCGCCGTCAAACCTTGTTGGTCAGTTGGGCGCGCGTGCAGGTCTGTATGAATCCGCCACAGTGCGGGTGAATGCCACCGGCGGTCTGGTTGTGATGACCGGCAGTCACAGTCACGGGCAGGGGCACGAAACCTCCTTTGCCCAAGTCGTGGCGGATATGATTGGCATTGATGAGTCGATGATCGAGATTGTCCACGGTGACACCTCCAAAGTGCCGATGGGCATGGGCACCTACGGGTCGCGGTCTATCGCGGTTGGTGGGTCGGCCATGGTCCGCGCCACAGAAAAAATCATCAACAAGGCCAAAAAGATCGCCTCGCACCTGCTCGAAGCCTCGGAAACCGACATCGAATTGAAGGACGGCGCGTTCAGCGTGGCCGGCACCGACAAATCGGTGGCGTGGGGTGATGTGACTCTGGCAGCCTACGTGCCACACAACTACCCGCTTGAGGATATCGAGCCTGGGCTTGAAGAAACGGCGTTCTATGATCCGTCAAACTTCACATATCCTTCAGGGGCTTATGCCTGCGAAGTTGAAGTGGATCCGGACACCGGAAAAGTGAGTATCGAACGCTTTATTGCGGCGGATGACTTTGGCAACATCATCAATCCGATGATCGTGACAGGCCAGGTCCACGGCGGTCTGGCGCAGGGGATCGGGCAGGCGCTGCTCGAGAACTGTGCCTATGACGAGAACGGCCAACTGCTGAGCGCGTCTTACATGGACTATGCCATGCCGCGTGCCGATGATCTGCCGATGTTTGATGTGGATCATTCCTGCCAGACGCCGTGCACCCACAACCCACTTGGGGTGAAGGGCTGCGGTGAGGCCGGGGCGATTGGCTCGCCGCCAGCGGTGGTGAATGCGGTTGTCGATGCGCTGCAATCTGCGGGCAAGGACGTGACCCATGTGGACATGCCGCTAAGCCCTGATCGTGTCTGGGCAGCAATGCAATAGGATGAAATTGCGGGAGCGAGGGGCCAGGTCCTCGCGCTCCCCGGAGTTTATTTGGCAAGATGAAGATGGATCAGATTGCCGAGCGAAAGGTCTGAAAGATGTACAACTTCGATTTTGAAAAACCGGAAAGCGTTGCGGATGCCATTGCTGCGCTTCAAGGTGAAGAAGCCCAAGCCCTTGGCGGTGGGCAGACGTTGATCCCGACACTGAAACAGCGATTGGCAAGCCCGTCGACTTTGGTGAGCCTGAAAGGCATTGCCGAAATGCAGGGCGTTTGTATGGGCGATGATGGATCGGTCTGCATTGGCGGTGCGACGAACCATGCAACCGTCGCGGCAGAGGCGGGCGCTTACCCGGCACTTGCGGACACAGCGGCCCATATTGGTGACCCTGCGGTGCGCAATCGCGGTACCATTGGTGGCTCACTTGCCAACAATGACCCCTCGGCCTGCTATCCTGCTGCGGCTTTGGGCTCGGGGGCTACCATCGTCACCAATGCGCGCCAGATCGCGGCGGATGATTATTTTCAGGGCATGTTCACCACTGCACTGGACGAGGGCGAGATCATCACCGAGGTGCGCTTTCCAGTGCCGGAAAAAGCCAACTATCAAAAGTTCGTCCAACCGGCGTCCCGCTTTGCGCTGGTAGGGGTCTATGTTGCGAAATACGCGGATGGCGTGCGTGTCGCGATCACGGGTGCATCCAATGACGGTGTATTCCGCTGGGCAGAAGCCGAAGCAGCGCTCTCGGCGAATTTTTCGGCCAGTGCGCTTGATGGGCTTTCCTTGAGCGGAGACGACATGATTTCGGATCTGCACGGCACGGGCGAGTACCGCGCGCATCTGTGTGCTGTGATGACCAAACGAGCGGTTGCTGCTGCCTGACGGGTTTGAAACGATTAACGTTAAGGGCTCCGCATCAGTTTGGTGCGGGGCCTTTTTTGTATCCCTGCCCAAGGTTTGCAAAACAGGCTCGGAAACAAAAAAGAGCGCCGCAAAGGGCGCCCTTGAATTCAATTGTGTGTGGTCGTTACCCTTTGGTGGGCATCGGTCCGATCAGCATAACCATCTGGCGGCCTTCCATTTTAGGGAAGTTCTCGACCTTGCCATGTTCTTTGGTGTCTTCAGCCACACGTTCCAGCAACTCACGTCCCAGATTTTGGTGCGCCATTTCTCGACCACGGAAGCGCAGGGTGATCTTTACCTTGTCGCCGTTTTCCAGAAACTTGAACACGTTGCGCATCTTGACGTCATAGTCATTGGTGTCCGTATTCGGACGGAACTTGACCTCTTTGATCTCGATGATCTTTTGCTTTTTGCGGGCCTCGGCCTCGCGCTTTTGCGTCTCGTATTTGAACTTGCCGAAATCCATGATCTTGCACACGGGCGGCGAGGCATTTGGAGAGATTTCTACCAGATCCAGCCCGGCGTCGTCGGCCATTTCCATGGCTCTTTCCGGGGAAACAACGCCGACGTTTTCGCCGTCTGCGCCGATCAGGCGTATTTCTGTGCTACGGATCTTGTCGTTGACGCGCGGGCCGGTGTCGCGTTGCGGCGGCGCATTGTGTGGTCTGCGAGCGATGATGGTTGTCCTTGGATTATTGCAGAATTTCGAGGCCAGAACGTAGACGTCTGCACCCGCTTCTTCAACCCACGAAATAAGCTATCCTGCGCCGAAATCCGACATTTTCCCCCTTGAACCTTTCCTTTTCGGCGCGCATCTGAGACGCGAGAACCAATGGCAGGGCATGCGCGTTTTGCGCAAAGCCATCGAAAAAGGGAAAAAACATGAAAAATCTGATTTGGATCGTTGTGGCAGTTGTCGTGGCGGGCGGGGCTTACCTGCTTTACTCCGGGCAGACCCCAAAAGAGGCAATCGATCAGGCTTCAGACGCCGTAAGCGGCACTGAAAGCGCAAGCGAAAGTGTCGTCGATGCAGTGGAGGCCGCTGAAGAGGCGGTGACCGACGCTGTTGAAGCTGCAAAAGAAGTGGCAGAAGAAACGGCTCAGGCCGCGAGTGAAGCTGCCGAAGAGGCGATGGATTCTGTTGCGGATGCCGCTGAAACAGCCACAGAGGCGGCGACGGCCGCCGTTGAAGATGCGACAGAGGCAGCCAGTGATGCTGTGGACGCTGCAACCGAGACTGCGACCGAAGCCGCCGAAGCCACAAAAGCGGCCGCCGCTGCTGCCGCCGTGGCCGCAGCAGACGCCGTCACAGACGCCGCAGAGAGCGCGACAGAGGCCTTGGAAGGCGCAACAGATACCGCGTCTGACGCCACAGACGTGGCCGCCGCAGCAACTGATGCCGATGTACTTGAGTTGCTGAGCGTGGACGGGTTTGCTCTGGACAAAGTAACAGAGATGATCGACGGCTCGGACCTCGATATTGCGACCAAAACAACACTGAAAACAGGCCTGCAGACAGTGCAGGACAACCCCGAAGCACTGTCTGGTGCGTTGGATGCAGTGAAAGAGGCTTTGGGCCTCTAACCCAGTCAACGCAGTTTGCGAAGACCAAACCGCGCCCCAACTTTGGGCGCGGTTTTTTTTGTTGCGGGATCGAGTGTTAGCGTGTCACCGTTTCTTTGTTCGGTCAGCAGGAGAGATTTCGGTGCAGAAGTGGAATGTCACGAAACTCGCCGGTCATTGTGGCGCGCGCCTGACCGGTGGATCGCTTGCTGACCTCAATGCGCAAACCGTAGATGCGGTGAAAAATGCGCTTTTTGCCCATGGCGTGTTGTGCGTTCCGGATCAGCACCTGACGCCCGAGGCCCATACCGCTCTGGCTCAAGCCCTGGGTGAGATCAATATCAATCGTTTTTTCACACCCGTACCGGAACACCCCCACATTGCCGAAGTGCGCACGAACCCGGATCAATCAGCGGTCATTGGAGGGACGTGGCACACCGATCATTCCTATGACCCGGCCCCGGCTGCAATTTCGATTCTGTCGGCCCGTACCTTGCCGCCCTTTGGCGGAGACACGCATTTTGCATCTCAAACGGCTGCGTTTGACGCCCTGTCGCCGGGATTGCGCGCGACGTTAAGCGGGATGTGGGCATGGCATTCTGATGCCAGTTTTGCAGGCAGTGCACTGGAAATGAATCAGGATCCAGAGGCTTACAAGGGCGGGGTACGCCACCCTGTAATCATCAAACACCCGGCCACCGGTGCGGTGGCGCTCTATGTGAACGGGGACTTTACCACCCATTTCGATGGTTGGACCGTCGAGGAAAGCGCGCCGCTGCTTGCCTATCTCTACCGGTTTTGCACGCAGCCAATTTTGACCTGCAGGATTGTGTGGGAACCGGGCATGGTTGTGCTTTGGGACAATCGGCTGGTGCAACATTACGCAACTGCGGACTATGCTGGCCATGCCCGTCTGATGCATCGCATCACTGTCGAAGGCTCTGGTTTGGAGCCTTGGGCGCCAGACACCCAGCGCCTTGGGTGAGGGTGAGTAGGGCGCAGGTATCCCGCGCCCGCATCGGCATTAGTCCAAGAATGCTTTTTCCACGACGTAGTGGGCTGGCTTGGAATTGGCACCTTCCTCCAGACCATAGTCTTCGAACATCGCCTTGAGTTCGAGGTTAAAGGCCAGGTTGCCGCAAATCATCGCGCGATCGGTGTCAGGGTTCAGCACCGGCACCGCAAGATCACTAAACGCTTCGCCGGACTTCATCAGGTCCGTGATGCGGCCCATTTTGGGGCTCTCTTCGCGAGTGGTGGTGGGGTAGTATTTGATCTTCTTCCAAAACCCGTCGCCGATAACTTCGTTCAGCAACTCGTCATCTTTGAGCGCCTCAATCAAATTCCGGCCATAGGTCAACTCACCCACTTCACGGCATGTATGGGTGATGATGACTTCGTCATAATCCTCATAAGTCTGCGGTTCGCGCAGCAGCGAAGCAAAGGGCGCAAATCCTGTGCCTGTGGCAAAGAACCAGATGCGCTTGCCCGGCAAGAGCGCGTCGTGGACCAATGTGCCCACTGGCTTGGGGCGCAGGATGATCTCATCGCCCGGCTGGATGTGCTGAAGTTTTGAGGTCAGCGGGCCGTCCTGCACTTTGATTGAGTAGAATTCCAGTTCCTCATCCCAAGACGGTGAGGCGATGGAATACGCGCGCAACAGCGGCTTTTGCTTGCCCGTTTCAGGGTGCGGATCGCCCATCAGGCCGATCATGACGAATTCGCCGGAGCGAAAGCGCAAAGAGGCAGGCCGTGTGCAGCGAAAGCGGAACAGACGATCAGTGTAATGCTCGATCTCTGTTACGGTCTGGGCATCGGGCAGGGTCGGGGTGGCCTTTTGGGCGGTGGCTTGGTTCACGGGGCTTTGCTCGGTCATGTCAGTGTCAGCGCGGGTTTACACCTGCACTGCTCCAATAAGAAAGGGAATTCTGGGGATGTTGTAAGGCGGCGCAGTCCGCGCCGCTTTGATCTGGGTCAGGTCTGTTTTAGTGATTTGAGACGCCGCGCACGCGGGCGTGGTAATCATGCTCTTGCCAGTCGGCACGGAACAGCCACTGATCTTCGGGCTGACGGGCGGCCAACGATTGGCTGATTTCGACCTCGTCAAAGCCTGAGCGGCGCGCCATCGCGTACTGATCAGAGATCACGTGTCCACGGGCGCGCAGGCGTCCCTGATAGCCGCGCAGACGCAACATGCGCGCAATGGTGAACCCGCGCCCATCAGCAAAGCTGGGGAAATCCACACGGATGATATCCGCGCTCAGCGGCACGGCAGCGGGGTCCGCATCCGCAGGGACGTCCAGCGCCACCGCGTCGTTCGCGGCTTCGCCCAAGGGCGTGTAACCGCGATCCCAAGTGTCCGGGCCAAAGCCCTGATCTGTCACAAGAATTGTCATGTCTTAGGTTCCTGCTCTTACGAGTTTTCCGTTTACGAAGTGGATGCCACATTCGTCTTTGTCCTGATCCCGCCAGCGCCCCGAACGGGGGTCTTCGCCAGCCTCCACCTTCGACGTGCAGGGTGCACATCCAATCGAAGGATACCCTTGGGCCACAAGCGGATGCCGGGGCAGGCGGTTTTCGTCCATGTAGTCGCGGATGTCCTGCTGCGCCCAGCGGGCCAGCGGGTTGACCTTGATCTTGCCCGTCTCGACCTCAAAGAACTCAAGGTTTGCACGGGTGCCAGACTGGTACCGCTTGCGCCCGGTGATCCAACCGCTGTGATCGGCCAAGGCGCGGCGCAGCGGTGCGACTTTGCGCATTGCGCAACATGCATCGACGTTGTGCTTGTGCATGCTGCGGCTTGGGTCGCGGGCCTCGGAATCGTCTGCCCGGATGATGCGCACATTACGCAGGCGCAGCCGTTCAGCGACCTCCTGCTGATAGACCAGTGTTTCGGCAAACAGCATTTCGGTGTCGATAAAGATCACTGGCACGTCCCGGTTTACCATGGCAGCGAGGTGCAACAGGACCACTGACTCCGCCCCAAAACTGGACACCAACGCAAGGTCCGGGACTGCGTCGAACGCCGTGCGCAATACATCCGTCGCGCCGTGATGGGTCAGGCGCGCGTTAAGCGCGCTGACCATCACGTTGGCTTCGGGAAATATTGGCCCTCCGGGGGGTGTTTTTTGAGCGAGGTGAAGCATGGGAGTTTACTCCGCTGCGACTTTGGCTTCGGGATAGAGTGCGGCCTTGAACGGGGCGAGACCTGTGCGATTGTAGGTGTCGATGAATGCCTCATCACCACTTGTGCGCAGATCAAGGTAGGTGTCCACGATCCGTTCAACCGCCGGAACGATATCATCGGCAGAAAAACCGGGGCCAACGCGGTCGCCCACTTTGGCGGTTTCCCTATGATCGCCGCCCAGCGTGATCTGGTAGTTTTCGACCCCGGCGCGGTCCAACCCCAGAATGCCGATGTGACCGACATGATGGTGTCCGCAGGCGTTGATGCAGCCCGAAATTTTGATCTTCAGCTCGCCAATGTCATGCTCGCGTTTGAGGTCATCAAAGGCGGTCGCGATCTCTTGGGCGATGGGGATCGAGCGGGCGGTGGCCAGCGCGCAATAGTCCATACCGGGGCAGGCGATGATATCGCTGATCAGGCCAATGTTGGCCGTCGCCAGACCGGCTTCTTTCAAGCGCGCATGGATCGCTGGCAAGTCGGACACATGCACATGGGGCAGGATCACGTTTTGCTCGTGGCTGATGCGCAGTTCGTCATGGCCGTAGGCCTCAGCAAGGTCAGCCATGAGACGCATTTGGTCTGCGCTTGCGTCACCGGGCGTATCCCCGTGCTTTTTCAGAGAGATGGAGACGATTTTATAGCCGGGTGCCCGGTGCGCCGTCAGGTTCGTATCAGCCCAGGAACGGAAAGCGGGATCATTGTGATAAGCGTCTTTGAACGACGCCTCAGACGCCGTTTTGAACGCGGGCGCTGCAAAATGCGCCTCGATCTCGCTCAACATTTGCTGATCCACGCCCGAGAAGGTTTTGCGGGTTTCGACAAACCGTTCTTCGACCAAACGACGGATTTCATCGATGCCGTGTTCGTGCACCGTGATCTTGATGCGCGCCTTGTACTTGTTGTCGCGTCGCCCGATCTGGTTCCAGACGGATACCACGGCCTCAAGGTAAGGCAATAGATCAGCTTCGGGCAGGAAGTCATTGATAACCTTGCCGATCATCGGGGTGCGGCCAAGCCCACCACCAACGATGACTTCAAAGCCGCGCGCGCCGTCGCGTTCCAGCATCCGCAGGCCGATATCATGGGCCTTTGTCACCGCGCGATCATTCGGAGAACCTGTTACAGCGATTTTGAACTTACGCGGCATGAACTGGAATTCTGGGTGGTCGGTGGACCATTGACGCAGCAATTCGGCGACAGGGCGCGGATCGGCAATCTCGTCTGCGGCAGCACCTGCAAAGTGGTCGGCTGTCACGTTGCGGATCGTATTGCCGCTGGTCTGGATGGCGTGCATCCCAACTTCTGCCAGCGCGTCCAGCATGTCTGGCACATCTTTCAGCTCAGGCCAGTTGTACTGAATGTTCTGGCGCGTGGTGAAGTGGCCATAGCCTTTGTCCCACCGCTCGGCCAATTCGGCCAGTTTGCGCATTTTGGCGCTGTCCAGCGTGCCATAGGGGATGGCGACCCGCAGCATATAGGCGTGCAGCTGCAAATAAAGGCCGTTCATCAGGCGCAGGGGCTTGAATTCATCCTCGGTCAGGTTGCCCGCGATGCGGCGTTCGACTTGGGCGCGGAACTGGGCGTTGCGCTGCGCGAGAAATGCGGTGTCAAATTCGGAATAGCTGTACATCAGGAGAGCTCCACTTGCTTGCCATGGGCGTAGTTGCTGGGCCCTGTGGCGCGGAATGTTTCGCGAAAATGTGTGGGGACCGGGGTGCCTTCGTCCAAGGCGACATCGGCAAGGTACGCGCCAACGACGACGTCAACTTGCTGGCTTGCTTCGATCAGACGCAGGTCGGCGTCGGCCTCGTCAGTCAGCACTTCGGCTTGAGCAAGGTCGCGCGTCCAGCCAGAAGCGGTCTGATAGATCACGTCGCCGGCCAGCAGGTGATTCGCGGTGACAACTTTGGGGGTGAAGGGCTTGGACATTTATCGGGCCTCCTGCGCGGGCTGCGGGATGGTAAGGTCGGGAAGGGCGGCGACGGCATTGCGGGGCGCAAGACCGATGAAGGTGAGGGCAGGGCCCGAAAGACCAGCTTGCGAAATCGTCGGCTCCATCTGGGCGACGGTTGTGGACAGAACGCGTTGATCAGCACGGCTTGCGTTTTCAATGACGCTTACGGGTGTGGCCGGATCAATGCCGTGCATCAGCAGTCGGCCCTGAATGAAGCGTGCAGATTTCTTACCCATGTAGATGGCCGCGACCTCGCCCGGGTTGGCCAAGGCGCGCCAGTCGTGATCGGCAAATCCCTGCATGTCGTGACCTGTAAGGAACCGAACAGACGTATTGCGCCCGCGTTTGGTCAGCGACTGGCCAAGGCTGGCGACGGCCGCCGAAGCGGACGTGATGCCGGGAACGATATGCCAGTCGATGCCTGCATCCGTGACCGCGTCGATCTCTTCATCCAGACGGCCAAACACGGTGGCATCCCCTGATTTGAGGCGGACAACCTGAGCCCCTTTATGCCCATGTTCGACGATCAACGCGTTGATCACCTCTTGGGGTGTGGAGGGACCAAACGCTTCTTTGCCCACGTCGATCATTTGTGCCTCGCGGCGGGCAAGTTCGAGGATTTCGGGGCTGATCAGGCGGTCATAGATAACCACATCAGCCTCATCGAGCGCCTTGCGGGCCTTTAGGGTCAGCAGTTCAAGATCGCCCGGACCTGCGCCAACAAAGGCGACGTGGCCTTGACGGGTCTCTTTCATCAGGTGGTCGCCCAGCAAAGCATCAAGAGCAGGTTGTACCGCCTCAACGCCGCTCGCGATCGCTTTGGGTCCTGCATTGAAATAATAGTCGCGCCAGAAATCGCGGCGCGCGCGGCCAAAGGGCAGGGCGTCTGCCGCCTTGCGGAACGTCTTGCCAATGGCGGCGAGGGTGCCCAGCGACGTGGGCAGTTTTTCTTCCAGATCAGCCTTGATCGCGCGGGCCAAAACGGGGGCAGCCCCTTCGGTCCCGATGGCGACGGTCACGGGATCACGATCCACGATAGCAGGGGTGATGAACTGGCTGTCGGCCAGATTGTCCACGATATTGACCAACGCACCGTCTGCATGTGCGATGGCGGCTGTACGCTTGTCCTCAACCGCATCCTCGTCGGCGGCATAGAACAAAGCAGCGCACATCGCATCACCGGGGTCCATCGCGCGGCGGATCAGGGTGAGCTGGCCAGCCTCAGCCCAGCTTTCAATCTCAGGAGCCGCGTCGGGCGCAAAGACAGTGATGTGTGCCGTCGTCTTCATCAGTAGGCGCAGTTTAGCCAGTGCCGCATCTCCACCGCCTGACAGCACAATGCGCCGCCCTGAGGTGTTCAGAAAGATCGGAAAGTGGTTCATCGCGTGGCCCTCGGGTCGCTGTTTCTTGATCTCAATATAGAACATTGTTCTGGTTTGTTGCCATCGAGCGCAGTAGATAAGGATGATTGTTCTATCTTTGTGGAAAGGTGGAACGTCTGTCTGAAAAACGGAGAGGGAATGGAATGGCCGTTCGCATAGATGACGTGGATCGCAAAATTCTGGCCGAGATGCAGCGCGATGCCAGCCAGTCTTTGGACGAGATTGCCAAGGCTGTTGGCTCTTCCAAGACCCCTGTTTGGAATCGCATTCGCAAGCTGAAAGAGGCGGGTGTGATCGGTCAGCAGACCGTGTTTCTGGACGCCGAAGCGTTGGGGTTTGAGGCCTGTTTTTTTGTCTTGATCCGCACATCTGAACACGAAGCCGATTGGCAGGCCCGCTTCCTCAAGGCCCTGCGGGACCGTGCAGAAGTCCAGGAAGCCCACCGCCTTGCAGGCGATATTGATTATATCCTGAAGGTGCGCGTGAAGAATGCGCGTGCCTATGATGCGTTCTATCAGGCGCTGATTTCTGAGGTGCGGGTGCACAACGTGACGGCTCTTTTGTCGATGGAAGAGATTAAATCCACCACCATGTTGCCGCTTGGCGTGTGAACCATTGGTGCGATTGCATAGCGTCGCACTATGGCTGCTTGCGGTCTGCTGATGCGGTGCGTGGGTGTTTCTGAGCCAGATTAAAGAGCAGTGCCAAGCAATTCTGATCCAAAAATTTGGTTCTTAAACCCAGAACTGTATTTCAGCCTGCCCACCGCAATGTCTGACACGCGGACAGAGGACACGCACAACCGTCCCATCTCACGGCTTCACCTACGCCACCTTGAACCAACCCATCATCCCACTCGCTTGATGGGACAGCATATGGCAATGGATCATCCACTTACCGGGATTGTCCGCAACAAAAGCGATTTCCACGACTTCGTCCGCACCAATAAGAACTGTATCGCGGACATCTTTGTGCGGGTCGGACACGCCATTGCGTGTCAGAATGGTAAAGTGATGTCCATGAACGTGAATTCCGTGAGGGAATGCGGACCGATTGGACAGTTCCATGAGAATGGTGCGACCAAGGTTTGCTTCGAACATTGGCTCATCCATGCCGTGGGCGACACCATTAAACGCCCATGCCATCCCATGAGACGTCAGTTCGCGAAACCCCATTGTTTTTCCATGATACATCGCTTCGGACATGCCGCGCATTGCGCCACCTTCTATCAGCAGGGGCTCTTTTTGTGCGGACGACAGATCGGGGCGGGGCCGCGTCGTCCAAGACGGGAGTGGGCGCGTGGTTTCCTGCGCTGCCGCCATTGGCTCGCCTTCAATGTTGAACGATGCCAATTCCACCTGATTGCCTCTGCCTGTATCGAGCATCAGACCAATCTGTGTTGAAGCACTGACAGGCGCATCGACAACGATGTCTGCTCGCTGCGCAGGCGCCAATTCCACAGTTTCAACGTCGCGTGGCACGACTGGATGTCCATCCAGCGCAATTAGTTTGGGCGACAATCCCGGCAAGTTGATTGGCATGATGCGGTCTGTGGCGACGTTGATAATGCGAAGCCTAACACGCTCTTGCGGTCGAAGATCAAAAACAGGGTAGGGCTGCCCGTTGACTGTTGCAGTGTTTCCCATTCGCCCAGCATGTGCTGCCGCATGAAGATCGTCCCACCGTCCCTCAACAATTGATCCATCCTCATTGAGCAACCAGTCATCAAGAACCAGTGTCAGTTCCCGGCTTGCCGCGCCGGGAAGACCCAGCCAAGGCTCGACGTCTTCGACAATCAACGGCCCCGCCAACCCGCGCGCAACCTGTTCTCTGCTCCGGTTGTGGGAGTGATACCAATAGGTTCCGGGGTCCGGGCAGACAAAATCATAGTCAAACGTGGCACCTGTCGGCACAGCAGCCTGTGTCAATGGGGCGGCCCCATCCATTGCGTTGTCGATCCGGATACCATGCCAGTGAACAGCAGTAGGCTCGGGCAGTTCATTGAACAATGTTCGTGTCACCCGCCCGCCCGCTTTGACGCGGATTTCAGGCCCGGGAATGGTTGCCGCGTCCTCTGTTGAAAAGGCCCAGACAGGTGTCTGTGGATACCCTTTTGGTGTGAGTTGTGCGGTGGACGCCGTTGCACGCAAAACAGGGAGTTGGCTGCTGGCGCGACTATGCGCGGCCAACAGAGAACTTGCACCGATCGCGCCAAGTCCTGAAAAAAATCTACGACGTGAAATCATTGCCATAAGCCCATTCCATGCAAAGGTTCACCGGCAGCGGTGTTGCACTCATAAGTGTTGCAGCAGCGAACAGTATCAATAGTACGCAAAAGCCCCGAATTTGAAAGAACGGCGAAACTTAACCAAGGCAGCGGCGATTTCGGCAGAAAGGGGCGCGCGCATCCAGACCTTTCTGCGTGCGACGGCACCGTGTAAACAAATGTGCTGCTTTGGGCTCAGATCCCCGGTTCGATGCCGAGCGACCCAACGTCTTCAGTGTCGTCAATCAGCAGTTTTTGGGGCCGGATCCTAGTGTTGAAAATCAGTGATCACTGCTGTTCCGGGAGGTGTCGGTCCATTCATAGCACGCAACTCACCGCTGGCCGCAGACAAAGAAACCTCTCTTGCCAACATCGGGCGAATATCCACGTCTCCCCGTTCGATCATGCCCAACAGGTCCGGGTATTTCCACGATGGCATTCCGCGCGTCCCGAAAAAAGCCAGTTGCTTGGAGTAGATGGCGCGCATGTTCACGCGCATCTGACCGCTACCCGCAGGCATACCGACCTGAACGTGCCGTCCGAGTATCGCCAAACACTCCACGGATGCGTTTGTCGTGGCCTCGATCCCAAGCGCCTCGATCGAGACCTGCGCGCCGCCGCCAGTGATTTCATGGATTGCAGTCGCCACGTCTTCATTTGCTGCATTTACAGTAGCGTCAGCTCCATGTAGCCGCGCGTGTTCCAGTTTTTCGTCAACGATATCAACGACAACAACCCGCGCGCCCAACATCTTTGCCAGTAGCAAAACAGACAACCCGATGCCCCCCGTTCCGTGCACGGCAACCCATTCTCCCGCTTTGACATTGGCGCGGTCGGTTAGTGCATGCCACGCTGTTGTCACACGGCACCCCAGACCCGCCGCAAGTGCCGGAGATATCGAAGCCGGAAGGTGAACAAGGTTGTGGTCGTAAGGCACAGCCACATATTCGGCATAGGCCCCAGGTGTGCCAAAGCCAGGAACGATTTGATGGGCGCACGTATTTGAAAGGCCCGTATGACAAGCCACACAGGTCCCGCAGCCAAGGATAAACGGGGCGATAAGACGGTCGCCGACCTTGTGCTTGGCCTTTGAACCAGCCTCAACGACTGTCCCGCAATACTCATGCCCCATGATCGAGCCGTTCTGTACCTTGGGGTGCCCTCCAGTCCATCCGTGATAGTCCGAACGGCACACACCGCAAGCGGCGACTTCCAGCACGACACCGTTGTCTGGACAGATCGGGTCATCGACCGTTTCGATTGAGAGGTCTTCGTTAAATTCTCTTACGACTGCCGCGCGCATCCTTGAACCTTTGTTGTTGATTGGTGGCCTTGCCAGCCGCAGGGCTTGTAACCTTTATTTGGGCCGATCACCCTCAATGGTCACACGCCTGCCTTTGCGTTCCTCGGGCCAATAGTCCCAAATCGCGCGGTGCATACAACACCGATTGTCCCAGAACGCCATGTCGTTCAACGTCCACCGGAAACGGATTTGATAGTTGATGTGTTCTGCATGCTCGAACAGCATGGCAAGTACGGCGTCACTTTCACTATCCGATAGCCCCAGAATCTTTGTGGTAAACGTGCGGTTCACAAACAACGACTTTCTACCAGTATCAGGATGGGTCCGGACAATCGGATGCACCGCCTGTGGGCAGTCGATATCTGCGTCAGTCTTACCACGGTCGCTGTATCTGCCTTTGTAAATGTGCTCTGAACTGTGAAGGGCTGACAGGCCGTCGATCAACGTCTTGATGGGATCGGACAGGCCGTCGTGGGCGGCATACATGTCGCTGAACATTGTGTCGCCACCGCACGGTGGAGCGATGTGGATCTGAAGCATCGTTCCGAGCGGCGGTTTTTCATCACACGAAACGTCGGAATGCCAAAACTCGCCGTTCGCAATTTTGGAGTCCTTTGTCGCATGGATTTCAAAAATCTCAGGGTGGCCGCTCATGGTGGGGGCCGCCGGGTGTACGTGCAGTGGGCCAAACCGTTTGCCGAACTTCACGTGTTGCTCTGGCGGGATTTCCTTTTGGTCTTTGAAAAAAAGCACCTGATATTTGTGGAACGCGTCACGGATTTCAGCGAACTGATCGTCTGGAACATCCCTGCTCAGGTCAACTCCATAGATCTCGGCGCCAAGATTGGGGGCAAAAGGCTTTGCATCGATCAGTTGGTAATCATTCGTCTTCAAGGCGACCATGTGAACTCCAGCGGTTTTGACAGGAAATTAGGTTCTGGGCCAAGCATAACCGTAAGTAATATTTAATAATAATGATAAATGTTTTCTCTATACTTAAGAAAAAATATATATATCCGGGCAAGACGCCGTCGAAAGAGAGCAATAGTGACATGAGTATTCGCGCGCTTCGCACCCTCATCTCGATACATCGGCATGGTAGCTTTCGTGCCGCTGCAGAGGCTGAACACCTGACACCAGCAGCCGTGAGCCAGCAAATGCGAAACTTGGAGGCGTCATGGAGGTTGGAGCTGTTTGAGCGCTCACTTCGATCTCCGAAACTCACTTTGACCGGCCTTGCTTTGGTTGATGAGGCCAAATCTATCGTCACGGCTTATGACGGCCTTGCAGACAAGGTCCGCCCAGACGACGAAGTGTCCGGAGAGCTTATTCTGGGCGCGGTCCCCACCACGCTTACCGGGCTGGCACCCCTTGCTCTGACACAGCTCAAAAAGTCGAATCCAAGCATTCGGGTCCGCGTTGTGCCCGGCTTGTCACATCAGCTTTTGTTGCAGATTGAACGTGGGCAAATCCACGCCGCAGTCGTTTCAAAACCTGAAATCATACCAAGTTCTATGGTTTTTTCAGAGATCGCCGCAGAAGAGCTTGTCCTGCTTTCCTCTCAAGGCACGGAAGACCTGCCCGCACTGGACTTGTTGCAATCACAACCATTCATTCGTTTCAATCGGGATGCGGTTGTTGGTCGGAAGATCGAGGCGTGGTTACAGAACAATGGGATCGTCGTGAATGACGTGATGGAATTGGAGGGGCTTGAAGCTATTTCCAGTATGGTTGCAGCCGGTCTTGGCATTTCCATCGTGCCAAAGACATGCGTCGCTGAAAACAGCCATCTGCCTCTTACAAGGATTCCTTTGGGCAACGATGTCCCAATCCGCCTGTTGGGGCTGGTCAGTCGCAACGACTCGCCCAAGGCCAAAGTCATAGAAGCCGCGGAGATTGCGCTTTTGAAAGCCGTTTCAATTGGCGAATTCCATATCAAAACATGAGTTCGACTTGATGCCGCATCCTATCAAAGAGGCTGTTTCAAGGGGCTGTATTTCGGCCAGTCAGCCAGTGGCGGATGGGGTGGTCGAGAGTGTTTACAAAACTTTTCCAGGCGGGACATGCGCTGCAACTCAGCAATTGGTTATGTCAGGCTCAGCGCAATCACTTGTCGCATCTTGCGCCATGGGCTGAAACGCAAATTGGGTCAGCCCTCGTCGCGGCGGCCAAAGTCATCCGTCACTTTATATGCTCAATGCGTTCCAACCTGTTGTTGCGGGTATCAACGCAGGCTTGGGTCACGTTCAAGGTCGAGTATGGCGTTGTACTCGTCTTGCGGATCCATCCAAGCTGCCAGGATCGTGCCTTCCGAAATCTGAAACTCTTCTATCTGCGCAGGCGTGACCAGCACCATTCGAATGTTCGCCATAAAGGCACCGCCATGTGTGTCGCCGAACACGACACGGATGTATTTCTTGTGAGGCGCAAAGAGGCGCAGGTACGGATCCGCAGGGTCACCGACCAACAGCACTTCGGCTTGTTCTTTTTTCCAGTCAGGCGCGATGGTCTTGTTGTCGGGACCGATCATTGCAGAAACGGCGCCCGGAATAATCATACCAACCGAAGCCGACACCATCAGCGCGCCCGCGCCAAGCTGTACGACACCGGCTCCGTGCCCGATTGTGTGCGACCAACCCGCCAGACGCATGAGCGCTCCATTCGGCAGGTAAACCACATCAACTTCGTCGCCCGGTTCGATCGCGCGCCACAGGTCAATGGGGGCAACTTCTTTCTCTGAATGGGTCTGGCCGTTTTCGGATCGCTCGAAACGCAAATAGTGATACTTGGGAGGTGTCGTGCGATGGCGGTCCTCGCGGTCGACATGGCCCTTTTTTATCCACTTTTCAGTGACAACAGCGCGTCCTTTCACGCCGTATTTACGCAGCATTGCCGCCTTCACATAAGTGCGAAAGCCAAGCACCAGCATAAACACCCCGACAACACCGACGGCCACGACACCAAGGAAGGGAAGCCAGTTGAACAAGACGTCGCCAATGGGGTCACCGGGTTTGACGATCTCGGTGATCATGCCGCTGCTTGTCTAAAGTCCTGAACCATTCCGACATATTATCAGCAGGCGCCGTCATTGCCCTAACCAAAAAACTGGCCAAGCCGCCTCACACTGCCTCCACGACCAATTCATCAAGTTTGTGAAAATGATAGCTGTCGGCAAATTGCGGTGGCTTGGCGATCTGCAAATTGGGGGCATAGTTGAACAGGGCGGGTAGGGCGATCTGCATCTCAAGCCGCGCCAAAGGTGCGCCGACGCAAAAGTGCAGCCCGCCGCCAAAGGCGAGGTGGGCGGGTTTGGTTCGTGCCGGATCAAACTGGTGTGGATCAGCAAACACGGCAGGGTCCCGTCCTGCAGCCCCCAGCATCAATGCGATTTCATCACCCGGGTTCAGGGTGTGTCCCCCGACCTCCATCGTTTCGTAGGCATAGCGCGTGAACATGTGCAGCGGCGGAGTAAAGCGCAGCAACTCCTCCACTGTGTTGTCCCGCGTATCGGGGCCAAGCGCGCCTACTGTCTCTGTTTCAATCAAGCACTTCACTGAGTTCCCAAGGCTGTGAACCGTCGCCTCGTGACCTGCGTTGAGCAACAGCACGATGGTTGCAATCATCTCGTCCGGGCTGAGACGCCCTGCGTCGTCCTGCGCTGCAATCAGTTCACTGATCAGATCGTCCGCCGGGTCAGAGCGTCGTTCTTCGATGTAGCCGCGCAGAAAATCCGCGAATTCGACGGCGGCGGTGTTTGCCGCATCCTCGATCGCACGGGTGCGTCCGGCCTGATACATCGCCACCATGGCCGACGACCAGCGCAGCAGATCGGGGGCAAGAGACTCGGGCACGCCAAGCAGGCGGGCAATCACGCGCACTGGAACCAGCTGGCAATAGGCCGGGATGAGATCGAACGGGCCCTTCGACATGTTCGAAAGAAGGTCGGCGCAAATCGCCTCAATATCAGGGGCAAGACCGGCAATGCGGCGCGACGTGAATGCATGCAGGACAAGCCGGCGCAGACGGGTATGCTCATGCGGTTCCAGTTCCAGCAACGAATGCTGCTCGACCGCGTAAAACGCGCTCAAATGATCCGGGATCGGTGTTTTGCGGCTTTCGGGCACGGCCCGTCCCAACCGTTTGTCCCTGAGCAGTGCGTGCACCGTGGCATGATCAAAGGCGGCAAGCATGCCGTAGTCCTTCCAAAACGCCACGGGGCCCGACGCGCGGGCATGATCATAGAAATCGTATGGGTTTTGGATAAAGGACGGATCGTGCGGGGACTGGATCAGCATGGGACGGGTTTTTCAGTCTGCTGTGGTCTTTGCAAGCGGGCGGGGACGCTACCCCGCCGCATGTTCTGCAAATGTGTAAGGGGATCAGGATGCAGCAAGCGCGTCGATGATTGGTTGGAAATCCGCGACCTTCAGAGATGCCCCGCCAACAAGGGCCCCGTCCACGTTCTCGGCGGTGAAAATCTCGGCTGCATTAGACGGTTTGACCGACCCGCCATAGAGGATGCGGATGGAATCACCTTCGGACCCGAACCGCGTAACAAGACGGGCGCGGATCATGTCGTGCGTCTCAACTATCTGCTCAAGCGTGGGCACGCGGCCCGTACCAATGGCCCAGATGGGTTCGTAAGCAATCACCAGTGTCTCGCCCGTCGCGCCATCAGGCATGGAGGCGTCAAGCTGGGCGGCAATGATATCAAGCGTGTCAGGGCCCATCCGCTCCACCTCGCTTTCGCCGATGCACAGAATGGCCAGCAGATCAGCGCCCCAGGCGGCTTCGACCTTGGCGCGCACATCTGCGTTGGTTTCAGCATGGTCGCCCCGCCGTTCAGAGTGGCCAACAATCACGGCGCTGGCCCCCGTCGCCTTGATCATTGCGGCAGATACATCGCCTGTATGTGCGCCAGATTCCGCTGAATGGCAGTCTTGTCCGCCAATGGACACCGGACTGTCTTTGCTTGCAGCCACGGCCTGCACCAAAAGCGTGCTGGGTGGGCAAATCAGGATATCTGGCGCGCTATCTCCACCGGGGGCCTGCAGGTGCCCCAAAGCCTCCAACATGGCCGCATCGCCGTTCATTTTCCAATTGCCCGCTGCCAGTGTCCGCCGCATGCCGTGTCTCCTGTTTCGCTCTGTCCGCCTTGGACCTAGCATCGCGGTGATGCCTGCGCTAGGGCTGCCGGAAAGAGTGTGAGAGGTGATATGAGTAGGATCCCAAGGATTGATGCAGCTGCCCTTGCGGCAAATGACGCAGAAAGCCTCGCGGCGCTGCGCGAGGCGGCTACGGGCGTTGGCTTTGCCACGGTGTTTAACACGGCCCTGTCTCGCGCGCGCGTCGTTGAGGTAATCGAAGTCTACCGCGCCTTTTTCAAACAGCCGGAGGCCGCCAAACAAGCGCTGAATATGGCGCGAACGGGATCGAACCGGGGGTGGGGTGCCGCGGGATCCGAACAGGTCGATCCGGACGCCAACCCTGATTACAAACAGTTCTTTGATGTGGGGTACGAACTGCCACGCAGCCACCCGCTGAGTGCGCAGCCTTTTTACGCACCCAATCTATGGCCTGAGAATGACGCGTTTCGTGGGGTGATCACCGGCTATTACGTCGATGCCTGTGCGGTCTCGATGGATCTGCTTGGCGCGATTGCGCTCTGCCTCGGCGCGGATGCGGATCGCTTTTCGCG
The DNA here is from genome assembly GCF_900143535.1 of Tateyamaria sp. Alg231-49. Classification (GTDB taxonomy): domain Bacteria; phylum Pseudomonadota; class Alphaproteobacteria; order Rhodobacterales; family Rhodobacteraceae; genus Tateyamaria. The sequence goes on along the minus strand of NZ_FRFA01000001.1, from coordinate 638,879 downwards.
GTCGTTTGATACGCCCATGGCATTGCTGCGGGGTAACTATTACCCTGAACGCCCCGCATGGGCGGGGACGCGTGATTTCGGGATCGCGACGCACACGGATTATGGGTGCCTTACGCTGTTGGCGACGGACGGCTCGCCGGGGTTAGAGGTGCGCCAGAGGGGTGGGGGCTGGATTCCGCTGTCAGCGCCACCGGGCGAGTTCATCATCAATTTCGGCGAAATGCTGGAGTTTTGGACAGACGGGCAGGTCAAAGCGACTCCGCACCGGGTGGTGGGCGGACAGGCCGAACGGATATCGGTGCCGCTGTTTTTCAACCCCAGCTATGACACCAATGTGGCCCCAGACGGACAGCCAAAAATGCTGGCGGGGGATCACCTAAGCGCGCGGTTCCGCGAAACCTACCTGCATTTGAAACAAAAGACCTGAAGCAAGGCGCGCGACACGCCCGCCTTACAAGTGCTGCAAAGCGGCCCGTGCCAGATCAACGGCCTCGCCGGGGTCATCCAGCGCGCTTTCGGGCAGGTGCCAGTAGGGCATGTGCGTCGCACTGCCGTCCTTGCGGGTATAGGCCCAACGTTCCATGCCCATGTCGTCGAACCGTTCCTGCATCGGTCCCTGACCTTTAAGCAGCAAACGCCCGTCCGACATCAGGATGGCAAAGATCACACCGTCACAATAGATCGACAGTCCGCCAAACATCTTGCGGGTGGTCAGGGGGCCAAGATCAGTGAAGAGATCAAGCGCGTGGGCGATCTCTTCGCCCGACACGGCCATGTCAGGCGCTGCGCTCGGCGCTCAGTTCCTCGACATCTTTGAAACTGATGGATTCGCCGCAACCGCACGCGTCAGAGACATTGGGATTGTTGAACTTGAACCCGGATTCCAACAGGGAAGTTTCATAGTCGATTTCGGTGCCAAACAGGAACATCTGCGCCATGGGGGCGATCAAAACCTTGGCGCCGTCCTGTTCGACCACTTCGTCGTTGGGATCAGGCGTGTCCACGTATTCCATGGTGTATTCCATGCCTGCGCACCCACCCTTTTTCACACCAATACGCAGGCCGGAATGGCCCTCTTTCTCCATCAGTGTGGAGATGTGCGCAGCGGCGCGGTCGGTGATGCTGACGGCCTGTTTGCCGGGGATCGAGAACATGGGCTCTGCCTGTTGCTAAGTTGGTTTCAAAGTAGGGTCTTCGCCCAAGTCGCGCAAGGGGTGCGACCCTGATGCCGCGTGATGCCAGCGATGGGTCCGCCCCTATGCGGGTGCGTGCAGCCCCATGGCCAGCGCATCCAATGCGGCGCGGATCGCCGGGTCGTGGCGCGTGTCCTGATGACATACCAACCATTCTTCGGCTGTTAACGCCTCAATGACCGGTGAAACTTGGGTCAACTCCGGCACGCAAGCCGCTGCAAAGGTGGGTAAAACAACGCGCCCAATACCGCTGCGGGCCAAAGCGAGACGGATTGTGGGTTCGTTCGAAACGGCGACGATATCGGGGCCATGGTGGGTGATGGTCCACGCCTCTGACGGCAAGGTAGAGGTGTCATCACTGGGCCCAATCCAGCCGGTGATGTCATCGGACAAGGCAAAGGCGGCATGTTCCACGGTCCCGGTGCGCCGACCAGCAAGCCACGGATGGGTGGGGCGGCGGTTGCGCACGCCTATGTCGACCTCGCGCCGTTCAATATCCATGTCGCGGTTGCAGCTGACAAACTCTGGGGTCCACGCCGCGTTTGTTGACCAATAGTCGGTCAGGGTGCGCGCCAACCGCTCTGACGTCCAGGTGCCTGCTGATATGCGCACACGTGGCGGGCCGGACTGTGCAGCGGACCAATGGGCGATGTCGCGCGCGGCGGCCTCCATTTTCTTGGCCCGCTCAAGCAGCGCGCGTCCTTCGGCTGTGGGTGTGTAGCCAGCTGACCCATGTGCAAACAACCGCCGCCCTGTGCGCTGTTCAAGTGCGGTCATACGGCGCGACAGGGTCGCTTGGCTGAGGCCCGTTTCGCGGGCAGCCCCCGCCAGTGACCCGGATCGGGCGACGGCGGCGAACAATCCAAAGTCTGTCCAGTCAGTGATTTGCATATTTGAAAGTCTAAGTGCGAATATGGGGTCTGACAATGGGCGTTCTGCTGTGACACCTTAAGGACAACTCGAAAGGAAAGCCCATGTTGCACCCATATAAGTCTATGGAAATGAACAGTATCTATGAGCAGGAACAGGCAGCATTTGCAAAAATGAAAGAGGCAGAGCATTTGCGCAAACGCAAACAACGTCGGCGACGCGTGGTTATGTGGATCTTGCGCAGACTGTAACTGAAAAAACGGGCCGCGGAGGTACGGCGGCACTTTGCGGGCCTGTACATGGCGCGGTGGGTGACCCGGGCGACTAGGTGTGGGTTACAGCCCCATGCAGTTGGCGTAATAGGTGGTCGTCGCCGGCCAATCGGAAAAGACTCCAACCACTCCGACGTCCTGCGCCAGTACATCCAGCACTTCGAAATAGGCGCCGTCATGGGTGATGACATCCGAAACGGTCTGGAAGTACCAGCCTCCGCCAGAGGCCAAAGCTCCAGAGCGCTCAAGTGTCCATGTGATGATGTTCAGACCTGCCGCGCTGGCTTGCTTGGCCCACTCAGACGGCACCATCTGGCCGTTCTCGGTGGTCAACAGAATCCACAGGGGCGGGGCGATGAATTGCACACCCTGTTGGGCATAGCTGGCCAATGGCAAAGGCCAACTGTCGGGATTTTGCGGGTCAAACCCACCGATGCGGTAATGATCGACGAGGTAGACAGCTTGCGCGCCAAACTCTGGTTCATTTTCAATCCAGTAGAGGACGTCTTCAAGGTTAAATGATTGGGCCCAGACGTCCGAAGCGGGGATGCCTGCGGCTTTGTATTCGTCGATCAACTTTTGCGCATAATCTTCCTGAGAAAACCCGTTGAACGGCATTTCCACGGCGGGTGATTTCAACTCGGGTGTAAACTTGGCACCAAGGCTTTTGAACAAAGCTATGGAGTCTGCATGGGTCATCAGATGCGCATCATCTGAGTACAGGGTGCTACGCCAATCCGCGACACCGCCCTGATAGGCTTTGGCGGTTGTGGCCGTTTTATCTGCACTGTCCATCTTAGGCGTCAGGGTTTGAAACTCGGCCAACGTCAGATCGGATGTGCGGCACTCCGCAGCGGCAGGCGTGTCGCCATCAGCAGGAGTGAAGGGCGTCACACAGGTGCCTGCCAGATCGCTGACAAGAATGTCGGTGGTGGTGTGCAGATCGTTTTGGGCGTGACGGCAGACTAGTGCCAGATCCTTGGTAAAGGTGACATCACATTCAAGAATGCCTGCACCCATCCGCGCCGCGGCGACATTGGATTCGACGGTGTGTTCGGGAAACAACAGGGGCGCGCCGCGGTGACTGATAGAGAAATCAGATTTGGCTGGGGTCTGACCCGCGCAGCTTTGCAGTTTGGATTTCAACGCCCCGTCCGGCAGTTTGTCGATCAGGTAGGCAGGGCGGGGGCCATAATCAATTACAGGACCATTGGCCAAAAGGGTCGTTGGAAGGGTTGCGAGTAACAGACAAACGGCAGTGCGGTGCATCAAAGGCTCCTTCGGGGACTATTATAAGTCCGCCACGTTGGCTCGCGCCTGTGACGGTTTTTTCCCGAAACGACAGTTTGATGCTGGTTCAGTAATGCCCTTGCAAAGAGCTACATAAAGCCAAGCTCAAGACGCGCTTCGTCCGACATCATTTCCATACCCCAGGGCGGCTCCCACGTCAGATCAACGTCGACCTGTTTGACCCCAGGCAATGGTTCGACTGCGTCAGCCACCCACCCCGGCATCTCACCCGCCACAGGGCAGCCGGGGGCCGTGAGGGACATCACGATGTGCACCTCATTTTGGTCATTAATCTCAATGGTATAGATCAGACCCAGTTCATAGATATTGACCGGAATCTCGGGGTCATAAACAGACCGACACGCCTCGACAATTGCCTCGTGCAACGGGTGATCCGTGGAAGACGGCGCAATAAGCGGGGTCCCTTCAAGACGATCGTTGGGTTGGTTCATGACGGGCCTCGCACTGTTCCTGACCGTTTATATAGGGTTTGCGGCAGGGGCGGTAAAGGGGCCGCGCACCCGCACGTGGCGCAAAGCCGCGTCTAAAGGGGTAGCAGTGCTATTAATAAAGACTGCGCGTAGATCAGCCGATTTTCAGCACTCTGCGTCGTAGAACCACACGCCGGGTTCACGTGCATCAGTATGGGACAGCGTCATTCTCGTGATCGGATTGCGTCGTTTCTTTGAACGACCCGATGTATTTGGCGAGCGGCGTGGCGCTGACCCCATGGAGCAAAACAGACAAGCCGACAGTCAGCGAAACGCAGGCCAGCAGCTCATCTGCATGGGGCAGGTCGAACTCTTCCATCATGATCAAAGTGAAAAGGATCGAGGCAAGCCCACGCGGCCCAAACCAGCCCAGAAACAACTTGTCGCGCATCGCGAGGCCGGTGCCCGCAAGCGACAGGACTATCGGCAACATCCGCACCAAAGTCAGAAACGCCACGGCCACAGCAACGGTGGGCCAATTCATGTGGCCCAAGGCATCCGGCAGCATCAACGCTCCAAAGATCAGGAACGCAGTCATGGTCAACAGCTGACCGGCCCCTTCCATGAATTCGGTGATAAAGTGGATGTTGTGGCGATAGAAATTGCCAAAGGTCGCCCCGGCAACAAATGCCGCAATAAATCCGTTCCCGCCGACAAGTTCAGACCCCAGGTAACTGACAAACGCGGTTCCCAGAAACACGACGCCTTGGGCGCTTTCCACGATCCAGTCGCGTTGTTGTACGTAATCAAGCGCGCGTGCCGCACTCCATCCCACGGCGATGCCAACGAGCGGCCCAAGAACAACTTGGGTGATGGCCATCATCATCAATCCATCCGTACCTGCCGCACTTTCTGAGGCAAGGATGGCACCGAACAGCACAAAGGGCAGGGCGAGGCCATCGTTCAAGCCGCTTTCGACGTTGATTGACTGGCTAAGATGGCGAGGTACCTCGGGGCTTGACACGACCGTCTGCCCCAATGCCGCATCGGTGGGTGTCAGCAAGGCTGCTGTGAGCAATGCCATGGCCACACCGGTTTCAGGATTGATAAACCCTACGACGACCGTGCCCAGTGCAATGGTTGCAGGCATTCCAATAACCAGCATGCGCAGCGGTATGGTGAAGGTCGAGCGCAATTGCGCGAACCGAACAGAGCTCGCATCGGTGAAAAGAACCAGAACCAGTGTAATTTCAGCGACCAGACGGGCTGTGCCAAGCAGGTCTTCTTGGCTCCCCAATGCAGGGATTACAGGTGCACATAATAACCCAAGACCAACAAACAGGATTGGCAGGGTGAGAATGGTTCGTGAGATGGCTTTCGACAGCAGAGAAAATGCGATGATGCACACCACAATCCCCAGTGACAAAACTTCGAAATCGACGTCAGTTTGATCCATGCCTCACATTGGCTGCAGCCATTCAAAAGGGCAAGGACAGGCCGAGCAGTCAGCGGGCCTGATCACTTTCTGCGGCGCACTGCTTGCGGACGCACGCGCGCCTCGACCATGTCGTAGACAAGCCCGACGATGTCCTTGCCGGTCGCCTTCTCGATCCCTTCAAAGCCGGGGGAGGAGTTGACCTCCAGCACCTTCGGCCCTGCTTCTGAGCGCAGCAAATCCACGCCGGATGTGCCCAACCCAAAGGCCCGCGCGGCCCGCACGGCTGTTTCGCGCTCGGCTTTGGTGATGCGCACTGACTTCGCCGACCCACCACGGTGCAGGTTGGACCGGAAATCCCCCTCGGCGCCTGTTCGCTTCATCGAGGCGACGACTTTGCCATCCACCACTAGGCAACGGATGTCCTCACCGGCGGCTTCCTTCACGAAATCCTGAACAAGAAAGTTGGCGCGCAATCCACGAAACGCGTCGATCACAGACTCGGCCGCCTTCTTCGTCTCGGCCAGCACCACGCCTTTGCCTTGCGTGCTTTCCAGCAGTTTCACGATGACTGGGGCAGAGCCCACAAGACCCAGAATATTCGCGGTGTCATGGGGCGAGGCGGCAAAGGCCGTTGTCGGCATCCCGATCTTTTTGCCAGCGAGGATCTGGTGGGCGTGCAGCTTGTCCCGGCTGGCCGTGATGCCTGCGGATCCATTCACACAATAGGTTCCCGTCGTCTCGAACTGTCGGATCACGGCGGTCCCGTAGGCGGTGACGCTCGCCCCGATCCGCGGGATCACAGCATCATAGCGGGGCAGACGCTTGCCATCATAATGAACTTCCGGTGCCATCGCATTAATCGCCATATAACAACGAGTTGTGTTGATAACTTCAACTGTATGTCCGCGTGCTTCACCGACCTCGACCAATCGGCGGGTCGAATAATTGTCCTCGCGGCTGAGCACGGCAATGCGCAACGACCGCTTGGGGGCTGTCTTGCGCATGGCAGGCGAATGATAAACGTCATAGCCCAATTCAGTCTGTAGCCGTTTTTCCGAAGCGGTGATTGTGATGTGATCCTGCAAAGCCTGACGCCCCAACAGCATCCGCGCGCTCATCGACGAGCGATCCGTGAGGGTCACTTCGATTGGCCACACTTGCCCGCCCACAGCCAGCGGCGTCTCGATGACGTAACGCAATTCTGTCTCACCGTTGGAGGACGTCACCTCGCGGCGGTCCTTGATCGGGGCGCTGCACGTGATGTCTACCGTATCCATGCCCGCTACCGGAAAGACGTTGAACCGCACCTTGGGTTTGGAGGCTGGTCCGAACACTTCGATGTTGTTGGCGTGCAGCGCAGAAGTGCGCGCACCTGTGTCGATCTTGGCTTTGAGAGCTGGCAGGCCAAGGTCGGGCAGGGCAACCCACTCTTCCCAGCCGAAGTTCAGAGTGTCCATGCGCATTGTCCTTGCTGGCCGTCACTGCACACCACTCTAGCGGGCGTGCACGGGGGCCACAACGCGATGGTTGTGTGAATTCAAGCTGCGCAAGAGGCGTGAGTAGTTGACTACTGCTTTGCGACTTAAAAAGGACCTGCCTCAATCTTGGAATGCGGCCACGATTTCAGCCAGTGCTGACACGGAAATTGAAGGTGCGTCGCGGAGCGACGGCACCATTCCAATTGGGCCGCGCAGACGCTTTAGTGATGTCTCATCAACCTGCATCTGCCGAAGTGTCTCCTTGCGCATCTCGTGGGTGCGTCTGCTGCCAAGGCTGCCAATAAAGTGGGCCGACGTGTCCAATGCGGCCTTGAGCAACACGGGTTCCCAATCATGATCATGGAACAGCGTCAAAAATGCTGAATGCTCGTCCAGCATATCAAGGTGTTCTTCTGCATTTGGGTTCGTCAATTGCCGCGGGTCTGTATCGATGCAGGCGCGCACCGCCGCAAGATCGTCGGCGTCGGGCGAGAGGGCATACACTTCATAGCCAGTCGCTTGGCCGATCTGCGCCATGGATCGAAAGATCGCTCCTCGGCCTGCCAGCACCAACCGGTGGCGCGGGGAGTAGGTAAAGTCTCGCGACATTGGTTCTTCATCGTCGGGCCCGTGGAACGTCAACGTGACCACCTTACGTGCCGCAAAGTCAGCCGCCGCACGCACGAGCGCGTCCTTGTCTGGTGCCGGATCGATCAACACGGTCAACGCACCGCCGCAGGGCAGTTTCAGATCGACATAGCGCGACCCGTCACCGTACCGGATCAACTTCTTTGCCCCAGATCGCAGTGCGTCCTGGGCGTGAAGCTGGATATCCCGGTCGATACAGCCGTTCGACAAATAACCGGTCATCTCACCGGTTTCATCCACCAAAGCGAGCGAGCCGACCTCGCGCGCTGCACCGCCTTCAATCGCAAGCGACGTGATCAGTGCAAACGGCCGGTCTTCGGCGACAAACCCTGCGGCCTTCGCAATGATTTCAGAGGCATGTTCGACGTAAGTGAGGCCGCTAGGCTGCGACGTCTTCATTCACGACTTCCGCAAAGGATTTGAAGAATTTTGCCGCCAGCTTTTTTGCAGTGCCTTGAATAAGGCGGCTACCCAACTGGGCCAGCTTGCCGCCGATTTCAGCCTTGGCTTCGTATCGCAAAATCGTGGTGTCAGGGCCATCTGCGGTCAGCGTCACATCCGCCCCACCTTTTGCGTGCCCCGCAGCACCGCCATTGCCTTGCCCAGTCAACGAGAACCCATCCGGAGCACCTGAGGTGTCCAGTTGCACGTTACCGCTGAATTTGGCTTTGACCGGGCCAACCTTCAGGACAACCTTGGCTTCCAATTCGCTGTCAGAGTGTTTGATCAACTCTTCGCACCCCGGAATGCATTGTTGTAGAATTTCAGGGTTGTTGAGTGCCAGATAAACCCGTTCTTTGGGGGCGTTTATGATAATTTCGTCTGCGAGTTCCATGGTTATGTCCTTCTTAGCAACAAGGGAATTTGACTGTGGCCAAATGTTCGGCCTGTTCCGGGGTTAGCGCCAATTTCTGGCGTAAACGGGTGGCGATCTTTCTGAGGGTTTTCATGTCACCTCCTTCAGCTGATGTGCGGCGAGGGCGTTGTAGGCTTCGGGCGTATCGACATCTGCGTAGTAGCCCGTTGATTGTAACGGGTGAAATTGCACGTGCTCGGGATGGGTACGCGTGAAGGTCTTGCAGCCGGGCGATCTTGGATCTTCCAGTAGACGGTTGCGCAGGGCGGCAGGCACGACGATCGGATTGCCTCTGCGCCCCTCGCGCATCGGGATTGATATGCGTGTAGGGTCGGCCGCGTTATGTGCACCCAGCAAAGCCTCAAGGTCATCAGCTGTCAAAGACGGTTGATCACCCAGACCGATCAGCATCGGCGCGCTGCCCTTGGCGGCCCGCAATCCGCAAACGACCGAGGTTTGCTGGCCTGTCTCATATTCAGGATTGTAGACTGTCTGAACATCGCATCCCTCAAGGCACGCCTCCACAACGTCCGCCTGATGCCCGGTGACGACCAGAATGGGTGTCTGCGTCACAGTGCTGTAGACATCCACCATATGCCGGATCATCGGCACACCATTGATGGGCAAAAGCAGCTTGTTGCGCTCTCCCATCCGGCGCGACAGACCTGCGGCCAATATGATTGCTGTGGCGTCATGCATCGTTCTGCTTCAGCGCGGACCGGCGTTCTTGCACCAATTGCGCGAGGATAGAGAGAGCGATTTCTTCTGGCGTGACTGCCCCAAGATCAAGGCCGGCAGGTGCCTGAACCTGATCAATTCCCGATTGCGCAATGCCAGCGGCGACAAGCTTTTCGGCCAGAGCAGTGTACTTTTTGCGGCTCCCCACAAAAGCGATGTAATCCGGCGCTGCCGCAAAGGCAGATTTCAGGGCCTCCAGATCACCTTGGCCTTGAGTGGCAATGACCACGTAGCGCTGCTGATGCGGTTTTATGTGGTCCAGCCCTGTTGCCACCGACCAGTGAAACTGTGGAGCTAACACTCCAAGCGCTTGAGCCACAGGGGACGCCCCCATGACGACCAGCTGTGGCGTGGGCAAACAGGGTTCAATGAAGATATCAACAGTCCCGCGAGAGGGGCAGCCGTTGCGGGCAAAGCGCGTGCCATCGATCTCATCGCCTGCACTCACGCCTTTCTCGGCCAGTAGGTCTTCGGGCGCGACCGACACAAGCTGTGGCGTGCCGTCTTGCAAGGCTTTGAGGGCGGCGCGTTTGACAGCGCCCCGAGTGCACCCACCACCCAGCCAACCCTGCACGATGGTGCCATCAGCACTCAAAAGCGCCTTGGCCCCCGGTTTGGCGGCTGTCGACCCTGCCGTGCGCACAATGGTTGCAAAGGCAAACGGTTGATCCATCTCGCGCAGTTCCTGCGCGGCTTCAGCCAGATCGGTGGATAGGATTTCTGCAGGTGTCATATCGTTGCCAGGTCCCGCTCAAGCGCTGCGAGATCACCAAGAGTGTTGGCTGCTTTGAAAGCATCCAGAAATGGCAACGCCGCCGCCATGCCTTCGGCAACGGGGGCATAATCTGTCCAGCCTTTCAGCGGGTTAAGCCAGACGACCTTGCAGCCCCGTTTCTTAAGCTTTTCAAGGGCCTCAGCGATCACTTCGGGCGGTTCGGTGTCATAGCCATCTGACAGGATCAGAACGACACTGCGCCCATCGACAAACCGTTTGGCATAGGTATCGGCAAACCGCATCAGGGACGGCCCAATTTTGGATCCCCCGCCAAACCCGTCTGCCATCAGTGACATGCGGCCAATCGCCCGCATCGCATCCTTGTCCCGCAGGGCTTCGGTGATACGCAAGAGCCGTGTGTGGAACAGATAAGCATCCGCCGCAGTGTCGGCCCGCATGAGCCCCGCAAGAAAGGCCAGAAATACGCGGCTGTAGACAGACATCGACCCCGAAACATCGCAAATCGCGACGATCTTGCGCGTTCGGTCAGGGCGCTTCTTGCGCAATAAGCGCAAGGGTTCTCCACCGCTCGACAGGCTCCGCCGGATGGTTTTGCGGAAATGCAGCTTGTCGCCTTTGCGCGCAGCAATCCTGCGGCGCGAGCGTTTGTCGCGCAGGGCAGCGCCGATACGGCGCGCGACATCTTCGGCCTGCGCAATTTCTTCGGGGCGCACCAGATCGCGAAGGTCTTTGCGCGCGAGGTTGCGTTGCTCAGTGGCGATCAGCTTGCCAGTGCCGTCGCTTTCGGCCTCGCCTTCATCGCCATCCGGGGCAGTGGCGCTGCCCGAGGCTCCTGCGTCTTCGCCGCGGGCATCGCGCGAGGAATGCACATCGTCGTTAATGGCTGAGGTCTGGCTGGGCACCACTTTCTGCTTCACGCGGCCCATATCCATCCAGTAGCCGTCAAACAGATCATCAAACCGCTCGGATTCTTCTTTGCAGCCGGTGCAAACCGCGCGCAGCGCGCGGCGGCTGTCCTCGGGGCGGATCGCATCCACTTCGGACAATGCAGCCATTGCAAGCTCTGCTTCGGCCACCCCAAGCCGCAGCCCGTTTTCGCGCAGATGCGAAATGAATCCGACGACCCGCGCCGCTGGCCCGGGATCACGGCCCGCAAATTTCGTGATACGGCTCATGCCGCCTTACCCGCGATGCGGCTTGCGACCTCAACGGTAATCTGGGCCTGATCGCTCTGGGTCTTCAAAAGCGTTGTGAGGGTTGACTGAAGAACCGCAGGATCCTGGGTCAGATCTGCAATTCCCAACCCCATGAGCGCTGCGGCAAAGTCCAGCATTTCAGCAACGCCGGGTGTCTTTTCCAATTCTTCTTCGCGCAACTTTTGGACAAAGCCCACGATCTGATCGGCAAGCCGCGCCTCAACTTCGGGGCAGCGCGCCTTGAGAATGGCGAGCTCAGTGGCCCGGTCGGGGTATTCGACGTAAGTGTACAGACACCGACGGCGCAAGGCGTCTGAAAGGTCGCGCGTCCCGTTGGATGTAAGGATCACGATAGGACGCGTGACGGCCGTGATCGTGCCAAGCTCTGGGATCGAGACCTGAAAGTCTGACAGGATTTCCAGCAGGTAGGCTTCGAATTCCTCATCTGCCCGGTCGATTTCGTCAATCAAGAGAACGGGAGGTTTTTCCTGTGTGATCGCGGCCAACAAAGGGCGTTCCAGCAGGAAATCGCGTGAAAAGATGCGATCCTCAACGGCTTTCCCCGTTTCTCCGCCCTCTGCCGCTGCGCGGATGGTCAACAGTTGGCGTTGATAGTTCCACTCATAAATGGCCTGTGCTGCGTCCAACCCTTCATAGCATTGGAGCCGGATCAGGCGCGTGTCCTGCACCTGCGCCAGTGTGCGGGCGATCTCGGTTTTTCCGACACCAGCGGCACCTTCCAGCAAAAGAGGGCGGCCAAGTGACAACGCCAGTTGCAAGGCAACCGCCAGATCATCTGATGCGACATAGCCTTCGCCGGCGAGGGCGGATTTGAGAGTGGTCCAAGTCATGCAAATCTCCGTAGGGTGCGCAAATCGCGCACCCTACATTAGCGTCAGCCGTGCAGGCCGAGTTCATTGGCGGTTCTCCAGATCCGCCAGTGATCGTGAGGCATGTTGGTGTGCGTGTTGCCAAACGGGCGGAACGCATCCTGCACCGCATTCGAGAAACACGGCACGCCGCCGACGTGAGGGCTTTCACCGACACCTTTGGCCCCAATTGGGTGATGCGGGCTGGGTGTGACGGTAAAGTCCGTTTCGTAGTTGGGGACTTCCCACGCCGTTGGCAGGAAGAAGTCCATCAACGTACCCGTTTTCACATTGCCCATGTCGTCATAGGCAATCTCCTGGCCCAACGCGACGGCGAGCGCCTCAGTCAGCCCGCCATGCACTTGGCCTTCGATGATCATCGGGTTGATCCGCGTGCCGCAATCATCCAGCGCATAGAAGCGGCGGATTTCTGGCACACCTGTGTCCACGTCGATGTCCATCACACAGACATAAGCGCCAAAGGGATAGGTCATGTTGGGTGGGTCGTAGTAGCTGACCGCTTCCAGACCCGGTTCAATCCCCGGAATGGCCTGATTATAGGCGGCAAAGGCGATTTCCTTCATCGTCTTGAACTTTTCAGGCGCGCCTTTGACCACAAACCGATCCACATCGAATTCTACGTCATTGTCGTGAACTTCGAGCAGATAGGCCGCGATCATTTGGGCCTTGGCCCGAATTTTGCGGCCTGCCATCGCGGTCGCGGCACCGGCGACCGGTGTCGAGCGCGAACCATATGTTCCAAGCCCGTATGGTGCGGTGTCCGTATCGCCTTCTTCAATGGTGATACTGTCCGCAGGCAAGCCAATCTCAGAGGCGAGAATTTGGGCAAAAGTGGTGGCATGGCCCTGTCCCTGAGAAATCGTACCCAACCGTGCGATCGCGGACCCAGTGGGGTGGATGCGGATCTCACAGCTGTCAAACATGCCGAGGCCGAGGATATCGCAATTCTTGACGGGTCCGGCGCCGACGATCTCGGTAAAGAACGACAGACCAATCCCCATCAGCTTGCGGGTCTTGCCAGCTTTGAAGTCCTCAACCCGTTGCGCTTGTTCTGCGCGCAACCCCTCATAATCGACTGTTTTGAGGGCCTTATCCCACGCAGTGTGGTAATCGCCGCTGTCATATTCCCAGCCAAGTGCGGCCGTATAGGGGAACTGCTCTTTCTTGATGAAGTTGATGCGTCGCAATTCTGCGGCGTCCATGTCCAACTTGATCGCCAGAACCTCAATCATGCGTTCGATGAAATAAACCGCCTCGGTCACCCGGAACGAACAGCGATAGCTGACACCGCCCGGGGCCTTGTTGGTATAGACGCCATCGACGGAAAGGTGCGCAGTCGGGATGTCGTAGGACCCGGTGCAGATGTTCATGAAACCCGCTGGGAATTTGGTCGGGTCAGCACAGGCATCAAAACCGCCGTGGTCAGCTGTCACGTGGCATTGCAGCCCGGTGATCTTGCCTTCTGGCGTGGCTGCGATCTTGCCGGTCATATGATAATCCCGCGCAAATGCGGTGGTCATCAGGTTGTCCATCCGGTCTTCGATCCACTTGACCGGTTTGCCGGTGACAATGGAGGCCACGACCGAGCAGACGTAGCCCGGATATGCACCAACCTTGTTGCCAAAGCCGCCACCGATGTCGGGCGAGATGACACGAATGTTGTGTTCTTCGATTCCAGAGATCAATGAAACCACTGTTCGGATGGCGTGTGGCGCCTGAAAGGTCCCCCACAACGTCAGCTTGCCGTTGACCTTGTCCATCGAGGCCACACAGCCACAAGTTTCAAGCGGGCAGGGGTGGGTCCGGTGATAGTACATGCTTTCGGTCGCGACGACCTCAGCATTTGCGATCACCTCTTCGGTCGGGTCCTTGTCACCTGCTTCCCATGTGAAAATGTGGTTTGGGTGCTTGCGCGGACCATGCGCGCCGTCAGGGATGGATCCATCCTCGGCAACCAGATCTTCACGCAGAACCACATCAGACTTTAGCGATTCAAACGGGTTCACGATGACCGGTAGTTCGTCGTATTCGACCTCGACGGCTTCGATCCCGTCAGCCGCGGCATAGCGGTCTTCGGCGACCACATAGGCCACTTCCTGACCCTGAAACAGAACTTTGCCATCTGCCAGCACCATCTGCTTGTCGCCCGCAAGGGTCGGCATCCAATGCAATCCCAGTGGTTCCAGATCAGCAGCCGTTAAGACGGCCAATACACCAGGGACTTCCAGCGCAGCAGCGGTATCGATACTTTTGATACGCGCGTGGGCATAGGGAGAGCGGACAAAATCGCCGAATAGCATACCGTCCAGTTTGATGTCGTCGACGTAGTTGCCTTTGCCTTGCGTGAACCGGGCATCCTCGACCCGCTTGCGCGAGCACCCCATTCCTTTGAGGTTGTCGACGCGTTCTTCGCGTGTGATCTCGTCCTTCATTCTGCGGCCTCCTTGGCTGCATTCATCTCAGCCGCTGCGGCCTGAATGGATTTGATGATGTTTTGATACCCCGTGCAGCGGCAGATGTTGCCAGCCATGCCAAAGCGAATTTCTTCTTCGGTTGGGGTCGGGTTTTCCTCAAGCAACTTGGTCGCGCGGGTGATCATACCGGGGGTGCAATAGCCGCACTGAAGTCCGTGATGTTCCTTGAACGCTGTTTGCAGTGGGTGCAGATCATCGGGGTTGCCGATGCCTTCGATTGTGGTGATCTCTGCCCCGTCAGCCTGAGCCGCAAACATGGTGCAGGATTTGACCGATTTGCCATCGATGGTGACGGTGCACGCCCCGCAATGAGAGGTTTCACACCCGATATGCGGTCCGGTGATGTTAAGCCGCTCGCGCAGTGTGTAGATCAGCAGTTCACGCGGTTCGGCGAGGAACTCTTCATCCTTGCCGTTCACGTTAAGCTTGATGTGCATTTTCTTTGACATGGGTGTCCTCCTTAAGCACGCGACCAAGCGCGCGCGATGGCACGACGCAAGATGACGCCCGCCACGTGGTTCTTGAATGCGACGGGGCCGCGATTGTCCTCTGTCGGGTCGATGTCGCCCAACATGGCCGCGACGGCCGCACCGAGGGCCGCATCATCTACAGCGGTGCCCACAAGCGCGTTGCTGGCAGCTTCGGAATAAACCGGCGTGTCGCTGAGGTTTGTCATCGCAATGGATGCCGCGGCGCAGGTGCCGCCATCTTTGACGATCTGAACAGCAGCGGCGGCGGTTGCGTAGTCGCCAATCTTGCGCTTTTGCTTTTCGTAGGCCCAGCCACCTTTGGGCAACGGTATGGTCACAGCTGTCAGGACTTCTTCGTCCTCACGGGCGGTCATATAGGCCGCCTCGTAAAAGTCTCTGGCGGGGATATCGCGTTCGCCATCTGTGCCAATGACCGTGAACACGGCATCAAGGCATTGCATCAGGCCTGGCATGTCGTTGCCCGGATCGCCGTTTGCAACGTTGCCGCCGACTGTGCCCATGTAGCGGACCTGCGGATCAGCGATCTGCAACGCCGCTTCCCGTAGGATGGGGGCGGCGGTGGTGAGACCTTCGTGATCGATGATGTCAGCCTGCGTCACCATCGCACCGATGCGAATGCTGTCGCCGCCAACTGTGATGTCGGACATGCCGCCCACGTCTTGCAAATCGATCAGGTGGGGAACGTCTGCCATACGCAACTTCATCATGGGGATCAGGCTGTGACCGCCTGCCATGACGCGCGCGTCGTCTCCGTGTTCCTCAAGAATGGAAAGGACACCGGCAATGTCCTTGGGGCGATAGTACTCAAATGCCGCTGGAATCATCGGCTTCTCCTCCCTAAAAGCGAATGTCTTGCTAAGGACGGAGACTGCATACGGCTGTATGCGAGGGCATCAGAAAATCAATGAAATACAGGTCTTTTGCACGAAATGCGCGCTGCTACGCACGAACTGCGCCGACCTGCGACGCGAGTGCGTCTTGAATCACCTTCAGTTTCGAACGGCTCACCGGTACGGGCGGCAAATCATCCTCGCCAAAGATGCAGCGCCCCTTGTCCTTGGTCCGTTCGAACCGCGAGACGCGGGCAGGATTGACCAGATAGCTGCGATGGGTCTGCAAAAAGCCCATGGGCAGCAGACGGTCGAGGGCTTCGGTGACGGGCCATGCGCAAAACAGCCGCTCGTTGTCGGTATAGACTTGGGTGTAGTGGCCGTCGGCGCGCACGAAGGATACATTTTCAGATCGAATGAAGATCTTTCTGCCGTCGCGTTCACATGGGATTTGTAATCCGCCGGCAACTTGCACGACTTCGGAGCTGTCGGGCGTGCTCTGGCCATCTTCACTGGGCTCGGGCGGGATCAGATATGTGACGCTGACCCACAGGCAGGCGCCGAAGATCACGAAGCTGAAAAAGATCACACCCAATGCAAGTGTCTCGTTGCTCATGGACGGGCCAAAGTCAGAGGTGTTCGGCTCTGCGATAAAATTCGTGCCCGCCATTGCCAAAAAATGGACAGAGCATACGGCGACCGCAAAACAGGCCGTTCCCAACAGAATGTTGCGATTGGTGCGTTGCCCATAGGCGATCCAAAAAGCGAGCATGCACAGCCCAATCGCGACAATGGATGACAGGGCGACGCCCGAATTCGTGTACACAGCGCGACACAGCTCCAACCCCGCCATGCCGATATAGTGCATGGTCAGAATGCCCACGCCAACGATCGCACCTGCTGCGGCAATGATCTGCGGTGTCCGCTCTGCAAAATGCAAAAGGATCAAAGCAGCCCCGACAAGCAAAATGGCGCACAATGCGGACACGAGCGTAATCGCCGCGTCATAATAGAAAAGGATGGGCAGTTTCAGCCCCAGCATGGCGACAAAATGCATCGCCCAGATCCCACCACCCAGTGCGATTGCAGCCAGCGCGATGGACGCTTTTTTCTGAAACACCGGCTTTTCCGACAGGTCACGCGTCAACGACAGCCCGGTAAAGCCTGCCACAAGCGCGACGACAAAAGACATGGCGATCAAAAAACCGCTGTGGTTGACGGGCAAAAAGTCCATGTGCGCAAGATGACTAACTAAAAGGCACATTGCAAACAATGCGGGCTGTTCTTTGCGTTAATCGTTCGATGAAGACGTAATTTCTTCGTGGCGACGAAATGCTACCGGCCAGAACGACGTGCTGCGCGTTACAAACACGGCTTCTGCCTCTCAAAAATCTCCGTTTCTGACAGATCAGCGTTCGTTACATTTGCGAGGCTGCGCATACCTCAAAGATGCAACTCTCCACTCATCAACACATGCGCGGCACCCGCAACGACCACACCTGTGATGGCATCGCGCGCGCCCAGCACCTCGACCTGCGCCTGACCTGGGCGGCCCAGCCCATGGCCCTGGCGCGCAGAAAGCTTTGGCGTCTTGATCAACCCTTCGGCCCAGAGGTAGGCCGCCATTGCGCCTGTGGCCGACCCTGTAAATGGGTCCTCGGCGGGGCTGGGGGGTGCCATCAGCAGGCGGGCATAGGTATCACCAGCGTCAGGAACATCAGACAGGGTGACCCAGAAGGGTTCCATTGTGTCCGTGCCTTCCACGCCTAGATGGTTCAGAAAGCCGCGGAACGCCTCCATATCAAAGCGCGCTGCCTCCAACACCGCGCGATCCTTCACGACCGTGATGCAAAACGGCAATCCGGTAGAGACAAAGCGGGGCGGGTGCAGAATATCGCTCGGCGCAATGCCACCGACGGAGGCGACGATTTCGGCCGGGACGTGGGCGCCAAACTTTGGCGCGATCTGGGTCATGGACACCTGCGCGCCATTCACTTCGACCGCGACGATGCCTGCACCCGTCTCAAGGGTCAGCGGCCCATCTTTGATCATCCCGCGATGCCGCATCGCGGCCACGGTTGCGACTGTAGGATGACCTGCAAATGGGATCTCGCGGCTGGCCAGAAAGTATCGAACGCATATGTCCGCAATCTCCGAAGGGCCTGTGAACGTGCATTCGACCAGCGAAGTTTCACGGACAAACGCCGTCGCGGTGTCGGGATCCAGCACAGCGCCACCATGCACCACAGCGCAGCCGTTCCCCCCAAAGGGGCGGTCAGAAAAGGCATCCACCCAATCCACATCGAATGTCATCACAGGGTCCCTTGTGCCGCCGCGTTTTGCGGCACCTTAGTCAGATCATGGGCGCAGGACCACCGCGCCCAAGTCGTAAACTGCGCTTAGTGCAAGGGTTGCGGCGCATAGTCGTTCTGGACCGCCAGCGCGAAAGCCAGCTTGCGGTCTGCCACCAGTGCCAGTTGCTGGCCCTCGGCGTCATGCACGGCAAAGAGTTCGTCCAGACCGTTGGCCTGATCGCGCACTTCACGCGGCAGGTCGGTCACAGAGATTGGTTTGACATAGACCATCCGGCCTACATCCGCATTCAGATCGATTGCCTTGTTCATGACTTATCCTTTCTTAATGCTGATCGTTTGCACGACCATGTCTGGCTTGGACCGTGTGAGATCTACGTGCAGCAGCCCGTTTTCCATCACAGCTTCACCCACATCGACCCCATCGGCCAAGACAAAGCTGCGCTGGAACTGGCGCGCGGCAATGCCACGATGCAAAAATATGCGACCCTCGGTGTCATCGGAATTGCGGCCTCGGATCACCAACTGGCGATCCTCAACGGTAATCGACAGGTCGTCTTCCCCAAATCCAGCCACCGCCAAAGTGATGCGGTAGGAATAATCCGAAGTCTGTTCGATGTTGAACGGCGGGTAGCCTTCGCTGCCTTTGGCGGTGCGTTCCAGCAGCCGTTCCAGTTGCTCAAATCCCAGCATGTGCGGGTATGAGCCAAGAGTCATTTTCGTCATGCGACACGTCCTTTTAAGTTCAAGCGACCGTCAGTGGCCCGCCCCGAAGTCGGCAGCGGTTGTTATGAATATGGGCAGAATGGGCGTGGGGAACAAGGGGTAGGCGTAGCACCATGTCGTGATTATATTGAAGCTTGAGCAATAGTTTGGAATCGCCTTCATGAACGCACCGTCAAATATGTCGATGAAATCTGACGACGTGTTGCAGGTCGAGCTTGAGGTGTTTCGCGCAGAACACCGCGATCTGGATGCGGCGATCCACGCCCTGCAAGAGGTGGGCACATCGGATCAGTTGACCATCCAGCGGCTGAAAAAGAAGAAGCTTGCCCTCAAAGACCGGATCGCAAATATCGAAGACCGGTTAACCCCAGACATCATCGCCTGAACGGCCCGCCAAAACCGGCCCGAGGAATGGATTGCGCTTGTCCGCAAAACACCTATATTCCGCGCTTTCCAAGCGAGGACGCTCTATTATGGCAACCGAGGTCGGCATCATCATGGGCAGCCAATCCGACTGGCCCACCATGCGCGAAGCGGCGCAGATTCTGGACCAGCTAGAGGTGCCGTATGACACCGCGATTGTGTCCGCGCACCGCACGCCGGACCGGCTGTGGGACTATGGCAAGGGCGCTGTTGATCGGGGCCTTAAGGTCATTATTGCAGGGGCAGGGGGGGCGGCGCATTTGCCGGGTATGATGGCCTCCAAAACTCGGGTGCCGGTGATCGGCGTGCCGGTTCAGACCAAGGCGCTGTCGGGCGTGGATTCGCTTTACTCCATCCTCCAGATGCCGCGCGGTTTTCCGGTCGCGACGATGGCCATCGGGGCCGCGGGTGCTGCCAATGCCGGTCTGATGGCGGCGGGCATTCTCGCACTGCACGACCCGTCCCTCGCGGCGCGATTGGATGCATGGCGCGCGGCCTTGTCTGCCTCGATCCCAGAGGCCCCCCAAGATGACTGAGCCTTTGGCAACCGGATCAACCATCGGCATCCTTGGCGGTGGGCAGTTGGGGCGTATGCTGAGTGTGGCGGCCTCTCGACACGGATTTCGCACCCACATCTTTGATCCCGGTGCCAATCCGCCTGCGGGCGACGTCGCTTATCAAGTGACCACGGCGGCATATGAGGACAACGACGCGCTTATTGCCTTTGCCAGCACTGTGGATGTGATCACCTACGAGTTCGAAAACATCCCAACGCTGACGCTTGATGCTCTCGAAGATCACGCTCCAATCCGTCCGGGGCGCGAAGCCTTGCGGGTCAGCCAGGACCGGCTGATCGAAAAGGACTATCTCAGCAATCTCGGTCTGCGCACGGCCCCTTATGCGGACGTGCCCGATACGGGCGCACTCACCGTTGCATTGGCCTGGATCGGGGCGCCGTCCATTCTCAAAACCCGCCGCTTTGGCTATGACGGCAAGGGCCAAGTGCGCATCACGGACCCGACACAAGCCGACAGTGCTTTGGCTGAAATGGGCAATGCACCAGCTATCCTTGAAGGGTTTGTTGAGTTTAGCCATGAGGTGTCCGTGATCGCCGCACGCGGGATCGATGGGGCGGTGGCCTGCTTTGATCCGGGTGAAAACGTGCACCGTGATGGCATTCTGCACACCACGACCGTCCCTGCGCGTCTCAGTGCGTCTCAGCGCACAGATGCGATTCTGATCGCTGCCAACATATTGAATGCGCTGGATTACGTGGGCGTTATAGGGGTCGAACTGTTCGTGACGCCGCAGGGGCTGATCGTCAACGAAATCGCGCCGCGCGTGCACAATTCGGGCCACTGGACGCAGAACGGCTGTAGCGTGGATCAGTTCGAACAACACATCCGCGCCATTGTTGGCTGGCCCTTGGGCGATGGCAAACGGCACGCTGATGTGGTGATGGAAAACCTGATTGGTGACGACATGGCCCGGGTGCCAAACCTCGCCCGCGATCCGGCCACTGCGCTGCATCTCTATGGCAAGGCCGAAGCCCGCAAGGGCCGCAAGATGGGGCACATCAACCGCATAACGTCCTAGGGCAAAGGGTCAGGCCGCCGCGACAAACCGCTCTGCAATATCGCCGGCCATGAAACTCACCCGACCGCCCGAAATGGTTGCAGCAACTCTGTCAGTCGCGTCCAACACAACAATATCCGCCCGCTTGCCGGGGGCCAGAACACCGCGGTCGGTTAATCCCAGCACTGCCGCAGGCCCCGACGACACCAGCGCCCATGCCGGACCCAAATCCATCAACCCTGAGCGTGCCAACATCAACGCGGCACGGCGCGGAGAGGGATAGTGATAGTCTGACGCCAGTGCATCACACAGGCCCATGGTCACCAGATCAAGGGCTGACACATTGCCCTTGTGCGACCCTCCGCGCACGAGGTTGGGCGCACCCAGAACCACATGAGCATGGGCCGCTTTGGCCGCCTCTGCCGCCTCAAGGGTTTCAGGAAACTCGGCCACATCGGCACCGCGCCCAGCCCATAAGGCGCGCGTATCTGCGGTCGCATCATCATGACTGCCCAAACGGACACCGGCGTCTCTCAGTTCAGTGCATAAGGGCCCAAGCAACGCCTGCGCCTGCGCGACGTTGGCGTGCAAGTCCAGCAACATTTGAAAATGAGCCTCCGGATTGCGCCCAGCCTTGAGCGCCTGACCCGTCAGGCGCGGCGGTTTGCGTCCCTCTGCAAGACGATCATGGGGCAGGTGGTCATTGAACACGACATACTGAACGCCCCAGTCCGCGATACGGGCGGGCAAGTCTGCGTAAAGTTCTGTTAGCGAAATCTCGAACCGCAACTGTGCGCGAAGGTCTGTGACCACTTGGGTGCGCACGTCGCGCAATGTCGAAAACACCTGATCGGCGAATTCAAGTCCACGTAAGCCACCTTCCCAGCTGACAAATTGCGCAAGCACCCCGGTGGTGATGCCATTGGCGGCCAGTTCCGCCTCTACGGCCGTCAACCCTTCGGCCATCTGCTTCATCGCGCCGCGGCGGGGGGCAACATGGCGTTCAAACCCGTCGCCGTGAACATCGACGATACCGGGCAGCACGCGATACCCTGTAAGATCTACTGCGCGCCCGACGGGCGCATCTGCAATCACTCCGTCCGCAAGCGATAAAGGGGCAATGCGCAACCCGTCCGGGCGCAACACCTCTGCTCCGACCAGATCAATCGTCAGCATCGGTCGAGACCCCCAGACAGGACGCCTCAGGACATCCCAACTGATCGAGGACTTCATCAACCCATTTCGCATCGCGATCAAAGGTTTCTGTACGCAGAAAAGTGAGAACCTGAGTGATCACATTGGGGTTGTTCATCATAAATGTATGCGTGACCGGCAACACGATGTGATCGGACATGCCGGCCACCAAGGTTGACATAACCGACACTTTGCCGTCGTCCGGACCTGGTAAAAGTGAGGAAAAGTAGGGGTTCAGCGACTGATCGCCAGCAACGACTCCGACCGGATAATCGACAGCGGGCAAGCTGCGCGGCAGACTGTCTGGTCCCGTGCCCAATTGCGCGCCCGCAGGCCCGTTGAGCCAACCAAACGCTTCGATATCTCCCAGTTTGTCGACAACTTCGCTGCCCTGGTTGGGCGGGGCCAGCATCACGACGCGGCCCAACTGCTCTGGGCGAGGGTGATTGGCAAACCAGTAGCGCACAAGAATCCCGCCCATCGAGTGTGTGACGAAATGCACGGTCTGATCTCCGCATGCCTCTACCCCAAAGGGGATCACCGCACCGGCCAGCCTTTCAACGCTCTCGGAGGTCGAGGGGTAGCCAGGGCGCACAACGTCATAGCCGTCGGCCTTGAGCGCCCCCTCCATGACCACAAGGGAGGTTTCCGAACGGGCAAGCCCATGCAGCAAAACAACACAGTCCGCCACAGCCACGCGGGGCAGGGCAAGGACAACCAAAAGGGCGAAAAAGGGTAGGGCGCGTCTCATAACGCTTGAGATAGTCCCATCTTGCCGCCTATGGAATGGGGACGCTGCGACGCTTCTGAAAGTTTATCTCCCATGCGCCCAAAATCACCGCGACTCGCCGTACGGGCCGTCATTGTCGAAGACGATCGTCTTTTGATGGTCAATGCTTGGCCGGATGGGCAAAGCCCACTGATGTGCGCGCCCGGTGGTGGGGTTGAGGTGGGCAGCAGCCTGCCCGACAACCTTATCCGGGAGGTGTTTGAGGAAACCGGGCTGACAGTCGAGGTGGGCGCACCCTGCCTTGTGAATGAGTTCCATGACCCTGCAGGCACGTTCCATCAGGTGGATGTGTATTTTCGTTGCACTTTGGCGCTTGGCTCAACCTTGCCTGACACTTGGCGTGACGTAGAGGACATCGTGACTGAACGGCGCTGGCTGACACGGACGGAACTGGCCGCAACGCCGCACAAACCCGACAGCCTCGCAGATGTGGCGTTTGGTGCGGGTGGGATCACTTATGATCCGCTGGAACCGCTGGTGCGGTGACGGTCAGTGCAATGCCGCCCAACACAAGGATGGCAGCCGCAATGACAGAGACAGTAACCGACTCGCCCAACAGCAGGGCCCCCGACGCGATGGCAATGATCGGCACACTCAACTGGATGACAGGCGCGGTTTGCCCGCGTAATTGCGGCAGCACCGTATACCACAGCGCATAGCCCAAGCCCGACGTCACAGCCCCGGATGCAATCGCCAGCGCGATACCAGACGGGGCCGCGTGCAGGCCAGCACCCACAAGCAGGACCAACAACAAAGGGATGGCGACCACGAAATTCGCTGCCGTCGTGGCCAACGGGTCGGTGCTGTTCTTGCCAGCAAGTGTATAAATGGCCCAGCCGATGCCTGCGATAACCATCAGCGCCGCACTCATCACATCACCAGCCGCGCCATCTGTGGGCCACAGAGCGAAAGCAAGCCCGACAAAGGCAATGCCCGCACCAGTCAACTGTCTACGGGTCGGGGCCGCTCCGCGAAAGGCTGACCAGCCAAACATCACCACCTGCACTGTGCCGAACAGGATGAGCGCCCCAAGACCTGCATCAAGGCTCACATAGGCCAATGAAAACCCGATCATATAGGCGGCAAGGCTTGCCGCACCGACAAGGCGACCACGGGCAAAGACAGGCAGGCTGCCGCCCCGAACGGTCAGGATCATGCACAACGCAATCGCACCCGCAGTGACACGGATCATGGCGAAACTTGATGGGTCAATGGCGCCGCTGTCTACGGCCAAACGGTTCAGCACCGAATTGGCGGCAAAGGCGATCATGGTGAGTGTGGTCAGAACGGCGAGGCGCATGGCAGCGGCGTACGCGGATTGGTTTGTGTCGTCCAGTCACAGATGCGCAGAGCTCGAAGTATGAGCTTTAGATAGATCCGGAGTTTTGAGGTTTTATTTGCGCGGTCTTGGACAGGTGAGCGGGGCACCCGAGTTCGACAAAGGGCGGATTTGAGCCAAATGTGACTGTTGTCGTGCGCAGCAGGAGTGGCCGCATACTACCTAGTTTTATGGTTGGCGCGTAAGCGGCTCATTGTGACAGGTGTCACTCCCAAAAATGATGCAATCAACGTATGAGGAAAGATGTCTTCATAGCCCGGAAATGCTTGGCGAAACCAAGTGAGCCGCTCGGCCCCGCCAAGTGCGGCGAGGCACCACTCTCGATCCGCCTTCATGCTCAACGCCTCTCGCAGAACCCCGTTGGCCCAATTTCGGACGGGTTCAGACGAAATCATCCGATTTGAGAGCACATCGCTGTCAATCCGCGCCAGCACGGAATCGGTCGTTGCCACAATGGACACAAGCGACAAACCGTTGCGCGTTCGCGCGATATTTGGCGTAACAACACAGGGACCCACATAAAACCCGACGCAAACTTCTTTGCCGTCTTGGTCACAAATGCTGCCCGCCAAGCACCCTTCCAAAAGCGCGAATTCATCTGTTTCGGATTGTTCTTGGCGGGTTAGGTGCGCCCCTTTTTTGAGGCGATGACGTGTCCAATCTGATGCGAAATCATCCGCCAAAGCCATGTCTGAAAAGTCAGGTGACCGCATCAGAAAAGTCCGTAAATCCATCTTCGCGTGCCTTATCAAATGATAATGCGGGTCAAACCGTCTGCGGGCATGTGTGGCACAGGTCAGGGAGTTTACAAATGACGAATAGAATTCTGCCAAAGCACATTGGACGAATTGCAGTCGGTTCAGGATTGATAGCAGCTTCAATCTATTGGCTGATGATGAGCGTCACGCTCGCCCATATCGAATCGGTTTCCGGGCACGTCCCCTTCGACATGCGCCCGGCAGGCTATGGCCCCACACAGGCAGCAGCACTTCTCGAGTCTCTGGGAGTGGGCGGGCGCGACTATTATCTCAGTCGCCAGCTCGTTTTGGACACACTTTATCCCGCGATGCTTGCGTTGACTATGCTTGCCACGATCTGCTGGCTTGGGCAGCGCATGCCAAACAGTAGACTTGTCCGCCTTGGCATCGCCCTTTCGGTTGGTAGCGCCCTGTTCGACTATGTCGAGAACCTTGGTATCATGACCATGATCTGGAGCTGGCCAGACGTTTTTGTTCCATTGGTATATGCCGCCAGCTCAGCCACAATTCTTAAATCCGTTTCGACAACCTTGGCTGTGCTAATGGTCCTATTGGTGGGATTTAATTGGGCATGGCCGCCAAAAGCGAACATTCATCTTTAATCGGGCAACGGCGGCTTTGTCCTGCAGTGCGGACACTCGTTCAACGTATAGCGCCGTTGTGTTGCAGCCCGAGTGTTAAAGCAAAGTGCCTTTGGCTCTCGTGACAAAGGCCCCACGCGGGGGCCTTTGCTTTACTCAGTGATGTAAGTTTGCCGAGGGCAAACAGTCTTACATCATGCCGCCCATGCCGCCCATGTCAGGCATGCCGCCGGCTGGGGCTGCGCCTTCTTTGGCTGGCTTGTCGGCAACCATCGCTTCGGTTGTGATCAGCAGACCAGCAACAGATGCGGCGTCTTGCAACGCTGTGCGGACAACTTTGGCCGGGTCGATAACGCCGAACTTGAACATGTCACCATATTCTTCGGTCTGTGCGTTAAAGCCGAATGTGACATCGTCGCTCTCGCGGATTTTGCCCGCAACAACGGATCCGTCCACACCGGAGTTCTCAGCGATCTGACGCAGAGGCGCTTCGATGGCCTTGCGTACGATCGTGATGCCGACGTCCTGGTCAGAGTTCGCACCTTTGACACCGTCCAGCGATTTGCCGGCCTGGATCAGGGCAACACCGCCACCAACAACAACGCCTTCTTGCACGGCCGCACGGGTCGCGTTCAGGGCATCGTCAACGCGGTCTTTGCGCTCTTTGACTTCGACTTCGGACATACCACCAACGCGGATCACAGCAACACCGCCAGCCAGTTTGGCCACACGCTCTTGCAGTTTTTCACGGTCGTAGTCGGATGTCGTTTCTTCGATCTGGCCACGGATCTGAGTGACACGTGCTTCGATCTCGGCTTTTTCACCGGCACCGTCGATCACTGTTGTCTCGTCTTTTGTGATCTGAACGCGCTTGGCTGTGCCCAGCATGTCCATGGTCACCGACTCCAGCTTCATGCCGAGGTCTTCGGAGATCACCTGACCGCCTGTGAGGATCGCGATATCCTGAAGCATCGCCTTGCGACGATCACCAAAGCCAGGCGCTTTGACAGCAGCGATTTTCAGACCGCCACGCAGTTTGTTCACGACCAGAGTGGCCAGTGCTTCGCCTTCGACGTCTTCGGCGATGATCATCAGAGGTTTTTGGCTCTGGATCACTTGCTCGAGCAGGGGAACCATAGGCTGCAGCGAAGAAAGCTTCTTCTCGTGCAACAGGATCATGCAGTCTTCCAGCTCAGCCGTCATTTTGTCAGCGTTTGTGACAAAGTAGGGGCTCAGGTAGCCGCGGTCGAATTGCATACCTTCGACAACATCGGTCTCTGTCTCGAGGCCTTTGTTTTCTTCGACGGTGATCACACCCTCGTTGCCGACTTTCTGCATCGCGTCTGCGATTTGCTGACCGATTTCGGCTTCGCCGTTTGCAGAAATTGTACCAACTTGAGCAACTTCGTCGCTGTCGGATACGGGGCGCGACGCAGCTTTGATCGCTTCAACCACTTTGGTTGTCGCCAGATCGATGCCGCGCTTGAGGTCCATCGGGTTCATGCCAGCGGCAACCGATTTCATGCCTTCTTTGACGATGGCTTGTGCCAGAACAGTGGCGGTTGTTGTGCCGTCGCCTGCTTCGTCATTTGTGCGGCTGGCCACTTCTTTGACCATTTGCGCGCCCATGTTCTCGAACTTGTCTTCCAGTTCGATTTCCTTGGCAACAGATACACCGTCTTTGGTGATGCGCGGTGCGCCAAAGGATTTGTCGAGCACAACGTTACGGCCTTTGGGGCCCAGCGTGACTTTGACTGCGTTGGCGAGCGTGTTGACGCCCGTCAGCATACGATTGCGGGCATCTGTGTCGAATTTGACGTCCTTAGCCATGTATTTTCTCCTTTGAGAATGTGGATTGGAGGATCAGAGAAGCGGCGTGCGCTTACTCGATGATCCCCATGATGTCGGATTCTTTCATCATCAGCAGCTCTTCGCCGTCGATGGTGACTTCTGTGCCAGACCATTTGCCGAACAGCACTTTGTCTCCGGCAGAGACAGCCATCGCGATCAGCTCACCGCTGTCTTTGCGGGCACCGGGGCCTGCAGCAACGATTTCGCCTTCGCTTGGTTTTTCTTTGGCGCTATCGGGGATGATCAGCCCGCCAGCAGTTTTCTCTTCGCTTTCCGTGCGGCGTACCAGCACGCGGTCATGAAGCGGTTTCAATGCCATCTTTGCAGCTCCTTAAGGCTCAAAGTTTCCTCTTTGCACCCCGGGTTAGGGGCGATTAGCACTCAACCGTGCTGAGTGATAACGAAGGGTAGTTAGGGACCATTCTGGCCCAAGTCAACGCCTCAACTCGAAGGGTTTTCAGAAAAAGTGTCAGCAGGGGGCGTAAACCTTTGGCCTAGGCCTGTGCGGATAAGCCAAAAGTCAGATTCAGATCAATCGACAGAGGCCACATATCACTCCCAGCCGCACCAACGCGATACATTTAACTTAGTGGAGACACCCTGATGACAACGTTTACCAAATCCACCCTGCTGACCGCTCTGATGATCCCAGCCGCCGCATTGGCCCAGCTGGATGTCGGCCAGCAACTGGGCAGCACCGAAGCCGATGTACGCGCCGCGCTGACAGGCATGGGCTATGAGGTTCAGGAAATCGAAATCGAAGGCAACGAGATCGAAGCCGAAGTGATGCTGGACGGCGTCGAGCTCGAGATTGAGGTGGCTATGGATACCGGCTTGATCATTGAAATCGAAACCGAGGATGACGACGACCACGGCGATGATTAAGCTGTCCTAAACCTTTGCCGCCCGGAACCATCCGGGCGGCCCTTGCCATCACGGACTGCTTTTATGCCCTCACGCCGCACTATCCTTTGGACTCTGTTCGCCATCCAAGGCGTCTGTTGCGCCTATTTCGTCACGGACGTGGCGCTGGACCTGTTCCTTCCCAATCACAACAGCACTCTGGCCGAAAGCGATGTGGTTGAGGCAATTATAACTCTGGCTCTCTTTCTTGGGTTGGCCTTTACGGCATCGGAGTTGCGGCATGTGCTGCGCCGTCAGGATCAGATGACGGACCAACTCAAAGTGGCCTCCGGCGCTTTTGCAGATTTACTTGAGGTGCGGTTCGGCGAATGGAACCTGACCGAAGCCGAACGGGCGGTGGCCGTGCTGGCGATCAAAGGATACTCCGTAGCCGAGATGGCAAAGCTGCGCGACACTGCTCAAGGCACGATTAAGGCACAGTGTGCCGCCCTTTATCGCAAGGCCGACGTGTCCGGGCGGTTGCAATTGCTCAGTTTGTTTCTGGATGATCTGATGGCCGATACGCTGGTTCCGGCCTGAGCAGTTCTGCGGTCGGTTTAGCCCCCCAGAACCTGACCTGATGATGCCACGGCTCCGGCCCCTTTGGGCGTCAGGCCATAGACACCGGTTTCGACCTTTTCGAACCAGCCATAGTGATCATCGCGCATCATCGTTGTTGCACGGCTTACACCAGTTTCGCGCGCCACATCTGCCCCCTTGCTGGCACCTACTTCGAACAAATACATCGCCAGCTTGATCGCATCCTGACGATAGGCTGTGATAAGCCCGACGCGGGTCTGGCCGCCGTCATTTGGATCGCCTGCGCGCTTCGCAAACTCCTTGAGCAATTGCGCCTCTCTGCGCGCATTCTTGCGCGGTGCGTAAGGACCGGGGTCACAATGGACCTGCACCAACGCATCCGACAAGCGCACTGTGATGAGCCCGAGACCTAAGCGCCGACACAGGCGCGTCATGTCCTTGAGCGACTTTTGAAACCGCTTTCCCTTGCCCCGCGCCACGGCCATGTAAACATCGTCCGTCACCGACAAGCGGGCCACACATTGATGCACCAGCGTCAGGGAAAACCCCAGCTTCAACTCTACGATCACTGGCGGCTCGCCCCCACGCACGGCGACAACATCGGCCGCACCGACCTCGGATTTTACCACATATCCTTGCCCCTCAAGAAAGGTTTTCACCGGGGCGTAAAGATCTGTTTCGCGCGCATCACTCATACGAAGCACCATCCAACGATGAGGCAAAAAACGCAACGGCCCGGCCCCCCGTGACACCCGAACTATTGTTGTTATAAGGGCGCGAAAATCACACCTCCTCCTCAAGGACACAACATATGACAACTCTGGTTTTTGGTCACAAATCCCCCGACACCGATTCCACCGGATCGCCCATCATCTGGGCGTGGTACCTCAACGAGATCAAAGGGATCGCCGCCGAGCCGGTTCTGCTGGGCGAGCCAAACACCGAAGCGGCGTTTGTGTTGAAGAAATGGGACCTGCCAAAGCCACGGATCATCAGCGGTGTTGAGGCAGACCAGCCGGTTGTCATCGTAGATACAAACAACCCCGCCGAACTGCCCGACGCGATCAACGATGCGGACATCACCGCCATCATCGATCACCACAAACTTGTTGGTGGGCTGGAAACCAAGGGCCCCATCGACATCCGGATCGAGCCCCTGGCTTGCACCGCCACAATCATGTGGAAGATGATCGGCAAAGACATGGCGCAAATGCCGACAGGCGTAAAAGGCGCGATGCTGTCTTGCATCCTGTCTGACACGCTTGAATTCCGTTCGCCCACCACAACGCAAGAAGACAAGGCCATCGCGCATGATCTGGCAAAAGATCTGGGCGTGGATATCACGGCTTATGCGTCAGAGATGTTCGAGGCGAAATCTGACGTCTCCGCGTTTTCGGACGCCGAACTGCTGCGCATGGACAGCAAGGAATATGCAGTGGATGGCACACAGTTCCGTGTCTCGGTTCTGGAAACCACTGCGCCCAAGATCGTGCTGGATCGCAAGGACAGCCTGATGACGTCCATGGTGGATGTGGCAAAAGAAGACGGCGCGGACGAAGTGCTGTTGTTCGTTGTCGACATCCTGAAAGAGGAAGCGACGATGCTGATCCCCAACGATCGGGTAAAGGGCGTGGCTGAAAAGAGCTTTGATGCCATAGTGACAGGCGACACCGTCGTATTGCCCGGCGTGATGAGCCGCAAAAAGCAGATCATTCCGAACCTCAAAGTCTGAGGTCGCAGCGCAGGGAGCCTGCGCCTGATAAACACTCCAGCGCGCGGCGAACGGGCGTTGGCAGGGCGGACCATTCGGTCCGCCTTATGGTTTCAAAAACGGAGCGTTTCGATGTCGCAGATTATTTCTTCTCTCACCGAAGTTTCCGATCGCTATGACGCCCTGTTCGTTGATCTGTGGGGCTGTGTGCACAACGGGGTGCACGCGTTGCCAGAAGCGGTGGCCGCCCTGCAAACCTACCGCAAGACCGGCGGCAAGGTCGTGTTGGTCACCAATTCACCCCGTCCGCGCGCCGGAGTGACCAAACAATTGGTGCAATTCGGGGTGCCGGATGATGCGTGGGATACGATTGCGACCTCGGGTGACAGCGCGCGCTCAGCCATGTTTCGCGGTGTGGTGGGCCAAAAGGTGCATTTGATCGGATATCCGGGCGATGAGAGGTTCTTTGAGCCCATTGGGGTGGTCAAAGACCCAATCGATGTCCAGATCGTTCCGTTAGAGCAGGCCGAAGGCATCGTGTGTACGGGGCCGCGCGATCCGATGGCGGACCCTGCCACCATGCGCCCCGAATTTCTGATGGCCAAGCAGCTGGGGCTGAAACTGCTGTGTGCGAACCCGGATATCGTGGTGGACCGGGGCGAGGTGCGGGAATGGTGCGCGGGCGCGCTTGCGCAGCTTTACACCGAGATGGGCGGCGAGTCGCTGTACTTTGGCAAGCCACACCCGCCGATCTACGATCTGGCGCGCCGCCGACTGTTTGAACTGGGGGTGGATGTGCCGGATTCGAACATTCTGGCCATCGGGGACGGCGTTTTGACCGACATCGCCGGGGCGATGGGAGAAGACATCGATTCGCTGTTTATCTCTGGCGGGCTTGCAGCGGCCGAGACAAAAACCACCACGCAACCTGAACCTGACGCGCTAAGTGCTTACCTTGAAAAG
Source organism: Tateyamaria sp. Alg231-49 (assembly GCF_900143535.1). Classification (GTDB taxonomy): domain Bacteria; phylum Pseudomonadota; class Alphaproteobacteria; order Rhodobacterales; family Rhodobacteraceae; genus Tateyamaria. The sequence goes on along the minus strand of NZ_FRFA01000001.1, from coordinate 607,382 downwards.
GAAATGAGCGCCCCAACGTTCGCAATAGGGCATCTGCGCTGACCTTCTTTTCGCTTGATTTTCTGCGCGTGCAAAGTAATTACATTGCGTGAGGCGCCCTTTTGGCGTCAGAAAATTACCGGAAGCAGCTCATGTTGGACAACCTGCCGCGCGGAACCATCTGCATTGAAGACATCGAAATGGGCATGTCGCGCCATCTGCGCAAGCAGGTCACCGACCGCGATATCGAGTTGTTTGCCGAAGTCTCCACCGATCATAACCCGGTCCACATGGACGACGATTATGCACGCGACACGATCTTTGCGGGGCGGATTGCCCACGGAATGCTGACGGCGGGCCTGATTTCGGCTGTGATTGGCGAACAACTGCCCGGTCACGGGACAGTTTACATGGGCCAATCCCTCAAATTCCTCGCGCCTGTACGCCCCGGCGACATGGTTTATGCCGAGGTGAAGGTGGTCGATATCGACTTTGCCAAGCGTCGGGTAAAGCTGGACTGCCACTGTGCGGTGGATGGTAAAAAGGTGCTGGTGGGTGAAGCAATGGTGCTGGCCCCCTCGCGTAAATTCGACTGATCCAACGGACGCCTTGCAGCGACGTGTTTGTTTAACGGGTTTCACCCCGTCCTTCGAAGTCCTGCCAAGATATTTTTGGGCAAAAGAAGCGATACCCTGCGCCTTGCCCTCTCTCCGTGGCGCAGCTAGGCATGGCTCATGAGGATCGTGCGCGACTACCAATTTGTGGAACCCGAGGATCGCGGTGCAAGTGCCGCCATCGGCAACTTTGATGGTGTGCATCTGGGTCATCAGTCGGTGATTGATCTGGCGCGGGCTGCGGTGCCAGACGCGCCCTTGGGGGTCATGACATTTGAGCCTCATCCGCGTGTTTACTTTGCTCCGGACGCCCCACCGTTTCGCCTCATGAGCCAGGCCGCGCGCGCCAGCCGGTTGCAAAAACTGGGGGTAGAGCGGCTCTATGAATTGCCGTTCAACGCCGGGCTTGCCGCGCTCGCGCCGGAAGAGTTTGCGGCGCGTGTGATCTGCGAGGGTTTGGGGCTGCGCCACGTGGTGGTAGGGGCTGATTTCTGTTTTGGTCGCAAACGGGCAGGGACGGCGGACGACCTTGTACGGTTTGGGGCAGAGATGGGGTTTGGGGTCACCATCGCCCCCTTGATCGAGCGCAGTTCTGCCACCGTGTCCTCAACCGCGATCCGCACCGCACTGAGCGAGGGACGCACGCGGGATGCCGCCGCGATGCTTGGCCACTGGCACCGGATCGAGGGACCTGTGATTGGCGGCGAACAGCGCGGGCGCGAGTTGGGCTATCCCACTGCAAACATGTCCATCGATGATCTGCATCCACCGGCCTTTGGCGTATATGCAGTTCTGGTTGATGTGTTGGAGGGGCCACATGCGGGCACCTATCATGGAGTGGCCAGCCTTGGTGTGCGCCCGATGTTTGGTGAAAACCGCCCAAACCTTGAAACCTTTGTGTTTGATTTTTCGGGCGATCTGTATGGCACGCCTATGTCAGTGGCGCTGGTGGAACATCTGCGGGGCGAAGAAAAATTTGATAGCCTTGAGGCGTTGATCGCGCAGATGGATGCGGACAGTGCCCAATCGCGCGCTATTTTGGCCGCCCTATGAGCGACCCGATCGACCGCACCGGCTTTGCCCCAAAATTCTGGGAAACCAAATCTCTTGACCAGATGAGCGAGGCCGAGTGGGAGGCCTTGTGTGATGGCTGCGGCAAATGTTGCCTGAACAAGCTGGAAGACGAGGACAGTGGTGAGGTCGCATTGACCCGCGTGGCCTGCCGCCTTTTGGACGATGCCACTTGTCGCTGTGCGCAATACGAGATCAGGCACCAATTTGTGCCCGATTGCATTGTGCTGAAACCGTCAAACATCGAAAGCCATCTTTATTGGATGCCGCAAACCTGCGCCTATCGGGTGCTGCACGAGGGCAGGGGGTTGGCCGACTGGCACCCGCTGATTTCAGGCACGGCCGAAACCGTTCATGCGGCTGGCGTATCTATGCGCAGTCGAACCGTCAGCGAATTCGAGGTTGCCGATGAAGATTGGGAAGACCACATCATAGAAGAGCCGACCTAGGTCGCATTGAGAAATTGGCGCACCGGGTCAGAGACCTCTTTGGGATGCGTGATAGGCCCCATATGGCCAATGCCGTCCAGCGTGATCTGTTGTGCCTGCGGCAGCCGCCTTGCGATGGCGTCACTGACGGGCAGGGCCCAGGGCGATCCGGCACCACGCACAAGCAAAGCAGGCATATCCGCCGCCGCAAACCGACCCGGTGCCAGCAACCCGGCACTGTCATTTATGAGGAAAGAGGCGGAGTCTCGCACGAAAAAGATGCGGTCGGCCATATAGGTCCGCGTGGACAAAGGTATGTCGTCCCAACTGGCCGCATCCCCCCATGTGGCGCTGAACGCCCGTGCCGCTGCCATCCTGTCGCCTGTATCCAATGCGTCATCGAAAACTTTGGTGTCACGGGCGTAGACTTGTGCAAAAGCCGGATCATCGGCCATCGCTGGTGCAAAATATACCGGTTCAAACATGACCAACTTGCGAACAAGGGACGGGTGTTCAATGGCGATGCGCAACGCGACCGTGGCACCAAAAGAATGCCCGATCACATCGACTGGCCCAATATCGTCCAACACCGCCAGTGCCATATCCGTGGCGGTGTCATGCATGACTCCACGCCCATCCCAATCGCCTGATTTTCCGTGACACGGCAGATCAAAGGCATGCAGCGTGGCCATATCCCCAAGCGCAGCCCCCATGCCCCGCCACGCGCCGGAATGCGCGAGCGAACAATGGATGGCCAGCACCGGGCGCGGCCCGGTGCCAAAGCTGCGGCGATGAATGTGTGGGATCAAAGTTTGCCGGACAGGTGCATATCCAGTTCTTCGATCTTGTCCTGTCCCCAGAAGCGCTGCCCATCATCCACAATATAAAACGGTGCACCGAACGCGCCCTTGTCGATGGCTTCTTCGAGATTGCGGGCGTAGGTCTCGGCCCCCGCCAGCAAACCGCTGTCAGAAAGTGCAGGGTCAAAACCGGCCGCCTCAAGGCAGGCTTTTATCACGCTATCCTCGGCAATGTCCTTTTCCTCGGCCCAGACGGCGCGCAGGACGTTTTGAACCAGCAATCCCAGATCGCCGCCACCTGCGGCCTGCGCGGCAATAATCGCGTAAGACGACGGTGCGGCATTGGTGGGCCAGTGCGCAGGTTTCAGGTTCAACGGCATGCCCAATTTTTTGGCTTGTCGCGGCAGTTCCTGCGCGCGGTATTCCACGCGGTTGGGGTGGCGATCTTTGGGGGGCGTGCCACCTGTGCGGGAAAACAGGCCCATGATGTCAAGCGGTTTGTAGGTTACGGTCGCGCCATGCTTGGCCACCACGTCTTCAAAGCGTGTGCCTGCCAGATATGTGTAAGGGGACAGGGTCGCAAAATAATAGTCGATATGGGCCATTTTCTTCTCCGCTGGGGGGTGTGTTGGGTTCGCGCGACGCTAACCGCGTGCTAGGTGATGTCAACATCACGAATCTGTCACATTGTCGTGCTGCGCAGGGGGCCACATGCCGAACATCCAGGAACCGAAACTGATTTCAGGCAATGCAAATCTGCCTTTGGCCAATGCCATCGCCAGACGTATGTCGATGCACCGGGGTGTGCACACCGGGTTGGTCGATGCGCGGGTCGAACGATTTAACGACGGCGAAATCTTTGTTGAGGTGTTCGAGAATGTACGCGGTGAGGATATGTTCATTATCCAGCCGACCTCCAACCCGGCCAATGACAACCTGATGGAACTGCTGATTATGTGCGACGCGCTACGGCGCTCGTCGGCGGCGCGGATCACGGCTGTCATCCCTTATTTCGGCTATGCGCGTCAGGATCGACGCAGCAAGGCACGCACGCCCATCTCGGCCAAGCTGGTCGCCAATATGCTGGTCGGTGCGGGGATCGAGCGGGTACTAACCATGGACCTGCACGCCGCGCAAATTCAGGGCTTCTTCGATATTCCAGTGGATAACCTTTATGCCTCACCGATTTTTGCCCTCGACATCCGAACGCAGTTTGCCGGGAAACTGGACGATCTTATGATCGTGTCTCCGGACGTCGGCGGCGTGGCGCGGGCGCGCGACCTTGCCAAACGGCTTTCGGCACCGCTGTCGATCGTAGACAAACGGCGCGAAAAGGCGGGCGAAGTGGCCGAGATGACGGTCATCGGCGATGTAACGGACAAAACCTGCATCATCGTGGACGACATGGTCGACACCGCAGGCACGCTGTGCAAAGCGGCCGAGGTGCTAATGGAAAACGGAGCGAAAGAGGTGCATTCCTACATTTCGCACGGTGTCATGTCAGGTCCAGCGGTGGAGCGGGTGACAAATTCGGTCATGAAGTCGCTGGTCATCACTGACAGCATCCAACCCACCGACCCGATCAAAGCCGCCTCTAATATCCGCATCGTACCCACAGCACCGGTTTTTGCCCAAGCCATCCTCAACATCTGGAACGGCACCTCAGTTTCGTCCTTGTTTGAGGCTGACACGCTATCGCCGATCTATGACGGTATGTACGCCGCAGAGTAGGGCCAAGGGCGAGCGCCCAAAAGTTCGTGGCGCAGGCTCCAACAATTGCAAAACCCCAAACGAGCCGATGGCGGTGATCCATCGGTTTTTGTAACCGCGGCAGCGACCGCAAGACGGTTTGATGGGCGCACTGCTTTTGGCAGGTCAGGTCTGCGATAGGCGGATGCCGATGTAATACAGCTCCGCGCCAAATGACGAACGCCGAACAGTTTGATTTCAAAACCCGGATCTTAACAGAGATGTGCCTGAGACTGGAAACCGCTTGGAAAAGCGGTTGCCCTCGTGTCTGATCAGATGACCCGGGTCTCGGAACACAACGGTGCGTATCAAGGCAGATGACATGAGTGCAAAAGAAATGATGGCCGTCGTAACCACAGGAAACGGTGGGTACGAAAAGTTGGTCTATCAATCAGTCCCAATACCCGTGCCCAAGTCAGGAGAGGTTCTGCTGCGCGTGCTGGCGGCGGGCATCAACAATACAGAGATCAACACGCGTCTGGGTTGGTATTCGTCCAGCGTGAAAGGGGACACTGCTTCGACCGCGACGACCCAAGAGGCCCATGCGGAGCAAAAAGCCGATGGGGGCTGGAATGAGGCCACCCCGTTTCCATTGATCCAAGGTACCGATTGTTGCGGACGGGTTGTGCAAACAACGGATCCTGCTGATGACGCGTTGTTGGGCAAGCGTGTGCTGGTCCGCGCATGTATGCGACCCAACGGCTACGATGTTGCAGACAACGTCTGGATGGCGTCCGATTTTGATGGCGCGTTCGCGCAATACGTCAAAGTGCCCTCGAAAGAAGTTTTCCCGATCGAGTGCGATTGGTCTGATGAAGAACTGGCAACGATTCCGTGTGCCTATGGAACGTCCGAAAACATGCTGCATCGTGCAAATGTCGGGCCGAATGACTTTGTTCTGGTGACAGGCGCGTCCGGTGGTGTGGGCTCGGCAACGATTCAGCTCGCCAAGCGACGAGGCGCGACGGTCGCCGGTGTCACAAGCCCCGACAAAGCCGGCCAACTTCGCGATTTGGGGGCAGATATCGTCGTTGAACGCGGCAGTGATTTCGTCTCCAAACTGGGAGAGAAGAGTGTCGATGTCGTCGTCGACAACGTGGCTGGCCCGGGCTTTCCCCAGCTGCTGAAGGTCATGAAGCCTGGCGGGCGTTATGTGTCGTCCGGTGCGATCGCTGGCCCCGTTGTAGAATTGGACATGCGCGACATGTATTTGAAGGACATCACACTGATTGGCTGCACTGGCTGGGATGAGCCGGTTTTCCCAAATTTGATTTCCTACATCGAACGCGGTGAAATTCGCCCCCTTCTGGCGAAGTCCTTTCCGCTCAGGGACATTGCTTTGGCGCAGGCAGAATTCCTGAAGAAAAAACACTTTGGAAATTTTGTACTGACACCGCCCGCGCCATCGGATTGATCGCGTTTCCGGCTCGCGTACAGCGCCGGACTGACCCGCGCCGCACCCTGACTTATCGCTCGTAACCGACGCGATCGTGTCGCGATTTCAATTGCGCGCCTTTCGGGGGGGATGTGTAGTTTAAACGGACACTTCACTGCACGGATGAGCGCATGCAACACCCCGCATCTGACTTAATTGACTACACTCGCTACCCAATAGCCACTCCAGGGCTGGCGAGAAATCAAATCGTTGAGGACGTCCGTGCCGCTCTTGAAAAGGATGGCTGCGCGGTTCTGAAACGCTTTTTGACCCCGACAGGAGTTGGGTGCGCAGTCGCCGAAGCGGACGCCGTTTCTGACAAAGGGCACCGAAGTTACTCCAGAACAAATGCCTACTTCACTGCTGATGATCCAACGCTCTCACCCGACGATCCCAGACGCCGGTTTTTCGACAGATCCAACGCCTTTGTTGCGGCGGACAATTTCCTATCAGATGGCGTGTTGCGCACCGTCTTCGACAGCGATGGGTTCGATGAGTTCATTCGAGAATGCCTGTCCGAGCCAACGGATCGTTTTTTTCGATATGCGGACCCGTTGGCCGATGTCATTGTAAACGCAGCAGCCGAAGGAAATGGCTTTCCCTGGCATTTTGACACCAACAATTTCACAGTTAAACTTGCACTTCAGAACGCGGATCGTGGAGGCGCGTTTGAGTATGCCCCGATGATACGTGACAGTCGAAACGAAAATTTTGACGAGGTTTCAAAGGTGTTGGACGGAACTTCGGACAAGGTCGTCTCGCTACAACTCGAACCGGGTGATTTACAACTGTTCAAGGGGCGGTATTCGCTGCATCGGGTTGCCCCACTTGAGGGGGAAACACCGCGCTACGTTGCCATATTTTCCTATGTCGAAAGGCCCGGTATGGTTGGTAGTGTCGAGCGGACGCAGCAACTGTACGGCAAAACGCTCCCCATTCACCACGAAAGAAGTGGAAGCCGGGGTGATGCTCTAATCGATTGATTAAGGATGGAAAACGGGGCGCTTTCCATCAATCCGACGGTTGATGGAGGTGTCCCAAACCGTTTTTTATGCGGCGCCGGGAAGAAAGGGCCCTAATACATCAACCAATAAGTAGTCGTGCAATCAACAAGACGCAGATTACGATCAAGCACCCGTACACGATTTTGCGTCTGCGCTCACTGCGCTCTTCCAACAGTTTTGCGGAAAACTGTTCAAAGAAGTGAGTATCTGACGGATGGTTGGTTTCGCTAAAGCCTAGACTTTGAGAGCTTTTCATATGGTTCTTCCATTACTGCACCCAGACTGACGTGTCCGGATTAAAGGGGCCGTGCGGAGAACAACCGCACGACCCGAACTCGCTAACATTCAAACGTTGGCCAAACGGGATGATGTCTGGCCAACATACTCAGACAATTTAGTTAATTGTTCGTAGCTTATATTAATCGGGGGCTCGCACAGCGTGAAACTGATTAAATTAGTTTATTTTAGCACCACAAATGAAACGACGATGGGTGATAAAATTACCCTCTCTGCGGGAAACTAAGTGGCCGATAAAAGTTCATTGTTGCCGCTGAACTTTGGTCTGCCCCAATGTCGCCATATTTGGGCACTGGGCTGGCTTCGCCTTTCGCAGCAGCGTTCAAAAACGCTGCATGAACAGACAAGGCGAGCCCTCATTGTTTCGAAAATCAGCCTTGTGCCGTAAAAACCACAATCGTCGCCGCCACAAGCAAAAAAATCGTAACAGGCCCCCAAAAGGTGTCCTTCTGGCTGCGCGGTGTGGTCCAATTCAGCAATGTCATTGCGGATTGCAACATGGGTGCGGCCCATGCCGCCCGGTCCGGCCAAAAGCCCGCGATCGAACCATGGTCAGAGCCTTGGCTGCAATCAAAAGATCGAAATGCCTGCTGCGATACGGTTCTTTGTCGGAAGCGGCGCATGGTGTCGGCCGCGCTGGGGCACGATCGCCGACGGCGCGCCGGTTACAAGAGCAAACAGAAGTCCAATTTCGCCAAGACATGAGATCCAATAGATTTACCGCAAGATGTCGATCATCGTTTTGGAACATCTGACAGAGGATCGCTGCGATCAGACTGGCGGAAACAACTTTACTACAGGTGCCGCGAATTGGCGTGATACGCAGATGCAGTACACTCTGCCTGAATGCCCGTCGTGCGGACAAAGCCGCTAATTTTGCAGGGAAGGACGAACAGCAGCAACTTGTCTGGACCGTGAAATGTCGCGCTGTCGTCGAAAGCATGACGGGTGGAGCATTTAGTAAACGGTCTCAAGCCCTCCGCTGCTGGTCCTCAAACTGATGCCACATGTCCATGCGGCCCTTTTGTCGGGCGTTGGCGAGGAATAGTTTCTGGCGAACATCGGGCATTTCAAGATGACTGTATTTCTTGCCAGAGAATTTTGGCCAGTCAATTGCCAAGCCCATTTTGACCATTTCAGCGGATAAATCTCGGCCATCGGGCAAATAACATTTGGCGACGGTCCGGCCGTAATGATCGACTTCTGTAACCTCGACACGGATGGTGTGACCTTTGCAAAGCCTGTGCAGGGCCCATTTGGCCTTTTGTCCATAGGGATGGTTCAGCTCCGGTGCATCAATACCAAACAGACGGATTTGTGTTTTTTGAACCTTGATGGTGTCGCCATCAGTGACCCAAGCTGCGCCTGTCAGAATGCGCGGTTTGCGCAAGTGTTTGGCACCGCGTTCGTCAAAACGGTTTGTTTGGCGCCTAGTGCTGGGCTCAGGACGAGTTGCACGTGTTTGCTTGGGTTTGTGCGCCGAAGGCTTGAACGGCTCAATTACATCGTCACGCCGCGCGTTAACCACCAACAGCCAAACAACGGCAACCAAGATAGCAATGCCAATGACGAACTCCATTTTCGCATTCCCTTTTTTGCTGCGCTCTCAATTTTTCTAAAGACAGGACGGGATGTCCGCTTTCGTCTGAGCGCCACATTTTTTGGATTTCCGGCCAAAGGGGGCGAACTATGAACCTTTGAGGAATGTCTCTCTCGTGCGCAAAGCACTCTGCGTTGTCGGCGTATCGCACACCTGTCATGGCTTGGCACCGGACGGGCAGAGGGGTATCAGGGCGCTTCACTGGCGGCGAGGGCGACATGACAGGCTTTTCCTTTGATCTCAAAGGCACCGACGGGCGGGCCCGGACGGGTGTGATTTCCACCCCTCGGGGCGACATTCGCACCCCTGCCTTCATGCCCGTCGGCACCGCTGCCACGGTCAAGGCGATGCTGCCCGGATCGGTGCGTGACACCGGGGCTGACATACTGCTGGGCAACACCTACCACCTTATGCTGCGCCCCACCGCCGAGCGGATCGATGCCCTTGGCGGTTTGCACAAGTTCATGAACTGGGATCGCCCGATCCTCACCGATTCTGGCGGGTTTCAGGTGATGAGCCTCGCCTCGTTGCGCAAGCTCACCGAAGAGGGCGTCACCTTCAAATCACACATTGATGGGTCCAAACACACGCTCAGCCCGGAACGGTCTATGGAGATTCAGCGGCTGCTTGGTTCAGACATTGTGATGTGTTTCGATGAATGCCCAGCCTTGCCGGCAGACCGGGACCGGATCGCCGAAAGCATGGAGCTGTCGATGCGTTGGGCCAAACGATCGCGCGCAGCCTTTGGGGACAGGCCCGGCCATGCGCTCTTTGGTATCCAGCAAGGCGGGCTGGAAGAGGATCTGCGCGGCCAGAGCGCCGAAGCCCTGCGCGAGATTGGCTTTGAGGGCTATGCTGTCGGCGGTTTGGCCGTTGGAGAGGGGCAGGAGGCGATGTTTGGCTGCCTGGACTTTGCGCCCGAACAATTGCCCAAAGACAAGCCGCGCTACCTGATGGGGGTGGGCAAACCCGACGATATCGTGGGCGCTGTGGCGCGCGGCATCGACATGATGGATTGCGTGCTCCCGTCGCGGTCGGGGCGTACGGGACAGGTGTTCACCCGCCACGGCGTGCTGAACATAAAAAACGCGCGGCACCAGAACGATCCGCGCCCCTTGGATGAAAACTGCACCTGTCCGGCCTGTCGCGGGTATTCGCGGGCCTACCTGCATCATGTGTTCCGCAGTCAGGAGATCATCTCGTCGATGCTGCTGACATGGCACAATCTGCATTACTATCAGGAGCTGATGCAGGGCATGCGGGATGCGATTGCGGCAGGCACGTTCGAGGCGTGGCAGACATCTTTTCATGACGGCCGTGCGATAGGCGACATTGAGCCGATTTAATGATGGTGCCGGGGGTGGTAGAACAGAATGCGATCCTTATTCTCTCATTATGATTGAATACACTTTGCCGTCCAACACCTTGTAGTTGAATAATAAAGCGCTGAGGTTGCATGAACGGCAGTCCATGGGGATGAGGAAGGTGGCTTCCAAGGTAAGGAATACCCCCATCGCGGCACTTTTCGACTCACCCTAGGCTAAAGATGTTCACACCTTGGGGAAGGATCGTCATGCCACTTGTTCTGTTTTCTGCGGTATGGTTCGCCGCGTCTTTACTGGCGGTCCTGACCCTTGTGTGAACTGCGTTAGGCCAGCAACACAACTGCCCAACCTGCCACACCGATTTGCACAAGTTGAATTGCGACAGACACGCTGTGCAGCCATTTAAACGAGGTTTTGTCGCCACTGTCTGTCGCCGCGTTGATCTGCACCATTAAAACCTGACGGGCATAGGCGGTGCTCAGTGCAATCGCAATCAACAGGAAACCGGCGACTGCATTCACAAACAGGGTGGCTAATCCGGCAAGTGAGGCGGTTACTATTACCCAAAGATAATAAAAGGGAAAAGCGCCTCGAATGCCCTTTCGGGCGACTGGGGCGTCAAAAACATTGAACAGAACCGCCGCAAATCCGAATGAAAACAAGGTCATGCCACCGAACAGCAGCGCAGTCAGCAACATGGCAACGGATATCATGGCATTCTCCTTTGTTGTGCTGTCCTACGTAAAGCACACGCCGGAGTTTCAAGTATTCGTGAGGGACGCATTGACGCATGGGGCACGGCAGTTATCCACATTTTGTGGCGAGATGGGCATCGGCCCCCACAGAGAGTGGTCTTTTTATGTGGACAAACCCGCTGATCCCATTGCACCTGCCGCGCTGTCACGGCACACTAACCCTTGAAACCGGGGCGCAAAGGCCACAGATCAAGCAGTCCTAACACGAAATAGGAGACGGGGACAGGTTGCCGCCAAGCGGGGCCACGCCGTCTTGCCACTCAAAAGGAAAAAACGCATGCAAGAGCCACTCAACGCCTCTTATCCGGTGCTGCCGCTGCGCGATATTGTCGTCTTCCCGCACATGATTGTGCCGCTGTTCGTGGGACGTGATAAATCAGTGCGCGCTTTGGAAGAGGTGATGGCCGATGACAAGCAGATTCTGCTGTCGAGCCAGATTGACCCTTCGATCGACGATCCTGACTCGGATGGCATCTTTAAAGCGGGCGTGCTGGCGAATGTACTGCAACTGCTTAAATTGCCCGATGGTACCGTAAAAGTGCTGGTCGAGGGCCAAGCGCGTGTGCGCATTACGGAATACCTGGAAAACGATAACTTTTTCGAGGCCCGCGCCGAATATCTGTCGGAGATGCCCGGTGACATGGCCACGACTGAGGCGCTGTTGCGCTCGGTCGCTGAAGAGTTCGAGCGCTATTCCAAGGTTAAAAAGAACATTCCCGAAGAGGCGTTGACCGCCGTCGGAGAAACCTCCGAGCCTGCCAAACTGGCCGATCTTGTGGCCGGGCATCTGGGCATCGAGGTTGAGCAAAAACAAGACCTGCTTGAAACGCTATCGATCAGCGAACGGCTTGAGAAAGTCTATGGCCTGATGCAGGGCGAACTGTCGGTTCTGCAAGTCGAAAAGAAGATCAAGACCCGCGTGAAATCTCAGATGGAGAAAACCCAGCGCGAGTATTATTTGAATGAGCAGATGAAGGCCATTCAGAACGAGCTGGGGGATGGCGAGGACGGCAAAAACGAAGTTGCTGAACTCGAGGCGAAAGTTACTGAGACCAAGCTGAGCAAAGAGGCCCGTGAAAAGGCCGATGCCGAGCTTAAAAAGCTGAAAAATATGTCGCCCATGAGTGCTGAGGCGACTGTTGTGCGCAACTATCTCGACTGGATGTTGTCCATCCCGTGGGGCGTGAAGTCTCGCGTGAAAAAGGACCTCGGGCGCGCCGAGAAAATTCTCGACGACGACCACTATGGCCTTGAAAAGGTTAAAGAACGCATTGTCGAATACCTTGCCGTGCAACAACGCAGCAAAAAGATGAAAGGTCCGATCATGTGCTTGGTCGGCCCTCCTGGCGTGGGTAAAACCTCGCTTGGGAAATCTGTTGCCAAGGCGACGGGGCGCGAATTCATTCGCATCAGCCTTGGTGGTGTGCGTGATGAGAGCGAAATTCGTGGGCACCGCCGAACTTATATCGGCTCCATGCCTGGCAAGATCATTCAGGCGCTCAAGAAAGCAAAGACCACCAACCCGCTGATCTTGCTCGATGAAATCGACAAGATGGGGCAGGATTTTCGGGGTGATCCGGCGTCTGCGATGCTTGAGGTGTTGGACCCTGAGCAGAACAGCACCTTTGTCGATCACTATCTGGAGGTCGAATATGACCTTTCAAACGTGATGTTCCTGACCACGTCGAACTCCTACAACATGCCCGGTCCTTTGCTCGACCGGATGGAGATCATTCCGCTGGCGGGTTACACCGAGGATGAAAAAAGCGAGATCGCCAAGCAGCATCTCATCGAAAAGCAGGTCAAGAACCACGGGCTGAAGAAGTCTGAGTTCGAGCTGACTGATGAGGCCCTGAGCGACATCATCCGCTACTACACCCGCGAGGCGGGCGTGCGGAATCTTGAGCGTGAGATTGCCAAGGTGGCGCGCAAATCGCTGACCAAGATTGTTAAGAAAGAGGTTGAGGAAGTCTTTGTAACGTCCGAAAATCTTGGCGATTTTCTTGGCGTGCGCAAGTATCGCTATGGTTTGGCCGAACAGGCGGATCAGGTGGGTGTTGTGACCGGTCTGGCATGGACATCCGTCGGAGGTGATCTGCTGCACATCGAGGCGTTGAAACTGCCCGGCAAGGGGCGGATGAAGACGACTGGCAAGCTCGGCGATGTGATGAAGGAATCGATTGATGCGGCGGCAAGTTATGTCCGCTCGATCAGTCCGGAGATCGGCGTGAAGCCCACGCAATTCGACAAACTGGACATTCACGTACACGTTCCTGACGGGGCGACGCCAAAGGATGGGCCAAGTGCCGGGCTTGCGATGGTCACTTCGATTGTCTCTGTCCTGACAGGCATTCCGGTGCGCAGAGATATCGCCATGACCGGCGAGGTGAGTTTGCGCGGCAACGCGATGCCCATTGGGGGCCTCAAGGAAAAGCTTCTCGCGGCCCTGCGTGGCGGCATCAAGACTGTTCTGATCCCCGAAGAAAACGAAAAGGATCTGGCCGAGATTCCGGACAACGTCAAAGAAGGGCTCGATATCATTCCGGTCACGCACGTCCGTGACGTGCTGAGCCGCGCATTGATTGCCGAGCCTGACGCGATCGAATGGGATGAAGCCGCCGAAGAGGCCGCAGCGGCCGCGGCTGCCAGCACAGCGGCTGGCGGCGGAGCAGGGGCCACGGCCCACTGATCTGACCCAAATTGGACACAAAAAGCGCCCCGGTTCCTTTCCGGGGCGTTTTTCGTTGTGTGCCGTGTGCCTCGTTGTGCCAACTCAGGCCTAAATACATAGATTTTTGACCAAAATTTGGGTAAGAGGCTTCAACAGAAAAAAAAGAGGCAGGTCATGGCGAAATCGACAAGCACCACCCGGGCATCCAAAACCACAAAGGCGCCGCGCAAAAAGACCACGCCCAAAGCGGTAGCCGCGCCAAAACCAGAGCCAGCTGCACCGGCGACAGTCGTAGATGCGCCCAAGCCCGTCGTGTTGGGCCCGATGATGCGAAAACCAGAACTGATCAATGCGGTTGTCGAAAAATCCGGCCTCAAGAAAAAAGATGTGAAACCCATTGTGGAGGCCACACTTGCCGTTCTTGGGGCCGCCTTGCAGGACAATCGCGAATTGAATCTGCAACCCATGGGCAAAATCAAGGTAAACCGCGAAAAGATAAAGCCAAACGGCAAGGTGATGATCGCGCGCATCCGGCAGTCTAAAGACGCATTCAGCGCAACGGCTGATCCCGATCCAAAGGACCTCGACCCAGATGTGGCGCCGCCGACGGCTGCGGAATAATAGTTTCGTGCGGACGTCCTCTTGCCACTGTGCGATGCTCCGGCTAAGACGCGCGGGCTTTGGGTGATTAGCTCAGTGGTAGAGCGCTTCGTTCACATCGAAGATGTCAGGAGTTCAAATCTCTTATCACCCACCACTAACCCTCTTGTTAAATCAATGGTTTGATTGGTTCGACGTCGAGCCATGAAATCTTAGAAATTTCTGCCCGCTGCAAGTCCGCTGCATTGAATGCCCGCCATACGCGGGAGAAACAGCAGTGGCATCAATCTTAAAACGCCCGAGTGGGAAGTGGCAGGCGCAAGTTCGGACTAACGGAAGAAGCATTTCAAAGACATTCAGGACGCGAAAAGATGCACTGTCTTGGTCAAGAGAGATAGAAACAAATGCTGAGCGGAGCCACCTTCCGATTGATTTGAACATACTGAAGGGTGCTGTGCTTTCAGACATTTTGTTGCGCTACAGAGATGAGGTGGTTTCCCAAAAGAAAGCAGGGCGCAACGAGAAATGCATGATTGAAAGCATTCTGCGCGACGACGCATCACTATGCGGAACCAGACTGGATAGATTGAACACGAGGCAGTTCTCAGACTGGAGGGACCGTCGACTATTGCGAATGAAAGCTGCAAGTGTCTGTCGCTACTTGGGAGTAATGCAGCACGCGCTTGACATTGCTGAACGCGATTGGGGGTTTCCGTTGCCAACCAATCCCGTGCGAAAAGTGCGCAGGCCGGTGATACGCAACCGTCGAGAACGCAGGATCACACCAGATGAACGAACGGCTCTGCTGGATGCTGCCGCAAGCTATCGAAATCAGATGATCAGACCGCTTATTGTACTGGCGCTTGAAACTGCGATGAGACGCGGCGAGTTGCTGGCAATCCGATGGCCCGACTTCGACGCGCAACTGTCGGTGATACGTCTGCGAACATCAAAGAACGGTCACGCACGTACGATCCCGCTCTCACCGCTTGCGGTACGCACTTTGGAGTTATTGCGTTCACGCACAAATGCATGTTGTGCCAATGATCGTGTGTTTCCGATGAAGGGTAATGCTGTGCAGCTTGCTTGGTGTCGGATTGTTGATCGTGCGGGCATCGGCGACTTGCGTTTTCACGATTGCAGACATGAAGCAATAAGCAGCTTGTTTGAACGCGGTTTTTCACTGCCAGAAGTAGCTTTGATCAGTGGTCACCGGGATACGCGCATGTTGCTGCGATACACGCATCTCAACGCCGTCAACATTGTTGCGAAGCTGCATGCTTAAACTGGGATCGTCGAGAAGTGAGGCACAATGTCCCACAAGTAGCTGTTTGAAATATAGAAAATACTTTTGGCGATTTGACTGGGCAGACCCGATCGGCTACGATCTGACTTGATTTGAAGCGAGGATGACACGCAAAGGCAGATGTCACAGCTACCCTAAAAAAAGGTGATGCTGATGACACAGAACCAATCTCTTCGTTTGGAAGATGACCTTCTAACACCAGCTGCGGCTGCCTCACTTGTTGGGGTCAGCGTCAGCACGTTTAAACGGATGAGGCTCCGAGGAGACGGCCCTCAAGCCCTTCAGGTAACTAGCAGGACGTTTAGGTACAGACGCGCTGAAGTCGAGGCCTGGCTAGAACGTCAGGCGGTTCCTGTGGCCGTAAATCATGTGAACTGCCATGACTGAGGCGTGTTGGATCCTGGCGGCTCATGTTCACGCCCTCGAAACAGTGAAAACCGAGCAAGCTTTCATGAATGAGTTTGGCTGCATCTATGTAAACCGGTCACATTCGGGGGGCCGTCCAACATTCAAGTTTCGTGACCGCAAAGCGACAATCGCCCAAGCCATTGCCATGCCCACAAGAGGGCAACACACAAGGCATCTGTGCGGTGATGCAGCATGTGTAAACCCAAACCACCTGATCGTCGGAACACCGAGCGAAAACGCATTTGATGCATATGAACAGGGAGCGTTGGAACGCGGAGCAAGGCATCCGAAGGCCGTTGATTTAAGCAGCGAAGACGCAGCCGTAATTCGAAGGGATAAACGCCCGCAGCGAGAAATCGCGCGCAAGTGGGGGATTGCACAGTCAACCGTTGGCCAGATCAAGAGGCGTGAACGCCGGTGGGCAGAAGAATGACCGAAGCAGCGAAAAGCGATGGGGTGGCTACTTCACGTAAAAGAGACTTACTTACGTCAAGTAGCCACCCCTATTTGCTGATCGGCGAGCCGGGATGGATCGAATACCTTGCCCACCTTAACAGTAGGATCGGGGTGCTGACTTTCGAACCTTCTGTCCGCTTTGACAGTGCGGGTAATGCGAAGGTAACCGAAGAATTTGGCTCGCCCCGTTATCACCCAGTGACGGTGTCTGAATTCGCAATAAACATACAGTTATTGTTCAGCACTGATGCTGTTGGCGCGGTATTGCTTGGGATGACAAAGTTATTGTCATTCGCAGGACAACGTGAGCGAAAGCACGGGGTGAGTTTTGTAAGCGGGCAAAAGGTGCTCGATGCGCAGCACGTCCGCGCTGATCTTGAGCATCAACGCAATCACGTCACGTTGGTTCCCACACGCTGTATCGCGCCACCGGACTTCACGCTTGATAGGTTGGTGGGCGCGATGAACCCCGACATGCCTACGATGGAACAGCTAATGCGACAGGATGCATTGAACGGCTGGTCAGACGAAGCGCAGCGAATATTCAGTCAAGTCTTCGAACGGGCAGAGTGGACGCGTGTGCAGGCGAAGGAAGGCTTGGAGAAGGCGGTAAATCTTGGTTTGATCTTGTTCGCTGAGAGCGATGTGTCGGTGATGCACCCCGCGCACTTTGGTCAGATGCCTGCAGGGATGGTCAGCAGTGTTGCGCTGACTATGGATGCGCACCGGGCTGGTAACAGCTTGCTAAATGATGATGGGACCATTGATGGCACTCGCATCGCCAACGCGACAGAACCCGGTACGACGCAGGGCAGCAAGCGTAAGAAAACGCAAAGCTTGTCACACAATCAAAGGTTAAGAAAGCAACTTAAAAACAGGGATGAGCACATTGCGGCGCTCGAAGATGAAGTCGCGAAACTAACAGATTTGCTGGCTCTCGTAACGACGGAACAAGACAACGAAATCGAGGAGGATAGATGCCATGAGAGAAAGGAGTTGGGGAAATGAAAAGCAAGGCAGAAACAACGCTGACTACAAGCATCACGGAACCCATCGCACTCAGTGACGCGGGTGCAGTACGTGCGTTCGATAGCCTCAGCGTCGATGCGGCTACGTTGCTGATGGGCATGATCCGCGTGACCAGTCGCAAGGGCGGCGGTGAGGCAGTGATTGTACAGGCGGCAGCTTCGATGAAGATGGGCCATAACAAAGCGGTGCAAGGCTTTAATGAATTGCGTCGGTGTGGAGTGCTGCGACAACGCGAGGACGGTGTGTTGATCTTGCATCGACTGTTCAGCAGCTATGGGCATGAACTGGCCCGCCGAAAGATTGGCGTCGGTGGCTCAGTCGGCAACGTAGTTTCATTTGATCGGGAGTTTGCGTGATGGGCCGAACTCGACTGCTACGACAGCGTCCGCTCAAGGTGCGCAAGATGACAACAGCTGAGAAGATGCATCGGGGCCTTGAAAGAATAAGACGCAAGAAGGTGATCCGACAGATGGTGATCGAAAGCGCACGCAAACATGGAATTGAAGTGGAAGAATACGGGGATGCGGATGACGGAAACTGAGGCACAACCTGACGCGACGGAGCCGCAGCGACAACGGTCCCCAGGCATCACCCAATCGGCGCTGCATGATGCTACAACCGCGCCTGATCTGGTGCGCATGATCCGGTACGATGGCACGATTTACGCCCATGAATTCTGTCGTGTTTGCGGGATCAAGCCGAACACCCTACGCATGTCACGGTTGCGCGGGAAAGGTCCTTCATCGCAGCGAGTATCGAACAATCGCGTCGTGATTTCACTGCGGGATGCGGCGGCATGGTTGCAATCGACTGACATGGTGTGTCTGTGGGTGCCGCTCTCCTTGGGCAAACGAGGTACAGTATACTGGCCTCAATGAAGCAGCCACAATGGAGAACGACAATGGCATATTACGTTGGATTGGACGTGTCCGTCAAAGAAACGTCGATTTGTATCATGGATGACAAGGGTGTTGTCGCCGCGCGCACGGATATCTCAACAGATCCGGATATGATCGCGCAGTTTATTTCAAAGCACGCGTCAGAGGTAGAGCGGGTCGTTCATGAGAGCGGCATTCTGGCGATTTGGCTCACCCGCGAATTGGAGAAACGTGGGATGCCTATCATTTGCATAGATGCGCGCCTGGCGCACAAAGCGCTGTCGGGGCGGATTAACAAGTCCGATCAGGGCGATGCTGAAGGATTAGCCCAGTTGGCGCGAACGGGTTGGTTCACTCAGGTCCATATCCGCAGCGAAGCTTCAGAGCGCATGCGCGTCCTTATCGGAACCCGCGAGCGGTTGATCCGCATGCGCAAGGATCTCGAAGGTCATGTGCGTGGTGTGCTCAAGGTGTTTGGTATTTGCATGACGTCGGTTGCGCCGGGAAAGTTGCGAAAAGGTTTTCGGGATCAGCTAACCGCTGTGGCGGATGCGGATCCGGCGATTGCGATGATGTCAGAAACGTTCATACCTCTGCATAAGACGCTTTGCATTGCCCGAGACGCGCTGGACGACGAGGTCAGGACCATAGCGCGCGAAAGTAATCTAGCGCGCCGACTGATGACCGTTCCGGGTGTTGGGCCCATTGTTGCCTTGGCGTACATCGCGACACTGGACGATGAAAAGCGGTTCAGGAAATCGGTCGATGTCGGCGCGTTCCTCGGTCTCACGCCAAAACGCCATCAGTCCGGCGAGGTGGATTGGTCGGGTAAAATATCCAAATGCGGTGATTGCGATATGCGCCGATTATTATACTCAGCGGCGTCAACATTGATCAGTTGCACGAGGAAGCCCTCTCGTTTGAAAGAATGGGCAGCAAAGTTAGCCGAGCGCAAGGGGCACAAGAAAGCAGCCGTAGCCGCCTCTCGAAAAATTGCGGTCATCCTGCATAGCATCTGGCGAAACGAAACCGTGTTTGAGCCAAGAATGGAGGGTGCCAGCTGAGAGATTGAGATTTTGAATACCTGCCCGAGAGACAAGGGGTAGGTTCGACGTCCTCCGGGACGGAGGCAGATCGAGCCAGCCAACCGGCTGAGGTGGGCAACTCCCAACCTCGTGAGTGACATTTTGGCAGATCAGTCCCGTACGCCATCAGGAGGCAGGATAATCCCTGACCTCGTAGAGAACCACGGACCCGGAAGACACAGAACCTAACACACTTGACTTAACCACAGACAGAGAGCCGGTATGGTGCAGCGATCCGTTTGGCCGAGTGGTTGGAACAGCGGTGGCGAGAAGCTGAGCAGGAATATTGTCAGACCGAGGTCTCGGGCCTTGAGGGTTTCAAGCCAGTTCAATTGCCGAGGTAAAGTACACGAAACAGTTTTTTGAGTGTAGGCTCAGTGGCTCTTGGTGACCCATTTGCAAACGAGCAGTCCAACTTACGTTTTGATCAGTCGCAAAACTCTTCGACACGAGTTCGAATTTTGTTTCCAGGAGGGTAGTCGGTGAATTCATCCCTGCCTCCATCTTCCCAAAAGAAAATGCGCTTCTCGCAGTCGATGTCGAAATACGTGACGAGTACAGCGCCGTTTTCTACGAGATCATTTCCATCAACAAATTCTGTCCTGACCCAAAAACGGCCAGCTTCATTGTCAAACTGGAAGAACAAGTTCATGGTTGCTCCAGATTGGGCTTCTGTTACGCCCGTTTCAAGAAGTTCCCAACCGTCGGCAACCGCGTGATTACACAAGATGATACTCGTGAGGCAACATGCAGCTGCGCGAAAAAACAACGGAATTGGCATCTGTGGATCCTTTCAGCAAATTGTATCTCAACAGTCTTACGATCACGCTGCCTTGAGTGGGTCACAACATCTTTAGTCGGAGTGCGCCCCCGAAAAATAGTTCTGCTGGCGCTTGGTCTGAGCCACTACGGTATCTTGTCAATACTCGACAGTGAAGGTGCGAAGTGGGAGCAGCGCAAGGTCTGATACTTCTTCCCAGTAACCTGAGCGGGCCGAGCAACCAATCCATGTAGCCTTGCCTGATTGGTACGTAACGGCCTGCAAGAGCGTAAGGTGCTCAAGCTTTTCAAACGAATTGTAAACTACGTCAGCAAGAACATACTGAGCCTTGCTACCCGGCATCATACCAAGATCATGTTTTCGGATTTGAACCTCGTTGTACATTGCGAATAAGTCGGACCAGTATTCAGCATTGTATGCCTCTTTCGAGATCAAATCATCCAGCTCCTTTCTATGCATGCCTTCCAGAGCGGGAATGTACTGCAATACAACGTTGCAACTCATGCCGGATGCACTGCCAGAAACCAGCATGACTTCAGTTCCGCGCACACCCGCACTCACAATTTTCCAGTTGCTCGGGAAATTGAAGCGGAAACCATGTTCCTTGCTGACATACTGCGAAACCACACCATTGTTGTGAATTTCAGCATCCGTTTCACCATGCTCAGCTTGAGTTTGGCTGGAACGTCTGCCAGCTGCGCGCTCTGCGTGACCAGCTGCATTCGGAGCATTCTCCACAGCTTCATTTGCAAGCTTGTTCGCGAGCTTCGAAACCCAGTTTGCGGATGCGGGCTGCGCAGTGGTAATTGCAAATGCAATCGCCACACTGACAATCAACGAAACGGATTCTGTCTTCATTGCGCGCCTCTTGGCTTCGGGATGTATTTGTATGCAGGGTCTCGTTTTTGACGCTCAATTTCTGCATCTGACATTTTTTGCGCCTTCCCTTGCTCTGCTCGGGCTTTGGGTTTCTTCGGCTTCGGGATGTATTTGTAAGCTGGATCGCTCATCACTTTCGCTTGCGAGGCGAGGTAGTCTTGACCGCAATCGGATTTGACCGAAGCACCATTGTGATCTTCGGCGATCAAACCGCGCCGTTCGTCCTGAGCATACCGTAGTTTGCTACCCAGTTTCGTGATCCCGTACGCCACAGCTCCCCAGAAGCCAGCGGCCAAGATCATTCCGATCAACCATTCATCCGTTGGAACGCTTATGCGTGCACCAGTGTAATCAAGTGACCTGAGGACAAATTGATTGCCTGTGCTCGAAGCGGCAACAAGGCCTGCAAAAACAAATCCTACCCACTTCGCCTGAAGGTCTCGGAAAACAAATCCAATCATCAGCGGTATCGCAAGTATGATCACAAATGGAAGAACTGCACTTGTCATTTTAAATACTCCACTTTGAGAATGCGCTCCGTCGTAGCAGAGCCTCTGGGCGCAAAATTGCAGATGAGCAAAGCTGGGCGGCTAACACCAATTGATGTTAGCCTATCTTCCGATAACATTTGCTCGGCATTACACTCAGGACATGGGCAATGAGCTTCGGGTCTGCATTGGAGTTTGGGCCAATCTTTTTTGAATTTACGCCAAAAGCGGGTTTGCGCGGGACATTGGGCTTGCATGGAAAGGCCGACAATGCGTCGTCGCCTGTCTTGCTGCACACGCATGAACACACGTTTTGCATCGCATCTGTTGCAATGGCATACCGCAAAGGGGTGCACGTCCGACATCCCTCCCGCCAGACGCGCATCTAAAGCACCCGTGTTTTGCTTTTACGCGGGGGAGTGCTGGACAAGTGGGTGGCGGGTCAGTCGGTCACGGGCAATGCACAACTCGTGACAAATGCCTCAACGTCCGCACCGCGCACTTCGTTTGGTCAGCGTTATCAACGTGTTTGTCGTCGTTACAAACGACACGGCTGCACTTCCGCTGCAAGCTGCAATGAAATGGACGCAGAGAATAGATGACGACACTGCATGGATTGTTGCTCTGCGTACTGATGTGTGCGACATTACACAGCGTTGACATCATTGGGTATTCAGTGTCTCACGGTGACAAGCGGAAGTCTAGATTATGCATGAGTGTGTTGGGTGCAGCGCTTCGTTCACATCGAAGATGTCAGGAGTTCAAATCTCTTATCACCCACCAAAGCTCTCTCTAGATGCTTCTTGGTTTTGGCATTGAGTTGATTGGCCGTCCGACGCGGCGTTTACCCATTCCTTTGGATGATCCTTTAACTCCGAACATTTTTGCCATTGCGTGCCCTTGCGCGCGCCCTGATCCGTCGCCACAACGCCCTTGAACACCCTCGGGTCCCTGGGATCCATATCACGCCCACAACAGGAGAAAACTCGTGCCCTTCCATCCAATCTATGTGATGCGGCATGGGGAAACCCAATGGAATGCCGAAGGGCGGTTTCAGGGTGCATTGAACTCTCCGCTTACGGAACTGGGACAAGAGCAGGCGCGCCGTTTGGCGCAAGCGCTGGAGGCGGTGGATATCGATCAATTCGACATCCGGGTCAGCCCACAGGGGCGCGCATTTGAAACAGCAGCTATCGCGCTGGCCCGTCGGGCTAACTTTTTGCGCACGGATGATCGCCTGCGCGAGATCGAGGTTGGCGACTGGTCAGGGCAGGTGCGCGCCGATGTCACCCCGAGTGGGCTGGTGTTGGAAGACACACCAGACGGCCCCATCGCTCTTTACGAACATGCACCGGGTGGTGAGGGCTTTGCCGCTTTGCGGGCGCGCTGCACTGCATTTCTGGGCGATCTGACGGGTCCGACGCTTTGTGTGACCCATGGCATTACCTCGCGCATGTTGCGCACAGTCGCCATGGATCAACCTTCCGCGACTTTGGGCAGCCGTCCGGGTGGGCAAGGCTTGGTGCACGTTGTTGAAAACGGGATACACCGCACCTTGTAAAAGGGGGTTGCAGACCGGGACGTGCCTCGCATAGAACACCGTCAGGCGGGTCGTTAGCTCAGTTGGTAGAGCGCTTCGTTTACACCGAAGATGTCGGGAGTTCGAGCCTCTCACGACCCACCATTCCTTCTTGTCTTGTTTAGCGACAAAAATGGTTCTCTACGGCGCGTCGTAGGCTCAGAACGCACGCACCTCATGTTTACATCGTCCAGCGAACACCGCCTCGTTACATGGGGGTATTGCCACGCAATGTGCATAATCGCACAGGTTCCGCCATTTGGCGCATATTGCGTGCGCGGCTAGCTGCGCTACCTTTGTCACATACAACACAGGAGCCGTCAGATGAGTTGGAACCCAGTCCTCGATCCCGATTGCCCAAAGGGTGATGCGGTGGATGCCATTGAAACAATCATCGTTCCGCGTGCCCGTGATCTGGGTGGATTCGAGGTGCGCCGCGCGCTGCCAGCACCAAAGCGGCAGATGGTTGGTCCGTTCATTTTCTTTGATCAGATGGGGCCGGCGGAGTTTGTCACTGGCAAAGGCATCGACGTGCGCCCGCACCCCCATATCGGACTGGCCACGGTCACTTATCTCTACAAGGGCAAAATTCACCACCGTGACAGTCTGGGCACTGACAGTTGGATCGAACCGGGGGCGGTGAACTGGATGGTGGCGGGTCATGGAATCACCCACTCCGAACGCGCCGATGGCGACCTGCTGAAACGCCCGCATGATCTGTTTGGCATTCAGACATGGGTGGCCCTGCCAAAGGATGCCGAGGATGACCCGGCGGACTTTCAGCATGCGGCGAAGGACGATCTGCCGTTTCTGCAAGGTGAGGGCAAGGAAGTGCGACTGATCCTGGGCGATGCGTGGGGCGAACGCGCGCCGGTGCAGACGTTTTCTGAAATGTTTTATGCCGATGCCGTGCTTGAGGCGGGGGCTTCCATCCCACTGCCCGACAACCATGAAGACCGCGGTGTCTACGTCGTTGAGGGTTCGATTTTTGTTGCGGGCGAGACTTACGCAGCTGGACAGATGATGGTGTTTCGTCCGGGAGATTCAATGTCGCTTAGGGCAGGGGATGCAGGTGCGCGTCTGATGATGCTTGGTGGTGCGACGCTTGAAGGGTCACGCCATATCTGGTGGAATTTTGTGGCATCTTCAAAGGAACGCATTGATGCGGCCAAAGAGGCGTGGCGCGCCGGTGATTGGGCGCATGGACGGTTCAAGCTGCCTCCGGGGGATGAGGATGAATTTATCCCGCTGCCAGACAGGTGAAGGACATCCACATCCGTGCCATGGACACCGGCGATCTGGCGGCCGTCAGTGCGCTGCATCTGCGTAATTGGCGCGAAAGTTATGCAGGGCTCGTTGATCCTGCTTTTCTGGGGGATCCGGTGGTCCGGGACATGGCGCGACGGTGGGCACAGGTGCCATCGGTGCCTGATTTCGCTCTTGTTGCGATCAAGGACGATCTTCTGACGGGGTTCGCCCGGCTGTGCCTGGATCATCCGGATGGGCCGTTGCTGATGAGCCTGCATGTAGACACCCTCTATCGAGGGGCAGGATATGGGCGCGCGCTGTTTGAAGCCTGCGTGCGGCATGTCGTGCAGCAGGGGGGCGATCAGCTTTGGTTGGAGGTCTTGGCGGGAAACCAGGCCGCCCGCTCACTGTATGCGAGCTGGGGAGGAATGGAATCAGCCCCCTTCGAAAGCAGTATTTCCGGGGTCGCGGTCACGTCTGTTCGTGTTTCGTGGCCGTCTGTTTACCGGCTGATTTCAGTGTCCGGGAAACCTTCTTAACAAAATTGCACCTTTTGCATCAAAACCCCGCTTGACGAGGGCGGGCCCGCGCCATAATACGCCAGAACGCAGCGGGCGGTTGTAGCTCAGTTGGTTAGAGTACCGGCCTGTCACGCCGGGGGTCGCGGGTTCGAGCCCCGTCAACCGCGCCACTGCTGCGAGAAAAGCCGCTCCTCTCACGAGGGGCGGCTTTTTCATTTGGGGATGCAGTTTACGAGTTAGGAAACTGGTGCATCAAATCAAAGTGTCTGGGCGCGCAGGAATTCGAGCAGGGCGTACACCGTCTCTTTGGGATTCGTGTCGGGAAAAAAGTGACCCCCCGGCAGTCCCGCGCTTTGCATATCGCTCAAACGATTCTGCCATGTCGCAGGCACGTCGTATGCCTGCCCCATAGCTCCGTCCGCACCGTATAGAACAAGTGCCGGCACCTCGATCTGTCGATCCAAGTCACGCGCATCCAGATCAAAATCCACATCAATCCCGGCGCGGTAATCGTTACACATCGATTTGATGCAAGCTGGCGATCGCCAGGATTTGCGATAGGCCTCTAGCGCTGACGGGTCGAAGCCCTCCATGCCTCCGCCCCAGCCCGCAAGACAGGATTCGAAATAGGCATCTGGGTCATACCCGATCAGGGTTTCGGGAAAGGGAGTGGGTTGGGCCAGAAAGAACCAATGGTAATAGGCACGCGCGACGTCTTGGGTCAGCTGATCAAGCAACAGATGAGTGGGTACGATATCCATCAGAGTCAGGGATTTGACCATTCCTGAGTGATCTAGCGCCAACCGATGCGCCGTCCGGGCACCTCGGTCGTGGCCGACCAGATGGAACTGTTCAAATGCCAAATGTTGCATCAACGCGACTTGATCGTTGGCCATATGTCGAAAGCTCATGTCCTGCATCGCATCAGGTTTGCTGCTGTCGCCATAGCCGCGCAAGTCGGCCGAGACGACTGTGAAACGCTCTGCCAAGGCCGGAGCAATCGCGTGCCACATGGCGCGGGTTTGCGGAAACCCGTGCAGCAACAGGACAGGCGGGCCATCGCCTATGACGTCATAGGCGATTGTGATGTCTTCAGGCGTGGTGAAATACGGCATGACGACCTACGTTTTTGATATGCACAGGTGCGCGCCCCGCGACTTTATCCGGCACCTCAAGTGAGGGCGTCGAGTATACGGGCCCAGCTGCGGATGCCTTTGTGAAAGCTTTCCAGATCGTACTTTTCATTTGGTGAGTGGATCTGGTCGTCGTCCTTGCCAAAGCCGACCAGCATGGGGGTCGTGCCAAGAATGTCTTGAAAATGGCCCGCAATGGGGATCGATCCGCCACAGCCCACGTAGGCTGCAGGGATGTTCCATTCGTCGCTTAGTGCTGTGCGTGCTTGTTCAAACGCCGGGTCTGTGGTTTCGGTGATCGAAGCGGATCCTGCGCCATGGCCGTGAAATTCGACTTCGCAATCTGGCGGCATGGCGTCGCGGACCATCTGGCGGAAACTCTCGCGGATGACGAGCGGATCCTGATCTCCTACGAGGCGAAAGCTGACTTTGGCCTGTGCCTTGCTTGGCAGCACGGTCTTGAACCCCGCACCAGTATAGCCGCCCCATATTCCGTTGATTTCACAGGTGGGCCGTGACCAGATCATTTCGATCGGAGTGCGGTCCACTTCGCCCGCTGGCACAGATAGGTCCACATCGCCCAGGAATTTGGCGTGATCAAAGGCAAGGCCCTGCCATTGCTGGCGAATGTTGTCGGGCAATTCTGGAACACCATCATAGAACCCCGGCACCGTAATCCGCCCAGTGTCGTCATGGAGTGAGGCGAGAACTCGCGACAGCACCCGGATCGGGTTCATCGCGATGCCGCCATACATGCCCGAATGCAAATCCTTATCAGGGGCGGTGACAGTGATCTCTTCTCCGAGCAACCCACGCAGCATGGTGACAATCGCGGGCACGCGCGATTCAAACAGCCCGGTGTCGCAGATAAGGGCAAGGTCGGATTTCAGCTCTTCTGCGTTCTCCTGCATGAATGGGACAAGAGAGGGCGAGCCGCTTTCTTCTTCTCCCTCAAAGAAAAACGTGATTCGACAGGGCAGGGTGCCATGTTCGGCCTTCCATGCGCGACACGCCTCGACAAAGGTCATTAACTGTCCCTTGTCATCGGATGATCCACGCCCTCGGATCACCTTGCCGGCATCGGTATCCTGAATTTCCGGATCAAATGGATCGCGGTCCCACAGATCGAGTGGATCGACGGGTTGTACGTCGTAATGTCCATAAAACAGCAGATGTGGGCCGTCGCCCTCGACATGGCCCACGACCATCGGGTGCCCCGGTGTGGGGCGTTTTTCGGCTTTCACGCCAAGGCTTTGCAGATCAGCCACCAGCCAGTCGGCGGCGGTGTCGCAATCCCCTTCAAAGGCCGGGTCGGTCGAAATCGAAGGGATGCGCAGCAGGTCAAGCAAGCGGTCAGTGGCTTGTGGCAGGTCTGCGTCGATGCGGGCGAGGACTGCGTCGAGGGTCATGGAGACTCCTGTTGGATGATGGGGCAAGAGTATCCTTGCCGTGCCCAGTGTCCAGAGGTGCTGCTTGAATTGGTTCAATAGTGCTGGAGTTCAGAACATGTTTGATGCAGGTCAGGAATAACAGACCTGCGACATGACGCGCATTTGATTAGCATTGAAGGACATTCGTGCAGTCTATATCTGTTCTAAAAAGGGTGGAGCGTGGACACGTTGTGCCAAATAATGACCAAGACGGAGCCGTTCGGTGAACTATACAGCCCAATTGGATGACGCCCTGCAACGCCTTCACGACGAAGGTCGCTATCGCACGTTTATCGATATTGAACGGCAAAAGGGTCAGTTTCCGCATGCGCTCTGGACGCGCCCTGACGGCACCCAGGCGCCGATCACTGTATGGTGCGGCAATGACTATCTTGGCATGGGGCAAAACCCTATTGTTCTCAAAGCAATGCATGAGGCAATTGATGCAACGGGCGCTGGTTCTGGCGGGACGCGCAATATTTCGGGTACCACGGTCTATCACAAGCGGCTTGAGGCGGAACTTGCCGATCTGCATGGCAAAGAAGCGGCGCTGTTGTTTACAAGCGCTTACATCGCGAATGACGCAACTTTAAGCACATTGCCCAAATTGTTTCCTGGTCTCATAATTTACTCCGATGCCCTCAATCACGCCTCGATGATCGAAGGGGTGCGCCGCAATGGCGGGGCCAAGCGAGTGTTCCGCCACAATGACTTGGATCATTTGCGTGAGTTGCTGGCTGCGGATGATCCCGCCGCCCCCAAGGTTATCGCCTTTGAGTCGATTTATTCGATGGATGGTGATTTTGGTCCGATCAAAGCCATTTGCGATCTGGCAGAAGAATTTGGCGCACTGACCTATATCGACGAGGTACACGCCGTCGGCATGTACGGTCCGCGCGGTGGCGGTGTGGCTGAACGTGACGGGCTGATGGGGCGGATCGACATCATCAACGGGACGCTTGCCAAAGCGTACGGTGTGATGGGCGGGTACATCGCTGCATCTGCGAAAATGTGTGACGCCATAAGGTCTTATGCGCCGGGGTTCATCTTCACGACATCATTGCCGCCAGCGGTGGCTGCCGGGGCAGCTGCATCGGTGGCGTTTCTCAAGACGGCCGAAAACCTGCGCTCAGATCATCAGGCGCAGGCAAAGGTGCTCAAACTGCGCCTCAAGGGGATGGGACTGCCGATCATTGATCATGGCAGCCACATCGTGCCGGTGATGGTCGGCAATCCGGTACACACCAAGATTTTGAGCGATATGCTGCTGGAAAACCATGGCATCTATGTGCAGCCGATCAACTTTCCCACCGTGCCGCGCGGGACCGAGCGGTTGCGCTTTACGCCGTCGCCCGTGCACGGACCAAAGGAAATGGACGCTCTGGTGCAGGCCATGGATGAACTTTGGTCGCATTGTGCGCTTAATCGCGCTGAGAACGCCGGATAGGTTCAAGTTTAGTCGCAATTCACGTTGTCTTGTGCTACGCAGTGTTTAACAACACGCGTGGAGCGAATCGTGAGGGACAGGTTCGTTAACACAGGATACAATTGGGGCAGTGGCATGATCGGGCGGAAATCCGTCATATCTGAGAATACTTCTGACGCAGAGCCAAAGAGCTTTGACGACTTCGAGTTGCGACTCGGCGACGTCATGCGCGGCGAGCGGGCCACCCTTGGCAAATCCCTCCTGGATGTTCAGCGCGAGTTGCGGATCAAAGCAAGTTACATCGCAGCCATTGAGTCCTGTGACCCCGACGCTTTTGACACTCCCGGTTTCATTGCCGGTTACGTACGCTCCTATGCGCGTTATCTGAACATGGACCCTGATCGTGCTTTTGGCGCGTTTTGCGAGGAAAGTGGATTTTCGGTTGCCCACGGCATGTCGGCAGATGCGTCGGTGGTCAAAAAGCCCAGCCGCGAAGAGCGGATGAGCCGTCGGCCCGCTGGCGATATCTTTTCCACGACCAATACACCCTTTGTTCCTGCAGGCGAGGCTGTTTGGTCTGGTATCGAACCCCGTGCGATTGGTTCGACATTGGTCTTGCTGGCATTGATCGGTGGGCTTGGATTTGGCGGATATTCGATCCTGCAAGAAGTCCAGCGGGTGCAAGTCGCTCCGGTCGATCAAACTCCTGTCGTGCTATCAGACCTTGACCCATTGGCTGGCGTGGCTCCTCTGGAAACTGTTTTGGGCCCAGACATCGAAACGCCGCGCGCTGACGTATTGGGTCGACTTTACCGTCCCCAAGCGCTGGACGTGCCTGTGTTGGTTGCCCGCGACGCGCCAATCGCGACACTCAATCCACGCGAGCTGGGTGCCTTTGCGCAGCCCGAGGCCGATACATCTCAGGTCGCGGGCATCGAGGATATTTCGCCATTTGGTCCGCCCTCCGTGCCTCAGGTTGTTGAGGCACAGGCCGCGGCATTAACAATGGTTGCTGTGCGCCCCTCTTGGGTGCGTGTGCGTGCCGCTGATGGGACAGTGATTTTCGAAGCGACGATGCAAGCTGGCGATACATGGGAAGCGCCCTTGACCGAAGAAGCACCGACTCTTCGCACCGGCGAGAGCGGTGCGATCTATTTTGCCATGAATGACAAGTTCTATGGACCTGTCGGTGAAACAGGCGCTGTCACGTCCAATCTGCCTTTGGAAATTGCAGGCCTGCAAGAGACGTATCTTCCCGTCGAGGCCAGCACCGATGAAGGCCTTATTCGCTACGCAGAGGCGCGGGCCGCGACTGTAACGGACCCTTCAGAATAACGCCGAACCGCGACCCTGCGGCCATTGCCGGGCGTTGCAAGACTGCCTATCTAGGCTGACAACTGTTTCACGTCCCAAGGCTGCTGACATGTCGATCAATCACATCCGTCCATGGCGCAATATCTATCGGCGCAAGAGCCGTCAGATCATGGTGGGCAATGTGCCTGTCGGGGGCGATGCCCCTATCACCGTGCAGACGATGACCAATACGCTTACGACCGACGCGCGTGCCACGATTGAACAGGTGCAGGCGGCAGCCGAAGCGGGCGCGGACATCGTGCGCGTCTCGGTCCCGGATCAGGACAGTGCAAAGGCCATGAAAGAGATCGTGCGCGAAAGCCCGGTCCCTTTGGTCGCCGACATTCATTTCCACTACAAGCGTGGGATCGAAGCGGCAGAGGCGGGGGCCGCTTGTTTGCGGATCAATCCGGGCAATATCGGTGATGAAAAGCGGGTCAAGGAAGTCATCAAGGCGGCGCGCGATCACAACTGTTCAATCCGGATTGGGGTGAACGCTGGATCATTGGAAAAACACCTGCTCGACAAATACGGTGAACCCACGCCGGATGCGATGGTGGAAAGCGGTCTTGATCACATCAAGATCCTGCAAGACAACGATTTCCACGAGTTCAAAATCAGCTGCAAGGCGTCGGACGTGTTCATGGCCGCCGCCGCCTATCAGCAGCTTGCAGACGCCACGGACGCCCCGATTCACCTAGGGATCACCGAGGCGGGTGGGCTGACCTCTGGCACAATCAAATCGGCCATTGGGCTGGGGCAACTGTTGTGGATGGGCATTGGCGACACGATCCGAGTGTCCCTGTCTGCCGACCCGGTGGAAGAGGTCAAAGTGGGCTATGAGATTCTCAAATCGCTCGGCCTGCGCCATCGCGGCGTGAACATCATCTCTTGCCCGTCTTGCGCGCGCCAAGGGTTTGATGTGATCAAGACGGTTGAAGCGCTCGAAGATCGGCTGGCCCATATCAAGACACCCATGAGCCTCAGCATTATCGGTTGCGTGGTGAACGGTCCGGGTGAGGCGCTGATGACGGATGTCGGCTTTACTGGCGGCGGTGCCGGGCATGGCATGGTCTATCTGGCGGGCAAGCAAAGCCACAAACAGGACAACGCCAGCATGGTCGACCACATCGTAGAGCAGGTGGAGAAAAAGGCGGCTGAATTGGACGCTGCCGCCGCCGAAGACGTGCAGGCGGCAGAATAACCGCTATTGGGACGACTTAGGTAGCAGGGCCTGAATTTCGTCAAAGCTAGCTGTTGTGGCTGGATATTGAATACGCCCGCTCTCCAAAACGTCGCGCATCATGTCGATCACGGCACCATAAGCCGCACGGGCAAGTGCGGCACCCGTGCTGATCCGCGCCACCCCCAGATTGGCCAACGATGCGACGCTAAACGCGCCCTCATTGCTGCCTACGAGCATGTTCACCGGCACATCACCGGCTGCCTTGACCACGGCGCGTACCATTTCGGCATTGCCAAGGCCCGGAGCGTAAACGACATCTGCGCCCACCTTGGCAAAAGCCGAGATGCGATTGCAAACATCGTCGAGATCGCCTGTCGGCCATTGCATCGCCTCAGCACGCGCGGTGATGACCAGCCCAGTGTCTTTTGCTGCATCCACAGCCGCGCTCACCCTGTCGATGGCTTGTGTCAAGCCAAAGGGTTGGCCATCAGCGCTGATGTCTTCAATAGAAGCGCCAGCGATGGGGCGTGCGGCTGCGACCTTGATGGCGCGCGCTACATCGTCCGGTCCGTCGCCGCCGCAGCTTTCAAGATCAGCAGTGACGGGTAGGCCCGTGGCGTCGCCAAGCGCGCAAGCCGCATCCAGCATTTCGTCAAAGCTCAGTGTGCCCTCTTGCCGACCCATGAAAAAGGCTGCTCCGGCACTCGTAGAACCGAACGCTTTTGCGCCCAACGCAGCCAACATCCGCGCACTGCCCACATCCCAAGGGTTCGGCATCACAAGCGGGTTACCTGCGACGTGCAGAGCGCGAAACTGGGCGCGCGTGTCGTTCATCCGCGCTTTTCGTCGATCAGCGCCTGCATCTGATCATAGGGCAGGAACCCGCGCACCAATTCATCTTCAAGCACAAAGGTTGGCGTGCCCGTGATCGAAAGCCGCTGCGCAAGCGCGCGGGTGCGCCGGATCTCTTCGGTGACTTCGTCGCTGTTCATGTGGGCCTCGATCGCGTCAGCATCCAGACCAAAGGTGCTCGCCATACGCTTGAGTGAGCGCATGTTAACATCGCCGTTCATCACCATCAGTGCATCATGCAGACCGGCATAGGCGTCGTCGCCCGCAATCTGTTTGGTCGCCACGGCAAAGCGCGAAGCGAGCAGTGATTGTTCTCCTAGGATCGGGAACTCTTTCACAACCAGACGGATATTGCCGTCGGTTTCCAGCAACTTGGCGACTTCTCCATGGGCGCGTTTGCAGAACCCACAGCGGTAATCGAGAAATTCGACCAGCGTGATGTCACCTTCGGGGTTGCCCGCGACAAAGCTGTAACCGTCGTTGAAAATCTCATCGGCGTTGTCACTGACAAGGCTCAGGTCGGCCTGGGCCTGTGCGGCTTGCTCGCGTTCCTCGAGCACAGCGACCGCGTCCATGATCACCTTTGGGTTCTCCATCAGGTAGGCGCGCACTTCCTCGCGGAAAATCGCGCGCTCTTCGTCGGTCATTGTACTGAGATCAACTGCCTGTGCGGGCAGGGAAAGGCTGAGCGCCAATAGGCAGGAAGCGGCGAGGGTGCGAAACATAGTTTATCTCTTTCTCTTTGCAGCGCGTTCTGACGCAAGGAACACATCATGCGCCCGTTGCCAAGGTCCAGAGCCTTTAGGTAACAAACCCGTGGTCCGTTTTTGCGTGAATTCCGGCGTCTTCCAGACTGCCGCGTAAAGCAAAGCGTTCGACAGCGACCAGCGAGGCCATACCACGGTTCGTGCCCTTGGCATATGCCACGGCCACCTGCGCCAGCGCATATTCGATGTCTGCGTTCCCAAGCAGCGACACCGCCCGCGCAGGCAATGCCAGAGCAAAGGTCAGGATCAGTATTGACGCACGACGCGCGCAGGTATGAAAGGTCATGGACAGCATCATAGGAGTGCGCATGCGAACCTCAAGACGCAGTGAAGTCGACCCTTTTATCGTGATGGACGTGATGGAGGCGGCGCGGGCCGCCGAAAGCGCGGGGCGTCACATTATCCATATGGAAGTGGGTCAGCCGGGCACAGGCGCGCCACAAGCGGCCGTCCGCGCACTGAGCGCGGCGATGGAGGAGGGGCCATTGGGATACACGGTCGCTTTGGGCCTGCCAGCTTTGCGTACCCGTATCGCTCAGCTTTACGGCGCGTGGTACAACGTCGATCTGGACCCGGACCGGGTGATTGTAACCTCGGGCGCGTCGGGCGGCTTTATCCTCGCCTTCAATGCCCTTTTTGACAGCGGCGACCGTGTTGGCATCGGCGCGCCGGGCTATCCCAGTTATCGCCAGATCCTTGCCGGACTCGGGTTCCAGCCTGTTGACCTGCCAACGACAGATGCCAACCGGTTGCAGCCTGTGCCAGCCGATTTCGCGGATATCGATCTGGCCGGCCTTTTGGTGGCTTCGCCTGGCAATCCAACGGGCACGATGCTGGATCGCAGCGCGATGTCTGAATTAATTGACGCAGCCCACGCCCGCGACATCAGTTTTATCAGTGACGAGATTTACCACGGGATCGAATATGAGCGACGCGCTGTCAGTGCCCTTGAGGTCAGCGACGACGTCTATGTCATCAATTCGTTCTCCAAGTATTTCTCGATGACAGGCTGGCGCGTTGGATGGATGGTGGTGCCTCCTGATCATGTGCGCGTGGTGGAACGTATCGCGCAGAACATGTTCATTTGCGCGCCGCACGCGTCTCAGGTCGCAGCGCTTGCCGCGATGGATGCGCATGACGAGTTGCAGGGAAATATGGACGTCTACCGCGCCAACCGCGCACTCATGCTTGAAGGGCTGCCAAAGGCAGGCTTCACGCACATCGCGCCGCCGGATGGGGCGTTTTACGTTTATGCTGATGTCTCTGATATCACGCACGATTCTCGCGCCCTCGCAGCAGAGATACTGGACAAAGCGGATGTGGCCATCACGCCGGGATTGGATTTTGATCCTGTGCGTGGGCACACAACACTGCGCTTTTCTTATGCCCGCAAGACCGAGGACATATCCGAAGGGTTGCGGCGATTGTCCGATTTCATGGCCAAACGTAGATAGGGGGATTCCCGTGCCGGTGTGATTGGCCTATGCTGCCCAAAAAAAAGCGGGCAAAGCGATGCGGGCACTTTTCACGGCACTCATGATCTGGGTTTGCGCTTTGAGCGCGAGCGCGCAGGACCTATCGGGACTGGCCCGCGTGGATATGGCGCAAAGCTCGGTCGAGGATGGCTGGTTGGGGGGCACCACATTGTCCCTCGCTCTCAGTCAGGGGGTGCCGTTTCGGGTTTTTGTGTTGGACGAACCCGCGCGCCTTGTTGCCGACTTCCGAGAGGTTGATTTTGCCGGTGTCACTGCCGAGGCCTTGCTGGGAGAGACGGAAAGCTTTTCCAGCGCGCGTTTCGGGACGTTCCAACCGGGCTGGTCGCGCCTTGTGGCTGATTTGAATGGTCCGATGCTGCCTGTCGAGATTGGCATGCCCGTGGACACCAGCACCGGGGCTGCGGTGCTCAGCATCACGCTTGAAGACGTCGATGCCGGCACCTTCGCGGCGCGCGCCGGAGCACCCGTCAATCCTGATTGGGGTGTGCAAGCCGCCGCGCCGCCGCCTGAAATTGCCGAAGACAGCTTTGTCCTCGTGATCGATCCGGGTCACGGCGGCGTTGATCCGGGTGCGGTTCGCGACAGCACCACCGAAAAAGAACTGATGCTTGGCGTTGCACTGTCCTTGCGCGATGTCTTGCGCCGTGCCGGTGGGGTTGAGGTGGTGCTGACGCGGGACACGGACAGGTTTGTCTCACTGACTGGCCGGGTAGCACTGGCCCATCAGGTCAGCGCGGATGCATTTGTGTCGCTGCACGCGGATTCACTTAGCGAGGGGCAGGCGCGCGGGGCGACGGTCTATACCCTGTCCGATGAGGCATCTGATGCGGCATCCGCCCAGCTTGCCGCCCAACACGATCGTTCGGACATCATCGCGGGTGTTGATCTGAGTGGGACAGATGACCAGGTGGCCTCGGTTTTGATGGACCTTGCGCGCGTCGAAACCATGCCGCGCACAGGTGCGCTGGCCAGCGCATTGATTGATGCGATGACCACGGCCGGCGGGCCAATGAACAAGCGCCCTCGACGCGAGGCATCCTTCTCAGTGCTGAAGAGTGCGGATATCCCATCCGTTCTGGTCGAGGTCGGGTTTCTGTCGGACAAGCGCGATCTGGCAAACCTGCGCGATCCGATCTGGCGGGCAGTGATGGTTGAGGCGTTGGCGACTGGCATCCTCGCATGGCGCGATGCCGATCTGGCGCGCCAGCCATTGGTGCGGCAGTAGGGTCAGTTCACATCGGCGAGACGTCGCGGAAGCGGCTTTT
Source organism: Tateyamaria sp. Alg231-49 (assembly GCF_900143535.1). Classification (GTDB taxonomy): domain Bacteria; phylum Pseudomonadota; class Alphaproteobacteria; order Rhodobacterales; family Rhodobacteraceae; genus Tateyamaria. Next base: position 571,488 of record NZ_FRFA01000001.1, on the reverse strand, counting down.
GACGCCTCTGGAAGGCTCGCGTATAAGGGCGTAAAGCAACCTTTGTCTAAAACAGGTGCGAGCGGTCATGCTTCGGTTCATTTTGTCCTTCTTCGGTGGGATTTTCACCACCATCACCATGGGTGCGGCGATGATTGCGCTGTCTGTGGGGGCGGTGCTGTGGATTTACGGGCGCGACCTGCCCAGCCACGAGAGTCTGGCGCAGTATCAGCCCGCCACGATCTCGCGCATCTATTCTGGCGAGGGGCGGATCATCGACGAATTCGCACAGGAACGGCGTCTTTTTGCACCCGCCGATGCGATTCCGCCGATGATCAAACAGGCGTTTATCAGCGCCGAAGACAAGAATTTCTACACCCACGAGGGGTATGACCTGCGCGGCATCGGGGCTGCGGCCTATGACGCAGTGCGCACCAAGGGGGCGGATGTCCGCGGCGCCTCGACGATCACGCAACAGGTGATGAAGAACTTCCTTCTGTCCGGTGACCGTCAGGCAGAACGCAAGATCAAGGAAATCATCCTCGCCGCCCGAGTTGAGGGCGCGCTGAGCAAGGAAAAGATCCTCGAACTGTACTTGAACGAAATTTTCCTTGGTCAGAACTCCTATGGTGTGGCTGCGGCCAGCCAGACCTATTTCAACAAAAACCTTGATGAGCTCGCGCCGCACGAGGCGGCGTTCCTTGCCTCGCTGCCCAAGGCCCCGTCTGACTATCATCCCGTCCGGCGCAAAGACCGCCTGCTGGCGCGGCGCAATTTTGTGCTCAAGGAAATGATGGAAAATGGTTTCATCAGTGGTGCGACCTACGACGAAGAGCGCGCGAAGCCGTTGCGTTCGGTCCAGAATGGTGACTTTGACAGCTTCAAAGGCGAATTGCCGCCGCGCGATTACTTTACCGACGAAATCCGCCGCCAGTTGAGCGAGGATTTCGGCGAAGGTGAGTTTTTCACTGGCGGTTACACAGTGCGTGCCACCATTGATGCCGAGATGCAGCCAATCGCCGCGAAGGCCCTGCGCACACAGCTTGAAACCTATGACCGAGGACGGGGCAGGTGGCGCGGAACGGGCGAAAAGATCGAAGCCGACCAGTTGGAAAACTGGGCGGAGGCTTTGTCAAACCTGCGCGTCGCTCGCGACATTGATCTGAATGGTGTTTGGCGACCTGCTGTTGTGCTGGAGGTCGGCGAACAGCAGTTACGCCTTGGCATTGAAGGGTGGAGTGAAGGTCAACCGGAACCGGTTGTCCCGCGCGAGGACATCAAATGGATCTCGGGTAATTTCGTCGACAATTTCGAAGTTGGTGACGTCGTTCACGTGCGTGCCATGACCGAAGATGATGGCGGCGCATTTATCCGTTGGTCCCTGCGGCAGGTGCCTGAGGCACAAGGCGGCTTTGTTGCGATGGACGTGGACACGGGTCGCGTGATCGCGATGCAAGGTGGGTTTAGCTACCAGCACTCGGTGTTCAACCGGGCCACACAAGCCAAGCGGCAACCCGGTTCGTCGTTCAAACCCTTTGTCTATGCCGCCGCGCTCGATAGCGGCTACACCCCTGCGACCATCGTCGTGGACGCCCCGATTGAGATCAACACACCGCAGGGTCTGTGGCGGCCACGAAATTCCTCCAACAAGTTTTATGGCCCGACACCTTTGCGCACCGGGATTGAACGGTCGCGGAACCTGATGACCATTCGTCTCGCCGAAGAGGTGGGGATGGACACAGTCGCCTCCTATGCAGAGCGGTTCGGGGTCTATGACTACATGTCGCCCTTCCTTGCCAACTCTCTGGGTTCCGAAGAAACGACGCTGTATCAGATGGTGTCAGCCTACGCGATGTTTGCAAACGGCGGTGAGCGGGTGCAGCCCACGCTGGTTGACCGGGTGCAGGACAGGTTTGGTCGCACGGTTTATCGACACGACGAACGGGGCTGTAATGACTGTACGCAATTGGCGAGCCTTGATGCGGGCTTTGGCCCGCGCATCACGTCGAACCGAGCACAGATCATGGACCCGATCACGGCCTATCAGCTCACCTCGATGATGCAGGGCGTTGTCGAACGCGGTACCGCGGCGCGGACTGTGAACCTGCCGGTGCCGATTGCGGGCAAGACGGGCACAACGAACGATGCCAAAGACGTCTGGTTCGTCGGGTTTTCCAGCAACATCGCGGCTGGGTGCTATATCGGGTATGACCAGCCGCGCGGCCTTGGACGCGGTGCATCTGGCGGAGGCATGTGCGGCCCCGTGTTTCAGGAGTTCATGACCGAAGCGATCAAGAAATACGGCGGCGGCGAATTTGAGGTGCCTCCGGGAGGTTACTTTATCAAGATCGACCGCTTTACCGGTGCACGTCTTAGTGACGATGCCAGCGGGCCAAACGTGGTGGCCGAATACTTCCGCTCCGGCGAAGATCCGATCTTTGGTCTGGCCTTCGACGGTGGCTTTGCGATGGGAGAAGACCTTCCTTTGTTTGAAGAGGTTCAAACCAGTGGGAGAGAAGTTACCACATCCACAGGGCGCAAGGCGGTTGTGGGGCCCAAGGCCAGCTTTGGATCGTTGAGTTCCGGTGGCCTATACTGACACGGCGTTTTCGGGGTTGGGCAGGCGGCTCGCCATTCTCGTGATGGCGTGCGCTTCGAAGTTTATCTGACGGGGTGAAGGGCGCTTGTGGCGCGCAGGGGCTTGGGCTATTTCACAGGCTCGCCAGGTAAGGGAAACGTGATGCGCGCCGAAATTCAGAACATCGTGACCGAAATCGAAAAGTCGGTGGATTTGTTGGCGCAACGTCTGGATATCGAGACCGCCCAACATCGGCTGGAAGAATTCAACGCCCGCGTAGAAGACCCGAACCTGTGGGACAATCCAGAGGCCGCGCAGAAACTGATGCGCGATCGGCAAATGCTGGTTGACGCGCTTGAAGTGCATGGCCGCATTTCTCAGGACATGACCGACAACATTGAGCTGATCGAGCTTGGCGAGATGGAAGAAGACGCCGAGGTTGTGGCCGATGCAGAAGCTGCATTGAGGGCACTGGCCGATCTTGCTGCGCAAAAAGAGCTTGAGGCGCTTCTGGATGGTGAGGCCGACGGCAACGACACCTTTCTTGAGATCAACTCTGGCGCGGGTGGCACAGAAAGCTGCGACTGGGCTTCGATGCTGGCCCGCATGTATGTCCGTTGGGCGGAAAAGAAGGGCTACAAGGTCGAATTGCAGTCCGAGTCCGCTGGGGAAGAGGCGGGCATAAAATCTGCCACCTACAAGATCAGCGGCACCAACGCCTATGGCTGGCTGAAATCTGAATCCGGTGTGCACCGTCTGGTGCGTATCAGCCCATTCGACAGCGCGGCCAAGCGGCACACGTCCTTTACCTCTGTCGGCGTCTATCCGGTGGTCGACGACAATATCGAGATCGAGGTGAACCCGGCGGACATCCGTATCGACACCTATCGTTCATCCGGGGCAGGCGGGCAGCACGTGAACACCACTGACTCGGCCGTGCGGATCACGCACGCGCCGACAGGTATCGTTGTTACCAGTTCGGAAAAGTCGCAGCACCAGAACCGCGACATTGCGATGAAGGCCCTGAAATCCCGCCTTTATCAGATGGAGTTGGATCTTCGTAACGCTGCCGTCAACGAGATGCATGAAAACAAGGGCGATGCGGGCTGGGGCAACCAGATCCGATCCTACGTGCTGCAACCCTACCAGATGGTCAAAGACCTGCGCACCAACTACGAGACATCCGACACCAAGGGTGTGCTGGATGGTGACCTTGATGGCTTTATGGCTGCAACGCTGGCGCTGGACGTGTCGGGCAAAAGCCGGGCCGAAGCGCAGGGCGACTGATCGGGCTGCCTTTCAAAGCTGACCTTGATCTTGCGTGCCAAAGGGAAGACGCTGGTGCCAGCAGATGACCAATGTCTGCGTTAAAGAACGAGGCACACATGATCGATGATGGCGCACTCGCCCTACGGGCGCGGATGGACGCGGGAGAGATCAGCGCGCAAGACCTGATGGCAGCGACACTGGCCCGGATCGAAGCGGTAAACGGAACAGTGAACGCCGTTGTGTCCTTGCGTAACAGCGATGACCTTATGGCCGAAGCGGCGTCAGCGGATGCCAGCCCCCAAAAGGGGTGGCTGCACGGCATTCCGATGGCCGTCAAGGATTTGGCCAATGCTGGCGGATTGCCGACCTCGATGGGGTCACCATTGTTTGCCGGAACGATTGCTGAAACCGACGATGTCGCAATTGCCCGCTTGCGTGCGGCAGGAGCCATCGTAATCGGTAAAACCAACACGCCGGAATTCGGGCTCGGCTCACACAGCATCAACCCGGTGTTTGGCGCCACACGCAACCCATATGACACCTCGCGCAGTGCGGGCGGGTCATCTGGCGGGGCAGGGGTTGCGCTTGCCACCGGTATACTGAGCGTCGCGGATGGGTCGGACATGATGGGGTCCCTGCGCAATCCCGCTGGCTGGAACAACGTCTACGGGATGCGACCAAGCTGGGGGGTAGTACCCTCTGAGCCGGTGGGCGATACGTTTTTGCACCAACTGGCCACCAACGGTCCGATGGCACGTAATCCACGCGATCTGGCGGCATTGCTTGACACTATGGCCGGGCCAGACTCGCGTCAGCCACATGGGGTCACACAAGCTCCGACTTTGCCTCAGATTGAGGGTGGCGCACAGGGATTGCGCGTTGGTTGGCTGGCAGATTGGGGCGGGGCGTTGGCGATGGATCCGGGTATTCTGGATCTGTGCCAAGGCGCGCTTGGTCAGATGGCGGACATGGGAGTGAGCGTTGATGCGCTGGATGCTCCTTTTGACCGGGATGCGCTGTGGGAATCGTGGATCACCTTGCGCAGTTGGTCGGTCGCGGGCGGTCTCGCCCCTCTTTATGCTGATCCGGAACAACGCGATCACCTGAAGGACACGGCCATCTGGGAGGTCGAGCGGGGCTTTGCCCTGTCTGCCATGGACGTGCACCGTGCCAGTGTCATCCGCTCGGACTGGTTCAAAACCTCCGCAGCGCTGTTTGATCAATATGACGTACTGGCCCTACCTTCCGCACAGATGTGGCCCTTTGATGTGACACTGGATTACCCGCGCGAGATTGCGGGAACGGCGATGGACACATATCATAGGTGGATGGAGGTGGTGATCGCCGCCAGTCTGATCGGGTTGCCTGCGGTCTGCGTGCCTGCAGGGTTCGGAGGGCCAGATGATCTGCCCATGGGGTTGCAGCTGATTGGACGGCGCGGCAGCGACGCAAAGCTATTAAGGCTTGCTGACGCATGGCACAGCGCAACTGACTGGCCGGGGCGCAGACCACCAAAAATGTAGGGGGAACATACTATGACCCAAACCAACCCGTACCCGGATCTGCCCGCAGGCGTGCCCCCGTTTCATGCCCCCCCCGAGGGCTTTATGTCCCGCGCGCTGCGCCTTGGATGGGCTGATTTCCGGGCGCGCCCCGCGTTTGGCCTTCTGGCGGGCGCGAGTGCTGTGTTGACGGGGTGGTTGCTGATGGGACTAACGATGTGGGCCGGGCACACATTCTGGCTCATATTGGCAGTCTTTGGCTTTCCACTGGTGGCCCCGCTTTGTGCGCTTGGCACGTATGAGGTGTCCCGGCGCATTGGTGCGGGTGAACCTGTGTCACTCGGCGCCGTCCTATACCGATTGCGGGTCGAACGCGGGCGACAAATCCCGTGGCTGTCGATGTTGATGGTGGTCGCTCTCTTGTTCTGGTTTTTCCTCGGTCACATGATCTTTGCACTGTTTCTGGGGCTGAAGCCGATGGTGAATGTGACGACGTCGCTTGATGTGTTTCTGAGCCCTGACGGCTTGATGATGATGGCGTTGGGGACGGTGATTGGGGGCCTGTTCGCCTTCCTGTTCTTTGCCATGTGCGTTCTGGGTCTGCCGCTGCTCCTTGCACGAGAGGTCGATTACATGACGGCGATCCTCAGCAGCGTGGCCTATGTGCGTGAGTACAGCCGCGCAATGATCGGCTGGGCGATAGTGATCGTGGTCATGCTAGGATTGGCAATGTTGCCGGGTTTGCTAGGATTGCTGGTGATCCTGCCGTGGCTCGGGCATGCGTCTTGGCACATCTATGCGCAGATCGCGGCTGGCGCCCGTTAAAGCGCGCTTTCCCGCCCCATCTCAATCAATGCATCGCGCAAACGTGCGGTATCCGGATGGTTGATTTCCAGAGCAAACACATGGGCATGGGTCAGATAGAACCCTCGGGCGTCGTCATTGTCTGCGGTGGCCGCCGCCTGCCGATAAAGCGCGACCAACGCCGGAACATCATAGGCCTCGTGCGCCGCAAGAAGCTGCGCGTCCAGATCGCTCACTCCGCAGCCTTGCCTTGCGCGCGGTGCAGGGCCATGTGTTCGGCCACCCACGAATGGAACATGTGGGTTGGCCCGTCCATTGCCGGTGAAAAGCGGCCTCCGTCAAATCCGGGTGAGTGTCGCCCGCGCTGCATGCCTTCGACAACAAAGATGTCTTCCTCGAACACGGTTTTCCATTGTTCGGCATTTTTGGCGCGCAAGGCGGGGTCAGTGTCGGGCTGGGCATAAAACAGGTGCACATGTTCAACGGTGCGCCCGGGGCCTTGCGGAACAAGAATGATCGCAAAGGCGTGGTCACGATGCACGCCCAACAGCACATTGGGATAGGCGGTGATGTATTCAGACGCGGTATCCCACTTGTCGCTCAGCCCTTCAAAGTCGGGAAATGTCTGGCCGTTATCGCCTGTCAATTGGCGGTAAACGAGCGTGCCTTGCCCCGAAAACCGGCCCGCCGCTTCAATGTGGTAGTGATCTTCAAGGCGGGAATAGCTGTTCAGCCCGGGATGGACCCACGGCAAGTGATAGCTCTCGCAATAATTTTCGACCGCCAGCTTCCAGTTGCAGTTCACTTCTAGCTGAAATGCGCTGTCAGCGCCGCCATGGTACAGCGGTTTGTCAAACTCGGCCCAACGGGCAAGCAGATCGGCATTTGAATCCTCAAAGGCGGGGGCCTCTCCGGACAGGTTGATCCATACGACGCCCAGCCAGATGTGGCTGCGCACAGGCACAAGGCTTAACAGATCACGATCAATGCCATCAGCCGTGTTCTGCCCCGGCCCGCCCACATGCGGCGTGGACACAAGGCGGCCTTTCGTTGAATAGCACCAACTGTGATAGGGACAGCGGATCGCTCCTTCGATTTTGCGTGGCGTATCCACAAGGATCATGCCGCGATGGCGGCAAATGTTATGAAAGACGCGCACCTCGCCATCACGGTCGCGCACCAATAACAGCGGAATATCCAGGAAGGTGAGGGGGATCGCATCACCGGGTTCCGGAACATCGGCAGCGACGGCTAAACCGGACCAACCTGACATCAACAGGGCTCCGCGTTCTTCGTCAAATGTCTCTGGGTCCACGTAGTGCGCGTTTGGCAGGCCATGGGCGCTGCTGATGGGCTGGCGCACGGTGCTGAGGTCGGTGCGGTGCATGAGAAGCCTCCGGATGCTGTTTCAAGCATCTTACCGGTTTCCCATGCTCTCACATGCGCAATTTCGACCAGACTTTTCCGTCTCCGACACTGTGAGTGGTGGCGTACAGGTCAGCCTAGACGTTTTTTCACATCTTCTCTGGTGTGCCGAGCGCGTGGCGCAGGCTCAGCACGAAATGGAATGACTTGGGCCGTATTGCTGATCACATGGTCCTGCGTCATCGGGACCGCACGCAGCCCATCGGCCAGCGTGGAGCCCGCATTCTGTTTGATCCAGCGCGGGTTTGCGGCCAGACGCATGTTCCGCTGTGTCTTGACCTCGAATTCGACAACGTCGCCGACGTCAAGAAATGTGTCATCCGAATACGTCAGGTCGGGATCGGAAAAGTAAGCGAGATCACCTTGATCTTCACACCAAATGACGGCTTTGCGGTCTGCCGCGTCGCTCCATAAAATAATGCCGATCATTTTTCTACCCACAGTTGGACTCACTTAAATAAATCCAGTTTTGCGTGCATTGGATATAATTAGATGCGCAACGTACGCTTGCATTTTGTGTCTATGGTTGTAGTGTTTGTTGGCTTTTAGCGTCACAGTTGACGCTGTATGGAGTCAGTTCGTGTTTTCCCGTGCCACACAAGCGTCAATACTAGGGTCATCCGACGCTCAAAGGATGATAGCAATAAGAGGCCGTTATGGCGGAAACGCCCAGATCACCTGCAGAATTACGCAGCATGTTCGGCGCGAATCTACGCCTGCTGGCACAGCCTTACCCGTCCATATCGGAACTGTCGCGTCAGTTGGGTATCAATCGCACGCAATTTAATCGCTATCTGTCGGGCGAAAGTTTTCCCAGACCGGACGTGTTGGCCCGCATCTGCTCGTTCTTCAGTGTAGACGCGCGTGTATTGCTCGAACCGGTGGACAACATCGGGCGCGGTAACGATCCGATGACAGGTCCTTTTTTGCGGGGCTATGTCGGTCAGGGCGTTAGTGACGTGTCAGAATCGATGTTTCCCTCAGGGTTCTACCGCTTCTCTCGGCGCAGTTTTCTGTCCAGTGAACAGTTTATCAGCGGACTTGTGCATGTGTTCCGAGACGGGCAGACGACATTTATTCGCGGGTACGAGGCGCGCGCAGCCATGGAGTCGCAGGGTTTGGCAACGGATCGCACCGCGCGCGAGTTTCGCGGCATGGTGTTTCGGCAGGAAGACGGCATTGCTGCGCTGATCTCGCGCAAGGACGCTATGACCGCGTCATTCAACTTTCTGAGCCGTGTCACGTCATTTGAGAACAACTATTGGGTCGGGTATGTCACGCGCACAGTGCGCGAGTCGCCCGAGTCCGACCGCGTTGTGCGGATGGTCTACGAACATCTCGGATCGGGGATCGGCAAAGCAAAAGCCGCGTGCAAAACATCAGGTTATTGCCAGCTTGAAGACCTGCTGCCGTTTCATCAACGCCTGTTGCAGCCGGAAATCCCGTTCCGTTAATCGCCGCGGGGCAGGGCAGCAACACCGGTACGCGCAACTTGGGTCAGGCCCAACGGGCGCATAAGATCCGCGAACGCGTCGATTTTTTCCGGAGCGCCGGTGATTTCAAACACAAACGTCTCAAGCGTGCTATCCACGACATTGGCGCGGAAGATGTCGGCCAGCCGCAACGCTTCAACCCGTTTGTCGCCCTTCCCGGACACTTTGAACATGGCCAGTTCGCGCTCAACCGATGGTCCTTCAACGGTGAGGTCGTGCACTTCGTGAACGGACACGATCCGACCCAACTGCGCCTTGATCTGTTCAATCACCTGTGGTGTGCCAGTGGTCACGATGGTGATGCGCGACAGATGCCCTTGATGATCGACCTCGGCGACGGTGAGGCTTTCGATGTTGTAACCACGGCCCGAAAACAGACCGATCACACGGGCCAGAACACCGGGTTCGTTCTCGACCAGAACGGCGAGGGTGTGCTTTTCCACAACGTCTGAGAATGTTGGGCGTAGGTTGTAGGCGGAGTGGCTGGTGGAGCCTTTTTTGAGTTTTAGGGCTGACATGTTTGCATCCTTATCCTTGTGGTCTGAGGGTGGAGGGCGGAAACCGAAGCGGTTTCCGGCTGTTTTGCGTTTCGGAAAACGCCCCTACACCAAGACACTTCCTTTGGCGTCAATCACACCTTGGGTATCCGCCTCGCCCAGCAGCATCTCATTATGAGCCTTGCCTGACGGGATCATGGGAAAGCAGTTCTCGTGCTTTTCAACCAGACAGTCGAACAGCACCGGGCCATCGTAGTTGATCATTTCCAAGATCGCGTCGTCCAGATCATCAGGGTCCGAACAGATAATGCCCTTTGCACCAAACGCTTCCGCCAGTTTAACAAAGTCAGGCAAGCTTTCGGACCAGGAGTGGGAATACCGCTCGCCATGCAGCAGCTCTTGCCACTGGCGCACCATACCTAAGCGTTCGTTGTTCAGGATGAACTGTTTGACGGGCAGGTTGAACTGCATTGCCGTACCCAGTTCCTGCATGTTCATCAGCCATGATGCTTCACCGGCCACGTTGATCACCAAAGCGTCCGGATGGCCCATCTGCACACCAATGGACGCAGGGAAGCCATAACCCATAGTGCCCAGCCCTCCGGACGTCATCCAGCGGTTGGGATCCTCAAAGTTCAGGTATTGAGCAGCCCACATCTGGTGTTGGCCAACTTCGGTACAGATGTAGCGATCGTGATCCTTGGTCAGCGCCTCAAGCCGCGACAAGGCGTATTGCGGTTTGATCGTCTTACCCTTTTGCTCGAACTTGAGACAGTCGACGGTCTTCCACTCGTTGATCTGACCCCACCATTTGCTTACCGCACCGTCGTTTGTCTTGCGACCACGTGACTTCCAAACCTTCAGCACGTCTTCGAGCACGTGCGCGACGTCGCCGACGATCGGGATGTCGGCTTTGATCACCTTGTTGATTGAGGACGGATCGATATCCACGTGTGCCTTGATCGAATTGGGCGAAAAGGCATCAATCCTGCCAGTGATCCGGTCATCAAAGCGCGCGCCAATGTTAATCATCAGGTCGCAGTCGTGCATCACCATGTTCGCTTCATAAAGGCCATGCATGCCCAGCATGCCGATCCACTTGTCTCCGCTCGCGGGATAGCTGCCCAGACCCATCAGGGTTGAGGTGATGGGAAAGCCGGTTGCCTCCACCAACTCGCGCAGCAACTGGCTGGCCGCAGGGCCCGAGTTGATTACACCGCCACCAGTATAAAAGACCGGACGCTTGGCCGTCTCGATGGCTGCGACCAGTTCGGTAATCGCCTCCATATCGCCCTTGATCTGTGGTTTGTAATGCGAGGTCGACGGCTTCTTTGTCTGATAGTTGCCGGTTGCGAACTGTACGTCCTTGGGGATGTCGACCAACACAGGGCCGGGGCGACCGGCCGTGGCGACGTGAAAGGCCTCGTGCAGAACGCCGGACAGCGCATCTGTCTCTTTCACCAACCAGTTGTGCTTGGTGCAGGGGCGGGTGATGCCAACGGTGTCAGCCTCCTGAAACGCGTCCGAGCCGATCATGAATGTCGGCACTTGGCCCGTCAGAACGATGATCGGGATCGAATCCATCAGCGCATCGGTCAACCCGGTCACCGCATTGGTGGCACCGGGGCCGGACGTCACAAGGCAAACACCGGGCTTTCCGGTGGCACGCGCATAGCCTTCGGCGGCGTGCACAGCGCCTTGTTCGTGGCGCACCAGGATGTGCTTGATCGAGTTCTGCTGAAAGACCTCGTCATAAATCGGTAGCACAGCTCCTCCGGGATATCCGAATACTGTGTCGACACCCTGATCAATCAAGGCTTGGACAACCATTTTCGCTCCGGTCATTTGACGTGTCATATCCGCGTGCTCCGAGTTGCGGTTTCGTTTAAGCAAAAAAAAGGCCCCCCGGGTGTGGGAGGCGCATGGGGTCAGGTCTGGCGATCCGTTACCGGCCCATGCGCGTGTGTCCTAGAATGACGACGACAGGTGTCATTGACCAAGTGGCCCTTTCATTGCGTTGACGGACATTATGCGCAGCCCAAAAGGGCGTCAACAGGCAAAACAGAGAAAAAAGTGTCTCTGACGTATAAAGTTTTGATATTTTCTTGCGTTTTGCGTGGTGCAACCGCAAGAAATTGAAAAATAGCAGCTGTTTTTGGCCGTCTGAACCGCTCGGAACGTGCTGGCTTGCCCGGCGGCTCAACCACTCCGTCTAAATCGAGTGCCCAGTCCCCTGCAGCACACCATGCTCCAATGCATAGCGGGTCAAGCCAGCGGTCGAGGAGATCCCGAGCTTGCGTTTGATGTTTTTGCGGTGGGTCTCGACCGTGCGCACAGAGATGTCCAAAGCGGTGGCGACTTCTTTGTTCGACAGACCCTGAGCGAGCTTGAGCAGGATCGTCTGTTCGCGCCCTGTCAAAGCGCCTGGAACATCTGCATTGCGGGGTGCGATGGCACCTTTTGCCCCGGTGCACAGATACTGCTCTCCGCGCATCACCGTTTCAATCGCGTCTGCGATTTCGTCCGTGGGGACGTCTTTGAGAACATACCCCATTGCCCCATGGCTGAGAGCGGAAGAGATGTATTCCGGGCTGTCATGCATGGACAGGATCAACACACGGGTGCCGGGGCGTTTTTCAAGAACCAATTCTGTCGCCGTCAACCCACTCATCCCCGGCATGTTGAGGTCCATCAGGATTACGTCGGGGTTCAGTTCATCGAGTTGTTCAAGCACCGCGCGGCCAGTGCCGAGGGTGCCGACAACATGAATGCCATCATGGTCTTCCAGAACAGATTGCACGCCTTGGGCCACCATCGGGTGGTCATCCACAATCACGACACGGGCGGGAGAGTTGGGGGCAGTCATGCGCGGGCGCGCTCCTTGTCAGTCTGGGTTGGTTCGACGTCAGGCTGTGCGGGTTCGGGCGGCAACAGGTGAGACAGCGGTACGCTTACTTCAATTACGGTACCACCACCGATGCCGGCTGCGCTCGACAAAATGCGGAACTGACCGTCCAGCTGTTCGATCCGTTCAGCCATATTGCGCAAGCCGATGCCGTTGGCGCGCTGGCGCTGTGTGTGATCAAGGCCAATGCCATTATCTGAAATCCGCATCGTCGCGCCACGCTTGTGTCCACGCAGATCGACCGAGACCTTTGTGGCATCCGCGTGCCGCTCGATGTTTGTCAGCGCCTCTTGTGCGATGCGGTAGAGCGCGATTTTGGATTCTGAATCAAGGCGATTTCGGAAGACCACAGTGTTGAATTCGACTTCGGTGCCTGTGCGCACGCTGAAATCCTCAACCAGTGCCTTGAGGGCAGGGCCAAGGCCCAGATCATCCAAAGCGCCGGGGCGCAGGTCCCGACTGATGCGGCGGACTTCGGAGATTGCGGTGCCGAGGTTTTCAATGCCCTGTTTCAGCGGGGTCTCGGCATCACCGCTGCCTTTCTCAAATCGGCGCCGCGCGGAATCAAGCGCATAGCGCACGCCCACAAGGATCTGGCTGATCCCATCATGCAACTCGCGGGCCACGCGACCGCGCTCTTCTTCCTGAGCGTCCAGCACGCGTTGTGTCAGCGTTTTCAACTTGGCATCGGCAAGACGCCGTTCGCGAAAGTTGAGTGCCATGCCAGAGCCAAAGACCAAGAGCAGAGCCGCCAAGGTGATGCCAGAGATATAGTAGAACGTGCGCTGTACCCGCGCCTCGGCTTCAGACCGTGCTGCCGCCACAGATGTCAGAACATCGTCAATGAAAACGCCCGTTCCCACAGCCCACCGCCAAGAGGGAAAGGACGTGACATAGGTGATCATCTCGGCCTCTTGGCCGGTGCTTGGTTTTGGCCACAAGTGGGTCAGGTACCCATCACCTTGGCGGGCTATCTCGATCAAGTCGGCCACCACGGGCGTGCCTTGACTGTCCGCTAGGTCCATGTGGTTGAGGTTGATCATCTCGGTCTGGCGCGGGCTGACAAGGTTTGTGCCATCATAATCGTAGACAAAGAAAAACCCTTCATCCCCATAGATCATTGCCGAAAGGATCTGCGCGACCTGATCCTTTGCCGCCTGATCATCCGGGGCGGCAGTGCCGTAAATAAAGTAGAACCCGTTGCGCGCCTGGGTGACATAGTTGTGCAACTCGCGCTTCTTGGCTTCGATCAACTGGGTCTCGAGGGCCTGTATTTCACGCTCTGCCAAGTCGCGGGCCTGAAGGCCGACAATGGCAGCAATGGCTGCCACCGCCAAAACAAGCGGAATTGCGGCCACAAGGGCCAGCTTTTGCGCATAGGTCAGGCGCAGGGCAGAGAACAAGGTGCGCACACCCTTGCGATACGATGAAAGCGGGACGAATCAAAGGGGTTGCGAAAGAACTGGTCGCGCTAACGGATCTCAAGCTTAACGAGAACCGCGTTAAATTGGTGCAGAAAACTTACCAGAACAGCGGATTTTGCGGTCTTTCTACGCAGTACTAGGTATTCCCAATCCGAACGCCCTCGCTAGTGTGGCTCCACTCGAAACGCCTATCGCGTTCAGACGCGGGGGGCGTTCATCAAATTTGGGAGGAGTATCTCTATGGATCGTCGTTCTTTTCTGAAGACGTCTGCACTTGGTGGTGGCGCAGCCGCCGCAACAACACTCGCAGCCCCGGCATATGCCCAAGGTAAGCGTACACTGACAATGGTCACGTCCTGGCCCCGCGGCTTTGCTGTTCTGGATGACGCGGCCAGCTATCTTGAACAATTCGTCAGCGCAATGTCTGACGGCAACCTGACAATCGACAAAAAAGCTCCTGGCGAGCTTGTTGGCGCGTTCGAAGTGTTCGACGCTGTGTCCTCGGGTCAGGCTGACATGTATCACTCCGCTGACTACTACTTTATTGGTCAGCACCCTGCATTTGCCTACTACACAGCCGTTCCTTTCGGTGGCACAGCGCAGGAAGTCACGAACTGGTACGAGCACGGCGGCGGTCAGGAACTGCACGACGAACTGGGCTCGATCTTCAACCTCAAAGGCCTGCTGGCGGGTAACTCCGGCTCACAGTCCGGTGGTTGGTTCCGCAACGAAATCGCGTCCGCTGACGATTTCAACGGCCTGAAATTCCGTATGCCCGGTCTGGGCGGTAAAGTGCTGGGTAAACTGGGCGCCTCCGTTCAGAACATTCCCGGTGGTGAACTGTACCAAGCGCTGTCTTCCGGTGCTCTGGACGGTCTGGAGTGGGTTGGCCCAATGGCCGACGAACGCGCCGGCTTCCAAGAAGTTGCGAAAGTCTACTACACAGCTGGTTTCCACGAGCCAGGTTCGGCTCTGGCCGCCAACGTCAACCTCGACGTCTGGAACGACCTGACACCACAGCATCAGGCGATCCTGCAAAACGCAACGCGTGCCACAACGTACTACCAGCTGTCCGAGACACTGGCCAACAACGGTGCGGCTCTTGCGCGTCTGCAACAGCAAGGCGTCAAAACTCTGCAGTTCGGCGACGATGTCTGGGATGCGTTCGGCGCCGCCTCGGCAGAAGTCATGGACGAGAACATGGACGACGAACTGTTCGCACGTACCCGCGCGTCCTTCGAAGAAAGCCTTGCCACATCCGCAAGCTGGATCAACAAGTCTGACGCCTACTATGTCGCACAGCGTGTGCGCGTTCTGGGCGGCTAATCCAAACCAAAACGGATTGTCGGGGGCCCTATATGCAGGGCCCCCGATACTTGACAGATGAAGAGGACCGGTTAGCGCGCCATCGAGTGAGCCAAACCGGGGAGGGGCACGCACATGGAAAACGAAAACGGCGCTGAGGCGGGCGGCTTTTTTGCAGCTGTCTTTGACGGGCTGATCTGGTTTGTGCAAAGCCTCGCACTTGGATTTTACAACATTTTCTACGCCATCACACATCCGAGCTCATGGCTGGACTGGGTGACCTGGGCCAACACGACCGAAGATAAGGAATCCCTGATGCGGTTCGTCTATTATGGCGGATCGACAGAATTCTTTTTTGCCGTGCTGGCAATTGTCCTGACAGTTATCGGCGTCGGCATGTGGCGCAATGAATTTATGTGGGGCTGCGTGCGCGCGCTGGAAGGGCTCGCTAACGGAGTGGGCCGCCTGTTCGCATGGGCTGGCCTTTTGATGGTGCTGCAACAGATCATCATCGTGTTTATGCAGCGTATCTTTACCCGCCCCGACATCTCGTTTGGGTTCGGCATTCCTCTGCAGTTCGACATCTCGTGGTTCGCCGAAGAACTGAAACTCTACAACGCGCTGGTCGTCTGCTTGTGTGTGACCTACACCTTTGTGCAAGGCGGGCATGTGCGGGTTGACTTGATCTATGCCGCTGTGAGCCACCGTACAAAACGTGTGATCGACATGGTCGGGTCGCTCATTTTCATGATACCGACCGCGGTTTTGATCTGGCTCTACGGCTGGTATTTCCTTTGGCGCCACCTGATCACGCCAAATCCGGCGGCGAGCTACGACCTTGAGCGGTTGATGCGCACCTCGCGTGCTGTGAGGTGGAGCGTTGAAACCATCGGGTTCAGCCCGAACGGGTTCAACGGATACTTCCTGTTCAAAATCCTTCTGGTCTCATTCGCCGGGCTCGTGTTCCTGCACGGGGTGGCCTTCTTCATGCGCTCTTACCTTGAATGGAAAGAGGGCGAGGCGTCCGAAGGCAAATACATGGACCGTGACACCTTGGGTGACGGTGAAGAAGCCTATGAGGGCACGCATTGATCTGCTTGGTGGCAACGCAAGGCACAGGCGCACAGCGCGCAATTAAAGTAAGACGGGGACGGTAAGAGATGTTGTTTGGACTTGATGGCGTAGAGATCGGCCTGATCATCGTCTTTGTCTGCCTGTTTGGCGGCATTCTTTCCGGATTTCCGGTGGCTTTTGCCATCGGTGGAGCAGGGGTCATCTCCTTTGGGATTATCGCAGCGCTCGACAGCGCCGGACTGTTGATCCACCAGGCGATTGACCAAAGCAGCCAAGCCTATCGTGATCTGGTGAACAGTGGGATCAAACCGGATGCGATCTCGGTTTTCCGCTACCCTGACCTGGCGCGCATTGCCGAACCTGTGTTCCCAAGCGGCTGGGAAGTCGCATTGGACCGCAACGTTTCTTTCGTTGTGAACCGGATGAACGAACGCGTTCTGGCGGGTCAGTCGATTGAAACACTGCTGGCTGTTTTGATGTTCGTTCTGATGGGGATCACACTCGAACGTTCGAAAATCGCCAATGACCTTCTGACCACCATGGCGCGCGTTTTTGGCCCGTTGCCCGGCGGCCTTGCTGTTTCGATCGTGGTTGTGGGGGCCTTCCTTGCGGCCTCGACAGGTATCGTGGGCGCGACCGTGGTGACCATGGGCCTGCTGGCTCTGCCGACCATGCTGCGCAACAACTATTCGCCCGAACTGTCGACGGGCGTCATCGCTGCCTCAGGCACGCTGGGTCAGATTATTCCGCCCTCCATCGTGATCGTTTTGCTCGGAACACTGGCCGGTGACCTTTACTCTGCCGCTCAAGAAGCGCGCGCTCAGTCCGTTGGGTGTACGGACGCCCTGACATATCTGGGTGAACCTGCCGTTGTTTCTGTGGGCACCTTGTTCCAAGCGGCCCTGTTGCCGGGCATCCTGTTGGCACTGCTCTATGCGCTCTACGCCTTTGGTTACGCGCTGTTGAACCCGGAGAAGGCCCCCGCGGTTGAAATGGGGACGACCAACGCCGAACCGGTCACGCGCTCCGAAGCGTTCACTTGGTTCCTCGGTGCACCGGTCTTGATGATCGCGGGCACGATCCTGCTTGGCTCTCTCAACATCGTGGGCAGCCAGTCCACGACGATCTCGTCTTTCTCTGACATCGGCCAATCCGCATCCTTGCGCACAAACGTTGGCGAGGAATGCCAGGCCGCCATGATCGACTTGCACGGTCAAGAGGCATGGGATGCAGCGATCTCTGAACAGGAGGCCATCGCAGCTGCAGGCGGTGTGCAGCAATCTGAACGGTTGAGCGAAGAAGAACTGGCCACTGCCCTCGACGAACTGGTCGAAAGCGCAGCCCCAATCGGCACCGGCACGGCCATCCTGCTGATCATTCTGGGCCTGATCATGACCACAGCGCGCGGCATTTCACCCAGCTCTGATCCGCGACCCTTAATCATCGGTGGGATAGGTGTGGTGCTGGTTTTGCTGGCGGACATCGCGCTTGTGGGGCCGCTCAATTCGTCGGGATACTACGTCTTTGTCATGGCACTCCCGTTTGCGCTGGTTTTGTATGGTACAGTCGAGGCGACCAAGCGCTGTGCGCGAAACGAACTGATCCGGGTGGTGTTCCCGCCGCTGATCCTGATCGTGGCTGTTCTGGGCTCGATCCTTGGTGGGATCACAAACCCAACGCCGGCAGCGGCGCTCGGGGCAGGGGGCGCGATCATGCTGGCCGCCTACCGCAAGCTCAAGGATCTGGATCGCAATCCCAAGATTATCATTTGGTCCACGCTTGCCATCATTGTCTGCATTCTGGTCGGCATCAATTTTGACCTGCGTATCAATCAAGAAGTGGTCGCAGCACAAAGCTGGTTCGCGTTCTTTGTCGCTTATGCTGCTTACCTCTATGCGCTCTTCGGTCTGCTGTTCAGCTGTTACATTCTGTACGTAAATGGGGTGCTGTCTCCGGTCGTGCGGGAAACGGCCAAGGTCACGTCGATGGTCTTTACCATCCTGATCGGTTCGCAGCTGCTGAACCTCGTCGTGATCTCGTTCGGTGGCGAGCACTATATCCAGCAGTTCCTGAAGTCATTTGACAACGAGTTCACGGTCTTCCTGATCGTGATGCTGGTGCTGTTTATCTTGGGTTTCGTGCTCGACTTTCTTGAGATCATCTACATCGTGATCCCGATTGTGGGCCCGGTCATCTATGGCGGCACGTTCGACCCTAAATGGGTGACGATCATGATCGCGGTGAACCTGCAGACGTCGTTCCTGACACCGCCTTTCGGATTTGCGCTGTTCTACTTGCGCGGCGTCGCACCCAAAGAGGTGACGACAGGCCACATCTATCGCGGCATCATTCCCTTCGTGATCATTCAGGTGGTGGGTCTGGCGATGCTATGGACCTTCCCGGGTATCGTCACATTGATCCCGGATTTGATCCCGAATTGATCGGGGCCGCGTAGGGCGGGCTGTGGTCCGTCCTACCGGTTTTGGGCGTATCGCCCCGACTCTTTGGTTGCATAACACGCGGAAAATCTGGAGAGATTTGGGCAACTGTCTGGGTCAGTAGGCGTTTATGCGCATCGCAAGCTACAACATTCGCAAAGCCGTCGGTCTTGATTGGCGCAGAGATCCGCACAGGATTGTGGATGTCATCGCCGAGATCGATGCAGATATTGTCGTGTTGCAAGAAGCCGACAAGAGGCTTGGCGAGCGCCCCGGTGTCCTCCCGCTCGACCGGTTGATTGCGGATCACAAATACGGCCTTGCTCAAGTCAGTTCTTCGAGCCGCAGCCACGGGTGGCACGGCAACGCCATTCTCTATCGTCTCGACGGCTTTTCTGAGCCCACCACAGAAAGGATACCCATCCCGGCGCGCGAACCAAGGGGTGCAGTGGGCGCGCATTTTGCCTGCCACCAGGTCAAGGTGATTGGCGCGCACCTTGCTGTGACCTCGGGGGTTCGCCGCGAGCAACTTCAAACGCTCTGTGCTCATGCCGCGCATTCTGACATTCCCACGATCATCGCTGGAGACTTCAACCATTGGGGCAGACACTTACCTGTCGGGCAACACGAGGTAATCACGCCGGGTCTGAGCTTTCATGCCAGCCGACTGATCGCTGCGCTTGACCGGTTCATTCTGGTGGGCGGCGTGAAAGCAACAGATTCCTACGTGCACCGCTCGCTCAAATCGCGGCAGGCGTCAGATCATCTGCCGGTTGTCTTGGACTTCGAAGTGGCGTCAGAGGATGCACCATGCTGATTTTACTGACTGTTTGCCACGCACTGATCGTTGCCGGGTTTATGACGCGCATTGTGTTAAGGGATGACGTTTCGCCGCCCGCCCGAACGGCATGGTTCATCGTTCTGATCATCCTGCCATATGCCGGTAGCGTGATGTATTTTCTGTTTGGCGAAGTCGACATCGGGCACCGCGCGTCACAGCGCTACAAGGCGATATTTGCGGAAGTAAAGCAGCTCACAAAGAATGGTAACGGCCGCTTGGAGCACGTCGCGCCACAGATTAAGCCGAACTATCAACCAGCCTTCGACTACGCCGCTTCGGTCAATGGTTTTCCGATTGTCGGCGGCAACACGGCGCGCCTGATGTCCTCGGCAGAGGACACGTTGCAAGAGATTGTGCAGGACATAGATGCCGCGACTGACTATGTGCACGTACTCTATTACATCTGGCTTGATGACACTACAGGAACAACGATCGCCGAGGCGCTTATCCGCGCGACCCAGCGAGGCGTCACATGCCGGGCTATGGCAGATGGTCTGGGATCTCGCCCCCTTGTTGGATCACCCCTGTGGCAGCGGATGCAGTCAGCCGGGGTGCATCTGGCCGTGGCATTACCGCTCGACAAGCCGATCCGCACGATCCTGACCAGTCGGCTTGATCTGCGCAATCACCGCAAGATTACGATTGTAGATGGTCAGATCACCTATTGCGGCAGCCGGAACTCGGCAGATCCTGCGTTTCTGGTCAAACCAAAATACGCGCCATGGGTGGATATCATGCTGCGCTTTGAAGGGCCCATCGTGGCGCAGAACGAACAACTGTTTGCAACGGACTGGATGGTTGCAACCGGAGAAAACATCGCATCTTCAGCAGGCAAAGAAGACCTGGCTTCGGGCGGATTTCCGGCGGTGGTCGTCGGCGACGGACCGACTGAACGGCGAGGAGCAACCCCGCAACTCTTTGCCAACCTGATCGCCTGTGCACGCGAAACCATCACCATCACGACACCTTACTTCGTACCCGACGCAACCTTGTTGGACGCGCTGTGCTCTGCCGCTTATCGCGGGGTTGTGGTGACGCTGGTCTTTCCGGCCAGAAACGACAGCTGGATCGTTGCCGCTGCAAGCCGCAGCTATTACCGCCGCTTGCTGGAAGCCGGGTGCAGTATTCATGAGTTTGAAGGTGGATTGCTGCACGCCAAGACGCTCACCATGGACGGGCAGATCACTCTGATCGGGTCGTCAAACCTCGATCTGCGCAGCTTTGATCTGAACTATGAAAACAACATTCTCCTTCAGGACGAAACCACAACCACGGCCGTGCGCGACAGACAGCAGGATTATCTGGGATCTTCATTTCCCGTGGACCTGAGTGACGTTTCAGACTGGTCGCGTCCAAGAAGAGCTTGGTACAACGTGGTCGCAACAGTCGGCCCGATCCTTTGATGGCGGTCTTTGGGTGTTCCAGTCGGGTACTCGATGCCTCAGACAATTGAGGTGGATTGACCGGTCAAAAATCCAAGTACGGAAGGGATAAGACCAACGGCGGTGTGCAAGCCCACTTTTGCTTGGAGGCAGTTGGCGTAGTCCGTGATTGAGCGCGCAAACGGCTGCGTCACAGACACAGTCTTCTTGTGCACCAGTTGCGTGGTTGATGTCGCCGATCCCGCGAAAAGTCGAAGGTGTGCCGCAAAATGGCTGCCGACCGATCAAACAATAGATTCCGGTGAACGTTCAGTGCCAGTGAGAACGAAGGTCAAATGCCTGACTTTGGCGATCGTTTGCAATTTGCGCATTGGGCCCGACGCCGCCGTTGGCGGCGCTGGTTATCTGTAAGAGCCCTTCTACGCGATCAATGCCGCGTAGAAGGGGGCAGCACCAGTTCAGCTTAGCCAGCCTTCTTGATCTCAACAGTGTGTGGGTAAGGAATGGAGATACCATCCTTATCAAATGCTTCCTTGACGGTTTTGGTCATGTCGAATTTGACGTCCCAGTAATCGGCGGCATCACACCAAAGCCGCGCCGTCAGATCGACGGAACTGTCTCCGAGATTTGTGACGCGAACCCAAGGGGCCGGATCGTCGTGGATGCGGCTGTCGGCTGCGGCCAGATCGGTGATGATCTTTGCAGCCTTATCGGCGCTGTCTCCATAGTCGATCCCAAAAGTCAGATCACAGCGGCGCGTATCATGTGCCGAGAAGTTGGTTATGATGGCGCCCCACGCCTGTCCGTTCGGAATGATGATCTGAACATTGTCGGGTGTGACCAGTTCGGTCACGAAAAGATTGAGGTCCTTAACGGTGCCTGATGTGCCGCCGATGTCCACAAACTGACCCAGCTTGTAGGGCCGGAACAGTATGAGCATGAACCCGGCTGCGAGGTCGCTCAGGGTGCCTTGCAGCGCGAGGCCGATGGCCAGCGTGCCAGCACCCAGGATGGCGACAAGACTGGTTGCTTCGATTCCGAACAGACCCAGCACGGCGATCAGAACAATGATCAGAATGACCCATTTGACGATGCTTGCTGCGAAATTTCCCAGTGTTTCGTCGATGTGGGGCGCGGCTTTTACGCGACGCCGCACCAACCCACTTATTGCGCCTGCTGCAATCCATCCGACGACAAGGACAATCAGTGCCTTAATTGTGCTGATAAGCAGAGGTCCCAGACCTCCAACGCTGGACATTACGTCATCCATATTCCGGCTCCATATGTTGTTTTGGCGCACGGTGTCCGTCGTTTAGAGTTCATGCGCAACCAGAAATTAATAGAAATGATCAAAGACGCCAGACAAAACTTTCTACATCCCATGGATCGCCTCAGCAGGCCGGTCGCAATCAAGATTTGGCAGTAGGGCAAAGGTATCTGTGTTGTAAGACTTTGCACCCAAGGTCAGGTGCCAATGGGACACTCAAATGACAGTCACAACCAAACAGGACCTTTTTAACGGCCTCTGGAACGCATTGATTTTCAGAATATGCGCATATGCCTCAAGCCGGGGCATACCCGTTGAACTAACGTGTCGGCCTTGTGTCAGGCAGCGAGATGTTTGCCACTTGTTCGGCAATCGGGTCTGTCGAAAGGGGGTGCATGTTGGGTTGGAAGTTCTTGGGGTCTTTCATCTTTTGCCAGCTTCCGCCCAGGTAAACCTCAAGCCCGGCAAAGTTTGATTTATAGCCCATCTTCTGGCTGCCCTGCACCCAATAGCCAAGATATACATAAGGCAGGTTCGCCTCGCGCGCGATTTCCACATGATCGAGGATCATGTAGGTCCCAAGCGAGCGTTGGGCATGATCTGGCTTATAAAAGCTGTAGACCATGCTCAACCCGTCAGAGAGAACATCCGTCAGGCTGACCCCGATCAGGTCGCCGCTGTCTTTTGATGTGTATTCAATCACTCGGCTGCGGATCGGCGTTTCTTCGATCATTGCCGCAAATTCGAAAACGTCCATATCCGCCATACCTCCGTCTGCGTGGCGGCTGTCGAGATAGGTTCGGAACAGATCGTATTGCTCTTCTGTTGCCCAAGGCGAGGTCGCGCGCCGGGCCAGATCTGAATTGCGCTTGTTCGTTCGCTTTTGGCTTTTGCTGGCCGTAAAGGCCGAGACATCAATGCGTGCCGACAGACAGGCCGAGCATTCGGCGCAAGAGGGGCGGTAGAGTACGTTTTGAGAGCGCCGAAATCCCTGCTGGCTGAGGGAGTCATTCAGCTTGTCCGCGTTGTCGCCTTGCAGGGCCGTGAACAGCTTGCGCTCCATCCGACCGTCCAAATATGGACAGGGCTGAGGTGCCGTCACATAGAATTGCGGAGCAAGAGGAAGCGTGTGGCGCATGTGTTTTCCGAATTAATGGCCGGATGATACCAGTGCTGGCCCGCGTGGCAAGTGCAACGTTCTGGCATGGCTCTTACGCCTTCCGGTTGATTGCAGCAGTGCCCAACACAACGTCCGTAAGGCCTTGCCCACGGTTCGACGTCGCCATCAAAACAATCGAAATCAGTTGCAGCGGCGCGACTGTCCAACTGACTATATAGCCGACCGTGTGCAGAAAGGCCTGACCCAGATCAAGGCGCGCGCCGTGTTGGTCACGGATTTCTATTGCCATCATCCGCATGCCCCAAGTGGCTGATCCCGTGGCGAGCGTAATCACGCGGTACATAAACCCAACGACGCCCATCAGCCCCAGAAAGAAAAACGCAGCGACGAAAGCCGTAAAGGGCACGATGAGAAGGCTGATAAGGGCCACTATGATCACGTCGATGACCCATGCGAAGAACCGCTTGGAGGCCACGTCGCGGTAGAATTGAGGTTGGGTGATCGGGTCGGCAAGCTGCATGGAGGTGCTCCGTAGAAAAGGCAAATCCCGGCCCCAGTCGTAACAGGGGCCGGTAAGGCGATTTGTGCTGGATCAGTCTTCGGTCTTGGCCGCTTTGGCCCGTTCGTCCATGAACTGATCGAACTCAGACTTGTCCTTGGCTTCACGCAACCGCTCAAGGAAAGCCTCGAAGTTGTGTTGCTCGTCCTCAAGGCGGCGCAGGGTGTCGGACTTGTAGGCGTCAAAGGCCGCGTTGCCTGTGGGGCGCATGGTGGTCATTGTTGTGCTCATGCGGCGGGAACTGCAGGACTTGTTGAACATGCGTTTGCTCCAGATCATATAAAACAGAAGGGCGAGGCCAACGGGCCAGAAGAAGATGAAACCGAGGACCATGGCCGCGATCCAGGCACCTTTGCCCTTTTCATCAAGCCAGCGTTCGGATTTCGAAAACCAACCTTCCGAGCGGGGTTGCGCTGTGGCGGTGGTGGACATGGTTGTCATTTTCATACCTTTCAGAGCTATGGGGCGTTTGGCCCCTTGGGAAAGTGCGTATGTGAAGCTGTTTCACATTACATAGATTGGCACTGGAGGCGATCACTGCAAGGTATAATGTGAATGTTTTTTACATAAATTGGTATTACGATTTAAAATCAGATATTTGCGCGCCAGAAATTTTCACTAAATCCTGCGGATTTGATCGAAAAACATGGTGCGGTGTTCCCGCTGCAGCCCAAATATTGGGAAATTCTGCCAACTGCGGATCAAAAAATGCGGTGATCGGGGACAGATGCCCAACGGGCGATACCCCTCCGATGGCAAACCCGGTTTGTGTCCGGATCAACGAGGCGTCGGCCTTGCCCAACGGCTCTCCCGCCAAGTGGGCCGCTTTCTCCGGGTCGACCTGATTTCCTCCTGCGGTGATGAACAGGATCGCAGCACAGCTGTTTTCACCCCGAAAGATAATGGACTTGGCGATCTGGTCAATCTCGCAGCCGATGGCATTGGCGGCATCAGCGGCGGTACGCGCCAATGGCGTTTCGCGGATTTCGGTATCTACCCCCGCCGCCTCAAGGGCCGAGCGGACACGTTTCAGACTTTTACTCATAAATGCAGTGGTGCGCTTACCGGCTTCGCCATGCAAGAGGCATTGACGTCGCGCCGTGTCACTGGTGAGTGTGGAGTATGCAACTTGAACAGCACATCACTCGGCTCCCGCGGCCGTTTCAACCTGATCGGGGAGAGGATGCGGTGGCGGCTGTTCCCGGTCTCAGTGGTCCTGTGCGGGACCTCGTATATGGTGCCGCGTCGTGCAGCCCCTATCTGGCCGGTTTGATCGCGCACGAGGCTGAGTGGCTGCGGGATGCTGTTGAGGACACGGATGCAGCGATGGCTTCGGCTTTGCGACCACCTGAAGGGGACATGGACGCTATGCGACCCGCATTGCGGGGTGCCAAACGTCGGGTGGCGTTGCTTGCAGGTCTCGCCGATCTAGGGGGCGCGTGGTCGCTGGAACAGGTCACAGGGGCGCTAACGTCTCTTGCGGAAATGACCACGCAGGCTGCTTTGGATGCGGCGCTTGCACATCAGGTGCGCCGCGGCAAACTGCCGGACAAGGATGCAGGCCTGTTCGTTCTGGCCATGGGCAAGATGGGTGCTGGTGAGTTGAATTACTCGTCCGACATCGACCTCATATGCTTGTTTGACGAAACCCGTCACGCACCTGCCGATCACGCGCTGATCCGTAAGGCATGCGTTCGCGCTGTGCAGGACATGTCCGCGATCCTGAACGATATGACAGCAGACGGATATGTGTTCCGAACGGACCTTCGCCTCCGTCCCGATCCGGCGGTGACACCTGTGGTTCTGTCGACAGGGGCGGCCATGCGATATTACGAAAGCCTTGGGCGGACGTGGGAGCGTGCGGCGTACATTAAGGCGCGGGCATGCGCTGGTGATATTGGCGCAGGGGAACGCTTCCTGTCTGATCTGACCCCGTTTGTCTGGCGGCGCCATCTTGATTTTGCGGCCGTACAGGATGCCCATGATATGCGTCTTGCCATCCGCGCCCACAAAGGCACGGGCGGTCCGATCACCCTGCAGGGCCACAACATGAAATTGGGGCGCGGGGGCATTCGCGAGATCGAGTTTTTCACCCAGACCCGGCAATTGATTTCAGGCGGGCGCGACCCGGATTTACGGGTGCGTGGCACGGTTCAGGGGCTGGGGCGATTGGCCTCAAAGGGCTGGATCAAAGCGGATGTGGCCGAAGCGTTAAGCGATCACTACCGCTTTGCCCGAACGGTCGAACACCGTGTGCAGATGGTGCGCGACACCCAGACCCACCAGTTGCCTGTCACAGACGAAGGGTTCGACCGGCTGGCCGCGATGATGGATATGGATCGAGCACACCTCGAAGGAGAGCTGGTAGAACGTCTTTCTGCTGTACACGGCGAAACCGAAGGTTTCTTTGCACCGTCCAGCACCGACCCGGAGCCAACAGCGCCAGAGGTTGATCCGGCCATGCGCGCGCGCTGGCGCAGCTATCCGGCCCTGCGCTCGCAACGGGGCGCTGCATTGTTTGAACGGATTGAACCTGCGCTGCTGACCCAACTTGGAACAGCTGGCAAACCGCAAGAGGCGTTGTCGGCCTTTGACGGGTTTTTGGCGGGTCTGCCTGCGGGTGTGCAGCTTTTTTCGCTGTTTGATGCCAACCCGCAGCTGGTTGATTTGCTGGTTGATATCGTCAGCACGTCACCGGCGCTGGCCCGGTATCTGTCGCGCAATGCCTCTGTGCTTGATGCCGTCATCGGGGGCAGCTTTTTTGCCGACTGGCCGGGGCAGGCGGCCCTGCGGGCCGAAGCCGAGGCGCGGATGGCGGCAGAGCCTGACTATGAGGCCAAGCTGGATGCCATCCGGGACTGGGCCAAAGATTGGCATTTTCGCATCGGCGTCCATCATTTGCGCGCGCTTACCACGGCGCAGGACGCAGGCACGCAGTACGCTGACCTCGCGCAGGCAGCCCTGGCCGCCCTGTGGCCGGTCGTTCAGGCGCAGTTTGCAGTGCGGTTTGGTCCGCCGCCCGGGCGGGGTGCGGCGATTGTCGCCATGGGCAGCCTTGGGGCGGGGGTCCTGACGGCGCATTCTGATCTGGATGTGATCGTGATCTATGACCCCGGAACGGCCGAGTACTCAGAGGGTGCAAAGCCGCTAGCGGTGCGCACCTATTATGCCCGTCTCACAAAAGCGATGATCACTGCCATCACTGCACAAACTGCTAAAGGGCGCCTTTACGAGGCCGATATGCGTCTGCGTCCATCGGGCAATCAGGGCCCAGTCGCCACAAGCTGGACCGCCTTTCAGAACTACCAGCAAAATGAGGCGTGGCTTTGGGAACATTTGGCACTTGTGCGGGCAAGGGTCGTCGCCGGGCCAGCCGATCTGGCGGCTGAAATCTCACAGTTGCGCCACAACGTTTTGACAGAAGTGCGCGATATCAGCGCGATTATGCGCGACCTCAGCGAGATGCGCGCGCGCATCGCCGCGGCAAAAGCCCCAAGTTCCGTTTGGGACGCCAAGGTTGGACGGGGGCGGATGCAGGATATCGAACTGTTTTCGCAAACCGGTGCTCTTTTGTCGCCGACGGCCCCTCAGGATGTGGCAGGGGGGATCGTAGCATGCGTCGTTGCCGGGCTAGTAAGTGACGCAGAAGCGCAGGTGTTGCAGGATACGTATGCAATGTTGGCGCGGGTGCAGATGGCCGCTCGGTTGCTTAGCACCGACGCACTGAACACGGACGTGTTGGGCTCAAGAGGTTTGGACGTTTTGATAGCTGCAACAGAGGCAAGCACACAGGCAGAAGCCGAATCCGCGCTGAGCAGGGGACAGAACGCGGCTGGCGACGTGCTTGATGCTGCAATTGAGCGCAAGGTTGGCAAGGGGCTGGAGCCATGATCGCAAAGGGCGATGAACATGATCCCAAGGGTCTGATCTTTGAAGCCTATCGCATTGACGGGATCAACAAGTCCGAATGCCGCACGATCTTTCTGGATTGGGCATTGAGCCTGCCGGATGCCATCCGGCCAGTCCCTGCGATCGATGTGCTGTTGGACCGTTATGGCGCAGGTCACGCTGACCATCCGATGACCGAAGTGCTGACCGAAGGTCGCGCACAAGTCGCGAGCCCCAAACGGCGCGGTGGATGGCGGAGCCGATCCCGTCCGCAATAGCCACTGCCGCGAAACAATCCCGCAATTGAACGGGAAATGTCTCAATTCCGCCCCACTGCTTGCGCATCCTTAGCGCGAGTAAAAAGAGCAGTGTGGACCAATGTGTCCGCAACGGAGAGACATAATGAAGCATATCAAATTGGTTCTCTTGTTGGCCATCGGCGCCTTGGTGTCAGCCTGCGCCGGAACAAGCACGACATCCCGCAACGCCGCATTTGACGCCGAAGGGCTTCCGCTTGCTGCAACCGAGCAAGTCGGCGCTTACAACACAGACGTCCGCGTCAAAAACATCACCGTCCGCGTGCCACGTTCGCTGACAGTGTCTGAAGGCAATGGATATCTGCCCTCATCCGACATCGTGTGGCGCGGTGATCCAATTGGCGATCGCTATGCCCAGATTGGTGCGATCTTTAATGACGCTATGAAAAAAGGCACTGCAGCCTTGGATGGTGCGACCCCGGTATTTCTGGATATTGAGGTGACCCGGTTTCACGCGCTGACAGAACGCGCGCGTTACTCCACTGGCGGTGTGCACAACATCAACTTTAACGTTACCGTTCGCCATGCAGTCACCAATGCTCAACTGGGTGAGACGCGCCGTGTGCGCGCAGACCTCACTGCCTTTGGTGGCAGTCAGGCGCTTGCGGCTGAAGCACGTGGCGAGACCCAAAAGGCGCGCATCTCCGCCTTTCTGGCCGAAGTCATTCGTCAGGAACTGATAACGCCGGAAGGGTACCAGAACGCCAAACTGGGCATTATCCAGGCGATGAACCAAATCTGAGCTTTCACCGCCTGAACGAACACTCTAGAGGAGGGCGCTATGACAGCGCCCTCTCTTGCATCTGACCGCCCCGTAATTCGCCTGCGTCCCAAGATGGACACCCGTCGCATTCGCCATGGGTTTCCGTGGGCCTATGCAAACGAGGTCGTAACTGACCGTCGCACCAAGGCGATGGCGCCCGGCATGATCGCAGTGCTGGAAGACTCTCATCGCACTCCCCTCGCGCTGGTTGCTGTGAACCCGGCCAGCAAGATCATCGCGCGCGTGATCGATATGGATGTCGGAGCGGATGTAGACGCAAACTGGTTCAAGGCGCGATTGGCCAAGGCATTGAACCTGCGTGACCGCCTTTTTGATGCCCCGTACTATCGCCTGATCCACGCCGAAGCCGACGGGTTACCCGGTGTTGTCATCGACCGTTTTGATGATGTGTTGGTGATTCAGCCAAACGCTGCATGGGCGGACGCCCGCATTGACCTGCTGTCCGAGGCCGCACTGGCCGTGACCGGCGCGCGCACGGTTCTGAAGAACGCCAGCGGCCGCGCCCGGAGCCTTGAAGGCCTCGATGACGTCAGCGCCGTGTTGCAAGGAACGGCACCTGTCGCACCAATCCCGGTGCCCATGAACGGCGCCACGTATATGGCGGATGTCATGGGCGGGCAGAAAACAGGGTTGTTTTACGACCAGCGCCCAAATCACGCCTTTGTCGCCGGTCTTGCGCGCGATGCACGGGTGCTGGACATGTTTTCCCACGTGGGCGGCTTTGGACTGGCTGCACTGGCCGGTGGGGCAATATCTGCGCTTTGTGTGGACGGTTCGGCACCTGCTTTGGCGCTGGCAACCCAGGGTGCTGCTGCCATGGACGCCTCTGATCGTTTTGAAGCACGTCAAGGTGATGCATTCGATGTCCTCATAACCTTGGGACAGGAAAACCGCACGTTTGATTTGGTGATCTGTGACCCGCCTGCCTTTGCTCCGGCCAAACCGGCGCTGGATGCGGGATTGCGGGCCTATGAACGCGTCGCACGACTTTCCGCGGCACTGGTGGCCCCAAATGGCATCCTTGCCTTGTGCAGTTGCAGCCACGCAGCCGACCTGAGTGCATTCCAGACTGCCTGCGTGCGCGGGATCGGCAAGGCTGGTCGCACGCCTGCATTGATCCGCACAGGCTTTGCCGGACCAGATCATCCTCTGATGCCGCAACTGGCCGAAAGCGGTTACCTCAAGGCGTTGTTCTTCCGCCTATGAAGATCCTGATCGACGCAAATGTCCTTTATCCTACTGTGATGCGGGAGGTTGTGCTGGGCGTGGCCAAGACCGGGTTGTTTACCCCGCAATGGTCTCCCCGCATCCTCGAGGAATGGGCGCGCGCTGCGATCAAGCTTGGACCTCAGGGCGAAACGCAGGCGCGCGGTGAGATTGCGTTGTTGCAGGCCGCTTGGCCGGGGGCCGAAGTGCGGTACCCCCCGGAACTCGAAAACCGTTTGTGGCTGCCAGACCCCAACGATGTGCATGTGCTGGCCGCCGCGATCGCTGGTTCCTCTGATGCGATCATGACGGTGAACGCCAAGGATTTCCCTCGCAATGTGCTGAGCGAAGAAGGACTGCACCGCGCGGACCCCGACAGCTACTTGCAGGGATGTGCCGAGGCGAACCCCGACCTTGTTGCTCCAGTGGCGCAAGCCGTCGTGGAGGAAGCGCGCCGATTGTCAGGTGAGCCGTGGACCTTGCGTTCATTAATGAAAAAGGCACGCCTGCCGCGTTTTGGCAAAGCAGTAGAACGCCTAAGCTAGGTGCTGACCTGCCATTTGGCCTCAAGCGCCTGCAATGCCTTGACCCGCTCTTGCGTTTTGGGATGGCTCAGCAGCCATGCGGGTGCAGCACCCCCGCGCGACTTGGTGAGCGTTTCAAGCTTTTCAAACAGCGATATCTGCGGACCAATCCCGATGCCGGCCTTGGTCAGAAGCGCCGCTGCATAAGCGTCAGCCTCGTATTCATCCTGACGCGACAGGCGGGCCGCCAGCAGCGTTGTCAGGCTGTTGGCGATCCACGCCCCGACAAAGGGAATGAACCGGGACAGAACCATGCCCATCGCCATGCGCATCGCATTCTGCCCCGAAAAGTCGATCATACGCCGACGACTGTGCCCAAGGGCCACATGCCCCAATTCATGCGCAATCACGCTCGCCATTTCAGCGGCCGACACAGCACCTTTGCGGAACTGATCGTAAAAGCCGCGGGTAATGAAAATGCGCCCATCTGGTGCGGCAAGGCCATTCACAGGCTCGATTTCGTAGATGTGCACCTTGATCCGGGGCAGGTCGAGCGCACCCGCTAACTGATCACACATCTGGCGCAACATAGGGTCGGCCAGTTCTGTCGATTGCGCGTCCAGATTGCGTGATGTCCGCCAAACGGAAAAGCGGTACATGATGAGGCCATAGACGATGGCCAGAAGGATCGGCGTTAACTTGATCATGGAAAAGATATGGGGCTAACGCGTCAGGTTTTCCAGCGCAATGGACAGGAAGTTGGACCACGAAAGGCCCAGCCCGCAAATGGAACGTCACCGGCCAGCTCAAGACCATCCAATTGTTTGAATAACTGGGGCACCGCATGGCCTGCAATCAGCGTGCGCGAAGCCGCGGCCCCTGCGCAAAAATGGGGGCCTGCGCCAAACGGAATGGCGGGGCGTGTGTCGCGGGTGATGTCAAAGCGGTCCGGATCTTCGAAATGCGCCTCGTCCCGGCAGGCTGATCCGAACATGAAGAAAATCAGCTCTTCGGCCTCAAAACCAACTCCGCAAGCGGTGTCGTTGCGCGCAACGCGGCGTGGCGACATGCCGATCGGGGCAATCAGGCGGACATATTCGGCAAAGGCATCCTCATAAGTTGCCTGACCCTTTGTAATCAGCTGGTGTTGATCTGGATGGCTAAGAAGCGCCCAAATGGTCCCCGCAATGGCATCACGCGGTTCGTTCTGTCCGCCCCCGATAATAACGCGGACATTGCCCGCGATCTGATCAAGGCTGAGGCCCGCCTGATCGAGCACCGAAATAATCGACAGATCAGGGGAAGCACGGAGCGCGGGCAAACGTTCCTCAATCAATTCAAGCACACGGGTGGCATAGCCAAAGCCTTTGGCATCGATTTCTGGATCGCGTTGGTAATTCGCCGCCGTGTCGAGCATCGCCTGACTGGCGGCATCCATCTCTGCGGCGTCCATGTTGATCAGGCCTGTCATCACCCGCAATGCATCTGCAGCCACAGGCATCGCGTAGTCGCGCACCAGATCGCATGTGCCCTGCGGTTTGATGCGATCAATATGGCGCTGCACGATTTCGCCGAACTGGATGCCAAGCACATCGCGCACAGTGCGCGGGGACAGGGCAGGGAACAGGGCCTTGCGTTCGATTTGATGCGCGTCGCCATCCTTGCGCATCATGTTTTCGCCCATCACCCGGGTCAGCAAGCCGTTGGGTTGGTGACTGGAAAACAGATCGATCCGCTTTTCTTCGGCGAAGACATCATCGCGCCGGGTGAACAGCGTGGCCCCAAGTTCGGGGACAAAGCAGACAGGGGTATCGCGCCGCATATCCGCCAGCGTCGGATAGGGGTCGGCATGAAAGGAAGCCGGGTCGATGTGGACTACGGGTGCGTCTGACATGGACGCGAGCCTAGGCGAGGTTTTTGTAACCGAAAAGCGCTATCGCGTGAGCGCTTTCATTCCCCGGCTCAACCCTTCGAGGGTCATTGGCACCATTGCTTCGGGTCCAAAGATTTCCTGGATCATGCCGATGGAGTGGGTGTAGCCCCAATATTTTTCCGGCACCGGATTAATCCACAGGTTTGATTGCCACTGGTCACGCGCACGGGCCAGCCAGACCTGACCGGCCTCAGCATTCCAGTGTTCGTTTGCCCCACCGGGATAAGCGATTTCGTAGGGCGACATGCTGGCATCCCCGACGAATATGCATTTGTAGTCAGGGCCATAGGTGCGCAGGATCTCGTGCGTTGGCGTTTGCGCATCCCAGCGACGGCGATTGTCGCGCCACACCCCTTCGTACAGGCAGTTGTGGAAATAGAAGTGTTCAAGGTGTTTGAATTCGGACTTCGCGGCAGAAAACAGCTCTTCTACGATCTTCACGTGAGGGTCCATCGACCCGCCAATATCAAAGAACAACAGCACTTTGACGGCGTTCCTGCGTTCAGGCCGGGTTTGCACATCCAGATAGCCATGTTCGGCAGTGGCACGGATGGTTCCGTTCAGGTCCAGTTCCTCTGCCGCACCATCGCGGGCCCAGCGGCGCAACCTCTTTAGGGCGACCTTGATGTTGCGCGTGCCCAGTTCAACAGTGTCGTCCAAGTTCCTGAATTCACGTTTGTCCCAGACTTTCACCGCTTTTTTGTGACGGCTTTCGTTCTGACCGATACGCACGCCTTCGGGGTTGTAGCCATAGGCCCCAAACGGTGAGGTGCCCGCGGTTCCAACCCACTTATTGCCACCCTGATGGCGCCCCTTTTGCTCATCAAGACGTTTTTTTAGCGTTTCCATGAGCTTATCAAAGCCACCTAAAGCTTCGATCTCGGCACGTTCTTCTTCGCTCAGGTGCTTTTCGGCCAGCTTTTCCAGCCAATCTGATGGGATGTCGACTGCCTCCAGCACCTGTTCAATGCTGATCTGTTCCAGCCCCTCAAAGGTAGCGGCAAAGGCACGATCGAACTTATCGATATTGCGTTCGTCCTTCACCATTGCTGTGCGGGCCAGATAGTAGAACGCCTCGACATCATAGGTCGCAAGCCCGGCCTTCATCGCCTCCAGAAAGGCGAGGAATTCGCGCAGGGAAACCGGCACACCACCTTTCCGTAATTGCTCAAAGAAGGGCAGGAACATGCGTCAGGCGCTCAGGATACGGTCGATCACGACGGTGACGATCAGGCCAACCACCACAAAAGCCAAGGCGTAGCCGGCCGCGTATTGTGCGATATCAAGGCGATTGCCTGAGCGTTTGTAAGCCGTATATCCGCCGATCACAGCGCCTAGAATAGCGCCAGAGATGACTATCATTATCCTTGCCTCTCAATTGCTTGGGGCGGCAAGTTCAACCATTCAGCGGGTTCAAAGAAGAGATTTCCCGCAGCTTGGCCCGGACCGCCCAGTCTGGTCCAAAGCCGTAGCGTGCCCATCCGATGCTGTCCAGCCTAACACTCTGGGCTTCGGCAGAACGCCCCTGCAAATCAAGCGCCTCGGCGCGTAACAATAGCAAGGTGGACAAAAGAGCCGCGTTTTCGTTGCGCGCAGCTTGATCAATATGCGGCGCCAGCAGGACAGAGGCGGAGTCTCCGTCGCCGCGCGTAATTTCGTACGCGGCCAATTGCGTGGCCACATAGGCCCGGTGTAGCCTCGCACCTTTTGTGGCGGCGTAATAATTGTCTGCGGCGCGGAAATGGGTCTGAGCGGCGTGAGGGTCCGTGGACTGCAAGAGACGGCCATTTGCATAGTGGGCAAAGGCGCGTCGGTGGTCTGTCCAACTCATTGCTTCTGCAATCTCGAGCGCTGCAGCGGCTGCCGCACGCCGTTGGGCAGGCTTTGCACCGGGCCCGAGTGCCGTCTGGATCGCATCGCTCCATGCACGTGGGGTGCGTGTTGCAAATTGTGCGGCCATGTTTTCGCCAGCCGGATTGATCCGTGCCAGAATACCCGGCAACTTGGCCGCGACCTGTCCGCGCGTCATGCCCGAGCGCAGTTCTGGTGCATAGTAGGCCTCCAGAATAAGCATATCAAAGCCGGTTAGAACTGTGTGCACGTTGTCGTCGTTAAAGACACTGTCGGGCAGGCGGTAGAGATCATTGAGCGGGCCGATTGCCTGCGCGAGTTCCTCGTGCAGGCAATCGCGTACCTCTTGAGGGCTTGAATCGTTGGGCAGGAAGATGGCCAGTTGATTGCGGGTACGCAGGTTTGACCAGCTTGTGCGTGCGCTGCGCCGATTGGGTTTGTATTGCGAGATATCGGTAATGTTGGGCACGACAAAACAGGCGGCATGGGGCAGGGCGCGCCGGATCTGTGCACGGGTTACCGCCTGAATGGTGATGTTGGCGTCAGTACCGGGCGCGGCCTCGTAAATGTCGATCCCGGCTTCATTGCGCAACCGGTGCATCAGACGGCGCAGGTCGGTACCAAGTGAGGCAGGCGGGGCACCGGTAACGCGCACCGAAATGGGCCCTTCGAAGCGGGTAAAGACGGGCAGATCGCGGCCTGATTCCAGTTGAAAGCTGAGCTCGATAAAGTCCAGAGCGAGATCGTTGTTGGACCTGATTGGCGCACCAGGTGCGGGCGCCCCAAAGGTCTTCATCGGAGGCAGGTCGCTGGACTGCGGCAGAGCGCGTGTGGTGACATCACCGGGCGTCACGGGCACACATGCATTAAGCGCAAGAACGAAGGGCAGAACAAAACGTCGCATCATACTCATCCCCGTTCATACTTAATGAAGGGAGAGAGTTTCCCGATGCGGTCATAAAGCTTGCGGGCTTCGGTGTTGAAATCCTGCGTCATCCAATAGACGGACGGGCTTCCAACATCATCAGCAGCGGAGTAGACCGCTTCGATCAGCTTGCGGCCAACCCCCTGACCACGCACGGATGGATCCGCATAGAGATCCTGCAGGTAGCAGACGTTTTCGACTTTCCAGCCATGACGATGAAAGACGTAGTGGGTCAGTCCGACCAACTTGCCATCCGCTTCGGCCACCAGCCCATTATAGTCCTGTGGGTCATCACCAAGGAGGCGGGCAAAATATGTATCAAAGATCGATTTCGGACGAGACGTTTCGTAAAACGCAAGATAGGCCGCCCACAGATCGCCCCATTGGACGCGATCCGACAAAGAAAGTGGGCGCACAATAAGTGCGTCTGAACCTGTCATTTATACTGCCTGCCTGCCTTTTAGCATATTGGATGCGGGTGTTTTCACCTCTCATCACGGTCAACTTATGAAGCATTTCAGGCAAAAGAAAGACATTTTATCCACAGGCTGGTTCTGCAACTGAAGAGCGAGCGAACATGTGGCTGAAATGCCCCTGTGAGCGGTGCAAGACCGTGAGCAGAGGGGTGGCTCTCAGGCCGAGTGCGGACCTCAGACGACCTTCCAAAGTGCTAGATCAAAGCCGCGTTTCTTGCGGCCCTGGCTGGGTTCGCCCAGACCGGCGGCTATTGGGTTTGGGCGGTTAACGTTGCCCGCGCGCCATGAACGCCAGCCGTTCAAACAGGTGCACGTCCTGTTCGTTTTTCAAAAGAGCGCCATGGAGTTTGGGCAGCGCGTTTGCGCCATCGCGTTTGAGGTCTTCGGCGCTCATATCCTCGGCCAAGAGTAGTTTTAGCCAGTCGAGTACTTCGGATGTGGACGGCTTTTTCTTCAGGCCTTGCTGGTCGCGGACTTCAAAGAACTGGGTAAGGGCCGTGGTCAGCAACCCCTGTTTGATGTCGGGATGATGCACGGCAACGATCTGCTTCATCGTCTCCATGTCCGGGAACTGGATATAGTGGAAAAAACAACGGCGCAGGAACGCGTCAGGCAGTTCTTTTTCATTGTTAGAGGTGATGATGACGACGGGGCGGTGGCGGGCGCGAATGGTCTCGCCAGTCTCGTAGACAAAGAACTCCATTTTATCGAGTTCCTGTAGCAGATCGTTTGGAAACTCGATGTCCGCCTTGTCGATTTCGTCGATCAGCAAAACAACTTTTTCGTCCGCCTCGAAGGCCTCCCAGAGTTTTCCCTTTTTGATGTAGTTTGCAACATTGTGCACCTTGTCTTCGCCGAGCTGGCTGTCACGCAGGCGTGAAACGGCATCATATTCATAAAGGCCTTGTTGCGCGCGGGTGGTCGATTTGATGTTCCATTCGATCAGACGTAGGCCCAATGACCGCGAGACCTGTTTGGCCAATTCGGTCTTGCCGGTACCGGGTTCGCCCTTGACCAACAGGGGCCTCTCAAGGGTCACGGCGGCGTTCACCGCTATGGTCAGATCGTCGGTGGCGACATAGGCGTCTGTACCTTGGAATTTCATGTGAGTTCACCCTGTTGCGCTGTTTTGTTCATCACGTTGCTTTTAGCGAACTTGTCACGGGAATGGGTAGTGACAATCCAACACACCTCGGATAAATGCTGCGGCAGGAAGCTGGATGGGGCAGTGATCCGGACACCTCAGGGAACCAAAAAATGGTCAACGCTAGCCAAGTTGAGGGGAATGAAATGAAGCAGGAAGTGTTTTTGCCGGACGACTATCGTCCCGCCGAAAGCGAGCCGTTCATGAACGACCGCCAAGTAGAGTATTTTCGCCGGAAGTTGCTGGGCTGGAAAGCCGAGTTGCTGGCTGGAAGCCGCGACACGATCGAAGGTCTTCAGGACGGAACACGCAACATTCCTGATGTTGCAGACCGCGCCTCGGAAGAGACCGACCGCGCGCTTGAGTTGCGCACACGGGACCGTCAGCGCAAGCTGGTATCCAAAATCGACAGCGCACTGCGCCGGATTGATGAAGGTGAATACGGGTACTGCTCTGTCACCGGAGAGCCGATTTCACTGAAACGTCTGGATGCGCGTCCAATCGCAACAATGAGCCTTGAGGCGCAGGAAAAGCACGAGCGCCGCGAGAAGGTACATCGCGACGAATAAATTGAATTCACGCAGGTGAATTCGATCAGTGGCAAGGGATGGTTCTTAAAGAACCAACAGCCGCACCGATGATTTGCTCGTGAACACTTTGTAAGGCGTGCCGTTTGATCGGCACGCCTTTTTGTTTGGCACTCAATGGTTCGACCGTTTGGCCGACAGCTTTGTTTTGAAGCGCAGCCCTGGCAACCGATGCATTCACCCTTCTGAACGCATCAACATGCCAAACAGATCCCGCGGATCATCCGGATCGGCCAACAAATCGAGAGGGTGAAAAAACGCAGTATCCGCCACCCGATCCCGCACGAAACGCAGAGCCGAAAAATCTTCGATCGCGAAACCTACGCTGTCAAAGATTGTGATCTGTTTCTCGGACGTCCGCCCTTGTACCTGACCGGTCAGAACCTGCCAAATCTCCGTCACCGGATGGTCGGCGTCCAGTTGCTGAATGTCTCCCTCAATCCGTGTTTGTGGTGGGTATTCCACAAAAATGTCGCCGCGTTGCAGGATGCCCGGCGCGATCTCTGTCTTGCCGGGGCAATCGCCGCCAATGGCGTTGATGTGCACGCCCGCGCCAACCATGTTGTCGGTTAGGATCGTGGCGTACGCCTTGTCCGCCGTGCAGGTTGTCAGAATTTGAGCGCCTTCGATGGCCTCTTCGGCTGTGCGGCACTGGGTAACCTCCAATCCCGTTGCTGCTAGGTTGCGTGCGCACTTGGCCGTTGCCGCAGGATCAATGTCGTAAAGCCGCACATGGGTTATTCCGGCGATCGCCATCATAGCAAGGCTTTGGAACTCGGACTGAGCGCCATTGCCAATCATGGCCATGGTTGTCGCCCCCTTGGGTGCAAGCGTCTTGGCAACAAGCGCGGACGTGGCAGCCGTGCGCAGGGCGGTCAGCATCGTCATTTCGGTGAGTAGGACCGGATAACCTGTGTCTACGTCCGCCAGCAACCCAAACGCTGTCACTGTCTGTAGACCATCCGCTGTGTTCTTGGGGTGGCCGTTGACGTATTTGAACCCGTAGGTTTCGCCGTCTGACGTGGGCATCAATTCGATCACGCCCTCGGCGGAATGACTGGCCACACGCGGGGTCTTGTCGAACAGCTCCCAACGTTTGAAATCGGCCTCAATGTATGCGGCAAGGCCACGCAGCATGTCGGGCAGGCCGACATGATGAATGAGCTGCATCATGTGATCGACAGAAACAAAGGGAACGAGCGCTTTGTCAGACGGGGCGAGTTGGGTCATGTTGGCCTCCGGGGCAGTGTTTTAGGAGTAAGCACGTGTGGGGCGGTCAAAGATGCGCCGTCCAAAGGCGGAGGCCGTCAGATCGACCATGGCTTGCGCGGTGCGTCCTCGTTCATCCAGAAACGGGTTCAGCTCAACCAGATCAAGCGAGGTCATAAGGCCGCTGTCACAGATCATCTCCATCACCAGATGACCTTCACGCATTGTGGCGCCTCCGGGCACTGTTGTGCCCACAGCAGGCGCAACCGAAGGATCCAGAAAATCGACGTCTAGAGAGACGTGCAGCAGGCCGTTCTCGGCGGCCACGCGATCCAGAAAGGCCGAGAGCGGCTTGGCTATTCCGTGTTCATCGATGTGGCGCATATCGATGTAGGCGACGTCAGTGTCCTGCAGGGCCGCGCGTTCCTGACGGTCGACTGAGCGCAAGCCAATCATTGCGATCCGATCATGCGGGATGGGATGTTCAACCGCTGGAAACCCGTCAAAGCCCGCACGCCCTGTTAGATACCCCATTGGTGTGCCGTGCAGATTGCCCGAGGCAGTGGATTGCGGTGTGTGGTAGTCCGTATGGGCGTCAAGCCACAGCACGAACAAAGGGCGGCCCTCGGCGTTAGCATGTGCGGCTGCACCATGTACCGTGCCCAAAGCGAGCGCGTGATCGCCGCCCATGAAAATCGGCAAGGAGGCGGCGAATGCCGCTTCCGCCGTTTTTGACAGCGCCTTTGTCCATGCGATGGTTTCGCCAAGTGCGTGCAAGTGTGGGTGCGGCACGTCGTCGAAATTTCCGGGGGTGACATTGCCAGTGTCCAGAACTTCATGACCCAGATCACGTAGAGCCTCGGCCAGTCCGGCGGTGCGATAGGCGTCTGGGCCCATAACGCAGCCGCGCCGGGCTTTGCCACTGTCCATGGGCACGCCGATGAGGTGTATGTTTTGCAATGTCATCACGATCTCCTTTGGTC
This sequence comes from Tateyamaria sp. Alg231-49, assembly GCF_900143535.1. Taxonomy (GTDB): domain Bacteria; phylum Pseudomonadota; class Alphaproteobacteria; order Rhodobacterales; family Rhodobacteraceae; genus Tateyamaria. The sequence continues at coordinate 531,799 of NZ_FRFA01000001.1, read as the reverse complement.
TTGTGTGATACATCTGTCCGAAATGGAGCGTAGACAAGTCGCCAAAATGACCGTAACGGATGGCAATTGTACAAAACGGAAGCTGAAAATGGACGATACGGATACCCGGTTGATCTCAGCGCTGCGCCACGATGCCCGCGCGTCCTTGTCGGAATTGTCCGCGTCCCTTGGTCTGTCACGCACCACAGTGCGCGCGAGAATCGAAAAGCTGCGGGCGCGGGGTGAGATCATTGGCTTTACGGTGGTGTTGCGTGAAGACACGCTGCGCGATCCCGTCCGGGGTCTTATGATGATCGGGATTGAGGGGCGCGGCACAGAAAAGATTATTCGTCAGCTTAATGGCCTGAGCGAAGTGCGCAGTGTTCATTCCACAAATGGACGCTGGGATGTGATTGTGGAGATCGGAACAGACACGCTCGAACGCTTTGACGACGTGCTGTTTCGCATCCGGCGACTGGAAGGCGTGATGTCGTCAGAAACGTCGCTGCTGTTATCTACGCGGAAGTCTGCTTGACCCTGAGGGCTGCGATCCACAATCCGGCCAACACCAACGAAATCACCATATTCCAACCTGCCATGCTGAGGCCGGCCAATTGCCAGGCAATCTCATCACAGCGAATGAGCGGCGCGGCCATAATCTGATCAAAAAGGGCATCTGGGTCGATATTGTCGATGGCACCGGCAGAACAGCTTGTCGGGCCTTCCCACCAACCTTTTTCGACGCCCATGTGGTAGCCACCGATGCTCGCTGTCGTCAGGGCCGCAAGCGCTCCAAGAGCGATGAGGGCGGGCAGGGGGACAAAGAAGGCGAGTGCCCCAAGTGCTATGGCCGCTGCGTGCGGATAGCGTTGCCAGATGCACATTTTGCACGGGGCATAGCCCAAAAGCTGAAAGACAAATGCGCCCCCCAAAAGCAGAGCAGAACCAAGGGCGGCGCAGAAAATGAGGCGTTGGCGTGTGACAGTCATAGGCCGATCCAGGTTTTGATAAGGCTAGCCAGCGTCGCCCCGGCAAAAATGAGCGTGCCAATCCAAGCGGTGCCCAGCGCGGCGCCCAAAATGACCAGCACGCCATCGCGTTGCAAAAGACCCATCGCCACAATCACCACCGCAAATCCGGGCACGGTATTGGTGGCAGGCAACGGCACCAGAATCGACGCGCTGAACAGCACAAGAGCCAAGCCCACAATCCGGTCCAAAGGCTTTGTCGTCAGTGCTGTCAGTCTTGGGCGGCTGATGGCTTCGATCCGTTTCAGCCATGGGCCGGATCGACGCGAAAGACTGTCGAGCCCTTGTGTCGTCACTGTCCGCGCGCTGAGCTTTTCGGGCAGCCAAGGTACGCGGCGGCCCAAAAGGATCTGAGCGGACACAAACATAAGCGGCAAGGCAACAACCTGCGGCAGGCCGTAGAGGAAAGGGATGCAGCAGGGCAGCGCAAGAATGAGGAGGAACAGGCCAAAGGCCCGCTCGTGCAACTGGCCTAGAATCCATTCGAGCGTGACTGTATCGCCATCGGCATCTACGACCAATTGCGCGAGTCGATCTGAGATCGCCATGTCCTGCGCCAACGTCGCCATGCTGTTGAAATCTCCAAACGTGTCGGCCTGCGGTATCAAATCAACACAGGGTGTGCCAGTGCCCAGCATCGGACACCAAAAAAATGTCGCGCAGGTCGGGTTGGGGCCGCTTGCCCATGCCAATATCCCGGTGTAGAGAGCCTCATGAGGCCCAAGTGGCGGAATGGTAGACGCAGGGGATTCAAAAGAGAATGCCTTATCGTTTAAAGACAATATGTTAAATGACACTAGGGTAGGGCCAGTAGACATTTAGTAGTCATCTCCACCTATCCGAAAGTATAGCTGGCCTATCCTTATGCTCGCTTGGGGCAATCAGGAAAGTTACGTATCGTTTGTTGGTGTGTGAGGGCTTTTGCTCTTTGTGCCCCAAACTCACAAGGATCAGTAGATTTTACCTCGGCCTTCACACGCCCCCCCCCCCTCTGAGAACATACATCGGTTCCATTGACGTAACTCAGAAAGTTACATAAGCTGTTTTGGTGCGTGAGGGTTTTTGTATTCTGTTCCCCAGAGAGCAACACCTACTCCAGAGGTGCCTTCACACACGCCCCCTCTCTGAGAACATACATCGGTTCCATTGACGTAACTCAGAAAGTTACATAAGCTGTTTTGGTGTGTGAGGGTGTTGGTTGCCTTATCGCCCTAGACGACAAGCGCTTCTTGTTTGCGACCTTCACACACACCCCAGAAAGTCTCCTCGCGTGTACGTGTGCAGGGTGAATGTCTCGCTACTGGTGGGAATGTCGTTCTTGTGTGCGATGCTTTCTTTCATCCGCTTGGGGCAGACAACGACTATTTCCCTGTTCTTCAATGCAGCATGTTCAACCATCGCCATGACGTGATCGTATGCCTTTTCGAAGTCTGGCAGATTGAACCTACTCACAGCTTTGGGGAATTCCTTCACCGGATACGGGACATCCCACACAGTCAGGTTCGTGTAGTCCACGTCAAAGCCACAATACTCGCTGACAATCTTGCCACCATCAGGGCTGAATTGAAGCCCGTCCAAGTGACAGGTCGCACTGAAAACAATCTGCTTTGAGAAATTGTACGCAGGGAAGGCAAACCAACAGTAATACATGACATGGCCCTTGGGACCTCGCATCACCCGTTCAAATGCCCGTTGTTCACTGACAGCAACTAGGAACTCGACAACCTCACGCAGCTTACGCTTGGCACTCTCATTCGGTATTTCGACAATCTCACTCTCAGCACTGAGCAAGGCAGGACTATGCTTAACCTTGATAGGATGGAATGCAGCGTTGCCCCCATCGTCCACAGCGTAACCATGTCTGCGTTGAACCCATTCCTCCAGATTACGGAACCCATCTTTCAATTCCTGGGATAGGTATTCTTCCGCATATTCCCTCGCTTTCACGATATCGGAATGCTGGACAGCTTTGGCCCTAGCGGTACTGGGGACCTCATCGACAATCAGAATGTCCTTGTCCCCGATATGGCGTGTGGGATCATCCTTTTCTGACAGCATAAAGGCATGAGTGCCGACAACCACACGGTAGCCTCTCCCGTCCTTCTTTTCCGTCCCAGAGTTGGAATGCCACCTGAAGACATCCACGCCAAGACTGAATAAATCGTCATAGACGCTATCGACATCGACCATCGTGGGGACAGCAATTGCAAATGAATTTGAACTGTCCGCGATAGCCTGAATGAAGCCAGTTGTTTTCCCGGTGCCAGTATCGCTTCTGAAGAACCACGTTTCCTTGTCACCGTCTGGCAGTGATTTTTTGATAGCTTTCTTGACCAATTTGGAGACACGCTGTTGCACCTCCTGCGCTGGAACTGAAGTAGATGTGAAGTCATAGGGCATCAGTGCATCTCCCGTGGGTCGTTCTCATATCGCTCTCTTAGCTCAGCTTCGGACATTGCTTCAGGAGGTATGCTTTCATCGTCTTCTTCAGTGTCGTTGAAGTCTTGCTCTAGTTCATCATCGTTAGGATCGTGGGACATAGTAAGTTCTTTCATTTGTATTAGGGGTAATCACTGGCCACGATAGACACTGAGGAAGGGGAACATCCACCGGGACCAGCTTTAGCTCAACTAGCGGACCAGACTAGGAGCCTATCGGCTATAGAGGGACTCCCACCCACTCTATTGGCCAATCTTTTTTAAGTTACTTGAACCACCACATGAGCAGTAGAAGTACGGCAGACATTATGAACCAAGTGAGTACGACAGCCTCTACCATTTGCTATAGTCCTCCTCAGTGCGTTCTACCCTATCCTCCCCACGGAACATCAGAGAGGAACGGACTACTTTAGGTTCATCGTTGTCAGTGTCGTTAGGCTCACCAACAATTTCCTCTAATAGCTTTACTGCTTTCTGTAGTTTGTCGTCCTCGTTCTGAACTTTGTAGAATGACTGGCCTAGATATTCCCTGTCTTGGAGCATCTGGTTTTGTACAGCACCAGTACGATACTGACGTGGGTTTTCTTTGCGCATCTTCTGATAGTGCGACCATGGCTTAGGGGTACGGCTTGGCATAGCTAAGCATCCTTCATTGTAGGTATTTAATTGTAGGGATGTTGGGCTTGTTTGCCGCTACTCGGTTAGGAGTAACATTCTGAGTATGGCCCACTCAGCTTCATGAAAGAGAACACCGTAATGTGCTCTTTGATAAATCTGGTACTGGTCATGATCCAAAGATCACTGGAGGTTACTTGCACCCCATACATATAGTGTAAGGGAAAAATTCCTTTTTGTCAAGTTTCTGTTGACATAAGAGGATTGGTATGGGTTCGAGCATCGTCCATTTTGGTAACTGATTCGCCCTGGCTTGTTGGGTTAATTTGAAAAACATGCATTAAGCGTATCAGTTTCTGAGACAAAAGTCAAGTTTATTGTTGACGTGTGGACATAACTGTGGATCAGAACATAAGCGAATCAGTGCTCTGAATACATCTCATCAACCAGTGTGGCCAGATCATCCTCAGGAGCGTACTTGGCCTCTGGCAATCCCATGACGTAAGCCGAGTATTGTCGCTGTAGCTGGCCGTAAACTTCTGACAGCATATGCTTCTTGGCAAGACCGCCACCCAAGTATGATCGACTTGTGACACCGACAGGGGCATGGTTGAGACAAGCGGATATGACGTGATGATCCACCCCGATTAACTGGCAATGCTCAGCAAATGTCCTCCTGAGGTCGTGTGTCGTCCAAGGTTCGTGGAACCCAAGTATCTTACGGTGAATGTCGAACTGGTGGCGATAGGTGCTGTACGTGAATGGAAACAGTGTGCTGTCGTCGTCTGATGTGGCGTAGCGTTGAGTAATCCGTTTGATCCATCCAGTGCAGGGAATGGTGTGGTCCCGTCCTGATTTGGTGTCCCTGAAGGTAAGCGTGTCCTCGCGGTGATTGTAATCTGACTTCCTAAGCCCAAGAGCCTCATTCAATCGACAGCCTGTCAGAAGGTAGAACATCAGCAGGTCTGCAAAGTCTCTGTTCACATTGGGGTAGGGAATGGCTTCCTTGTCCCGTCTGGTCAGTTGGACAATCTCTGAAATTTCATGGGCTGACAGGTATCTGTGTCGTGCTGTCGGTTTGGTGGTGACACCTGATGATTTGTAGAACTGAGTGACGGGATTGCGGGTGAGGTCCGTTGAGTTGAAGACAGCCTTCAGGGTCCGCATGGCCTTGTTCACGTAAGCGGTAGACTTGCCTTGCTTGGTCAATTCCCTGTGCTTGGCGGCTACAGTTTCTTTGCTGATGTCCTCAATCGGGATGTGGAGCAATTCGGGGAAGCAGTTGGCGAACACTTTCTTATAGTCGTTCACTGTCGTTTCCCTGAGGGAGACACGGGTCAGCAGGTATTTGTCCAGAGCATCCTGAAGCGTGTCAGGTTCAACGGGTAATGGGGCAGGGGTTGTCCGTTCCTTTGATATGTCGATCCCTTTGGAGAGGCGGTACAGCATCCCCTTGGCGTCCGTCTTGGCTTGGTCCAATGCGATATGATCCACAGAGCCAATGGCCTTCCTGACAGTGCGTCCTCCCTTGATCCTGCCTTCAACGAAATAGGAGGCTTTCCCTTTGGCAGTCACCTTGATACCAAATCCCTGAAGGTCAGAATCACGTATGAATTGGACGCTACCAGTTGATTCAAGCTTGGCGATGGCCCTTTGAGTGATCTTGGTTTGCATAATAGTCCCCTGTGTCCAGCAGTAGACATTTAGTAGACGAGATTACCTCAATAAACCAAGACAAGGGAAGCAGTAGACAGAGAAAGTCTAATGTTTTCAATGAGGCCCAAGTGGCGGAATGGTAGACGCAGGGGATTCAAAATCCCCCGTCCTAACGGACGTGCCGGTTCGAGTCCGGCCTTGGGTACCAGCCTCATAAGGTAGTTTCTTCAGTCGTGCCGCAGACGAGGCTCCGCATTCTTTATGCATGGGCGCTTTGGCGGTGCAGGGTTTCACATTGCCACCACATTTTCGACGAAATGATTCGCAAATCGCTCTAGATAATCCCGTAATTTGGCATCAATTCGCCCATTTTTTTGGGATTGATCTCCATACTGGAACGCATGGTTGTTATAAAACGACCGACTTTGCCATATTGTGAGCAGATTGTTCTGTGTTTTCTCTATTCAAACTTTAAGTTGAATTGAAAATAGCACGTTATTTTGTTTAAAGCCCTATTTTCAAACGGTTTTCGTGTGATTGTTCCAAGAGTCTTAAATTATACCAGAAGGAGTCTTCTACTCAGGATTGAGTTTGCATTAGGCCTCTCAGGTCCGCAACGCGGCGCTGTAAAGAAATACCGCAGCTTTTCATACATTTTTTACTTTTGTTGGCTTAAACCACTTCGTAGTTAAGGTTAGCCCATCTGGGGGGCGATGATTATTTTGGTCACGGGGGCGACCGCACTGTGCGTACTGTTAAAGGTACGGGAGATGTGCGTTCGTTAAGTCGCGTTGCGACGGTATGTAAGCAAGGGATACCAGACAGTTGGTATCGCGAGGCCCTCGTGCGGCTTCTCTCTCTGTTCCTTCCTACGGGGCGTTATGTGTGGATCGCCCAGTGTTCGGTTCATCGCTTCAGTTCGGGTAGTGAGTGTGTGACGAGGTAAGAACTGTGAAGCGATTTACGCTGATGTGTGCGGTTAAGCATGCGCAAGACGCGCTATGTTTCATGCGCGCCCCAAAAACTCCGATCCAATTGTTTGTTCCCGCTGCGCCGCGCGTTGTTTGCGCGACCGGCTAGGAGTTTCGATCCATGACAAAGTTGTTTGATTTCAATAACCTTGCGACAGGCACAGTTGTAGATAACGAATTCCAGTCCGAAGGCGTGACCATTTCGGCTGTGGGCGGTTCGTGCAAGGCCATGATTTTTGACTCCGCAAACCCAACTGGCGGTGATCATGATCTTGAAACGACGAACCTCGGAAATGTTCTGATCATTTCCGAAGATGGTGACAGCAATGATCCCGATGACAACGCCAACGGTGGCACGATCACGTTCGACTTCCACGAATTGGCCTATATCAACAAGCTGACATTCCTTGATGTTGAAGAAGGTGCCTCGGTCAAGTTTTTTGATGCCAACGGGCATCTGATCGAGACTGTGCACATCGGTGCCACGGACAATAACGGACAGCTGATTCAGGATTTCAATATCGATGGCGTAGCGCGGATGGACGTGACGCTGAATGGGTCGGGCGCAATCGACAATCTGGTGTTTGACGACTCTGGATTGGATGGCGTGGTGGAAGGCGACAATTCTGCCAACCTGATCGACGCTGTCTACGACGAAGACCCTGATGGCGACTTTATCGATGCAGGCGACGCACAACTACCCGGGGAAGGCCCCGACGATGACATCGTAGATGCATTGGGTGGAGACGATACGATTGAATCCGGCGCGGGTGATGATGACGTCTATGCGGGTTCCGGCAGTGACAGTGTCGAAGGCGGCACCGGTGACGATCTAATCTATGGCGACAGCACCTTTGGCGGATCGGAAACCGGCACCGATTACTTCCCAGAATGGAAACAGGATATCTCGAACGTCGTCTTGTATTATGACACGACGGGCGATGGGATCTATGACTACTCGGTGAAAGTAGACAACTTCCCCGATAGCGACACCCCGACCTTCATCAGCAACGATCTGGACGATTTCTACCAGCAATTGTCGGACTACATTGTGTCCGAGCAGTCTGCTCTGGACGGGCTTGATCCGCTCATTGGCGCCTCGATCAAGGGTGGGAAGCAGCCGACGCGGTTCTATCAAGTGGACGGGGACACAAATGGCCCAGCCGAGGACCCTGGACCCACGATCAACAAAGGGCCCGGCAATGATGCTGTGCTTGAGTATGCCGATTTCTATCCGACATACGTTCCGACGACACCTGCCGTACCCGGGGACGATACCCTTCACGGAGGTGAAGGTGACGACACCATCTTTGGTGAAGGCGGCGACGACGTCATCACAGGTGGCGCAGGGTCTGACAGTATTTTGGGCGGCGACGGGAATGACTCGATCACCTCGGGCGATCCGGCCAGCAATCTGCTGGTCGACAAGGGCTATCCAGGGCTCTTCCCGGGTGAAGAAGGCACGCCTGCCGCCGAGAATGATCGCGACTTTGTCGATGGCGGGGCTGGCAACGACACCATCTCGACCGGGGATGACCGCGACACGATTGTGGGCGGGACCGGCGATGATGTCATCGATGGGGGCATCGACGACGACGAGATCACCGGCGACGATGGTGCAGACCGGATCGTCGGCGGCGAAGGCAATGACCTGATCGAAGGCGGCGTCGGCAACGACACGATCTATGCTGGCAACGATCCTGATCTGGGTCTGGACGCGCTGAACATCGAAGATGACGGATCCAACCCGTTTGGGCCTGACCTGCGTCCAGACAATGGCCGTGATACCGTGTTTGGCGGCGACGGCAGTGATGTGATCTATGGCGCGGACGACCAAGATGTCCTCTATGGAGAAGAGGGTGACGATCTCATTCTTGGCGAAATCGACGACGATTACATCGATGGCGGCATAGGCAATGACCTTTTGGGCGGTGGCCAGGGCGACGACACTGTCGTTGGTGGTGACGGCGTCGACATCATTGTTGGTGGCCAAGGCGATGACGACCTTGATGGCGGCGCGGACACGGACCTTATCCTGGGCGGTGAGGGTGATGATGTCATTGCTGGCGGCGAAGGCATTGATATCCTTGACGGTGAAGCGGGCGATGACACCATCGACGGTGGCGCAGGCATCGACCTCGTAATTGGCGAGGCTGGTAATGACAGTCTGATTGGCGGCGACAATCAAGACGTTGTGGTCGGTGGTATCGGCAATGACACGCTGTACGGTGACGGCACAGTTGGCGAAGGTAATACGGCCGGTGGGGGAGCTGATTTCCTGTTTGCCGGTGACGGCGATGACAGCCTGATAGGTGGGTCGGGTAACGACACGATCGACGGCGGCGCAGGTGCGGATTTCCAAAGTGGTGGCGATGACCGTGACACGTTCATCGAAATTGGTCCCGGTGACACAATTGTCGGCGGTGAAGGGGGTGACGACTTTGACACCATCGTGGTGTCCAGCACGTCCGTTGTGGAATTCGACCCGAACGATCCAGAAGCAGGTGTGGTCACGTTCTATGACTTTGGCAGCATCACGCCAACGGGCACGGCGACTTTCTCGCAAATCGAAAACGTCATCTTTGTTGAGGACAACCCGAACCCCGCTCCGCCATCGGATGCACCGGACAGTGAGGACGACGAATTTGACGTTGTGCCGGTCATTCCAACCTCCGTCTCAATTCCGAGTGTCCCAGTACCCGGACCGGGTGTCGTTGAGGGGACGAACGGTCCAGATTCCATCGGCCCCGGCTATGTCGATGCCGACGGTGACGAAGTAGACGGCCCTGACGGTCTGGATGACACGATTCTTGCGTTTGATGGCAACGACACCGTGGATGCAGGGCTTGGTGACGACGAAGTGTTGGCTGGCGGCGGCAATGATCGCGTGCTTGGCGGTGAGGGCAATGATGTCCTGCGCGGAGAAGATGGCGATGACACCATCCGCGGCGGTATTGGCAATGACCAATTGGCTGGCGACGAGGGTGATGACCAATTGTTTGGGGGTGAAGGCAACGACATTCTCGAAGGTGGCGACGGCACGAACGTGTTGGAAGGCGGGGCCGGTAATGACTTCATCATAGGTGGCGACGATGGCGACCTTGTGGTGGGCGGTGACGACTCTGACTTCATCGTTGGTGGTAAAGGCGATGATCTGATCTTTGTCGGGGACACCAATCAGGTTGATGATGGTGCGGCCGATATTGTCTTTGCAGGTGATGATGCCGACCAGATATTTGGTGGTGGCGCCGGCGATACAATTATTGGTGGCGAAGGCGGCAATGACGATGACACCCTCAATCTGACTGGTTCTGGTCCGCTCACTATCAACTTTGATGGGGGGGATCCCAACAGCGAAAGCGGTACGGTCGATTTCCTTGACGACGATGGCAATGTCACCGGAACACTGACATTCGCTGAAATTGAGAATGTCATTCCCTGCTTTACCCCCGGTACCAAGATCGCAACGGCAAGTGGCGAACGCCTTGTTCAGGATCTGCAAGTTGGTGATCGGGTGATCACCCGGGACAATGGCATTCAGGAAATCCGTTGGGTGGGACAGCGCGACATGAGCGGTTGCGAACTTGGCCGCGCTGCACACCTGCGTCCGGTTCTTATCCGCCAAGGAGCCTTGGGCAACGGTCTGCCAGAGCGAGATATGCTCGTTTCGCCGCAGCACCGTGTGTTGATGTCCAGTGACAAGACCGCCCTTTACTTTGAAGAATCCGAAGTGCTGGTGCCGGCAAAGCATCTGACAGACATGGAAGGGATCGACGTTGTGGACGTGTCGCACACAACCTACATCCACGTAATGTTCGACCAGCATGAGGTGATCCTGTCCGATGGCACATGGACCGAAAGCTTCCAGCCGGGCGATCAGACCCTGAATGCGATGGACGACACTGTGCGCGCTGAAATTCTAGAACTGTTCCTGGAGTTGGAAACAGAAACAGGGATCAGGGCCTATGCAGCGGCGCGCCGCAGTTTGAAAAAGCATGAGGCCAAGCTTCTGACGCAATAAGGTTTCGCGCCTCAAAGGCGCATCGAAATATGCAGCATTCCGTGTGTGACTCGTGCGGAACGCAAAAAACGGGGCAGGGGGCTGCACCCGTTTTTTGTGTTTTAGAAGGGTCCCCAACACCGGCTTGCTTCATTGGATGGCGTACTTGCTGCTGCAATCGTGCGCCAATTGATCCAAGTTGTTGTTGAGGTTGCCACTCTAGGGAAGCTCCCCTCAGAATGTGCACTCAATTTGGATAATTTCACAGAGTAGTATGAACGTCCGGTGGGCGGCGTAACGAGGCCGATGGTATTGTTTTTTGTATGTGAGGGCTGTTGTCACGTCTGTGGTCACTGGACCTTACCGTAATGGAACCTTTCAGGGTCCCAATGAAGATGAGACGATCAATGCGTCTAGCTGAGATGATCAGCTGTCTGGCCCTTGGCGCTAAAACGTTGTCCATTTCCCGGCGCTGCTCTCCCAGTCCGGACTGGAAGAATACGGCGCGGCCTGTTTGTCTATGAAACGGTATGACGCGCACGTTATCATGGAGCGTTTGAGCTAGAACGGCCTGCACGCCACGCTGCCCAGTCCTCGGGCGTGTCGAGGTCCTGGCGTGCCCGGTTCCCAACCAAAGGCACAAGGTGGACTGCATCATCGTGGTTGGCGATGATGGAATTACCTCCGCTGTCGCCTTCAAGCATCTGAAATTCCTTGAAAATGGAGCGGGATACGACCATTGGATGCCCACCCTTTCCGGTCTGGGTTGCCCCGCGCCAGATCATCGCATCCGGGTATTGGGTCGTTGCGCTCATGACCGCGCGCAAATCCTCGTTGATCAGGTCTGGCAAATCCCCCAGTAGCACCATTGCATGCGACTGCTCTGGTTCCAGAGTGGCAAACAAAGCCCGCAGGCTCGCGCTCATGCCTTGGGCCGCATCTGTGACCTCAATTGTCTGGACGTCCAGATCCTGAACCACGTCATAGCGTGGGTGCGGTCGCGGTGGCAGTGCGATGCGCACATCTGTGCTCACCTCAAGGGCCATACAGGCCTGCTTGCGCAGCAATGGCATGCCGTCGACATCCAGCAACAGCTTGTCGGCGCCGCGCATACGCGAGGATGCTCCGGCGGCAAGGATCAGGATAGGCATCATGGCCCTATCCTATCACCCCCGCATCCGCGCGCCATCCGGATCAAACAATGGCTCGGTGACCAAACGCGCCTTGCACATCTGGCCAAGAATTTCGATCTCAACCTCCAGCCCCTCAGCTATCCGGTCCACAGGAAGGAACCCTTGCGCAACAGAAAGCTGCGCGTGGTGCGAATAACCGCCCGACGTGCAAAAGCCGACCACTTCGCCGTCCAGCCAAATCGGCTCATAGGCCTGTACGTCTGCATCCGTGGCCTCAACAACAAATGCGCACAACTTGCGACTGGGGCCCTTGGCCCGTTCCGTCTCTGCGGCATCACGCCCGATAAAGGCCGCGTTTTTCTTCCAAGAAATGAAGCGATCAAGGCCAGTTTCTGCAGCCGTGTAGTCGGGTCCAAATTCCAGCAGCCAGCCGCCAAAGAACTTGTCCAATCGAAGCGACATCATCGCCCGCATTCCGAAGGGTGTCATCCCGTGCGGTCGACCTGCGGCCCATAGAGTGGCCCAAAGTTGGCGTTGAGCCATTGGATCGCAGTAAATCTCGAACCCCAAGTCACCAGTGTAACTGACGCGCTGCACGATGCAGTCGGTCATGCCGACGGTGATCGACCAGACATCCAGAAACTTCATCTGCGAGATGTCGGTGCGGGTGCAGTCCTGTAGCACCTCGCGTGCTTTGGGTCCGGCGATCTGGAAGCCATTCAGTCGATCTGTGATGTTTTCGATGTGCATCCCGTCCTCGGCCTCATTGAGGAAGTGGCGCATGTGAAAGGCTTGGGCGCCATAAGACGCGGTCAGCTGGAACTCTTCTTCGCTGAGGCAGGACATGGTGAAGTCGCCGATGAGCTTGCCTTTGGGGCTTAGCATTGGTGTCAGTGAAATCCGTCCTTGTTGCGGGACTCGGCCCGCCATAACGCGGTCAAGCCATGCGCGGGCACGGGGACCAGTGACGCGGTATTTGCCGAAGTTGTGCACCTCGTTGATGCCGACAGCGCCACGCACTGCCTGCACTTCGCGCGCGGTTGCCTCAAACGCGTCTGACCGGCGGAAGGACGGCGTTTCATATGTCGGTTCGTTGCCCTGGGCGAAGTAGTTGGGCACTTCCAGCCCGTATTGCTGGCCCCACACAGCACCCATGTCTGAAAAAATATCGTACATCGGCGTCGTGCGATTTGGGCGCGCAGCAGGCAATTCTTCGTTAGGGTAGGCGACTGAAAATCGTTTCTGATAGTTTTCGATCACCTTGGGTAGTGTGTAGCCCGGCGAAATCCAATCTCCAAAGCGGGCAACATCCATGGCGAACGTGTCCCGCTCTGTCTCGCCCTCAACCATCCATTGCGCCAGCATTAAACCGACACCACCACCTTGGGAAAAGCCAGCCATGACGCCACAGGCCGACCAATAGTTACGCACGCCCGGCACGGGGCCGACCAAAGGGTTGCCATCGGGCGCAAAGGTGAAGGGACCATGGATCACGTTCTTGACGCCAGCGCGCTCTAGATCGGGAAAACGGTTGTAGGCAAAGGTGATCGAGTCTTCGATTTTGTCAAAGTCGTCTTGCAACAAATCCTGCCCAAAACTCCACGAAGTGCCATCCACCGCCCAAGGGCGGCAATTCTGTTCGTAAAACCCGATGCACAGGCCTTTGCCCTCTTGGCGCAGATAGGATTCGCCGGCCGGGTCCATAACGTGAGGATGTTCGTGCCCGTCCTTCATCATCTCGACGATCATCGGCACATCTTCGGTGACCAGATACTGGTGCTCCATCGGATGAAGTGGAAAGTAGATGCCGGCCATCGCGCCCACTTCACGCGCCCAAAGGCCTCCGGCGTTGACCACGTGTTCCGCGTGGATGGTGCCCTTGTCTGTGACCACATCCCACGTGCCATCTGCGCGTTGGTTGGTTTCCTGCACCATGGTATGCGTCTCAATCGTCGCGCCTCCCATCCGCGCAGCGCGGGCGTAGGCGTGTGTGGTCCCGGACGGGTCAAGGTGGCCATCAAGCGGATCATAAAGCCCGCCCACGATTCCTTCGACATTGGTGACAGGCGCGATCTTTTTGATCTCGTCCGGGGTCACGATTTCGGTTTCAAGCCCCATAAAGCGATGCTTGGCCCGTTCGGCCACCAGCATATCGAACCGATCCTGATCTTCTGCCAGTGTCACACCGCCCACATGGTGCAGGCCACAGGACATGCCGGTGATCTTTTCCAACTCTTTGTAAAGCTTGATGGTATAGCCCTGAAGTGCTGCCATGTTGGTATCGCCGTTCAGGGTGTGAAACCCGCCAGCAGCGTGCCATGTGGAGCCGGAGGTCAGCTCGGAGCGTTCCAAGAGCATGACATCGGACCAGCCAAGCTTGGTCAGGTGATATAGAACAGATGCGCCGACAACGCCGCCGCCGATAACGGCGACACGGGTGGTGGTTTTCATAGGGAACCTCATGACATTGTGCTGGTCATTTCATGTGCTGAAGGACAGTCTATTTGCCTGACGACTGCAATTGAGCGACGACAAGCGACATATCATGTCGCGAATGCCAATCGGTATCCGAGAAGACTGCAATCTTGTTGAACGACATTGCTGCTTTTGCATCGCAGGTTCAATCCGGGTGGTGGCGACAAAACATGACGTTTGCCGGAATGCGCACTCGATTACTGGATTGAAGGGGCGATGCGCGCGCGCAATGTCATTTGCATCAGAGCAGGGTGGATTTCGCACTTGCCTTGACCAAGGATTTTGGCCTTGATCACATTTGCGATGGCACACACGTTCAAAGAAACCCTGATCGAACTGTATACCGGGGCGTCACAACGCTCGCGTGTGTTTCGGTATGCGCTGCTGGCATTCGATTTTTTCAGCATTTTTTTGTTCGTCGCGATAACCCCTTTGCAGCAAACGGTGGGTCTTGAACTCCTTACACTTCCGGTCGGGTTGGTTATCTTGGCCGATTTCTCGGCGCGACTGTGGATATCGACAGATCGAAAGGCGTTGCTGCGGCGGGTTTATGTCATTGCCGATATGGTCGTGATTGCGACTTTGCTCATCTCGCCGTTTATCGAGCCTGACACAGCATTCTTGCGGATCTTACGGGGGTTGCGCCTCGTCCATTCATATCATCTTTTGAATGACTTGCGCCACATTAGCCCGTTCTTTCAAAAGCATGAGCAGGCGGCATTTGCGTTGGTCAATTTCTTTGTATTCGTGTTCTTTTCGACCGCATTGGTTTTCACCTTCTTCGCGGATGCTTCTTCGGGCTTTGCTGGCTATGTGGATGCATTGTATTTCACCATCTCAACGTTAACGACCACGGGGTACGGCGACATCACGCCAACAACAGTACCGGGCAAATTGATGGCTGTGACGATGATGGTCGTCGGCGTATCCCTGTTTGTTCAGTTCGCCCGTGCAATTTTCATGCCTTCCAAAGCTTTTTTCGAATGCAAAAAGTGTGGCTTGACCGATCATGACATTGACGCGTCACACTGCAAACATTGTGGTGCAATCGTAAAAATCCGAACGCACGGGTTCAGTTGAACATGACCGAACAAATGGGCCTATTGTCGTGTTCGCCCATCTCAAACATGTACCGACGGTCGCAACCGCGTTTCCGCATAAATTTGTAACTTGCGCGTCAGCGACCGAAAATGTCGCCTTTGCGCAATCGGGACAGCAAACGCCGCGACAGTATGCCAGCCAGAGACCTCAAATACAGGGCAGGCATTCATGCGCACCCACGCACAGGCTGTCGTCATCGGCGGCGGCGTCATCGGTTGTTCAATCCTTTATCACCTTACAAAACTTGGCTGGACGGATGTTGTTCTGCTGGAACGGGATGAGTTGACGTCAGGGTCCACGTGGCACGCAGCGGCCAACATTCATGGGCTGCATGACAGCACCAACATCAGCCGCATCCAGCACTACACCATGGGCCTGTACAAGGAACTGGAGCAGGAAACCGGGCAGGGCTGCGGCGTGTTCCAACCCGGCAGCCTCTACCTCGCGCAAACCGAGGCGCGCGAGCATCAGCTGAAGCTGCAAGCCGCCAAGGCCAAGCTGTATGACATGAACTTTTTCGAGGTGGATCGGGCCGAGGCCGAGCGTCTGCACCCGCTCGTCGATTTCGACGGCATCCGATGCATCATGTGGGAACCCGAAGGCGGCAACGTGGATCCGTCCGGCGTGACAAACGCCTATGCGGCAGGGGCGCGTCAGAACGGCGCTGAAATAATCCGGTTTTGCCCTGTAACAGGGACAGAGCAGCAAGCCGACGGCACGTGGATCGTGCGCACAGAAAAGGGCGACATCGCAACCCCTTGGGTGGTGAACGCCGCCGGGCTTTGGGGGCGCGAAGTGGCGGCACTCGCTGGCGTCGAACTGCCCCTTCAACCCACTGAACATCAGTACTTTGTCACGGAAACGATTGCCGAGATCGACGCCATGGACCGTCGTTTACCTTCGGTCGCGGATCGGGACGGGGAGTACTACCTGCGTCAGGAAGGCAAGGGCCTTTTGGTCGGCGCTTATGAGAAAGACTACCGGTTTTGGGCCGAAGAGGGCACGCCGCAGGGATTTGGGCACGAGTTGTTCGCAGATGACTTAGAACGGATCGAAGACAACATGATGCGCGCCATTGATCGGGTGCCTGTCGTTGGTACCGCCGGAATCAAGCGGGTGATCAACGGGCCGATGATCTGGTCACCAGATTCAAATGTGCTGTTTGGGCCGGTGCCTGAACTCACGGGCTATTTCTGTTGCAACGGAATTATCCCAGGATTTTCCCAATCCGGCGGTATGGGCCTGCTGGCGGCACAGTGGATCATCGAAGGCGAGACAAAGTACGACATGTTCGCATGGGACATGGCGCGCTATGGCACGTGGGCGGGCAAAGCCTTCACCAAAGCGCGGGTCGGCGACCAATATGCCAACCGCTTCAAAATCCACTTTCCAAACGAAGAACGCGCCGCAGGCCGCCCCGTGCGTACACGCCCGGCATACAGCATGCAGCGCGACATGGGTGCTGTTATGGGGCTGAACTATGGCTGGGAGCATCCTCTTTGGTTTGCGGATGAACCTGAAGTCGAAGACACCGATGGTTTCACGCGGCAGAACTGGTGGGAACCTGTGGGCGCAGAATGCCGGATGTTGCGGGACAAAGGCGGCATCATCGACATCTCAAACTTTGCCAAATACGTCTGCAAGGGGCCGGGGGCAGAAGAGTGGTTGAACGCAGTCTTTGCCAACCGCATGCCGCGCCTTGTTGGGCGGTCGTGCCTGACGCCTCTGATCAGCAAACGGGGTGGAATTGCTGGGGACTTTACGGTCACGCGACTGGGCGACGATGAATTCTGGATCATCGGGTCGGGCATGGCCGAACGCTATCACACCCGCTTTTTCAAACAGGTGCCACTGCCGACAGGAACGACTTTCGAAAGCCATACAGAAGCGATGTGCGGCTTCAACGTGGCCGGACCGCAATCGCGCGCAATGTTGCAGCGAATGACCAATGCGTCGCTTGCGAACGAGGATTTCCCGTTCATGCGTTCGGCTCGCATCGAACTGGCAGGTGTTGAGGTCCTTGCCTTGCGCGTGTCCTTTACAGGCGATCTGGGTTGGGAGCTGCATTGTGCCACCGAACATCAGGCGCAGCTTTATACGGCTCTGATCGAGGCTGGGCGCGATATAGGCATTGGTCCGGTTGGAAGCCGGGCGCTCATGAGCCTGCGTATCGAAAAAGGATATGGATCCTGGAGCCGGGAATACAGCCCGGAATACTGGCCTCAGGAAGTCGGACTGGACCGTCTGATCAAGATGGACAAAGAGTTCTTGAACAAGGACGCCGTCGCCGAGGTGATGACCCAAACCGCGCGGGAATCATTGGTTCTTTTACATCTGGATGAAACGGATACAGAGGCCTCTGGCGCGGATGCAACAGGCGGAGAGCCGGTCTTTTCCGGTAACAATGGCGTGGGGCGTGTGACGTCCGGTGCCTATGGGTACACTGTTGGGATGAGCCTTGCGCTCGCCTATGTCAAAGGTGTGGGGCCCGGGGATCGCGTCGACGTCATGGTTCTGGGACGGCCCCATAAGGCAACTATACTTGACGCTCCGCCCTTTGATGCGGACGGAAAACGGCTTCGGGGATAGTGTAGGCGGGATGCAGCTCGGCAGCATAGACTAGTGGTTTCAGGCCTGTAACTGATACCGAAAAGGCCACCGAACTGCATCCGGTTCAGGCCGTCACAGCTCGTTTACTCCATTTCGCGCCCCATGCTAGCGTCCAATATGTTTTCAAAGGCTCTTGATCATAAAGTGCATGTTTATGTCTCGAACGGCATGATTACGCATTTTACGTTGCGCGAAATGCAAGAGCTTTATCGGTCCTGGCAGATGTGGCTTTTGATCACGGTCGGCTTTTTCATGATGTCGACAGGGCATCCGGTGACCTTGCCGCAATTCGACAGTTTCAGCCTGCGCATGGGGTTCTGGTTCGTCGCCCTGATCATCTACATACTGACATCGGACTTGTATTCCAAACTAACGGGCAAGATGTGGCACCGTTTGTTCGGCAAGGCCATTCCATTGATCCTGCTGTCTGGCCCATTGGTGTTGGCGTCAACTTATCTGGCGGCTGTGATCCTGTGCATAGTGTTTGAACCAGATACCAACCCGTTCGACATCATGACATGGCAGATGAATGTGCGTAACATTCTGGTGGCCCATGCGTTTGAAACGGTTGCCCTGCTGTGGCTGATCCCGGCCCAACGAGAACGCAAACAAAAAAGTCAGCAACAAAGATGGATCACACTGGCTGGCCGCCGTTTTCTGTTGTCCGACATCGCAAGGGTCAAGGCGGCAGAGCACTATCTGGAAATTCACAACGAGACTGGCAGCGAAGTGATCCGTGAACGGATGTCGACCTTTCTGGAGCAGGTCACCCCAGAAGATGGCATTCAGACACACCGGTCCCATTGGGTCTCCCGGCGCTATGTGGAAGCCTTGAGCGGGCGCAAGTTGCGTCTGATCTGTGGATCCAAAATACCGGTCGCGCGCGGGCGGTTGGACGAAGTCCGCGCGTGGATCGAGGCAAGGAACGCTATCGCTGCTGCGGCCTGACGACTATTCCAGCGCCGTAATCCGCAACATGGTAATCCGATTGCCTTCCCGCTCGCGTACTTCAAACCGAAAGCCGTGAAAGCTGAACACCTGACCCACAGTCGGGATCATTTGCGCCTCGTGAATGACAAGGCCTGCAACTGTGTTTGCCTCGTCATCTGGCAGGTTCCAGTCCGTCGCCCTGTTCAGGTCGCGAATGGTGGTCGAACCGTCCACGAAATAGTGGCCGTCTTCGCTTTGAATTACGGGCTGATCGCCATCAGGATCAAATTCGTCTGTGATTTCGCCCACGATCTCTTCCAGAATGTCTTCGAGCGTAATGAGGCCCTGCAAGGTCCCATACTCATCCACAACCAGCGCAAAGTGGCTGCGAATGCGCAGGAATTGGCGCATCTGTTCATCCAGCGTTGTGGTCTCAGGCACAAAATACGGCGGCATGGCGACTGCTGTGATGTCAAAGGAGCGCAACGCCGTCGCATCCCCATCCGGGCCACCCACGACGCCGTACATCGCGCGCAGCAGATCCTTGGCGTGGATCACGCCGGTTATGTTTTCCTGTTCCTCGCGATAGACGGGCAGGCGGGTGTGGTTCGATTTCAGGCACTGTTCCAGAATGACCTGCGGGTCGTCATCGGCATTGATCATTTCGATGCCAGAGCGGTGCAGCATGATCTCTTCGACAGTTCGGTCCCCCAAATCGAGGGCGCCGAGGATCCTGTCACGGTCTTCTTTCTCTACTACCCCTTCGGAATGACCCAGTTGGAGCGCGCCTGCGATCTCTTCGCGCACGGCCATGATGTGGCTGTCCGGGTCAATTTGAAGCCCAAAGAGGCGTAGTAGCCCCCGCACCAGCAACCGTACGGCCGCCACGATGGGCGAAAAGATGGTGACCACCAGTGAAATCGGGCGCGACACCATCGACGCAGCGCTTTCAGAATTGGTGATCGCATATGTTTTTGGAAGGACCTCGGCAAAGATGAGCACAAGCAAGGTCATCACCAGCGTGGCCAGTGCCACGCCGCTTTCCCCAAAGGCGCGGGTGAAAAGGCTGGTGGCCAAAGATGCGGCCAGAATGTTCACAAGGTTGTTGCCCAGAAGGACAGAGCCAATCAGCCGTTCGTTGTCTTCGGTAATGTCGAGAGCGCGTCGCGCGCCCTTGGACCCTTTGTCCGCTTGAGTGCGCAACTTGCCCCGCGAGGCTGCCGTCAGTGCGGTTTCAGAACCGGAAAAGAACCCTGACAGCACCAGCAGAAACAAGATCACCCCGGCGGTGGTCCAGAAAGCAGCGTCGAAAACAGTACTCGGGTCGTCCATGGGGCGGTTTTGTCCTTTGATCAGGATAGGGTTATGGGGGCGCAGTGCGTCGCAATCAAGACGTCAGGCCCGCGCGGGTGCATTGCGAAGGCATGTAACGAAACATAGTGGCATGTTTTTGTTGCGTATGTGCCGGGTCAGTCTGTGTCGTGCCGCGTGTCTGCCTTGGTCAGTGGATGGTGATCCATGACCAGTTGGGTCAACCGCTCATCCACAACATGAGTGTAAATTTCGGTGGTCGCCACATCCGCATGGCCCAGCATGGTCTGGATGGCGCGCAGATCGGCGCCCCCGGCCAGCAAATGGGTGGCAAAGGCATGGCGCAGGGTGTGTGGCGTCACCTTGTCGGCGGCCACGGCGCCGTGCGTGGCAAGCGCCTTGATGCGGGCGTAAAACCAATGTCGGGTCAAATGACCTGTCACGCCGCGCGATGGAAAGAGAAAGCGGGAAGGGGCCGCGCCCTTGTCTTGGGCCAGTTTCTGAACCTCGTCGCGTACAATGATCCATTCAGCCAGCGCAGAACGGGCAGGCGGCGACAAAGGCACCATGCGTTCCTTGCCCCCTTTGCCCAGGATCAGCAGCATCTGCGGATCACCGCGCGCCGAACTGACAGGCAGGCTGACAAGCTCAGTCACGCGCATGCCCGTGGCATAGAGCAACTGCATCAGACAGGTGTCTCGGGTCCGGTCATGGGCGTTGCGTCCGAAATTGCAGGCCGCATCCAGAAGGCGATCCACCTCCGCTTCGTCTAGCGTCTTGGGCAGGCGTTTGTCTTGTCCGGGGCTTGCGATCTGGATCGCTGGGTTTTCCGCGCGCCAGCCTTCCTCAAACGCAAAGCGGAACAGTTGCTTGATCGCCGATAGGCGGCGGGCGCGGGTGGACTTGGCCAGCCCTTGGGCATCACAATAGATCAGATAGCCTTCGATATCCGACTGTGTGGCGTCGGCAAATCCAAGGTTACGACCGGCGAGCCAGCTTTGTGCATCGATCAGATCGCGCCCATAGGCCAGCAGCGTGTTGCGCGCGGCCCCGAGTTCGGCGGCTTGGGCCTCAAGGAATGTGGGGATCCAAGTGTCGCTCATATCGTGTCCTCCAGCAATATGACCTGTAACGCGGTCCGGCGCGCAGCGTCCTCAAGGCCAAGGGCACGCAAGGTGGCCAAACCGGTGGTCAGGCGTGCAACATCGCCTCGTGTGCCCTCAATAGTCAGCGCAAGTGCGTCCAGCAAAGCAGCCCCCAAGGCGCCACCCTGCGCACGAATGACGATGCGGGGGTCAGGTGGGGCGTTGTCAAACGCGGCCAAGACGGCAGCGGTCACTCCGTCCACATCTACATCCGCGATCGCAGCTGCGTCCCCGGCAGCGACAGCCGCCAGCGCCGGGCGACGCAAGGCGCGGGCTGGGAAAACTTGAGTAGCTTTTTCGTAGTTGGGTGACAGCAGCAGAATTTCAAACGCCACATCGGCGGCGCGCCCGCTCAGGGTCAACTTGCTCAGGTCTTCGGCGAATAGCGTGGCGAACGGCACTGCAAGATGGGCGTCGCGGATGGCTTGCCACGCCTGCGGCAACGTCTTGGACACAGCCGCCGGGCTGCCTGTGCCTAGTGCAGTTTCGAACTGTTGCAATGCCTCGACCCGGTCCCAGACACCGCCAGAGGCCGCAGGGCGTCGTTGAGTATATAGACCCAGCAGGCGGTTGTCCGGCAGTGCACCGGTACGGGCAAGGCGTTCAGCCGCCTCAATCTGTGACTTCCAGCCAACCGTGTCAGACAGATCAGCATTCGCATAGGGCAACGGCCAGGTGCGTGTCGGGATTGGGGTGCCGTTCGCCTCGAACAGACGGAACGTCAACGGGTTGCGTGATGTTGGAGCGGGCAGGGGTGGTTCGCCCTCAAACAAATCTGGATCAAGAAACCGCTCCAGCGCTGCGACTGTGGGTTCGTCGATCAACCCAAGAACGCGCGCGGTGCCAAGTAGCAAGGCGGCTGTGCTCCAATCACCTGCACGCGCGGCACAGAACACTTCATATGCTTTGCCCGGTGACAAATCGATGCGAGCGCGCAGCACTGCACAGGCCTGTGCTGATGTGCCGGCCAGCAGGGACATGTCCATAAATCGGGCAAAATGCTCTGGCGATGTCTCTGGCCCCGCCTGGTCCAGCAAGGCGAGCGCAGGTTCCAATGCGCCCAGTTCAAAAAGCGCATCGACGCGTGCCAGATCAAAAGCGTCCACCTTATTGGGAGGCGGTGCAGCCTCTGCCAACAGCAAGGTGAACAGCAATGATTGCAGCGCGGGCAGCTTTGCACCCGGCAGTTGAGCAATTGTTTGCGCCAAGGTGTCTCCACCAGTGCCAGACCAGAGAGTATCTGGCAGGCCCGTGATGCTGGGCGGTGCCAGTCCAACCCGTTTGGGCGCAGTGGTGCCCAATGGGCGCACTGTCACGTCCGGAACGGTGCCTGATGCGGTCACATCCGGTTCATCCAATGGCAGAGCAGTGGGCAATATCGCCGGTCCATCCAGCCACTCGATCACATTCAGGGGGGATTCCTCGGTTTCTTGCTGCGAGAATCCTGCCGTTGCGGCCATCACAGCCGACACAGATACAAAATATCGGGTTCTAGTCAGCATCAAGGGTCACAGGCACGCGTACCTCATCCTGAGGTGGCGAAAAGTTGGCGCCGAAATATTCGCCCACATAGGCATAGCCAACAAGTCCAACGAACCCAAAGATCGCCAGATAGATCAACAATTTGATTAGTCGGCCCATGGATATTACTGCCTCAATGTCGTTTGCGCGATTTCTTGTTTTGGAGCAAAGCATATATGGCCTTTTTCTGAAAATCACGTCATTGACACGATAATGAGCGAAAAACAGCAAAATCAGTCACACCCAACGCTGGACACCCCTTACCATTTGAAAAAGACCATTGTGATGGTGGGGATGATGGGGGCAGGCAAAACAGCCGTTGGGCGCGCGCTTGCGCAGCGTATTGGCGTGCCTTTTCTGGATAGCGATGCCGAGATAGAGGCCGCGGCCAGACGCACAGTGCCCGAGATATTCGAGAGAGACGGAGAACCGTTTTTTCGCAGCAAGGAGACGCAGGTGATTTCGCGACTTCTGGATACGAAACGGTGTGTACTTTCGACGGGCGGCGGCGCGTTTCTGGCGCAGGAAAATCGGGAAAACATCTCAGAAAGTGGTGTGTCCGTCTGGCTCAATGCCGATCTTGATCTGCTATGGCAGCGTGTGCGTCACAAGGATACGCGACCGCTTCTGCGCACAGCCGACCCACGTGCCACACTGGCCGAGATCTACGCCACCCGCGTGCCGCTCTATGCGATGGCGGACGTTACTGTGCCGTCGTTGCCCGATCTGAGCATCGAAGAAATGGTGAACCGGGTGATCGCTACGCTGGTGGTCGACCGACCCGACGTATTGGAGCTTCGTGATGCGTGAGACTGTACATGTCCCCTTGGGCGCGCGAGCCTATGACGTTCTGATCGGGCCAGGTTTGATGGCCGAAGCCGGCGCGCTTATTCAGCCGCTTTTGCCCCGTCTGCGCGTGGCCATCGTCACCGAGACCCGTGTTGCGGCGCTTCATCTGGATGCACTTCGGTCCGGGTTGAGTGCCGTCGGCATTGATTCTGTGGTTTTGGAACTGCCCCCGGGCGAGGCGACAAAAGGCTGGGCACATCTGGAGCAAGTCACTGAATGGCTGCTCGATCAAAAGATTGAGCGGCGGGATGTCGTTGTCGCACTTGGTGGGGGAGTGATTGGCGATCTGGTCGGCTTTGCCTGTGCTATTCTACGCCGCGGCGTGCGGTTTGTTCAGGTGCCGACGTCACTACTGGCACAGGTAGACAGCTCTGTCGGGGGCAAGACTGGAATCAATACGTCACAGGGTAAAAACCTTGCCGGGGCGTTTCATCAGCCCAGCCTGGTTCTGGCGGACACAGATGCGCTGTCGACGCTTGCGCCCCGAGATTTTCTTGCCGGTTATGGCGAGGTGATGAAATACGGGCTGCTTGGCGATTCCGCGTTCTTTGAATGGCTTGAGGAACACGCACCTGCCATGGCCGCAGGCGACATGGGGCTGCGTGTGGCGGCTGTCAGACGGTCAGTCGAGATGAAGGCAGAGATCGTAACGCGAGACGAGACAGAGCAGGGGGAGCGCGCGCTCCTGAACCTTGGCCATACGTTTTGTCATGCGCTTGAAGCGGCCACGGGCTATTCGGACCGCCTGCTTCATGGTGAGGGCGTCGCGATCGGATGTGGGCTGGCTTATGAGCTGTCTGCACGTCTTGGTTTGTGCAGCCAGGAAAGCCCAAGCCGGGTGCGTGCGCATCTGAAGGCGATGGGGATGAAGACAGACCTTAAGGACATCCCCGGTGACTTGCCGGGGGCAGAGGCGTTGCTGAACCTTATGGGGCAGGACAAGAAGGTGGTCGCGGGTACACTCAATTTCGTGCTCGCCCGCGGGATCGGAGACGCCTTTGTGACGTCGGATGTTCCGCGCAATGTTGTTTTGGGCGTCCTACAGGATGCGCTGAGAGGCAACTAAACACGGTTGTCGTGTTTTTGATCGGCAGGAAACGGTTCATAAACCACAAACTTGCAAGAAAAAGGGCTGGAAACCATTTCGGTTCCCAGCCCCAATTATTTGTAAAACCCGATATGCTTAGAACGGAATTTCATCATCCAGATCACGTGAAGGGGCCGGGCTAGGCGAACCACCGCCGCTACCACCACCGCCGCCACGATCATCATAGCCCATCTGATCCGCGCCGCCGCCGCCACCAAAGTTGCCGCCACCACCGCCACCGCCGCCGTCACGACCATCCAGCATAGTCAGTTCGGAACGATAAGGGCGCAGTACCACTTCCGTCGAATACTTATCCTGGCCCGATTGATCCTGCCATTTGCGGGTCTCAAGTTGACCCTCAATGTAGACCTTGGATCCTTTGCGCAGGTACTGTTCTGCTACGCGCGCCAGAGGTTCCGAAAAGATGGCGACGGAGTGCCATTCGGTCCGCTCTTTGCGCTCACCGGTGTTCCGGTCTTTCCACGTTTCGGACGTTGCAATGCGCAGGTTGCACACTTTGCCACCGTTCTGAAACGTGCGCACTTCGGGGTCACGCCCCAGATTGCCGATCAAAATAACCTTGTTGACGGACCCTGCCATGTTCTTCCCCTTCGTGGCTTGTGCGCTGCTGATTCCGGACAGCTGCACGGTTCTGGCTAGACTACACATGGTTAATGGAAGCTTAAACCGCATCAGGCTGGATAAAGGCGCAAAAATGAGTATATAGTCCGGACAAAGGCGTTAAGCTTGTCAACCGGGGTGTGGATTAACGATGCAGGCTGTTTGGGCAGTGGCCATATTGGTGGCTCTGGTTGCGCAAAGTGCTGCGGCACAGACGCTGTCGACCAAGAACCGCAGCAAGCTGTTTAGCTCGCAAACCAGAATTCTCGATTCCCGCGCATCTGAGCAATACAATAACTCTGTCAGATTACAGCCGCCCAAGGTTGTCACCCCAACCAAATGGGATGGGGAAAGCCCGAAATTCCGTGGTTCCTATAAGGGGCCTTATCTGGCGGTGGCCAAGGATGCCGCAAAGCGCCACGGCGTTCCCGTTGATCTGTTCCTGCGACTGGTCCAACAGGAATCTGGTTGGAACCCCAAGGCACGTTCACACAAAGGGGCCTATGGTTTGGCCCAATTGATGCCCTCCACGGCGCGTGGATTGGGAGTGGATCGCAAAGACCCGCACGAAAACCTCGATGGCGGTGCGAGGTACCTCAGGCAGCAATACCAAACCTTTGGTAGTTGGCGGTTGGCGCTTGCAGCCTACAATGCCGGACCGGGTGCCGTGAAAAAGCACAATGGCGTGCCGCCTTACCAGGAAACTCGCAACTATGTACGGGTGATCTGGGGCGGCTAAACATCTGTGCCGTTCAGGGTTTTCCATTCAATTTGCGTTCTGGTCACCGGGTTTCTGATATTGCGATTCTTTGACAATGCGCCAGGCTTTGCACTCTAAAAAGTGCGGGTTTCGCCTCAGTGTCGCCACGGCGTTTGGTTAAATGAAAAACCAAACAGACAGCGAGCAAAGCAATGAAACCCGGACAATCCACTTTTGACGAGCGCGTCGCGCGCATCAACTCTGGCAAGGTAAAGAACGCGAGTGACGTCATTGTCCAAAAGCGCGGGCTCGTGAACAGGTCTGGCAAAAAGCGCCGGATTCACGTTGATATGATCGTCATCGGTGGTCTGGCGGGGGCCGTCGCGGGGGCGCTATTTGCGCAAAACCTTGGTCTGCTTTTTATTCTGTCGCTGGATTGGGTGACCCTTCAGGGACTGTTCATGTCCGACTATCAGTTGGCAGCCTACGCTGGCGCATGCGCCATTGGGCCGGTCGGATTCCTCATGTCTCTGATCTTCAGCCGCACAGCAAAGCGCCTGTTGCAGTTCTGGACTTTCTACACCCTTGGTGTCCTCGCCGCGAACCACGTCGAAGTCCGATATGTAATCGAATTCATCATCATTCCCGGTTTCTGGGAATATGTCGGCGCCTATACGGCCGCGGGCGATGTGGTGAACGAGGCTGCCGCTACTCAGCCGCAATTTTGATCACAGGCTCCATGCGCGCAAGGATGTCATCGGCCAGATGGCATTTGACCTGATGGCCTTCTGCCAGATGACGCACGGGCGGTACCTCTTGCTCGCACAGGCCGCCTGGCACTTCTGATTTCCAACGACAGCGCGTCTGGAACGGACATCCAGGGGGCGGATTCATCGCCGATGGGATATCGCCTTCAAGCACGATGTGTTGCTTTTCAACCTTGGTGTCTGCAATCGGAACGGCTGACAAGAGCGCCTCGGTATACGGATGATAAGGGGGCGAGAACACCTGATCGGTGGTGCCCAATTCAACCACGTGGCCCAGGTACATCACCATGACCCGGTCGCTGAGATAACGAACAATCGACAAGTCATGCGAGATAAACAGCAAGGTCGTTTTATGCTTGCGCTGGATCTCCATCAGCAGATCCGTCACAGCCGCCTGTACAGACACGTCCAACGCTGACACAGGCTCGTCGGCCACAACAATCTTGGCGTCGCCGGCAAAGGCGCGCGCGATCCCCACGCGCTGCTTCTGACCACCTGAGAGCTGGCGCGGCATGCGCGTGGCAAAGGCGCGGGGCAGCTTCACCAAATCAAGCAGTTCCAGCATGCGCTCCCACCGCTCGGCCTCGTTCTTGCCGACCTTGAAGATTTCAAGCGCGCGCACGATCTGACGGCCCACGGTCATAGACGGGTTCAGCGTATCGAACGGGTTCTGGAAGACCATCTGTACGTCCGCCACGGTCTGCGTATCGCGATCCTCGATCGGGATGTCCTGAATTTGTTTGTTGCCCAGGGTGATCGTGCCTTCGGTCGCTGTCTCAAGCCCCATCAACACCTTGGCAAATGTGGACTTGCCGCAGCCGGACTCGCCGACGATGGCGAGGGTCTCTGACTCGCGGGCCTCAAAACTCAAAGTTTCATTGGCTTTGACGACTTTCTTTTCCCCAGAAGAGAACAAGGCCGATGCTGCCACCTCATAGTACTTCTTGAGGTTGTCCATCTTGATGACAACATCGCCGACCTCGCCTTTAGTCTTGACCTCTGCCAGTTCCAAAGGCGCCTGCCAGTCGATTTCCTTGAACTTGAGACAACGGGATTCGTGGCTGCCGTCGTCATTGGCCGGATACATCGATATGGCCTTGTCTTCGTTGCACAAGCCCTCCTCGAAGTAGTCGCAACGCGGACCAAAATTACAGCCCGGGGGGCGTTCGTGGGGCAGGGGAAAGTTGCCAGGAATGGCGACCAGCGGGCGGGCGTTCTTGTCCGCGCCCGGCAGCGGGATCGAGCGGAACAGCGCTTGGGTGTACGGGTGCTGCATATCATCAAACACCTGCTCAATAGAGCCGCGTTCGACCGCTTCACCCGAATACATCACGCAGATGCGGTCGCAGGTTTCCAGAACCAGACCAAGGTTGTGAGAGATGAACAGCATCGAAGTGCCGTATTTTTTGCCAAGATCCTTCACCAGTTCGACCACAGCGGCCTCGACGGTCACGTCCAATGCGGTGGTGGGCTCATCAAGGATCAACAGCGACGGCTCTGACATCAGCGCCATCGCGATGACGATACGTTGTTGTTGACCACCCGAAAGCTGGTGAGGAAACGAATTCAGGATGCGCTTGGGGTCCGGCAGCTTGACGTCCGTGACCACTTGAAGGGCGCGGTCATAAGCGTCCTTTTCGTTCATGCCCGCATGGATCATGGGCACTTCCATCAGCTGCTTGCCGATTTTCATCGCCGGGTTCAGCGAGGCCATGGGCTCCTGATAGATCATAGCGATCTCTGATCCGCGAATGTCGCGCAGCTCTTCAGCACTCATCTCTTGCAGATCGCGGCCCTTGAACTTGATCGACCCGCCAACGATGCGCCCGTTCTTTCCAAGGTCCTGCATGACGCCCAGAGCCACCGTAGACTTCCCGCATCCGGATTCGCCAACCAGCCCCACGGCTTCACCGGGTTGCACAGTGACTGAAAAGTCCATGACCGCTGGGATTTCGCGCAAGCGCGTGAAGAATGAAATCGACAGTTTATCGATCTCAAGGATTGGTCCGTCATAATCCAGTTTCGCCATTCTACATTCTCCCTGCCAGTCATGTGCCCCTTCGGGCTTCTTCTGGCCAAAAATACCACGGGGGTCCGGGGGCTGGCCCCCGGTCCACCCGGTTCAACTCAGTCTTTCAGACTTTCTTCGCGCAAGCCGTCCGCCAGCAGGTTCAAACCCAGAACCAATGTCAGCAAAGACAGGGCAGGGGCGATGGCCGCATGGGGATAGATCGACAGGAGACGACGGCCCGCATTGATCGTTGTGCCCCAATCCGGGCTCTCGCTTTCCAAACCCAAACCAAAGAAGCCCAAAGTGCCCAAAAGGATCGTGGTGTAGCCAATGCGCAGACAGAAATCGACAATCAGCGGCCCACGTGCGTTGGGCAGGATCTCCCAGAGCATGATGTACCATGGGCCCTCGCCACGGGTCTGGGCCGCAGCCACATAGTCCCGCGTTTTGATGTCAAGCGCGAGGCCACGCACGATCCGAAACACGGTAGGTGCGTTCACAAAGACCACGGAAACGAACACCACCAGAATGCCCGCCTCGATGTTGAAGAGGTCAATGGCGTTTGGCAGTCCGGGGATGGCATATGTCGGTGTAGATACAATCGCGCCATCCGTCGATATCAGGGAAAGGTAAATCCAGCCCGTGATCCCCAACACAACAATCAACAGCGGCGTGCGCACAGATGGCTGCGTGTAAAACCGAGAGTTCAGCAGAACTCCAAGGAAAACCAACGGGAAGACAAACAAGACCGTTGCCATGTAGTTTGGAATACCCGTTGCCACGATTTCCGGCGTCACCAGCAGGTAAAACAGCAGGATCACAGGGAAGGCGAGGATAAGGTTGGCCATGAAAGACAAGATGGTGTCCAGCCGACCCCCGTAATATCCAGCAGGCAGGCCAAGCGTGATGCCAACCATGAAGGCAAAGAGCGTCGCCAGTGGTGCGATCTGCACCACCACCCAAGCCCCCTTGAACAGGCGGCTAAAGACGTCGCGCGCCAGGTTGTCACCGCCCAGCAGATACCAGGCGTATTCACCCTCTTCTGCTCCGTTTAGGGGCGTGCCTGGCAACTTGTTCTTCATCCCTGACACCTGTGAAAGGCTGTCATGTGTGACGATCATGTCGAACACACCGGCCATGACACCGGCAAATATCCAGAACATCACCAGCGCAAAGCCGATCATGCCAACCGTGCTGTCAAACAGTTTGCCGTAAAGGCCCAGTTTGCGCTTGAACTTGATCGACACGACAAAGGTGACAACCAGCGCGATCCAAACTGGGATAAGCTGTTGGCTCATCCCGCCGATGATCCCGACCATCCCGGGGCCGGTGATTGCGCCCATCACGATATAGGTCAAAACCACCAAAACAAGTGCCAGTCCAATCCACTTGGTTGCGGCAGTCGACATCCCATAGGGGCCTCCTGCCGAGCTGAGCGTACCATCCGGGTTGGTCACGACCCGTGCACCGCCCGATGCAATGCCCAGTACGATCTGCACCGCCAGAGCAATCACAAAGATCGCGGCAACTGCATACAGTATCGGGTCTAGAATTATTCCGAGCGACCCTGTCCACGTCAAAGGTTCCATGTATCTGGCCCTCCCTTAAGAAATGCGGATGCGTGGGTTGAGGAACACGTAGCCGATATCCGATATCAGCTGCGTGATCAGAACCACGACCACAGAGACGACCGAGACGGCCAGAAGAAGTTCGATGTCATTGTTCGACGCGGCCTGCACCAGCAACCAGCCAAAGCCTTTGTAGTTGAACAAGGTCTCAACAATCACGACACCGTTCAACAGCCATGGGATTTGCAGCATGATCACCGTGAACGGAGCAATCAATGCGTTGCGCAGCGCGTGTTTCATGACGATGTTGCCGAAACTAACGCCTTTCAGGCGCGCCGTTCGAATGTACTGCGCTGTCATGACTTCGGTCATGCTCGCCCGCGTCATTCGCGCGATATAGCCCATGCCATAGAGTGCGATAGTGATCACAGGCAGGGTGAAGTTCTCGAATGTTGCATTCTCGACGGCCTGCGTGGCCGATCCTTTGAACCATTTGAGTCCAAAGGCTGAGGAGGCAAAGACCGCGATAAAGATAACCCCGGACACATATTCAGGCGTCGCCGTGGTCGTGATGGAGAATGTAGATAGGGATCGGTCCAATCCTGACCCCTCTCGCATCCCGGCCAAAACGCCCACCAAAAGTGCCATCGGCACCATAACCAACAGTACAAAACCCATCAGCTTGCCCGTCGCGGCAAGCCGGACCGCGACAATGCTGCTAACCTCATCCTTGAAGACCAGTGAATACCCCCAATCGCCCTGCAAAATGCCACAGAATGTAGGGCGTTCGCCTTCGGGGGCGTCTTCCGCAAAACACTGTCCCGTCACCACGCCTTCGGCGGACTCGGTCACCCAGCCCGGTGCGACCCCCAGCCAACGCCCATATTTGATAAAGGTGTTGTCCAGATAACCTCGGTTGCCCAGCCAACTGGACACCGCTTCATCCGACATGCGGAAGTTGCCTTGGGTCTTGGCGAGTTTTTCGAGGTTCGGGTAGAGGTTGGTCAAAAAGAAGACCAGAAACGTCAAGCATAGTGCGGTCAGCAACATGACGCCCAGTCTTCTGAGGATGAATAGTCCCATAAAATCGCCCCTGTTGGTGGCTAAAGGCAGTTATTTTCTGCCGGTGGCTTAAGTGCGGACGACATTCAAAGCGCCTCGCAGTTGGCGGCCCTGTCAGGCCCGGTGCATTTTGCGTGAGGTATTCCCGTCGATTTTCCCCTGCGCCCGTCCGTTGGTTGGTCTATGAACTGCGGCGTAATCAGTTGCACGCTGCAGATCGATATCCTGTACGGCGGATGCGTTTTTTGTTCCGTTCACGCATGAGGCAACAGAACAGGGCCTACGTCAACGGGGCGCGTCGGGGAATTGAAGCACTTTTGCGACATAAAGCCATTCCATTTGCGACATAAATCAACTGACGTTACCAAATTCGGCTTGGCGCCTATTTTTCAGCGGGACCCAGATTTACGCAAC
The DNA here is from genome assembly GCF_900143535.1 of Tateyamaria sp. Alg231-49. GTDB lineage: Bacteria > Pseudomonadota > Alphaproteobacteria > Rhodobacterales > Rhodobacteraceae > Tateyamaria. The sequence goes on along the minus strand of NZ_FRFA01000001.1, from coordinate 499,807 downwards.
GCAGTGGGCGTTTTTGAGGTGTGCGCCTGTATGAACCGGGTGAAGTACGCCGCTGATCCGAATCCTAGATGGCGGGCGATATCCTGAATGGCGACGTCCGTTTCGCAAAGCGCGATGTGCGCCGCATAAAGCACCCGTTCGGTCAAGAGATCAGCCGCCGTGCGCCCGGTCGCAGCTTTGCAGGCTCGGGTCAGATGCGTCGGGGTCACGCTGAGTGCGCTGGCGTGATCTGCCATGCTCATACTGGTTGCGTGAAACGCAGTGACCCGCTGGCAAAATCGGGCGCTGAGCCGGGCGGCAGCATTCATCGGTGTGGGCAGATTTTCAGGCCGCGTGATCTGACGGCGCAACCAGACGGACATAAGCGCAATATGGGCGTCCAGCGCGTCTTGGGACAATTCCCGTCCGCTTGCATCTTCCCTTTGTGCGGCCTCAAACAAGTTGGTCAGTTCACCGATGGCAGGGGCATCTCGCACACGCAATTGGCGTGGTCCCTCGGGCAGACGCACTTGCGTTCCGTTAGGGATTTGTGCGGCAAGCCCCATGCCCTGACGCCCCAGTTCAAGCGCAAAAAGCGTGCCGGCGGGCACGAAAATCGCATTGTGCGTTCCGACCCCACGGCGCGTCCCATTAAGCAACATTCGCCCTTGTCCCCGCGTGACCCAGATCAACAAGTGTGCATCACGGTCATGGGCAAGTGACAGCCGCCAGTCCTGTGTGCCGGTCAGTTGCGAGAGTGTAAGAACCCTGATGGGCGGAAAGGGCATAACTGCCTCTATGTTCGAAAATGAAAGCCTGATCGTTCGTTTCTATGGATGACTTGACCGTTAAGGACGATTTTTGTCAAGCGAGCGCAAGGGCCTGAGCCGCCACCCAGTGCCAGCCACCCATGCGGGCGCGAAACCATGTGCGCTGACGTTTGGCGTACTGCCGCGTGGCGATTGTGGCTGATGATACCGCCTGTTCATGGGCGAACGATCCGTTCAGGACACCCAACGCCTCCTTCACACCGATGGCGCGACACGAGGGCAAAACGGGATCGAACCGGTCTTGCATGGCGCGGGCTTCGTCCAGTGCGCCGCCGTGCAACATCTGGTCAAACCGAGTTTCAATGCGAGGGGTCAACCATTCCTTTGGACTGTCGAGCACGATCCCAGAAAACGCATCCCGCGCCAAAACTGGAGGCGCGGTGTCGTTTTGCCAGTCGGCAAGAGAGCGGCCTGTGGCCTGCTGAACCTCCCACGCACGCTGAACACGTGCGCGGTTGGCCATATCGATGCGGCGCTTTGTTTCGTCGTCCAGTCCAGCAGCCATATCGTTGAGGTTCATGCCATCGGCGTCGCGCCGAATCTGTGCGGGGGTTTCCGGAATCTCGGCAAGCCCTTCGGTAAGAGCGGTGAAATACAAACCCGTACCGCCGACAATGATCGGGCGTTGGTCTTGTAAGATCGGCAAAACCTCGCGTGCCCAGTGGCCTGTGGAGTAGGGCGCATCATAAGGTAGGTGGCCATAAAGAGCGTGGGGCGCGCGGGCTTCTTCGTCGGGCGACGGACGGGCTGTGATCACCCGCCAGCAGTCGTAAACTTGGCTGGCATCAGCATTTACGATCACACCGCCCTGCGCCTCGGCGATCGCCAGAGCCAGCGCAGATTTGCCCGACGCGGTCGGTCCTGCGATCAAAACCGGCAAATGGGCGGGCAGGGTGGAAATGAGGTCGCGGATCATGCTGTGTCGTCCATTGAAACCGCGCCTGTTTTAGGACAGGTTGCCCCGCAATTGAAAGAGCAGGGGCGCGCCATGACCGACACCGACACCAAAGCCACATTCAAACGAGTAATGTTGAAAATCTCAGGCGAGGCGCTGATGGGGGATCAGGGCTTTGGTTTGCATCCACCCACAGTCGAACGGATCGCACATGAGGTAAAGTCTGTGCACGACATGGGCGTCGAAATTTGCATGGTGATCGGGGGCGGCAACGTTTTCCGTGGTCTGCAAGGGTCTGCGCAGGGGATGGAGCGTACAACGGCCGACTACATGGGCATGCTCGCCACGGTCATGAATGCGTTGGCGATGCAATCCGCACTCGAAGGGATTGGTGTGTTCACGCGGGTCATATCAGCCATCACAATGAACGAAGTGGCCGAACCCTATATCCGCCGCCGTGCCGTGCGCCACTTGGAGAAAAAGCGGGTCTGTATCTTTGCCGCGGGAACGGGGAACCCGTACTTTACCACCGACACCGCCGCGACCTTGCGGGCCAATGAAATGTCGTGTGAGGCCATTTTCATGGGCAAGAATGGCGTGGACGGTGTTTATGACAAAGACCCCAGAACGCATCCGGATGCGGTACGTTATGACACCGTTTCCTATGACGAGGTCTTGCAAAAACGTCTTGGGGTCATGGACGCCAGTGCCATCGCCTTGGCGCGCGACAACAACTTGCCGCTTTTTGTCTTTCCTCTTGATACACCGGGTGGGTTCAAGAGCATTCTAGCCGGCGAAGGTATCTACACAGTGGTCAGGGACTAACGCGACCGCACGCGCAAATAGGCTCGCACGCGGTCTGATTTCCCAGTGATCTGGAGCGAAAGCCCGCTGGCCTTTTGGCGCGTCCTTGATCTATACCAATAGCAACGAAGGTGGCACAGACCACAGCAAGACCACAGGATGAGACCCATGTCAGACGACTTTATGCTGGACACCGATGACCTTGAGCGCCGTATGGACGGTGCCATGGCCAATCTCAAAACCGAATTCGCATCGTTGCGCACAGGTCGTGCATCGTCCTCAATGCTGGAACCGGTCATGGTGGACGCCTACGGGTCAATGACACCAATCAACCAGGTCGGCACGGTAAACGTCCCTGAACCACGGATGGTCACGATTAATGTCTGGGACAAGGGCCTTGTGGGTAAGGTTGAAAAGGCGATCCGCGAGAGCGGTCTGGGAATCAATCCGCAGCTGAATGGCACCATCATCATGCTCCCCATTCCTGAATTGAACGAGGAACGGCGCCGTGAATTGAGCAAGGTGGCTGGTTCTTACGCCGAAAACGCGCGCGTGTCGGTACGCAATGTGCGTCGTGACGGCATGGATCAAATCAAGAAAGGCAAGGCCGACGGGCTGTCCGAAGATGATCAAAAGCTCTGGGAATCCGAAGTGCAGGAGATGACAGACAAGTACATCAAGAACGTGGACGAAGCTCTTGAAACCAAGCAAGCGGAAATCATGCAAGTTTAAATAGGGCGGCCTTGGAATGGGTCGGTCACACCCTTTCAGCCCCTCAAAGAACGCAATTTCGGTTTGTCGCCTCAAACTATTAACAAGATGACTATAACCGAATGATATTATCGCCGCGTTTCAATTCTAAACAATCAGGGTTCAGACATTAAACACACCCCGCATAACGGTCCGCGTCACGTGGCCATCATTATGGACGGCAACGGCCGCTGGGCGACACAGCGCGGGCGGCCTCGTTTATTCGGGCACCACGCGGGTGCGCGGCGCGTGCGTGAAGTGGTCGAAACTTGCCCCGACATCGGTGTGAAATACCTGACCATCTTTGCCTTCTCGACAGAAAACTGGAAACGCACCCAGGTTGAGGTTGCAGGCCTCATGAACCTATTCCGCCGCTACATCATCAAAGAGGCCAAGTCCCTGACCCATTTTGGGGTGCGCGTTCGATTTATCGGCGATCGCGTCCGATTGGACGACAAACTGATCGAGTTGATGAACGAACTTGAGGAACTGACGGCAGGCAACACGGTGGTGAACCTGACCATTGCGCTCAACTACGGTGGCCGAGACGAAGTGGCGCGCGCCACCAAGCGCCTTGCCCAAGACGTGGCTGATGGCAAACTTATGCCCGAAAACGTGGATGAAGAAACGCTTCCAAAATACTTGGATACTTATGTTTTGCCCGACCCGGACTTGGTCATTCGCACCAGCGGAGAAGCGCGTATTTCCAACTTTTTGCTCTGGCAGTCTGCCTATTCAGAATACGAATTCATCGACACGCTCTGGCCCGATTTTGGGCGTGAAGAATTTACGGCGCTTTGTGCCAACTATGGCGGACGTTCGCGCCGTTATGGCGGTGTGGGCACGTGAGCGAACGTTGGTCTGACCTTGCTGTGCGCCTTGGGTCGGGCGGGCTCATGGTTGTGGTTGGGATCTGGGCGATCTGGATGGGGGGCGATGTCTTTCATGCGGTTGTCGCGCTCATATGCGGGTTAATGATCTGGGAATTGACGCGGATGCTGGCGCCGGAGACCCCCGGCCTTGCGATCCAACTGGGCGCGGTCGCCGGGCTCGCCGTGCTGCTGGCTATGTACTTGCCACTGGTGTTTGCAGCACCGTTGTTGATCGCCCCGGCCTTTGTTGGCGCCACACAGTTGCAACGATATCGTGGGCTTTTTGGTGGTTTCACCGTGATGGTTCTCGCTGCAAGCTTTGGCATGGTGCATGTGCGTGATGACTTGGGCTTTACCTGGCTCGTCTGGCTGGTCCTTATCGTTGTGGTGACTGATGTTGCCGGGTACTTTGCGGGCCGTGTGCTGGGCGGTCCCAAGTTCTGGCCGCGCGTAAGCCCCAAGAAAACATGGTCTGGCACCGCTGCTGGTTGGATCGGAGCCGCCGTTATAGGCGCGATATTTGGCCTAAATTCAGGGGTTTGGGGCGCGGTCTTTGTCGCCTCGATCTTTTTGTCGTTTGCCAGCCAAATGGGCGACATCGCCGAAAGTGCGATCAAACGCAAAGTGGGGGTCAAGGACAGCTCTGCACTGATCCCGGGGCATGGCGGCGTGCTGGACCGTTTTGACGGGATGCTTGGGGCGTCTGTTGGATTCCTGCTGATCGAACTGGCCTTTGGCTTTCCTTGGGTGGTGCAGTGACGCGGCGGGTGTCGATTTTCGGCGCCACAGGTTCGATTGGGCAAAACACGATTGATCTGATCGCGCGCGACCCCGATGCCTATGACGTTGTTGCTCTGACGGGGGCGTCAAATATTGACCGGCTGGCAAAGGATGCCAAACAGCTGAAAGCGGACGTGGCCGTAACGGCGGACCCAATGCGGCTGGAAGATTTGCGCGCTGCTTTGTCCGGATCCGGGGTTGAGGCCGCTGCCGGACATGACGCGATGATCGAGGCCGCACAACGTCCAACCGATTGGGTTATGTCTGCGATTGTTGGGGCGGCAGGGCTGCAGCCGGGTATTTGCGCGTTGGAACAGGGGGCCACACTGGCGCTGGCTAACAAGGAATCTCTTGTCTGTGCCGGAGCTTTGATACTGGCCACGGCCAAACAGCACGACGCTCGGTTACTGCCTGTAGACAGCGAACATTCAGCCGTCTTTCAAGCTTTGGTGGGCGAGGACATGGGGTCGGTTGAGCGGATCATTTTAACGGCCAGCGGCGGCGCGTTTCGCGACTGGCCGCTTGAGGATCTGGCGCAGGCGACTTTGGCGCAAGCCTCGAGCCATCCGAACTGGGATATGGGACAGCGGATCACCATCGACTCAGCGTCGATGTTCAACAAAGCATTGGAACTTATTGAAACACGAGAGTATTTCGAGGTTTCACCAAAGCAAATCGAAGTCCTTGTGCACCCCGAATCCATGATCCACGCCTTGGTGGGTTTTAACGACGGTGCTCTTATGGCGCATGTGGGACCGCCCGACATGCGCCACGCGATTGGTTATGCTCTCAATTGGCCCACGCGGCGCGCTTTGCCAGTCGAACGGCTTGATCTGGCCGCCATCGGCGCACTCACATTCCGTGCCCCGGACGAGGAGCGTTGGCCGGCACTGCGATTGGCCCGCGAGGTGATGGAGCGGGGTGGTCTGGCGGGGGCCGTGTTCAACGCCGCCAAGGAAACGGCCCTAGATGGGTTTATCGACGGCCACTTGGGCTTTACGCGCATGGCAGAGGTGGTAGACGAAGTGCTGAACACGTCCGACCCAAGCCATATTGATGCCCAAATGACCCTTGATAACGTGCAGGCGGCGGACCACATGGCCAGACAAGTCGCTAAAAACATCATCGAGCAAACAGCAGGATAACACCTTGGATATTTCGGCCCTTTTTTCCGCCTTTGGTGGCACGGCATGGACGCTTTTCTTCTTCGTGCTTGCGCTCAGCGTGATCGTCGCGATCCATGAATATGGCCACTACATCGTCGGACGTTGGTCTGGCATTCAGGCAGATGTGTTTTCGATCGGATTTGGCCCGGTCCTCTGGAGCCGAATGGACAAACGCGGCACCCGCTGGCAGATCGCCGCACTTCCTTTTGGGGGTTACGTAAAGTTTGCAGGGGACGCGAACGCGGCTTCGGGCAAGGATGAGGCCGCAATGGAAGAAGCTCAAGCAGACCCGGCTGCCCTGCGCCGTACGATGCACGGCGCTCCTTTGTGGGCGCGCGCGGCAACAGTCGCGGCAGGGCCCGTTTTCAACTTTGCGCTCTCCATCATGGTTTTTGCTATCGTGGGCTATTCCAACGGGGTGATACGCGACCCGCTGACCGTCGGTGAATTGCGCCCGCTGCCTGCCGAAGTGCAGGAATTGCAGTCGGGCGACGTGGTTTTGGCCATCGAAGGTGCGACAGTGCCCAGCATTAATGATGATGCATACAGCGACTTTATGAGCGACCTGCCAAAAAAACCTCAGTTGGAATACACGATTGAGCGGGAGGGATCCGAACGGGTGGTCATGGGGCCGTATCTGCGCCCCCCATTGGTCAGCAGTGTCAGCCCTCAAAGCGCGGCAGTGGCCGCTGATCTTGAACGTGGCGACGTGATTACGGCTGTTGATGGGGCTCCAATCTTTGCCTTTGGGCAGATCAAGGAAGCAGTCGAAGGGTCAGATGGGCGCAGCCTCAACCTGACCGTATGGCGCGATGGAACGCTCAGTGAAAAGGTACTGACACCCAAACGCGTGGATGAGCCTCAGCCGGAGGGCGGCTTTGTCACCCAGTGGCGAATCGGAATCGCAAGCGGAAACGCCTTTGAACCTGCCACCGAAGCCCCGGGTGTGGGCGAGGCGATCACCGGCGGAGTTGCACAAACATGGCGGATCATCTCCGGTTCGGTTTCTGGGCTTGGGTATATGATAACGGGCGCGATCAGCACGTGTAACCTGTCAGGCCCAATCGGCATCGCACAGGTGTCTGGCACAATGGCCAGCCAGGGGCTTGAAAGCTTTATCTGGTTCATTGCGGTTCTCTCGACCGCAGTTGGTCTGTTGAATCTTTTCCCGATACCCGCACTCGATGGGGGACACCTTGTGTTTTATGCCTATGAGGCCGTGACTGGCAAACCTCCCAGTGATGGTGCCTTGCGTGTGTTGATGACAGTGGGGTTGGCGCTGGTGCTGTCGCTCATGGTGTTTGCCCTTGGGAACGATCTGTTCTGCCCATAGCGCGTAGAATTGGGCAACCGCCCATATTCTGCCACATTTGGTTCAACTTCACGCCGCAATCGATTGTTAGCTGTCTGTCTAGGAAAAGGATGGACCCATGCAAACTATTCAAAGCGGATATCGCGGCTTGAGCCTGATCATGACGCTGAATTGGGATCGCGCTCTTTATGTCGCGACATTGGCCACAGCATTGGCTGCTGGCGCATGGCTCGGCAGTATCTGAATTTATTGACTTATCCACAGATGTAGTAGGCCAACCCGCGCAATGTCGCGGGTTTTGTGGTTTTGACAACCCTCCGCATTGCCGTTACTCACATTCTCACTGAATGTCTGAACACGTGGGGAACACCATGGGACTGGGGATGAGCGGCGTGAAAACGGTGGCTGAAAGCAGCCTTCGGCGCGTCTTTCGAGCGTTTTTGATTATTGCACTGGTTTCAGTGTGTTGGACCGCTTTTTCGGCGCCCGCATCGGCGCAGAGTTTTCGATTTAACCAGGTGGTCATCGAAGGCAACACTCGGATCGGTGATGCTGCAATCATCACACGGGCAGGAATCGCTCCGGGACAGACGGTCACAGCGGGTCAGGTCAATGACGCGTTGCAGAACCTTCAGACCAGTGGATTGTTCGAAACGGTCAGCGTTGTTCCACAGGGCTCGACCCTGCGTATCACGGTCGTCGAATTGCCCACGATCAACAGGATTTCGCTGGAAGGGAACCGACGTGTTGATGATGACGCTCTAGGTGCCGTTATCCAAAGTCAGGAACGACGTGTTCTGAACCCGGCACAGGTTGAACGGGACGCTAGTGCGATCGCCGAGGCCTATACCATTGCGGGGCGTATCGCGGCGCGGGTCAACCCCCGGATCATCAGACGTCAGGACAATCGCGTCGATCTCGTATTCGAAATTTTTGAAGGCGATGTGGTCGAGATTGAACGGATCAGCTTTGTCGGCAACCGGGTTTATTCGGACCGCCGTCTGCGCCGGGTTGTTGAGTCAAAACAGGCGGGCATCTTTCGCGCCCTGATTCAATCAGACACGTTGGTTGAGGACCGGGTCGAGTTTGATAAACAAATTCTGCAAGATTTTTATTTTTCCCGTGGTTATGTCGATTTCCGCACTCTGGGAACAAACGCACAGCTGACCGAAGAGCGTGATGGCTTCTTTCTTGTGTTCAACATTCAAGAAGGACAGCAATTCAGCTTTGGAAACGTCATAGTTTCCAGCGATCTGCCGGAAGTTAACGTAGCAAACTATCAGTCATTGGTAAAAGCCAAGCCTGGCGTGACGTATTCGCCGACGCTGGTGGACGACGAGATTTCGCGCTTAGAACGTCAGGGGCAGCGAGACGGGATCGACTTCCTGCGCGTCGAACCGCGCGTCACGCGCAACGACCGCGATCTTACGCTTGATGTGGAATTGATCCTGACTCGGGGGCCACGGGTTTTTGTCGAACGGATTGATATCGAAGGCAATACAACCACGCTGGACCGTGTGATCCGACGCCAATTCAAGATCGCGGAAGGGGACCCCTTCAATCCTCGTGAAATCAGGGATTCAGCCGAACGCATTCGCGCGTTGGATTTCTTTGCCGCCTCAAACGTAAATGCGCGCGAAGGTTCTAGACCTGATCAAGTTGTCATTGATGTTGACGTTGAAGAACAACCAACTGGATCGTTGAACTTTGGTGGGTCGTATGGTGCCGACGATGGATTTGGTCTGGTTCTGGCCTTTACTGAACGAAACTTCCTTGGACGTGGCCAGACGTTTGGCTTTAACTTCTCGACCGCGCAGGAATCCGAGCAATACGGGTTCACATTTATCGAACCATCATTCTTGGGCCGTGACGTCGCCTTTGGCCTCAATCTAAGATATTCTGAAAGCGACTCCAGCTTTGCCAACTATGACGCTGAAAACCTTCTGTTCCGCCCGAGCCTGACCTTTCCAATAAGCGAACGCGGTCGCTTAAGCGTGCGTTACACATATGATAAAGATCAGATGTTGGTCAGGAACCCGGTTACAAACGGCCCGATTGTCCAGCGGGAAATTGACGCTGGATCTCAAGTCGCCTCATCCCTCGGCTATTCGTATGTTTTTGATTCCAGAGAAGGCGGTTTGGACCCTGATGCCGGCTGGCTCTTTGAATTTGGCCAGGACTTTGCAGGACTTGGCGGCGATGCCAAATACATTCGCACCACGGCCAAAATCGTTGGCCAACGTTTTGCATTCAACAAAGATGTGATTTTGCGGGCCACGCTTGAGGGTGGGGTGCTGTCATGGAAAGAAGGCACCAACCGTACAGTAGACCGGTTTTCTGTTGGACCGAGGGTTTTTCGTGGCTTTGAACCGGGCGGCATTGGGCCACGCGATCTGAGCGCCCCAGAGAATCCTGACCCATTGGGCGGCAATCTGTTTGTTGTTGCCAGTTTTGAAGCTGAGTTCCCACTTGGTCTGCCCGAAGAATTGGGTATCCGTGGGGGCCTGTTTTACGATGTTGGCAACCTTTGGGATCTGAGTGACGTGGATCTCTCTGGCGGCAACGTTGTTGGTGAAAGCGGTTCTTTCCGTCATGTGATCGGGTTTTCGATCTTCTGGGACACTGCGATTGGCCCATTGCGTTTGAATTTCTCCAATGCGCTCAAGAAAGAAGACTTCGACGAAGAGCAGACCTTCGACCTGACCATTTCGACCACGTTCTGACGGATGGGACAGTGGCTGCGGTGGTTGTGTGTAGTACTCGCTCTGGCAGGTGCGAACAGTGCCGCTGCGCAAAACATGCGCAGCCCAATTCTCACCATAGACAGTGAACGGCTGTATCGCGAAAGCGCTTTTGGCCAACGTGTTCTTCAGGAAGTTGAGGCGCGATCCGCCAGTCTGGCCGAAGAAAACCGCACGATTGAAGAACAGCTTGAAAAGGAAGAAGCGGCGTTGACGGAGCAACGCTCTGAGATGGAGGCTGAGGAGTTTCGCGCACTGGCGGACGCCTTTGATGCCCGTGTTCAGGCAATCCGACGAGAGCGCGAGGCCAAGAGTGGCGACATCGCCTCTGAACTTGAAAGCAACCGAGACCGGTTCCTGACAGTGGCCCTGCCGATTCTTGAGGCAATCATGCTCGAGTCTGGGGCGGGCATTGTCCTGGAACAGCGCAGTGTATTCATTAGCGCCAATGCCTTCGATATCACTGACACCGCCATTGCGCGGATCAATTTCGCGCTTGGCGACGGCACCGAAAGTGCAAAGGACTAGCGGTGCTTGCTCCCTTTCGTCGCCCTTGATAGGCACAGAGAAACAACAGCTCTTAAAACAAGGCCCTTGCCAAATGTCGACCGAGATGAAGACTGCAGATATTGCACTGATCCAACGCATTCTGCCGCACCGATATCCCTTCCTTCTGGTAGACAAGGTGGTTGATATCGAAGGGTATCAATCAGCAACTGGCATCAAAAATGTCACCATGAACGAACCCCATTTTCAGGGCCATTTCCCTGAAAAGCCGATCATGCCCGGCGTGACAATCATCGAGGCGATGGCGCAGACTGCTGCCGTTATGGTCGGCACCGCCCTTGATATGGCAGACAAGAATATGCTGGTGTATTTTATGGCCATCGACAAATGCAAATTCCGCCGCATGGTGGTCCCCGGTGATGTTTTGGAACTCAAATTGACAACAACGCGCGGCAAGCCCGGCGGCAAGGTCTGGAAGTTTTCAGGTGTGGCAGAAGTGGAGGGCGATATGGCCTGTGAAGCTGAATTCACAGCGATGATGGACCTGCCCGCCGCATGAGCACCCTGGGCATCCACCCCTCTGCCGTTATCGAAGACGGCGCACAGATTGACCCCAGTGCCGAAATCGGTCCGTTTTGTGTGATCGGTTCGAATGTTGTGGTCGCCGCGGACGTGGTTCTTAAGAGCCATGTCGTTGTCACGGGACACACACAGATTGGCGAGGGCACAATTGTGTTCTCATTTGCGGTGATCGGTGAGGTGCCGCAGGATCTCAAGTTCAAAGGTGAGGCCAGCACTCTGGTCATCGGCAAGCGCAATCGAATTCGCGAACATGTCACCATGAATGGTGGCACGGCCGGGGGCGGCGGTGTGACCAAGGTCGGCGACGACGGTCTGTTCATGGCTGGTTGTCATGTGGCCCACGACGCCCAAATTGGCGACCGGGTGATTGTGGTCAATTCGGCCGCCGTTGCCGGGCATTGCGTGCTTGAGGATGATGTGATCATCGGCGGATTGTCCGGTATTCACCAATTTGTGCGCATCGGACGCGGGGCCATCATTGGCGCTGTGACAATGGTGACGAACGACGTGATCCCTTACGGTCTCGTGCAAGCCCCGCGGGGCGAATTGGATGGGCTGAACCTTGTCGGCCTCAAACGGCGTGGGGTTGCGCGCGGCGATATCACGGCCCTGCGTGCGGCGTTTCAGATGTTGGCCCAAGGTGATGGAACCTTCCACGATCGCGCCGAACGACTAGGCAAGGAATCCGAGAGCGAATATGTGCGCGAGATCGTGGCATTCGTAATGGGCGACAGCGACCGGTCGTTCCTGACACCGCGTTGATGCCTCAGGCAAACCTTGCCCTGATAGTAGGGCGCGGGGCGCTTCCAGGCGCTGTGGCCGCAGCGCAGGAAACACCACCATTAATCTGCGCCCTTCAAGGGCACGACCCGGATCACCTGGATGTAGATATCTGGTTTCGTATTGAGCATTTGGGTGGTTTTCTTGAGCAGCTGCGCGCCCACGGCGTGGCAGAGGTATGCTTTTGCGGGGCCATCACCCGCCCCGAAATTGACCCTGCCCAGATTGATGCCGCCACTGCACCGATGGTCCCGGTCCTTGCCGCCGCTGTCGCAGGGGGAGAAGACAGGGCCCTGCGCGCGGTCGTTGGTTTGTTTGAAACCGCTGGTGTCACAGTGCGCGCAGCCCATGATCTCGCACCAGATCTGCTGCCAAAGGCGGGCATGATCGGCGCCGTTCAACCGGGCCCAGATGTGGGTGCAGCGTTGCCCGCAGCACAGGCTGTGTCCGGGGCGCAGGGACAGGCTGACCTTGGTCAAGCCTGCGTTATGCGGGCAGGCCACGTGATCGCCCGAGAAGATGCGCGAGGGACAGACGCGATGCTGTCTGACCTTGTGGCCGATGCAGACGGTGCCGTTCTCGAGGATAACCCGTTTGGCGCGACAGCTGACTTGGCCGGAGAGGCGCTGGACAGCGCAGCCAATTGGCGGTCTGACCCGGACGCGCCCAACCGCGAAGGTGGTTTTTTATTCAAGGCGCCCAAGCCGGGGCAGGACCTCCGGGTTGATCTGCCAACCATTGGGCCCGACACAGTTAAGTGCGCGGCACGCGCCGGATTGGATGGGATTGTGATTGCCGCAGGCGGGGTGATGGTTCTGAACATGGCAGAGGTCCGCCGGATCCTTGATCGGGCGGGGATGTTCTTGTGGGTGCACTAAAGGTCTTTCTTGTGGCCGGAGAGCCCTCTGGTGATGCCCTTGGGGCTGCTTTGATGGCGGGGCTCAAGCAGTTGCGCCCCGATGTTGTATTTGCAGGCATCGGTGGTCCGCTGATGGAAGCGCAAGGGATGACCAGCCAGTTTGATATGTCTGAACTGAGCCTTATGGGTATCGCCGAAGTCTTGCCCAAGTACTTTCATCTCAAGCGCCGGATCGCAGAGACAGCTGACGCCGTGATCGGGCAACAACCAGATGTTCTGATCACCATCGACAGCCCCGATTTTTGCCTGCGTGTGGCCAAACTGGTCAAAGCGGGCAGCGACATCCGCACAGTGCATTACGTGGCCCCAACCGTGTGGGCGTGGCGTCCGGGGCGGGCCAAGAAAATGGCACGGATGATTGATCATGTGCTGGCGCTGTTCCCGTTCGAGCCGCCCTATATGGAAGCCGAAGGCATGGCTTGTGATTTTGTCGGGCACCCGGCGGCGAATGCTCTTCGCGCAACTGCTGATGAATGCGCGGTCTTTCGTGCAGAACATGGGCTTGCCGATGCGGACCCGCTGGTTCTGGTTTTGCCGGGATCGAGACGGGGTGAAGTGGCACGCATGGGCCCTGTTTTTGGCGAGGTGCTGGGTGCGCTGGCGAAAAGCAATCCAGACATGCGCATGATCGTGCCCGCCGCCCCAGCCGTTGCCGACGCAGTGCAGGCGTTGGTCAAGGATTGGCCAGTCCCGGCGCATATCATCGATATTCGCGGAATGGACAGCGAAACCGCTCAGGCCACCAAACGCGCGGCCTTTGCGGCAGCCGACGTGGCTCTTGCCACATCCGGCACCGTCGCGCTTGAACTGGCCGCTGCCGGGACACCGATGGTCAGCGCGTTCGATCTCAACTGGTTGAGCCGCATCATCATCCCACGCATGCTCATCACCGATACGACCTGTTTGGTTAACCTTGTAACGGACAGCCGCGTTGTGCCTGAATTGATTGGCTTTGACTTTACGGCTGACAACGTGCGCACCGCGATGGAAGGGCTGCTGGCAGATCCATCTGTTCAAGCCGAGGCCATGGAACAGACCATGGATTTATTGGGACGCGGCGGCGAGGATCCCGGGGTGCGTGCGGCGCGGGCCGTTCTGGACCGACTGTGATCTAATAAAACACACCCCAGGCGCATTACGTAATTGAATGCCCGCCAGTTCAGGCCCGAGCAGGGCAAAGTGCTAGCCCAGTTGCACCAAGGCGTGTCGCTTCTTGCCTGCAGAGAGTTTGATGGGTGAGGTCAGCGCATCTGCGTCGATCATCAGGCCTGCGTTGCTCAGCGGAGCGTCATTCAACCGGGCGCCACCTTCCGAGATCAGGCGCTTGGCCTCTTTGCCGGACCCAGCGAGGCCTGATTTGACGATGAGTTGCACAATGGAGATACCATCGCCGACATCCGCCGCGTTCAATGTGAGCGTTGGAAGATCGTCCCCGACGCCGCCCTTTTCAAACACATCGCGCGCAGTGTCTGCTGCCGCCTGCGCAGCTTGTTCTCCGTGCAAAAGGCTGGTGACTTCGGTCGCAAGCCGCACTTTGGCCTCGTTGATTTCGGACCCCTCAAGTGCGCCCAGTTTCTCACACTCGTCCAGGGGCAACTCAGTATAGAGTTTCAGGAACCGCCCGACATCCGCATCCGTGGTGTTGCGCCAGAATTGCCAGAATTCGTAAGGCGAGAGCATATCTGCGTTCAGCCAGACAGCGCCAGACTGCGATTTGCCCATCTTTTTGCCGTCCGACGTGGTCAACAGAGGGGATGTCAGGCCAAACACTTCGCCTTCAATCACGCGGCGGGTCAGGTCGATGCCGTTGACGATATTGCCCCATTGATCGCTGCCGCCCATTTGCAGGATGCAACCGTATCGGCGGTGAAGCTCCATGAAATCATAGGCTTGCAGGATCATGTAGTTGAATTCGAGGAAGGACAGGGATTGTTCGCGGTCCAGCCGGGACTTCACGCTTTCAAAGCTCAGCATCCGGTTGATCGAAAAATGCCGCCCAATGTCACGCAGGAAATCGAGGTAGTTCAGACCGTCCAGCCACTCTGCATTGTTCAGCATCTGCGCGCCTGCATCATAATCGATATAGGCAGAGAACACCTGCTTGATGCCCGCGATGTTGGCGTCGATCTGCTCGGGGCCCAGCAGGGGGCGTTCGTCGGCACGGAAAGACGGATCGCCCACCTTGGTTGTCCCACCGCCCATCAGGGTGATCGGCTTGTGCCCCGTCTTCTGGAACCAGCGCAACATCATGATCTGAATCAATGACCCCACGTGCAACGACTTGGCCGTCGCATCAAAGCCGATATAGGCCGGGTGTGATCCTTTCAGCAGAGTTTCATCAAGGCCCTGCAGGTCAGTGCAGTCGGCCAGAAACCCACGCGATTGCATCACGTGCAGGAAATCGGATCGGGGCGTGTATGTCATAGCTTGTCCTTGCGGCGGTGCTGGCCCACTCTGCAAGCACATCAGCGGGCGTGGCGCTGTCTATAAGGGGCAGGCGAGCAAAGGAAAAGGCCATGGAAAGGGTCAAAGACAAAGGGACGGTTATCCGTGCCTTGGGGGCAATGTCAGGGACGTCGCTTGACGGCGTGGATGCGGCTGTTCTTGAGACAGACGGCGTCAGCATTTCTGGCTTTGGGCCAAGCGGCTATCGCACTTATGACGCGGCCGAACAGGACGTTTTGCGCGCCGCGTTGGGCCAATGGGCTGGGCCGACACTGGAGCCGGCGCTTGAGGTCGTGATGTCCGCGCATGTCGGGCTGTTGTCCGACTTTGAAGATATCGATCTGGTTGGCTTTCATGGCCAGACTGTCGCGCATGCTCCGCGCCTTCAGGGCACGCTGCAACTAGGGGACGGGGCCGCATTGGCGGATGCGCTTCAAACACCTGTCGTTTGGGATTTCCGCTCGGCAGACGTGGAACTGGGCGGTGAGGGTGCGCCGCTTGCCCCGTTCTTTCACTTTGCCTGCGCCAAATGGATTGGGGCTGAGGTGCCTGTCGCCTTTCTGAACCTCGGCGGGGTGGGCAACATCACTTGGGTCGATCCGACACGAGATGCGCCCGAAGAGAACGGTGCGCTGCTGGCCTTTGACACGGGCCCTGCCAATGCGCCGCTGAACGATCTTATGCTGTCGCGCCTGGGTCAGCCCTATGACAAGGACGGTGCACTTGCCTCAAGTGGCACCGTTGAAGAAGGCGCACTTGAGTTGTTTCTGGCTGAGCCGTTCTTTGCACGTATGCCGCCCAAGTCGTTGGATCGAAATGACTTTGCCGAGATGGTTGGGCTCGTGCGGGAACTGAGTGATCCTGACGCCGCTGCCACCCTGACGGCCATGTGCGCCGCAGGGGTCGCCGAAGCGATGCAGCATTGCCCCAGTCCACCCACATCCGTTCTGGTGACCGGTGGCGGGCGTCAAAACCCGGTTTTGATGAAGATGCTTGAGGTGTCGCTTGATTGCCCTGTGAAACCGGTTGAGGCGGTTGGCCTTGATGGGGATATGCTCGAAGCGCAAGCCTTTGCCTATCTGGCGGTCCGCGTGGCGCGCGGAATGCCAACGTCCTGTCCCGGGACAACGGGCGTGCGGGCGGCTGTGGGTGGCGGCACGCTCAGCGCTCCAAACCGCGTGCTTAGTCTGCCGTAAACTTCGTATGGCGCTGTGCCTTGGGGAGGGAAATTGAGGTGCGCCAATGACCCAGACGCGTTGGTCTATAGCACACGCATTTCCGTTAGCGCCACCTTGGTTTCAGAGGGCAGGGCAGACAGGACCGTCTGATGGGTCATCGCGGTATATCGAACCCGGGTGGAGCCAGCGTAAAACCTTCGAACTGGAAACCCGGCGAGACTGTGCAAGAGACAAGCGTATATGCCCCGGTGCTGCGCGCCGCCTGCCAATGCCCTTCAGGCACAATGATCTGCGGTGCTCCCGCGCTCAGATCGGGGGTCAGGATATGATCCACCGCCGGGCCTTCATGGGTACCGCTGAGCGACAAAACCAAAGGAGCGCCGGAATGGAACAACCAGATCTCGGTTGCATCAACCTTGTGCCAGTGGCTGGATTCGCAGTCGGCCAACAGAAAGTAGATGCAGGTACCGCAGGGTCGCCCATCGCCTGATCCTACCCATGTCTGGCGGTAGTGACCGCCCTCCGGGTGAGGCGAAAGGCCAAGGTGGTCGATGATCTCTTGTGCCGTCATGGGGCAACGGTAGGGTGGGCGCAAACGGAGGACAAGTGCCATGCATGTGGTGATCATCGGCGGAGGCATCATCGGGGCAACGCTTGCGCATCGATTGGGCGAAGTGGGGGCGCGCGTTACGGTGATCGAGGGCGCAGGAGGGGCAACGCCGGCTTCCTTTGGATGGATCAACGCCAGCTTCTATCTGAACGACGACCACTTTGTCTTGCGCGCGGCTGGCCTTGATGCGTGGAAGCGATTGGGCGGGCATGTCACGTGGTCAGGGTGTCTGTGCTGGGAAGAGACAGGCGACGCCTTTGACGCCCAACGGGATAGGCTTTCCACGATAGGCTACAATGTTGAGGAGGTCGACGCACAAGGGTTTGCTGCACTCGAACCAAACATCCAAGCACCCGAACGTGCATTGCGTTTTGCACAGGAAGGGGTGGCCGCGCCCGCCCAAGTGGTCGAAGCGTTGTTGTCGGGCGTGCGTCGGATCACGGGCGTGCATGTGAAAGGCATCGCAACGTCCGGGGATACCGTCACTGGCGTTGAAACGGCACAGGGTCTGATCCCAGCCGACCGGGTCGTCGTGGCCGCCGGGACTGGCAGTCCGTCGATTTTGAGCACAGTGGGTGTGAACTTGCCGATGCTGGAGCGTCCCGGTCTGATGCTGCGCACAGCACCTGTTCCACAACTGATGCAGCACATCCTTGTCACGCCGGGGCAGGAAGTGCGGCAGGACGCGCAGGGCCATATCTGGGCACCCACTGCCGCCAACCACCAAGGCGACGATACCGAGGAGATTACAACGCGTCCTGACCTGCTCGCGGACGCGGCATTGGTCCGGCTTCAATCCATGCTGCCCGATCACCCGCTGGTTTGGGACCGCGTGATGTTGGCCGCGCGTCCTGTGCCGCAAGACGGATTACCGGTCATAGGGGCCTGCGGGCCCGCGGGTCTGTTTGCGGCCGTGATGCATTCGGGGGTGACGCTAGCGGCAATCACTGCCGAACTGTTGGCCCCACAAGTCATGAATGCGACGCTGAGTAATGCACAGAGCGCATTGGCTGCGCCATTTACCCCGGACCGATTTCAAAGCGGGTAGTCGTAAAACCTGAGGTATTGGTCATGGGTCGGATCAACCTCGTAGAACGGATCACAAGGGGCGAACCCCATCTGTTCATGGAGCGCGATCGCTTGGGTCAGAGGCGTGATAGTATCCAACACCATGCGCGAATATCCATCTTTGCGCGCCGCCGCGATGGCGGCGCCCACAAGCGCGCGCCCGGCACCACTGCCACGGATTTCGGTATCAACGTAAACACGTTTGATTTCCGTCACGCCGGGTGTGGCGAGAGGGTAATACATCGCACACCCGACGACTTCATTTCCAAAGGACGCCAACAGGATGTCGCCAGTGGGACGAGCATGGATGCGCGGTAGGTCTTGGATCAAATCACGATAAGTGGGTTGATCAAGATATGAAGCGAGGACGTGAGGAAAGGCGTGCGACCGCTCAAGCAACAAATCCCGATAGGCCCAGCACAAGCGCGCGACATCAGCATTATCCGCTAATGTCGCGCTGCGTATGGTAAGATCAGTCACCGACCGGGCGTTACTTCAGGATCGAGCGGCCTGCATATTCCGCGCTTTCGCCCAGCGTCTCTTCGATCCGGATCAACTGATTGTACTTGGCCAAACGGTCCGAACGCGACAGCGATCCAGTTTTGATTTGCCCACAGTTGGTTGCGACGGCGAGATCGGCGATGGTCGCATCTTCCGTTTCACCGGAACGGTGGCTCATTACATTGGTAAACCGGGCGCGGTGCGCCATGTCGACTGCTTTAAGAGTTTCGGTCAACGTACCGATCTGGTTGACTTTTACCAACATGGAGTTGGCCGAACCTTTTTCGATGCCTGTCGCCAGACGCTCTGGATTGGTGACAAAAAGATCGTCCCCGACCAACTGCACGCGATCACCGATGGTGTCCGTCAACAGCTTCCAACCGTCCCAGTCGTCTTCTCCCATACCATCCTCAATCGAGATGATGGGGTAATCGTCTACCAGTGCTGCAAGGTAGGCCGCGTTTTCTGCGGAGGTCAGTGTCTTTCCTTCGCCGGCCATGACGTAGGCGCCATCCTTGTAGTATTCTGTAGCTGCGCAATCGAGCGCGAGGTAGATTTCCTCGCCCGGTGTGTACCCGGCCTTTTCAATTGATTTCATAATGAAATCAAGCGCGTCACGGGTGGAGTTGATTGCTGGAGCAAAGCCACCTTCGTCTCCGATCCCGGTCGCATATCCGGCCGCAGTCAGTTCTTTTTTCAGCGTGTGGAATACTTCTGATCCCATGCGAATGGCCTCGCGGATATTGTCCGCAGCCACCGGCATGATCATGAATTCCTGAATGTCGATGGGGTTATCAGCGTGTTCGCCGCCGTTGATGATGTTCATCATCGGCACGGGCAAAACGCGGGCGGATGTGCCGCCAACGTAGCGGAACAGCGGCTGCTGCGTGTAATCCGCAGCGGCCTTGGCCACGGCCAGCGAGACGCCAAGAATAGCGTTTGCGCCCAGACGTGCCTTGTTCGGTGTGCCGTCCAATTCGATCATGACGTGGTCGATCTCGACCTGTTCAGTAGCGTCAATGCCCACCAGTGCCTCTGCGATCTCGCCGTTTACGGCAGCGACCGCCTCAAGCACGCCTTTGCCCATGTAGCGGCTTTTGTCGCCGTCGCGCTTTTCCACCGCTTCATGCGCTCCCGTAGAGGCACCGGAAGGGACAGCTGCGCGGCCCATTGTGCCGTCTTCGAGGGTAACGTCGACTTCGACTGTGGGGTTGCCCCGGCTGTCGAGGATTTCGCGGGCGTAAATGTCGATGATGGTGCTCATGGATGACGTCTCCGGGAGGGTTGGCGTAAATTTGATTAGCGTCTAGCGCGATGTGAGCGCTAGCAAAAGGGGGGTCAGGCGCTGGCCTGTGATTTTAGCACCTGTTCGCGCCATAGGGTATAGAGGCCGGAAGCAACGATAATCGCTGCCCCAATCAGGGTCAGCGCATCCGGATTCTCACCAAACAGCGCCATGGCGATGATCAATGCAAAGATCATACGTGAATAGCGAAAGGGCGTGACGAACCCAATGTCGCCAATCCGCATGGCGTAAGTGATCGCAAAATAGCTGATGGCCCCAATCAGGACTGCGGCGCCAAGAAGCCCGGATTGCAGCCCATTTGGCATGACCGGAGCGACCCCACCAAAGGTCAGCAGGATGACCGAAGCAGGGATGAGCGTCAGAAACGCAAGAAAGCTCAATTGCATCGAACTGATCGCAAAGGTCACCCGTCGCGTAGCGAGATCCCGAACTGCCAGCCCCAACACACCCAACACGGCAAAAAGAGACAGCCAGTCAAACCCATCCGTGCCAGGCCGAATGATCATCAACACACCGCCAAACCCGACCAGGATCGCGCCCCAGCGCCGCCAGCCCACTGGTTCGCGGAAAAACACGGCCGCTCCAAGCGTGACCAGCAAGGGGGCAGCTTGGAGAATGGCCGAGGCCGTAGACAAAGGGATCAAGGCAAGAGCTGTGACGAAGCCCAAAGTGCCCAACAATTCGGCCAGATTTCGCAAAAGCACTGGGCGCGCCAAAAAGCTCGCCTGCCAAAGAGACTGGCGCTGCACACGACACAGAACAGCAAAGACAGTGGCCCCGCCGATCCCAAGAAGACCGATGATTTGACCAACAGGCAAAGCGCCGGACAGCAGTTTGATCAAAGCGTCTTCGATCGCAAAGCCAAGCATGGCCAGCACCATGATCGCTGCGCCGCGCAAATTGTCCATGTTTTGCCTTTACTGCGCCAACCGAAGCATCAACTGATTGCCCTGCTTGCGCGTTTCTACTCCTTTGAGCGAGTCCACAAGGGCTGACAGCTTTCGATGTCCATAAGTGCGCGTATCAAAATCGGGATGCGCGTTCTGGATGGCCTGACCAATCTGACCCAACGCATACCAGTCATCGTCCTGGTCGATCTTGTCCATGGCGGCCTCAATCAGGGGCAGAGCGGACTTGGGGGCTTCGCGACTGGTTGTCGCCTGTGGTTCGTCAAGAAGGTTTTCAATGAGGATAAAACGGTTGCAGACATTGCGCAGCGCTTCGGGGGCCTTGGCCTCGCCGATGCCAATCACGGTCAGCCCGTCTTCTCGCAGGCGGTTGGCAAGGGCTGTAAAATCACTGTCTGACGAGACGATGACAAATCCGTCAAAGCGCCTCCCGTGCAGGATGTCCATGGCGTCAATCACAAGGCCGATGTCGCTGGCATTCTTGCCCGTGGTGTTGGACGTATCCTGATGGGCGACCAGCCCCAGTTCCAGAATGCGGGCTGACCACGCGTTCAGTCGTCCCGAGGTCCAGTCACCATACACACGCCGCAGGGCAGGTTCGCCAATTGATGTCACTTCGCGCAAGATCGCGTCAGCGAATTTGGCGGGCACGTTGTCGGCATCGATCAATACAGCCAACAAAGGGCGGTTTCGGTCACTCACAGGTTTTCCTTTTTCACGCTCAGAGATTTTTTTTTGGCACGCCATAAAGCTCAAGGCGGTGACCGCGCAGCTCATACCCAAGTTTTTGGGCGATCTTTTCCTGCAAGGCCTCGATCTCTGCATCCATAAATTCGATCACTTCGCCCGAATTCATGTCTATCAGGTGGTCGTGGTGTTCGCGCTCGGCATCTTCATAGCGCGCGCGCCCGTCGCCGAATTCCAGCTTGTCCAGAATACCAGCCTCTTCAAACAGCTTAACCGTACGATAGACCGTGGCGATCGAGATGCCGGAATCCACAGCACTTGCGCGATTGTAAAGCTCTTCGACGTCCGGATGGTCGTCAGAAGATTCCAATACTTCGGCAATCACCCGGCGCGGGTGGGTCATGCGCAGACCATTGGCTTCGCTTCGCTGGGTGATGGTGGGGCGTTTGGCACTCATGGGTCTTGGTTTAGCGAAGGATTGCCGCTTGCACAATTCGCTATCCCCGTTTGCGGTTGACGCCATGCGGGGATGGGTCCAAGGGGGGCCATGAGCGATTTTGACATGATGAACCTGCCGGACGCATTGCGTGCGCGCGTTGCAGAGATGGGTCTGACGGACCCGACCCCCATTCAGGCCCAGGCGATCCCGCATGCGATGAATGGGCGCGATGTGATGGGGTTGGCCCAAACCGGCACCGGAAAAACGGCTGCCTTTGGCATTCCACTGATTGCGCGACTGATGGAAGAGGGCGCACGTGCTGCCCCCAAAACGGCCCGCGGCCTGATCCTTGCGCCGACACGTGAATTGGCGGGGCAGATTGCGACTGTGCTGCGTGCCCTCACGGATATGAAAGTGCAGATCGTGGTGGGTGGTGTGTCCATTAATCCGCAGATCCAACGGCTGTCCAAAGGCGTCGACATTCTGGTCGCCACGCCCGGGCGCTTGCTTGATCTGGTGGATCGCCGTGCCGTGCGTCTTGATCAGACCGGGTTTTTGGTGCTGGACGAGGCGGACCAGATGCTGGACCTTGGCTTTGTTCATGACTTGCGCAAGATCGCGTCGATGATGGGTGAAGATCGCCAGACCATGCTGTTTTCCGCGACGATGCCCAAACAGATGGCCGAGATCGCGGGTTCCTACCTGCGCAGCCCGATCCGGGTGGAAGTGTCTCCTCCCGGCAAGGCCGCCGACAAAGTCACCCAAGCCATCCACTTTATCGCCAAGGCTGAAAAGACTGCACTGCTGATCGAGCTGATGTCCGAACACAAAGATGAGCGCGCACTAGTCTTCACCCGCACCAAACACGGGGCCGACCGTCTTGCCCGTGCAGTGGAGAAAAAGGGCTTTGCCGTTGCCGCCATCCACGGTGACAAGAGGCAAGGACAGCGCGACCGCGCGCTGGCCGCGTTCAAGGCGAGCGAGGTCAAGGTGCTGGTGGCCACGGATGTGGCGGCGCGGGGCCTGGACATTCCAGACGTCAAGCACGTCTACAACTTTGATCTGCCCAACGTACCCGAGGCATATGTGCACCGCATTGGTCGTACAGCCCGCGCTGGTAAGGACGGCGCCGCGATCGCGTTTTGCGCGCCCGACGAGATGGATCAGCTCAAAGACATTCAGAAGGTACTGAAAACGGCCATTCCGGTGGCCTCTGGCCGCCCTTGGGAGCCTGTGGATGACCCGACCGCAAGGAAGCCTGGCGGCGGTGGCCGGGGCAGGGGACGCGGACGCCCCGGTGGTGGTCGTCCCGGCGGTGCGCCAGGTGGGGCCAAGCCGGGCAACCGACGTCGACGCAAACCCAAGCCCAAGACGTAACGAGAATTGGTTTGAATCTTTCCCGCCGTTCTGCACTGAGCAGGAAGTCGCGGTCAGAGTCGAACACAAGGTCGGGAAACTTGCGCAAGGTCCATTCAGTCGCAGCAAGAAGATCAAAAGGAGCCTAACGGGTCCTTCGAAAGTCACGTGGTGATTTGCCAGTCCAACCTCGAAACGCGTGCGTGAAGTTCGAACTGTTTGTATATCCAAGACGCGAAGCGATGTGGTCGACAGACTCCTCGCTCTCACTCACCAGTTCGAACGCGCGTCTTTGCCGCACATCGTCTCTGATACTCGAAATGGCGTAGCGATGCCCTGTTACATCAAAATTGAGAAAATAGTTTATACAACAATCGGTTGTGATGTGCGGTTAATGTGCTTTTTCACAGTCAAAAGCCAGCAAAGCAAAGATCTTAACCATTTGTCATAATGGTTCAAAGTTGGTTTTTCTTTGCATCACTGCAAGACACATTCGGACCCATAAATGCCTTCTCAAGTATTAGCCACTTAAGGAAAATTGGCTTTCTTAGAGGTCATTACCTTCTAGGTCAGAAGACAATCCGTGCACGCAGCCCGAATACCGTGAGGCTGGACTTGTCAGTGGCAAGCAAGGGGTCTGAGATGTACTGAATCGAAGGTGTGATCTGTAGGTTGGGTGAAATGGAGAACCTGTAAAACGCCTCAATCGTTTTCTGGTCGCCAGAGATACCATTTGCTTCGGCCCAATTGAATCCGATTCCGGCCAAATCTGTGTTTCGGGCGAAATACCCCAAGCCCATCGACACCGATTTATCATAAAGCGCTGCCCGACCTTTGGATGTTCCAGCACGAAAGAATGGCATCCACTTGTTCCCTACAAACCATGCCGCCGAAAAGCTGGCGCCATAATCTTCGAGGCGGCTGCCGTCATCGGCCGCGTCCGCATGCCAGAATGTGAAGTGGATGTTATCGAAATAGACGCGATCAAACCCGCTGGTGTAGCCAATTTCCACACTCTTGAAGAGTTCACCGTCAGAGAAGACATCCAGGTCAGGACTGGAGGGGTCAGCGTTTGCATCGGCAACCGAAGCCGTCAAATAGTAGTTCGCTCCCAGTTTAACGCCCCCAGCAATGCCAAAGCCCGGGTTTGGTGCGTTGATCGTGGGGTTCGTATTGAAGGCCAGGTTTTGGAAGGCGGTGTAGGGGCTGACCAACCCATAGATGTCCAGAAAGTCCGTTACATCCAGAATGCCGAATTGTAGCGTCCATGACCCATCTGCCGCACGCTGGGTCCAGAACAGGTTGGTCAGAAGCGTACCATTGTCATTAAAAGCCGTGCCAGTGATTGACAGCGCGCCCGCATCAAACCCTAAGTTTTGAGGCGCCACATCTCCGTAAGCGTGCCGATCTTCCAGTTTGAATGTCAGACTTCCGCGATCGGTCGCCTGCCAGGACCCATAGAGTCGGAAAATCCCGCCCGACGCGTTTCCTTCGCCCAAATCAGAGTTCGTTGTCTGTCCCAACGCCAAATAGTCCAAGTTAAAGCGAAAACCTTGTTCTGCAAGGCCTTCCTTCCACTCAAAATAGCTCGGCGCGACGTTCACCGGAAAGTCCGACCGGAACTGCGGATCAGTCAGACCATCGCCGGGTTGCAAATCTGCCTCGACCGAAGATGGTCCGCCTAGGCCCTGAGCAAATGCAGAACACGCAAGGCAGACGAGAACTGACGCGGCGGAGAGCGATCTGCAGAGCATGTGAGAACCTTATCTGATGGGCGCCAGAACCGCGGCGCGTGTGACCTCGTCCACGGGTGGTGACGGTGGATTGGGTTGAAACGGGTTGCTTATGACTGGGCTGAACGTGAACGTGTATTTCCAGTCCGAAGCAAAGGCATCAGGGGCTATGACGCTTTTCTCGATGCCTGCGTTGAGTTTGATCAGCTGGTTCCCAATCGCCGTTGTTTTGGCGACTTGAATGCCGAATGGGACTGTCCAGGCGTCATCACTGTCCGCGTTCCAATCGTAGGTGATCGTGGGACCGGTTCCGATTTGCCATCCGTTGCCCAGCCCGTAGAACAAGAAATACTGAAGCGAGGTGATGGACACATCAGGCCCGCTTCCACCGACTTTTTCGTTGTGAAAGGGAAAGAAGCCCCAGACGCCCCAGTCTTGTGTCTTTACTGCCAGCGCACTTGGGCCCAGCAGCCAGTTATCTGACGAAATGCCACTGCCTGTTGGTATCAAACCAACCAAACCGGCCCCAAAGGTCCAGCCATTGTTGTTCCAAGAATACAGCAGATCATACGGGATATCGCCGAATTGGCTTAGATCCGAGAACCCAGTGGGCGAGGCAATGGGTTGATCCAAGACATACGAAAATGCCGGACGGAAGATCAGGTTGTTTCCGTTCTCCAATATGAACGGAAAGACGGGTTGGAATGTCGCTGTCAAACTGTCCTGATCATCTGCACCGGGCAGATCACCGTCAAAGGTGCGATACTCCAGCTTGAAATTCAGGGTCGCGTTTGCAGCCCCCGGATTTGAAAGCTCTTTTGCAAGATCATCAATGTTTGGGCCCACTTGCGCAAAGGCCGGTGCTGCCAGCATCAGCGGCAGGGCGGTCGCGATGAGGTGTCTCATTCTGACACTCCTTGTTTTGGACCGTACAGCTTCCCAGATGCGCGCAGCCGTTTAGCGTGGGATGTCGCCCAGTCATTCGCCTGTTGGCTTTTCCGCATGTCTTCAATCGTTTCGACCTGAGTAACATCAAGGACATAGCTGGCGTTCATTTGCACCGAACCATCGACAATGTGGAAACTCTGCTGCGTCTCTTCGATGCTCAGTTTTCCTGTCAGTCGTACAGGTTCGTGCAACGTTTTTGGGCTCCAGTCACCTTCGACCACCGCACGCACCATCTGGTTGGCGTTTGGTGGCGGCATATGGCTGCACATGCCCCGCTCTGGCACGAGATAAACAATCCGCGTCCCATCGTCTTCCGGTGGCGCCTGAATGGCAAAGCCGGCCAGCGTCACCGTTTTCCCATCGAGCAGCGGGTTGGCTGCGGTTGCTGCTTTCTGGCGCCGCTCTGCAACAATCCAACGCTGCGAGATCAGCCAGTCGGCGTCAATTTCTGCCTCAGCGAGCCGGGCAAGTGTTTCGTTCAGAGCAGTCTCGGCTTCTGTACGGGCGTCATCGGTCAGGGACGGGTTTTCCAAATCTTGTCGTTTTTGAAAAACTGTTCTGACATCGAAGATTTGATCGTAGCTCAGGTCTCTAAATGGGTCCTCAAACGTTTGCGCGGACTGGTTTATCAAATCATCCCAATCCACCGGTCGGTTTTCTGTGGCTGAGACCAACGTTGCAGACAAAACGAGGGCGGCGGCCACCCGAATGCCAATAGACACAATGTTCATATCAATCTGACCCTTGTTCGAAGAAGTGTGCAGGGCGGCCGAGGTATTGAACCGCCCCGCAATCTCATCAGTCCAGCGTGTTTTTGTAAATCACGCCATCCTTCATGATGATACGTATGGTTTCTGGGCTGTCGGGACGTGGGTCTGCGCCGAACCACTGGTCTCCGGTGCCAACTACCGAGAAGTCCTCGAGCGGATTTCCGTCGAGCAACAGAATGTCGGCATAGGCGCCTTCCTCGATCACTCCTAGCTTGGCGTCAGGATAGGGGTTCATGAAGCTTCCCGACAGCGCTGCGATTTCTCCGCCGATCGACGTTAGCGTCAGCATCGATTGATAGGGTCCGAAAAAGTCATTGTTCAGGTGCTTTTCATACGCAATCTGAATGTTGCAAGCTTCAACAGACCCAACGCAATCTGTCTGGAAGCCGCGTGGCACGGGGCATTCTTTCATGTTCGGAATGTAATTGGCAAATGTCGCCGAAGCAGATTTCGCTTTCGCGAGGCTAGACGCTTGGTTCTTGACGGCGGGTACATCGAGAAGGCCTGGGTCAAAAGCCGTCAAATTGGTCGTGATGTAAGCCCCTTTCTCTTTCATTACTTTCGCGATGTCACAGTCGAATGAGAAGCCGTGCTCGATGGACATGACACCCGCATCGAGCGCGTTCATGATGGCTTCCTTACGATAGGCATGCGCCATCACATAGCTCTCATATTCAGCTGCAACTTGCACTGCCGCAGCGATTTCTTCCGGTGCTCCGGCCAGCAATTGCCATGGGTCGAATGCCGAGACCACGCCGCCTGAGATCATGAACTTCAATTGGGTGGCTCCCATGCGGAAGTTGTTGCGGCCATAAAGGTATACGTCGTCCACACCGGTGACTTCCTGAGACAAATTCAGGCGACCGAAATTTGTCGAACCCCCGGGTGGTGATGTGAAGGTGGCAAAATCCGCGTGGCCGCCGCGCGTCCCAATAAAGGCACCAGAAGGGTAGAAACGAGGCCCAACGATCTGGCCAGAGTCGATGGCGCGACGAAGTCCACCGTTGGCGCCTCCGGCGTCACGCACCGTCGTAAATCCCTGCATGAGGTACATCTCTGCCATTCTTGTGCCGTGGATACCGAAGTCTTCCCAAGTCGTGTCGGCCTCCATCGCTGAAAGGGAGGGGCCCATAAGCATCAGGTGCGCGTGGTTCTCGATGAAGCCCGGCGTAAGCGTTTGGCCGTCACCGTCGATGACGGTCGCATCCGGTGCATCAATCGCGTCGGAAGACACCGTCTTGATCAGGTTGCCTTCAACCAGAACGCTGGCGTTTTCGATTAGAGCTTCATTCACTCCGTCAAAGACATTCACGTTGGTGAACAGAGTTTGCGGCAAGGCTTCATCGTCTTGTGCCATGCCTGCGTGCGGCGCGAACGCCAGTACAAAGCTGGCAACTACGCCAGCAAGAAAGCTGCTGTTTTTCATGTGGAAACCCCCGGTTAGTCATTTGTCCATAAAGACGGATGCCTAGTTAAACACAGAAATCCAAAATATTCCGGTCATTTTCAGACACCAGTTAAGTAATATGGCACTTTATGATCGGTTTGGAGAAGTTTTTATTGACCTGAAGACATGGTCACTGCTGAAGTTGCCCATCAACGGAGTTTTTTTAACAAGTGTCCGACTCGCTTCCTTTGGTTCAATTGCAACTCATTGCACCAATTCTGACTGCCTTGACTGCGCGGGGTATTGATCCGGAAACCGTTCTCGAAAGCGCCGGTCTGACGGTGTCTGCGGTCGAGCAGCCGGGGTCGACGGTGCATGTGATGGTCATCCACCAATTCCTTGAAAACTGTGCCATTTTCGCCAATGACAAGTCATTTTGCGCCACGGTAGGCGCCAGTCTGGACACGACAGGCTGGCCGATGATTCAAAAAGCGATGGCTGACGCGAGAACTCTTGGCGAAATGCTCACCATTTATGTGACGCTTGTCTCGCAAGTGGCGTCCTCAGTGACGCCATTCTTGGATATCAGAGGCGACATGGCTGTGTTTGGGGAGCGCCGAAGGTTCAAACCTCTGGTCTTACCGGCTCAAAACGACGGGTTCATGATCAGTCTAAAGCTCTCAATGATCGAAATTGCCGTGGGAGAGCAGTTGGATGGCACCAATGTCTCGCTTGTTGTGAGCGATCCAAGCGTTCTACCAAAGCCGATGACGCGTTTTCAGGTCTTAAAAGGCGATGAAATGGGCTCAAAGATCCAGTTTCCGTCGGAGTGGTTAAATACTCCGCTATCTGCACATCCAACAACCAAGAAACCAGAGACCATTCAGCATAAAGTTTCCGATTCAAGCTTTTTGGCGAGTTTTCGTACGCTGTTGCGCCAGCAAGTTCCGATGGGCGGCATAAGTGCTGAACAAGCCGCCCAATTGGTTCATTTGAACACCAGAACGCTGTCTCGGCGGCTTGCAAAATTTGGCACAACAACAACGAAAGAAGTGTTGGCCGCGAAAATTGAATACGCTCAGAATGCATTGGAGAGATCCAATCGCAGCGCTGAGGAGATCGCCTTTGATCTTGGGTATTCGGACCCATCCAATTTTTCCCGCGCGTTTGCAAAAGTTGCCGGGACATCGCCTTCCAAGTATCGCGCGCAGCATCGAAAGTCTCACAGCAAAGATTGATGCCATTCCACTGCAACTTATGCGGCAATTTTGTCGGCATTTCTTGGTGGGCAGGTCATGCGTCCCTGATGCAAAAACCAAAGTGACTCGGTTTTTACATCGCTCACCAGTGATGTGTCTGCGACCGGTTGGCGTGCGCCCTGGTCGACCGAGGCGAGGAAATTTAAAAATGGATGCTGTGCCTGGTTAAGCACCCATTCCACACAAATCTTTATCCCAGTTTTTTATGTCCGGGCACGGGACGCGCGTTGCTGATCCTCTGACCGCTTTGAATACCAGTTGAATGCCGCCGGGAGTGGGGGGGACAATTTTAGCAGGACATCTTTGTCCTCAAGGCCTCAATCCGCAAGATTTTGGCGCTTCCTCATGGCATCCTTGACGAACGGGGCGGCACGTTGTCCGCCCCGTTCAGCCAGAAAGCCGACTTTTCAGGTATAAAGCGATGGCACGCCAAGCTGTGCGTGCACGTCGTTCACGGATGTAGCATCCATCCCAAGCCCTTGGGCCAGCGAATGCAGGTACTGCGCCTCGGTCTGACTATCCAGATCAATGGCAAGCAGGGACATCGCATAGACTTGCGGGCCCATGCCGCGCGGCACATCGGCCACAAGTGCGTTCACATCCACGGGGCGCTGCATTTCGGTGCGCAAAAACGCGGCCTCGCCGTCGTCAATGTCGCCGCCCAGTTGGCCCATTAGTTTTTCTTGTTCGCCGTCATCCAGCTTGCCATCGGACTTCGCGGCCTGAATCATGGCGCGCAACATCAGGGCCGCGGCGGCCTCTTGATCGGCGGAGGGTTCGATGGCCTCTTGTGGGGTTTGATCAAAAGCCGAATTCAGGACCTCGCCAAAGCTGGCGTTGTTGCTTTCGGGGCGTTGCGCGACGGCGCCACCCAGTGCACCCAGCAGACCACCGGCGCCCGCACTACCAGCAAGCCCACCCAGCATGTCTTGCAAACCACCGCCCGCACCGCCGGCGCCTCCAAGGTTTTCAAGCAAGCCGCCAAGGCCACCGGTACCACCCTGTGCACCCCCCATGAGACCACCAAGCATGTCCTGCAAACCGGCCGCCCCGGCGCCACTCTGCGCACCACCCATCAACCCGCCAAGCATGTCCTGCAATCCAGCGCCGCCGCCTTGGGTACCGCCTGCAAGCCCACCTAGCAATCCGCCAAGCCCGGCATCGGTTCCTGCTGTCTGAGCACCGCTTCGGCTTTTCATCATCGAGCTGGCGCCTTTTGCGACCGCCACGCCAATGGCCACTTTGGCCAGGGTCTTCATCAAGCTCATTGGGTTTTCTCCCTTTAATCAATGCATAGAATCGTATTGGTAAATCTTTGCACAAAATTGCTGTCCGGCAGCGGGGAAAGTTATCAGGCAATTGACATCCCTGACAAAGGCCGCGCCAAGTGCGCTCTATGAACCGCAAGTCTCACATTGATCTGATCGGTGCTGTGGCCCTAACCGCCTTTGCGCTGAATCTGGCGCTCAATCAGGTGGTGATAAAAGTATCCAATGGTGGATTTCAGCCTGTGTTCATGGCTGCGCTGCGATCAGCTGGGGCAGGGGTGGTGCTGGTGATTTGGATGCGGGCGCGCGGGATTTCGTTAAGCCTGCCAAAGCCCGCCCATATGGGCGCAGTCATTGCAGGCTGTTTGTT
Source organism: Tateyamaria sp. Alg231-49 (assembly GCF_900143535.1). Classification (GTDB taxonomy): domain Bacteria; phylum Pseudomonadota; class Alphaproteobacteria; order Rhodobacterales; family Rhodobacteraceae; genus Tateyamaria. Next base: position 468,657 of record NZ_FRFA01000001.1, on the reverse strand, counting down.
CGCAATCGAATTTACGTTCCTTTTCAAGGCGCTGGACCTCACAACCGTATCGCGCACTTCGATCTTGTTTTACGCAATGCCGATCTGGCTGGCGTTGGCCAGTCACGTATTGTTACCCGGCGAGCGGTTGTCAGCGCTGCGTATCCTGGGCATGGCGCTTGCCATGGGCGGAGTTATTTTGGCCATGTCTGACCGTGGTGGCGGGCAGGCCAGCCTGACGGGGGATCTGCTCGCGATTGGTGCGGGCATGTGTTGGGCAGGTATTGCGTTGTGCGTGCGCATTACGCCGCTGAGTACAGTGCCCGCCGCTCAGCAACTGCTATGGCAGTTGTTGATCTCAGCGCCCCTTTTGCTGGTGGCTTCACTGTTTTTCGGTGACTTGGTGCGCGATTTGGAGCCTCTGCATGTGGCTGGTCTTGTCTATCAAATCATCGCAATCGCGAGCTTTGGGTTCTTGTTCTGGTTCTGGCTGCTCAAGATATATCCAGCCTCTGGCGTGGCCTCGTTCAGCTTTCTCTCACCGGTATTTTCGGTGCTGTTGGGGTGGTTGATCCTAGGCGAACAGATTGGGCTGAACATCTGGGCGGCCCTTGGATTGGTCGCTGTAGGACTTGTGCTGATCAACCGTCGTTAAGTGCCGCAGAACGTGGCCGGTACGATTTCGTCTGTGTTTGGCGGGCGGTGCAGGTCTGGGTCTGTGGCTCGGAACGGGGTTGCGAGTGCTTTGGTCAACCGTTCGAACGGACCCATATCCCCAGCCACGGCGGCCTCGATCATCGCCTCGATCCGGTGATTGCGCGGAATGATCTGCGGGTTGGTGCGTGCCATCAGATTAATATCGGGGTTTGTCGCCTGCCAGCGCTGCGCCCAAGCATCAAAAGCGTCGCGGTCGCTGAACTGATCCCGCGCGCTGTCCGTGCCAAGCGCGGCGAAAGTGTTGGTAAAGTCCGCACCATCAGTCTGCATCAAAGCAAGTAATTCTTCGATCAAAGGTTGGTGGTCGGCAGTGGCGCTATTTAGCCCGATCTTGGCCCCAAAACGGCGCAGCCAGGCGGCCTGCAACTGATTGGGCATGGCGTGCACGATGGCCGTGGCGTCTTCGACGGCCTTATCCTTGTCCTCAAACAGTTGAATGAGGGCCGTGGCCAGTTGCGCCATGTTCCACACCGCAATGCGCGGTTGGTTGCCATAAGCGTAGCGGCCCATCTGGTCGATTGAAGAGAACACGCGCCCTTCGGTGTAGGCGTCCATAAAGGCGCAGGGGCCATAGTCGATGGTTTCACCTGAGATGGTGCAATTGTCGGTGTTCATCACCCCGTGGATAAAACCAACAGACATCCATGCGGCAATCAGTTCGGCTTGCGCCGCGCAGACTGCTGACAGCAAGCCCATGGGCCCGTCCGCGTCCGGCCAGTGGCGCGCGATGGCGTAGTCAGCGAGGGTGCGCAATTCGTCGATGTGACCGCGATGGGCAAAGACCTGAAATGTGCCAACGCGCAGGTGGCTTGCGGCTACGCGGGTTAGCACCGCGCCCGGCAATGCGCCTTGTTCACGGTAGACCGGATCGCCTGTGGCGACGGCAGCCAATGCGCGGCTGGTGGGGATGCTCAGGGCATGCATTGCCTCGCTCACCACATATTCGCGCAGGACTGGGCCGAGCCATGCGCGCCCGTCACCCATACGCGAATAAGGTGTCGGCCCGGAGCCTTTCAGTTGGATGTCGCGCCGCGTGCCAGATTTGTCGATCACCTCGCCCAACAGAATGGCACGCCCATCCCCGAGTTGCGGATTGTAATTGCCGAACTGATGCCCCGCATACAGCTGAGCCAGCGGTGCCGCACCCTTGGGCACAATGTTTCCGGCAAAGACTGTTGCATCCGAACCGGTGATCCCGAGATCGCTGGCAAGGGCGTCATTCCAAGCCAACATCTGCGGTTTGGACACAGGCGTTGGGTCCAGCCGGGTGTAAAAGGCATCCGGCAGGGCGGCGTAAGAGTTATCAAAGGGGATATGCAAGCTCATGCCTCTTCACATAGGGCGGATCGCCAGCCTTGCCTAGAAGGTGCGTGTCATCAGGTGATACCCGGTCCGCAGACCGAACCCGGCGCGGGTATACAAACGCTGCGCGCTGGCGTTCTCTTTGCTGACCTCCAGATGCAGCGCCTTGAGGCCAACGTCAGCCAGTGCGCGGGGCAGGGCGATGAGAACTTCGCTGGCGACACCGCGCCCGCGCACGCCCGGACGGATAAACAGTTCGTCAACAAACCCGTCCATGCCGCCGAATTCAAGCGACCAGCCAAAGGACACAACGATATAGCCAATCGGCGCGCGGGGTGGCCCGATAAGATAGGCGGCACCATGTGGGCTACCTTCCAACAAGGGCGTAATGCCATCGGCGCGCTGTTGTTCTGATGTTTCTATTCCCGCCTCGGCGTGGAAGGCCGCCACCAGTGGCAACAGGCGATCGAGATGGTCAAGGTTGGCGAGGGTGAGGGCGGCACTCATCAATAACGCTCCAATGCGCGGCTTTCCGTCTTGCTGATCCATGCGGATTTGCATGTTCCATAGGCTTCACCGCCTTCGGGGTGGCGCGCCGCACACGCGCCTTTGACAGAGGCGTAAGCCGCCCGCAAGGACGCGTTGGCACGTAAGGCATCACGAAAGGCCAGATGACGGCGGATATCTGCGTGCCCTTGCACATAGGCGTGGGCGTGGACCTGCCGGTCGCCTGATTGAGGGTCAATGCGGCGGCAATAACGTCGTCCTTCAAGGCCAAAGGCGCCCATCCATTCATAGCCCAAGACCTCAAGGGCAGCGCGACTGGCATCAGCGGCAGCCTCATCGGCAAAGACAGGCAGAAGATCTAGAATGGGCTTGGCAGGCAGTCCGGGCACAGAGGTTGATCCGATGTGGTGCACCGTGATCAGGCCCTCCACGGCTTCCCGCCAACGCTGCATTTCTTCGTCCGCCCTGATCGGCCAGGTGCCGTCATAGGGCACCACAAGGCTCACAACTGGGCCAAACGTTCAGTCAGGAGCGCAAAAAACCCGTCTGCATCCACGGAGCCCATGAATGTCGCGTTGGGGGTGCGATCTGTCACGCCCCACCAGTCGGCGACCGTCATGCCCATGGTGAGTTCTGAAGAGGTTTCGATCTCTACATTCACATGTCGGCCTGAAAACAGATCAGGTCGAATCAAATAGGCGGTCACGCAAGGATCATGCAGCGGCGCGCCGGGGCTCCCGTATTTTTCACGATCAAAGCGTTCAAAAAAATCTGTCATTTGAGCGACCGCAGTTCCGGCCGCATTGCCAATGGCACGAAAGGCCGTGTTGCGTTCTTTGGTCACCAGCGCTTTGTGGGTTACATCAAGGGGCATGACGACGATATCAATCCCAGATTTAAACACAATTTCCGCAGCTTGGGGGTCGACGTAAATGTTGAACTCCGCTGCTGGGGTCACATTGCCGACCTCGAAATAGGCGCCGCCCATCAGAACGATTTGGTGCACACGTTCCGCAATGTCTGGTGCCTTTTCCAAAGCGGTGGCGATATTGGTCAGCGGGCCAAGGGGGCAAAGCGTAATCGTCCTGGGAGGATTGCTGCGCAGAGTGTCGATGATGAAGTCGACGCCATGCTGCTCCTGAAGCGGCATTGTGGGGTCTGGTAGGTCAGGTCCATCCATTCCGGTCGCGCCATGCACGTATTCGGCTGTGACCAGTTCGCGCCCCATGGGCCGGTCGCAGCCTGAATGGACCGGTACATCAGCTTTGCCCGCCAACTCACAGATCATAAGAGCATTTTTTGTTGTCAACGCAAGTGGCACGTTGCCAGCAACAGAGGTAATGCCAACCACCTCGATCTCTTCGGGGCTCGCCAGAGCAAGGAGGATCGCTACGGCGTCATCCTGACCGGGATCAGTGTCGATGATGATTTTACGGGGGGCCACGTTTGTCTCCTGCGATTTTTGTGAGTCGTGTGGGGGATTTGCACCGGCTTGTCCAGATTGCGCCATCCAGCGCCGTTAGCCCTTGGCGGCCTTTTCTCGTGCTTTGACCTCGTCCCAAAGCGCGTCCATCTCCTTCAAGTCGCTGTCTTCAGGTCGTTTTCCGCGCTTGGCCAGCGCGTCTTCGATTGCACCAAAGCGGCGGGTGAACTTGGCATTGGTCCGCCTGAGCGCTTCTTCGGGGTCGATGTTGAGATGGCGGGCAAGGTTGGCCATCACGAACAGCAGATCGCCCATTTCATCCACCATATCCTCGTGGTCCATGGTATCGCGCGCCTCAACCAATTCGCCCGCCTCTTCAACAATCTTGTCAAGAACGTGAGACGTGTCGGGCCAGTCAAACCCGACCCGCGCGGCGCGCTTTTGCAGCTTGTGGGCGCGCAGGAGGGCGGGAAGGTTCATCGCGATCCCGTCGAGTGTGCCTTTTTGTGCTTTTCCCGCGCGCTCTGTGGCTTTGATCGCCTCCCAGTCGCGGGTTTGCTGATCGGCGGATTTATCCCGGCTTTCGTCGCCAAACACGTGCGGGTGACGCGCAACCATCTTGTCAGAGATGTTAGTCACGACGGATTGAAACGAAAAATGCCCGGCCTCTTCGCCGATGGCGGTGTGATAGACAGATTGCAGCAGCAGATCACCCAATTCGCCCTCTAATTCGGACCAATCCTGCCGCTCAATGGCGTCTGCTACCTCATAAGCTTCTTCGATGGTGTAGGGCGCAATGGTCTGAAATGTCTGTTCGATGTCCCAAGGGCAGCCTGTTTTGGGGTCACGCAAGCGGCGCATAATCTCCAAAAGCCGCTCGATCCCGGCAGTTTGGTCGTTAATCAGGTCCTGAGCCATTGCAAGCCTTTCGGGTTTCGCGTTTGCTGACATGTGACGCATCTGTCAGCGAGGAGTCCACCCATGGCAATCATCAACCGCATTGGCGATCTCGGCCCCGAAATGGCCGCGTGGCGCCAGCATCTGCACACGATCCCCGAGTTGTCTTTTGACTGCCCAAAGACGTCAGCCTTTATCAAAGAACGGCTGGAAGAAATCGGGGTGGATGCGATCCATGATGGGATTGCGCAGACAGGTATTGTGGCGATCATTGAAGGGGTTGGTGACGGTCCGACGATCGGCTTGCGCGCAGATTTTGATGCTTTGCCGATCACGGAGGAGACAGGGGTTGAATACGCCTCGACCCATCCCGGTCAGATGCATGCTTGTGGCCATGACGGGCATACCGCGATGCTTTTGGGCGCGGCGACTTATCTTGCTGAAACGCGCAATTTCAGTGGCAAAGTTGCGTTGATTTTCCAACCTGCGGAAGAGGCCGGTGGCGGCGGTGAGGTCATGGTGCAGGAGGGCATCATGGACAAGTTCGACATCGGCGAGGTCTATGCCATCCACAACGCGCCCGGAAAGGATTTTGGCAAGTTCCACACAACAGCCGGCCCGATCATGGCAGCCGCTGACACTTTCCATATCAACATCACAGGCAAGGGCGGGCACGGCGCGCGCCCCTATGATTGCGTCGATCCGGTGGTAGCGGCCTGTGGCATTGTCACGGCCCTGCAAACCATTGTGAGCCGCAATCACAACACGGCAGGCACGCTGGTCATTTCGGCAACGCAAATCCATACCGGCACGACAGACAATGTGATCCCCGAGACGGCCTATATCAACGGCACCATCCGCACCTTTGACAAAGAGGTTCAGGCTATGGTGGCGCGCCGGATGGAGGAGGTCGTGGCCGGCGTTGCGGCAGGCTATGGCTGTGAAGCGGTGCTTGAGATCGAGTATGGCTATCCGCCCACTGTGAATGATGCGGACAAGGCGGCTTTTGCCACGCGCGTTGCGGCGGATGTTGCAGGTGCCGACGGTGTGGATGACGCAATAACGCCCGTAATGGGAGCAGAAGATTTTTCATACATGCTCGAGGCCCGACCGGGTGCTTACCTGATGCTGGGGCAGGGCGACGGGGCGGGCGTGCACCACCCCATGTACAACTTCAATGACGAGATTGCTCCGATTGGGGCGTCGTTCTTTGCCCGCCTGGTCGAAACAGCGCAACCGCGCGCCTGATTGGGGGCTCTGCCCCCGGCTTCGCCTCCCCCGGGATTTTTTTGAATCAGAGAAGATGAAGGACGCCTGACCATATGGCTTTGGAAGATGCAAAGAACGAGATGGACCACGCGTTTACGCGCACCGATTTAAAGGGGCCGTCATTTGAGTTGACCTTTGCTGGGGCGACGTCGTTTTTGCGGCGCCGGTATAGCAAAGRTCAAGTCCAGTACATAAATAAGGCGCTGGGCACCAACCAGATCATTTCGACCCAGAACAGCATTGGATATCTCTTCTGGCTCATTGCGCAGGACAAAGATGCCCGTTGGGTCAGCGGTTGCCGATTGCAGACCTCCGACCTGTGCAATGGCTTCAAGCGCACTCAGGTCCTGCGAGAAAAACGGAACGCGCGCCTGTCCGCCTGTGGCGCCGAGCGCGGTAAATGCGCGGGTGTCTTCTTCGACAAGAATGCGGTCACCACCGCGCAACGCAATGTCACGTTCGGGATGGTCAAACAGGTCCTGGAACCAGATGCGGCTGCGCTGGTTGCCGCGAATGACAGTGATCTGTGCGATCTCGGGCACGATCGTCACACCACCGGCGCGGGCCAGCATGGTGGACAAAGTGCGGGTCGGCCGTTCGATGGCATAAACGCCCTGTGCACCAACCGCACCGGTGAGCGACACCGTCGATCCATCACCAGCAAGGCGGCGAACCTGCACTTGGGGGTCCGGCGTCTGCTCTTCGAGCTTGGTGGTGATAATGCGACGTATTGCTTCGGGGGTGTTGCCAGCAGCCCGGATACGTCCGGCATAGGGCACAAAGATGAACCCGGATCCGTCGACCTGCACTTCTTCGAGCGCGGTGGCGTTCTGGCCTTGTCCGACCAGCAAGCCTTCGTCGACGTTTTCCCAAATCGTCAGTCCCAGAATGTCACCGGGTTGAATTGTATCAGACCCGATCACACCGGCATTGGTGAACCCATCGTTAAACCCCAGTGCGGGTGTGACAGCGGTTGCCCGTGTGACCCGATCATTGACAGTCACAACAAAGGCGTCGCCCTGTTTCTGAACTGATCCCGAGAAGATTTCGCGTTTGTTAGGACCGACATTCGGCAAACCGCACGATGAAACGATGCCCACAATAGCAAGTAGCGCGACGGCGCGCGCCCAGCGGAAAGACTGGAAAATCACTGCTCGGTCTCCTCGACCTGTTCTTGTTCTGCCTCAGGACGTGGGTTGACCCACATCATGTTTTTGTAGTGGAGCGGATTTTTATGCCCCTTATTTGCCTGCAAACTACCGGAGTCTGGCGATAAAATCTAGCCATAGGGGTAGTGTTCTTTAGGTCACCAGACGCAACTGTTGCCTTGGGGCCGCGGTGCCAGAGGCCAGAGCGTCATACGGGTCTTCGTCTGACAGCATCATGTCGACGACCTGCCGCAACAGTTGCCGCCGCCCCCGCGCAGAGTAAAACCCACCCGGCAACTGGCTGGTTTCAAGCAAATACCGCCGATAATCCTTGTACGCCTTGTTGTCTGGGCGGGAAGCGCCAGCGAAAAATTCGGGCATTGTTTGGTCGCTGACAAATTCCGGTTTTGCAAAAACCGCCCGCCCAAATACCTTGAGCGGGATACCGCGCCAGAGCACTTGCTGAGCCGCCGTAGAGTTCACTGTAACGGCGCTGCGCGCATCATTAAGCAACTGTGCCAGCTTGCCGCCTCGTACGTAATGGACGCGGCCCTTGAGGCCCAGCTCAGTCATGAGCGCGCTTATATGGCGGCGAATGGGCGCGCGCCCGTCTTCCAGAGGGTGCGCCTTTATCACCAGATGATGGTGAGCGGGGGCGCCTGAGGCAAAGCCGCGGATCACCACATCCAGGAATTCCGTCATCGATGCGAATGGCGAATGCTCTTGAAAGCTGCTGTCATGTTCGAGTTGCAGCAAGGCCAGATGGTATGGAAAGCCGCCATAACGGATGCGCCACGTGGCTTGTATCCGGTCCAGGGTGTGCACGGGCATCAGCAGCAGACGCCGAATGTAGAGCCCAAATTCTTGTCCTACGGTTAGGGCGCGGTGGGGTTGAAAATTGCGGTAGGCGCCATTCCGAAACATCACAAACCAATGATAGAGCGCGCCATAAAAAACGTGTTGTCGCATATCACCCCAATGGCCCGGAGGGAGGGGGGCTTCTATATCCGAGAGCGCAAGCGCGTCTTGCATTTGCGCAACGCTCATATCCATCAGGCGGGAATGACCATTGGTGCCGCCGCGCTCATAGGTCACCCAGTAAGGGCGCATATACCCTTCTTCAAAGACATGAACAGTAATGGCGCGTCGTTTGGCTTCTGCCACCGCTTCGGCGTGGATGGGGCGTAAATCACCGTAAAGGACGATATCAGTGACGCCTTTTTCGTCGACCAGATTGCAAAATGTTTCGCCCCAATCGCCTGCCGCCCCGCGAAAAGGAATATAACTGTCCGGATGAAACCAGAAGGCGCGATCGCCGGCGTTGAACCCGACGCGCCACACCGTCGCGCCCGCCTTGCGCAACATGGCACCAAGACGGTTGAAAAACGGCCCATGCGGCCCCTGCAAGAACAGGAACACCCGGGCATCAGGGGCGTGCGGTGTCATCTGGTCTTTGATACTCGGCATCTCTTTCCCTGAGGTGAACACGGGACTGGGGCGATTTTATGGCCCAGTCGGTGGGTGCGCGCAATGCGTGGCACCCTTGCCCTGCGCCGATTGCACCGCTACCTGACCTTTACTGGCAAAAAAGGCGAGCTGCGTATGTTCACTGGCATCATCACCGATATAGGCACTTTGGTTGACCTCAAGCAGGAGGGTGACCTGCGCGCGCGCATCTCAACAGGCTATGACACGGCCCGCATCGACATGGGCGCCTCCATCGCTTCGGACGGCGTGTGCCTGACCGTGGTGGATCTGGGCCCCGATTGGTATGACGTGCAGATCAGCGCCGAGACGGTCTCAAAGACCAACCTTGCAGGTTGGGAGGTCGGCAAACGGGTCAATCTTGAACGGGCGTTGAAAGTTGGTGACGAGTTGGGCGGACACATCGTGTCGGGCCATGTAGACGGGGTGGCCGAGGTCGTATCTGTGGTCGATGACGGTGACAGCACCCGCGTGCAGTTGCGCGCACCTGAGGGCCTGGCCCGTTTTATCGCGCCCAAAGGGTCCGTCGCCTTGAATGGCACATCACTGACTGTGAATGAGGTGCAGGGGGCGGTCTTTGGCATCAATTTCATCCCGCACACCAAAGATGTCACCACATGGGGCGATGTGGCCGTGGGGGATATGGTAAACCTCGAGATTGACACGCTTGCCCGTTACGTCGCCCGTCTGGCTGAGGCTGGTTGATCTTGCGGACAGGCCCAAGGGCCTGACGACATTCTGGCGCTTTTGGATTGGTTTGCTCGCATCATGTGCCGGTGCGTTTTGGGCTGCCCGACCCTTCGGGGAGGATTTTCTGAAATCAGAGAAGTGTTGGGCGCAGGGTGATTGTGCGCCGCGTCCCACTGGCAAAGTCTCTGGCCTTCCTTTATGTCGCGTGCACGTGCTGTTTAAGGTGAAACATGAGCTTTGAAACCCCCGGTCCTGTCGAGACGGACCTTGCTGCTGCCATCTCGCCCATCGAAGAGATCATCGAAGCCGCGCGCGCGGGCCAGATGTTCATTCTGGTCGATCACGAGGATCGCGAAAATGAAGGCGATTTGGTGATCCCAGCCAATTTCGCGACGCCCGAGGCGGTCAATTTTATGGCGACCTATGGCCGTGGCCTGATCTGCGTGACCTTGCCGTCCGAACGTGTGGATGCGCTGGGATTGCCGATGATGGCGATGCACAATTCGTCGCGCCACGAGACCGCGTTCACTGTGTCTGTCGAGGCGCGTGAGGGTGTGACCACAGGCATTTCTGCGGCTGACCGTGCGCTTACGATTTCTACGTTAGTAAATCCGCAGGCCACTGCGGCCGAGCTTGCGACCCCTGGGCATGTTTTTCCATTGCGTGCGCGCAAGGGTGGCGTTTTGGTGCGCGCAGGGCATACCGAAGCAGGGTGCGATGTTGCCCGGTTGGCAGGGCACTACCCATCCTCCGTGATTTGCGAGATCATGAACGAAGACGGGTCCATGGCCCGCTTGCCCGACCTTGTCGAATATGCCGAGCGCCATGGGCTGAAAATTGGCACCATCAGCGACCTGATCAGCTATCGCCGCCGTCATGACAATCTGGTGGTCGAGACGGCCAACAGCACTGTGACCTCGCAGCATGGTGGGGACTGGCACATGCGCATTTTTACTGATCAGACCCACGGCATCGAACATGTGACGCTGTCCAAGGGCGATCTCAGCAATGACGAACCGGTTCTTGTGCGTACCCATGCGCTGGCCGAAGTCACTGATATTTTGGGTCTGTCCGACAAACCCGTCGGCGAATTGCCGCGCGCGATGGAGATCATTGCCGAGGAAGGGCGCGGTGTCGTCTGCCTGTTCCGCCAGCCCCGCAAGTCGCTGTTCGACGAAGAAGAGGCCGGTCCGCGCATCGTCAAGAACACGGGGCTTGGCGCCCAGATGCTGTCCAACATGGGGCTCACGCGCCTGATCCTGCTGACGGACAGCCCGCGCACGACCTATATGGGCATTGACGCCTACGGTCTTGAGATCGTCGGTACCCGTCCGATTTTGGGAGAGTAGACATGGCTTCAATCGAACATCACGTGCTGGACCGCCCAGAATTCGACCAACAGACAAAACTGCTGATTGTGGTGTCACCCTATTACAAGGCGATTGCCGAAAACATGGTTGCCGGTGCCAAGGCCGAGATCGAGGCCGCAGGCGCCACGTGGGATTTGGTCGAGATGCCCGGTGCCTTGGAAATCCCGACGGCCATCGGGATATCGGAACGAATGTCGAATTTTGATGGCTATGTCGCCCTTGGCTGCGTGATCCGAGGGGAGACGACGCATTACGAAACGGTCTGCAATGACAGTTCTCGGGCACTGCAACTGCTGGGTTTGCAGGGGCTGTGCATCGGCAATGGCATCCTTACGGTCGAAAACGTGACACAGGCCGAGGTGCGCGCTGACCCTGCTGGTCAAAACAAAGGTGGCGGTGCGGCCGCTGCGGCCTTGCACCTGATCGCGCTCAGCCGTAAGTGGGGCCGCCAAGGCAAGGGTGTCGGGTTCAAACCCGCGTCCGAGTATCAGTTGGCCGGCAACACGAGGTCCACCACCACATGACCCTTTCGGGCAACCAGAAACGCAAGATGCGTTCAGCGGCGCGGCTTTATGCTGTGCAGGCGCTGTTCCAGATGGAGCAAAGCGCGCAGACCGTCGATCAAATCAAGGTCGAGTTCATGGATCACCGCTTTGGCGCGTCCTATGAGGGCGACGAGATGACCGAAGGTGATCCGGACCACTTTGCCCGTGTGATGGATGATGCCGTGAACTATCAGGCGCCGATCGACCAGATGACGGACCGGGGGCTGGTCGCTAAATGGCCGATCGCGCGGATTGATCCGACGATCCGGGCGCTGTTTCGTGCTGCGGGTGCGGAACTGCGCGATACGTCCACCCCACCAAAGGTGGTCATCACGGAATACGTGGATGTGGCACGGGCCTTTTTTCCGGATGGGAAAGAGCCGAGCTTTGTGAATGCGGTGCTGGATCATATGGCGCGAGAGGCGCGGCCTGAGGCGTTTTAAGGATCGCACGGCTCGCAGTGCGAGGTCAAAGAGACATAGACATCTCATGCCAAGCCATTCCGCCATGATCAGACGTGGATGGCTGTAAATAGCGGTACCCGAACTTCTCATAAAGCGGCACGTGATGGTCTTTGCACATCAGGTGTATCGTCACCTTGTTCATCCGCCTCATGCGCTGGACGAACTCGTCCATCAACGCTCGTGACAGGCCCTTTCCCTGTTGAGCGGGATCGACAACGACAGACATGATGACGACGTTGGGTGCGTCGGGGTCATGCCCAACCATCTCTTTGAATTCCTCATCAGACATTTCGACCTCATGCGCACATCCGCAGTTTACGAAGCCAACAATCATTCCTTCTAATTCAAGAATGAGGAAACCTTGGGAATAAATCTCGATCCGCTTTGATATCTTTTCCAATGTCGCGGCTTCATCGCCTTCGTATGCGGCAGTCTCGATTTCAAAGCAGCGTAAGGCATCTGAGGGTTGGGCATTTCGAAATTCGATCATGATCCCAGACTATGCACGATTGATCACGTTGCAAAGCTGCGGCTGCCTGCATCGCAGCGCTTGCCAGATATCTGTCTGTCGCGGCGCAAGAATTTGACCCACTGCCGTAGGCCGTATAAACGCGGTCGAACTGCAAAGCTGCGGAAGAAATGCATGACACAACAATCGAGAAGAGCGAGAGCGCGCGGTGGCGCACTGATTGGTCTTGCCAGCCTCATTCTCCTCGTGTCTTGCGCCAGCACCAATACAGAGCTTTTGAAAGCTGAATTGGACGCCCAACCCGCTGCCGTTCGCGCGACATCCGCTGATTACTCGGGTGACATTCGGTTCGGTTTTACCGATGGGATCGAAGCGCGCGGAAAAACAGTGCCATTCACGTTGAACGCAGGCCTGCGCAGCGTCACACCGACGCGGCTCGGCTTTCGGGGGCTTTTGGACTTGCGCGAATTTCAGGCTCAAGCGCCGCAACTGTTGTCGGGCCCCCTCGAAGAAGGGTGCGCACTGAACGTTGTTGCCAATCTCGACGAAACAGGCGCCACAGGTGATCTGATCGGCCTCGTTGGCACGGTGGACGTTGAACTCTATCGGTGCCGGGGTGAAAAGACCCAAGGGGTTGAGGGGCGCGGCGCGCGGCTGATCTCGACCACGATTGGGGTGGCCGCCGCTGCACGTGCCAATGTCCGTGGGCAGTGCGTACGTTTCGATCTTGCCGACGTGGTGCTCCAACCCACCGGCTTTCTTGGCGGATTGGTGAACCTGTTTGGTCTCACGGAACGTGTCGAAGAGGTAATTCTCTCCAAGGCAGAGGAATTTGCCGATCAGAATGTGATTTGTCCTAAGATGCCGCCTGAACTGTCTTCATTGGCGCCGGTCCTCGAATCCGGGGGTACACGCGAAACCGGCCAAGGTGGCATTGGCGTGGCACTAAGCGGCTCCATCGACACCAGTGCGGACACACTCATGGAACTCCTCGCTCTTATGCAGGCGCGCGATATCGTCGGAGGGGGACAATGATGGGCCGGATATATCTTTTTGCTCTGCTCACTGCGGGTCTTTTTGCGACCGAGCTTCCTGCCGAGGTGGTCACGTTCAAGGCCAGCCCGAACATAACGCTGGGCGAACGCGAGGTCCCCGTGGATTTGGCGCTGCGCCTGAAAGATATAAGCACCACACGGATTGCCATCGAAAGCGTTATCGACCTGCGCCGCGCACAGGAAATGCTCATCGACGAACTCACCGGATCCGCATTCGTTGATGTTTGCGATGCCAAGATCAGTGTGACTGAGGCCGTTGCCGAGACTGACGATATTGCTCTCACGCTGGGCGGAAGGATCGAAGCACAAGTCTTCGATTGCGAAGGCCAACTTGGCGCGGACCGTAAACGCGGTGAACGCGTCTATACGGCTGGCCTCACCGTCGCGGCCTCTGCCTCCGCTGTTCTTCGGGATCAGTGTCTGTACTTTAGTCTTGTCGATTTGAGGCTGACGCCTGATCGGTTCCCCGAGACTGCGGAGTCGCAAGAGACCGTCGCGCAAGTCAAAGACATCTTCTTCAAGGCCACGGATGCGATCTTTACAAACCATCCGATCTGCCCCGAACTCCCTGCCGAATTGTCTTCGCTTGCGCCCACCTATGATGCCGGCGGCACACGAGAACTGGGAGACGGCGGCATAGGAGTGTTCTTTCAAGGATCCCTAGATGCCAGCACCGACACGATCATCGATATCCTGAAAGTGTTGCAGTCGAAAGGTGTGCTTCCTCCGCCACCCAAGTGATTTTGGGGCCTGGCGAGTGTCTTCGTTGCGCGAACAGAAATGAAACAGCCTCCCCCGATGATTTTTTGATCCGCTAGGGGATCAGGCCAGTTTTGGTTGCAGCGCCATAGCCAAGCTGCCCAACCGGCGCGGCCCTGTTTTTTGATCTCATTCCCTCGACATGCGCCCTCTGCGGACCTAGCTCATGCGCATGGAAACAGATCCGCACCCCTTGATCCGCTTGTTCCTCAATGGGACGGCTGTCGGCTTTGCCCTTTCGGCGGTTTTTGTCACAATCTTGTGGCTGACTAACACGCTTGAGATTGCAACCCGTGCCCAAGGCAGCAAAGACGCGTTTCTGCTTCTTTTCATTCTATGGTTCTTTAACGGGCTGTTGTTTGGCGCGGTGCAAATCAGCTATGTGGTCTGGCAAATGGGGCGCAGCGATGACTGAGGGCTCCTGAACTTCCAAGGAGAACCGCCCATGCGTGCGATGCAACTTACCAGCCTTGGCCAGCCACTTGAGCTGCGCAATATCGACGTGCCGACGCCCGCAGCGGGTGAAGTGCTGTTGCGCATCCATACTTGCGGGCTGAACTTTGGCGATACTTTGATCGTCAAAGGCACCTATCAGGAAAAACCGCCCCTGCCGGCGACTGTGGGTATGGAGATGTGCGGCACGGTTGAGGCTGTGGGAGAAGGTGTGAACCATCTGGCCGTGGGCCAACGTGTGGCCGCCTATTCCGGGTTTGGTGGGTTGGCTGAATACGCGGCCCTGCCTGCCAATATCTGCGTGCCTATTCCCGATGAAATGTCCGCCAAAGACGCGGCGGCCTTTTTGATCGCCTATGGGACAAGCCATGTCGGTCTTGATTACAAGGCGGGCCTGAAACCCGGCGAGCGGTTGTTGGTGTTGGGTGCCTCTGGCGGTGTTGGTTTGACGGCGATCGAGCTTGGCAAACTGATGGGCGCCGAGGTCATTGCTGTAGCACGCGGTGCGGCCAAGCTGGAGGTGGCAAAGGCCGCCGGGGCGGATCATGTGCTGGACAGTGATACAAGTGATCTGCGCACCGATGTAAAGGCGCTGGGAGGCGCGGATGTCGTCTATGACCCGGTGGGGGGAGATCTGTTCAACGCAGCGCTGCGTGCGTGTAACCCCGAGGCGCGTCTGCTGCCGCTTGGCTTTGCAAGCGGGACGGTGCCGCAAATCCCGGCCAATATTCTGCTGGTCAAAAACCTCACCGTGATCGGGTACTATTGGGGCGGCTATATGCGGGTGAACCCCAAGGTTCTGACCGACAGCTTTGAAGTGCTGTTTGGGTGGTATGCAGAAGGAAAGCTGAAACCGCACGTGAGCCACGTGTTGCCGTTGGAGCAGGCCAATGAGGGGTTGGAGTTGCTGCGCAGTCGCAAGGCCACGGGCAAGGTTGTTATCGAAACAGGGGTCTGAAGCGTCAGTATCGCCGCTTGGGTTGTGCGTGGCCGAGCATTCTGGATTTGTGCCGTTCGCGCAGAAAAACGAACAGGCCCGCGCCGAGGATCATGAAAATCCCCACCCAAACCTCGAATGCCGGAAACTCGCCAAACACGACATACCCCCAAAAGACGGCGAGCGGCAGGCCGATATATTCGAACGGTGCCACTGTGGCCGCATCAGCCAGCCGGTAGGCTTGGCTGAGGCAATAACCAACGATCGCGACGTTTATCCCAAGGCCCAGAAAAACCCACATGTCCTGCGCTGGCGGCCACACCCATGCCCGCAACAAGAACAGAACCGACGGGTTGGTGCTTCCTTGGGCCAGCCGTCCATCCCCTGCCACCACGAAAAAGCCGACAGATACCACGATGAAGGCGGCCTGGATGTAGACGGACATCGCACTTGCCTTACTGGTCACGCCCAGCCTGCGCGTCATCACCTGATTGAGCGCATAGGTCAGTGCCGCCACAACCGGGAGCAAAAGCATGATACGGCTGACTTCCAGGTCTCCGGCATCGGCCCACGGGCGCTGCATGACGACCACACCTGCAAAGCCAAACGCCACAGCCCCCAACCGCATCGGCCCGACCCGTTCCCCCAGCATTGGGATCGACAACAGGGTGATGAACAATGGGGCAACGAAAAACAGCGCGGTGACATCGGCCAGCGGCAGTACAGACAAGGCAACAAAGAAGGTCATGTTGGCCACCACGATCAACAGCCCCCGCAAGGCATGGGCCCACGGATGGGAGGTGCGCAGGATCTGCCATCCCCCTTCGTATTGAACGATCAGCAGGCTCAGCATAATCCCAATGCCAGACCGGGCAAAAACGATCTGGTGCAGCGGGTAGCCGCCCGACAACTGTTTGACGAGCATGTCGTTAACCGAGATGCAAACCATCCCGATCAGGACCGAGAGTATGCCCAAGCCTGCGATATTCTGACGGGTGCTGTCCATGCTTCCAGCCGTATTGTGCGTGATGGGCAACTCTGTCTCAGGGGCGACATCGGGCGAAAAAAAAGGGGCGTATTCCGACGTGGTGAGTCCTGCATCCCTGCGCTATGCTGGCTCTCAAACATCATGACCCCTCAGGGAGTGCCCTAAAATGCAAATGTCCGACACCCGCCAGATCGCAGCCAAGCCGGCCGAGGTCTATGCCGCCTTGCTCAACCCCGAGGTGCTGAAGGCTTGCGTGCCGGGCGCCACCGAAGTCACTGGCAGCCCCGAGGATGGGTTTGAAGCCTCGGTCACTCAGAAAGTCGGCCCCGTAAAGGCAACGTTCAAAGGGCAGGTGACCCTGTCTGATATGATTGAAAACCAAAGCCTCACGATCACGGGCGAGGGCAAGGGTGGTGCCGCAGGCTTTGCCAAGGGCGGGGCCGAAGTGCGTATGGAGGCTGTCGATGGCGGTACGGCGCTAAGCTATGACGTAGAAGCCAAGGTTGGCGGCAAGCTGGCGCAGCTTGGCAGCCGCATCATCGACGGCTTTGCCAAGAAAATGGCGGATCAGTTTTTTACCAACCTTCAAGAAACCCTTGAAGGACCTGCCGAACCAGACGCCGCAGAAGGCGAAGAGGGTGAGCAGAAGAAGGGGTGGTTGGGCCGGCTGACCGGCAAGACCTGAACGCCTCGCACACCCGTTTGTGCGCGCATGCGCTGGCGATGGACGCCTGTGCGCGTTAACCCTGCGCCATTCGCGGTGAAGAGGGCCCCATGCCGACTATCCTGAGTATCAAGAACCTGCGCAAATCCTACAAGGGTGGCTTTGAGGCCCTCAAGGACGTGTCGCTTGACATCGAAGAGGGCGAGATCATCGCCCTTTTGGGACCCAATGGTGCAGGCAAGACAACACTGATTTCGACCATCTGCGGGATCACCATGCCCACCTCGGGCACGGTCACCGTGGCCGGGTACGACATCATCACAGGCTTTCGCGCAGCACGCAGCATGATCGGACTTGTCCCGCAGGAAATTGCGCTGGAACCATTCGAAAAAGTCATCAACTCGGTCCGGTTCTCGCGCGGCTTGTTCGGCAAGCCGCGAATGGACGGCGTTGTCGAAGACGTGCTGAAACGGTTGTCTCTCTGGGACAAACGCAACGCGCAGATTCTCGAATTGTCGGGCGGCATGAAACGCCGCGTGCTGATTGCCAAGGCGCTGGCCCACGAACCGCGCGTGTTGTTTCTGGACGAACCCACCGCCGGCGTCGACGTGGAACTGCGCAAGGACATGTGGGGCATCGTCGAACAGTTGCGTGCAGATGGCGTGACTACAGTTTTGACAACACATTACATCGAAGAAGCCGAAGCCATCGCGGATCGGGTCGGCGTCATCAACAAGGGTGAAATCCTGTTGGTTGAGGACAAGGACAAGTTGATGGCCCGTATGGGTAAGAAACAGTTGGAGGTCCAACTAACCGCGCAGCTTGGCGCAATTCCTGATGCGCTGTCAGCGTATGACCTGACGTTAGGCGATGGCGGTCACACCCTGATTTACAGCTACGACACAAAGAGCGAGCGCACCGGGATCACCAGGCTGCTCAAGGACGTCGCAGACGCGGGCCTGTCGTTGCGCGATGTGGTCACACGGCAATCCAGCCTCGAAGACATCTTTGTCACTCTTGTCAGCGAAAAAGGGGAGCGGGACCAATGAACCGGACTGCCATCGCCGCCATCTATCGCAATGAAATGGCGCGCTTTTTCCGTACACTGGCGCAATCCTTTATCTCGCCTGTCTTGTCAGCATCGCTCTATTTCGTGGTGTTCGGAGCCGCCATCGGCAGCCGCATCGACGAGGTTGAGGGGGTCAGCTATGGTGCGTTCATCGTGCCGGGCCTGATCATGCTGACGGTGATGACCCAAGCGATTTCGAACGCGTCTTTTGGCATCTATTTCCCAAAGTTCATCGGCACATTTAATGAGTTGCTCTCTGCCCCGCTGAACTTCCTTGAGATCGTGATCGGTTATGCGGGGGCTGCGGCGACCAAATCCATGTTTATCGGGATTATCATCCTGATCACCT
Organism: Tateyamaria sp. Alg231-49; assembly: GCF_900143535.1. Classification (GTDB taxonomy): domain Bacteria; phylum Pseudomonadota; class Alphaproteobacteria; order Rhodobacterales; family Rhodobacteraceae; genus Tateyamaria. The sequence goes on along the minus strand of NZ_FRFA01000001.1, from coordinate 450,118 downwards.
CTTTCTTCTTTGTTGATCTTCAGATTGCGCACCCGCTGGCGATGGTCGTGTTTCTGGTTCTGACCTGCGTCAGCTTTGCGCTCTTTGGCTTTATCATCGGCATCTGGGCTGGGAATTTCGAACAATTACAACTGATCCCGCTGTTGGTCATCACGCCGCTCGTGTTCCTTGGTGGATCTTTCTACTCAATCTCAATGTTGCCGCCGGTCTGGCAGACAATTTCGATGTTCAATCCGGTGGTCTACCTGATCTCGGGCTTTCGCTGGGCGTTTTTTGGGGTGGCGGATGTGCCCATTGGGCTGTCGCTGCTGGCAATCGGAGCATTCACTGCCGCCTGTCTCGGGGTCGTGGCATTTATCTTCAAAACCGGGTGGCGCATTCGACAATAAGGGCGCGGTGGGCAACTCGTTTGCTCTGCGACCTTGTTTGCACCAATACAGCATTCTACATGGGGCAAGATGAAACGATTTATCCCCTTCATGAAATCCAACCCCACAGTGGCTGTGATCCGGCTTCAGGGCGTCATTGCCGGTGGGGGGCGTGGTACGCTCAATGATGCAAGCCTTGGCCCCATCATTGAAAAAGCGTTCTCAAAAGGTAAACCGGCCGCGGTCGCTCTTGAGGTGAACTCGCCCGGAGGCAGCCCGGTGCAATCTTCGTTGATCGGTGCGCGCATTCGGCGACTTGCTGAGGAAAAAGAGATTCCCGTGATCGCATTCGTCGAAGATGTGGCTGCCTCTGGTGGATACTGGCTGGCGGCAGCGGCCGACGAAATCTATGCCGACGAAAGTTCGGTCGTTGGCTCCATCGGGGTGATTTCTGCGGGCTTTGGCGCGCATGAATTGCTTGCCCGGCAAGGGGTTGAACGACGCGTTTACACGGCGGGAAAATCCAAATCCATGCTGGACCCGTTTCGCCCTGAAAACCCGGAAGATGTTGAGCGCCTCAAGGGCTTGCTGAACGACATCCACGCAAATTTCATCGATCATGTGACCGCGCGACGTGCAGGCAAATTGGACAGCGAGACCGAGTTGTTTACAGGCGAAGTGTGGCTTGCCAAAAAGGCACATGCCTTGGGCCTGATCGACGGAATCGGCCACATCAAACCTTTCCTCAAAGAGCGGTTCGGTGAAAAAGTTCAATTCCGCCGCTATGGCGTGCGCAAACCGTTTCTGGCGCGCTTCGGAACCCAAATGGTTGACGATGCCATTGCTTCGGTCGAAGAACGGGCAGCCTTCGCCCAGTTTGGACTGTAATTTATGCTCTCGAAGATCGTGATACTGTTTCTGGTCTTCATGGGTGTTCTGGCCATGTTCGGGAAATTACATTGGCTCGGGGGAAAACGTCTGACCAAGGCCAAGTGTGAGTGCGGACGTTACCGTATTGGCAAAGGCCCGTGTGCCTGCGGTCGGGGTAAATCCTGATGCATGAAATGCTTCCTTGGCTGTTAAGCGGGTTGGGTCTGTTGATCCTGCTGCTGGCCGGGGACTCGTTGGTCAAAGGGGCGGTGAACTTGTCCCTGCGCCTTGGCGTTCCCGCGTTGATCGTGAGTCTGACCATTGTGGCCTTTGGCACGTCAGCCCCCGAACTGCTTATCGCAATCGAAGCGATACTGGACGATGCCCCCGGCATCGCCATGGGTAATGTTGTCGGATCAAATACCGCCAATATACTGTTGGTGCTCGGTATTCCGGCCTTACTGGCGACCATGCACACGTCCGAATGCGAGACGCGCAAGACCTATAACTACATGATCGCGGCCTCGGTCCTGTTTATTGCCCTTGCCTTTCGCGAAGTGTTCGACTGGATCTCGGCGATTGTGTTGCTCGCGGCCCTCGCTTTTGTTCTGTTTGATCAGGCCAAAGAGGCGATGGGGCACCGATCGGCCTGTGCCGCTGGTACAGCGGACGAAGAAGAAATCGAGGGCGTTGACCCCGACTTGCCCGGCTGGCGCATCGCCGTCTTTTTGGTCCTTGGCCTGATCGGCCTTCCATTGGGCGCAAGCCTACTGGTCGAAAACGCCAGTATCATCGCCAAGACTTACGGGGTCAGTGATACGGTCATTGGTCTTACGTTGGTAGCTGTTGGTACGTCTCTGCCGGAACTCGCCACTACTGTAATGGCGGCGCTTCGTCGTCAGGCGGATGTGGCGCTGGGCAACGTGATCGGGTCTAACATGTTTAACCTATTGGCCATCATCGGCATTGCGTCGTTGGTGGGTCCAATCCCGGTTGATCGCGCGTTCCTTACCTTTGATTTGTGGGTGATGCTGGGTGCTTCTATCCTGCTGGTGCCATTTGTTTACATGAGGCGCGATATCACACGGACGTGGGGGGTGGTATTGTCAGCCCTTTATGTGACCTATCTGCTCATTGTACTAATCTGAGATCAAAGCAGGGGAGGGTGCGAGCATGCGCGCACTTGTGACAGGGGCCGGGCACCGATTGGGGCAGGCCATGGCGGTTTATCTTGCGGGGCGCGGCTATGATGTGGCCGTGCATTACGCCAGTTCGGACAAAGGGGCGCTTGAAACCGTCGCGCAGATCGAGGCCAAGGGACAGCGCGGCGTTGCATTGCAGGCCGATCTGCTAGACGAGGGCGCAACCCAAGGCCTATTTGGGCGCGCCGTAGACGCCCTTGGCGGGCCAATCACGTGCCTCGTTAACAATGCCTCAATCTTTGAATACGACACAGTCGAAACCGCAACGCGAGCAACGTGGGATCGCCACATGGACAGCAACCTGCGCGCGCCTTTTGTGCTGACCCAAGCCATGGCCGCCCAAGGGTTGCAGCCAAGCCGCGATGATATGGGCGAACCCGTCGCCGCCGGACTGATCCTTAACATGGTCGATCAACGGGTGCGTAAACTCACGCCCGAATTCATGACCTACACGTTGGCCAAAATGGGATTGTGGGCATTGACCCAAACAAGCGCGCGTGCGTTGGCCCCAGTTATCCGCGTCAACGCGATTGGTCCCGGGCCCACCCTGCAAGGGGGGCGGCAAAGCGCGGAACATTTCGCCGCCCAACGCGCCGCGACCGTGCTGGAGCGGGGATCGAACCCCGCCGATATCGTCGCAGCACTTGGCTATTTCCTCGATGCGCCGGGGATCACCGGGCAGCTTTTGTGCGTGGATGGCGGGCAGCATCTGGCGTGGGAAACGCCGGACGTTGTAGGGGTGGAATAGGTGACCTCCAGTCAAGTTTTGCACCGACGTAATCTTCGTTACAAAAGCGTTACAAAAATGTCTTTAAGTTCAAACACTTGACAGATCATCAAAATTTAACGCAGTAAAATCAATAGCTTATTTTATTGCCTAAAAAATAGGCAGATCGGAGAAGCGCCCAAAAAACAACGAAAAATTGCAAAGGCTCAGAACTTATCTCCAGACTTATCCACAGTATCCGTGGATGCAAGATAGCTTGAAACCGCACGTCAATCATTGCAGCGAATGCCGAATCGAATGGACCCGACGCCCGAAACCTCACAGCCCCAACGAGAGCCGCCCGCGCCAGTGGGCCACGGCGTTGTGCAAGGCTATCTCAAAACTCTCGACTCTTCGCCCGGCGTGTATCGCATGCTCGACCGGGAAAGCAGGGTCTTGTACGTTGGCAAGGCGCGCAATCTTCGGGCGCGGGTGTCCAACTACGCGCGACCCGCAGGGCATAGCCCCCGCATCGCTCGCATGATTTCCATGACCGCCTCGATGATGTTCCTGACCACACGGACAGAGACCGAGGCGTTGCTGCTTGAACAAAACCTGATCAAGCAGCTCAAGCCCAAGTTCAACGTGCTGCTGCGTGACGACAAAAGCTTTCCCAACATTCTGGTCACCGGCGATCACCCCTTTGCCATGATCAAAAAGCATCGCGGCGCGAAAAAGGAAAAGGGTGCATATTACGGCCCCTTCGCCAGTGCAGGTGCAGTCAACCGGACGCTAAACCAGTTGCAGCGCGTGTTCCTGCTGCGCAATTGTTCGGATTCGATGTTTTCGACCCGCACGCGGCCCTGCCTGCAATATCAGATCAAGCGGTGTTCGGGGCCATGTGTTGGGCTGATCTCTGAAGAAGACTATGCCAAGACGGTCAAGGACGCAGAACGCTTTTTGTCAGGCCGCAGCACGGACATTCAGGCAGAGCTGGCCGGGCAAATGCAAAAGGCCTCCGAAGAGATGGAGTTCGAACGCGCGGCTGCCCTGCGCGACCGTATCCGCGCAATGACGCAGGTTCAGTCGGCTCAGGGGATCAATCCCCGCAATGTGGAAGAAGCGGACATTGTCGCTCTGCATCTGGAACAAGGACAGGCCTGCGTGCAGGTGTTTTTCATCCGGGCGGGCCAGAACTGGGGCAACCGCGACTTTTACCCCCGTGTGGGTGCAGATGTGGACGACGCCGAGGTGCTCGAGGCGTTTCTGGGCCAGTTCTATGACACCAAGGAACCGCCCCGACAGTTGATCCTGTCCAATGAGATTGAGAACCCTGATCTGATGGCCGAGGCGCTCAGTGGCAAGCTGGGTCGCAAGGTGGAATTGCTCGTGCCGAAACGCGGTGAAAAGCTGGAACTGGTGGACAGCGCCCTGCGCAACGCCCGCGAAAGTCTTGCCCGCAAAATGGCCGAAAGCGCGACACAGACGAAGCTGCTCAAGGGGTTGGCAGACGCGTTTGATCTGTCGGCACCGCCCGAGCGGATTGAGGTCTATGACAACTCTCACATTCAGGGCACCAACGCAGTGGGCGCGATGATCGTGGCTGGCCCCGAAGGATTCATGAAAAACAGCTACCGCAAGTTCAACATCAAGGGCGACGATCTGACGCCCGGTGATGACTTTGGCATGATGAAAGAGGTGCTGCACCGTCGCTTCAAACGCTTGCTGAACGAGGACCCGGACCGCGAAAAAGGTATGTGGCCTGACCTGTTGCTGATTGACGGCGGGGCCGGGCAGGTGAGTGCGGTGCGCGAGATCATGGCCGAGCACGGTGTGGAAGACATCCCGATGGTCGGCGTCGCCAAAGGCGTGGATAGAGACGCTGGCAAAGAAGAATTTTACCGTACAGGCAAACGCCCTTTTGCGCTGCGACACAACGATCCGGTGCTTTATTTCGTACAGCGGATGCGGGATGAGGCGCACCGCTTTGCCATCGGCACACACCGGGCCAAACGCGCCAAGTCCAACATGAAGAACCCGCTGGATGACATTCCGGGCGTCGGTGCTGCGCGAAAACGCGCTCTGCTTGCGCATTTCGGGTCCGCCAAGGCGGTTGGGCGCGCAAATTTGGCTGATCTCAAGGCGGTTGAGGGGGTGTCAGAGGGGCTGGCGCAGAAGGTCTATGATTTTTTCCATGACACCTGAACCCGCGCGTAAGGCGCTTGTATGTCTGCGCCCCCTTCCTGCGCTTTGCGGAACGCGATAGAGATTGGCTATGACGTGGACCATTCCAAATATCCTCACCGTATTACGCTTGCTTGCAGCGCCACTTGTGGCCGTGATGTTCCTTTATTTCACACGGCCCTACGCGGATATTTTTGCTGTGATCCTATTTGTGGGGGCGGCCATTACAGATTGGTTTGACGGCTATCTGGCGCGGGCCTGGGGCCAGCAGACACGGCTGGGCACGATGCTGGATCCGATCGCGGACAAGGCAATGGTGGTCATCGCGCTGATGGTGATCGTGGCCTTTTCCTCATGGTCCCCGTGGCTGGTCCTGCCGGCCACAATGATCCTGTTTCGCGAGGTGTTCGTGTCAGGCCTGCGCGAGTTCCTGGGTGATACGGCGGGCACTCTGAAGGTGACCCAACTGGCAAAGTGGAAGACGACGCTGCAGATGGTCGCCATCGCAGTATTGTTCTCTCAAGGGGTTTTCGAACATTACTTTGGCATGTCCATATGGGGCATGGACGAGACAATGGTGTCGGCCATCCTGAATGGGGATGAGCCTGATCTGCAGGGTCTGGGCTGGAAGCTGGCGGGTGCGCAATGGGCTGGACGCGTTGGTTTGTGGCTCTTGTGGATTGCGGCCCTTCTGACCCTGATCACCGGCTGGGACTATTTCCGCAAAGCGACGCCATACCTGAAAGGATAAGTGCGATGGATGTCCTCTATTTTGCCTGGGTGCGCGAGCGCATCGGTCTGCCACGCGAAACGGTGCACAGTGAAGCGGCTACAGTGATGGAGCTGGTAAAGGAACTGCGGGCCCGCGAAGACCGCTATGCCGCTGCTTTCGCTGACGTTTCAGCCTTGCGCGTCGCGGTGGATCAGCAGCTGACCGAATTTGACGCCTCGCTGGATGGTGTGCGCGAAGTCGCATTCTTTCCGCCCATGACTGGGGGATAGAGACGCGTGCGTATCGTTGTGCAAGAGGCGCCCTTTGATCTGGGGGCTGAGGCGGCTCTTTTTGCTAAGGGATGCACGGAATCCGGCGCTATCGTGACCTTCACCGGCATTGTGCGCGATGTGGCAGGCGGGCTTGAGACCATGGAGATCGAGCACTACCCTGGCATGACGGAAGCCGCGCTTGCGGGCATCGCTCAGGAGGCCATGACCCGCTGGGCGCTAGAGGATGCACTGGTCATTCACCGCCACGGTGCGTTGGCGCCACACGAGATGATCATGATGGTCGCCACCGCCGCACCGCACCGCAAAGACGCGTTCGAGGCGGCAGAATTCTTGATGGACTATCTCAAATCACGTGCTCCGTTCTGGAAACGGGAAGTGACGTCGCAACGGGCCGAGTGGGTCGCTGCCAAAGATGCAGACGAGGACGCGCTGAAACGGTGGTAGCGTGATCTAAAGGGCGCGCTGCGCGCGACGCCTTTTTATCGATAGCAGGACGAGGGGGCTCTGCCCCCGTCGCTGCGCGACTCCCCCGGGATTTTTTAAATCAGAGAAGTTGATTGGGCGGGTGCTGTTTGTCCTGTTAGGCAGACGTTTTGTTCATCCCTGCGCCTCAGCTGGCTTGTTGTCGTTCGATCCAGGCGCGCAGCTCTTCTGCTTCGTGGCGCGCGTCGCGCAATCCGTCCATTGCGGCACGCAATTCGGCTTCTGTCTGCGAAAGTTGGTTGGTCAGTTCCGCCTCGCGTTGTTGCAGGTAGGTGATCGCCTGATCGCGAGTCTCTTCGGCTTCGTGCAGCTCCTGGCTCATCCGATCCAGTTCGGCCACATCGCCTGCTGCAACGCGGGTAAAGCGGTGGATCAGCCAGTTGGCAAACCAGCCCAGACAAAACGCCACGAACAGAACGATGGCTGTCGCAATGACAAACTCGGCTCTACTCATCACTCTGTCCTGACTCGTCTTCACTCGGGACTTCTGTATCGCCTGAACTGGCCACAGATTCCAGCGTTGTTTCACCCTCAGGCAGGCTGGGTTTTGGGCGGATCAGTTTAAATTCTATGCGACGGTTGGCCTCGCGCCCCTCTTCGGTGTCATTGTCGGCGATAGGAACAGTTTCGCCGTAGCCCACGGCATCAAACGACGCCGTCAACACCCGACGCGCGCGTAACTCATTTAGAACCGATTGCGCCCGAGTCTGACTGAGGTTCAGGTTCATCTCTTCGCGCCCCTGACTGTCTGTGTGCCCTTGTATCTCCAGCGGGATGCTGCCGCAAAGTTTCAGGATTTCGGCGATGTCGTCCATCGTGCCAAGAGCACTGGCGTCAATCGTCGCGTTGCCGGGTTCGAAGGTGATCTTGGAGACCGCCACAATTTCGGCAATCTCGGCCTCACATTGATCTGGTGTGGGGACTGCGGCCACGGGATCCAGCTTTTCCTTGTAAGCCACGCGGATGTCGAATGTCGTGGCATCCCCCAGTTTTGAGGCCAAAAGAGAGGCAATGTTCGTGCTCGCTTCGGGGTTGCCGGTGTTTCCAGCCACGACCAGCGTCTCGGGCGTCACGGTCACCGCTCCGTTGGACAGTTGCGCAAGGGCCTCAAGCCCGGTCAGGACGCGCACAGGCCATGACGCGGGCAGATCGTCGACCAGACGCGTCGCAGTATAGACGTTGTCAGAGCCGAAGGCCGCTTTGGCATAGCTGTCCGCGACGTTGCGCAGATTTTCATCCGACAACCGCCCGCGCAGTTGCACAAGGCCTTCAGGGCTGAGCGTGGCGACAAATTCGGGTGGGCCTTGGTTTGGATCCACTGTCTCAGGCAGAATCGCTGTCAGAGAAAAGACGGCAGGCAGGCGGTTTTCCAGCTCACCAATCACCCGATCAAATTCGCCCTGAGCCGTGCCTTCAGCCGCCACAAGGGTCACATCCGCATCGGAAAAAGTGACCGAGCCTGCGCCCAGTTCGTTCAGGGCGGATATCGCTTGCCCAACGGCGCGCCCCCAGTTCTTGCTGGGGACACCCATGCCTACGGTGCATTTTGCGCTGCCTTGTAGCCCTGCGGCTTCGGCAGCGGCGATGATGCGTTCGCGGGTGGTGTCAGTGTCTGCCGAGCAGGCGTCAAAGCGGGTGCTGATCTCATCTTTTACCAGCCGCAGTGTAAAGGGCGTGATCACGGGGCGCGGCGCAGCGACGTCCATCGTCAATTGCAGGCCCGGCGGGCTCGCGCGTTGCAGGTTGCGCTCAAGGCGCGCTTTTTCCTGAGCACTGTCGGTGATGGCGGTGATGCTGACACGTCCGGCTTCGACCGACACCTTGGCCCGGGACAGTTGTTCGATGGCGATCAGGGCAAAGCCAATAGCGTCTTCCCAGCCCGGCGGGGCAGGATAATCAGCGGTTTCAAGCAGATCCGTGACTGGCAAGCGCGCGCTGATGCCGCGCACGCGCCCCAACAGGGCCTCGCGGTCCGTAGAGGTCGGCAATAGCCCAATGATCGACAGGCCTGCATCGTTGCGCAGAATTTCGGCGGAAAATCTGGGCGGGGCGATCGCTGCGGCGGCTTCAACCTCCATATCGTCGATCACCCGGGCCGCATCGACCACCGTGCCTGCGGCCGACAGTGCCGCAAAACGCACCGCCTCAGTTGGCGCGATCCCGGCCAACGTGACTTGCAAGCCGTCCGCCTGAACTTCGGCCCATGTCAGTTCGCGTTCGTCCAATGCTTGGCGCACGCCGATTTCCGAGCTTTCCTCGATCAGTTTTACCGACATGTTCGCCGCGATCAGCGACAAAAGTGCCGCGACAAAAAAAGTGCCGACAACAGTGAGCAGCGAAGAGAGGCGCATATGCGGGCCTTTGCCTGGGGACGTGCCCGACAGACTTAAGCCTGTCGCGCGCGCGTTTCAATCACACGAACAGGGCTGCGCAAAAAAACAGCAGCGGGATGATGCCGGTGTCTCGGTTTGACCGGAAGAGTTGCAGGCATTTGGCCGGGTTTTCGATGTCGAGTCCGCGCAATTGCCACGCCATATGCCAGCCCATCGCCCATGGCCCGCCAAGGGCAAGGACCATTGCCATAACCGATGCGTCATCAATCGCCGCAAAGATCACCGCAATCCCCATGAGGCCTACTGTGGCCATCAAAAAACGTCGCAACCACGCGGCCGTCTGCTCTCCGAACAGCCGCGCGGTGGATTTAACCCCGATCAGCGCGTCGTCTTCGGTGTCCTGATGCGCATAGATGGTGTCGTAAAACAGCGTCCATGCAATTCCTGCGAGGTACAGAACGACGGCCGGAGCCTCCAGCGCGCCGGTATGAGCCGTCCACGCGAGCAGCGCGCCCCAATTGAATGCAAGCCCAAGGAACACCTGCGGCCACCACGTGAACCGTTTGGCGAAGGGGTAGATGGCGACGGGCAACAGGGCAAGGATACCCAAGAGGATTGCGTTCACATAGAACGTCAGCAGGATGCCAAATGCCAACAGTGACTGCACGCACATCCAAACCACGGCCCCTTTGACACTGACCTGACCCGCAGGGATGGGCCGCGACCGCGTGCGTTCGACCTGCCCGTCAAAGTCGCGGTCTGTAATGTCGTTCCACGTGCATCCCGCCCCCCGCATCAGCCACGCGCCCGCTGCACAGCCAATGGCGATCCATGCGTCCTGCCAACCCATCTGCTGGTCGTGGATGATGGCAAGGGCCAGTCCCCACCAACACGGCAGCAACAACAGCCACGTGCCTATCGGGCGATCTGCGCGCGATAGGCGCAAGTAGGGGCGCGTTGAAGCCGGGGCATAAAGGTCCACCCAGTTGCGGTCTTCCGCGTCAGCAACCTGACCATCTGGTACAGGAGACGTGTTGGTCATATGAAGGCCTTATGGTTACGCCGAAAATCCGCCTTTATGTAGAGCACCCTTTGGGGCAGGGGCAATCCGTGCCGTTGTCGCGGGAGCAGGCGCATTACCTATTTGGGGTAATGCGGCTGGCCGTTGGGGGTGCTGTCGCTCTGTTCAACGGGCAAGATGGCGAATGGCATGCAGACGTGACCGAGGCGGGCAAGCGCGGCGGAGTGCTTACATGTGTTGCGCAGACACGGGCCTTGCAAATGCCGCCCGACCTTTGGCTGCTCTTTGCCCCGATCAAGAAGGCGCGCACGGATTTCATCGTGGAAAAGGCCGCCGAAATGGGTGCGCGGCGGATTCTGCCTGTGCAAACTGACTTTACCAATGCAGGCCGGGTGCAGCGCGACCGGCTCCAAGCCCACGCGGTTGAGGCTGCCGAGCAATGCGGTGGGACATACGTTCCGCAAGTGGCAGAGATGATCAAACTGGATCGTGCATTGGCCGATCTGGGTGATCGTGCTCTGATGTTCTGTGACGAGGGTTTGGCTGGGGCCGAGGACCCCTCCGCCTTGCCGGATACTCCCGGGCCCTGGGCGATCCTGATCGGTCCGGAGGGCGGGTTTTCGGACAAGGAACGCAATCGACTGCACGCGCTGGACACTGCCCACGCCGTCGCCCTCGGGCCGCGTATATTGCGCGCGGACACAGCGGCCGTTGCTGCAATGACCCTGTGGCAACGCCAGCTTGGGGATTGGCAATGACTGATTTGCGGCGCGCAATGCCTCAGGACGCAGAGGCGATGGAGGTGTTTTTGGCGCAATTCGCGGCCACATCCATGTTCTTGCGCAGCAACCTTGCCGCGCACGGCACTGATGAACAAACGCACCCGCATGGGACGACCTTCTTTCTGACGACAGAAAGACAAGAGATCACCGGCATTTTTGGGATCAGCAATGGCGGCTACCTTATGGCGCAAGCCCCGGACGCGCCGCCCGAAGACTGGGATGCCTTTGCCGCAGCAATCAAAGGACGAAAGGTGGCGGGTATGACGGGTCGACCCATTCAGGTGGCGGCCTGCCTTTCCGCGACCGGGCTGACGCTTGGGCCGTGGGCAGTGTTGGCGGACGAGCCTCTTTACCACCTGACTCTGACGGACTTGGCAGACGTGCCCGGGACAGTGCGCACACCCGCCGAAAAAGACCGGGCGTTGCTTGAGGCGTGGTTCACGACCTATGCGTTGGACACTGAGCAGGCAGAGCCGGGTGATGGACCGACAGAGTGGGCCAAAGCGCGCGCAGGCGCTGCCATAGGCAGCGATGATGTTGTGATCCTTGAAGAGAACGGGACGCCGCTTGCCATGGCCGGGATCAACGCCCGCCTGCCTGATATCGTGCAAGTGGGCGGCGTCTTTACGCCCGATGGGATGCGCGGAAACGGCTATGCTCGGCGCGCCACTGCGGGGTTGCTTCGGCAGTGCGGAGCCCAAGGGGTGACGCAATCGGTGCTTTTTGCCCACAACGCAGTTGCCGCGCGGGCCTACGAGGCGTTGGGTTTCCAACATGTGGGAGAGTACCGCGTGGCGCTGTTGGCCACACCGCGTGTGGTCGGCGAACCGGAATAGACCAGCAAAGGTGGGTGGGCGGCGCTGTCAGATACCCATCTGTCGGGGCGATATCCGCATTCCACCAAGGCGGGTCGCTTTGCCCTTTGACTTCCAATGGCAAAAGTAGATCTTTTGCCTTGCGCCACAAAAGGGACTGCGCAGGCGGCACTCGAATGCCTATATTTGCAACATGCATGTAAGAAAGTGGTTCAAATGACGTTCTTCCGACCCGAAGCCAAAGCAGCGCTATGGCGCTGGCGTGAAGTGCTGTTTGGCATTGCCTTGGCTGTTCTCGCGCTGTGGTGGTTGGCTGGGCCGGGCGGGCTCTTGGGCTATCTCGCGCCGGTGCTGCTGGTCGGGGCAGGTGCGCTGATCATGGTGGGTCTGCAACGCGGTCGCTTTCGCTCTGCGGGCGTAGGCCTTGGAACTGTGCAGGTGGACGAAGGGCAGGTGACCTATTTTGGGCCACTCACCGGCGGCGCCGTTGCCCTGCGAGAGATGTCGCGGCTGACACTGGACGGGGCGCAACGGCCCGCGCACTGGCGGCTGGAACAGCAAGGGCAGCCAGCACTCATGATCCCGGTTGATGCAGACGGCGCGGATGCTCTGTTTGATGCATTCGCCAGCCTGCCTGGGCTCAAGACTGAGCATATGCTGTCGCAATTGCGCGCAGCCCCGGCGACACCCGTGGTGATCTGGCAACGGAGCGCACCCGGCCTTGCACAAATGCAACCGCTCGGGCGCGCCTGAGGACAGGTCCGCGCCAAAGCATGGCGCAGCAGCGATGCGCTGGCCACGACACGTTTGTGATGCGCGGATGCGCGGTGCAAGTTTGTGGTGCGCGTATCCGCGCCGCAAGTTGTTGGTGCGCGTATCCGCGCAACATCTCGTGATCCAGCGCACCGTCCTCACACATTGACACCCCGTCCAAATCGCACCATCCCTTAGGTTCGAATTTCAGGCATTTGCGGAGCACGCCCCATGTCCATTCCTCAGTCCGGCGGCGGGCCCATCGAACACCACGACCAACTTGCCGGTTTCATGGAAAGCGGGTGCAAGCCAAAAGAAGACTGGCGCATCGGCACCGAGCACGAAAAGTTCGGCTATTGCACCGACACTCTGAAACCGCTCCCCTTCGAGGGGCCACGATCTATCGAGGCGATCCTTGGCAGCTTGCGCGACCGACACGGGTGGAGCGAGTTGCGCGAAGGCGGCAAACTCACCGGGCTCGAAAAGGGGATGTGCAATATCAGCCTCGAACCCGGTGGCGCGCTGGAATTGGCCGGGGCACCACTTGAGACGATCCATGAGACCTGTGACGAGGTGAACCAACACCTCAGCGAGGTTAAGGACGTCTGCGAAAGTCTGGGAGCCGGCTTTATCGGCCTCGGAGCCGCCCCGCACTGGCTGCATGAAGATATGCCACTGATGCCCAAGGGCCGCTACAAGCTGATGGATGCCTACATGGGCCGCGTCGGCACCATGGGACGGACCATGATGCGGCGGACCTGCACGGTGCAAGTGAACCTTGATTTTGCGACCGAAGCCGACATGGTGCAAAAAATGCGCGTCGCCATCGCGTTGCAACCTGTGGCGACCGCGCTGTTCGCAAGTTCTCCGTTCTTTGAGGGGAAGCTAAACGGGCACAAATCCTGGCGCAGCCGTGTTTGGCGGGATCTGGACCCGGCGCGCACAGGCATGGTGCCGTTTGTGTTCGACGAAGATTTTGGGTTCGAACGTTGGGTGCAATACGCGCTCGATGTGCCGATGTACTTTGTTTACCGCGATGGCAAATACATTGACGCGCTGGGCATGTCCTTTCGCGATTTTATGGCCGGGAAACTGCCCGCATTGCCAGGTGAAACCCCGACGCTCAGCGACTGGGCCGATCACATGACGACGGCCTTTCCCGAGGCGCGGGTGAAAAAGTTCATCGAGATGCGCGGCGCAGACGGTGGGCCTTGGCGGCGACTGTGCGCGCTGCCCGCGTTCTGGGTGGGGCTGATGTATGACCAGACGGCGCTGGACGCCGCATGGGATCTCGTCAAAGGGTTGGATGCTGAAACCCGCGAAGGGCTGCGCGTTGCCGCGTCGGTCGATGGGCTTCAGGGCGAGGCAAACGGGATCAAGATGCAGGATTTGGCCCGCGAAGCAGTGGCGATTTCACGTGCGGGTTTGGTGTCGCGCGCGCGTCCCGGGGCCGGGGGGCTGATCCCGGATGAAACCCACTTTCTCAACGAACTTGAGGCCAGTTTGGAATCCGGTCAGACGCTGGCGGATGAACTGATCGCACATTACCACAACGACTGGGATGGTGACGTCACGCGTGTGTTCGAGGCCTATTCGTACTGACGCACTATTCGGCCACAATCGGTCCTTTACCCAGCACGCGCCGCTCGTAGAGGGCGCGTACCTCGGCCTTGCGCGCGGCCAGCACTTCGGGCGTGGGTTGTTCTTTGATCTTGTCGAGAACGGCATAGCCTTGCATCGGGTCGTGCTTGCGCTGTGCAGCAAGGCCACCACCGCCCGCACGCGGCTTGGGCGAAGGCATGCCACCACCACGCTGGAACGGGCCCGGGCCATGAATGTTGGTGTCAGCCTCTGATGGGAGAAGGGTCAGAACAAAAACGACCAAGCCACCCACGATTGGGACGAAATACATCAGGTAAAAGAACCCCGACAGTCCCACATCATGCAAGCGGCGTATGGTTACGGCCATGCGAGGAATAAACGTGATCAGCATGTAATACGTCAGCATAAAGTCGAGAGGACTGAGCGCCAGCAACGCGGTTTCGTTCCAGGCCGCAGCGTTCAGTGTGCTGACGACAAGGGAGGTGTCAATCGCAAAGGCGGCCCCGCCCACGAGGACTTCAAACAGGAAAAACCACCAGAATTCTGGGCGCGTCGCGCGGCCTGAAAATTTGAAATAGCCTGCAAAGACTGAGTTGATCGCTTCAAAAAAACCCATAACGGTGCTGCCCTCTTCGTGTCGGCATTGATTGTTCATGCACGTTATGAGTGTGTATTGAGGCGCGACTGTGACGGTTTCTGTGCGATGTCGTGGCGGCGCTTGTGGCCCCGTGCACCGAGTTACTGTGGCAGTGTTGGTTGGCGTGTTTTTTCTGATATTGGACAGGATCGAATGCGCATGCCGGGCCAATCCGCATGTGGTGCACTCAACTCAGCCAAGGGCAGAAAGTGCCTGCACATGCGTCGGCAAAACGTGGCGCCGGACAAAGACGCGGGCTATGGGCTCATATGTCTGATGGGTGTGTGCGGCAGCAAAGTCGGTAAACAAACCCTTGATGTAGGCGCGCCGTTCACTCTTGGTGTCACGGTGCCAATTGGGGCCGGTCCACCAGTTGAACCGACGTGTCTGATTGCTCTTGGTCGACTGACAAGCCCAGCACAAAGGTGACAACCTTCGCCTTTGGCATCTCGCAGGGTTTCAGCACGCCACCAGCCGCCAGATCATACCAGTTGAGGCTGATGTAATCTGTACCACCCAGTTCTTCGGCCACCAGCTTGACAGCGCGCCCCCCTGAGAATGCCGATTTCGTCACCACATAACGCCGCCCCGCCGCGCGCCCGTTAAAGGTACCGACAGGCAAGGCGTGCAATGCGGCCTCAAAGGGGGTCACTGGCTCTTTTTGCCGATCTTCGGTTCAGTGCCTGCCTTGATCCGCGCAATGTTGGCGCGATGACGCCAGAAGATCAGCAATGTAAGGATCGCACCCAGAACCAACGCGTCTGGTCGACCAAGGAACATCATCAGAAAGGTCGATGCTGCCGCGGCCACCAGCGCCCCCATGGACGAGATACGGAACAGGCCCGCCCCGATCAGCCACGCGATGCACGCACCCAACCCCACAGGCCATGCCAGCGCCAGCAACAGGCCCAGAAATGTCGCGACGCCTTTACCGCCCTGAAACTTGAGCCAGACGGGATAGCAGTGCCCGATCATCGCAGCGAGGCCGGCCAGTTGGGCTGCATCCTCTGCACCCGTGGCATAGCGCGCCAAAAGCAGCGCTGCCGCTCCTTTTGCCGCGTCCAACAGCAGGGTAAGGGCAGCAGCCAGTTTGTTGCCCGTGCGCAAGACGTTTGTGGCCCCGATATTGCCGGATCCGATCTCGCGCAGGTTGCCAAGGCCCATGACGCGCGCCAGCACCATACCGAACGGTATGGAGCCGAGCGCATAGCCGATGACTGCCCAGAGCAGCAGGATGGTCGTCGGGGTTTCAATCAGCGGCATGTGCCAAGCCTTTGATATCTATTGTTTTTGATAGACGGACTTGCCCGCCACGTAGGTCGCGAGAACTTTACCCTGCATCCGCGCCCCGTCAAAGGGGGTGTTGCGCGATTTGGAATGTAGTGTGGCCCGATCCATCACAAAGGGCGCGTGCGGGTCAAACAGGACAAGGTCCGCCGGAGCGCCAGGGGCAAGACGTCCGCAATCCAGTCCCAACCGCTTGGCCGGGTTCAGCGACATCGCCCGCCACAGCTGCGGCAGAGTGATGTGATCACTGTGGAACAGGCGCATGGCGGCAGGCAGCAGAGTTTCCAGCGCGACAGCGCCCGAGGCCGCCGCCTCGAAGGGCAGGCGTTTGCTTTCTTCGTCTTGCGGGGTGTGCATGGACGAAATCACGTCGATCAGACCGGACGCCACCGCTTGGGCAATGGCGAGGCGGTCTTCTTCGTCCCTCAGCGGCGGCTTGATCTTGAAGAAGGTGCGGTAGTCCGCAACGTCCAGCGCATTCAGTGTGAGGTGGTGGATCGAGGTGCCTGCCGTGATGTCGAACCCGTTCTGCTTGGCCCGCTCCAGCGGTGGCAGCGCGCGCGCTGCGGTGATCTGGTCCGCATGATACTTTGCGCCCGTCATCTCGATCATTGCGATGTCGCGGTCGAGCCCCATCCGCTCGGCCATGGGCGAAACGCCGGAGAGACCACGCAAGCTCGCAAATTTGCCAGAGGTTGCCGCTGCCCCGGCAGATAGACCGGGATCCTGAGGGTGGCCCAGCACCAGCGCCCCAAGGCTGCGGGCATAGGTTAACGCCCGTCCGAACACCTTTGTGTCGCCGACCACATGGTCGCAATCGGTGAAGGCGACGGCGCCTGCGTCCAGCAGAAACCCGATTTCGGTCATCTCGCGACCCGCACGCCCTTTGGTCAATGCGGCCATGGGCAGAACGTTGACCGGCGCGGCCTCGCGGGCACGCCGGATGACAAATTCGAGGGCCTCGGGATTGTCGATCACGGGGTCGGTGTCGGGGCGTGTGACCATGGTGGTGACACCGCCAGCAGCGGCCGCGAGTCCAGCGGAACCAAAGCTTTCCTTGTGGCGCTCACCCGGTTCGCAGACCTTTACCCCGATATCAACGATGCCGGGGGCGAGGTGTTTACGGTTGCAGTCAATGACGTGGTCGAAGTTGACAGGCGCCAACGTGTCTTCATCAAGATCAGTATTTTGCGTTAAGACGTCTGCAATCTTTCCGTTGCGGACGACCACCGCACCAGAGGTGACGGTGCCCGCTTCGGGGTCGATCAGCTTGGCGTTCGTGAACAGGGTCGTGCTCATGCAGCCTCGTGCCCTACGGCTGTGAGAGTAGGAAAGATAGCCATGACATTCCTCAATCTGGACCCTTCTGCGTTGTCGGGCAAAGTGCAGGGATTGTCCAGAGACAGGCCTGCCAGTGGTGCGCCCAAAGAGGGGCGATGCGGCAAAAGACAGGATGCACCCCGGGGAGGTGCAAAGTCACGAAAGATCAACGGGGCGTCCGTGCCTTGGACGGGGGCAGGTGGGGCTGTGCTTTGTATTTAGGGCGCCCGAGTGTGGCCCGATGGCAGCTTGCGGTCCACCCCAAACGCTCGTTGTCTGAATGGCGGGGGCGTGTCTTTAGTTTACAGAATTGTCTGCCAGCCCGCATAGTATCGCATTACGTGAATTCCCGTATTCGCTTTGAGAGTCTGAAAGGACACTGAGCTCTTACAGCCTGTTAAAGGCCGCAAAACTCGTGAAAACATGCGACATTTGATCAAGGGTGGCGACAATGCCGGAACACCTTAGATCCAGAGACATCCAAAAAGCGATCTGCTAGCTTATCAGTGGCGCTACAATCCAGCGCCAGGGAGCCCAAATGAGCGTAGCCGACAGTTTCGAACCCGCTTTCGTCACCGACTTTGAAACGCGACTGAGTTGCAAGGATTTCGAAACACGCGCTTCTCAAGGGGCAGCCGCATTAAAAGCGCTCAGTGCCGGAGAAGATGTTCCGGTTGCGATCATTATGCGAAACGATCTCACACAACTCGAAATCATGCGCGCTGCGGCCTTGTCTGGAACAGTTATCGTCGCACAAAACTGGCATGCGGCGGGCGATGAAGTTGCAGATATTTGTGACGATAGCGGCGCAGATATCGTGATTATACATCGCGACCTAATTGAAAACGTCGGCACAGCTCTTGAGGGGCGCCAAGTCATTGGCGTTCGCCCCAACAACACTCTGCGCCTTGCGTTTGGAATTGATCCCGAGCAGGCGAATTACGGCGACCAGTATCCAGAATGGGACACGTTGCGGCAAGCGCAGGACCCGATAACACAGCGCTCGGCGATGCGCCCTTTGTTGCGGTATACTTCCGGGTCAACCGGAAAACCCAAAGGTGTGCGACGTCTGCAACCCGGCGTACGCAAGAATTTCGAAGACGTTCTGCATCGGGTCGCGGATGAAATGCTACAGCTAAAGCCGGGCGCAAAGTTCTTCACCGCGGCCCCCATCTATCACTCCGCACCCTCTACGCTGACAAGTGCTGCGTTGGTGACACCAGAAGTCTCAACTCTTGTCGCGCCCCGATTTGACCCCGAGGGGTTTCTTGCCACGATTGAAGCCGAACAAGTGACCCACATCTACCTCGTTCCGACAATGATGAGCCGGATGCTCAAGCTGCCCGAAGAGGTGCGCAACAGGTATGACGTTTCGTCGGTAGAGTTTTGCGTTTCGACAGGGTCCCCATGGTCCCACGAACTGAAAGTCGCGATGATTGATTGGTGGGGGCCGGTTTTCTGGGAAAGCTACGGCGCGACAGAGATCGGGTTTATGACGATGGTTTCCTCAGCCGAAGCGCTCGAAAGGCCGGGGACCGCCGGTCGGATGCAATTGGGCGGATCGGTATTGATACTGGATTCGGAAGGCCAAGAGCGACCGCCCGGTGAAGTCGGCGAAATTTATGCGCGTTTGGATGCTTTCGGAGGATTTGATTATTCAAATGATCCGGATGCGCGCGCCGACGTCGAGAAACATGGACACTACTCTGTCGGTGACCTTGGATGGCTTGATCAGGACGGATACCTGTTCATCACTGATCGCAAGAAAGATATGATCATCTCGGGCGGTGCAAACATATTCCCGGCAGAAATCGAAGGTGTGCTCCTACGGGCGCCCTTTATCTATGACGTCGCCGTCTTTGGTGCCCCTGACCCCGAATTCGGCGAGCAAGTTGTCGCGGCGATACAGCCTGCCGATGGGTGGGCGCCGAACGCACGCGACGTGTTGGAATTCCTTGACGGAAAGCTCGCCCGCTTCAAATTCCCCCGAATTGTCGATTTCCACGCGGCATTGCCGCGCGAGGACAGTGGCAAAGTTTTTAAGCCAAGGCTTCGAGAGCCATATTGGAAAGACGAGACGCGGCAAATCTGAATTGAAATGGGCGGCGTGTTCGGTCTCAAACAGACCTGTGGTTATGCAGTATCGAACCCCGCCAAGGGGGAACCTTTCTACTGGGGGCACCGACTGCGGACAAATTCGGCCCCTCAAGGCAACGTTGCAACCTGCGTTACCGGCCTTCGCCGCAAATGCAAAATCTGGGTGGGGTGCAATTCGCGGTAGGTGCGGGCCGCCCAGCCACTTGCAATTGGCCGGCGCGCCAATCCTTTAGAAGAACCGCGATGGGCAAAGCCCCGCACGGTAAACGACGGACCATTTGGTCCTCAGGGTTAGATCATGAGCCATGGTTGTGCGGTTTCGATTTTCTTACACTCATCCATTTTCAGCTTTGCCTTGGCACTCATCGCATCGACGTAGCTGGCCATTTCGACGTGACGATTTCCGTCCACACCCATCACAGACAGTTTTGAAAACCCAACGCGAAGCTTTTCGGCAGTGATCGCAGGGGCCGACAGAACCGCAGGATCAGGTGCAACGGGACTGTCTGCAAAATCAGCAGGTTCCAGCGCCTTGTTCGCCTCCTGAGCTTCAACAATCGCGGCCTGCATCGCCTCTTCCAGTTTGACCAATTCTCCAAGAAGGACGTTGATTTTACTGACATCCATCTGCTTCAACTTCGGTTCTGCATTCGCGACCGCTGCGTTGAAATAGGCGATCCAACTGCGAAAGGTCAGTTCGGGATCACCACTTGGGTGCCACGCATCCCGCGGTGGAACAGAGCGCAGCAAGACAGGGTCATCGCGGTAGATCGTCTCCAGATATGTGACGACATCACTGACCTTTGCGTCTTTTTGCGCAAGGGTGCGCTCGTTCAACCCGCAACGGCGCATGGCTTCTTGGGCAATCGGATTGCCATCATCGATGGCCCCATACGCCATCGCATATTTCGACAAGGTTGGATTGGTGCGCAACGTCTTGCGAATGTTCTTGCGATCTTTTGGGTTGGACAGAGCTTTTTTATAGTCACGCCAGGCGCTTTCCATCTCTGCTATCTCGACGATCTTGGCGGCAACTTCGAGTGCGGCTGCAGCGGTGTCGGCCGAAGCGGAAACAACAAGCCCAACCGGAGCCGCTTGCCCGGCCAGTTTCATCGCTTCTCCGCACACCCGAACCGCGTCAATCGCAACCGTCAGGTTTGCTTGCAGGGCCTGCTTCTTTTGCAGCCCATACCGGTTCATCATGGCGTCCATCTGAACCGTCTGCGCCTTTCCAGCATCCGACACGTTGTCCATCCAGATCAGCAACTGCTGCGTATGCTTGATCGCTTCTGCAATGGAGTAGGCAAGCTGCTGTGCAGCAGCGACAAGCGACATTCCGGGCACAAGCTTCGAAACCAGATCAATGCCGCCCTTTGAGATCTTTCGAGACAGATCAAACATCTTTTGATTTCGAACCTGTACGGCAATCAGATGTTCCAGTGACTCAAGGCGTTTCAGCTCGGCTTGTTCGATCTCCTCGTCATCGCCGTCAGGATCGGCAAAACCATAAGCCATCATTTCGCCAAAGGCGCGGTCCTCGCGGCGCATGAATTCCTCAAAATCCTCGCGCTGAATGCGCGCAGCCTCTTCTGCTTGGGCAGCAAGCGCCTCGTCGCTGAATTTCTCCTTGATCTTGGCCTGTGCGGCACGCGCTTCTTTCGTATCTTCGGACAAGGATTCGTTGAGCTGTTCCAACGCGCCCTTGGCGCTTCCTACGATGCCCGGCAGTTGTTTGAATATCTCGCCCATGGCTTTGTTCGTATCGCCACTCTTGAGCAATTCAGCGATCTTTGGATCGTTCGCGAGTTTTGCGATCCCGTCGTGGATGTCTTTGCCCGAGGTTTTCAGACCTTCATCTTCTTCGGTTTTGTCGACACCTGAGAACCCGGTGAACACGGCAGTGGCAACTTCAAGCATTCCGCCTTTGTAATCGCCCTGAGCAAACTTCTTACCGGCCGAGCAAGACCGCAAGGCCACCTCGACGCTCGTATTGATCGCCTTGGCAAGGTCTTCATCCAGAACTTCGCTGAGCAACTTGCTCACATACATGTTCAGCCCGTCTATGACGGAAATCGCATCACGCTCCTTCAGAGCGCCTTTGACCATGGCCGAAGAAGAGGACATGCCCAACTCGACCCACCCCAGAATCTCTTTGGCTTCTTTTGCGTCCTTCACAACGTCAGATGACTTGGCGAGCGCGCCAGCAGCGGCCGTCAGATCAGCTCCGGCTGTGGCGAGTTTGATCAGGCCCTGACCGACGGCCATGCCATCTTCAAACTTGCGCATGAACTCCCCATGCTCGCCTAGTTCAGCGGTGTATTCCTGCAATCGCTCTTCATACAAAGCGTTGGCTTCCATGAAGGTACGATTGACCTCTGAATACTCATCCGGGACGAAATTTTCAGGAATGATGCCTTCGCGCTCCAGAGGTTTCCACAAATCCTCAGCAAGGCGTCGCCGCGCCTCCTTTTGGGCGTCAAGCTCTTCTGCTGTCGGCGGATCAGACAGCTCAGGCTCTTTGTAATAGTCGTTCTTCAACAACTCAGCCTGTACGATCAGGATCTTGCTGACTTCCGTTACGATCGCGCGCACCACATTGGGCGGGATATCCTTGGCTTGGGGCAGGTCATGCCAACTGTCGACCTCGGCCATCGGATCATGGCCGGGATCGAGCAGCGCCATTTTGTTCGATAAACCTACTTTTTCGCGCAGGATCGCCCGGAAGCCTTCGACTTTCATATCGATCTCTGTGCCCATCAGGGTTTGCTGGATGACCAGTTTCTGGCTTTCCAGTTGCTCGGCGATAACTTTGCGGCCTTCGTCACGTTTTACAGCCATCTCGCCAGCGTCTTTCGATGCTGCAACGGCGGTTACGGTCTTGGTCAGCCACGCTTCTTGTTTGTCATTATATGCCATGTCGTGTTTCCCTTAGATCCCGCGCAAAACTTCAAGTTCGATTTCGCGAAGACATTGATGGACCGGGCCTGCGAAATTTTTGCCACCTTCAAACGGTGCGCCGCCGGCGCAGACCTTTATCAACTGATCCCCCGGAACAACGTCGCGGTATGTCCGAACAAGCGCGAGAGCTTTTTCACGATTTGCCTTACGTTCGCCTTCGGGCGTCTTTTCTTCTTTGAGTTTGTCCGCAACCGCGTCAAACCCATCAGCTTCCATCCGGTCAGCTGCTGCTGATAACTGGTCTGAAAGTTTCTTGGCGCGCTCTTTTTCCTGAGAGCTGTCAGCGAGGTCGTTCACTTCCTTGCTCAGTTTAGTGACTTTCTCGAGGAACGCAGCATGCGCCTTTGACCAATTTTCGCCGATCTTGCCGAGTGAATCGTAGTCAAGCTTCGCAGGCTTTTTGATCGCATCCGCCAACCGATCTTTGGCAGCTTTCAACAACCGTTCACCATTTGCTGAATCGCCACCCTTCTTGGCCGCGTCCTTTGCTTGTTTCAGGGTGTTGGCGACCAAAGCCAGATCTTCAGGATGCGTTTTGAGTGCTGGGTTTTCCTTCTTGGCCGTTTTCAATTCTGACTCGAAGTCGGAAATGTTTGTCAGCAATTGCTGACGCGCCTTCTCTGCATCGCTTTTGCCTTCTTCTATCGACTTGTGCTCAGTCAGCAGTTCACCCAACAGAATATCCTTCTGATTGGTACCCTTTAGTCGCGCCAAAGCGTTGGCGATGTTTGAGCGTGCGTCGGCCAGTTTGGTTTCGACCGTCGATTCAAACGAGCGGTGTTCCTTGGTTGTGGTCCACGTTTTGCACAAGGCCAGATCGGATGCCATCGACCCTTGATAATTGGCCTTCTTTTCGCCCTTTGATTTGAGGAACGCCTGGAACTCCTTGTTCAAGGTCGCAAGCTCTTTCTCCAGAGCGCTGATCTCGGCCAATCGCAACTTTCGCCACTCTTGCTGTTCCTGCTCGTTCTTAACGGCTTCGCGCGTCTTCAGCTTGAGATCCAAAATGGCTTGCTGCGCGTCTTGCGGTGCCATCGACACCCACTCGCCATTCAAATCCGTCAATTCCTTTGTCAGGTTTGCCAGATCGGTTTGCCGGATCGCCTTCGACCCCAACCCCGATTTGAGGAGCGTTGCGATTTCTTTCAAGTTTTTCGAAGCGTGTGCATTGGTAACTTCAGCATTCTGCAAGTCGTGCAGCATGGCCTCTGCATCCGCCACCAACGTCTCAAGCGGCACCAACATCGCCGCGTTGCAGCCTACAAACAAAGTTGCTTCGCATTGCTGGATCAATCCCAGCAGTTGCGCTGTCTGCTCTTTCTTCAACTTTTTAAAATTGAGCGCGCCGCCGTTCTTGCGCAGGGCGGTGATACGCGCGCTAAGAGCTGCGGCATCTTCGTAGTACTGTTTGGTGTGAAGCGTTTTGATCTTCGTTGCGTCCTTTAACAAGGTTTCGCCCTCAGACTTCAGCGCCTCAAAGTCCTGAGAGGCGTCAGAACTCAACTTATAAAGCTTCTTGTAATCCCCGCGCAAAGTTGGCGCGTCCACATTGTCCCACCGTTCCAAGTCTTGAATAAGGGCGTCCGCCTCTCTCAGCAGCGCAAGCAGATCGCCTCTGGCCTTGCTGTTGTTGATCGAGTCGACCAAGTCGCTTGGGTTTTTCAGCAGATTGCCAAGATCAGCCTCGTGCTTGCGGCGTTTTACATCCCATGCATCGCGGATCTCTTTGATCTTGGCCTCTGCGGCATCAACATCATCCTCAATCTGTCCGGGAATCCGCTGGAGCGCTTGCAATGCACTGCCGTGATCGGCCGTAAATGCTTTTTCCTGCACCAGACCTAGCCCAGCGGAGTCTCCCAAACGGGCTTCAAACTTCGTGGCGACCTTTTCAAACTTTTCGCGCCCCGCGGTGCCTTCGGCCATCACGGCAGACGTCGCTTGCGACACCAGCAACAGGATCTGGCCTTTGGGCGTTGCGTTTTTGGCTTTGGACTTCGCGAGGTCCATCACAGCAGTAACCTGAAGTTCGACCTGCTGCATGGATTCAAACGCCGTACCAAGCGTCTTGAAGTCAGACACCGTTTTGTCGGCACCTTCCATCATCGACACCAAACCGGGCTTTTTGTCCGAGACGGTGTCAGGCAAGTTTGCGATTGCGCGCGCTACATTGTCTTTAAGCTGTAGGTAGGCTTCATACTTGCGCTGGCGTTCATCATTCTTCTTTTTGGAATTTCTGGCGTATTTGGATTTCTTCAGGTGTTTTTTGAAAAAATCTTCTTGTTCGGAGTTCATCGATCAAATTCCTATATTTCGCTTAGCTTGCGAGGGCCGAGTTCACGGCAGAAAGCGCCGGTATTGCCGTGCCGCGTACACTGACAGTGGTGAAGCCATTGTTTCCGTCGACATCTTTGAAGAACGGCGTTTCCAACTCGGCTTGGAAATCACTCAAGATACTGCGAGCTTTTTTCTTCAGATCTTCCCGTTTTTTCCCGTCGGGTTCTTGAACCAGCGCCTCCAGCGCATTCTCTAGCTTGTCATCCAAGGCGTCGAGATATTCAAACAGCTCGTGGGTATCGTCGGCGATCCCTCCATACTCTTCCCCCTGACACTCCGCGATAATCGCGTTTCGCAGCTTGCCCATTTCTCCGCGCAGCGACGTGCGTGCTTTGATCCATCCCAATCTGGCACGCACAAAAGGAACGATATTGGTCGGAATGTCTTTCTCAGCGTCCGAGCTTTCGGCGGCTTCCGCATCGGCCAGCAACTTTTCGATGCCGGGTACCAGTTTTAATGCGCCGTCATATTTCTGCTGCGCGCCCGCGCCGGTAAAGGCCGACCAGGCCGCGCGCATTTTGCCGACATCGCCGAAACCTTTACCCAAGGCGGCAAGTACAGGCGCTTCGAGGCTGGCAAAAGCATCACTCCATGCACGTCCATCTTCTGTAGCGGTATGATCGATTAGAGGCGTTTCATCCGAACTGTCGTCTTCGTCAGTATCAGGGGGGTCTTTCGCCTCCTGTGTCTGCGCCGCCGAAGCTTTGGTGATCGCAGCCCCAAGCACCTTTGCGGTCTCTCCGGCGGCCTTGATGTCTTCCGCCTCAATCTGATTTTTCAGGCGCTCCAGTACCCCCAGCAGCTTTGTTTTGCTTTCGCTGTCCTGCAAACCGTCGATACGCTTTTCCAAAGACGCCGCCACGCCGAGCAGTTTGATCACATCCGGATTGGATGGAGGGGGAGGAGGCGGCGGCGCAGGGCTGTCACTTGTTCCCGTGTTGGCATTCTCAACCTTGCTGATTGCCGCATTCAGTTTGTTGAAGCCATTTTCAGCAGCATCAAGGTCACCATCCTTAACCGCCTTCACAGCTTTGGCGTAGTGCTCTGATAAGGCCTTGCGCACATTCTCAGGCAACGCGGCCAACTTGCTTTTTATGGCCGCTGCCATCTCCAAAACGGTCTTGCGGCGCGCCTCATCTTCCAGCTCGCTACCGTCTTTGTCATCACCGTCATCCGGCAATCCATCGTCTGGAAGCTCTTCGATGTCCTCTTCAAGAACGTTGCCGCTTCCGTCGAGGATCACAACATTTAGGGCGCATTTCTCGGCCTTGAATAGCTTTTTCAGCTTCTTTGACATGCCTGGGAGCTCACGCTCGCATTTCAAAGAAATGACCTTCCCGCTCACTGACGCAAGCCCAAAGGCATATTTCGATCCATCGGATTCCTTACGGACCTGGCGGGACACGACTTCCGGCGCCTTCTTGCGATCCATCGAAAAGATATCATCTTCCGGTTTCTTGCCCGGCGCATAAGCAAAGGCGATCTCTTGTTTCTTTGCCACCTTGAGCAGTTTCTTGAGCTCATCGCCTTTCAGCGCGACTTCAGACATCGAAATACCTCCAGCTAAATCAGTATCATGAAGCATCCTACAAAGATTTGACGTTGGGGCAACGGGATCACTCGAACTTTGTAGAGTTTGCACAGCGGCAACTTAGACGAATGTAATGGCGCCATGGTGGAAGGCACTTACACCTATTTTGCTACGGACAGTTTTCCGTTTTTTCCTCATTGCCTGAAAGGCAAGACAGTCACGCAGTTTCGCTAGATCTGTTTGGCCTTGAGGCCAGCGCTACGCCGCAATTGTGTCGTAACCCAGCGACCAGAGGTTTGACATCGAAAGCCGCTGTTCGCGGCATCCCTCCCAAAGGCCCGATATCGGAAAGCCGCGCAACCATTGCATCGCCCGCTGCCTGCGCAACCCTACCCGGCAATCCAAATAAACACTGCCGTAAATACCGCCAGCACCAACAGCACCAGCGTCGCGACACGCCCGGACATGGCCGCATCCGAGGGCTTCTTTTTCACCGTTTCAGGTGGCGCGGAGTAGGGTTTGGCGCTGTCGGACTCGATGTTCTCTTTCGCCTGCCAATCGGTGCGGTGTTGCCCGTAGGTGCCAATCAGGGTCATTTCCGGGATCGGTGTCAGCGTCATCGCCTTTTGGCCAAAGGCCCGGGAATAGACGACCATCACCCAGCCGTCCAAACTGTTCAGCTTGGCTTGGTCCGTCCCAATCGTTTCCTCGGTGACGTCGCCGCCCTCAACGAGGTATTCGGTTAGCCCGATTTCCTGAATGTCGGCCACTTCGAACAAGGCGATATGGGCATTGTCGAGCGGACCGTCGGGGCCAAGAAGGGCAAAGGTTTCTTCGACCGTCTTGGTGCGCTCGCTGACCTCTTCTGACGGCATGGATAGGGCAAATACCCGCACAAGGCCTTGTTCACTGGCCGGGACGTGGATTTGCGCGCTCATGCAGCGCCCTTGAGCTTGCGTTGATTGCGCGCCAGCAAATCCATAGCGGCCATGCGCACGGCGACCCCCATTTCGACCTGATCCTGAATGACCGAGCGGTTGATATCGTCGGCAAGCTCTCCGTCAATTTCCACGCCGCGGTTCATCGGCCCCGGGTGCATCACGATGGCATCCGGTTTGGCGTGAGACAGTTTTTCAGCATCCAGCCCAAATCGGTGGAAGTATTCGCGTTCCGACGGAATGAACCCGCCATCCATGCGTTCGCGTTGCAGGCGCAGCATCATGACCACGTCAACGTCCGCCAGTCCTTCGGCCATGTCGTCATAGACTTCGACCCCAAACTCTCCGATTCCCGAAGGCATCAGTGTCGGCGGCCCAATCAGCCGGATGCGGTTTTCCATCTTGCCCAACAGCATAATGTTGCTCCGCGCCACGCGCGAATGCGCGATGTCGCCGCAGATCGCGATGCTCAACCGGTGCAACCGCCCCTTGGCTCGCCGAATGGTAAGCGCGTCAAGCAGGGCTTGGGTGGGGTGTTCGTGCCGCCCGTCGCCGGCATTGAGAACGGCACAGTTCACCTTTTGCGCCAGCAGGTCCACAGCGCCCGAGTGTGGATGGCGCACCACCAGCAGGTCGGGGTGCATGGCGTTCAGTGTCATCGCGGTGTCGATCAGTGTCTCGCCCTTAGCGATGGAACTGGCTTGCATCGCCATGTTCATCACATCCGCGCCCAGCCGTTTGCCCGCCAGTTCGAAACTGGCCTGCGTGCGCGTCGAATTTTCAAAGAACATGTTGATCTGGGTGAGGCCAGCCAGCGCGTCGCTATGCTTTTCCGCAGATCGGTTAAGCGTCACGTAGTCCTCGGCAAGGTCCAGAAGGGTCACGATTTCTTCGGGCCGCAGGTGTTCGATGCCCAGAAGGTGGCGGTGGGTAAAGGTCATGGCGGCCCCTGTCGCTGTGCTTGTCAGCTTATATGCACTGAGCGGGCGGCGCGGCAAGCGCGATGGGCCATTCAGCTTTGCCCAAGCAGTCGCTAGTCTGGTCTTATGGATTCGGCGGAGTATCACAGCGCATTAAGCGCCCTGACCTGGCAGATTGAGCTGGGCGTGGATACGTGCATCGCGGATGAACCGATCAATCGGTATGAGGTGCCTGCAAAGGTTGAGAAACCAGCGGCTCCGGCGGCTCCGGTGGCGGCGGTTGCGGTTGTCGCGGCCCCTGTAGGCGAGGTTGATGTCGTTGCCGCAGCCCGCGCTGCGGCCGCAGGTGCACAGGATCTTGAGGGATTGCGGGCCGCCTTGGAGGCCTTTCCGCATTGCGAGTTAAAGCTGGGCGCGCGCAATCTGGTGTTTTCTGACGGTGCGCCGGGTGCGCGGGTGATGATTGTGGGCGAGGCACCGGGCCGGGATGAGGACCGCGAGGGGCGTCCGTTTGTGGGCCGGGCCGGGCAGTTGCTCGACAAAATGCTCGCGGCGATTGACCTCAATCGGGACAGCTCGGTCTACATCACCAATGTCCTGCCATGGCGCCCGCCGCAAAACCGGGACCCAAAACCCGAAGAGATCGCAATGATGCAGCCATTTTTGCAGCGTCATATCGCGCTGGCTGCCCCGGATGTGTTGGTCGTCGTCGGCAATCACGCCTGTCAGGCTCTTCTGGGCAAGCGGGGGATCACGCGGCTGCGCGGCGATTGGACGACTGCCGAAGGCAAGCCCGCGATTCCGATGTTCCACCCCGCCTACCTGCTGCGCAACCCTGCGGCCAAGCGCGAGGCATGGGCAGATCTATTGGCGTTGAAGGCGCGGTTGGCCGATGGTTGATCCGCTGATGTTACTGGCCTTTATCCCGGCAGGTCTGGCGCTGAACCTGACGCCGGGATCGGATATGGTGTTTTGCCTTGGGCAGGGGCTGCGTTCGGGGCCGCGCGCGGCGGTGGCGGCCAGCGCAGGGATTTCACTGGGGGCGTTTATCCATGCAGGTCTCGCGGGATTGGGCCTCGGCGCTCTGGTCGCAACGGTTCCAGCCGCGTTTGAAATCATTCGCTGGGTCGGGGTCGCCTATCTTTTGTGGCTGGCCGTGCAGACACTGCGCCATTCCGGGCAAGCCGAAAATGTGCCCGTATCAAATGCAACCATGGCCTTTCGTGGTGGCCTGATTGTGAACCTGTCCAATCCCAAAGTGATCCTCTTCGTGCTGGCCTTCGTCCCGCAATTTGTTGATCCGCACGCGGGATCGGTGCTGGGCCAGTTCCTGATCTTTGGCGCGATGATGAGCTTTGGGGGATTTATCATCAACAGCGCCGTTGGGGTGTTCGCGGGCGGTATGGGCCGCCGCTTTGCCCGTGGCAGCCGGGTGCTGGACTGGATTTGCGCCAGCGTGTTTGGCGCTTTGGCGCTGCGGTTGGCCATATTGGAGCGCGCATGAGCCGTATTGATCAAAGCAAAGACTTCATTGCGATCCGCATCGCTGTTCTGACCGTCAGTGACACACGCACGCTGAACGAGGACCGATCGGGGGATCTGCTGGTCGGGCGGCTCACAGAGGCAGGGCACACCCTCGCTGATCGCAAAATCCTCACAGATGAGCGGGCTGAGATCGCCGAGCAACTGCGCGCATGGTGCGATGATCCAGAAATCGACGTGGTGATTTCGACCGGCGGAACGGGCCTGACGGGGCGCGATGTCACGGTCGAGGCGCACCGCGATGTCTACGAAAAAGAGATCGACGCCTTTGGCACCGTGTTTACGATCGTGTCGATGCAAAAGATCGGGACAAGCGCCGTTCAAAGCCGCGCGACAGGTGGCGTTTGCAACGGCACCTATCTTTTTGCACTGCCCGGCAGCCCGGGTGCGTGCAAGGACGCGTGGGATGAAATTTTGGGCAAACAGCTCGACTATCGCCACCGCCCCTGCAACTTTGTGGAAATTTTGCCCCGTTTGGACGAACATCAGCGACGGAAATAGGGGGCCAACGCGTAACAGCTTTGTGGGTTTGGATGACTGGAAAGCCCATATAATGTGCTATCTACTTGGTACGGGTCGAAAAAGTAGCGAAGATACATGCGTTTTATTAGACAAAGTTTGATTGGTTTCGTGCTGGCCGGGGTTACTCTCGGGTTGCTGGCCTATGCCGCGCAACTGGTTGGGTCCGCGGTGCAGGAACGCATGGCACAACAGACCAACGCGCCGCCCGCGCGGGAACGTGTCTTTGCCGTTGGGGTCGAACGCGCCGTACCCGGCACCGAAACTCCGCTGCTTGAAACGTTCGGAGAGGTGGAAAGCCGGCGCCGGCTTGAGTTGCGCGCTGCCACTTCGGGCCGGATAATTGAACTGTTCGAAGGGTTTGACGACGGCGGCGTGGTCAAGGCCGGTCAAGTGCTGGTGCGCATTGACCCCGCTGATGCAAGAGCGGCGCTGGACCGCGCCAAGGCCGATCTGCTGGATGCCGAGGCCGAGGTGCGCGACGCCGAACGCGGCCTTGCCTTGTCGCTGGATGAAGAGGCGGCGGCACAGGATCAGGCAGATTTGCAGCGCCGCGCGTACCTGCGGCAGGTTGATCTGGCGGATCGCGGTGTCGGAACGGCCGCAGCCGTGGAAGCCGCGGAACTGGCAGCAGCCTCTGCGCGCCAGTCAGTGCTGGCCCGCCGCCAGGCCGCGACGATTGCCGAGGCCCGCATTGATCAGGCTCAAACCCGGCTGGCCCGCGCCATGATCGCGCTGGGAGAGACGGAACGCGTACTTGATGACACAACTCTGATCGCCCCATTCGATGGCACGCTCAGCGAAACAGATGTGGTGGCAGGACGTCTGGCGACGGCCAATGAAAAACTGGCCTTGCTGATCGATCCGGCGGCGCTTGAGGTCGCGTTTCGGGTGTCCACGGCGCAATACGCCCGCCTGTTGGGCGAGAATGGTCAGGTGATGCCAGCCCCCGTGACCGCGACGCTGGAGGTGTCTGGTGTGGATTTGCAGGCCAGCGGCATCATCACACGATCCAGTGCGGTATCGGGCGAGATGCAGACAGGACGCCTGATTTTCGCCCGGCTGGACACAGCACTTGGATTCAAGCCGGGTGATTTTGTGACGGTGACCGTGCAGGAACCGCCGCTCGAACGCGTGGTACGTTTGCCGGCCTCTGCGGTTGATGCGAATGGCACAGTGCTGGTGCTGGGCGAAGATGACCGGCTTGAGGCGCTGGAGGTGCGCGTGCTGCACCGCGAGGGCGATGATGTTCTGGTGCGCAGTCCCGATCTGGAAGGGCGCGATGTGGTAAAAACCCGAACACCGCTGCTTGGCCCGGGTATCTCAGTGCGCCCCTTGCGTCCCGAGGCGGCGAACATCCCGACCGAGCCGCAGATGCTGGAATTGACCGAAGAACGCCGCGCCCGTCTGATCGCCTTTGTCGAAGCAAACGATCGTATGCCCGCCGAGGCCAAAGCCCGCGTGCTGTCCCAACTGGCCGAGGCCCGCGTGCCCGCCCGGACTGTCGAACGTATCGAAAGCCGGATGGGGGGCTAGGGCGGTGGTGCGTGCGATCCCCAAAGCGGCCGGCGGTATCCTCAGCTATTTTGTACGGCACCGCACCATTGCAAACCTGCTTTTGCTGATGATGCTGGCGGCGGGCTTTGCTGCGATGCCGAACATGCGTGCACAGTTCTTTCCAGATGTGATTGTCGACAACGTGACGGTCAATGTGTCTTGGGATGGGGCAGGGGCCGAAGACGTTGATGCGGCCATCATTCAGGTGCTTGAACCCGGACTGCTGGCGGTTGAGGGGGTCGAATCCTCGTCCTCCACATCGCGCGAAGGGTCCGGCGCCATCACGCTGGAATTTGAGCCCGGCTGGGACATGGGCCGCGCGGCGGATGATGTGCAGACGGCGGTCGATCAGGTCAACACGCTGCCCGATGATGCGGATGACCCCAATGTGCGCCGTGGCGCATGGCGCGACAGGGTGACAGATGTGGTTATCACTGGCCCTGTGGAAACACCGCAACTGGGGCTGTTTGCAGATGAACTGGTCGTGCGCCTGTTTGCGGTTGGGGTCACACGGACCTCCATTCGTGGCATCGCCGCCCCCCAGATCCTGATCGAGGTGCCGTCGCTGCAACTGATCGCCAATGACGTGACGATGGCCGAGATTTCCGCGGCCATTGCGGCCGAGGTCGACACCGATCCCGCAGGTGATGTGACCGGCGCCAATGCGCGCGTGCGCACCGGCACACAGAAACGAACACCAGACGCGATTGGCGGCATTGTCCTGCGGTCCAACCCTGATGGGTCCAAGCTGCGCATTCGTGATGTGGCGCGGGTGGATCAATTGGGGGCCAACCGCGAACGCAGCTATTTCGTGGGCGAGAACCCGGCTGTGTCCATCCGCGTGGACCGCTCGAACCGGGGCGACGCAATTGAAATGCAGGCACAGGTGCAGGACGTGGCCGCAGAGTTGCAGGCCACCTTGCCGCCCTCTGTCACAGTCGAGTTGATCCGCACCCGGGCCGAGGCGATTTCGGCCCGCTTGAACATCCTGCTCGACAACGCAATTGTCGGATTGGGCTTGGTGGTCGCGCTGCTGTTCTTGTTCCTCAATGCGCGCACCGCATTCTGGGTGGCGCTGGGCATTCCGGTGGCCCTGATGGCGGCGATTGCCCTGATGTATGCGGGCGGTCTTACCATCAACATGGTCTCGCTCTTTGGTCTGATCATCACGCTGGGCATCGTGGTCGATGATGCCATCGTGGTGGGCGAACACGCCGATCACCGGCACCGCGCCTATGGTGAAGCGCCCAAGGTTGCCTCTGAGAACGCGGCGCGACGGATGGCCATGCCTGTTTTTGCTGCCACATTGACCACTGTGATCGCCTTTTTCGGCCTGATTGCTGTGGGTGGGCGATTTGGTGATCTGATCCGCGACATCCCGTTCACGGTGATCGCGGTTTTGATCGCCTCGTTGATCGAGTGTTTCCTGATCCTGCCGCACCACATGGCCCACGCGCTAGAGGGGTCAAACAAAACGACGTTCTCGCGCTCCCGTTTGGGGGTCGCACTGGCCGCTATCGCGGCCCTCGCGGCAGTTGTTTCCGGGGCAATCAGTTTCGTTCTGTGGCCCGAGGTCATGACCAACTGGCGGGCGGCACTGCCCTACCTTGCCGCAGGTCCCGGCATTGCAGGGGCGGCGTTTCTGGTCATGCCTCGTGCGCGGAAAACGAAATGGGTCGCGGCCATGGGCCTGCGCGGCCTTGATACCCCGTCTGTGATCGTCAACGCCGGGTTCGAATGGATGCGCGAACGGCTGTTCCGCCCATTTATGGCCGGGGTCATCGCATGCCGCTACGCGGTGGTGGCCGGGGTCTGCGTGATCCTTGCCAGCCAAGTCGCCCTGTTCATCCAAGGTGATGTGCAGTGGCGCTTTTTCAACGCACCGGAACGCGGGTCGGTCACCGGCAACTTTGCTATGGTCGAAGGGGCCAGTCGCGAAGACACGCTGACCATGATGCGCGAAATGCAGCGCGCCACCGAAGCGCTGGGCGCCGAGTTGGAAGAGACACATGGGCGCAATCCCATCGACTATGTGATCGCTGAGATCGGCGGCAACGCGGGCCGGGGCCTGGCGGGCACAGACACCAAGGACAGTGACCTGCTGGGCGGTATTTCAATCGAACTGATCGATGCCGATCTGCGTCCCTATTCCTCTTTCGCTTTCGTGGCACAGTTGCAGGATGCGGTGATCCACCATCCGCTTGTGGAAACGGTCAGCTTTCGCGGCTGGCGCTCGGGGCCCGGCGGCGACGCGCTGGACGTAGAGTTTTTCGGGGCGGACACAGACACGCTCAAGGCCGCGTCCGAAGACCTAAAACGCGCGCTGCTGCAATACCCCGAAGTCAGCGCGGTCGAGGACAATCTGGCCTACGACAAGGAAGAGTTGATCCTTGATCTCACCCCGCAAGGGCAGGCGCTGGGCTTTACCATCGACACATTGGGGCGCGCCCTGCGGGATCGGCTGAACGGGATCGAGGCAGCGACCTATCCAGACGGACCCCGCAGTGCCGAAATCCGTGTGGAATTGCCCAAAGGCGAATTGACGGCTGATTTTCTGGATCGCACCCAGATGCGCACGCCTGACGGGCTGTATGTTCCCTTGGCCGACATCGTCAGCGTGGCCAGCCGGACAGGATTTTCCACAGTGCGGCGCGAAAACGGAATTCGCTTGATCTCGGTCACCGGTGACATTTCCGAAGATAACCCGGCCCGCGCAACCGAGATCAATCAGGCGATGGCGGATGATATTCTGCCCACCATCGCCGCAGAGCGGCAGGTCGAGTACCGACAGGCGGGGCTCAGCGAGCAAGAGGATGAATTCCTGCGCGATTCCATGACTGGCCTCATACTGGTGTTACTGGGCATCTACCTTGTGCTGGCGTGGGTCTTTTCCAGTTGGACCCGGCCCGTTGTGGTGATGGCGATCATCCCGTTTGGCCTTGTGGGGACCATCTATGGGCATGCGCTGTGGGATATACCGCTGAGTATGTTCACAGTGGTTGGTTTGCTGGGCATGACGGGGATTATCATCAATGATTCCATCGTGCTGGTGACCACAATTGACGAATATGCCGAAGAACGGGGGCTGTTTCCGTCCATCATTGACGGAGCTTCGGACCGGCTGCGCCCTGTGATGCTGACAACGCTCACAACAGTGCTTGGGATGACGCCACTGCTCTATGAAACCTCCCAGCAGGCGCAGTTTCTCAAACCCACCATCGTCACACTGGTCTACGGGCTTGGGTTCGGGATGATTTTGGTGCTGCTCGTCGTTCCGGCACTTGTGGCGATACAGCATGACGTGGCGCGCCAGATCAAAGCGATGCGGCGTGGGCTGGTATCACCGACGGCCTCAGTGCGGTGGAGCTTTACAGTGCTGTGGGCGCTGGTGCTGGCATGGTTTGCGGGCACGCTGGGTCATACAATTGTGTTCGGTCAATTGCCACAACTGGTGTTGGACGCTTTGCCCGCGTTGGCAGATCGTAACGCGATGCCTGCTGCGCTGATGTTGTTCAGTGGGGGAGTGCTGGGTCTGGGGGCTTTGGCCTATGTGTTGGGTGCGCTCGGGTTTCAGATCGCGCGCAGGCGTTCGGCCTGAGCCACGTCAATTGTCCGTGGACTAACCGGCGGTGCAGCCTTTGACATCAACGGCGTAGTTGCCACCCAGTATCGTGATCCGAACGTCAGAGCGGTCGATCCCAAAGGCGCCACCGTTCGCGTGCATCATTTCGCTTACAGCGATCAGCGTGTTGCCCTTGCGGGTGGTGCGCGCTTCGCTGATCCATAGATCGGGCGTGCCGGTTTCGATCACGGCCACTTCATTGCCGCCGGTGTTGGGCAGGGTCACATGGGCTTCGATCTCCATACCGTCGTCCAGCGGGCGCAGGCGGCAGGTGGCGCTGGCCACCTTGGCCTCGGACGCGCTGTAGGGCACATCCGCGAGTGCCGCCACAATCGCAGGTGTCGGAGAGGTGTCGGGTGCATCAAGCATCGTGTCAAAGTCGATCTCGTGCGGGATGCATACATCCGCGCATACGCCCAGTGCCATGGTACCACGCAGGCGCACAGGTTTGCCGGCGCGGGCCGAGGTGACATGCAACGGGATAACCAGCTGTCCCGAATAGCCAATCGAGCGCATTCCATTGTCCACATAAACCGACGGCGTGGGCCATGTGATGGCGACGCTTTTAAGATTGCGCGCAAGGCTCCAGTCAAAACTGGGGGGGATGCCAGCATCGCCGGGGCTGCGCCAATAGGTTTTCCATCCCGGCGCAAGCGTGAGGCGCAGGGCGGCCACACGTCGGCCGTCGGGCAGGTCCCAGCCTTGCAAGACCTCTGACGTCACGGGGTTGGCATAGGCGTTTTGCGCCTGCGCGGGCAAAGCGGTGAACGCGGCGGCAATGGTGGCAAGAGCGGCGGGCAGGGCAAGGGGCATTTTCATGACCCCTACATGCCTATGGGTGCGGTAAAATCCAAGTCACGATCCAGTGCGCGCACCTTTGCCGGTCATTAGGGCGCCTCTTGTGATGCGCCCGTCGGGGCGGCATGTTGGACAGGCAAGACCCGCTGACACCGGCAGGAGACCAAGATGAGCGACCCTATCGCCCTCGATCTGACAGGCAAATTGCTGGTGGCGATGCCTGGTATGGGTGATCCGCGCTTTGACCGTTCAGTCGTGTTGATCTGCGCCCATTCGCAGGACGGGGCGATGGGGTTGATGATCAACAAACCCGCGCGGGATGTTGATCTGGGTGCGCTCATGGCGCAATTGGAGATAGAGGCTGATCCGGCCCTGAGCGATCTGTCGGTTCATATCGGGGGGCCGGTTGAGACCACGCGCGGTTTTGTGCTGCACAGCACCGATTACCGATCGCGCCTGCAAACGCTCGAATTTGGGGACGACTTTGGCATGACCGCGACGCTGGATGTGCTTGAAGACATGGCTGCGGGCAAGGGCCCCCAGGCGGCGTTGGTCATGCTCGGATATGCCGGGTGGGGGGCTGGTCAGCTTGAGGGCGAGATTGCCCGCAACGGTTGGCTGACGGTCGAGGGCGATGCATCTCTGGTCTTTGACCCCGATGACGATGCCAAATGGGCGGCAGCCTTGGGCACGCTCGGCATTGATCCTTTGGGCTTGTCGGGAATTGCCGGGCGCGCCTGAGGATCAAGTGATCCGACAGAGGCTGCGCCACGCCATTTTATGAAGGGGTTTTCCCCGGGCCGCGCGGCCACCTCCAATGGCTTTTTGGTCAGATTGAACCGACGTGGATCAGCGCGGCGCTGCGGCCCGTTCAAGGCGGTCGTTTATGGCCGCGCCCAGTCCTGTGTCGGGAATTGGGGCGACTGCAATGGGTTTGTTGATTGCGTCCAACGCGTGGAGATGGGCGAAGAGGTTCGCAGCAGCCTGTGTGAGGTCGCCCGCGGGGGAGAGGTTGAGATCGCAGGGGCCGGGCCCAAAGCCAAGCATGATTTCGCCTTTCTGCGCGCCTTTGGCGTTGAGCCTGAGGGTGGCGCGCGGGGCGTAGTGCGAAGCGAGTTGCCCCGGGGCGGTGATGTCTGTTCCCGCTTGGGCCAACGGGCCGGTGATCTCAACGATCTCTTCTTCGGGAACGCCTCCTTGACGCAGCAGAGCCAGCGGCGCGCCTCCAATAATCGTCGACTCAAGGCCAACGGTGCAGGTGCCGCCGTCAAGGACGGCATCAATCTTGCCCTGCAGGCCTGCCATCACATGCTCGGGCGTTGTGGGGCTGATCCGGCCGGACGGATTGGCTGATGGCGCGGCTATGGGGCCGTCAAATTGCGCCAAAAGGGCGCGTGCGCCGGAGTGGGCAGGAACGCGCAGTGCGACGGTGTCCAACCCGGCTGTGACCAGCGATGACAACCCGTGATGTGGCGCAAGTGGGACGACAATGCTCAGCGGACCGGGCCAGAATTGCCGCGCCAGGGCCAGCGATTGTTGATTAAATACGCCGTAGCGCTGCGCCATCTCAAGGTCTGCCACATGGACGATCAGCGGGTTAAAGCTTGGCCGCCCCTTGGCGGCATAAACCCGCGCGACCGCCCCGCCATCGCGCGCATCCGCGCCAAGGCCATAGACGGTCTCCGTGGCAAAGGCGACCAGCCCGCCAGCGCTTAATATTTCGGCAGCCCGGGCAATGCCGGGCGGGTCTGATGCAAGCCGTTGTGTTTCCATGTCATCCGTGACGCCGCGTTCAAGTTGCGCCCACGCGCGCCTGCCGCAACTATAAAGCCAAAGACGCCCATGTACGCACGCGCCCCGCGCTTGCCAAGCCATTACGACCATTGGAGCCCACCCAAATGCCCTATCGCGCCCCTGTTGATGACTATTCCTTTCTGTTCGACCACATCGTCGGGCTGGATCAGGTCATTGCGACGGATCGGTTCGCCGAGGCCACGCCTGACGTCACATCCGCAATCCTGACCGAAGCAGGAAAGCTGTGCGAAGAGGTGATGGCGCCCCTGCAACGCCCCGGCGATTTGCACCCGGCCCATCTGGAAAACGGGGTTGTGCGGACGTCTCCGGGCTATGCCGACGGATACAAAGCCATTGCAGAAGGGGGCTGGGTCGGGATGGCGGCAGACCCCGAATATGGCGGCATGGGGCTGCCGATGACAGTGACCTCTGCGGTGAACGAGATGATGAGTGCGGCGTGCCTGTCGCTGCAACTTGCACCTCTCATGTCACAGGGACAGATCGAGGCGTTGGAGCATCACGCCAGCGATGCGATCAAGGAATTGTACCTGCCCAAACTGATCTCGGGCGAGTGGTCCGGCACCATGAACCTGACCGAACCCCAAGCGGGATCGGATGTGGGCGCGCTGACCAGCAAAGCCGAAGACAACGGCGACGGCACGTTTAGCGTCACAGGTCAAAAGATCTACATCTCTTGGGGTGACAACGACTTTACGGACAATGTTTGCCATCTGGTGCTGGCCCGCCTGCCCGGCGCACCCGCCGGGACCAAAGGGATCAGCCTGTTCCTCGTGCCACGCAACATCCCCGATGAGAACGGAAATGCGGGCGTGGCCAATGCGCTCAAGGTTGTCAGCCTTGAACACAAGATGGGCCTGCACGGCTCGCCGACCTGCGTGATGCAATATGACGGGGCCACCGGGTGGATGGTCGGCGCCGAAGGGGGCGGCATGGCCGCCATGTTCACCATGATGAACAACGCGCGGCTTGGGGTTGGCGGACAAGGTGTGGGCGTGGCCGAAGGCGCGTATCAGCACGCGCTGGCCTATGCGCTCGACCGCAAGCAAGGCAAGACCGATGGCGACACTGGCACAATCATTGACCACGCTGATGTGCGCCGGATGCTGATGACCATGCGCGCCGAGACTTATGCGGCGCGCGGCATTGGCCTGATGTGTGCTGTGGCAATCGATATGACAACAGCCACGGGTGATCCGCGCTGGAAATCCCGCGCAGCCCTGCTGACACCCATTGCCAAGGCATTTGGCACGGACATCGGCAACGAGGTCGCCAATATGGGCATTCAGGTCCATGGCGGCATGGGCTTTGTCGAAGAAACCGGGGCGGCCCAATACGCCCGCGACGTGCGTGTAACCACGATCTACGAGGGCACCAACGGCATTCAGGCCATGGACCTTGTGGCGCGCAAGATGATGGACGGGGGCGACGCGGCCAACCTTATCCTGGACGAGATCGAAGCCGCCGCCGAGGCGGCGCGCGATACCTTGCCCGACCTTGCCGAGCCTGTCTGGCAAGCCAGCGAATCCTTGCGTGAAACAACTGAGTGGTTGGTCAAACAGGATCACCGGACCCGCTTTGCCGGGGCCGTGCCGTATCTGCGGGCTTTTGCCCGTGTGCTGGGGGGGCATGTGCATCTGATGTCCGCAGTGGCAGACGCAGACGGGGCACGCGGCAAAGTGGCCGCCTTCTACATCCAACGTCTGTTGCCCGAACATGGTTCGCTGCTGGCGCAGACGCAGGCAGGCGATCAGGACCTTTTCGGCATGACACCCGAAGAGTTCGCGGCCTGACGCAGTGGCAGACGGAGTGGCCACAGGCCTGAGATACCCATGGACGACACCGCCCAAGGGGGACGACGCGATCGAGGTCGCGCCCGGCGTACTTTGGATGCGTCTGCCTTTGCCGATGAAACTGGATCATGTGAACGTCTATGCGTTGGATGATGGTGACAGCTGGACGGTGATCGACACCGGGTTTTCGTCCAACACGACCAAACGAATCTGGTCCATGCTGATGAACGGGCCAATGGCGGGCAAGCCGGTCGCCCGCGTGATTGTCACCCATCACCATCCCGACCACGTGGGCCTTGCGGGCTGGTTTCAGGCCGAATTTGACGCAGAGCTGATCACCACCCGCACCGCATGGCTGTTTTCCAGGATGCTAAGTCTGGACGTGCAAGCCACTCCGACCCCCGAAACGCTCGCCTTCTGGCGCAGCGCGGGGATGGACGCCGACACCTTTGAAAAACGCACTGCTGAACGGCCTTTCAACTTTGGCGATGTGGTCGAAGCGATGCCGCTGGGGTTCACCCGCATCCAACAAGGCGACACGATTGAAATGGGTGGGCGCAAATGGGACATCCACATCGGCAACGGGCATTCACCCGAACATGCGACGTTTTGGAGCAGGGACGACAATCTCGTGATCTCCGGGGATCAGATCCTGCCCTCGATCAGCCCCAACATCGGGGTCTACGCGACGGAACCCATGGCAGACCCGATTGGCGAGTGGCTGGAGGCCTGCGAGCGTTTAAAGGAACTGGCGCGCGACGACCAACTGGTGCTCGGCGGGCACAAGCTGCCCTTTACCGGCCTGCCCACGCGCATGCGGCAGTTGATCGACAACCACCACGGGGCGCTGGCGCGGCTCCTGGACTTTATTGATACCCCCAAATCTGCGACCGAATGCTTTGCCCCGCTGTTCAAACGCAGCATCGGCGAGGCTGAATATGGTCTGGCACTGGTTGAAGCCGTTGCGCATCTGAGCCACCTTTACCAAGATGGAAAAGCCATGCGGACGCGGCGCGACGACGGGGCGTGGGTCTATCAGCGCAAGGGGTAAGGCCATGGACGACAAGATCAAAACCAGCGCCGAGGCGGCAGAATCAGCGGCCTTGCCGCGCTGCCACGAGGTGCACAGCGACCCCAAGGCACCCAATATCGCCACCAAACCCGTTCCGGACGCGGTGTCAAAGACACCAACCGACAAGAAAAGTCCGGCTCAATGGGCTTACGAACGCATCGTGATGTACCTCAAGAACTTCGAAGAATCGCTCGACAACGAACACGAGGTGGCCATGGGGTTTACCGGTGGGGACGCAGGCGTGCTGCGGATCGAGGGGATGGGATATTTTGACCCTGATATCGTGACATTCTATGGCAGTGACCCCACGGGGGCCAAAACCCAGCTGATTCAGCATGTCACACAAACGAATGTGATGCTGCGTGCACTGCCCAAGGCGGTAGAACAGGCCGAGCCCAATCGAATCGGCTTTCGCCTCGCGCAGGACCTCGAAGAGACGTGATGCGGCAAACTCGCAAGTGACAGCGCCCGCGCGATGCGCTAAAGCGCGAAACTAGGCAAGTGAAAGGGATCAAACATGGCAGAGCACAAGCACGGCGAGATGGACATCAAAGAAAACGAAAAGACCTTTGATGGGTTCATGCAGTGGGTCACGTGGAGCGTGATCGTGATCCTTGTGATCATCGTAGGCATGGCCATATTCATCACCTGAGTGATCCAGACAGGGTGGGAGTGATTGTGATGCGTATGTTTGCCGCCTTTGCGATGCTTCTGTTGTGCGCGGCCTGTGCGCAACCGCCCGAAATTCCATACGCATCCGACGACCGGGTGAAGAGGTCAGCCTACCGCGCGTCCGGACCTGATACGATTACCGTCATAACGGTTGTCAGCAATCGCACCGGCAAGGGCGCGCATACGGCATTGTTGATCAACGGGGCGCAGCGGGTGATATTCGACCCCGCAGGGTCCTTTGTGAACGACCGGGTGCCCGAGCAGGACGACGTGCTCTATGGCGTCACGCCCGCAGTGCTTCAGGGCTACAAAAGCGCCCACGCCCGCAGCACTTTCCACGTGGTGAGCCAGACATTGGAAGTGACACCCGAACAGTCAGCAGTTGCACTGCGACTGGCGATGTCCAACGGAGCAGTGCCACGCGCATTCTGTACCAGCGCGACCACGGGTCTGTTGCGGCAGGTCCCCGGATTTGGTGATATCGAGCAGGTCATGTTCCCAGCCCGGCTGATGGAACAAATCGCCGCGCGTCCCGATGTGGTCGAAGAAAAGTACTTCGAAGACGACGAGGGCGGTATCGTCGACGGTATCGAAGGCATCGTTCTGCCAGACTAAGGGGGGTGGACCCCACGCGCGCTCACGCTCAAACACAGTATCAAGGCGGCGGGCCATCTGATCGGCGTGCCGCAAAAGTCACTTTGGCGACATGTCTCGCCTCGCAATTGTGTTTGCGACCAGCGCCCTCATAAGGCACGCTCCCCCAGACCCTATTTTCGTCAATTCCTTTCCCCGGTCTGAGTGGTGTTTAACGCAATGACAAAACCAAGCTACGCCGACCCGCTCGATCTGCCCTGCGGCGTGCGCCTGAAAAATCGGTTCTGCAAAAGCGCGATGACCGAAGCGCTCGCGAACGCGGATGACGCACCCAACACAGCACATCAAACGCTCTATGAACGCTGGTCACATGGCGGCATGGCCGTGAACGTGACGGGCAACGTGATGGTGGACCGACGTTACCTCGAACGGCCCGGCAATGTGGTGGTCCAGGACGAAAGCGTCCTGCCTGCGCTGACAGACTGGGCGCAGGCCGCCAAGACGGGCGGCAGTCAAATCTGGATGCAAATCAGCCATCCGGGGCGGCAATGCCCGATCGTTGTGAATATGCGGCCGTTGTCTCCATCTGCCGAAAAGCTGCGCATTCTTGGCCTGTTCGGAAAACCCAAGGCGATGACGACAGAAGATATCAAAGATGCCATTCAGCGCTATGCCACCACGGCCGGCTTGGCCAAAAAGGCAGGCTTTGATGGCGTGCAAATCCACAGCGCACACGGCTATCTCATCAGTCAGTTCCTGTCGCCAATTATCAATCAACGCAGCGATGAATGGGGCGGGGCACTTGAAAACCGCGCACGGTTCCTGCGGGCGGTCTACGCGGCAACGCGGGCCGCTGTGGGCGCGGACTTTCCCGTCGCGGTCAAGCTCAATTCAGCCGACTTCCAAAAGGGTGGATTTACGCTCGAGGACAGTTGCCAAGTTGCCCGGTGGCTCGAAGAGGACGGGATCGATCTGATTGAACTGTCTGGCGGCACCTATGAACAGATGAGTTTCGTCAACGGAACCGAAGAACAACAGCGCGACAGCACCATCAAACGAGAGGCATATTTTCTGGAATATGCCCGCGAAGTGCGCCGCGCAGTGCGCGTCCCGCTGATGGTCACCGGGGGCTTTCGCAGCAGTGCTGCGATGGCCCATGCAATCGCTGAGGATGGAATCGACATGATCGGTCTGGCGCGCCCTTTGTGTGTTCAACCCGATGCGGTGGCAGGGTTGATTGACGGATCGCTAGACACGATTGGGATCAAAGAAGACGGGCTGGTCGTCGGGCAGGGACGGTTCGGGGTGAATGCGACGAACTGGTTCATAAAACTCATCAACGCGGTCTCGAGAGTCGAGTATTTCGCATGGCAGATGACCCGAATGTCTCGAGGTGATATGCCCCAAACAGACGCGCGGAATAACGCGATCGGGACCTTTCTATGGTACCTCAACCGGACAACCCTGATGGGCGTGCGCCGAAAGTTTGCGCGCCACTCCTAGGGCCACCTCTTTGCGCGCGTCAGAGCCCAGCGATGGAAGAACGGAAGGCACCTTGCGTTGTTAGGCATGGAACCGGTCGACGTCGCGTGTGGCGAACCTGCGTTCCTTTAGTCTGGGGGCCACTTGGCAATATGGCTGTAGTTAGCCACTGGCATTCAGCTGGCGCGTCCAAACACGGCAGACACCCTTCCAATCCTTAAAAACAATGCGCGCAACAGCGTGTCGCGCCGCCCACCGGGGCGCATGGCCTGCAAGACAATCATATCTGTTTTAGCGCGCCGCATCTGCCATCACCCCGTTACGTTTGAGAATGCGTTGCAAGGTGCGGCGATGCATGTTGAGCAGGCGCGCGGCCAAAGACACGTTGTGACCGGCCTCCTGAAACACCGCTTCGATGTGTTGCAGCCGGGCATTTTCAGGTGTCACAGGGTTTTCGGGTGCCGGGGGCGTTTGATCGGGCGGGGTCAGCAGGACATCGACGATTTCATCCGCCGTTGCTGGTTTTGACAGGTAATCAACGGCCCCAATGCGGGCGGCGGCCACGGCTGTTGGGATATCGCCATATCCCGTCAGTATCATGGCGCGCGCTGTCGGGTCGGCGCTCTCCAACGCTTTAACAACATCAAGGCCATTGCCATCCTGCAAACGCAGATCGACGATCGCGAAACCGAGGGCGTTCTCGGATATAGCGCGAAGCCCACCTGCGACGCTCGACGCTGTGTGCACCTCGAAACCGCGCTTTTCCATAGCCACTGCCATGCGGGCACGCAGGGCATCGTCATCTTCAACGATCAGCATTGTTTTTTCGTCTGTTGCGGACATCATCATTACTCCTTTGCAAAAGGTACGACAGGCGGGCCTCGCTGGATTTGCATCGCGTCAATCCGTCGCGAGGGGGGGGATGACCGACGCACAGTGCCACCCGTCCTGCCCACGCGCCC
This sequence comes from Tateyamaria sp. Alg231-49, assembly GCF_900143535.1. Taxonomy (GTDB): domain Bacteria; phylum Pseudomonadota; class Alphaproteobacteria; order Rhodobacterales; family Rhodobacteraceae; genus Tateyamaria. The sequence goes on along the minus strand of NZ_FRFA01000001.1, from coordinate 405,547 downwards.
ATTGGGGCGTCCGCGACATATCCCGGCGACGCCTGCCTTTGCTCAGGTGGGCCGCGACCGCTTGCCTTTTTGCGCTCTCGGCACAGGTTGGCGGTGATGAACGAGCGCGCGCAAACCTCTCGCCCCCTGCCGGTGCCATCCGGACGCCTGAACCGCTTTACACGGCTGGGGACCATGACAGCAGGGATCGCTGGAAATATGGCGATCCAAGCTCTGAGCGAAGTCGGTCGCGGAACCCGTCCTGATATGCGCAGCCTGTTGATGACCCCGGCCAATATGCGCCGGATGGCCGATCAACTGGCCCGAATGCGCGGGGCGGCGATGAAAGTGGGCCAGCTTATTTCGATGGACGCGGGCGACGTGCTGCCGCCTGAACTCGCCGATATCATGGCGCGCCTGCGCGATCAGGCGCACTTTATGCCGCCGCGCCAACTCAAACAGGTGCTGAGCAAGAACTGGGGGGGCGACTGGCTGCGCGCGTTCAAGCGTTTTGATGTTCACCCGATTGCGGCGGCCAGCATCGGACAGGTGCACCGGGCCCTTTTGCGCGATGGGCGGGATCTGGCGATCAAGGTGCAGTACCCCGGAATTGCGCGCAGCATCGACAGTGACGTGGCCAACGTCGCAGGCCTGATCCGAATGTCTGGCTTACTGCCAAAAGGGTTCGACTTCGCGCCCTATATCGAAGAGGCACGCACCCAATTGCATGAAGAGACGGATTATGTCCGCGAGGGTGCACACTTAACGCACTTTGCCAGACTTCTGGCAGGCGATGATGATTTCCAAGTGCCAGCCCTCCAACCGGATTGGAGCACAGGTGACATCCTGACCATGTCATATGTGCAGGGCAGTCCGATTGAGGCAGCCATCCAAAAGCCCCAAATTGAGCGCAACCGCATTGCCAGCGTGCTGATCGACCTGACCCTGCGTGAACTCTTTGAATTCGGCGTCACACAAAGCGATCCCAACTTTGCCAACTACCGTTACAACCCGGACACAGGCAAAATCATCCTTCTCGATTTTGGGGCCACCCGGTATCTGGATCCGGCCCTGACCCAGAGCTACCGCGACCTGATGCGCGCGGGTCTCGCGGCGGACACCGCAGGGCTGCGCACGGCGGCCATCCGGATGCAATTCATTGACGGCGACGGCCCGTTTGATGCGCGTATCCTGTCCATGATCGAAGCCGTGTTCGCAGCTCTTCGCAGCGACGGGCCATTTGATTTTTCTGACCGATCCCTGTCCAAGCAGCTGACACGCGAAGGCGCAGCCCTCGCCCAAGCGGGCTATGTTCCGCCGCCCTTGCCAATGGACAGTCTGTATCTACAGCGCAAGTTTGGCGGCATGTTCTTGTTGGCAGATCGCCTTGGTGCATCTGTTCCGGTCAGGGATCAGCTCGCGCGCTTTGTAAGCTAAAGCGGTCTGGCAAAGGCCCAGCTGCCGCCGCAAAGAGAGCAGATCGGGATCAAGCCAAAGGCACGATCAATCTCCAGTGCGCTCCTCATCCGGGATTGGCGATTTGGCGGGCCTCTGCGCGACGGGCCTGCGCGCGGATATCCTTGATCTCTAAAGCCCCCGGAACGAGGCGTTTCACCCATCGCGCGTTGGTGTCAAATCGGCGGTTGTGATGATGCCGAGACAGTCAAAACAGACATCTTCCAAGCGCTTCCATGCCACGCGATAATTGGTGTAAACCTGAAGAACAGGTTAATTGGCCTCTGTAACCCATTGAATTTGTTATGGTGGAAAGGTGTCCCAGCGTGGGACAGTCCGGGTCATCCCAGGATGTAGACCAGCAAAAACAATGTCGCTGCACCCGCCCCAATGGCGGCAAAAACATTGCGGGTCCAGATGCCCACACCCAGCGTGACCACCGCCGCGCCCAAACGGGTCGGATCAGTGGTGCCACCCTCGCCAGAATAGACCACCAGCGGGGCCACAAGGGCCGGAAGGATCGCCACAGCCGTATAACGCAGGTGCCGCACCAGCCACGCCGGCAGCGGCCTGTCCCCGACAAACCCAAGGAAGGCAAAGCGGAGCAGAAAGCTGCCGATGCCAAGGCCAAAGATCACAATCCAGAGGGTATCCTTGTCCATCATTGGGGATCCTCATCTACGGGCAGCATCGGATCGGCGCGCAGCCAAACCTCAGCCTGCGCGCCCGCGATCATACCCGCCATGCCCGCCACGATCAGACCAAGCGAGTAAGGTATGGACACGGCTAGCAGCGCCACCACCACCGCCACCCCTGCCGCGATCAGATGGGGCAGGGTGCGCATCATCGGAGCCACCATCGACAGGAATGCAATCGGCAGGGCAAAATCGATTGGCAGGCCGACGGGCAGCGCTGTGCCAATGGCTGCACCCGCATAGCTGCACCCGAACCACACGATCAGCACCAAGAGGCAAGTCCCGAAATAATAAGCCATCCGTTGAGGTATACTCATCGATGCGTCTGCCTCGAACTTGGCATGGCTGAGCGCATAACTTTGATCCACCAGCAGGTACGCAGCGAACGCCCTTTGCCAGAGCGGGGCGCGTCCCAGATAGGGGGTCAGAGCCGCCGAATACATCGCCACCCGCAGGTTTACCGCAAGCGCCGAGAGTAGCACGATCACTGTCGGCGCCTCGTCCTGCATCAGTTGCAACGCAGTGAACTGGGCCGCCCCAGCGATCACCACGACCGAGAAACTGATTACCTCGAATATGCTCAACCCCGCCTCGGTTGCGATCACCCCGAACAGCAGCGCAAAGGGTCCAGCCACAAAGATGAACGGAGCGCCGTCGCGCACGCCCGCCCAAAAGGCGGATTTGGTGGTGGTGAAGGGCATGAAGGGGCCTTAGGTTGGTCTGAAACAAGGCTTAGCTGTCCGGCAGGGGGGATGCAATTGGCGCGCGAATATGACACCACCGACTATCTGATTGCGCCTGATCCGCAGGCAGCGCGATTGACCCGTCGCGTGGTCGGCCACGATCACACCGGGGCTGCCACCGAAATTGCGGTGATCGAAGAGCGCCCACTCACGATTTTCCTGAATGGTCAGGAGATTGTCACTGCGATGACCATTGGCGACTACCCCGACTATCTGGCCCTTGGGTTCCTGCGAAATCAGGGAATGTTGGGTGCGGGCGAAGAAGTCACCGGCGTCGATTACGATGACGAGTTGGAAACGGTTGTGGTTCGCACGGCAACGCCGACCAACCACGAAGAAAAGCTGAAGAAAAAGACCCGCACCAGCGGCTGCGCGGTCGGAACGGTCTTTGGGGATATGATGGAGGGGCTGGAAGGTTTGACCTTGCCTGCCACACCTTTGCGCACCTCGGACCTTTATGCGCTGGCCACGCGGATCAACCGGACGCCGTCCTTGTATCTGGAAGCGGGCGCGATTCACGGCACGGTGCTGTGTCAGGGGGATCAGCCACTGGTCTACATGGAGGATGTGGGTCGTCACAATGCGGTCGACAAAATTGCGGGCTGGATGATGGCAACTGGAACGGCACCGGATGACAAGGTGCTGTATACCACCGGTCGCCTCACGTCCGAGATGGTGATTAAGACGGCAATGATGGGGATCCCTGCTTTGGCGTCCCGCTCAGGCTTTACCGCTTGGGGAGTTGAGATCGCGCGCGAGGTGGGTCTGACTCTGATTGGGCGGATGCGCGGACAACGCTTTGTCTGCCTGAGTGGAGAAGAACGGCTTGTGCGGGACGCGGACCCGGATGCTGTGCCACAAGAGGCTTCAAAGCAACGGCGCAAGGGAGCTAGAGCGTGACTGTGCGGCGAGGCGGGGTTTGTTTGGAAGAAAACGGCCCAAAATACACCGATTTGCCTGCCCAATTTGCAGGGTTTTCGCGATGAATGCGCCGCTGGGGGTGATTTTGGCCGGAGGGCAGGCGACGCGTATGGGGGGCGGAGACAAGGGCCTTTTGCGGCTTGGAAAGGCGACCCTGCTGTCGCATGTTATTGAACGGTTGTCTCCGCAAGTTGATGGGCTTGCGCTGAATGCGAATGGGGATGCGGACCGGTTTGCAGGTCTAAACATCCCGGTGATTGCAGACAGCGTAGACGGATTTGCAGGTCCGCTTGCCGGCGTGCTTGCGGGGTTGGATTGGGCTGCCGCACAGGGTGCCGAAACCATAGTAACAGCCGCGGCAGACACGCCGTTCTTTCCCTGCGATCTTGTCCCCAGCCTCCAGTTGGCGGCAGAGGGCATGGCACATCCGATGGTTCTTGCCGCGACCCCTGATCCAAAGCGCGGACAGGCACGCCACCCGACCTTTGGGCTTTGGCCCGTGGCCTTGCGCGATGATTTGCGCGCGGCCCTAAACGCAGGCGTGCGCAAAGTTGTCCAATGGACCGACCGGCACGATGGTCGCCTTGCCGTGTTTCCGGATGAGGCCGCTTTTTTCAACGTTAATACGCCAGAGGATCTGGTGCGCGCCGAGGCAATGTTATGAGAATTTATGGCGTTGTTGGTTGGAAGAACGCAGGCAAGACTGGTCTGATGGAACGATTGGTCACTGAAATAACGGGTCGTGGCATCACCGTTTCCACGGTCAAGCATGCCCATCATACCTTTGACGTCGATCATCCAGGCAAAGACAGTCATCGCCACCGCGTTGCAGGTGCCAGTGAAGTGCTGCTGGCCTCACGCAACCGCATTGCGCTGATGCAGGAACTGCGCGGAGCAGATGAACCGCCCCTCGAGGCGTTGCTGGCCCGTCTCAGTCCGGTCGATCTGGTGCTTGTGGAGGGATATAAACGCGACGCCCACCCCAAAGTGGAGGCGCACCGCGCAGAGACCGGCAACCCGCTGATCGCGCCGGGCGATCCCACCATCCGCGCTGTTGCAAGCGATACGCATCTGGAGCTGGACCGTCCGGTGTTCGACCTTAATGACACGCGTTCTGTCGCTGATTTCATACTGACCGAGGTCGGGCTGTGAGCGGCTTTGACCGGGTCATTGTTGTCGATTGGTCCGCCTCCAAGGCGCCTTCGCCCAAAGTGCCTTCGGCCGATGCGATTTGGATCGCGGTTCAGGCAGGGGGCCAGACCACGTGCACCTATCACCGCACGCGGGCGGATGCGATGGCCACGCTTTGTGCTGAGTTCGATGCAGCTATCCTTGCCGGGCAGCGGGTGTTGGCGGGTTTTGATTTTCCCTTTGGCTATCCGGCGGGCTTTGCCCGCGCGGTGACAGGGACCAGCGACCCCTTGGCCCTTTGGGGGAATCTGGCAAAGTGGATCAAGGATGCGGATGACAACGCGAACAATCGCTTTGAGGTGGCGGGCGACTTGAACCGGTTGTTTCCGGGTGTGGGGCCGTTTTGGGGCTGCCCTGCGGCTATTGCAGATGATGTTCTGCCTGCCAAAGGGAGCGCCCGGCATGGGCACGGCATGACCGAGCGTCGAAAGATCGAGACGCTGATCGCATCTGCGCAGCCCTGTTGGAAGCTTTACACCACGGGTTCTGTTGGCTCTCAGGCACTGCTCGGGATCGCCCGTTTGCAGGGCTTGCGCGAACGCTACGGCGCGGCTCTTTCGGTTGCCCCGTTTGAGGCGCCAGATACGCCGATTGTACTGGCCGAGGTGTATCCTTCGCTTTTGGCTGCGGAGATTGCTGCGCGTCAGGGCGTGGACGAGATCAAGGATCGCGCGCAGGTGCGGGTGACGGCGCAGGCGTTGGCCGGTGTCCCGGGCGAACAGATGGATGTGATGCTGCGCGAAGGGGATACGGAAGAGGGATGGATCCTCGGGGTGGGCCACGAGGATGCCTTGCGCGCAAGCCTTGAGCGTGCCCCCGTGCCACCCCTAAAGAACGACTGTTTTGCCTTGCCGCCGGGCGTGCATTGGACCCCCGTTGATAAGGCGTTGGCCGATCTGAGGCAGCGTCTGGGGCCGGTCGTAGGGTCCGAGACCGCGCCGGTGAATGCGGCATTGAACCGGGTTTTGGCGGCTCACGTCATAGCCCCGCGCGCCCATCCTCCGTTGCCGAATACGGCCGTGGATGGGTATGGTTTTGCAGGGGGCAAGGCGGAGAGCGTGCATGACATGCCCGTGATTGCCGCGCAAATGACTGCCGGGCGCACGCCAGATTTTGAAGTGCCGTCAGGATCTGCGGTACGCATCCTGACTGGTGCGGCGCTTCCGGGGGGCGTCGACACGGTGATCTTGCAAGAGGATGTGCAGCGCACCGGGGGTCGCATTTCATTCCACGGGCCGATCAAGGCGGGTGCGAACACCCGTGCAGCAGGTGAGGATGTGGAGACCGGGGCCTGCGTGGTGAGCGCTGGGCGACGGTTGACTCCGGCAGATCTGGCGCTGCTGAGCGCTGTGGGTGTGGGAACGGTATCGGTGCGCGCGCCTTTGCGCGTTGGGGTTTTGTCCACGGGGGATGAGTTGGTTGCCCCCGGTTCAGACGCTGGCCCGGGCCAAATCTATGATGCGAACCGGCCAATGCTGTTGGGCCTGATAGACCGGCTTGGGCATGTGGGCATTGATCTTGGCCACGTCAACGATGACCGCACAGCACTTTCGGGCCGATTTGACGATGCAGCGGCCCGTGTTGATGTGATTGTGACCAGTGGTGGGGCGTCGGCGGGGGACGAAGATCACGTCTCGGCCCTTCTTAATGCATCAGGTCACATGGCGCTGTGGCGCATCGCTATCAAACCCGGACGCCCGTTGGCCTTGGGGATGTGGCAGGGCGTGCCGGTCTTTGGTCTGCCGGGCAATCCTGTGGCGGCGATGGTATGCACGCTGGTCTTTGCCGCTCCTGCGCTGGCGCAGATGGCAGGTGCCGGGTGGTCAGCGCCGCAGGGGTTCGACGTTCCGGCCGGCTTCGAAAAACGCAAAAAGGCGGGGCGACGGGAGTTTCTGCGCGCCCGGACGCGCGACGGACGGGTCGAAGTGTTCCAGTCGGAAGGATCTGGGCGGATCAGCGGGTTGTCCTGGGCCGAGGGCCTTGTGGAGTTGCCCGACGACGCACTTCATGTGCGGCCCGGTGATCCGGTGCGGTTCATTCCGTGGAGTGGGTTTGGGGCGTAGCCGTCACAGACCTTGCGCGATCACTACAACTTCGATCAGGTATCCGGTTTCCAGCCCGACACCGACACAGGCGCGTTGCGGCCAGTTTGCCTCTGCCCCGATCCAATCCCGCCAAACCGCGTCCATCTGCGGTTTCAGCGCTATGTCGCTAAGGTAAACGGTGGCCTGCAACAGGCGGGTTCGGTTGCTGCCCAGTTCTTCGAGTAAACGGTCAAGGTCGTGCAGGGTATTGCGGGTCTGGGCCGCGATTCCGTCCGCACATTCCGGGTCGGTGGCAACTGCATAGACATACCCATCCGAGGCCACGGCATCACTGCGTCCGGTCCCCGGCGCTGGGATGCGCGTGATGGGCGGTGGCGTCAATCGAATGTACCCGCAACACGCCCCAAGAGCATAAAGGCCCGCGCGGTGCGCGTGTCGCTGAGGGCGGCGATGTCTTCATCGCTTGCATTCTCTACAAAAGCAGAGATCGTTTGATCGAAACGGCGCAAAAAGTGGTGGGCTGCATCGCGAAAGATCGGGTCCTGCTTCATCCGTCCGGCTGTCAGAGCCAGCGAAGAACGGTCCCGCACACCACCCAAAGCTGCCACCGGTCTCCCGCGTTCGCCACCGGCAAACTGACGCCATACTTCTGGGCGCGCCCGGTCGGGGCGCAGATCGTCCATGTAGATGCCATCCTGGCTGAGGAGCGTCAGAATATCCTGCGCAGCCTGCACAAGTTGGGCCGTGGTGCGATCCAGCATGGCCTTGCGCAGAGCGGCAAAGCCTTCCTCGTCCTCGGTTGTTTCGGGGAAGTTGAGGGCGCGGATGAAATCATCAATCTCCAGAGGCAGTGCCATGTCTTCGGCACTGGTGCCTAGGGCGAGGGCCGGTTGATCGCCGCTATCGACAGGGGGTGCGGCAGAGCGTGGCGTGGGATCCGCCTCCCTCCGCGACTGGAACGTAGCCAGCGCCGTTTCGGTCTTGCGGGTTGCCGCAGCGATCTCGTCCAGTTTGCGCGCCACAGACGCCTCGGACTTGACCCCGGCACCCTGCGCTTGTGCGATGTAGGTTTGGCGGATGGCATCGATGGCGGCCTGCAGCCGCTGGCTTTCCTCGCGCATCACCCGGCTTGATCTTGCCGCTGTGGCTGCAACCCAAATCATTGCGATGGGCATGAAAACGGCCAGCATCGTGATCAGAAAGCGGAAACCCTCGAACCCAGTCGTATCAGCGCCCGTATCGGTCAGCAGAAAGAACGCCGCCGCGCCGAGCAACCAAAGTGCGGACATGACCAATGCCACGACTTCAATCGAAGTCACGGTGGCCTGTTGCGGCTTGTCATAGATCCCGAGCGGAGTCGGTCGGGATGCGGGGGGTGTTGTTTCGTCGGCCATGGCCTCAGCTATAGCTGATTTTCAGTACTTCATAGGACTTTTCACCGCCCGGTGTGCGTACTTCGACACTGTCGCCCTCTTCTTTGCCGATAAGGGCACGGGCAATCGGCGATTTGATGTTCAAAAGGCCCTTTTCGATGTTGGCCTCATATTCGCCAACGATCTGATAGGTTTTTTCCTCATCCGTGTCCTCATCCACGAGTGTCACTGTCGCGCCAAACTTGATCGCACCGGACATTTTGGCAGGATCGATGACGTCGGCCAGAGAGATTACCCCTTCGAGTTCCTTGACCCGCCCCTCGATAAAGGACTGCTTTTCCTTTGCGGAATGATATTCGGCGTTTTCGGACAGATCCCCATGTTCGCGCGCCTCGGCGATCGCCTTGATGATGGCGGGCCGTTCGACGGACTTGAGGTGTTTCAGCTCGGTTTCCAGAGCCTGTGCCCCTGCGCGGGTCATTGGGATCTTTTCCATGGGCGTCGTCCAGATAAGGTGCGGCGGCCCCGGTGTGGAGCCGCCGATATAAGTTCATACCCAATACCTGACCCAATGAAGCAGGGGAATGCAAGCGGATTTGATCGCTGCCGTGCCCGTGTGCCAAGTACTCATCTTGAACGCCCTAAAACATGGGCGCAGCCGGTCAGTCGTATTGCACCACCTCGTATTCGATGCCGTCATGATCGTGAAAGTAGAACCGCTGCCCCGGTTCGTAGTCATAGTGTTCGCCGGGCTCAAAGCCGGTTTCGGCCACCCGGGCACGCATGGTGTCAATGTCATCCACGACGACTGCAATGTGGTTAAGGCCGCCGGTTGTGGTGTAGTTGTCTTCGCGCGCGTTCAACCCGCCTTCCTTGGGCACATAGAGTGCAAGGTAGTGGTTTTCGGTGCCCACATGGACCGAATAGCCCACTTCGCGCGATCCTCCAGTCCAGCGGACGTGCCAACCAAACAGGTCGCACATCCATTTGGCGGTCGCATCGGGGTCGGTCACGGTAAAGTTGGTGTGTTCAAGCTGAGCGGCGTTGGCCATTTTGACTTTCCTTTCGAAGTTGATGAGGGCAGTGTCCCACCTCAAGTTAACTTGAGGTCAAGAGGTTTTTTCGCATGAGTGCAGCCGAGGGTTTGAGCATCGGTGAGATTGCAGCACGCACCGGTCTCGCTGTGTCAGCAATCCGATACTACGAAGAAGAAGGGCTGATCGCCCCGTGGCGCAACTCAGCAGGACGCCGGCGGTTTCAGCGCGCCGACATCCGGCGCTTGAGCTTTGTCATGATCGCGCAGCAGTTTGGATTCACTCTGCCGCAGATCCGGGTAGAGCTGGATCGTCTGCCCCGCCACCGCGCCCCCACGAAAGCGGATTGGACGCGCATAAGCAAAACGTTTCGCAGTGGTCTCGATACTCGAATTGCCCGGTTGGAAAAGCTGCGCGATACGCTTGATGGCTGTATCGGCTGTGGCTGCCTGAGCCTTGAGGCATGTGCCCTTTACAACCCCAAAGATCGCGCAGCCGAGCGTGGGACGGGGCCGCGGTACCTGTTGGGCGATAGCCCGGACAAATAACGCGCATAGGTGGAATTTCTTGATCGCGGCGTCTGCCCGGTCTAGCGTTTAGAGATATTTATTGCGTTTTTCATTTTGGAGATTTTTGTATGGTCAAGACCTCGGACATGCGGTGGTTCAAGGAGACTTTCTGGGCTGAATTAAAGGCCGCAATCGACGGCACCGTTTTTGACCCTGACATGGTCAGCGCCATCGCCTGTCAGGAAACTGGCAGTCTGTGGGCGCCTATGCGCGACAAGGGGCTGTCAAAGGACGAAATCGTGCGTCTGTGTTGCGGTGATACGCTGGATGCACCAAACCGCAGCGCTTTTCCCAAGACTCGCGGCCATCTTGAGGCGGAACCGCGCGGCAAAGAGATGTTCAATATTGCGCGCAAAGCACTGCTAGATATGTCCGAACACGTGCCCGGCTATGGGTTTGCGAAGAAACGTAAAAACAAGTTTTGCCATGGCTATGGGGTGTTTCAGCTGGATCTGCAGTTCTTCAAGGTCGAGCCTGAGTACTTCCTTGAACGGCGGTACGAACAGTTTTCCGAAACACTCGGGCGCGCCATGCGCGAGCTAAAATCCTGCCAGAAAAAGCGCGGGTTGCAGGATCGGACTTCGATCACGGATTTTGAATTTGTGACCATCGCCATCACTTATAACACCGGGCGGTTTCGCCCCAACAAGGGGCTGAAGCAGGGGCATTTCGACGGAGCCAAGCATTACGGCGAGCATATCAACGACTATGTGGCGCGCCTGCGCCAGATTGCAGTGCCCGATGGTCCGGCGGTTGTGGTGCCTGACGACGGCCAGACTGTTCTTCCTCCGCTGCGCCCCCCGCAAGCAACTGGGCCATGGCTGGTTGTTGACACATCGACCACGACCCTGCGGTTGCGCAGTGAGCCGGAGGTCAGCAGCCCCGCGACTAAGAACGTGATTGCCGATTTGCCCGACGGCTGGCCAGTGCGGGCCTTTGGAACAAAATCGCAGAATGGGTTTCGGGAAGTTGAGGCGGATCTGTCGGGGACAGTTTTTCGTGGCTTTGCGTTTGCCGATTTTCTGGCGGATGCGACCCCCGCCGCCCCGATGGAACCAATTGCACCGCTGGAGCCTTTGGAACCTCCTGCCAAGCACGCGGTAGAGCCGGTTTGGATGCCCCGCAAATCTGCATTGATCACCAAACGCACAGAACAGGCAGGGGCCCATTCTTTGAATGAACAGGGAATGCCGGGGCGCGGAGGGACGACGCCCGAGATGCTGCGCGCCAGTATTCACGATGTGATCGCGTTCCTGAATCCGGAGAACACGGCGCGACATGCGCGCTATGCCCCGCGCGGGCGGCTCACCTTTTGCAATATTTACGCCCACGACTTTTGTGCGCTTTGCGGGGTCTATTTCCCTCGGGTTTGGTGGATGGAGGGGGCATTGGGTGCGATTGCGAGAGGCGCCGAGGTCAAGCCACTTTATGGCAACACGATCAAGGAAATGCGCGCCAATGATTTGTTCCGCTGGCTGGCGGACTATGGCTCTGGTTTTGGCTGGCAACGCATCGCGTCCACAACGGAATTACAAAATCATGCAAATCTGGGGGCGGTGTGCATGATCATTGCACGGCGCAAGAATGATGGGGCGTCGGGGCATGTGTCGATGGTGGTTCCGGAATCCAAAAACCATCGCGCCCGCCGACTGCCGGGCGGGCAGGTATCGGCACCCCTGCAAAGTCAGGCGGGATCGCGCAACTTCAATTATGACGCCGGGCGGACAGACTGGTGGAAGTCCGACAAATTCGCCGACAGTGCCATGTGGGCCCACGCCTGAGCCGCAGTGCTGTGACCCATCGCAGCACCGGATCATTTTACGCGGTGTCGCGATTGCATCGTCTGCGCACCTGCGCTAGCCAATTCCAAATGTTTTTCGCGCAAGGCTGCCTTGCGCCTGCGATATCAGAGAGTGGACGAACATGGCCGAGATAGAACGCGAAGCAATGGAATATGACGTGGTAATCGTGGGTGCTGGCCCCGCGGGCCTGTCGGCAGCCATTCGTCTCAAACAGCTTGATGCTGATCTGAACGTCGTTGTTTTGGAGAAAGGGTCAGAAGTGGGCGCGCACATCCTGTCGGGTGCGGTGCTGGACCCTTGTGGTCTTGACGCACTTATCCCTGATTGGAAAGAAAAAGGCGCGCCGCTGAACGTGCCCGTCAAGGAAGATAAGTTTTATATGCTGGGCGAGGCGGGGCAGATCCGTATCCCCAACTTTCCCATGCCGCCCCTGATGAACAACCACGGCAACTACATCGTATCGATGGGGAATGTGTGTCGCTGGATGGCCGAGCAGGCGGAGGAACTGGGCGTCGAAATTTTCCCGGGCATGGCCTGTTCTGAACTGGTTTATGGTGAGGCCGGAGAAGTCAAAGGCGTGGTCGCTGGTGTCTTTGGTCTGGAAGCGGACGGGTCCATTGGTGAAGGCACAGAACCCGGCATGGAGCTGCATGGCAAATACGTGTTCCTGTCCGAAGGTGTACGCGGGTCGCTCTCCAAAGAAGTGATCGCGAAATACGATCTGGCCAAGGACTCGGAGCCTCAGAAGTACGGCCTTGGCATGAAGGAAATCTGGGAAATTGACCCCGACAAGCACAAGGAAGGGTCCGTTACCCACACCATGGGCTGGCCGCTGGGCAAGAACGCGGGCGGTGGATCTTTCATCTATCACCTTGAGAACAATCAGGTTTACGTCGGGTTTGTGGTGCACCTGAACTACAAGAACCCGCACCTGTTCCCTTACATGGAGTTCCAGCGCTTCAAACATCACCCGATGGTGGCCGAACTGCTCAAGGGCGGCAAACGGGTGGCCTACGGCGCGCGCGCGATTTCTGAAGGTGGATACCAGTCCATGCCCAAGATGGTCGCGCCCGGCGTGGCGTTGCTTGGCTGTTCCGTGGGCATGGTCAACGTCCCCCGCATCAAGGGCAACCACAACGCGATGCTTTCGGGCAAAGCGGCTGCGGAGGCGGCGTTCGATGCGATCAAGGCGGAGCGTTCCGGCGATGAACTAACCGATTATGAGAGCGAAGTCCGCGATGGCGACATTGGTGCAGACCTGAAAAAAGTGCGCAACGTCAAGCCGTTGTGGTCAAAATATGGCCTGATGGCATCGCTTACGCTTGGCGGGTTTGACATGTGGACGAACACGCTTGGCTTTTCTTTGTTCGGAACGCAGGCGCATGGCAAGAACGACGCGGACGCGACCGAAGAGGCGTCCAAGCATACTGCCATTGATTACCCCAAACCGGATGGAAAGCTGTCCTTTGACCGCCTGACCAACGTGGCCTTCAGCTTTACCAACCATGAAGAAAGCCAGCCTGCGCATTTGCATCTGACAGACGCGGACGTGCCCGTGAAATCGAACCTTGCCAAATACGCAGGTCCCTCGGCGCGCTATTGCCCGGCAGGTGTTTACGAGTTTGTCGAGGAAGAGGGCAAAGACACCCGCTTTGTGATCAATTTCCAGAATTGCGTGCACTGCAAGACCTGTGACATCAAGGACCCGGCGCAGAACATCACGTGGACCACGCCACAGGGCGGTGACGGGCCGAATTATCCCAATATGTAAGCTATGTGCGTGTCGCACCCTGCGACACGCTAACCATTTCGCGAGGTCACGTTGCACCCGGTGTCAGACGTGTTAGCGTAGCGTCAACTCGAGCTCTCACATAACAGGTGCCCCCCCGTGATCCGCACGCTTCTCATTTGTACTGCATTGACCACCAGCCTTTTTGCCTCGCCTCAGATCGTTGCTGCGGATTCGCTGTCCGGTGCATATTTGGCGGGGCGCCAAGCGGCGATCCGAGACGACTTCGAGGCGTCATCGCGCTATTATACCGCTGCTTTGGCCCGCGACCCATCCAATGTGGGGCTGATGGAGGACACCATTGCCACGCAACTGGCCATGGGTCGTATCGACCGCGCCTTGCCGATCGCCAAGTTGCTTGAGGGGAAGGGCATTCGCAGTCAGGCCGCGCATATGACGGTCATCGCCGACATGTTTGCGCGCGAAGCCTATGACGATTACCTGAACCGCAATGTAGAAGCCGCCGGTATTGGGCCGCTGGTCGATGGCCTTTTGGGCGCATGGGCTATGATCGGGGCGGGTCGTGTTGAGGATGGTCTAGCAGAATTTGACCGGATCAGCGAAGAACGCGGTTTGCGCGGCTTTGCGCTTTATCACAAGGCTATGGCGCTGGCTTTGGAGGGGGATTTCGAGGCATCAGAGGCCATTTTTGCGTCCGAAGCGGGCCCTTTGCAGCGCACCCGGCGCGGCGCCATGGCGCGGGCGGAAGTGTTGTCGCAACTGGGTCGAAATGATGACGCGATCGCTTCTCTTGAGGCGGCGTTTGGTACTTCTTCAGACCCAGAACTGGCGACGATGCGGGACGGACTTGCCGCGGGTGACGTGATGCCGTTCACCCATGTGACTTCAGCCCGCGATGGCGCGGCAGAGGTGTTTTACTCTGTTGCAGGTGCGCTGCGCGCGGATGCAGGTGCCGATTACACGTTGATCTACGCGCGCCTTGCGCGTCACTTACGCCCCGAGCAGATTGATGCGCTGTTGCTGGTCGCGGATCTGCTCGAAGAGCTGGAGCAGTACGAACTTTCAGGGGCTGTTTACAAAGAAGTACCTGCGGACCACCCCGCCTTCCACGCCGCCGAACTGGGTCGCGTTGGCACCTTGCGCGAGTCCGGCAAGGTGGACGCGGCCATTGAAGTACTTGAGCAACTGGCAAAGCGGTTTGGCGACTTGTCAGTGGTCCATTCCACTTTGGGCGACGTGTTGCGACAGCAGGACCGGTTTGCAGAAGCCACCGGAGCCTATGACCGTGCTATTGATCTGACGCCAGAGGGGGCGAACGGGACGTGGTTCCTGTATTATGCCCGCGCCATAACGCTGGAACGCCAAGACGAATGGACCCGCTCCGAGGCTGATTTTCGCCGTGCCCTCGAACTGAACCCGGGGCAGCCGCAGGTGCTGAATTATCTAGGCTATTCGCTGGTGGAAAAGCAGATCAAGCTGGACGAAGCGCTGAGCATGATCGAGCAGGCGGTCGACGCGACCAATGGCGAAAGTGGCTATATCGTGGACAGCCTTGGCTGGGTTCTTTACCGCCTTGGCCGTTTTGACGAAGCCGTTGGCCACATGGAACGCGCAGTTGAACTGATGCCTGTCGATCCGGTGGTGAATGACCACCTTGGTGACGTCTATTGGGCTGTCGGGCGCGAACGCGAGGCGCAATTCCAGTGGATGCGCGCGCTTAGCTTTGTTGACCCCGAAGAAGTAGATGGCGAGGCAGACCCGGACCGCATGCGGCGCAAGTTGGAAGTCGGTTTGGATGTCGTGTTGGAAGAAGAAGGTGCGCCGCCTTTGAAAGTGGCGGATGACGAAGGATAAGGTCTCGGTCGAGGTCTTTGCTCCGGCCAAGATCAATTTGTGCCTGCATGTGACCGGCCAACTTGAGAACGGTTACCATCTTCTAGACACGCTGGTCGCTTTTGCGGACATCGGGGATGTCATCACAGTTTCAAGCACTGGGCCGGGTGCTCTTGCCGTGACAGGGCCCGAAGCGACGCCGGAACTGTCTAGCGACAACAACATCATGTGGCATGCGGCGCAGAAGTTTTGGCACCCGGACACTTATGTCTCTCTCGCTTTGGAAAAGCACCTGCCGATGGCGTCGGGCATTGGGGGGGGATCGGCAGACGCGGCCGCCACCTATCGCGGTCTGCTACGGCTGCGCGCAGCTTTGGAGGGGCAGGACATCCCGCGTGATCCAACCCGTCAGGATGCCCACGATCTGTTGGAAATTGGCGCGGATGTGCCGATGTGTGTTCTGAGCGAACCAGCCCGCGTGCGCGGGATTGGTGAGCAGATAGAGCCCATCACGGATTTTCATCCCTATCCGATTGTCCTGGTGAACCCGCGGGTTCAGGTGTCCACCCCGTCCGTCTTTTCACAATTGGCGACAAAGCAGAATGCGACCATAGAACCGTGGCCCGAGAGTTTTGAGGATCGTGACGCGGTGCTGGATTGGCTGAGCGCACAACGTAACGATTTGCAGGATGCGGCGGTCGGGGATTGTCCGTCCATTGGGGATGTGCTGGGCGCGCTGTCTGCGCACGAAACGTGCCGCCTTGCGCGCATGTCCGGATCGGGGGCGACGTGTTTTGGTCTGTTTGACCGCGTGCACAAGGCCGAAGCCGCAGCCGAAGAAATTCGGGCGGCACATCCAAACTGGTGGGTGCAAAGCGGACGTTTGAACGGCGGGCGGCGTGCCGCCCCTCAGTTAATCCGTTCCACAACGTAGTCGGCCAGATCGATCAACATGTCGCGCAAAGGATGCGCAGGCACGTCTGACATGGCGGCCTTGGCTTTGTCCGCCCACGCGATTGCGTTGTGTTGTGTCGCCTCCAAAGCACCGTGGCGGTGCAGCAGGTTCAGCGCGTGGTCTAAATCGCTTTCCTCTTGGTGGCCTTTTTCAATCGTGCGGGACCAGAAAGCGCGCTCTTCTGCGTCGGCCTTGGCCACGGCCTTGATCACAGGGAGGGTTAGTTTGCGCTCGCGGAAATCGTCGCCGACGTTCTTGCCTGTGGCGCTCGACTGGCCCTGATAATCCAGCAAGTCGTCCACGATCTGAAAGGCGACCCCAAGTGCGTCGCCATAGTCAAACAGCGCCTGCACGGTCGTCTTATCCGCGCCAGCGATGACCCCGCCAACTTCGGTCGCGGCAGAAAACAAAGCCGCCGTCTTGCCGCGCACCACTTGCAGATAAACTGACTCATCCGTCGCCAGATCCTGCGCTGCGGTCATCTGCAACACTTCGCCCTCGGCGATGGTCGCTGACGCGTCAGAAAGGATACGCAGCACGTCCATGTTGCCCGTCTCAGTCATCAACTGAAAGCTGCGCGAGAAAAGGTAGTCGCCAACCAACACAGACGATTTGTTGTCCCACAAGAGGTTTGCCGTGGGGCGCCCGCGGCGTTGCGCGCTTTCATCGACAACATCATCATGCAGTAGGGTGGCGGTGTGAATGAATTCCACCGTGGCGGCCAGATGCACGTGATAGGGGCCTTCGTAGCCACACATGTGCGCAGCTGCCAAGGTCAGCATGGGGCGCAACCGCTTGCCTCCCGCATCTACCAAATGACGGGTTACTTCGGGAATGCGCGGGGCGTGTTCCGACGCCATCCGGGTCTGGATCAGCGTGTTAACGGCGCCCATGTCGTCGGCCAGCCAATCCGCCAATCGATCATGCGGTTTTGCAATTGTGGAAGCGTCCATGCCCTTACCCCATTCCCCCTCGACATTTTGCGCGGGATGCTCCTACATCGATGATATGAAGGAACTTTTGCGCAGCACCGACCCAACCATTATCGCGTTTGCTTCGGCCCTACTTGAAGGCGAGGATATAGACTGCTTTCAGATGGACGTAAACATGAGCATCCTCGAAGGTGGCATAGGAATTTTCCCGCGCCGGCTGATGGTGCGAGAGGCGGATTACGATGCTGCATTGCGTGCGATGAAGGATAATGACATCGACCTTGGACACTGATCTTACGCGTGACGCGTTTCTGGGCGGGCGGTTGCACCTGTGGCAGCCGCGTTCGGGCTATCGGGCTGGAGTCGATCCAGTCTTGCTGGCCGCGTCTGTGCCTGCTCAATCGGGCGAGTCGGTGCTGGATCTAGGGTGTGGTGTCGGAGCGGCGGCCCTTTGTTTGGGGGCGCGGGTGCCGGGGCTTGATCTGATGGGGGTCGAGCAGCAAGCGGAATATGCCGCTTTGGCCGCGCGCAACGGATTGCCGGTCGCTGTTGGAACCGTGACGGACCTGCCAGACGAAGTCCGCTGCCGCAGCTTTGATCATGTTCTGGCCAACCCCCCATTTTTCGATCGAAAGTCTGGTCGAGAAGCAAGCGATGCCGGGCGTGAGGTGGCGCGCGGGTTGAACACGCCCTTGTCCGATTGGATCAAGGCCGGAGCCAAACGATTGCGCCACAAGGGATATCTGCACGTGATCCATCGGGCCGAACGCGTGCCCGATTTGCTCGCGGCGGCGCAAGGGCGGCTTGGTAGCCCCGAAATTTGGCCGATTTCCCCGCGTGTTGGCCGCGCTGCCGAATTGGTCATTTTCCGTGCCCGCAAAGATGGCCGCGCCAATTTTCGCCTTCACGCCCCGATTATTCTGCACGAAGGGGCGCAGCATCTGCGCGATGCAGACAGTTATGCGCCTGTCATAAGGGCGGTATTGCGCGAGGGCGCTGCGCTCGGGATTTAACCGATCCTTAACCCAAACCGCATTGACTTATCCACATTGTGCGTCTGCAGCGTGACATGGGGCCTATGTTGTGGTTTGCTGAAGATGCACTTTATCAGCAAGGAGAACTACATGAGCATCACTGCCCATCTCGAAGAGTTGAAAAGGAAGCATCGGACCTTGAGCGAACAGGTCGAAATGGCGCAACGCGCGCCGGGTGCCGACCAGGTCGAGGTTGCGACACTGAAAAAGCAAAAGCTGAAACTGAAAGAAGAAATCGCCCGATTGTCGGGTTAGCCCGCTTTCAGACTGGCGCGGGCTGCCAAGAGAGCGCCCGCAGTGATAAGGGCGGCAGCTACGGCCAATGACCATGTTGGGTTGGCAACGCCTGCCAGTATCAAGACAAGCGTAGACAGCAGCGGCGCGGCATAGGATGCCGTGCCCAACAGTTGTATATCTCCACGCTTGACCCCAATGTCCCAGACGTAAAAGGCAAGCCCAACGGGCCCGAGACCCAACAAAATTGCGCTGGTCCATCCTTTCGTGCCTATAGGCCAAGCCGTTGTTTCAAAGGCCAGATGCAGGGGCAGGGACAGCGCGGCACTTGCGATGCAAAAAATGGCAACCGATGCAGTGGGCACTGTGCCAAACCTGCGGGACATCACAGAATACGTGGACCAGGTCAGCGCACAGGATAGGGCAATCAGGTATCCCGTGATCGCCTCGGCTTGGAACCCGGCACCGCCACCAGTGACGATAAGGCCGGCGCCGGCAAACCCAACCAACGCGCCTATGACGTGACCTGCGCGCAAGCGTTCGCCGGGTAGCAGGCTTGAAAATAACACGATTAAGAGCGGCCAGAGGTATGCTATCAGGCTGGCCTCGGCTGCGGGTGCAAGGCGCAAAGCCGTGAAGTACAATGCGTGGTAGCCAAAAAGCCCCAATGTCCCGAGAAGGTAGACATGTAAGGGCACGGCGCGCAGTTGTTCCAGTCCCCCCGATGCCGCAGTCCAGATCAGTCCAAGCGTCCCGCCGATTGCGAAACATGTTGCATTCAAAAGGAACGGGGGTGTCGGTGCAGAACCAACGGTCAAAAGAGCAAGCACGCCCCACAACAGGACCGCGATAAACCCGACGAGCGTTGCGATCCCCTTTGTCATGGGCGCTGAAAGTCTGCGGAGGGCAGACGCGTCATAGCGTCAGTGATGTGGGCCGTCTTGGCGATTTCGGCGATGATCCAGTCGCGGAATGCGGCGATCTGGGGCCGTGCTTGTGCGCCATCAGCGCACAGAAATCGAAACCGCACACCTGTATCAAGAGCGATTGGGACGGGTGCAACCAGCCGGCCATCGTCCAAATCCTTGACGACTAGTGCGCGGCGACCAAGCACGACGCCAACGCCGGCAAGAGCTGCATCAATGGCGTGATCAGCCTGAGAAAACCGGGGACCCTGTGTTGGTGCAAAGTCGATTCCCTGCGAACGAAACCACGTTTCCCAATCTGCACGCGGTTTGAGAAAACTGATGCTGTCATCAAATATTAAAGGGGCTTTGGTTAGGCTTTTTGCCGTTGGATACTGTTCAGCCAGAGCGGGGGTCATCACCGGACAGATCCATTCTTCGGCCAGAGGGATCGAGTAAAGGCCGTTGTCCTGCCCATAGCCGAAGCGGATCGCCACATCGATTGCATCGCGCCCAAAGTCCATCATCTTTAGAGAGGCAGAAAAACGCAATTCGACTTCCGGATGCGCTTGGGCGAAGTCGTAAAGACGTGGGGCCAGCCATTTTGCAGTAAACGCCGGTCCGGCTGTGACGGTAAGTGTATGGTTATCCATCGTTCTTTCCGCGGCCCGCCATGCCGCAGCCAAGGATTGAAATCCAACTGAAGTCCCGGGGGCAAGGGCTTTGCCTGCGTCGGTCAGTTCCACCGCGCGGTTTAAGCGGCGAAAGACCTGAGTGCCCAAGTGCTCCTCGAGCGATTTGATCTGGAAGCTGAGTGCGGCGGGCGTGACGAATAATTCCTCTGCTGCCTTGGCAAAGGACATGTGTCGTGCGGCGGCGTCAAAGGCGCGCAAAGCGGTGAGAGGTGGCAATCTGTCTGACATGCTTCACACAAGTACAGCTTAACTGAAGTAAGGGAAAGTCTCGTTTGTCGGGCGGCGGTCAAAAAGACATATTGAGATCAAGAACAGACACACCGCCACACCGCGAAAAGGACAACATCATGTTTGAGACATCCGCACACCCCGCCATCCGTAACGGACTTGATCGGGCACGCGCAGAACGCGCGGAAGCCATGAAACAGGCCTGGCACTGGTTGTTTGGGGGCAAATCTTCCCGCTGATGCGCGCGCGCCATCTTACGGGATGAAAAGGAAGGGCCGGTGCAGCGATGCACCGGCCCTTTTTTCTTGGTTCTGGCGGTGCACCGAGTGTGCACCGAAACGGTGTGTCAGACGAAAAACTGCGCGCCGTTTGCCGAAATGGTCGACCCGTTAATGAAACCTGAATCGTCCGAAGCAAGGAACACCACGCAACGCGCGATTTCTTCGGGTTCGCCCAGACGACCCGCGGGGATTTGCGCAATGATTGATTCGCGCACTTTTTCCGGAACTGCCATCACCATGTCGGTGCCGATGTAGCCGGGGCAGATCGCGTTGGCAGTGATGCCTGCGCGCGCGCCTTCCTGCGCCAGTGATTTGACGATGCCCAGATCACCGGCCTTGGTCGCGGCATAATTCACCTGAGCGAACTGGCCTTTTTGACCGTTAATCGAAGAGATCACGATGACGCGGCCAAACTTGCGCTCGCGCATACCGGGCCACACAGGGTGGACCGTGTTGAACACGCCGGTGAGGTTGGTGTCGATCACCTGATGCCATTGCTCGGGCGTCATGCGATGGAAGGGCGCGTCACGGGTGATGCCCGCATTTGCAACGACAACATCGATCGGCCCGATGTCGGCCTCGACCTGCGCAATGCCAGCTGCGGATTCATCGTAGTCTGCGACGTTCCATTTGTAGGTCTTGATGCCGGTTTCATCCGTGAACTTGGCCGCAGCCTCGTCATTGCCTGCATAGGTCGCTGCGACGGAATAGCCTGCGTCCTTCAGAGCGGTAGAAATGGCGGCTCCGATTCCTCGGCTGCCTCCGGTCACAAGTGCGGTGCGGGACATAGATAGTTCTCCTCCGGTAAGGTCAGTGTCTTTGTTTCACGAAAATCGTACGGCGCGCAACATTATTACGCGCTCTATGCTGTCTAAGACGTATCGTCATATGAATTTGGGATTTAGGCGGCGCTCGGGGGCGCCGCCTTGATCTGGATCAGTTGCTCTTTGAATTGGCGCTTAGTCACGCTCGAGGCACATGGCGACACCCATGCCGCCACCGATGCAGAGAGTGGCAAGACCCTTTTTCGCATCGCGCCGCTTCATTTCAAACAGCAGCGTGTTGAGGATGCGCGCACCAGAGGCCCCGATTGGGTGGCCAATGGCGATTGCGCCGCCGTTCACGTTCACGATCGCTGGATCCCAGCCCATGTCCTTGTTCACGGCACAGGCTTGAGCGGCAAAGGCTTCGTTCGCTTCAACCAGATCGAGGTCTTCGGGCTTCCAACCCGCTTTTTCCAATGCTTTGCGCGAGGCATAGATCGGGCCGACGCCCATGATCGATGGGTCAAGGCCAACGGTGGCGTAGCTGGCGATGCGGGCCAACGGCTCGATCCCACGCTTTTCAGCGTTGTCGGCGGACATAAGCAGAGCACCCGCGGCACCATCATTGAGGCCGGAGGCGTTGGCGGCGGTCACGGACCCGTCCTTGGTAAAGGCGGGGCGCATTTTCGCCATTGCTTCGAGGTTGGCGCCGTGGCGGATGTATTCGTCGCTGTCCACGACGATATCGCCTTTGCGCGTCTTCACGGTGAATGGCGTGATTTCGTCAGCAAACTTTCCGGCTTTTTGCGCGGCTTCTGCCTTGTTCTGGCTGGCGACGGCAAATTCGTCCTGAGCATCGCGCGTGATCTGCCACTGGTCGGCGACGTTTTCGGCCGTCTGCCCCATGTGATAGCCGTTGAAGGCATCCCACAAACCATCACGGATCATGGTGTCGATGTATTTCATGTCGCCCATTTTGTGACCTGCGCGCAAGGACGCGGCATGGGGGCTGAGTGTCATGTTTTCCTGACCGCCAGCGGCGACGATGTCAGCATCGCCCAGTGCGATGTGCTGGGCGCCAAGGGCCACGGCGCGCAGACCAGAGCCGCAGACTTGGTTGATCGACCAAGCGGCAGAACCCTGAGCCAGACCGGCATTGATATGCGCCTGGCGTGCGGGGTTTTGGCCTTGGGCGGCTGTCAGAACCTGACCTAGAATCGTTTCAGATACTTCGGATTTGTCGACGCCTGCGCGTTCGACAATAGCTTCGAGCATCGTCGCGCCGAGGTCATGTGCAGGGGTGTTGGCGAAAGAGCCACCAAAACTGCCGACGGCAGTCCGGGCAGCAGAAGCGATCACGATATTGGTCATGTGGTCAAATCCTCAGTTTAAGTTACCGTGAGGACTGTCCGAGCGGCACCCCGAGACTGGCACGTTGTGCGGACCTCAGACTGCCCCGCAATGAGCGTGCGATATAAGATTCGGCCACTGTGCGCAAACGAACTGCGTGCTGGCGCGCGCATACCCGCTTTGATCAGGCGCGCTGGCTCGTCTTTTTACCTGTTCCAAGCCCGCCCAGCCAATCGGGGCGGAGTTGGGGGGCGGCAAAATAGTATCCTTGCAGGCAGTCGACGCCCATTTCCAACAGACATTCCACGTCCTCGCCCCGTTCGACCCCTTCGGCGACGACAAGCATGTCAAAGTGTTGGCCGATCTGGACCATCGCGCGCGTCAGCACTTGGTTGTCGAAATCATTGGCGATGCCGTTACAGAACTGCATGTCGATCTTGAGAACGTCGAAATAGAAATCCTTGAGGTATCTCAGCGCGGTAAAGCCAGCGCCAAAATCATCTAGTGCAAAACACACACCCCGCGCGCTGAGCCGGTTCATGAAATCGACTACCAATTCCGGCTGGTCCATAGCCGAACTTTTGGTGATTTCGAGGATCAGCCGGTCTGCTACGGATTCGTCTTTCTTGAGCCAGCGGTTGAGGGTTTGCATCCAGCGCTGGTAGCCAATGGAGCGTGCAGACATGTTGATCGACAGGCGTATGCATGGGTTTTGGTGCAGTGTGCGCAGACCCATGTTCAAAGCGTTGACGTCGATCTCGCGCCCAAGTTCTGCCCGTTCGATCGCTGGCATAAAATTCTTGGCCGGGATCACCCGCCCTGTGTCGTCGATCACCCGGATCAACCCTTCGTAGAAACCGACACGCGGGGTGTCACCTACAACCATGATTGGTTGAAAGGCCAGCAAAGTTTGTTTGTGCTTTAGCGCCTCGGCCACCATCGCGAGGGTGTTTCGATCCCGGTTCGAGACGGCCGCATCAAGCGGGCTTGCAGCGCCGACCGGCATGTCGATTGGTTCGAATTTTGGCATGGTGTGGCAGCCGTCCCTTCGCAGACATTGTCTGGCCACCATGCTCTGATGGGTGTAAAAACTGTCTTAAGGTTTGCATTTCGTTCTAATTTTCTGCGTTAACCAAAGGACACTCAAATGGACGGGCGATGTGGCTGGGCTGGGTTAGAGAAAATCTATGTGGATTATCATGATACCGAGTGGGGCGTGCCCGAATATGATGCCCGCACGCTTTGGGAAAAGCTGATACTTGACGGCTTTCAGGCGGGTCTGAGCTGGATCACAATCTTGAAGAAGCGGGACAACTTTCGTGCGGCCTTTGAGGGGTTTGACCCCGAAGTGATCGCGGAATGGGGTGACGCAGATGTGCAGCGGTTATTGGGCAATCCTGGTATCATCCGTCATCGTGGCAAGATCGAAGCAACGATCACCAATGCCCGCGCCTATCTCGAGGTTAACGCCACCGAGGGTTTTGATAATTTTTTATGGAAATACGTGGATGGTGAGCCCCTGCAGAACCGCTTTGCCGCCCAAGCAGACGTGCCGCCCTCGACCCCCATGTCGGCGCAGGCGTCAAAGGACCTCAAGGCGCGTGGCTTCAAATTCTGTGGCCCTACGATTGTGTATGCGTTCATGGAAGCGACGGGGTTGGTGAATGATCACATCCTGACATGCCACCGCCACGCCGAGTGCGCCGCGATGGCACAATCGCCAAAGGGGCGTTGACTCTGTCTGGCGCATCCCTATAAGCGCGCTTTCATTGGTGTTGGTGGCCCCCGCAAGGGGTTTCCTGTCGGTCCCGCAAAATCGGGTCAGAGGACAACGCCCTTCGAAACCTAAACGAAGGAGATCAGCCGTGACAAAACGCACAGCTGCCAAGTACAAACTTGATCGCCGTATGGGCGAAAACATTTGGGGTCGCCCCAAATCCCCCGTCAATCGTCGTGAATATGGCCCCGGCCAGCACGGTCAGCGCCGCAAGGGCAAACTGTCTGATTTCGGTATTCAGCTGCGCGCCAAGCAGAAGCTGAAAGGCTACTACGGCGACCTGACCGAAAAACAGTTCCGCCGCATCTACGCCGAAGCTGAGCGTGTCAAAGGCGATACCGGTGAAAACCTGATTGGCCTGCTGGAGCGTCGTTTGGACGCCGTTGTTTACCGCGCCAAATTCGTGCCAACAGTCTTTGCTGCCCGTCAGTTCGTGAACCACGGCCACGTCCGTGTGAACGGCAAAAAGGTCAACATCCCCTCCTACCGCGTCAAAGAAGGCGACGTGATCGAGGTGCGTGATCGTTCCAAGCAAATGGCAGCGATCCTCGAGGCGACACAACTGCCCGAGCGTGACGTGCCCGACTACATGGACGTTGATCACTCCAAACTGACCGCGACATTCGTGCGCACGCCGGCACTGGGCGATGTGCCATATCCGGTGATGATGGAACCGAACCTCGTCGTCGAATTCTACGCCAAGAACTAAAGTTTGCGGGCTTGTCCCGCTGCTAATGAATAAGAGGGCCGTCCCATCGGGGGCGGCCCTTTTTTGGTTTGGGCCCAACGGACAACCCGTGGCCTCATGTCGCGCTGTAAGCGCCTGCTCTTGTGACTACTTTAGATTGAGATTTCGCAGGAGCATTTGTCATGCACGTGAACGCCACACCCCTCCAGACCAGAGCGCTTTGCACGGGTATGTCGGGCAGGGTGATTTTCTGGATTGTTATTCGGTTACCAGTGACATGTCTGCCCGCGATGCCGCACAGGTGATCACTGCTTTCCCTGGATGGGCGCGGGGTTTGTTGATGGTGCGTCGCATCGTGACTGCCCCATTCGGTTTGTCTCAGGATGGGCCGGAGGCCGATGACAAGCTCGGACCGTTCCCTGTTGAGTTGGACACCGGCAAAGAGGTGATTGCCGGGTTTGACGACAAGCACCTTAATTTTCGGGTGTCAGTCTATGCGGATTCGGGTCGGGTCTCACTGGCGACGTGGGTACATCCCCACAACATCGGCGGACGTATCTATCTGGCCGCGATCCTGCCGTTCCACATCCTTGTTGCACGCAACGCGTTGGCGCGGGTTGCAAAGGCAGAACCCCTGACGACACCGGCCTAACCGGACAGGTCAGCCAGTTGGCGCAGCAATGATGCCGAGGCGTCGTCGGTGGGAAAATACAGCTCAATCTTCAGATCTTGGAGTGCGACATCCTCTGGTGTGCCCAACTGAGCTATGGTGGCAAAGATCGACAAGCGCATTGTCCCGGTGTTGAGGATCGTCGGTATCACCGGACCCGTGGCCTGACCGCGAGGGCGGGGGACGCGGCCCATATGGTCTGCGGCGCGATCAAGCGCCGGAACGCCGCCTTGTGCCGCACCATCTGTGCGCAGCCGCTGGCAGGCATGGTGGGCGACCTGTGCCCAGTTTTCGATCATTGGCGGCAAGGTATCGGACATCATCAGATCAAGCAGGCTGTCGCCTTCGCCCACCCCCAGCATTCCGTACAACGTCGCCGCCGGGGCGTTCAGCGCCATCACGGTCCACAGCTTGTCGACGGCCAGTGCGGGGTAGGGGGCATGGGCCTCAAGAATGTAGCTGACCGCTTTGCGGATCGGCTCCATCTCGGCATCGTCCCACGCCCGGCCCGGATAGCGCGCGGCAAAGCCTGCATGGGTCAGCATTTGGTTGTGGGCGTCCAGCGGCAGGGCCAGTGCATCACCCAACCGTCCGATCATCTCGGGGCTGGGCCGCGACCGCCCGCTTTCCAGAAAGGAGATGTGGCGCGCGGAGACGCCTGCCTCGCCTGCAAGGTCCAACTGGCTGAGGCGACGTGCTTTGCGCCATGTGCGCAATGTGCCGGGAAACGTGGTCATAAAGGAACCGTAACGTGGATTTCGGCGCGCGCCCATTACTTCTGAGGTAATTGAAACGATGATGCCCCAGCCCTTAGGTCTTCTTTGAACAGACCATTAGGAGGGGCAGATGACCCACGACTTTCACAAATTCTGGCTGAAGATCACCGCCGTAATAATTGCATCGTTTGCCCCCGTCATGTTTCTGGGCAGCATGGAGGCGACGGCATGGCCCATGCAATTCACGCTGGATCTTTTGGGCCTGCCGCTGGACGGCTTGCCTGTGTACGGCGATCCGGCAAGCCGCTTTCTCTCGGCCATTCTCAGCGGCCTTTTGCTGGGCTGGGGAGTGACCATCTGGCTGTTGCAGGCTTGGGTTTACGACGCAGCACCCGAAGGCGTGCGCCGAACCGTCGTCACTGCGTTGGTGTGCTGGTTTGTGTTGGACAGCGCAGGGTCTGCCCTGTCGGGGCATCCCTCGAACGTGCTGTTTAACATAGGGATTCTCGTACTTGGCGTTGGGCCGATGTGGCGTCCGGCTCGTGATCCGGCGGTGTCATAAAAGTTTCATGCCCGCGCACTGCAACCTGTGGTAGATTATCTGCATTCTTTGATCAGATTCGGAGACTGCCATGGGTGCCCGTGATATTTCTTTTGCGAGTTTCAACCTTCTCAACCTGCAACTGCCCGGTGCTGCGATTTACGGCGATACGGACGGTTGGGATTTCGACATCTTTGCCCGCAAGATCAACTTTACCCGCGACGTGTTGCTGCGTCAGGACGCGGATGTGATCGGCCTTCAGGAGCTCTGGGCCGCTGACGCGCTGGATCAGGCGCTGGTGGCCGGCGGGTTAGAGGCCGACTACACCGCGCTCATCCCACCGGGCCACAATGGCAAGAGCATTGTCTGTGCCGCCCTTGTGCGCAACGGCATGTTGGTGGACGAGCCAGAGTGGATCAGGGATTTCCCGGATGAATACGTTCTGAAATCGGGTGGGGATGATCCGCAACAGGACTTTATCGAGGTGAACCTGAGCACGTTTTCGCGCCCTGTTCTGCACTTCAAGGTACAGCCCGATCCGCGCACGCCGGTCATCCATGTCTTTGTCTGCCATTTCAAATCCCGCCGCCCGACGCAGTTCTGGCGCGAAAGCTGGTATGAAAAGGACGTGCATGGCCCCCACCTCAGCGCGCTCGGCTATGCGATCTCGACGGTGCGTCGGACGGCAGAGGCGGCGGCCTTGCGCGTGCTGGTCACCAACCTTGCCAAGAAGACGGACACACCCGTTGTCGTCATCGGCGACATGAACGACGGCAAAGACAGCAACACCCTCAACATCCTGAGCGAACAGCCCACTTATCTGTCGCCACTGTCGACTGGGGGAGGGGACAATTCCCTCTATACCGCGCAGACGATGCAGGAATACCGGTCGGTTCGCGACGTCTATTACACCCATGTTTTTAAGGGGAACCGCGAGAGCCTTGATCACATCATGTTTTCACAGGAATTCTACGACAACTCCAAACGCCGGATCTGGGCCTTTGACGAGATGGTGGTGGAGAACGACCACCTCAACTACCACGACCACAAGGAAAGCGGGACCAACGATCACGGGGTGATCCGCGTGGGGTTCAAGTGGAAGCCTGCGGACGGGGCGGCTGTGTAGGTGTGCGAGCCGTGCCTGCGGCTGCCCTCGGGTTGCCGCCCTGCCGTTTGTGCTGCGCGGTTTATGGTTCTCATTTGCCTACAACGTCCAGATGACGCGCTTTCGGTGACGTAGCGGCCGCCCAGGGGGCGGGCAGCCGCTGGCACGGCGGCCTGCGGCCTTGATTCCGTGCCGGGGCCCGCGCGGTTCTTCGCGCGCGCTTTTGCCACTGGCCACTGACTGCCGTGCGTCCTAAAACGACGCTTACGCATTAAGAGGCCCGACATGACCCGCATTACCGCGCAACCCGGCATTATGGACATCGCTCTTTATCAGGGCGGGCAGTCGTATCTTGCGGGTGTGTCAGACGTGCTCAAGCTCAGTTCCAATGAAAATCCGCTGGGACCGCCGCCAAGTGCGATGCAGGCCCTGAGCGACGCGGCAGGCGGAATGCACCTCTACCCATCGACCGATCACGCGTCCTTGCGCGCGGCTATTGGCGAGGTCTGGAACGTGGATCTGGACCGTGTGATCTGTGGTGTGGGTTCGGACGAGGTTTTGCAGTTCGTAACGCAAGCCTTTGCCGGGCCGGGCGATGAGATCATCTATACCGAGCACGGGTTCTCAATGTACCCGATCCTGACCAGCATGGCCGGAGCAACGCGGGTTTGTGTGGATGAACACGAGCGGGTCGTGGACGTAGATGCGATCCTGACTGCGGTCACGGAAAACACGCGCGTTGTGTTGCTGGCCAACCCTGCCAACCCGACCGGCACCATGCTGCCAGTGGAAGAGTTGGAACGTCTCGCCGACGGGTTGCCTGACTATGTGATCCTCGTGATCGACGGGGCCTATGCGGAATTTTCTGACGGGTATGACGGGGGCATTTCGCTGGCGCGGGATCGCTCCAACGTGTTGGTCACGCGCACCTTTTCGAAACTCTATGGCCTCGGAGGGCTGCGGGTTGGCTGGGGCTATGGGCCACGTGAGATGATGGATGTGATGAACCGCATTCGCCAGCCTTTCAACCTGTCGGTCGTTCAACTGGCGGCGGCTGAAGCCGCCGTGCGGGATCGCGATTGGCTGGACACCTGCATTGCCCTCAACTCCGAACAACGCGCGCGTCTGACCGGAGCCTTACGCCAATTGGGTCTGGCCTGTGACGAAAGCCACGCCAACTTTGTCCTTGCCCGAGCCGCAGACAGCACGGAAGCCGATGCGGCAGAGGCCGCATTGAACGCAGCTGGTATTCTGGTGCGGCGGGTTGCGGGCTATGGCTTTCCTGAGGGCTTGCGCATCACCGTCGGGAACGCAGAGCAGACTGGCCGCGTAATTGAGGCCCTGACACAGTGGCGTGAAGGAGCGGCAGCGTGATTTACAACCGTGTAGCACTGATTGGCCTTGGCCTGATTGCGTCCTCGATGTTCTGGGGGATGAAACGGGGTGGATTGGTCGGCGAAGTGCGCGGTTATGCCCGGTCTGCGGAAACCCGCGACACGGCTCGCCGGATCGGATTGTGTGATGTGGTTTGCGACAGCGCGGCTGAGGCTGTGGACGGAGCAGACCTTGTCATTCTCTGCGTCCCCGTGGGTGTGATGGGTGCTGTGGCCGCAGAAATCGGACCGCATTTGGCACCCGGGGTGACGGTGACGGATGTGGGATCGGTCAAGCGGGAGGTGATCGACGCGGTCGCCCCACACTTGCCCGAAGGTGTGCATTTTGTGCCTGGCCACCCGCTGGCTGGCACTGAACATTCCGGACCCGAAAGTGGCTTTGCCGAGCTGTTTGACAATCGCTGGACCCTTTTGGTGCCAGTCGAGGGCAGCGACCCGGACGCCGTCGCGCGCTTGCGCAAGCTGTGGGAACGGCTGGGTGCTTTCGTCGAAGAGATGGAGCCGGACCACCATGACCTTGTTCTGGCTGTCACCAGTCATGCGCCGCACCTCATTGCCTATACGATGGTTGGGGTCGCGGATGATCTGCGCCGGGTGACCGACAGCGAAGTGATCAAGTATTCCGCCGCCGGGTTTAGAGATTTCACCCGCATTGCGGCGAGTGACCCGACGATGTGGCGCGATGTGTTTTTGAACAACAAGGATGCGACGCTGGAAATCCTGGGCCGCTTCACCGAAGAGCTGTTCGCACTGCAACGAGCCATCCGGCAAGGTGACGGCGATCACCTGCATGCTTATTTTACACGCACCCGTGCGATCCGCCGTGGAATCATTGAAGCGGGTCAAGATACAGACGCACCGGATTTCGGGCGCGGAGGACAGCGGTGAAGGCGCTTGCGCTTGCACTCGTTCTTTTGACCAGTGCCGCGCTGGCGGCACCCGATACGTCCAAACGCCCGGTGGCACGCATCGGAACCGATAACCGCAATGTCGCGCCCGACGCACCTGTGCAACTGGCGGCATTTTCTCGTGAGGCAACTTCGTTGCGCCCTTTCATGCGCCCGCCTGAGATTGTGCAGCAGGCGATGGCGCGGCGGGCCCAACGGCGTAAGGGGCAGGTTTGTGGTGATCCCGATTTGCAGGGGGACGAGGTTGGTATGGTCCCCGGGCGCATCAAAGGATGCGGAGTTTCCGAGGCGGTTCGACTGCGCTCTGTGTCGGGCGTGACCTTGAGCCAAGCCGCGGTGATCGATTGTAATACAGCCAAGGCACTGAAACGCTGGACGGAAAACGGCGCCAAACCGGCACTGCGCAAAAAGGGAGGCGGGCTGGCGACTTACCGTGTTGCAGCGCACTATGCCTGCCGTACGCGAAACAACCAACCGGGTGGGCGGATTTCAGAACACGGGCGCGGCAAGGCGATTGATATTTCTGGTTTTGTCTTGAAGGACGGGACAACCCTTACCGTGTTGAACGACTGGAGTTCACGGAATGGGAAGGCTCTTAAATCCATGCACCGCGCAG
Organism: Tateyamaria sp. Alg231-49; assembly: GCF_900143535.1. GTDB lineage: Bacteria > Pseudomonadota > Alphaproteobacteria > Rhodobacterales > Rhodobacteraceae > Tateyamaria. The sequence continues at coordinate 374,364 of NZ_FRFA01000001.1, read as the reverse complement.
CATGTGGGCCTTTTGGAACCGTGTTGGGGCCAAATTCGGACCGGTTCCACCGTGATCATTTCCATTTTGACACCGCCAACCATCGCAGCGGGACGTATTGCCGATAATCTGAGGCTGGGTGACTTGCCCCGGCGCTGCGCGCCCGCCCTCGGCTCGGTTTGGCCAGAAGAACACACGGGGCCCTATCTGATGATCAGCCTTGGCGCGGGCGCGATGGGCAGAAAACCCAGATAGATCGCGCCATCGCGCAGTGTAAGGTCCACATCCAGCGTATCGGGGTTGCCGGAGGCACCGGCGAGCAGTTTTAGCACTGTTTCAGTTTGATCGCGAAAGGCAGGGGGGAGTGTTCCGCTGGCTTGTGCAAGGTCCAGCATCGTGCGCCAGTTTTCGGCTTGGATGGACATGGACCCGTCGGGGACGCCCTGTGCGTTGACTGAAAGATCTGCTGCGAAGTTCAGGTTCAGACCACCCCATTTTGCTTCTGCCAGATGCAAGGTGATCTGACGTGGTTGTGGGCGGATGGTATCAAGGGCGCGCCGATCCCAAGCGCGGTCAAAGGTGACCCGGGCCTGCATCGTCAGGCTGTCAAAGGCGCGCGGGAACGTATCTGGCAGACGCAAAGGTGCGCGGGTGGCATCGCCGGGCGCGAAGCTGTCGGCGCGGGCCACGAAATCGTAGGTCGGTCCGCTGTCCTGCGTCATTGTCAGCGTTAACGTGTCTGCCTCGACCTGGACACCGGTCGCGTCGCTGATGGTCCACTTGTTGGCGGTCCACCCCAATGCGGCAAGTTCGAGGGCAGTGCCCGGGTGTAGATTGAGCGCCATTTGCCCGTCCTGCATGGTCAGGGCCGATCGACCAAGGGGGGAGGCCAGCAGAATCGGGCCATCATCCAGTGCAACACTGACGTTACCGGGCCAGTGCGCCGGTGCTGTGATGTCGAGACGGTCTGTCTGAATGGCGAGGCCAGCGTCAGGGTCCGCAAGTGCAATATCGGACAACTCAGCCTGCAAATGAAAGGGAAAGCCACCGCCTGTAAGCGAACCGAGCTCAGCTTGCCACCCTTCGGCGCGACGCGCATCGAACCAGGCCTGCACCCCGTTATGCAGCGTCGATGACGCCACCCACCACCACACGCACCACGCGGCACATAACAGTGCCACCACAACATACAATTTGCGCATGCGGGCCCTTTCCCTTGACTGCGAAATCGGGTCTATCCCATTCGACATAGAAAGGACCAGTCAAATGACTATGTGGGTGTTTGGATATGGCAGCCTGTTGTGGAACCCAGGCTTTGATGTCGCCGAAGAAGTGCCTGCGACACTGTCGGGCTATGCGCGGTCGTTTTGCATGCGGTCGATTCACCACCGCGGAACTGACGAGGATCCGGGGCTGGTTCTGGCGTTGGACGAACATCAAGACACGGTGTGCAACGGAGTGGCACTGCGCGCCGCGCCGGGGACGGAAGATGCGACACTGGCCTACTTGCGCGAACGCGAGTTGATCTCGTCCGCCTATTTGGAGCGGATGCTGGACATCTCGTTAGAGAGCGGGCCGACCGTGCAGGCAGTCACCTACGTCATTGATCCGGACCACGTGCAGTATTGCGGTGGTCTACCGCTCGAAGAACAGGCGCAGATCATCGCGCGTGCAGTCGGCGGGCGCGGGCCAAACTACGAATATCTGTTCAACACCGCCCAACATTTGACCGCGCTTGGGGTGGCGGATCCGGACCTTGATTGGCTATCACGCCGCGTCGCAGCGATCACCGGATAAATCCTTGGCACTTTTGCCGAAAAGCCGATAGATTGCGCCAAGAGCAGAACAAATAAGGGGTCAGGAGCCAGCCTATGGCGCAGACCACACCCGAGGCACAGCCGTACTTTAGCCAGCCGCTGCGGCAAATTGCATTGATGGTCATCGTTCTGGGCCTGTCCGGCGCAGGCGTTGTGCTGGCCTTGCCGCGTGTCTTGCCCGTGTTTGAGGCGAACCCGTACCTCAACGGATTTATCGTCTTTGTTTTCCTGATCGGCGTGATTGCCTGTTTCTGGATGGTGCTGCAATTGATCCAGTCGGTGCGCTGGATCGAAGGGTTCGCCAAGGATGGACCCACAGCGAACGACAAAGCGCCGCGCCTGCTGGCCTCGCTTGCGTCGTTGCTGCGCAGCCGTGGTTCGCGGATGCAGCTGAACGCCACCTCGACCCGCTCAATTCTGGATTCGGTGGCGACACGTATCGATGAGGCGCGAGAAATTACGCGCTACATTGTCAATCTGCTGATTTTCCTTGGACTTTTGGGGACTTTCTATGGCCTCGCAACAACGGTCCCAGCCCTAGTGGACACGATCCGCAGTCTTGCACCGCAGGACGGCGAAGCAGGTTTTGAGGTCTTTGCCCGGCTGATGAGCGGGCTGGAAGATCAATTGGGCGGGATGGGTGTCGCCTTTGCCTCATCCCTTCTGGGTCTTGCCGGATCGCTGATCGTGGGCCTTTTGGAGCTGTTCGCAGGGCACGGTCAAAACCGCTTTTACCGAGAATTGGAAGAGTGGCTGAGCTCAATCACCCGCGTCAGTTTTGCGGCCGATGCCGAAGGCGAGGGCAACGCCGAGGCCAGCATGATGGCGGGCGTGGTGGATCATCTGGCGGAACAGATGGAAAGCCTGCAAAACGTGTTTCTGCAATCTGACGTGAGCCGGGCGATTGTCGACGAAAAGCTGGGCAAACTGACAGATGCGATTGAGCGTATGACAGATCAGATGCAAGGCGGCGCAGGCTCAGGGACACTCGATGGCGTGATCGCAGGGCAGGGGCAGATGGTTGAAGGCCTGCGCGCTCTTGCGGAGGGACAAGCGCAAAGCGTGGCCGGGCAGGAACGCCTGATCGAAGTGGCCGAGGCGCAAAGCACGGGCGACGGGATTGATGCAGAAAGCCGTATGCGCCTGCGTTCGATTGATGTGCAGATGTTGCGTATCCTCGAAGAAATCAGTGCCGGGCGGCAGGAAACCATGTCCGAAATCCGCACGGATCTGTCTGCATTAGCCGCAGCACTGAACGCGGGTGGTCAGACGCGCCGTACCACGACTTCGCAAACACGCAAAAAGACTGACGGCGGGACAGGTTAGCCATGGCGTTATCGCGACGCACCGGGCAACGGTTTCAGGCCTCGATCTGGCCGGGCTTTGTCGATGCGATGACGGGCCTTTTGCTGGTGTTGATGTTCGTTTTGACCATCTTCATGGTGGTGCAGTTCGTCCTGCGCGAAACGATCACCGGGCAGGAAACTGAACTTGACCAATTGGCTGGTGAAGTCGCGACCCTTGCGCAAGCATTGGGACTGGAAGAGCAGCGTGCCGACCAACTGGATGCGCGGGTCACATCGCTGAACGCAACGCTGAGTGATGCGCAGGCAGAGGTTCTACAGCAAACGGCTTTGATTGCATCGTTGAGTGCAGAGCGGGATGCCCAAGCCGAGGCGCTGACCGCCGCGCAAACCCGAATAACGAGTTTTGAGGCACAGGTTGCCGCTCTGATTTCCGAGCGCGACGGTGCGTTGGAACGGATCACTGGGCTTGAGAGTGAACAGACGCGCCTGTTGTCCGAGCAAGAGGCACTAAATCTGGCCCTTGCGCAGTCACGGACCGAAATTGATGCGCAGGTTGAAGCTGCGCGCTTGGCTGCAGCGCGCACAGATGCCTTGCAGGCGCTGATCGCGGATTTGCGGAGCCGGAATGCGGACAGTGCTGCCGAGGCTGCGGCCTTGCAGGCCGATCTGGATAACGCCCAAGACGCACTAAGTGCGGAAGAGGTCGCCCGACTGGCCGAGGCTGCGGCGGCAGAGGCGCTGCGCGCGCGGCTGGCTGATGCGGATGCAGAGTTGACGGCGATGACGCTTGCGCTGGAGGCGCAACGGCAGGAGGCCGAAGATACATTGACTCTGCTCGCCGCTGCACGCGCCGCCGAAGCCAATCTGGATGCGCAACTGGCGGCAGCGCTTTTGGCAGTTGAGACGACGTCGAGCAGTGCTGCGGCAATGCAGTCGGAGTTGGAGCAATTGGAGACGAATCTTGCCGCGGCGCTGGCTGCGTTGAGTGCGGCAGAGGCCCGGTCTTTGAGTGCGACAACCGAACGCGCTAGCCTTGAAGCGCAATTGGCAGCAGCTTTGCTGGACGCGGAAGGCGGTGCGGCAGCGGCGGCCGATCTCGAATCGCAGTTGTCGCGGGCCTTAAGCCAGTTGGACGAGCGCACTGCCTTTGCGGCGTCACTCGAACTGCGCCTGCAAGCGGCTGAGGCGGCTTTGGATGACGGCACGACGACCAGCGCTGAGTTGCTAACTGACTTGGGCGCGGCCCAAACAGCGCTGGCGCAAAGCCAGGCAGATGTGACTGAATTGCGGGCGCAACTGGACACCGCGCAGGCGGCCCGAGCTGCGTCAGTAGAAGATGTGACACGACTTGAGGCCCGCCTTACGACGCTTGAGGCCCGCATCGCCGCCTCTGATCTGGAGATGAGCGACATAAGGGATCGTCTTGCCGCGGCATTGGCGGCACGCACGGCAGCCGAAGGGGCGTTGGCCGGCCAAAATGCTGATTTGAACGATTTGCGTACCCAACTGGCCTCTGCCATCGCCGCGCGCGATGCGGCCCTCGCTGATGTCGATGCAGCGGGGAGCAACAATTCAGAGGTGCGCGCGCAACTGGCCGCAGCATTGGCGGCCAAGCTGGCGGCAGAAACCGAAATGGAGAGCCTTGGTGCTGACACGGCGGAGGTACGGGCCGCGTTGGTTGCAGCGCTAGCAGAAAAAGCGGCCGCTGAGGCGGCGCTGACCGACAGCAACAAAGCGGCAGACGAACGCGCGGCCCTTTTGACCGCTGCGCGCGAAGCATTGACTGCTGAGGAAGCTGCGACGCTGGAAGCGCAGCGGCAAACGGAACTGCTGAACCAGCAGGTTGCAGCATTGCGCAACCAGTTGGGCCAGTTGCAGGCCCTTCTGGATGACGCCGTGGCCCGGGATGCGGCGCGCGATGTTCAGTTGCAGTCTTTGGGCTCTGAGTTGAACACGGCGCTGGCCCGCGTGGCTGCTGAAGAGCGTCGGCGGCGCGAATTGGAAGAGGCCGAACGCGCGCGTCTCGAGGCGGAGCGTGCAGCCCTTGAGGCAGAAGCGCAGGCGCTTGAGGCAGAGGCGCAGGATTTGGAGCGCTATCGCTCGGAATTCTTTGGCAGGGTCCGCGATATTCTGGGTACGCAGGATGGGGTACAGATTGTCGGGGACCGATTTGTGTTTTCTTCCGAAGTTTTGTTCCCCCCGGGCGGCGCTGATCTGTCTGAATTGGGCGAGGCCGAGATCACAAAAATTGCGAGCATCCTCAGCAATATTGCTGGTGAAATTCCTGCCGGCATTGATTGGGTGCTGCAAGTCGATGGGCATACCGACAACATCCCGTTGTCGGGCACCGGTGAATTTGCCGACAACTGGGAGCTGAGCCAGGCGCGGGCCCTGTCTGTGGTCCGCTATATGGTAGAATTTTTGGGGCTTCCGCCGGACCGATTGTCGGCCAACGGCTTTGGTCAGTACCAGCCAATCAACCTTGCGGACACGCCCGAAGCGCGCGCGCAAAACCGTCGGATTGAGATGAAGTTTACCGAAAAATAGGGGCGTCTCACAGGTGTGGCCTACCGAATGCGCACAACGCTCTGTTTCGTGCTGATCACCTGTTCGTTTCGGATCAGGCGGGCAGTGCCGGTATAGGATCCGCTGTCCCAGTCGACGCGGTGGCGTTTGCCGACAGCGCGAAACAGCTGGGCCTGATCCTTTTCGAGGATCACGGTTTCGTCCATGACTATCCCTTTGGGTCCGTCGATGCGCAATGCGATGATATCCGCTTCCTGACCTCCGAAAATGTGAGCAAAGACGACGAGGGCAGGTGCATCGGGGCCGAGGATGTCCGCACTGGCGGTGCCTGCTATTACGTTACCAAAATCTGGCACTGCATCTGCAAAGCCGACAGTTAGGATGCCACCAGGGCGGTAAGGGGGCGGCTCTTGCCACAGGGTTTCCGTGCTTGGGGTGCCGCAGGTGATTTGGCCATCCGGATCAAACGGATCCACGACTTTGCCATCCTTGCGTAAAGTCATGTGAACATGTGGGAACTGGGTGCGCCCTGACAATCCGACCTGTCCCAGCACCGTTGTCAGACGCACGCGGTCACCCGATCGCACGGTGATCGAGCCTTGCTTGAGGTGGCAGTATTGCGTGCTCCATCCGCCGCCGTGGTCGATCGCAACACCGTTGCCACAGTCCTGTCCGTCGATTTCTGCGGCGAGCTCAGGCGTGTAAATCTGGTCCGACATCCCGTCCCGCGTACCGCGCACTATGCCGGGGGCGGCAGGCTTTACGTCAATGCCGCGATCCATTTGCGCGATAGAGCGCAGCGCGAAGTCGGTGCCAGAGTGGGTGTTGTAGGTCAGCGACCCGCAGCGGAAATCCATCGCTGCGTCCGATGAGTCGTGATCCACATATTGCTGGATGTAGCAGTCGGCTTGCAGATCGCAGGCGATGGGGGGAGTGAGGAGGATGTCCCTTGCCGCAAGCGGGTTTGCGACAAGGATCATGTAAAGGGACGCAAGCGCGCCCGTGCGCATCAGTCTGCGGTCAGCAGTGGTGGCTTGTTTCCGGACAGGCGCGGTTTGTCCGGGCCTTCCAGTTTCAGGTCCAGCTCGCCGCCTTTGACGCCAACCTTGACCACACCACCTTTCATCAGCTTGCCGAACAAGAGTTCTTCGGCGAGCGGTTTCTTGATGTACTCTTGGATCACGCGACCCAAGGGGCGGGCCCCCATTTTGTCGTCGTAACCCTTGTTGGCGAGCCATTCAGCGGCAGGCTTAGTCAACTCAATGGTCACGTTGCGGTCCATCAGCTGCGCTTCAAGCTGAAGCACGAACTTTTCGACCACTTGCAGGATCACCGATTTCGGCAGTGGCGCAAAACTGATCACCGCGTCCAGACGGTTGCGGAATTCAGGTGTGAACGTCCGCTCGATTGCCGCCGTGTCCTCGCCCTCGCGCCGGTCACGGTTGAACCCGATGGCGGCTTTGGACATTTCCGAAGCGCCAGCGTTCGACGTCATAATCAGGATCACGTTGCGGAAGTCGACTGTGCGGCCGTTATGATCCGTCAGTTTGCCGTGGTCCATCACCTGCAGCAGGATGTTGTAGACATCCGGGTGCGCCTTTTCCATCTCGTCGAGCAGAAGCACACAGTGCGGGTGCTGATCCACACCGTCCGTCAGCATGCCGCCTTGGTCAAAGCCGACATAGCCGGGAGGGGCACCAATCAGGCGTGAGACTGCGTGTTTCTCCATGTACTCCGACATATCGAACCGCAGCATTTCCACGCCGAGCGTATCCGCCAATTGCTTGGCCACTTCGGTTTTACCCACGCCGGTAGGACCTGCGAACAGGTAGTTCCCGATGGGCTTTTCAGGTTCGCGCAGACCTGCCCGCGCCAGTTTGATGGCCGAAGACAGCGCCACGATGGCGTCGTCCTGCCCGAACACGACACGTTTAAGGGACGCTTCAAGGTCTTTCAGCGTTTCGGCGTCGTCCTTGGACACGTTCTTGGGCGGAATGCGTGCGATTTTGGCCACGACATTCTCGATCTCTTTGGTGCCGATCGTCTTGCGCCGTTTCGCGGCGACAACCAGATGCTGGGCTGCACCGGCTTCATCGATCACATCAATGGCCGAGTCGGGCAGCTTGCGGTCGTTGATATAGCGGCTCGCCAATTCTACGGACGTTTTGATCGCGTCCGAGGTGTATTTGACGCCGTGGTGATCCTCGAAATAGGGCTTGAGGCCTTTGAGGATCTTCGTGGCATCTTCGACCGAAGGCTCGTTCACGTCGATCTTCTGGAAACGACGGGACAGCGCGCGGTCTTTTTCGAAGTGCTGGCGGAACTCTTTGTAGGTGGTTGAGCCCATGGTGCGCAGTTTGCCGCCCTGCAGGGCAGGTTTCAGCAGGTTGGAGGCATCCATTGCACCGCCAGACGTTGCACCCGCGCCGATCACGGTGTGGATTTCGTCGATGAACAGCACCGCGTCGTCGTGTTCCTCAAGCTCGGTCACGACAGCCTTTAGCCGTTCTTCGAAATCGCCGCGATATCGGGTACCTGCGAGAAGCGCACCCATATCAAGGCTGTAGATTGTGGTGCCTGAGAGCACTTCGGGTGTTTCACCGGCAACGATCTTGCGCGCAAGGCCCTCGGCGATGGCTGTTTTGCCCACGCCGGGATCGCCCACCAAAAGTGGGTTGTTCTTGCGACGGCGGCACAGCACTTGAATGCAACGCTCCACCTCGGAATCGCGCCCGATCAGCGGATCGATATCGCCCTCGCGGGATTTTTCGTTGAGGTCCACGCAGTATTTGGCCAGCGCGGATTCTTTTTTCTCGCCCTCGGTCACACCTTGCGGTTCTTCCTCGGCCTCTGGTGCGCCCGACACGGGTCGCGCCTCTCCAAAGGCGGGGTCTTTGGCCACACCGTGCGCGATGTAGTTCACCGCGTCATAGCGCGTCATGTCCTGTTCCTGCAGGAAGTAGGCGGCATTTGACTCGCGTTCGGCAAAAATGGCGACCAGTACGTTCGCACCCGTCACCTCGGTGCGCCCGGAGGATTGGACGTGGATGGCGGCACGTTGAATAACACGTTGGAAGGCTGCGGTTGGCACCGCCTCGGATCCGTCGATATCCGTGACCAGATTGGACAGGTCATCATCGACAAATTCGACCAGCGTTCCGCGCAGCTCATCAATGTCGACAGAGCATGCCTGCATTACGCGGCGTGCGTCCGGTTCATCGACGAGCGACAGAAGAAGATGTTCGAGCGTTGCAAATTCGTGCCGGCGTTCGTTGGCCAGCGCAAGCGCCTGATGGATGGCTTTTTCGAGTGATGTCGAGAATGAAGGCACAGCGGTGCTCCTATCGATCGGGGTTGGCCCGGGGTCACAAGGGATATCGAGACCCCATACCAACCATGGCCTCATGTGTTTAAGTTTGGTTGAACAGCGCGCGTCTTCAAGGCTTTTCTTTGCCTTGACGCTCACAAATCGCGTGATCGTCGCGTGTTTGTTAACAAAGTGGGCGTGCTGTTAGCGCAATCGCACTCAGAAATTGTCTTTTCGGGTGCGAATTTCTGTAAACACGTCGGCGGCGTTGGCACCTGTCATCCCCATTTGGGATTGGACGGCAGGGTCGTTGGCGCGCAGGAAAGGGTTTGTTGCCAGCTCTTCGGACAGAAGTGAGGGCACCGTGGCTATGCCGTTTGCGCGTTTTTCGGTCACATCACGGACCCGCGATATAAGTGCTGGATTGTCGGGATCAATGGTCAGCGCAAATTTTGCGTTGGCGGCAGTGTATTCGTGGCCTGAATAAACAACCGTGTCACCCGGAAGGGCGGCCAGCTTTTGCAATGATGCGTGCATTTGCGGCTTGGTCCCTTCGAACACCCGCCCGCAGCCCAATGCCATCAGGCTGTCGGCCGTAAACAGAGCTGCCGAATCGGGAAAGTGAAAGGCGATATGGTTGATCGTGTGGCCTGACACATCAATGACCGTGCCAATTTCGTTGCCAATGCGGACGGTGTCCCCTTCGTTAACCTCCACATCGAGAGTGGGCAAACGGTGCGCGTCCGCTGCGGACCCGATCACCCGTGCCGGATGGGCGGCAAGCAGGTCGGCTAACCCGTCCACATGATCATAATGGTGATGCGTAATCAGAATATCCGACAGGGTCCAACCTGTTTCGGCGAGCACCGCGATGATCGGTCCTGCCTCCGGAATATCTATTGCCGCCGTGGCCCCGGTGTCCGGGTCATGGGCGAGATAGGCGTAATTATCCGACAGGCAAGGGATCGTGCGAATTTCGAGAGGCATGGCATTTGCGCTTTCTTGGAGTAGGTATAGTGCAAAGGTGGCCCGTGAGCCACCCAAGGGCAAGAGACCGATGCATCTGGACGTACAAGATCTGCGCAACTTTTATTACCGCAGTGCCCTAGGGCGGGCGGCACAGTCGTCTATGCGGCGCCGCGTGTTTGAATTCTGGCCAGAGGCCAAGGGGCAAACCGTAGCGGGCTTTGGCTTTGCTGTACCGCTACTGCGCCCGTTCCTCGCCGACGCGCGCCGGGTGATTGCGCTGATGCCCGGGCCTCAGGGTGTGATGCCATGGCCGCCGGATGGAACGAACGTCTCTGTCCTGACCGAAGAAACTCTGTGGCCGATCGAGACCGGGCATGTGGACAAGCTGATCATCCTGCATGGCCTAGAGACATCCGAACGCGCCTTTGATCTTTTGGAAGAGGCATGGCGGGTGTTGGGGCCGGGGGGCAAGGCGCTGTTTATTGTGCCCAACCGTGCCGGGCTCTGGTCGCGTCGCGATCGCACGCCGTTTGGATTTGGCCGTCCCTATTCTGCCAGTCAGCTTGAGACGCAGTTGCGCAAGCATCAATTCCTGCCCGAACGGCATATGGGCGCGCTTTATCAGTTCCCATCGACTAAACGAGTATGGATGAAGTCGGGTGCGATGTTTGAAAAGGTGGGGCGCACAATGCCAGGCATGATTGCAGGGGGCGCATTTATGGTCGAGGCGTCCAAGCTGGTCTATCCGCCTAAGGGCAAGGTGAAACCTGTGCAGGCCAAACGGCAGAAAATACCGCAAGGGGTGCCTGCGCCAATCGCCGGAGGCGTGTGACCGACCGGTTGCAGACACACCGTCTTGGGCGCCTTTGACGGAAGAAAAGGCCGTCGGATATGGGTGGGGGGACCTTTTCGGAGTCTTTCCTGCATTATCCGAATGCACGGCCTTGCCGAGAGCCTCGATTTTCAGCACTTTGTCGGCCGCGCCCAACGGAATCGCATGCAAAAGCGTGACTTTTGCGACAGATTTCTAACATTCCCATCGGGCCAAACGGTCGCACTTTGATTAACCTGCTGAAAACACTTGATAACCCAAGAAATGGGTGTTCACGAACATATGTTGCGGGGTCTCGCACCCTCTGCTACATCCCCCCTGATTTCATCGCTTGGGGGTTTCTTCGGGCGAACCAACACCCTCGGTTTTCCGCCAAGCATGGCGCAAATTCGGGGCCAAGACATCGAAAGGGTGGACGTGTCCGAACCAGCTTCGATCTCCACAGGCATCGCTGCACGCTATGCCACAGCTGTCTATGAACTTGCCAAAGAGGCAGGTGACGTCAAGAGCCTTGAAGGCGACATCGAAATCCTGACCGCGGCCATGGCCGAGAGTTCAGATTTCAATGCGCTGATCAATTCACCTCTCTACAGCCGCGATGAACAGCGCGCCGCCGTAACAGCCATTGCCGCTAAGGCGGGACTGACATCGGTGATGAGCAACACGCTGGCTCTGATGGCGGACAAACGCCGTCTGTTCGTAGTGCCACACCTCGTGCAAGCGCTGCGTCTGGCCATTGCCGAAGACAAGGGTGAAGTGACGGCGGACGTCACATCCGCCAAGGCGCTGACCAAGGCGCAAAGCGCAAGCCTTGCCAAGACGCTCAAGGCCCGTATGGGCAAGGACGTCACTATTAATGCTTCCGTCGATGAAAGCCTCATCGGCGGTTTGATCGTAAAAGTGGGCTCGAAGATGATCGACACGTCGATCCGCTCCAAGCTCTCTTCCCTCCAGAATGCAATGAAAGAGGTCGGATAAATGGGTATCCAAGCAGCAGAGATTTCTGCAATCCTTAAAGGCCAGATCAAGAACTTTGGTCAGGAAGCAGAAGTGGCCGAAGTGGGCCGCGTTTTGTCCGTGGGCGACGGTATCGCCCGCGTCTACGGCCTCGACAATGTCCAAGCCGGTGAGATGGTTGAATTCCCCGGTGGCATTCAGGGCATGGCTCTGAACCTCGAGACCGACAACGTCGGTGTGGTGATCTTCGGTTCCGACCGGGACATCAAAGAAGGTGACACTGTTAAGCGCACCAACTCGATCGTGGACGTGCCTGTCGGTGACGAACTGCTGGGCCGCGTTGTTGACGGTCTGGGCAATCCGCTGGACGGCAAGGGCCCGATCAAATCCAAGGCGCGTTCGGTTGCGGACGTGAAAGCCCCAGGCATCATCCCGCGTAAATCGGTGCACGAGCCGATGGCGACGGGCCTCAAGGCCGTTGACGCGATGATCCCGATTGGCCGTGGCCAGCGTGAGCTGATCATTGGTGACCGTCAGACCGGTAAAACTGCCGTGGCTCTGGACGCGATCCTGAACCAGAAATCCTACAACGACGCCGCAGGCGACGATGAGTCCAAGAAGCTGTACTGCGTCTATGTCGCGGTTGGTCAAAAGCGTTCGACCGTTGCGCAGCTGGTGAAGAAGCTCGAAGAATCTGGTGCGATTGAGTATTCGATCGTTGTGGCCGCGACCGCGTCCGACCCGGCGCCGATGCAGTTCCTTGCACCCTATGCCGCGACCTCTATGGCGGAGCACTTCCGCGACAATGGCCGCCACGCGCTGATCATCTATGATGACTTGTCCAAGCAGGCCGTGTCTTATCGTCAGATGTCCCTGCTTCTGCGTCGCCCACCAGGCCGTGAAGCTTATCCTGGTGACGTTTTCTATCTCCACTCCCGTTTGCTGGAGCGTTCGGCCAAGCTGAACGAAGACAATGGCGCAGGCTCGCTGACGGCTCTGCCGATCATCGAAACCCAAGGCGGCGACGTGTCGGCCTTTATTCCGACAAACGTGATTTCGATCACGGACGGTCAGATCTTCCTTGAAACCGAACTTTTCTATCAGGGCATCCGCCCAGCTGTGAACACCGGTCTGTCGGTTTCGCGGGTTGGTTCGTCTGCTCAGACAGACGCGATGTCGTCTGTTGCGGGTCCGGTGAAACTGTCGCTGGCTCAGTATCGCGAAATGGCTGCCTTCGCGCAGTTTGGTTCTGACCTTGATGCCGCCACTCAGCAGCTGCTGAACCGTGGTGCGCGTCTGACCGAGTTGATGAAGCAGGCGCAATATGCACCGCTGACCAACGCCGAGATTGTTTGCGTCATCTTCGCAGGCACCAACGGCTATCTCGACAAACTGCCCGTCGGTGACGTGGGCAAGTTCGAGACCGGTTTGCTTGCCTTCCTGCGCAGCCAGAAGGCGGACTTCCTCAAGTGGATTTCGGACGAAGATCCAAAATTCAAAGGCGGCGAGAACGTCGACAAGATGAAGGCGGTTCTTGACGAGTTCGCTTCGACCTTCGCTTAATTTGGAGGTCGGGCAATGCCAAATCTCAAGGACCTGAAAAACAGGATCGAGAGCGTTAAATCAACGCGCAAGATCACCAAGGCCATGCAGATGGTGGCCGCCGCGAAACTGCGGCGGGCACAGGAAGCAGCCGAGGCGTCACGCCCCTATGCTGAACGGTTTACGGCCGTGATGGCGGGGCTTGCGTCTGCAGCGGCAGGATCGGACAGCGCGCCGAAACTGCTGAGCGGCACGGGGTCAGATCAGACGCACCTGCTGGTGGTTATGACGTCCGAGCGCGGTCTGTGCGGTGGGTTCAACACGAACATCGCCAAGCTGGCGCGCACCAAGGCGCAGGAGCTGCAAGCTGCTGGAAAGACCGTCAAAATCTTGACTGTCGGCAAAAAAGGCCGGGACCAGTTGAAACGTGACTTTGGCGATGCGTTCGTTGGTCACGTGGATATGTCCGAGGTCAAGCGCATGTCTTATGCGGACGCCCAAGGTGTCGCCAAGGACGTACTGGGTCGCTTTGATGCGTTGGAATTCGACGTGGCAACGATCTTTTTCAGCCGCTTCCAGAACGTTGTGACGCAAATCCCGACGGCGCAGCAGATCATCCCCTTTGCGATCCCTGAGGATTACGAAGCGGGCGAAACGCTTTATGACTACGAACCGGATGAAGAGGCGATTTTGGCCGACCTTCTGCCCCGGGCCGTGGCCACTGCGATCTTCTCAGCTCTGCTGGAGAACGGCGCATCTGAACAGGGCGCGCGCATGTCCGCGATGGACAACGCAACGCGCAATGCGGGCGATATGATTGATCAGTTGACCATTCAGTACAACCGCTCGCGTCAGGCCGTCATCACGAACGAGCTGATCGAAATTATTTCCGGCGCGGAAGCGCTATAAGAAAAACCGGAGACGAAACATGGCAAACGCTAAAGGCAAAATCACACAGGTCATCGGGGCCGTCTGCGACGTGCAGTTCGGTGATCACCTGCCGGAAATTCTGAACGCGCTGACCACCGACAACAACGGCAACAAGCTGGTGTTGGAAGTTGCACAGCACCTGGGCGAAAACACCGTGCGCTGCATCGCGATGGACAGCTCCGAAGGCCTCGTGCGCGGACAGGAAGTTGTGGACACAGGCGGCCCGATCATGGTGCCCGTGGGCCCCAAAACACTTGGCCGTATCCTCAACGTCGTCGGTGAGCCGGTCGATGAAGGTGGCCCGGTGGGCGCCGAAGAATTCCGCCCCATTCACGCAGACGCACCGGCCTTTGCCGAGCAGTCGACAGAATCCGAAATTCTGGTGACAGGCATCAAGGTGGTTGACCTGCTCGCACCTTACTCCAAAGGCGGTAAAATCGGCCTCTTCGGCGGTGCCGGCGTGGGCAAGACCGTTCTGATCATGGAACTGATCAACAACATCGCCAAAGTGCACTCGGGCTATTCCGTGTTCGCGGGCGTGGGTGAGCGGACGCGTGAAGGCAACGACCTTTATCACGAGATGATCGAATCCAACGTGATCAAGCCCGACAACCTTGAAGAAAGCCAGGTTGCTCTGGTCTACGGCCAGATGAACGAACCTCCCGGAGCGCGTGCGCGTGTTGCTCTGACCGGTCTGACACTGGCCGAACAGTTCCGCGATGCCTCCGGCACAGACGTTCTGTTCTTCGTCGACAACATCTTCCGCTTTACGCAAGCGGGCTCCGAAGTTTCGGCTCTGCTCGGCCGTATTCCTTCGGCGGTGGGTTACCAGCCAACACTGGCGACTGACATGGGTCAGATGCAGGAACGGATTACATCGACCAAGTCCGGTTCGATCACATCGATCCAAGCGGTCTACGTGCCTGCGGATGACTTGACCGACCCAGCACCTGCGACAACATTCGCCCACTTGGACGCGACAACCGTTCTGTCCCGTGCGATTTCCGAACTGGGTATCTACCCGGCTGTGGACCCGCTCGACAGCTCCTCGCGCCTGATGGACCCGCAGATTGTGGGTGAAGAGCACTACAAGGTGGCGTCCGACGTTCAGCAGATACTTCAGCGCTACAAATCGCTGCAAGACATCATCGCGATCCTCGGCATGGACGAACTGTCCGAAGAGGACAAGCTGACCGTGGCCCGCGCCCGTAAAATCCAGCGCTTCCTGTCCCAGCCATTTGACGTGGCGAAGGTCTTCACCGGCTCTGACGGTGTTCAGGTTCCGCTGGAAGACACGATTGCCTCGTTCAAGGCGGTTGTGGCCGGCGAATACGATCACTTGCCCGAAGGCGCCTTCTACATGGTTGGCGGCATCGAGGAAGTGATTGCCAAGGCTCAGAAAATGGCTGCTGACGCAGCCTAATGTGCGGGGCGGGGGATATCCCCGCCTTACATCTCCGATCAACCTCCGGGCGCACGGGTCTGACCCAAGCGTTCAAATGAGGAGAAGACTATGCAATTTGATCTTGTGTCGCCCGAACGCGAACTGGCGTCCATGGATGCAGCTTCGGTTCAAATCCCCGGCGCGGACGGTGATATGACGGTCATGGCGGATCACGCCCCGACCATCACGACCCTGCGCCCCGGTGTTCTACGGGTTGAGGTGGGTGGCAACACGCATGAGTATGTTGTCACCGGTGGCTTTGCCGAGATTGGGACGCAAGGCGTTTCGGTTCTTGCTGAACGGGCCGTGGCAAAGACTGACATGACCCAAGACGACATGGACGCGATGTTCGACGAGGTGCAGGACGCCTACAACCGCGCCAAGCAAGCGGCGGACGGTAATTCCGGCCCGGTTGATGATGCAGCCAAATTGATGGCGGACATTGTTGCCGTGGGTTCTGAAATCGGTTTGAGCACCAAATCGCCGAGCCTGTAAGCCGTTTTATCGCGACAGTTGAAAAAGGGGCCCTGACCTTTGTCAGGGCCCTTTTTTATGCGCAGTCCCAATATTGCCGTTTTGTTTTGTTAGGTGCATCAAAGTAGCCAAGTTGATGACCTGACGATTTTGAGACGACGACCTTATGAAGCGACTAGAGAACCATCTGATCGGCATCGACCAAGGCGATGTCATTCTGTTTTCGGATTTTGAAAACGATGGTGAGATGTGGACGGGGCGTGGGCCACGTGAGCGGCGTCGCCGCATTGAATTCTCTGAAAAGTACCAAACGGCACCATCTGTCCAGGTCTCTATTTCTATGTGGGATGTGGACACCAAAACACCGCTGCGCGCGGATGTGTCCGCCGACGCGGTTTCGGCAGAAGGTTTTGATCTGGTTTTTCGTACTTGGGGGGACACTCGCGTTGCCCGGGTGCGCGTGGCGTGGACGTCCATCGGCTCGCTGGCCGAGACGGATGACTGGAATCTTTACTGACAGGTTTTTCCCAAGTCAGACTGGCTCCACGGGGCGCAGATAAAGTGGCGACATCAGCGCAGGACTGACGCGAGAAACTGTTTGGTGCGTTCCCTTTGAGGGGTGGAAAAGATCAGATCCGGAGCGCCTTCTTCCGCGATCACACCCTTGTCCATAAAGCAGATACGATCGGCCAGTTCGCGGGCAAATCCCATTTCGTGCGTGGCCAGAACCATTGTCATCCCGTCATCGCGCAGGGATCGCAGCACATCCAGTACCTCATCCACCAACTCAGGGTCGAGTGCAGACGTGATTTCATCAAAAAGCATCGTCTGCGGCCGCATGGCAAGCGCCCGGATCACCGCCACCCGTTGCTGTTGCCCGCCCGACAGTTGATCGGGATACTTGCCCATATGCGCTGCCAGACCAAAGCGTTCGAACAGCGCCTCAATCCGTGTCCTTGCGTCCTCGGCCAGAACGCGGCGCGGTGCGAGTGCGACGTTGTCGTAGGCCGTCATATGAGGAAAGAGGTTGAAGGACTGAAAGACGATCCCGATCTTTTGGCGGATCGGGGCGAGATCAAAGCCGGGTTCGGCGATGTCGACCCCGTCAAGGCGCACCTCTCCATCATCCACTGGCTCCAACCCGTTCATGCACCGCAACAATGTGGATTTGCCTGACCCGGACGCACCAATCAGGCACACCATTTCGCCCGGGTTTACCGCCAGATCGATCCCGTGAAGCACCTCGACGTCGCCAAAGCTCTTCTTCACGCCTCTGAGCGCGAGCCTAGGTTCTGGCATTGCGGTCCCTGTTCATCAGATAGTCGGCGTAGCGCGTGGCGGGCACGGTAACGCACAGAAAGATCACTGCCGCGGCGACATAGGGCGTGAAATTGGCCAGTAGGCTTTTGAAGATACCGGCTTGCCGCAGGATTTCGACAGGTCCAATAAAAGACAGCAGGGCGACGTCCTTTTGCAGGGCCACGAGCATGTTCATGTTGGCCGGGACCACCCGTCGGATGGCTTGGGGCAACACTACATAACGCATGGTGTCCCGTTCGCTGAGCCCCAGACAGACAGCGGCGTTGCGCTGGCTTTCGTGAATGCTTTCGATGCCTGAACGCAGGACTTCGGCGACATAGGCCGAATACGTCAGGACCAACGCCACCGTGCCCCAGATATAGGGCGAATTCCAAGGGCGCGGCAGTCCAAGCCCCGGAATTCCAAAGCCCACCAGATACACCAGCAGGACCACCGGAATGCCGCGAAACAAATCAACATAGATGGCCCCGAAAATGCGCAGGGGAAACAGCACAGGCGCCCGCGCGCCGCGCGCCAAAGCGATTGCCAGACCGAGGGCTGCGATCAGGGGCACAGACCATGCAAAGATGGCTATATTGATAAGGAAGGCACTCAGCAGATCGGGGAATGTGCGGGCAAAGATCTCGGCGTTGAAAAAGGACGCCTGTACGCCCTCCCACCCCGGTGCCAGCGGCACGAGGACAATCAACAGGATAAGCACGACAGCCGTGCTGCCCCCGGCAAGCAGGTTGGCCCGGCGGCGCTGCCGGGCCTCATAGGCGGCGCGGCGTGTGGTCACTTGATCAGAGGTACTCCGACAGCGGCTTGCAGCCACTCGGCCTCGATGGCAGCCAGTTCGCCGCTTGCCGTCAGTGCGGCGAGGGCTTCGTCGACGCACTCTTTCAGAGCGGACCCTTCTGGCATCAGCGCCCCGAACTGATCGGGGCTTTCGGCCGCCGACGCATCGAACTGGCCCAGAACCACGCCATTGTCCATCAGGACAGCTGCGGTGAAGAGGGCGGTGGGCAGATCAAACAGTGCAGCGTCAATCTGGCCCGCCTGCATGGCGGCCGTGATGTTGGCGTTGTCGTCATAAACGAGCGGCGATTGGGTGGGTTGGATCGTTTCCGTTACCACGGGCAGGGCGGTCGTGGATGCAACGACGCCCCACTTCATGGCCTTAAGGCTTTCCATGGTCGGCTTTGCCCCCGCATCGACGGCCTCGACTGTCGTCATTACGGCCTGAGGGGCGGTGTAGTAGGGAGCTGAGAAATCAACGACGCGATCACGGTCTGCGGTGATCGAAAACTGCTGCATGTTGAGATCGAAATTCTTGGCGCCGGGTTGGATCGCCTCGTCAAAAGAGGTGCGCACCCATGTGACGGCGTTGTCGGCAAAACCCATTTCGGCTGCAATGGCATAGGCGACGGCGGCTTCGAAACCTTGTTTGGCTTCGGGGGCGTCGTCGATGACCCACGGATAGTAGGCGGGGTTGCCCGTTGCGATTGTCAGGGTCCCTTCGGTCAGGGTTTTTCCCGCCGAGCAATGGCCCGCGGCAAAGGCGCCGGAGGCGGTGAGGGTCAGAAGGGTGGCGGTGAGAAAGGTCTTCATGGCAACAGTCCCCGTTTTGAATTCCATCGGATCATCGGAAATGAGAGCAGGGGAGTCTAGGGGTATTTGCTGGGCTTGGGCCTCTGGAGTGTCCCACGCTGGGACACGACGAGGGACACGTGAAATCAATGGCTTACAGAGGTGGATTAACCTATTGTTCATGTTTCCCGCATAGAAACGCGACGCAGGATGCAGGGTTTTCTTCCATCAGGGCGTTACAGTGCAGGTTGGGAATCAAGAGCAGTCCCCAGCACAGGACAGATTAGGGCAAGGGCTGTGCGGCGCTGGCAGACTCCGCTCATCTGTCTGTGCTAAAGGTCGGCGAAGACCAGATCTTTGACCCACTCCAAAGGACGACATCCGATGCATCCCACTGAAAAGACAGTCCGCCAGTTTCACGAATCCTGGGACATGCGCGACCCGGATCGGGGTGCAGAGGTCATCGCGGATGATTGTGATTTCCAAGATATTGCGCGCGGCGAAAAACTCACCGGGAAAGAGGCATACAAAGAAGACTACTATCGTTGGCGCGAGGCGTTTCCGGATGGGCTGTGCAAGGTTGAGAACGTCATCGTGAGCCAGTGTGGAGAGTGGGCGACGGTCGAGTTTCGCAACACCGGAACGCACAAGGGCACACTGCGCTCTAGCCTTGGGGATTTCCCGGCTACGGGCAAACGGGCCGAGGTGCGGTACTGTTCGGTGATGCGGGTCAAGGATGGGATGGTGGTTGAAGGGCGCGATTACTACGACAGCGTCACCATTGCCCGACAGTTGGGCTTGGTGGATTAGGGCGCTCGCCCGAGGATACAAGCGCAACGGTAAGGATCAACGCACCTTGCCTGCGCCTCTTAAAGGGCGGTGACCAGACGTGTTTGGTTCTTTAGGTGTCTTTCGACCAGCTTTGTTTGTCGCCGGTTGGTCGGTATATAAAGTTTCGAAGACGCGTCTTCGAGCGGCAACTTGATGCCGGGAAATATCCGCCTGATTTCATTGAGAATTTTTGTGGGCAGGGTGTTCATCGCTTCGGCCCCAAGAAACAGGCTTTCGGTTGGTGCGCCGTCTGCAAAGATGATCTCGTGCGCATCAAACAACAGATGGAAGTATTCGATAGAGGACACAGAGGTGTCGACAAAAATGCCCTTTTGCGAAGTCAGTTTGTTGGCCGCAACCAGCACGTCGGCACTGCCGAACATGCGTTTGGCGATGGGAGATGACACCACCATTCTGTGCTGGCGCGACACCAACAGGTCCTCTGACGGGAGGCCCGGCCCCAAGGCGCCCGCGCATATGCGCACCGGATAGAGCCGTGGATTCTGGTTCAGTTCATCCTTGCTGATGGCACGTTTAAAGATTTTTCTCAGCGGTTTGTGGACCCCGTCAAACGTGTAGACATGCGCCCCTGACTTGAGGTCTTCAACCTTGACTAAGCCATGACTGGTTTGAATTTTAGCCCCTGTTGTCAGGCAGGGCACGCTGCCGGGGTTTGGGTTTGTCTGGGTGAAGTAGGACGTCCCGCCATCGTCTGTTTCCAGGGATGAGCCTGCTCCGGCGATGCCAATCTCATCAGAGGTTGTCCCGCTTGCGGGACCTTCCGTTGCGGTCACGCCGCCAACGGTATCATTGAAGGACACAAAGGAATAAACGGTGCCGTTTTCGCTCAACGCCACCGCGTTCGACAGGGCCACGCCGTTAAAGTTCGTGGCATCCCCGTTTTCGATCAGGTAAACATCTTTGCCGTTCACGGTGGTTGGGGTCAGCACCGAAAGGTTGCTTGAACTTCTGATCGAGCCGTTTGAATTGTAGATGGTCAGAACCAAATCTGACACGTCATAGCCCACATCAACCGCAACTTCGATGAAGTCGAGGTTGGCACCGCCCAGATATTTGATCTCTGACAGAAACGGATCGGCCATGGGTCTGAGACTTCCTTTTCGAGCCGGGTTTAGCCGTGAAACATGGCATCTTTGCGATTTGGTCAGAGGCGTGATTGCCGCTTTTATTCGCCTGTCGATATAGCAGTTTTGACCCAATGAACCAACGCGGGCGCAATGGGTGGCCCGCTTGGGTGGTGCATTTATGCCAACCGCTTGCGCGCCTTAGAAGGGGACGAGGCGTGCCCGTGTTGGGTACATCAAAAAACGCGCCCCGGAACAGGGCGCGTTTTGATTGGTTTGATGGTGTGTGAAAAAGGGGGGATTATCCCGCAATCAGCCCCATGCTTTCCAGTTTCAGCAGGACCTGATGGGCGCAGTTGTCCACATCTACATTCTCAGTTTCGACGCTCAGTTCTGGGTTGGCAGGAACGTCGTAGGGGTCTGAGATTCCTGTGAATTCCTTGATCTTTCCTTCGCGCGCCAGTTTATAAAGCCCCTTGCGGTCACGGCGTTCGCATTCCTCGATTGAGGTGGCGACGTGGATTTCGACAAAGGCCCCAAATGCTTCGACATCCTCGCGCACAGCCCGCCGGGTGGTCGCATAAGGCGCGATGGGTGCACAGATCGCGATGCCGCCGTTCTTGGTGATCTCGCTGGCCACATACCCGATGCGGCGGATGTTGAGATCGCGGTGCTCTTTGGAGAACCCAAGTTCGGAGGACAAGTTTTTGCGCACGATATCTCCGTCAAGCAGCGTCACGGGGCGACCGCCCATTTCCATCAGTTTGACCATCAGGGCGTTGGCGATTGTCGATTTACCCGACCCGGAAAACCCGGTGAAGAAGACGGTAAAGCCCTGCTGTGCCCGTGGTGGTTTGGTTTTGCGCAGTTCAGCCACGACTTCGGGGAAGGAGAACCATTCGGGGATTTCCAGCCCTTCGGACAGGCGGCGGCGCAATTCGGTGCCCGAGATGTTGAGGATGGTGATGTCATCCTTGTCCTTGATCTCGTCAATGGCCTCGTATTGGGCGCGTTCCTGCACCCAGACCATGTGTTTGAAGTCGACCATTTCGATGCCCATTTCGGCCTGATGTTCGCGGAACAGGTCCTGTGCGTCGTAAGGCCCATAGAAATCTTCGCCTGCCGAGTTCTGGCCGGGGCCAGCGTGGTCACGACCGACGATGAAGTGGGTGCAGCCGTGGTTTTTCCGGATCAGGCCGTGCCATACCGCCTCGCGCGGGCCAGCCATGCGCATCGCCAGATTGAGCAGGGACATGGATGTGGTGGCTTGGGGGTATTTGTCCAGCACCGCCTCGTAGCAGCGCACGCGGGTGAAGTGATCGACGTCACCGGGTTTGGTCAGCCCGACGACCGGGTGGATCAGCAGGTTGGCTTGGGCCTCGCGTGCGGCGCGGAAGGTCAGTTCCTGGTGCGCGCGGTGCAGCGGGTTGCGGGTTTGGAAGGCGACAACCTTGCGCCAGCCCATTTTGCGGAAATAGGCGCGCAATTCATTGGGTGTGTTGCGCTTGGCCCGGAAGTCGTAGTGCACCGGTTGCTGGATGCCTGTGACGGGCCCGCCGAGGTAGATGTCGCCTGCGGTGTTGTGCAGGTAGTTGACGGCCGGGTGCGCGCTGTCGTCGGCGCCGAACACCTGTTCGGCTTCGTGTGCTTTGTTGGGTGTCCAGCGGTCTGTCACGGTCATGGTGGCGAGGATCACGCCCTCTTGGTCGCGCAGGGCGATGTCCTGACCAATTTCCAGCTGGCCTGCGAATTTATCGTTTACGTCCAGTGTGATGGGCATTGGCCACAGTGCGCCGTCTGTGGTGCGCATCGTGTCCACGACAGAGTTGTAATCGGCCTCGGACAGGAACCCTTTGAGCGGGTTGAACCCGCCGTTCATCAGCAATTCCAGATCGCAGATCTGGCGCGGTGTGAGGTCCCAGCTGACCAGATCGCCTGCGTCGGCTTTCAGTTTCTGGGCGCTGTCGTAGGACACGAACAGCTCGGGGATCGGGGCGAGGTTGTTTTCCATCAATTTGGTCCTGTAGTTCAAGGGATTAAAGCCGGAGGTGGTGCCCGTCAGTTCGGCGTAGAGCGCGTCGTATTCGGCGAACTTTCGGGTCAGGAATTGGTCGGTCAGGCGGTTCTTTTCGCCTGCTCCGCGGGTTGTGAGCGCATAAGAAAAACGTTGGCGTTTGTCGGTGCTGTCTTTGTTGCCGATTTTGACCAGACCGGCGGTGGTGGCATCGCGCAGCAGGGCGTTGAGACGGCCCAGCGATATGCCTATGGTCTGCGCCATGGCCCGTTGGGACGCATCGGGTGCTACGTCGAGCTGACGTAGCAGACGGAACATCTGGTCGTCGCGTGCGTCGCTGGATTTGGATGCAGTACTGGGCACCGGGTCACTCGTGTTTGTTCACGCGTGAACATATGCCATGAAAAATATGTTCAGAAAAGAACAAACTTTGAATTTGCCGCCGGTTTTTGGATCTGTGGTTAATCGGGCACGCTTGCGCCTGCCTTTTGGGCGGGCTGTTCTGCCATATCAATTTTGAATGGCACGTGATCAGTGCTAGCGTTCTGCTCTGTCGATCGCCGAAACGGGGTAGCCGCATGTACGAAATCCAAAAGCCGGTCACGACTGCCGAGCAGCTTGAAGATATCCTCGACACCCCGACGATGCATCCCAGTCAGGTCAACAAGATCATTGACCACATTGATCACAATTGCCGGGCGTGGATCGAAAGAACCACCTTTGTCGCCATTGCCAGCAGCGATGCAAGCGGTCGGATGGATGTTTCGCCCAAAGGGGACCCGGCCGGGTTCATCAAGGTTCTGGACCCCACAACTCTCGCCATCCCCGACCGCATCGGCAACAAGCGCGGGGATACATTTCACAACATCTGCAAAACCCGGCCATCGGCCTGATGCTGGTGGTTCCGATGCGCAAGGAAGTCGTGCGCATCAATGGTGTGGGCGAAATTGCGCGGGATGATGACATTCTGGACATGACAACCGTCAATGGTCACCGCCCGAACCTTGCGCTGATCGTGCGCGTTCAAGAGGCATTCTTTCACTGCGGCAAGTCGATGATCCGGTCCCGGATGTGGCAGCCAGAGCATTGGGGGTCGATCGAGGGCCTGCCGACCTATGCCGAGGCCCTGAAGGACATGGGCAAGATGGACAGCCCACTAGAGGACATCGAAGCGCGCATGGCCTATAACGAGACGGGGCGGCTGTACTGACAGAAACCGCCGAAACTGTCAGGTATAGCGGTTTTGTGACGGCACTGGCCTGTCCAGCACAGGTGTCGCAGCACTATGCGAGGGCGTTTTCGCCGACTTTCCCCAGCGTGTCTTGCAATTGGTTGGCTTGATCTATCGCCAGCGCGGGCAGGGGATGTTCAAGGCCGCGCAAGGAGAGCTGGACCATGTTGCTTGTCGCCACGGCGTGTCCGGCGGCTTGAAGGGTCTCTTCGGAAATCAGGGCCTGAACAGCCAGCCCCTTGGTTTCGCTTTCGAGGCGTGAGGCGGTGTTCACCGTGTCCCCGATCAACGTCCGGGGCGCTTGGCCCGCTGCCCCAATCTCGCCCAGCACGACATTGCCCAAATGCACACCGATGCCAATCGCTACGGGCGCGCCGCCTTCGCTTTTGAGTGTTTCGTTGAAAGCCTCTAGCGCGTGTCCGATGCCTTCGACAGCTTGGATCGCGGCACGTGCAGAGGCACTGGGCGTGTCCGTCTCAAACACCGCCATCAGCCCATCGCCCATGTACTTGTCCACGGTCCCGCCAGCCTTGTTGATCGGTGGCACGATCTGGTCGAAAAAGCGGTTCAGCAGGAACACAACGTCATAGGGCAACTGCCCGTCGGTGCGGGCGGTGAACCCGCGCATATCAAGGAACAGGACGGCCAGTTGCGCCTCTTTCCCTTGGCTTGCGTGGGCGCGGCTGCGTTTGCCGTCAGGCGCAAAGACGCGAAAGACGCTGATCGGGGCGCTGGGCCGCATCTGGCAGGCAAGCCGCGCGTTGGGGGGCGCGCCGACGGCGGCCAGCGTGCGGGCCTCTGCCTCGGAGGGTAGGGGCAGGTCGTCCATCCCGTCTTCGACGATGACGCGGCAGGTGGTACAGCGTCCACGTCCGCCACACAGTGCCGTATGGGCCACGCCGTTGCTCCGCGAGGTTTCCAGCAGGGTTTGGCCGCGCGGTGCGCGCACTTGCGGGCCATCAATGTATTGAACACGGATCGGTTTGCGCAATGCCGCCATCGTGCGACGTACGGCAAAGACAAACAGGGCAAGGGCCAGCACTGCCCACACTGCCAGAGTGGATTGCTGATCGATTTGGGCCAGCAGCTGAAACCCTTCCCTGTCAGGGAAGTTCCATGCCTGCCGGGCAAGGTCTGCGGCCCGTGGATCTTGCATCAATCCGCGCATCACACGCGCCGAGATGACAAACCCAACAAGCGCGAGTGTCGGGATCAGGACGCTGACGCCGACAATCCAAGGAAATGATGCCCGCCACCAACGCGTCACCCTTAACCACATGTGCATCCCGATCATGCCGTGCACCCATGTGACAATAACCAAGAGCGCCTGCATCCAACCATCCCACGTGGTCCAGATCAGAGTGTTGATATAGCCAAGCGTGGTGTTCACGCCCAATACTTCGTGTGCCGCACGGGTGTATATCACGTGGCTGACAAGGATCAGGGGTATGATCAACCCGAGCGATATTTGCAGCGCGTCGCGCAGCGGCATTCGAAGAGAACGCGCCAAGGCCACCTTGCCCAGTGACAGCGCCATATGGGCAAGCAGCGCCAGTCCGATCACGGTTGTGCCGATATCAGAACGGATGACCCAAAACCGCACCTTTTGCACCATGTCATAGGCATCTGGTGAGATCAGGACCGAGGCGAGATTTATCAGGTGGGCCGCGACATAGGCCATCAAGATCAACCCGGACACGATCCGAATGCGGGTCGCCCAACTGCCGCGCCACAGCTCTGAATTCATCTTGTTCTCTCGATCCTGTCTGGTCCGTGCACAGTGGCGCGCGTGCCCGCCCCGGTCAACGGGAGGCGCGCGCCATTGAGGTAACAGTCCAAGGGCAGGATTTATTCAGCGACGGCGGTGTAATCCATCGCTGCGTCCTCGACACCGTTTTCGGCGATGAACCGTTCCGCCTCGAGAGCGGCCATACAGCCCATGCCCGCAGACGTGACGGCCTGCCGGTATTTGTGGTCTGTGAGGTCGCCCGCAGCAAACACGCCCGGAATGGAAGTTTCTGTGCTGTCGGGTTTGGTGACCACGTAGCCGCCCATGTGGGTGTCCAGCACATCCTTGACCAGTTCGTTGGCAGGCGCGTGGCCGATGGCCACAAAGACGCCCTTGGCTGGGATGTCTGTGATTTCACCTGTTTGCGTGTGTTTGACCTTGATCCCTTCGACGCCAAGGGGCGCGTCCGTCCCATAGACCTCTTCGAGCTGATGGAACCAGAGCGGTTCGATCTTGGGGTTTTTCATCAGCCGGTCAATCAGGATCTTTTCTGCGCGCAACTCATCCCGGCGGTGGATCAGCGTAACCTTGGAGGCGAAATTGGTGAGGAACAGCGCCTCTTCCACGGCCGTGTTGCCGCCGCCGATCACGGCGATTTCCTGACCGCGATAGAAGAAGCCGTCGCAGGTGGCGCAGGCGGAGACGCCAAAGCCTTTGAATTTTTCCTCAGACGGCAGGCCAAGCCATTTGGCACGCGCGCCCGTGGCAAGGATGATTGCGTCGGCCACATAAACGGTGCCGCTGTCGGATTGCGCAACAAACGGCCGCTTGGAGAAGTCCACGGAACTGATGATGTCACCGATGATTTCGCAGCCCATCGCCTTGGCGTGGCTTTCCATACGCACCATCAGGTCAGGACCTTGTACTTCGGTGTCGCCGGGCCAGTTTTCGACCTCGGTCGTGGTGGTCAATTGCCCGCCCGGTTCGATCCCCTGCACGAGGATCGGGTCCAGCATAGCACGCGACGCGTAGACGCCCGCCGTATATCCGGCAGGGCCGGAGCCGATGATCAGAACCTTGGTGCGTTTTGTGTCGGGCATTTGGCAGCTCTCCTGAGGCAGGGATTGTTGGGATGATATAGACCCGAGTGCTATGGGTTTGAACCCCGATTTTGGCAGGCAGATGTGCGCGCTGTGCATGGCGCCTGCGCCGCATTCTTTTCAGATGTTGCGCAGGTGTGAAATATTATTGCGCGTTTTGCCCGGCCTGCTATAATATCGCTTAAAATAGGGGGTAGTCATGGCAACCACACGTCTCGACGAGATTGATCGCAAGATTCTGGCCGAATTGCAGGCAGATGGTCGCATGACCAATGTGGAACTGGCCAAACGGGTTGGTATTTCGGCCCCGCCCTGCCTGCGTCGTGTGCGCACTCTGGAAGAGTCTGGATACATCCGCGGCTATCACGGCGATGTGGATGCCCATGTGCTGGGGTTTGAAGTGCAGGTGTTTGCCAATGTGGGTCTGGCCAGTCAGGCCGAGTCTGACCTGAGCGCGTTCGAAGATCGCTGCCGCGCTTGGCCGCTGGTGCGCGAGTGTCACATGCTGAACGGCGAGGTTGATTTCATCCTGAAATGCGTGGCGCCGGACCTGTCTAGCTTTCAGAGCTTTCTGACGGGCGAATTGCTGACCACACCCAATGTTGAATCCGTCAAGACATCGCTGGTGATCCGGCAGGCCAAGGATGCCCCCGGCGTGCCGTTTGATGTGCTTGAGGCGCGATTGGCCAAGTCGGCCTAGGCGGCCTCTTCGGCTTCGGGCGCGCGCGGGTGTGCCAGAGGGCCGAAATCGGTGATGTGCGAAATTCGCGGGAACATCGACAGAAACTGATCGCGCTGGGCGTATGACATGTCGCGGGTGCCACCCATGCCGGGGTGAAACGTTTCGACCATCATGCCGCCCACATCCACCGCCGCGTGGCGCGTCAGGCATAGGTGATACAGGTGAACCGGTGTGGGCGGAGAGACTTCGATCACGTTCACGCCGTCAACAAAATCGCTGATTGGGGTCAGGGTCTGCGCCCCGCCCGTTGATCCGCGCAAATGCGGTGGCGTTTGCAGAACGCGTGCGCCCTTGCCCAGCGAAACAAAGGAAGATGGGCGGCTTTGCCCAAAGCTGTCCGCCATGATCCGCACCAACGGCATGCGCCGCCCTGCATGGGCAGGCACGAAGGTGGTGGATCCGATCCACGTCACCTCTGCCGGTTGACCCGCCGAAGTGTTGAGCCAGTCACCGGGCACAAGGTCTTCGATAGCAATAGCCCCATGAGGACCAGCCAAAGTCGTCCCGCGGGCAAAAGCAGAAAATGCGGTTTCAAACAGGGGGAGCATCGGCGCTTGAAAGCTGTGCACAAAGCGCGTGCCATCGGGGTTGAGCGCGGCCACATTATAGGACCTCGTCGGCATTACAGGGGTGGAGGGGGCGCGCCGTGTGCGCATAGGAGCGGGGATCGTCATGTGTAACCTCAGTCTTACTGGTCACATCTGTGTCGGCCCCCACCGACGACGACAGATGGGCACGTGCCATGTGTCTTAACAATGACTCATAATTCTGAAATTCGCTGCAAACTGTCAATAAATGCGGGACACAAACAGAGTAAGGCGCATCAATGATACGCCTTTGGCCGGGATTGTTGACGCCTTGCAGGGCAAGCGCGCCACATTTGATTCGAGAGGTGCCAGCGGCACCTAGGCTGATTTGCGCAACGCCGCAGGTGTGGTCCGCTTGGCGATGAAGGCTGCCCGCCGTGTCCCGCGCGCCCATGGCAATTGGGGGGTGTCTTCTTTGGCCGATTTGACCACGGATTTGATGAAACGTGCTTTTGCCATGTGTTCTGTCGCCTTCGCGTTTTTGTTCTGTTCGGGCGTTTTGCCCGCCTCAAACACAGAATGGCGTTGCAATCGGGCGTGTTTTTGACGCTGCCGCGCGATTTTCGAAAATTTGAGTAAAACCATCTGGTCAATCATGGCGGGGCGCGAACGTTGCAAAAACCCTTAGTTATCTGGGCTTCGCCCGATGCATTTGTGCGAAACAGGAAACAATGGGGCGCTGTTGAGGCAATTTTTGCCCCGACTGTGCCGCGATCACAGCACGATGGCCGAGATCAGCCGTCCGTAATCGGGATCCTTGGCGTGCACTGACCGGCGGTACGAATAGAACCGGTCGGCGTCGTAATACGTGCAGTGCCGGGTCCATTCAGCGGACCCCACCCCGGCGGCGCGCAACCGCGCCAACCCATAGCCGGGCAGGTCAAAATGCATCCGGTCCCCGTCACCACCTGCGAAAAAATGTGTGTTGTCGGGATCTTCATCCAGAAAGGTGTCAAAGAACTCGGGGCCCACTTCGTAAGCGCGCTGGCTGATCGCAGGGCCGATGACGGCGTGGATGTTTTCGCGGTTGGCCCCGAGGGCGACCATCGCGTCCACCGTTGTCTCAAGCACGCCCCCTTGTGCGCCTTTCCAGCCGGCATGGGCGGCCCCGATGACGCCTGCCTGCGCGTCGGCGAATAACACAGGTTGGCAATCCGCACTTAACACGGTCAACGCAATCCCTGGTGTGGCCGTGACCAGTGCGTCAGCGCGAGGCTTTTCAGTCTGCGGACCGGTGACATGGATCGCGTCGCTTGAGTGTATTTGGTGCACGCTTGCAAGATGGTCCTCGGGGACGTCAAGCGCGGCCGCCACGCGGCTTCGGTTGATGGCCACGATTTCGGTCTGATCGGTGCTGCCGGTGCCGCAATTCAGCCCCTCAAACACGCCCGACGACGCCCCACCTTTGCGCGTGAAAAAGCCGTGGCGCAGGGGCGCGAGAGTGTCGGCAGTTAGGATTTCAAGTGTCATGGCTCCAATCCGGGCGGGGGCGGTGCATCTGCGGGGTAGAGACCCAGCACCTTGAACAGGTTTCCCATTTCATCGGGGTGCGTCAACCGCCGATGTGCTGCAATATGGGCATTTAGGGTCGCCCCGGTCATCTCACCGGCGAGTGTTTGCGCACGATTGGTGATCCCAAGCCGTTCCAGAAAGACGCCCTGGGGGGTCAGACGCGTGAAAGCCGCCGGGGCGGCAGCGGTGCCTAGGGCCTCGAAATCCACATGTGTGGTCAGGTCGGCTGTGCCGGGGGCATCCAGTGGGTCAACGGGGGCGTGCCCGCGCAAGGCTTGCAGTGTATCCCCAAGGCTGCGCCATTCGCCGTAGTCGATGATCAGTGCAGCACCACCCTTGGCCACGCGCGCGCCGATGTCCGCAGTGATTGCTTGCGCCGGGGCGTTCAGTTCCACCAGATCACCGTCTTTTGTGTCCTCCAACCTGTGATCGAGTGCAGGTTGCGGGCCGACGGGCGAGAGGCCGAAGGTCAGTGTTTCGTTCTTCAGACCAACACTGCGTTCCCGCCATCCGGTTCCATCGCGCTGAAACTGACGCACAGGCAGGGCGTCAAAAAACTCGTTCGCAACAAGCCAGAGGGGGAGATCGGGCAGGTCGGCCACCGTGTCGGTCCATGTCGGTGAAAAATGAACCAGTGTCTCTGCCTGCCGTGCCTTGAGGATGGGCGAGGCTTCGACCAGCACGATGCGGGCACCATTGTGGAACCCGGGCACCTGCGCTGTCGCCCGCAGGATGTCGGCCATCAAAGTGCCGCGTCCCGGGCCGAGCTCTGCCAGTGTGAAGGGGGCCGGTGATCCCTGATCCAGCCAGCTTTGCGCAAGGCACAGGCCGATCAATTCGCCAAACATCTGGCTGATTTCGGGGGCGGTCGTGAAATCCCCATCGGTGCCAAACGGGTCGCGGGTGCTGTAGTATCCGAAGGTCGGGTGCAGGAGTGCCGTGCTCATGTAGTCCGCGACGGTGATTGGTCCCGAGGTCGCAATACGCGCCGCCAGATCCTGCTGCAACGTCATGCAGCGGGCACTCCGATCCGACGGGCGCGCTGGATCAGGAACAGACCCAGCAGGATCATCGGCAGTGACAAGAGCTGCCCCATGGTCAGTCCGTAGCCGCCCACATGCCACGCCAGCCCCAAGGGGTTGGCAGGCCCGACAAATTGCGCATCCGGTTGACGGACGAATTCAACGGCAAAGCGGGACAGCCCGTATCCGGCAAGGAACGTGCCACAGACCAGACCGGGCCGCTTGAACGCATCGCGCCGCCACACCATCCACAAGAGCACGATGAGGAGCACCAATCCTTCAAGAAAGGCCTCATAAAGCTGCGAAGGGTGGCGCGCACAGGCGCCGACGATCTGCGGGCAGTATTGTGCGGCTTGCCCTGGAAATATCACGCCCCAAGGCAGTTCGGTGGGTCGCCCCCACAGCTCTGCATTGATGAAATTGGCGATCCGGCCAAGCAGTAGGCCCGGTGGTACGCCCAAAGCGATCGCGTCTGCCGCGCTCAGCTGTGGGATATTGTGGCGGCGCGTGTAGAGGAAGGCCGCCAGCACAACGCCCAAGAGGCCGCCATGAAAGGCCATGCCGCCCTCCCAGATCGCGAGGATTGCGAACGGATTTTCGAGGTACACGCCGGGTTGGTAAAACAGCACGTAGCCCAGACGCCCACCCAACAATACGCCGAGAATGATCCAAGTCAGCATGTCTTCGATCTGTGCGGGGGTCATCACAGGCTGCTGATTGGGCCAAAGCCGCGGGGTCTTGACCGCCATCACCACCAGCCGCCAGCCGATTATGATCCCCACGATATAGGCCAGCGCATACCAGCGCAGGGCCAGATCCATGCCGAACAGCGAGATTGAAAAGATCTCGGGCGAGATGTTGGGGAAGGGGAGGAGCGCGTTCATCTGCGTCTGAATGCCTCTGGCTGCAGGCAAGGTCAAGCTTGCCCCGTGGGCACGAGGCCCCCATATAGAGATCAATTGTGAACAGGAGACGACAGATGCAGGCACGTGGCAAGATTTTCGACGATATCTCGCAACTGATGACCAACGCGATGGGTGTGGCCCAAGGCGCGCGGGACGAAGCAGAAACGGCGATGAAGTCGATGATGGACCGCTGGCTCGCGGATCGGGATTTCGTCACCCGCGAAGAATTCGACGCGGTCCGCGCGATGGCGCAAAAGGCGCGCGAAGAGAATGAGGCGCTAAAGGCGCGTCTGGATGCGATGGACGCAGCGTCCAAGTAAGCCGTTCGGCTTTCCGTGGCATGGCCTCTTCAGCAGTGGGTCGGGCCACGTCACGTTTCGCCCGCCGCAGGAAAGGGTGCTTTGGCACGCTTCAGCGTTGCAGGGCTCTGGCCGTGCGGGCTGATCGGGGGCCCCGTAACCCGCCTTGGCCATCTTAGGGACAGACCGCCTGAGCGGTGGCTATCACCGCGA
The DNA here is from genome assembly GCF_900143535.1 of Tateyamaria sp. Alg231-49. GTDB lineage: Bacteria > Pseudomonadota > Alphaproteobacteria > Rhodobacterales > Rhodobacteraceae > Tateyamaria. The sequence continues at coordinate 342,121 of NZ_FRFA01000001.1, read as the reverse complement.
CCCCTCGAACTTTTGATTAGATCGATGCGTGCCGCGCCGATATCGAACGGATGGCAAAGCAGTCGGGGTGGCATGCGTTTTTCGCGTTGTGCCAATTCGTCCAAGCACAAGGAAAACTGGTTGTCAGGCGACTAGGAGGGCAGGTCTGGTCGACTGACCCGAAACGGCTTGTGCTCTCAAAATAGCATCACAGGACATCCAGTTGTCTGCTTCACCCGTATCTTTTTAAAACATGATGTGGAGGATCCTTGATGGCCTTGTTGCGTACTTGCCTTGCCGTTTTTGCCCTGACCGTACTTGCGTTGCCCGCTCAGGCAGAGTTGAGCACATCTGATGCCGCGTCCATCGAAGCCACAAAGGGGCTGCGCCTTTTGTCCTCGGACGGCGCTGTGATTGGTGTCGCGGACGGCATTTCTGTGAACAACGACCGGGTGTATATGTTCCTTCTGGCAAAGGGTGGCTCGATCTTTGCTGTTCGAGCGGGTGGAAAGGACATCGTCGTCCAAACCAAAACCAGACTGCTGACGCTGCAGGGCAATGATCTGATCATTGACGCCAGCGCGCAGCAGATCAGGAACGAGGCCAACATGTCTTTTTCTGACGACAGCTCGCCGATCGAGATTGTGTTGTTTAAACCTATCTAGCGCGGTCTGGTGTCATACCACGAACACGCTGTGCGCCTCGGACGTTGGTTCTGTCGGTGCCTTGTAAATGAAAAAGGCCGCACCCAAGTGCGGCCCTTTCAAATGTTGCAGATCAGCGTTGGGTTGATCAAACGTGCGATTTACTTTTGCGGCGGCGCAGTGCGGCCAGACCGCCAAGTCCACCAAGAAGCATAAAGCCTGCCGCAGGGATCGGAACGGCGGATATCTTGAGGTCGTAAAGTGCAACCGCGCCCGACGTCGGTCTGAGCGATCCATCCACTGTCAAAGTGTATTCGACGTTCCCCAAACCGGAGAAGATAAATCCATCGGTTGTATTGCTGGCCAATACGTCAGTTACAAATGTTTTTGAAACGGTCGATCCACCGCCTGACAGAGAAAAGGAGACATTTTTAACCGTGGTACCGGCAACAGGGTTTCCGCCTTTTGCCACCTGACCCACAAGGCCGGACAGTGTTTCGTACCCAGAATCCGGGTCCACAAGATCCGACGAAGTGAGGCCTGCCGCTAGCTGATAACCATCCAGATCGAATTCCACATTAAACGCACCCGAAAAAGCGAAAGTGTGGGAAAATACATCTTACGACGACACAATCCGACCGTGCAGCTGCAAAACATCGTCACTTTCAAAACTGCCAAGGGCAAATCCACCGGGGATTGGCGAGTCTTCTAGATCCGACGAGTCAGCAACCAGTTTGCGGTTTTGTCCGTTGCCTTCTGTGTACGTGACCGTTGCCGCTGACGCACCAGTCGCCATGATGGCAGATGTGATTACGACAGACGCAAACTTGGAAACCAGATTCATTTTAAAGTCCTCAAAACTACTACGCGCCGAAAAGACGGTCGAACAAATAGTCTGAATGCGACTCTTCAGTCCTCCGCGCAAGCTGAATCAGGCAAAATTGCGGCAGTTTCACGTCATGGTGGTGACCGCATGTGATTTCACGGACAATCGCGCAGAAATCTCCGCATTGTCCCATCAATAATAGCGCCCTCGGTGGCTTGAGAGAATCGGCGAACGAGTTGATGGCTATCCGTGCGCGTAGGCTTTATCCCCTATGAATCAGGGGCGGTTCCTGCGTCAGATCGTCAACGCGTTGCTCTGTTCAGGGGTGGTTTTTAACAGTCCATCTGATGGCCTTGGCGCATGTCTGCCCTTCTTCATCGCTGTGAGACTGGTGCCGTGCTCCTTGCCGCACAGTTGTCTGACCTTCAGTCCATTTTGGCGATGTTGGGTCACGCCAGACCATCGCCAGCGCTCTGCCCTCATATTGCGCCCAACGGCGCTTTGTCCCCAACTTATTGCGGTTATCCCCAAATAAAGGGTTGCCAGACGCCATGGGCGCGGTCACCATATATCGTAGAGGCACGGGGAATAGCCCCGGTTTCTAGAGCAGGCACCTAGCGCTTGGGGCGCTGCCAGCCCCCATCGCTACTAGCGAATAAGAGGTGGCACCATGGCCCTTTCCGAGCAGTTCCTGGACGATGACATCCATCCCATCGATATCGTCGAGCACATCGCCGAACATCACGAGTGGGATTTCGACCGTATTGCAGATGATCAGATCGCAATGGCCGTTGAGGGCCAATGGCGAACATATTCTCTCACGCTGGCATGGTCGGGCTATGACGAAACACTGCGCATGGTGTGCACCTTCGAGATGGAGCCAACCGAAGAAAAACGCGCCGCGCTTTATGAACTGCTCAACCTGATCAACGATCAGTGCTGGGCCGGGTCCTTCACCTATTGGGAAGAGCAAAAGCTGATGGTTTACCGGTATGGTTTGGTCCTTAGCGGTGGTCAGGTGGCATCTGCCGAGCAGATCGACACCATGATCGGCGCTGCGGTGATGAGCGCCGAGCGTTACTATCCCGCCCTGCAATTGCTGATCTGGGGTGACCGTACGCCCAAGGATGCCATTCAGGTCGCCATTGCAGAGGCCTATGGCCGCGCGTAACCTCTCGCCCTGAGATGACTTGGGGAACTGAATAGATGAAAAAGACGCGGATCGCAGCCCAGGGCCTTGTGCTTCTGGGCTGTGGCAAGATGGGGTCGGCGATGCTGGCCGGATGGCTGGAACGCGGGTTGCCAGCTGACAAGGTATGGGTGATCGAGCCCGTTCCGTCGCTGTGGTTGCGCGGGACAGGTGTGCATATCAACGCCCAGTTGCCCGAGGCGCCCGCCGTGGTTCTTGTGGCCGTCAAACCCCAAATGATGGGGGACGCGCTGCCTGCCATTTCGGCGCTGGGCGGGGGCGAAACGGTGTTTGTCTCGGTGGCGGCAGGTACGTCCTTGGCTTCTTTTGAGGCGGCATTTGGAGCCGACACCCCAATCGTGCGCGCGATGCCCAACACGCCAGCCGCCATTGGGCGCGGTATTACGGCGATCTGTGCCAATGCCGCCGGGCAGGGCGCGTTGGATGAGGCGGCGGAACTGTTGTCTGCGGTTGGTGACGTCGTCCGATTGGAGGGCGAGGCGCAGATGGACGCGGTCACGGGCGTCAGCGGCTCTGGCCCGGCCTATGTTTTTCATCTGATCGAAACGCTGGCGGCGGGCGGTGTGGCGCAGGGGTTGTCGCCGGACCTTGCGATGCAACTGGCCAAAGCCACCGTCGCGGGGGCAGGGGCCTTGGCGATGCAATCGGATGATGATCCAGCGCAATTGCGCGTCAACGTAACAAGCCCAAATGGCACCACACAGGCCGCGTTGGAAGTATTGATGGATGAGGCTTCGGGCTTGCCCGTTCTGTTGCCCCGGGCCGTTGCGGCGGCCACCAAACGATCCAAGGAGTTGTCCCGTGGCTGAGATCGAATTTGATGATTTTCTGAAAGTGGATGTGCGGGTGGGCCGCGTGCTGCGGGCAGAACCCTTTCCAGAGGCGCGCAAACCCGCGATCAAGATGTGGGTCGATTTCGGGCCTGAGTTGGGTGAACGCAAGACGTCCGCGCAGATCACAGTGCACTATGACCCGGAGGAGCTGGTCGGGCGGCAGGTGATGGCAGTGGTGAATTTCCCCCCGCGCCAGATTGGCCCCTTTATGTCCGAGGTGCTTGTGCTTGGCTTTCCTGATGCGGATGGGGCGATTGTGCTGGCCACGCCGGACAAGGACGTACCAACGGGGGGGCGGCTCCATTGACTCGGCTTTGGATCACACGGCCCTTGCCAGATAACGTGGTTGCAGCGGCCCATGCGTGTTGTGACGAGGTTGTTGTGCGCAGCGAGACATTGCCTTTGACGGATGCAGAGTTGCGCGCGGCCCTTTCCGACTTTGATATAGTACTGCCCACGCTGGGGGATCAGTTTTCGGCGGCGGTGTTTGCGGATGTGTCGAACCCGCGCTGTAAGCTGCTCGCCAATTTCGGTGTCGGGTACAACCATATCGACGTCGCAGTCGCGCGAGCGGCCGGGATTGCCGTGACCAACACGCCCGGAGCTGTGACGGACGCCACGGCGGACATCGCTGTGATGCTGATGCTGATGTCGGCGCGCCGCGCGGGCGAGGGCGAGCGCATGGTACGCAGCAATAACTGGCCCGGATGGCATCCGACCCAAATGCTGGGCCTTCACATGAGCGGTAAGCGGGTTGGTATCGTTGGTATGGGTCGGATCGGACAGGCCATCGCGCGGCGTTGCCATTTTGGGTTTGAGATGGACGTGCACTACGTGAACCGGTCCGAAAAAGTCCTCGATTTTCCTGCAACCCGTGCGCCTGATCTTTTGGCTCTCGCTCGGACTGTTGATTTTGTTGTGACCGCGGTGCCCGGTGGGGCGCAGACCCGGCACTTGATCGGGGCAGATGTGCTTGGGGCGATGCAAAGCCACGCGCATCTGATCAACATTGCACGCGGGGATGTGGTGGATGAGGCGGCGTTGATTGCCGCCCTGAAGGCCGGACAGATTGGTGGTGCGGGCCTTGATGTTTACGAGCGCGAACCCGAGGTGCCAGAGGCGCTGCGCGTGTTGGATAACGTGACACTGCTGCCGCATTTGGGGACGGCTGCGCTTGAAGTGCGTGTAGATATGGGGCTGATGGCCGTACGCAACGTGGCGGCGTTTTGTGCCGGTGAGGCGCTGCCCAACCCCGTCTGATTGGTCGCGGTCCTGCCGGGCGGAGTGTTTTACGCCCTGCTCAGTCCTCGGCCATCGCTTCGCGCCAGTGCCGACGGCACAGGGACACGTAGGTGTCATTGCCCCCGATTTGCACCTGCGCGCCACCGGCTTGCGTTCGCCCATCGGCGTCCCGGCGGATGACCATTGTCGCTTTCTTTCCACAGTGGCAGATGGTGCGCACCTCGCGCATCTCGTCTGCGAGGGCCAACAGGGTGGCCGAGCCGGGAAAGAGCTTGCCCAGAAAATCCACACGCAAGCCATAACACATCACCGGCAGATTCAGATCATCGACGGCGCGGGCAAGTTGCCAGACCTGATCTTCGGTCAGAAACTGAGCCTCATCCACAAAGACACAAGCCACAGGCCCTGCGGCCAGCTGTTTGGTGAGACGGTCAAACAGATCATCAGCAGGGGTAAACATATCCGCCTCAGACCCGATGCCGATACGCGATGCGATTCGACCCGCGCCTGCACGGTCATCAAGGCGCGCGGTCAGTAGATAAGGCACCATGCCGCGTTCACGGTAGTTGTGCGCGGCCTGTAGCAGCACAGTCGACTTGCCTGCGTTCATGGTGGAGTAATTGAAGTAGAGCTTTGCCACAATGCGAAGCCTTTTCATGTGGTTAAAGGCAGCTTCATCTAATCCATTGCGACATACAAGGACAATACTCGACAGAATGCTTATTCGTCGCGGCGCTGCTTTCCCCTCAGTCGCACGCGCAGGGGATCTGGAAGAGGGCGCGTCGGGACAGGGTAAACACGATGTGGGGAAATAGCTGCGCGGGACAAATCATGACTATCGGGAGCCACTGGCCTGCCCCGCGCAACCAAGGACACTTCCGTGAGTGGTTTGGCCCTTTCGCTGCATATGAGGCACAGAGCGCGCCTGTACTTTTGAATGCTGGCCAAAAACTTGTGAATGTCTGCCAATTTAACTTGTGATGCTGCTTGGAGTGATACGTCGCCACGAAAGCCCGGCTGCCATCTGGCCATTGCCGGTCCAGCAATGGGCGGGCCCGAGGACGCGTTGCACCTGTGGTTGGGCAAGTCATATCCTCGGACCGCGATCGGTTCATTGTTACTATTGGGGCAGGCGGGTGAATGCAGAAATTGCACCCGTTCATTTTGGGGATGAGCCTGCCCCGGTACGCGTTACGTCCGACGGATCTGCCTGTCTTGCTGCTGGATTGCTCCGGCCTGCCACTCCCACTTGGCAGAAGACTAAAAGCAGACCCCACCTTATCCCGGTGATGGGACCACCAGTTACTCGTTACGTCCCGGAACCCTTGGGACCATTTACAAATGACATTTGCTTTCGAGTTGATTAATGGGAAAAGACCGGATCGTTTCCCCGCACGCGGGGGTTGTGGCGATTAGTTTTGGGAAACGAGGGGCGCACTGTATGGCCGGATTTGGAAGCTATCTGAAAAAGCACACCGAGGCACTGGTGAAGGACGTCGGCATCGAGCCCGCTTGCGGCCTGACGGGTAAATCCAAGGCCACGCTTGGGCGTTACTATTCTGATAATCCTGAACATGCTGATCGGTTCATGCCAATTGATGCGGTGGCCGCTCTTGAGAAAGACGCAAGCTATCCGCATGTGACCAGCGCGCTGGCCGAATTGCAGGGCAATACTCTCAGCCATGATGACCGCCGTCCCAATGACGAACGAGCCGGAGGTGTGAACAGCGATGTGATCGCGCTCAGCCAGCGGTTTGCGATGTTGATGAGTGAATATCAGCAATCCATCGAGGACGGGATCATCACCGTAAACGAAGCCAAGCGGCTGTTGAAAGAAACGACGCTGCTGCAACAGGTGCTGATCGACATGAAACTGCATCTGGAAGAAGAAAGTGGTTGAACAGACCGGCGCGGACGATCTGCCCGCGCTTGTCGCAGCGGCCCTGCCTCAGATCGACACCGAGGCATTGCGCGCCAAAGGCGATCCCGGCCATCCGCCACGTATTCTGCTGCTTTACGGATCATTGCGCCCAGAAAGCTATTCGCGCCGTGCCGCCGAAGAGAGCGCACGCATCTTGCGTCATCTGGGCTGCGAGACCCGCATATTCGACCCCACGGGTCTGCCGCAGGTTGATGCCGATGATGGCGCCCACCCAAAAGTCGTTGAACTGCGCGATCTGGCGGTCTGGGCCGAAGGCATGGTCTGGTCCAGTCCCGAACGCCATGGGGCCATGACCGGCTTGATCAAAAGCCAGATAGACTGGCTGCCCTTGTCATTGAAAGGCGGCATTCGCCCAACGCAAGGAAAGACGCTTGCCGTGATGCAGGTTACCGGCGGCTCGCAAAGTTTCAATGCGGTGAACCAGATGCGCATTCTGGGGCGCTGGATGCGGATGGTAACGATCCCGAACCAGTCAAGCATTCCCAAGGCGTGGCTCGAGTTCAAGAATGGCCGCCTTCCTGCGGGACCGTTTTATGCGCGTGTGGTCGATGTGATGGAAGAGCTGGTCAAGTTCACGTGGATGGTGCGGGGCCGGTCGGACTATTTGGTAAATCGTTATTCCGAACGGGTCGAAAGTGTTGAGGCGGTGCACCTGCGGGTGTCCAAAACTGACAGCTAGGCCCGGTGTGCGTCTGTTTTTGCGTCTGCGTGCAAAAAGGCGCCCGCCCACCGACCCCGGGCAATGTGCTTTTGGGGGCGGCGTTCGGATATCCCGCGCTACGCGGTATAGTAGTATCTTGCTTGAGGAGTAACTCGCGGTGCACTCTGCGCGCGAGTAAGGGGGTTTGCAAACGTGGCCAGTGAAACAAGCAATGCAGAGTTGATCGCTTTGTTGCGCGACATTGATGGGTTTGGTGCCTTGGCGCCCGAAATCCTTGAGCAGATGGCCCGCATTGCCGACTATATCGACTTGAGTCGCGGCGAGGTTCTGATCAACGAAGGGGACGCGGCCGATACGCTGTACATCGTGCTGCGCGGACGTTTTACGGTACTGCACAACGGGCGGGCCATTGCCGAGATCACCAAGGGCGAGCCGATTGGCGAGCTGGCATTTTTCGCCGGGGGCACCCGCACGGCCACAGTGGTTGCCGCGCGCGACAGTGCGATCATGTGTCTGAGCCGTGCGGCCTATGATGATCTTGCCGCTGCCACGCCTGCGCTGGCCAATGGCATTCTGGCGGCTGTCTCGCAGCGTCTGGCGCGCACTATTCCGGCCACGCCGCATTTGCGTCCTGAATCGGGTCACGTCTGCGCGATGTTCCCGGGCGGAGCCGGTGCCGTCATCAGCCCGGCTTTTGTTGCGGGCATCTGTGCGAGTTTTGAGGGGGAGGCGCGCTGGAAAGTAATAGAGGCGGGGGATTGTGCTCCGGACCTGCTGAAGGACGCTCGCGCCTTGGCCGCATGGCTCGAAGAACAAGAAGCGGCTTACGGTAATCTGCTGTTGATTTGCGCGGATCCCAAGGAAAACCCCATTTGGCAGAGGGTCACAGCCAACAACTCTGACACCATCATGATCATCGCGCCCAAAGAAGGAACGTTTGGCCCCGAGGATGCGCCATCTGATCTGGAACGTGCGATCTATGATGCGACGTTGCCGGCGCATCTTCATGTGGTGTTGCACAGACCAAAAGCAGGCGACAGCACCGCGCAAACGGCCAAATGGCTAGAGGGGCGGCCCGTGCGTTTGCACCACCATCTGGCACTGGATTCAGAGCTGGATTTTGCCCGTATCGCCCGCTTTGTGCGCGGAGAAGCGATTGGTCTGGTGATGTGTGGCGGGGGGGCCTATGGCACTGCGCATCTGGGAGTGGTCAAGGCACTGCACGAGCATGGTTACACCTTCGATTTTGTCGGCGGAACCAGTGTAGGCGCGGCCATGGCTGGGGCAATCGCTTTGGGGTATGATCCAGACGAAACCATGGAGCAATGTGAGGAGATTTTCCTGCGCTCAAAAGCCATGGCGCGCCTGACGATTCCGCGGTTTTCGCTGCTCGATCACTCGGTGTTAGATGACGCATTTCGCAAACATTTCGGGATGGGCGATGTTGAGGACCTGCAGCTGAACTTTTTTGCCGTTTCCACCAGTCTTACCCACAATGATGTTTCGGTGATCCGAACAGGTCCTCTTTGGCAGGCGATCCGCGCGTCGAGTGCGATCCCAGGTATTTTCCCGCCCTTCCTGCGCAGCGACGGCGAAGTGCTGATTGATGGGGGATTGATCGACAATGTGCCGATTGGTGCCATGCGGTCGCTCAAGGCGGGATCGAACGTACTCCTGAACTTTGTCCCTGGAAAGCCGTGGAGGGTGCGTGCGAAATACGAGGACTATCCCACAAGGATGAAAGCGCTGACCACCATGATGCGCAAACCTGCGAGTGAGACGGAACGCCACCCCACCGCCTTTGCAGTTCTGGCCCGCGCGATGGTCGTCAATGCGCGCAAGCTTTTGCGCCTGACAGACATCGGTGATGACGTCTTGCTGAACATCTCTGTGCTCAAGGGTATGAGGTTCATGGACTGGAAGCGGGGGCGCGAGTTCTTTAACGTTTCCTATACTCAGGTGTCCGAGATGCTGTCGCAGATGGAAGGGCCAGACACCCATGCAGGTCGCCTTGAGCGGTTGCGCGGGGTGGCCGCAGCCATGAACGCGATGGTCGAAGAGATGCCGAGTGACGAAGGCCCGCGTCAGCCCCGCCGTTCCACAATTACTGAACCGACGGAATAGCCCGCGCCAAACGAGCAGATGATGCCAAGATCGCCGCTCTGCATGTCATCAGAATTCTGTGAGAACGCGATGATCGACCCGGCCGAAGACGTGTTGGCATAGTCCTGTAGGATGTTGGGTTGTTCGCCCGGTGCCGGATCACGGCCCAACACCTTTTTACCAATGAAATCGTTCATGGATTTGTTGGCCTGATGCAGCCAGAGCCGTTTGAGATCGCCCGCGGTGACCCCTTCATCGCCCATATGTCCGGCGATGTGGCTGCTGACCATGGGCAGCACTTCCTTGAACACTTTGCGCCCGTTTTGCATGAATTGCATGTCGCGCCGGTCCACCATTCCGGCCGGGCGTGAGCGGCGCAAATAGCCGTTGTTGTTGCGGATGTTGTTGGAAAATTCTGTCGCGCAGCGCGTTGACCTGATTTCAAAGTAGGGGCCGGTTGCGTCTTCTGCCCGCTCGATCAGCGTGGCGGTGGCCACGTCCCCAAAGATGAAATGGCAGTCGCGGTCGCGCCATTCGAGGTGGGCCGAGCAGATTTCCGGATTGACCACGAGTGCCGACTTGATGGACCCCGAACGCACCATGTCCGCCGCCGCCTGAATGCCAAATGTAGCGGACGAGCAGGCGACGTTCATGTCAAAGGCAAAGCCCTGCACGCCCAGCAATTCCTGAATTTCTATGGCCACGGCGGGGTAGGCGCGTTCAAGGTTGGACGCCGCACAGATCACAGCCCCCACATCCGCCGCCGTCTTGCCTGCCGCTGCCAATGCCTTGTTTGCGGCATCGACCCCCATTTCTGCCATGATCGACGGTTCGTCGTCGCTGCGCTGGCGCAGGACCGGATGCATAACGGCGGGATCCAGAATGCCGTCCTTGTCCATGACGTAACGGCGTTCGATGCCAGAGGCTTTGAGGATGAACTCCTCTGAAGAGTGCGCTTTGGCTTCGATCTCTCCGGCTGCAATTGCATCCGCGTTTTCCGCGTTGAACCGGTCCGCGTAGGCGTTGAATGCGACCACCAGTTCTGCGTTGGAAATGGACAATTCTGGCGTGAACACGCCGGTGCCGGTGATCGCGGGAGTGAAGGTCAAGGCGTGCCCCTTTGAGGGTGATCAGAAGTCGAGCAAACCTACAGGCGCGTTGTGGCGCCCGCAAGGGTGGGCGCTGCGTCTAGATGCGGTAGCCGTTGCGCGCACAGGCCTTCAATAGAGGTTCAAGCAGGGGGGACACCCTTGGCGGGGTTTTGTAAAAGCCGGGAACCGATGTCCCGATATGGCGGGCTGCAAAGTGCAAGTCATCGACCTCTTCCTTGCTCATACCGGTCGCATAAACATGCCCGCTCACATTGCGTGCGCCCGCTGCGTCATGGTTTGGCGTCGCCATTTCACCGGGCACGCACAGAAACGAGCCCGGGCGGGCCTGTGCCAGTATACGGGCCTCTAGCGCGATCATATCCGGGTTCGATTGCATGGGGCGAAAGTAGTAGATCACATCATAATTGCCGTAGTCTTCAAACTCGAACGCATTGCCGTGAAACAGGGTGCAGCGGTCCGCACCCAGCCCCTCAAGCACTTGGGATCCGGTTGCAAACGTGTGGGCCTCGTATTCCAATCCATGACAAACGTCGAAACAGGTGGTGGCCGCCAACACCTTGGTGCCCCCGCCGCTGCCCACATCCAGAAACCGCAAAGGGTGCGTTTTTCGTTGGGCCAGACATAACCGATAAGCAGCTCCGATAAGCGATGAAAACTGGCTCATTGGCAGCGGGATATCGCGGTACAACCCATCTTTTTCAGCGCTGGCACTTTGGGTGTGTTCGGACGGGTTGGCGATTTTGTGCAAGGCATGCATGAACAAAGCAGTCACATGATCCAGAACATCCTGCGGGCCATGGATCAACTCGGACACCTGCACGAGATCGGTGTCCGAGGGCGCGTGTTGGTGTTCAATGATGTGGCTCACGCGGGCCCAGTCCAGCAATTGACGCCGGATGGCGCGGGCGTTGGATTTCAAGTCGCGTAATGCGCGTCGGCGGGCTACGGGCAGTTTGTCCTGATCTGAGGTGTCGCGCAGAATGTCTTTGATCAGGGTCCGAAGTATGCTGTGCGAGGCGCTGGTTTTGCGCCAGGCGCGCCGCAAATCTTCGGGATCACGGATGTGTGGTGGCACATCAAGGCTGCGCGCAACTTGCCCAATGTCATCGGCCAGCCTGCGTTCCAACTCATACAATTGCGTGTCGGTTATGTCCGGATGCTGCATGGGCACGCAGTGTGGCAAAGTTTTGTCGCCGGGCCAACAAAAATTGCGCGACCCGCTGGGGCGCGGATTACAGCGACGCGGTAATCCCGCCATCGACATAAAGTGTGTGCCCGTTCACAAAGGTTGAAGCTGCCGAAGACAGAAACACAGCGGCACCCACCAGTTCATCCACCTGACCCCAGCGCCCGGCGGGTGTGCGTTTTTCCAGCCATGCCGAGAATTCAGGGTCAGCCACGAGGGCTGCGTTCAGCGGCGTGTCAAAGTACCCCGGCGCAATCGCGTTGCAGTTCAAGCCAAACCGGGCCCAGTCGGTGGCCATGCCTTTGGTCAGGTTGGCCACGGCGCCTTTGGTTGCGGTGTAGGGCGCGATGCCGGGGCGGGCCAGTGCGGTCTGAACTGACGCGATGTTGATGATCTTGCCCGCGCCGCGCTTGATCATGTGCCGCGCACAGGCCTGACCAACATGAAAGACCGATGCCACATTGGTCTGCAACAACCGCTCAAACGCATCGGCCGGGAAATCCTCCAGAGGGGTGCGGTGCTGCATGCCCGCATTGTTGATCAGGATGTCAATCGGGCCTGTGGTGTCTTCGAACCCATCCACGGCCGCCCGCACGCCGTCATGGTCAGTTGCATCAAACGCCAGTGTATGGGTTGTGATGCCCTGTGCACTCAGGGCCGACGCGGCGGCGTCCAGCTTGGCTGTGTCCCGTCCGTTCAGCACAATTTCGGCCCCTGCCGCCCCCATGCCCGCAGCCAGCGCAAGGCCGATCCCCTGAGACGAACCTGTGATCAGAGCGCGCGTGCCAGCGAGCGAGAAAAGTGCAGTGGACATGGTGCGAAGGCCTTTGTTTTTTGAGCTGTTACCGGTAACATATTCAGGGCAAGGAAAGGGGTCAACCAGTGCTTGTACCCTGCTTGCATACTGCGCATGCTGCGCGCAAGACAGATCAGGAGAACCCCGCCAATGAAAGCCATCGTTGTCCACGCCGCCAAAGACTTGCGGGTAGAAGAGCGCGAGGTGCCGCAGGTCGGCCCCGGGCAGGTGTTGGTCAAAATGGCTGCGGGTGGGATTTGCGGTTCGGACCTGCACTATTACCAGCATGGCGGCTTCGGCGCCGTACGTCTGCGCGAACCAATGATCCTCGGACACGAGGTGTCCGGGCATGTCGAGACATTGGGTGCGGGCGTTACGGGTCTCGCGCCTGGGCAACTGGTCGCAATCTCGCCCTCGCGACCTTGCCATGCATGCAGCTATTGCCACGAGGGCACGCCACAACACTGCTTAAATATGCGCTTTTATGGCTCTGCGATGCCGTTCCCCCACATTCAGGGCGCGTTCCGTCAGTACATCGTCGCTGACGCCGCACAATGTGGGCCCGCTGACGGGTTGAGTGCGGCAGAAGCGGCAGTTGGTGAACCTTTGGCGGTGTGCCTCCACGCTGCAAAACAGGCGGGCGATTTGATGGGCAAGCGGGTTTTGGTCACGGGGTGCGGACCCATTGGCCAACTCTGTGTTCTGGTGGCGCGCGCGGCAGGCGCAGTTGAGATTGTGGCGACCGATATTGCCCCCTTCACCCTGTCCATGGCCGAAAAAGTGGGGGCAACCCGCACAATCAACATGGCAGAAACGCCAGATGGGCTAGCAGCATACCACGCCGACAAGGGGCACTTTGATGTGCATTTCGAATGCAGCGGGGCCGCACCTGCGCTGGTTGCGGCCATTCCGGCCTTGCGCCCGCGCGCGGTGCTCGTGCAACTGGGGTTGGGTGGTGATATGACCCTGCCAGTACAGGCCATGACGGCCAAAGAAATCAGTTTTCGCGGGTCTTTCCGTTTTCACGAGGAATTCGGAACAGCCATCGCCATGATGCAAGGAGGACAGATCGACGTGACCCCGCTTGTGACCCACAGCTTTGCCCTAGACGACGCGAACGCCGCCTTTGAGATGGCTGCCGATCGCAGTCAGGCGATCAAAGCGCAGATTGTGTTCTAAACGATGCGCAGTCTCTCAAACCCATATTGCGGCGCAGCGCTGTCCGATCCAATCCTGACGGATGTACCACATCCAAGCGTCGACGCTGAGGCCCCGCGCGCGTTGCTGGCGCGCTGTCCACATGCCAATGTAACCCCACTGAGCGTGGCCCCGGAACTGGCGGCCGCCGCTGGGGTGGCCGAGGTGCTGATCAAAGACGAACGGTCCCGTATGGGGCTGGGTAGTTTCAAGGCACTTGGCGCGGCCTACGTCATCGCTTGCGATGCGGAGCAGGGGCAGGCGCGAGGCACCACCTATGTCACAGCCAGCGCCGGAAACCACGGATTGTCAGTCGCCGCGGGGGCCGCAGCCTTTGGGGCGCAGTCGATTATCTATCTGGCCGACACTGTACCCGAAAGCTTTGCGGACAGGTTGCGCAGCGTAGGCGCTGAGGTCGTGCGCGCCGGGGCTGACTACGAGGCCAGCATGGACGCCGCAATGCAAGCCGCCGCAGACACAGGCGCTGTGCTCTTGTCGGACAGTTCGTGGCCCGGATACACCGTGCGCCCGCACCGTTTGATGGAGGGCTACCTTGCCTTGATGGCCGAAATTTTCGAGGAGATCGACGCCTCTCCGACCCATCTTTTTTTGCAAGCCGGTGTTGGCGGCCTTGCCGGGGCCTGCGCTGCCATCGCGCGGGTGCACTGGGGCGACGCGACCCGGATCATCGTGGTCGAGCCCGAGGCCGCACCTTGCCTTATTGAGTCCATCAAGGCTGGAAAACTGGTCGAAACGACTGGCCCTGTGTCCGCAATGGGGCGGCTTGATTGCAAGGTGGCTTCGCTGATCGCCCTCAAAGGGCTCGCGCGGGACGCCAATGATTTCATGGCCATCTCTGAGGCGGAAGGGGACGCGGGCGCGGCGTTCGCTGCCCGCTTTGGCTTTGAAAGCACGCCGTCTGGCGCTGCTGGGATCGCAGGAGTGTTGGCCGCAAACGGCACATTGGGGCTGGACGCAGATGCACGCGTTTTGGTGATCCTGTCCGAACAGAGTGATGCATGATCGGCTTTGAGACGTCCGAGTTTCAGGCTCGCGTCGCGCGTGCCCAAAATCATATGGAGGCCGCAAACCTCGACGCACTGCTGCTGACCACCGAGCCGGAGGTGCGTTACTTTACCGGCTACCTCACACGGTTCTGGGAAAGCCCGACGCGACCTTGGTTTGTGATCCTGCCAGCCACAGGCGCGCCCATTGCAGTGATCCCGTCGATCGGTGCACCGCTGATGGGCCAGACCTGGGTGCAGGACATCCGCACGTGGCGCAGCCCGGATTACAGCGATGACGGGATTGGATTGCTGATCGACGCCTTGGGTGACGTTGTGCCCAAGGGCGGGCGCATTGGCATACCGTCAGGTCCAGAGACGCACCTGCGTTTGCCGCTGGACAGCTGGGCGGACCTACGCCAGCGCATGGATGCGTGCAGTTTCACAGATGACGCAGGAATCCTGCGCCGCCTCCGGCTCGTCAAATCCCAAGCAGAGGTGCAAAAAATCACCGCCGCTTGTGCCATCGCAGACCGCGCCTTTGCGCGCGTCCCCGAGATTGCGCGCGCCGGTGTTCCGCTTGCCCAGGTTTTTCGCGCCTTTCAGATGCTTTGCCTTGAGGAAGGGGCCGACTGGGTGTCCTACCTTGCGGGTGGGGCCGGGCCAGGCGGGTACGGCGACATCATTGCGCCTGCAACCAACGCACCATTGAACACAGGTGATGTGTTGATGCTGGACACCGGCGTCGTGCGCGACGGTTATTTCAGTGATTTTGACCGCAACTGGTCCGTGGGGCAGCCCAGTGGCGCGACCCAAGACGCTTACGCAAAACTGCTAGACGCCAGCGACGCGGGGTTTGCCATCGCGCGCCCCGGGGCGACGGCTGCGGAGCTGTTTCACGCCATGGACAAGGTGCTTACCGGTGGGGCAGGTGGGTCTGACGCCGGGCGCTATGGGCACGGGCTGGGAATGCAATTGACGGAATGGCCTTCGCTGATCCCGGACGATCACACAGTGCTTGAACCCGGCATGGTGCTGACGCTAGAGCCGGGGCTGGCGACCAACACAGGTAACACTCTGGTGCACGAGGAAAATATCGTGATCACAGATTCAGGTGCGCGCTATCTCTCTACACCGGCCCTGCGCGAAATTCCGGTGATCTGAACATGACAGCCCCTTACACAAAACGACCCGAAACACGGAACAAACTGGGTCTGATCACACTCCAATCAGACCGCACAATCGAAGATGATTTCCGCCGCCTGATGCCCGCCGACATCAGCCTTTTGGTGTCGCGCGTCCCGTCAGGAACCGAAGTGTCGCGCGACAGCCTTGCACAGATGGAAAACGCACTCAGTGGGGCCGCCGCCCTTTTCCCACGCGGACACAGCTTTGACGTCGTGGGCTATGGGTGCACATCGGGTACAGCACAGATTGGGGCCGACGTGATTGCTGATCGGGTCCGCGCAGGCACCCCGGCTGGCCATGTGACCGAACCGGTGTCCGCCTTGATCGCGGCCTGCGAACACCTTGGCCTCGACCGCATCGCCATCGTCTCACCCTATGTGGCCTCGGTGTCCGACCGGTTGCGTGATGTGTTGGGCCGCGCCCAGATCGAAACACCCCATTTCATCAGCTTTGACGAGGCCAACGAAGAGGCGGTCACGCAGATCGACGATGCCTCAATTATCGCGGCCACCCAAAAGGTCATGGATGGCGCGGATGTGCAGGCGGTGTTCCTGTCCTGCACGAACCTGCGCACGCTGGATGTTATTGGTTCGTTGCAGGGCGATCTTGGCGTGCCGGTGCTGTCCAGCAATCTGGTCTTGGCGTGGCACATGCTGCGTCTGGCCGGAGCGGATGTGACCAATCCGCGTGATCTTTTGTGAAATCTCGAAATTCTTATGGCGGCCTTGCGCCGCGCGCCGTCGCAGTGTTTCTTCGGGTGCGGGCTAAACAGACGGACAAAACACTATGAAACTAGGGTGCATCGGTGACGATTTCACCGGATCAAGCGATCTGGCCAACACATTGGCCAAAGGCGGTATGCGCGCAACGCAATATACCGGCGTGCCGGACGGTCCTGCGGACCCAAGCGTTGAGGCGGGCGTGGTTGCGCTCAAATCCCGGTCGATCCCGGTGGCGGATGCGGTGGCGATGTCGCTTGAGGCCTTGGAATGGCTCAAGGCGCAAGGCTGCACGCAGTTCTTTTTCAAATATTGCTCGACCTTTGATTCTACGCCCGAAGGCAATATCGGCCCGGTTGCGGATGCACTGGCCGACGCGCTTGAAGCGCATCAAGTCATTGTTTGCCCGGCCTTTCCGGGCACGGGACGTTCCGTTTTTCAGGGTCATTTGTTCGTCAATGACACCCTGCTGAGTGAAAGTGGGATGCAAAACCATCCGCTCACGCCGATGACGGATTCGGACCTGCGCCGCTGGCTGACACCTCAAACGCGGCACAGCGTGGGCCATGTTGGTCCGGGGCCGGTCTTTGGTGGGCAAGGCGCGATTGCGGCGGCGTTGGCTGATCAACACGCGGCAGGACACCGCCTGATCGTTGTTGATGCGATCCGGGATGAAGATTTGCGCGCCATCGGTGCAGCGGCGCGTGACCTGCCGCTGATCACCGGGGGATCCGGTGTGGCCCTTGGCCTGCCTGCGAACTTTGGCTGCACGCCCGGCGCGGTGCCGTGGGACGGGCAGGCGGGGCGCACGGTGGCGCTGTCGGGGTCCTGTTCCACCGCGACACGGGCCCAAGTCGTCCATCACGCCGCCCGCCATCCTGCGCGCGAGATCGTGGCGCGCGACGTGATTGAGGGGGCGTTGACCCCGGACGCTCTGGCCGATTGGCTCATGGCCCAAGATGGCATTCCCTTGGCCTACAGTTCGGCCGATCCCGATCAGGTGCGCGCCGTCCAAGATACATACGGGCGAGAACGGTCAGCCGCCGCACTCGAAGCGTTCTTTGCGGATGTCGCCCGCGCCGTGCGGGCCAAAGGGGCCACGCGGATCATTACGGCAGGCGGCGAAACCTCCGGCGCGATTGTCGAAGGGCTGAACCTCGACACCCTCGACATCGGCCCCGAAATCGACCCCGGTGTGCCCGCCTTGCGCGCGGCGCCAGATCTGGTCGTGGCGTTAAAGTCGGGGAATTTCGGCGCGCCAGATTTCTTTGAAAAGGCCAACGCTGTGCTGGCCGGGTCATGAGTGCTGACAGCGCCCTGCGCGAACAGATTTGCACGCTGGCCAAGTCTCTCTTTGATCGGGGGCTGACCCACGGCAGCACGGGCAACATCTCGGCACGCACCGCTGACGGAGGCCTGCTCGTCTCTCCCACAGGCACCAGCTTTGGGCGGCTTGATCCGGCCGTGCTCAGCCTGTTCGATGCGAAGGGCGCTCATATAAGTGGCGATCAACCGACCAAAGAAATGCCTCTGCATACCGCGTTTTATGACACGCGGAGTGCGGCGGGCGCGGTTGTGCACCTGCATTCGTGTCACTCGGTCGCGCTGTCGATGTTGCCGGGTGCGGATGCCGACAACTTTCTTCCGCCTTTGACCCCTTACGGGATCATGAAGCTGGGGAAAGTGACCTTGCTACCCTTCTTTTTGCCCGGTGATCCGGCGATGGGGGCCGCAGTGCGCGGGCTGGCGGGCAAACGCTCTGCTGTAATGCTGGCCAACCACGGGCCGGTGGTGGCCGGAAAGGACGTTGAGGCGGCGTGCAACGCGATTGAAGAGTTGGAAGACACCGCACGCCTCGCGCTGATGACGCGCGGGCTGTCCCCCCAGGGGTTAAGCGATGCGCAGGTGCGCGATGTGGTCACGACGTTTGACGTAGAGTGGGACGACTAGCGCAAGGGCCTATGCAGGGCTGTGCTCAAAGCCCGTGGAACTGATGCTTTTCCAACAATTCCACCAGCATCTTACACGCCGCACGTCGGTGGGCATGGTGGGTGGCATGTGCACGCGCTGAATCTTGCGCTGCTATGGCCTGATAAACGGTGTGGTGATCGGTGTTTGATTTCGACGGTTTTGGGCGCATGAACAGCGTGGTGGCCCGCGCGCGGCGTACCTGATCGCGCATTACGGCCACAATCATGGCAAGGCGTGCATTACCGCCAAGGCGCACCAATTCGCGGTGGAACCGGTCATCGGCCTGCGCCCATGCGCGCAAATCGTCCGCCTCAAGGGCTGCGTCCATATCTGCAATGGATTTGGCAAGGGTGGCCAGTTCCGCCGAGCAATAGCCGGCTTCTGCTGCGCGCGCGGCGGCCAGACTCTCCAGCTCGGTCAGAATGTCGTAAATGTCGCGCATGTCCTGCGCAGACACGGGGCGGACCCGGATGCCACGGCGCGGGCGCACATCTACCAGCCCTTGGGCCTGCAACATCAACGCCGCCTCGCGCACAGGGGTGCGCGACATGCCAAGCTGCGCGGCCAGTTCGGTCTCCAAATGGTCGGAACCAGGGGCAAGCTGCCCGGAAAAGATCATGTCCCGCAGCGCACTCAATGCCCGGTCAACATTCGACATTGCCCCCATCAGACCACCCCCGACACGGCGCGTTTCTGCCCCGCTTTGGCAGAGGCATAGATCGCGTCTTTGATCTCCAGCACGGTCAGGTAATCGCTGGCCTCGTTTTCCAAAGGTGCGCCATTCATGGCGGCAATCACGTGGGCCTGCAACGCGTGCACGCAATCCCCGCCAAAACCAACCGGCGTTTCCGGTTCCATCAGCAGCACGTCCGGGTTGGGTTTTCCAAACGGACGCCGGGTGACCATCCCGTCGCCAAACAAGGTCAGCGTCCCCTCGGTCCCTTCGATCCACGCCTCACCCATGGTGCAGCGCAGGTTGTTGGCCACGTGGTCCAGATGCCGGTTCCCGTCAAACAACGCCCGCACACCCGAGGCATGATCAAAGATCACAAACCCTGCGTCCTCGCCCGCAATCGCCGGGTTCAGGGTGCGCAAATCGGCATAGACATGGGTGATGGGGCCAAACAGATAGCGGAACGTGTCCACCCAATGCACGCCGGTCTCGTGAATGAGAAAGCGGGGCATGGTCTGGAAATAGGGCTGGCGATCTAGATAGGCGTTCGGCCCCTGCCCATCGCCGGGGCGCAGGCGAAAGGTGGCGTTTTGAACCTCGCCTATTGTGCCTGCCTCCAACGCGGCCTTCATCGTGCGATACCACGGCTGAAAGCGGAAATTCTCGTGCACAACCAGATGCGCACCGGCAGCGTGGGCCTCGCCCGTGATCACGCGGGCCTCATCCAGATCAAGGCAGAACGGCTTTTGACAGATGATCCACTTGATACCAGCCGCAAGAGCGGCGCGGATCGTTTCGGCATGTGCCGGGGGCGGCAAGATGATGTCGAGCAGATCGGGTGCTGTCCCGGTCAACATCTGGCCCAGATCATCAAAGGCAGGCGCGCCGGTGGCTGTCGCGCGGGCAAGGTCCAGATCGCATGCGCCCACAACCGTGGCCCCATCGATCCGGGCCCACGCGTCATAGTGAAACTGACTGAAATAGCCCGCCCCGACACAAGCCACCCGAACAGTCATGCCAGCGCCTCCCTCACAGCGGCAGCAACGTCAGCCGTGCCCGCAGTGCCACCCAGATCGCGGGTCAAAACGTGCGCCTCGGCGACAACCTTGTCCACCGCGTCGCGCAACCGCGCCCCATCGGCTGTCATCGCGGGGACGCCGTGGCGCCCGCCCAGCCATTCCAGCATCATCGCCGCCGACAGGATCATCGCCATGGGGTTGGCCACCCCTTGGCCTGCAATGTCGGGGGCTGACCCATGGCAGGGCTGAAACACCGCATGATCCGCGCCGATATCTGCCGATGGCGCAAGGCCAAGGCCCCCCATCAATCCCGCCCCAAGGTCCGACAGAATGTCGCCAAACATGTTCTCGGTCACCATCACATCAAAGGACCACGGGCGTTCAACCATCCACAGGGCGGTGGCGTCCACATAGGCGTGATCGGCCTCCAAACCGGGGTGCTTGGCGGCCTCTGCATCAAACATCTCGCGGAAAAACGCAAAGGCGCGAAACACGTTGGCCTTGTCAACGCAAGTAACCTTGCCCGGCCCACGGCCCGCTGCCTTGCGCGACGCGGCCAGATCAAAGGCGAACTTAAAAAGTGGCTCGCAAATCGCACGAGTGATGCGCAACGTCTCGCGGGCCTCATCGCGTTCCACCTCTCCGCGCCCTTGGGTGTAAAACAAACCTTCGGTGCTTTCGCGGATCAGGACGAAATCGACCGGCTTGTCGGTGGCCAGCGGGGTGGGCTGACCGGGGCGAATGGTGACGGGGCGCACGCCTGCAAACAGGGTCAGGGCCTTGCGCAAATCAATCTGCGGCGAAATCTCGGTGCCATCCGGATATCGCACATCCGGCAACCCCATCGCCGACAGCAAAATGGCATCCGCCGACCGCGCCGCCTCCATCGAGGCGACAGGAAAGCTTTCGCCTGTGTCCCGGTAGTGGGCCGCCCCCGCAGGGGCATCGGCGAAATTCAAACCATACCCACCCGCAGTGGCCAATCCAGACAGCAGCTCCACCGTCGGCACCATGATCTCTGGCCCGATCCCATCGCCCTGAAATACTGCAATTTGAAACGTTGATTTCATGGGGGTCGGCCTTTCATTGTGCTTAGACTGACAACTGAGTCGTCAGAGGATTGCAATAACGTATACATTAAAGTATGCGTTTGTAAATCCATTGATGCACGCGCATCAAAACAATGCCAAAGGGAGGGCAGGCCATGCCATATGCAGTCACCGTCGTTTTCGACATCAAAGAAGGACAGATGGAGGCGTTTATGGACGCCATCCTGTTGAACGCTCGCAGTTCCGTCGCCAACGAACCGGGCTGCCGTCAGTTTGATGTGTGCACCGATCCGGGCGAGCCGAATACCGTCTTTCTCTACGAACTTTACGACGACCTTGCCGCCTTCGAGGCGCATCAGCAAATGCCGCACTACAAGGCGACAGGTCCCAAAGTTGCTGACCTTGTGGCCAACAAAACCCTGCGCACATTCGAGCGTGTGGACAGATGAGCGCTTGGGAAATCTACGCCATTAAATACGGCGACCGAGGCGGGCGCACGCGGGCGGACAGCTTTATCTTTGATGACAATCACGACGCGCCGCACGCCATCGACTATTACATGTGGTTGATCCGGGGGCAGGGGCGCAACATCCTTGTGGATACCGGTTATGACATGGAGGAAGCCACCGCACGTGGTCGCCCCATCAGGCTGGACCCGGTCGAGGCTCTCAAACCCTTTGATCTGACACCGCAGGACATCACCGAAATCATCGTCACCCATCTGCATTACGATCACGCAGGCGGGCTGCATCTGTTTCCCAACGCGCGCCTTCACATGCAGGCGGCGGAAATGGCCTATGCGACGGGTCCGTGCATGTGCCACGACACGCTGCGCATGCCATTCACGGCGGGCCACGTCTGCGAGGCGGTCAAACGGCTTTATTCGGGGCAGGTGATCTTTCACGACGGAGAGGCCGAGGTGGCCGACGGTATCACGCTGCACTGCATTGGCGGGCACTCACGCGGGCTTCAGGCAGTGCGGGTGCGCACGCAGGCGGGATGGATGGTGCTGGCCTCGGATGCCTCTCATTTCTACGAAAATTTCATGGCGCGAAAACCGTTTCCCATCGTTGTAGACCTTCAGGACATGCTGGACGGCTTTGACACGTTGAACCGGCTTTCCAGCGCACCCAACCTGATCATTCCCGGCCACGACCCGCTGGTGCGCACGTACTTCCCGCAGGCGATGGCCGATCACATCCACCGGCTGGACACAGGCCCGTTGCGCGACATCACGCTCTGAGGCGCGCTGGTCCGCGCCAAAACGAAAGTTGAATTGTGCCTGTCGCGATTGGCCGCTAGGTGTAGGTAAGAGTTTCCGCACTGCAGCATGACCAAGAGAGGGCACCCCATGACACGCACCGCCATCATCACCGGATCGACCAGCGGCATCGGCCTTGGCATTGCCGAAGCCTTTGCGGCCCAAGGGTTCAACATCATGCTCAATGGGTTTGGCGACGCTGCCGAGATCGAAGAAACACGCGCGCGCCTTGAAGAAATCAGCGACGGCGAAGTTGGCTATCACGGCGCTGACATGACCAAACCCGAAGAGATTGAACACCTTGTTTTGCAGACCCAGGAACGTTTCGGGGCCGTCGACATTCTGGTGAACAACGCAGGCATCCAGTTCGTCAGCCCGGTCGAGGATTTCCCGCTGGAAAAATGGGACGCCATTATCGCGATCAACATGTCTTCGGCCTTTCATACCATCCGTGCGGCACTGCCGGGCATGAAAGAACGCGGGTTCGGGCGGATCATCAACATCGCCTCGGCCCACGGCCTTGTCGCCTCGCCCTTCAAATCGGCCTATGTGACGGCCAAGCACGGTGTGGTGGGCCTGACCAAAACTGTGGCCCTTGAGGCCGCAGAGCACGGTGTGACCGTGAACGCCGTCTGCCCCGGTTACGTGCTGACACCGCTGGTCGAAGGTCAGGTGGCCGACACCGCCAAAGCGCGCGGCATCACCGAGGAAGAGGTCAAGAACGACGTCATGCTCAAGGCCCAACCGACCAAGGAATTCGTGACTGTAGAACAGTTGGGCGCGCTCTGCGTGTTCCTGTCGGGCGAAGCTGCGGCCTCTATCACCGGTGCGTCCTTGCCTGTCGATGGCGGGTGGGTCGCGCAGTAGGCGCGCATTAAATCAAGCGCAGTAGGCGCGCATTAAACCAAGCGCAGTAGGTGCGCATTAAATCAAGCGCAGTAGGCGCGCCTTAAGTCGAGCACACCAATCCGGAGGGGCCCAAGCCCATGTCCAAGGAAAACGGCCGCGCCAAACGCCACGAGAAGTCGATCAACCTCGCCCTGCAAGGTGGCGGGTCGCACGGGGCGTTTACATGGGGTGTGTTGGACCGGATGTTCGAAGAAGACCGGCTCTGGATCGAAGGGATCAGCGGCACTTCTGCCGGGGCCATGAACGCCGTTGTCGCCACCCAAGGCATGTATGACGACGGGGCGGCAGGTGCGCGCAAGGCACTGGAAGAATTCTGGCACGCCGTCAGCATTGCCGGACAGGCCAGCCCCATCAAACGCTCGCCCTTGGATGTGCTGTTCGGGTCATGGTCGCTGGACACATCGCCGGGCTACATCATGATGGACGCGCTCAGCCGCATGGCCTCGCCCTATGATCTCAACCCGCTCGGGATCAACCCGCTGCGCGATCTGGTGGAAGAGTTCATCGATTTTAACAAGGTCGCCAATTGCACCGACATGGGCCTGTATATCTCGGCCACCAACGTGGAAACGGGCCGCGCGCGGGTTTTCAAACGGCACGAAGTGACGTTGGACGTGGTCATGGCCTCGGCCTGTCTGCCCACGATGTTCAAAGCGGTCGAGATCGACGGGGTGCCCTATTGGGACGGCGGCTATATGGGCAACCCGGTGCTGTTCCCGTTCATCGACGACTCGCCCTCGGACGACATCGTGATCGTTCAGATCAACCCGCTTTTGCGCCCCGGCACCCCAAAACAGGCGCGCGATATCCAGAACCGGTTAAACGAGATCACGTTCAACGCCTCGCTGTTGCGTGATCTGCGCACGATCGATCTGATCCACCGTCTGATCGATGACGGGGCCCTGTCGAACGACGAATACCGCACCATGAACATGCACATGATCGACGGGTGCGATGACATGCTCGAACTGGATGCGTCCTCCAAGGTGAACTCCGAATGGGCGTTCCTAGAGCACCTGCGCGATCTGGGACGTGAACACGCGGATCGGTGGCTAATTTCGCACTTCGACAAGATCGAAGTGGAAAGCACACTGGATCTGCGCGCGCTGTTTGGCGATGTGGAGGGGGCACATGGGGCCAACATTGTGGAACTGCGGTCGCGCAAGGACTGATCAGAGACCGGCTCGGCTCAGTCCACCATATGACAGGCCACGCGTGCCCCGCCGACGTTACGCAACACAGGGCGCTCTTCGCGACACACCGCTTGGGCCAAAGGACAACGCGGGTTATATGCACAGCCGGGCGGCGGGTTGATCGGGTCAGGGATCTCGCCTGTGGGTGGGGCCACTTCGCGCCCAAAGCCATCCAGCTTGGGGGCCGCGGCCAAAAGCATCTGCGTGTAGGGGTGCTTGGGGTTCTCAAACAATTCTGACGGGGCCGCTTCCTCAACCAAACGACCCAAATACAAAACCCCAATCCGATCTGCCATATGCTGCACAACCGTCAGATCGTGGCTGATAAACAAATAGGTCAGACCAAACTCGTCCTTGAGATCACTCATCAGGTTCAACACCTGCGCTTGAACGGACACATCAAGGGCCGAAGTCGGTTCGTCACACACAATCAGCTTGGGTTCAGAGGCGAGCGCACGGGCAATGCAGATACGCTGGCGCTGACCGCCGGAAAACTCATGGGGAAACTTGCCCGCATCACGCGCGCTCAGCCCCACCTGCTCAAGCAAGCGTTCCGCCAGCCCCGCCGTCTCGCCGCCACGCGCCGCCACCGGCTCTACAATGATATCGCGCACCCGCCAGCGCGGGTTGAGGGACGCAAACGGGTCCTGAAAGATCATCTGAATGTCCGCACGCACAGCGTCGACCTTTTCGGCGTCGGTCTCGCGCGACAGATCAACACCGCGAATGTCCACCACCCCATCGGAGGGGGCTAACAAACCCACCAGCATCTTTCCGATGGTCGACTTGCCCGATCCGCTTTCCCCCACAAGGGCGTAAACGGTGCGTTCTTCGATCTCGAAACTTACATCCGAAACTGCAGTCAGCAGGGCGCGGGGGCGACGCTCGATCACACGGTTCAGCCACGGCTTGGACACATCAAAAATGCGGGTGAGGTTGCGCACACTGACCAAAGACATCAGGCGACGGCCTCCCGATTGATGGGAAAGAAACAGGCCGCCCGACCCGCGCCATCCTCAATGGCAGGGCCCGGATCAACCCGGCATTGATCGGATGCGCGCGGACAGCGCGGATGAAAGGCACAACCCGTCGGCAGACTGTCCAGACGCGGCATCGCACCGGGGATCTGATGCAAGCGATCCTTCCCGCGCGAGGCCAGCGGGGTCGAGCCCATCAGACCATCCGTATAGGGATGCAGCGGGGCACTCAGCACGTCACGCACCGGGCCAAGCTCGACCAACTTGCCCGCATACATCACAGCGACACGATCACAGGCTTCGGCAATCACGCCCATATCATGGGTGATCAACATCACTGCGGTGCCGCGCTCACGGCACAGGCGTTTCAGCAGCGCAATGATCTGGGCCTGAACCGACACATCCAGCGCCGTCGTCGGCTCGTCCGCGATGATCAGGGATGGTTCGGCACACAAGGCCAGCGCAATCACCACCCGTTGTCGCATACCGCCGGAAAACTCGTGCGGATAGCTGTCGACACGTTGGGCCGCGCCCGGAATACCCACTTCGTCCAGCGCGGCAATCGCGCGCGTGCGGGCCTCGGACTGCGAAATGTCCAGATGCGCCAGCATCGTCTCGCTCAATTGATCGCCGATTTTCAAAAGTGGGTTAAGAGACGTCAGAGGGTCCTGAAAGACCATCCCAATCTCTTTGCCACGCAACCGGCGCATCGCCTCGCCTTTCAGCGGATCAATCCGGGTGCCATTGAGGTGAATTTCACCAGCCGAAATATGCGCAGGGGGGCTAAGCAGCCCGATCACGGCATTCCCGGCCATAGACTTGCCCGCACCAGATTCACCGACAACCCCAAGGATCTCTCCGGGCGCGATGTCATAAGACACTCCGCTTACAGGGCGCAGGACGCCATGGCGGGTGGGAATATCGACCGTCAGATCGCGAATGGAAAGGGTGGGGGCAGACACGGTGATCCAGTGGTTAGGTCACATCATTTATGGGAACTTCGCCACCCGATGGCAAGCGACATGGCAAGCGAAACTGCAACCGGTCCGGGGCAAACCGATCCAGTGCACATTTCATGCAGCACTTGTGCCTTTTGCGCCGTCAGCTTTGGTTCGGGCCCCGCAGCCGACGAATTGACGCCCTGACGGCCTGCCAGTTTTCGGCCTCGTCCATCTTTTTGGCATCCAGCGCTTCATTTGCTCTGCGCGCGGCCTCGACCTCGGCCTTATCGCCGTGGGCGGCATAAAGCGCCTGTGCATATTCTGCGACTTTGATTGCTTCCATACTTGCCTCCTGTCCGTTGATGGGACGGCGCGGGTGGCCCACGCCTGCAATCCGGACTTGGGACGCTACAGCAAATCGGGTGTTCGCGCAAATGTCCGCATATGTCGCCCAAGTCCCGGTGTGAGGACGCCGCACATGCCTAATTTGCGGGCCAAATGGGGGCGTGGGCCAAAAATACAGGCATATCTGCCTGCTATGCACCGGCCTTAACAAATGCCGCATCGAGATGCTGCAAGTGCACAATACGCTCAGACTCACGACCGATGCGGGAGGACGCCAAAGGACTTGAACCCCTTTTGAAAGGATCCCTTCCCATGTGCCTGACTGCCGAAGCGTTCGGATTGTTCCTCTCCATCATCTCTTTGCACAACGTCTCTGTCGAACAAGGGCTGGTGACCGTACACACGCCCGACCGGGACGTGACCTGGATGGCCACCGGTGCCTTGTGGTGCACAACAGCGCCTGACGGTGGAACACTGGCCATGCTGGATGATGCGGTCACCCGCATCTAAGCGACGACTGCCCCGCGTGCCTTGGATGATCGGCGGCCGGGTCAGTCACTCAATTCTTTGGTCATCCGCGATTTGATCCGCGCCTCGACGAGGGGTGTGAGCGAGATCAGAGTGTCTGTTGCCCGCGTCTCGGCGCTCGCTTGCATGGCAAGGGCGTTTTGCAATTCCTCATCTGCGTAAAAGGCGATCAGCTTCTTCAGCGCGTCCTCGGAATAGGTTTTTGCAAAGGCTTCAACATAAAGATCGACCACCTCGCCGCGCGCCTCGGACCATTCATTGACCGAAATGCTGCGGATGATTTCAATCTGGTCGGGCCTCAGGTCTGATCCCGTAAATGGCAGCAGCGCCCGGTGCTTTGAGAGAAAGACAATTCGGTCGATCTTGGTTTGAAAAGGCGGGGCCGCAATCAATTCGCGGGCAAGATCGGATGTGTCACGCTCTTGTGCCAAGAGGCTGGTGGCAAACAGGCTCATCGCGACAGCGGCGCACAAGGCCCGTGTCATCTCAGCCTCGGGTTCAGCGCATCGCGCAGCCAATCTCCCAGCAAATTGACGCTAAGCGCCAGCACCAGCAGCGTGACGGAAGGGAACAGCAAAATCCACCACTCGCCCGAGAACAAAAAGCCTTGCCCGATGCGGATCAGCGTGCCCAGCGAGGGTTGTGTGGGCGGTGCCCCGACCCCAAGGAACGACAAAGTGGCCTCGGCAATGATCGCCAAGGCCAGCGAAATCGTGGCAATGACCAACACGGGCGACAGCACATTGGGCAGGATGTGACGCACCATGATCGCGGGGCCGGTACGGCCAATCAGCTTGGCCGCCGCCACATATTCCTTGTTCTTTTCGACCAGTGTCGCACCGCGCACCACACGGGCAAACTGCACCCAATCAGACAGGCCAATGGCAATGATCAACACCCAGATCGCCATCTGATCGCGGTATTCCACCGGGGTCACGCCCTTGGCGACGCCAAAAATCAACATCGCCACAAGGATCGCCGGAAAGGTCAGTTGCACGTCCGCAACGCGCATGATGATCGTTTCGGTCCACCCGCCAACATAGCCCGCCAACAGCCCCAAAGTGATGCCCAACACCATCGCAAAGGCGACCGCCGCAGCCCCCACAAACAGCGATATCCGCATCCCGTAAAGAATGGTGGAAAACACGTCGCGCCCCTGATCGTCAGTGCCCAACCAAAAGGTCTCGCCCGTGAACGCATTGGGGGTCATGGGCGCCGAAAACCCGTTCATCAGGTTCAAGGATGCAGGGTCAAACGGGTCATAGGGCGCAATCAAAGGCGCAAACACTGCCGACAGCACCAAGAGCGCCACCAACGCAAAGCTGACCACAGCGACAGGCGACCGCTTGAATGCATAGAAAAAATCAGAACGCAGCGCGAGGCTCAGGCGCGACGGGTCTTTTTCGACGACCTCGGGAAGGGGGGTATCTACCATCTCAATGCGCCCCTGTCCGGTCCACGCGCAGGCGCGGATCAATGGCAAAATACAGCAGGTCCACGATCAGGTTGATCCCCACAAACATCACCGAAATCAGCATCAGATATGCGGCCATCACCGGGATATCGACAAACTGGATCGCGTTGATGAACAACAATCCCACGCCCGGCCACTGAAACACCGTCTCGGTGATGATGGCAAAGGCAATGATAGATCCCAACTGCAATCCCGTCACCGTAATCACCGGCACCAATGTGTTCTTCAACGCATGGCGAAAGTTCACCGCACGTTCCCGCAAACCACGGGCGCGGGCAAAGCGGATATAATCCTGCCTCAGCACCTCCAACATCTCGGATCGCACAAGGCGCATGATCAACGTCATCTGATAAAGGCCCAAGGTAATCGATGGGAGAATAAGCGCCTGCAAACCCGAACTGGTCAAAAACCCGGTCGACCAGCCGCCAATCATCACCGTATCCCCGCGCCCAAAACTTGGTAGCCAGCCAAGTTCCACAGAAAATAGGTAAATCAACAAGATACCAATCAAAAACGTCGGCAAAGAGACCCCAATCAGGGACACCGACATGATCAGGTTGGCACCCACTCCGTTGCGGCGAATGGCGGTAAACACGCCCAACGCAATCCCGATGGAAATCGCCAGAAAACCACTGACCGCGGCCAGCTCCAGTGTTGCGGGGGCCCGCTCCATCAATATCTCTGCCACAGGGCGCCCCTGCCGGTAGGACACACCAAAATTGCCCTGTGCTGCATTGCTCAAAAATTTATAATACTGCACCACAAACGGCTGATCGAGGCCCAGAACCTCGCGCAGCCTCTCAATATCGGCCTGCGTGCGTTCCTGCCCCAGCATGTTATCGACAGGATCGCCAACAAATCGGAACATGGAAAACGCCACCAGCCCCACGACCAGCAGGACAAGGGCGGATTGAACAACGCGTTGGATGATATAGGCGAGCATTGGGGTAGGATGCTAATGCTGCGCGACGATGGTCAAGGGGAATGCGCGCATTGTGCGTGGAACATGCCAGTTATCTAAGCATCTGACGCCCACACAGACGCCCGTCCGGCGCGCGCGACTTAAGATCGCGGCGTGGCGATATAGTTGTTTACCGTGCGGTCTTCGGGCTCGGTGCGCTGCATGTCATAACCGTGCTCGGCCATGATCTTCAAAACCTGCGTGCGATCACTTTCCCAACTTTCCACCAGCATATGAGGGCGGCACCGGCTGATGGTTTTTTCCAGCCCCAAAAGGGCGGCCAGTTCATGCCCCTCGACATCCAGTTTGATGGCTTTGGCATTGAGATCAGGCAAGAAATCATCGATCCGCGCGGTCGCAATGGCTTTGGTGCCGATCACTTTCTTGTCCTTCTTGGTCCCGATCCCACTGCCAGTTCCCAAAGCATCTTCGCCCCGGTAAAGCGTGATCTCAGTCGACCCGTTGGTATCCGACGCGGCAACGGCATGGCGCGCAATGCGCCGCCCCATGCCGTTCAGTTTGACGTTCACATTGGCCCGTTCGATGATTCGTTCCAGCGGTTCAAACAAGTGG
Organism: Tateyamaria sp. Alg231-49; assembly: GCF_900143535.1. Taxonomy (GTDB): domain Bacteria; phylum Pseudomonadota; class Alphaproteobacteria; order Rhodobacterales; family Rhodobacteraceae; genus Tateyamaria. The sequence goes on along the minus strand of NZ_FRFA01000001.1, from coordinate 311,605 downwards.
ATGGTATTGTCGGGATGCGCGTGAGCGGCGAGCAAAGACATCAGACCCGTGTAGGCACCAATGTCCAGAATGTCGCCGGGACGGGCGCGACACCAGTCGATCCAGGTGCGGACCAGGTTGCGTTCATAGCCATCCGGTCCATTCCACAGATACTCCCACACCACCACGTCGTCATGGGCGTGAAACATAACAAATTCAATGTTGCCCGCCTTGCAGGGCATCACTCCAAAAGACGGAAACTCTTGTTTAAGGCGGGGCAGGTCATTCACAGACGCACTCCCGTCTTTCAATCCGTTCCGAAACTTTTCGGCAGCCTGCAACATGGTCGTGTTGCGCTCCTCAATCTGGGAACGCCGAAGATTGGCCTGAAACATGCGACATGCTCCTTTGCTGCGCTGGATGGCTTCACGTGTGCAACGCTTAGGCGGCAAAAGGAAAAATTTACTTAATTCCAGAGCATACAGAGGGCGTCGGTCGAAAAAACCGGCAGCTCCAAACAGTCAGCCCGGTTTGGCCAAATGCCAAACCTGCTCCACGGGATAGTCCTTGGCCCAGTCCGCAGGCACCTCGTCCCGCGTGCCGGTGGCGTCGTTGGGCGCATAAAGCTCCTGATACCGCGTGACGACAAACCCGATCTGTGCAAACAGGTCCATCCACCCCGCCATCGTCAGATTAAAACATACACCCGTGGGCTCGAATTCCACTTCGGTCCAATCCGCGCCCCACATGTCCTTGTAGGGGCGGTGCAGCACCCGCTCCGCCGGGGCTCCGTTCAGGGGTGAGCAGATCAGCGACAGGGGATGGTTACCAAGGAACACCAGCCGCCCACCGGGGCGCAGCAACCGCCATGCCTCGCGCAACCACGTCTCTGGTTTGCACCAGATCGACGCACCATATTCCGAAATCGCAAAATCAAAGGCGGCATCGGGCAGGCCGGTCGCCTCGGCGTTGCCTTCGATGAACGTGATGTCCGCGCTGTGCTGTGTCGCCAGCTTGCGCGCGGTCGCCAGTTGTTCGGCAGAGATATCAATGGCCGTCACCCGCGCACCGCGCCTGTACATCCAGTACGCCACGTATCCCGTCCCACACCCAAGCTCGATCGCATCCACGTCTGTCATCGTTGCAGGCAACATGTTGATGCCGTCATCTGAGTTGTTCCACGTGCCCCACTCGGGGGTGTCTAGGGTCCATTGGCGGTGCGCAAACTTTGCCCAATTGGGCGCGTCCGTATTCCAGATGTCTTTGTTGATCGAAACGTGGTCACCCGTCATCGCACGGCCCTCCCGCCTTTTGCTTTGGCCGGGCCATACCACACTTGTCTGCGAAATTGTACGCCCGTGCCCTTCGGTGCGAGGGCCATCTTGCCGGGGGTTTTTTGACCGCCTTGGCGAGACCGCTTTGCCTTCACAAACAACGTGGCGGATCAGGGTCGTGCAACGGCGTTGGCCAAACGAAAACAGGGGCGCCGATGGCGCCCCTGTTTCCTAATAATTTGTAAATGCGCCTCTGTAAGCCATTGATTTTGCTTAGGCGCGAATGTGTCCCATGCTGGGACACGTCCTTTAGTTGACGGTAACCCAGCGCAGGATAAAGAAGTTATCGGGCCGCTGTGTGAGGGCAACATTTGCCCCAGCGCCCCAGACCAAAGGCTGGACATACATAGGCACGTAAGCCACCTCATCCTGCAAGATTTTAGCCGTCTCATCGAGCATGGCCTGACGCTTGGTATCGTCAATTTCCGACTGGATCATAGGCAGCAATTCATCCACGCGGGCGTTCGAAAAACCGCCAAAGTTCCACGATCCCAGCTTCTTTTCTTCGTTGGGAGTAGAAGCGAGAAAGCGCACGGGATGCTCGGCATCAAAGGTGCCCGGCGACCAGCCAAGCAGGTACATGTCATAGTTGTCGGCGCGCAGTTCAGGCCAGTAATTCTGAACCGGCATCGCATCCAGAACCGCCGTGATCCCGACCTGAGCCAGCATCCCCGTGACCGCCTGACAGACCGCTTCATCATTCAGATAGCGATCGTTGGGGCACTTAAGGCCAAAGGAGAACCCGTCCCCATATCCGGCTTCTTCCAGCAAGGCGCGGGCCATGTCCGGATCAAATGCAGGCCGCTCGGCAAGGGCCGCGGAATAGCCACGCATCGCAGGGCTTACCAACTGGCTGGCCGGTTCCGCACTGCCCCGCATGATGGTCTGGAGGATGGCAGGCACGTTCACGGCGTGGGCGACAGCGCGGCGCACGCGGGCGTCCGCAAACGGGTTGGCGTCCGTGGTCTCGGCCGAATACTTCAGCGCGTCAGCTTCATGTGGAAAGCCCAGCATGATCACGCGCGCCTCAATGCCCTGAATAACCTGAACAGACGAATCCGCGCTCAACCGGGCTGCATCCTGAATGGGCACGGGGTTGATCAGGTCCACGTCTCCGGACAACAACGCGGCCACAGCCGTCGCCGGGTTCTGGATCGGCGTCAGTTCTGCGCGTGTGATGTTATGCTCTGCTTCATCCCACCAGCTCGCATGAGGTTCCAAAACCGTGCGCAGCCCCGGCTCGCGCGCTGTGACCATGAAGGCGCCCGTCCCGTTGGTATTGAGCGTGGCATAGTTGCCGTTTTCCTTGTCCGGCAGCGATGTGCCATTGGCCTCAGCCCATCCAGAATCCATGATCATCCAGTTGGCGATCGAGTCCGGGAAAATCGGGTTGGGGGCCGTTGTCATGATGTCGACGGTGTAGTCATCGACCTTGATCACATCCGAGACAGGCGCAAACCAGCTGCGGGTGTCGGAGGCTTCATTGCTGGCACGTTGGTAGGAAAAGATCACGTCGTCCGCATCAAAGGCTTCGCCGCCGTGGAAGGTGACGCCCTCGCGGAGCATGAACCGCCAACCTTCTCCTTCGCCAATCGGTTCCCATGCAGTCGCAAGAGCGGGCTCGATGGCCATGTCCTTGCCGCGCCGCACGAGGCCTTCATAGACGTTGTTGAGAAAGCCCAAAACAGGGGCGGAGTTCACCGCATGCGGATCCATCGTCTGAGGGTCCGTCGTTTCGGCCCATTTGAATTCTTCGGCCAGGCCCACATTGCCGATCAGCATTGCGGCCAGCGCCGTTCCGGTCAGTTTACGCATCATTTCTACCCCTCATTCGAGTCTGTGTATCGGGAGAGCCTATGCGACGAAGCCGTGCAATGGAAAGGGAGCGATTGCGTCATCAAGGGTATTCCCCTTGGGTGGGTCGGGTTGCCCAAAAGCAGGGCGCCCGGTCAAAAGCAAAACAGGCCCCGGCGGTTTGGTGCGCCGGGGCCTGCCATTTCTGTAGCTGAACGTGTGGATCAGTTCAGTTCAAGATACTTCATTTTGGGCGCATCGCCGGGATCGACAATCGTGCCCACATTCGACTTCATCCCCCAGTTCAGAACCTGGTGGTGCAAGGGGATATAGATCGCCTCGTCCTGTACCACTTCCCAGATCGCAGCGATGTCGGCATTGCGCGCTTCCAAATCGGTGTTGGATGCAAGACTGACGATCTTGGCGTTCAAGTCGTCGTTGGTGTAGCGTGTCGCGTTCCACGACCCGTATTTGTCGTCACGTCCGTGAACGAGGAAATTGAAGATGTACTCGGAGTCGTAAGTTGGAACGCCCCATCCAAGCATGTAGAAATCTGTTTCCAGATTGCTGAGCAGCGGGAAGTGCTGCGCCTTGGGCTTGGCGTCGAGGTTCACGGTCACGCCGATTTGCGCCAGCATACCGACAGACGCCTGGCAGATCGCTTCGTCGTTGATGTAGCGATCATTGGGGCAATCAAGCTGGATCGAGAAACCGTCGCCATACCCAGCTTCGGCCATCAGCGCCTTGGCGGCCTCCAAGTCGGTTGTTGACGAAGAATCCATCGCCTCATCCCAACCATTCACGAAAGGAGGTGCAATCATACCTGCGGGATCAGACTGGCCGCGCATGACCACGTGCTTGATCGCGTCGCGGTTGATGGCCATCGACATCGCCTTGCGCACGCGCACGTCTGCCAGCGGGTTGGCGCCTTCGACGTTGTCGTTTGCGAGGTCCGCATCGCCGACGTTCATCCCAAAGAAGATGACGCGGTTTTGCGGTGCTGTGCGCACGTCCAAACCATCGGTACCTGCGACCCGCTCAAGGTCTTGGACCGGGACGTCTTGGATGAAATCGACCTCGCCTGACAGCAACGCGGCAACGCGTGTGGCTGGGTTCTGGATTGGCGTGTATTCAATGGCCGTCACATCCAGCGGGAATTCACCTGCACCCCAATACCCGTCAAAGGCTTCAAGCACGGTTTTGACGTCTGGTTCGCGGCTGATCAGTTTGTAAGGACCGGTGCCGTTGGCGTTCTTGGCAGCGTATGTATCCTCGCCACCTTCATAGTCCTGTACTTTGGTGGCGCCGTTGGCCTCGGCCCAGTCCTTGTCCATGATGAACAGATTGGTGAGGTTGTTGGGCATGATGGGGTTCGGACCGTCGGTCACAATCTCGACTGTGTAGGGGCCAGCGGCACGGACTTCTTTGACGGATGCGAGCAGTTCCTTGTAGTCGCTGTCCGGCGTCATCGCGCGGTTCATCGAAAATACGACGTCTTCAGAATCGAAGGCCGCACCGTCATGGAAGGTGACACCTTCGCGCAATTTAAACACCCAGATGTTCGGATCGTCAGCCGAGGGACCCCATTCGGTGGCAAGAGCCGCCTCGATGGCGCCAGTGTGATCCCGGATGATCAGTGGCTCCATGATTTGGTGGGCCAGCGTGCTTGTCGGTCCTTCGTTCTGGGCATGCGGATCAAGTGTCAGCGCATCGCCCGCGCGTGCCCATTTCAGCGTGTCGGCGCTGACCAGCGCAGTGCTGGATAACAGTGCCGCGACAGACAGGAATGTTGTCAGTTTCATTTGGTACTCCCCATTTTACGTTATGGGGCAGAGTGTTCGCGACTTCGCAGCGCTTGGCAAGTCGGTTTGGGACCGGACACAACGCTTGCAATGACTTTTGCCGCCAAAACGGACAGCTGTGAACTTATTCTGCGGCCTGTTGGTGCGGCGGATAAAGGACAAAAGGCAGGTCATTCGGCAGGTCGATGATCAAGCCATCCTTTTTGGGTTTGGGTCGCCGATGGATCAGTGCAAACAGGGGGGGAGTAAAGTAAAAACTCACCACTGTGGACAGAAGGACACCCCCTGCCACGGACATCGCGAACGGCGGCCAAAAGCCTCCACCGGCAAGGATCAACGGCAAAAACCCTCCAAATGTGGTGATCGTGGTCGATACGATGTGTCGGCTTGATCCCATGACCACTGTCACCATGGCCGCGCGATCCCCGGCGGCAGCGTCTTCGTCTTGGGCAAGGCCCGACAGGATGATAATCGCCGCGTTGATCGACACGCCGATTGAGCCAATCACGCCAATGATGGCGTTGATCCCAAACGGGTATTGGAACACAGCCAGTGCCAACAGGCTAAGGCCCGCGCTGAGGCCTGACACCACAAGCACAACGGCTGTGAGGCGGAAGGAGTTAAACGTCAGTGCAATGGCCGCGATGGACAGAGTTACGATCAAACCCAGCGATGCAAGCAAGTCTGACAAGGTGTCTGCCCGCGCATCGCTGTCTCCGCCCAATTCGAGCCGCACGCCTTGAGGCAAAGAGAACCCGGCGGTGTCCAGGGCAGCTTGCACCTCGACCAAGGCTTCTTCAGGCAGAACATCACGCAGAATGAACGCTTGAACCGTATTTGCCCGCTCGCCGTTGCGCCGTGTGATGGTGCTGGCGGCAGGTTCTATGGCGACCTCTGAGATGGCAGAGAGGGGGAGGGCGGGCCAGCGGCCTTGGGCGGCGAGGGCCTGAGCGTCTGGGCGCAGAATGGGGAGATCGCGGATCGCCTGTACAGAACCGCGGGTCGAAGCTCCGAGGCGGACGCGTATGGGGAGTTCCTCATCCCCTTCAACCATAGACCCGCCGGTGATCCCTTCGAGCCCCGCCTGTAACTGGCCAGAGATTTGAGCAAGGTCGAGGCCAAGCACTTGTGCCTGCGCTTCATCCACAGTGATCGTTGCTTTCGGTGCGCCAGCACCAATGGTCGACCGGGTGATCAGCACGGGTTCAACCCCCGACAGAACCCGCCGGGCTTCGTTTCCGAGGGCGCGCAGTTCGGTCAGATCGTTGCCGACAAAGCGCAGTTCGACTGGCGCATTCACCGGCGGGCCCTGCACCAGACCACGCACCAAAATGTCGGCTTCTGACGCGACGGGGGCAAGGGTGCGCTGCAAATCACGCAAGATTATTTCGGTCGCTTCGGGCGAGGCTGTCGTGATCAGCGCATGGGCGTGACCTGGTGCATTTTCGCGCGCGCCGACGATGTTATAGTAGAAGGCCGGGGCCGAGCGGCCGACGACCCACATCACCTGCTCGATTGAGTCGACGGTCGCCAGCCTTTGATTGAGCCGCTCTACGACAGCTTGCGTGTCGTCGATCCCGGTGCCGGGGGCGAGGTCAACTTCAATGGTGAACTGGTCGCGATCCACGCCGGGAAAGAACTGCGCCGTCAGTGTGGGCATGGCGGCAAAACCGGTGATCGGAAGCACCAGCGCCAAAGCGATTGATCGCACCGGGTTGTTGACGGACCAGCGCAAGGACGCTGCAAATGTCCGACCAACTGCGCCTCCTTTCATTCCGCCGCGTGTGCCGTTGGCTGGCAGAAGGTGGCCTGCGATGGCTGGTGTCAACGTGACCGCCACAACAAAGGACCACCCAAGCATAATCACCACCGCAATGGCGATGGAGCCCACGAAGTCGCCCGCAGGCCCGGGCAACAGGATCAAAGGAGTAAAGGACAATGCCGTGGTGATGGTTGAGGCCAGCAGAGGTGCAAACAGTCGCTTGACTGAGCTGCCTGCGGCCTGCATTCGGCTCATGCCCTTCTGCAAGCGTTGGCCTACTTCGTCTGTCATCACGATGCCTGCGTCGACGAGGAGCCCAAGGGCGACGATCAGGCCCGTGACAGACATCTGGTGAATGGCCAGACCGATAAAGTTCATGGTGAATAGGGTCGCGAGCGTCACCACAGGCAGGATCAGTGCCACGATCATGGCCGAGCGCAAGCCGAGGGTCAGCAGCAGTACACCGACAACAAGACTGACACCGATGGCCATGTTGACCCCAACCTCAGTCAGGCGGTCAGCCGTATAGCGGCTTTGATCAAAGGTCAGGTCCAGTTGTGTACCAACAGGCATCTGCGCTTGGTAGGCGTCGATTTCATCGCGGACAAAGCCGGACCAGACGTCGACTTGCAGGCCGGGTTCCAACTTGGCGGCAACCAGCACGGCGGGCTTGCCGTTATAGATGGCCAATTCTGTGTGTGGCAGACGAGGCCCGCGCGTGATCTCGGCCACTTGGGAGAGGTAAGTAACCGCCCCGGTGTCTGAGCGGCGGATTACGATGTCGGCCAGACGGTCCAACGTTTCAACCTCGCCTGCGATGGACACCAGCAGGTCTGAACCCGATGGACGGACACGCCCGGCTGGCCCCTTGGCATCTCCACTGGCAATGGCGCGGCTAATGTCGCTGGCTGTCAGCCCAAGGGCTGCAGTGGCCGTAGGGTCAAGCGTGATCAGCACCTCGTCTTCCGGCGCGCCGAACAGCTCGACCAGTTCCGTGCCAGGGATGTTGCGCAGGTTTTGGGCAAAATCGCGGGCGTAGCGGCCAAGGATCGTGGTGGGCACGCCGGGCTCTGCCGACAAGGCGGCGATGGCGGCAAAGGCGCTGCCCCCTTCGGTGTCAAACTCCGGCTCGAAAGCATCCGTTGGAAGGGTGGGGGAGAGGGCGACAAGATCATCGCGGATTTCGGCCCAGACCTCCTCGATCCGAGTGTCAGCAACGGTGACACCCAGTTCGACAGAGATGATCGAGATACCAGTGGCCGACGTACTTTCGATCACGTCTACTTCGGCCACTTCACGCAGCACGTCTTCGATTGGTTGTGTGACCAGTGCCTCGACGCGGGCCGGGTCTGCCCCGGGGATCTGGGTTGTGACGGTGCCAAAAAGGTTGGTGATTGTCGGGTCTTCCTGCCGTCCGATGGCCAACAGCGACGCAAGGCCCGCCGCGATGATGACCAACAGGGCAAGTGCGACAATGCGGGGTTGGCGGAAGGTGAGGGTTTCCATTAGTCCGCCTCGGTCAGTTGCACCCGGTCTCCGGGAACAAGGCGATGTGTGCCATGGGGGACGATCAGCGCATCACCGGTCAGCGTCCCTCGCACATAAGCAGTGTCGCCTTCGATTTGCAGCACTTCGACGGCTGCTGCGCGTGCTGAGGCAAAACCGTCTGTTTCTGGTTCGAGCACCAGTATGGTCCAAAGGCCCCGCACACCGTCCTGAAGGGCGGACAATGGCACGGCATAGCCCAACTGCGTCAGCGAGGTCTGCACACTGAGTGTGCCAGCAGCGAGGTAAACAGGCGCGTCGGTTTCCACTTCGAACAAGGCGGTCCGGGTCCGTGTCTGGGCGTCCAGATCGGGCCGGAACCCAATGAAACGCGCAGCGTATTCCGATCCATCCAAGGTTATTTTCGCCGGATGATCAGCCAGCGTGCTGGCAAGTTTGGGGTCAATGCCAACCCGGAACAGTGGTGCTGCCGCCTGCCTGATATCCAGGACGGGGGCGCCCACAGACATGATGGCGCCGGGATCGACGTGGCGCGCGCCGATCGTGCCGTCAAAAGGGGCAGTGAGTTCGGTCTGGCTAAGCTGCACTTCGACTTGGGTGATGGCCGCGTCGACTTCGGCCATCTGCGCCTCAATCGCGGTGAGGGCGAGGGCCACGTTGTCCACGGCCTGATCTGAGGCAAATCCACGATTGCGCAATTCGGTTTGGCGCTGTGTCGTGCGGCGGGAGAGTTCCGCTTGTGCCTCGAGCCTGTCACGGGACGCCACCAGACGGGACCTTTCGGTCATCAGAATGCGCGTGTCGAGTTTCGCGATGACGTCCCCAGCCTCGACGCGGTCACCTTCGTCCACTGTCAGGACGTTGAGGCGACCGCCCTGCTCGAACCCAAGGGAGACGGTTTGGGCCGCTTCGATCTGACCATAGAAGTGGCGTGTCACAGGCATCTGATCTGTGGGCGAGATGCGCAATGCCTCAACCGTGGTTGTTGGCGCGGGGGCAGGCGCGTCGACGGCCGACGCCCGCGTGGCAAGGGTCGCGCTGGCCAGCGAAACCGCGCCAGTTGCAAGAGCGATCACCGACACCGTTCCTGTGAGCGTTGCAAAACCGCGCAACGCACGCTTCCAAAGGGGCGCTTTGCGTGTATCCTCGGGGCGTCTTTGGGTCATGGTGTCATTCCTTGACTCGAAGTGAGTGGCGCTTACTTGCTGTTCTAAGGCATATGTAATAGCCACTTACTTTGGCAAGGGCATGAGGCAAAAAAAGTTGGAGCAGGACGTGGAGACTATCCCCCGCACGCAGTATCACCACGGTGATTTACGCGCGCATCTTATTGAAACCGTTCGCATTCTTGTCGAAGAGAAGGGCGCGGATGGTTTTTCCATATCCGAGGCGGCGCGCCGAGCGGGCGTCAGTTCTGCGGCACCTTACAAGCATTTTTCGGACCGTGGAGAGATCGTGCGCGCCGTCGCATTGGCGGGAATCGACCGGATGCGGGACCAGATGGATGCCGCGGCAAAAGCAGCAACTGGTGATCCTCTCGCCCCGATCATGGCGCTGGGTTTGTGTTACGCCAACTTTGCTCGCACCGAACCGGGCGTGTTCCGCCTGATGTTCGGCCTGACAAAGGATCACGACGAAGATCCCGAGTTGCAGGCTCACGGTGAGGCGTGCTTTGACGTGGTAAAGCGAGAGGTGCGCACCTTTCTGGGCGAAGGGCCCCCGGATCAGGAGATCGAGCGACGTTCTTACATGCTCCATATGTTTGTACATGGCCATGCGTTTCTGGAGATTGATGGTAAGAACCACCTGGATATGAGTGCGGGGCAGGAGGCCCTTTTGATGGCGGACCTAGCGCGGCGGATTATGCAGGATTGAATAAGGCCGAATTTTGGTATACTGTAGTATACAATTCAGCGGAGAGTATCAAAAATGAAAGACAGCTACACCGACTGTTTGATCGTTGCGCGGTCGGAACTGGCGACAGCGCAACGCCTTTTGGCCGCTGAAATCAGCGCCTATCCAACGCCCATCTCGGGATGCGACGCGCAGTTCAATCACCTGTTGGCTGAAAGGGTGCGTATTGCGGATGCCCTGTCTCAATTGAACGCATCCGTCTTTGTGCCCACGCCGCGCATGCCCACTCCTGCGGATCGGATGGAAAGCCGGTGAAGGTTCATATTCTGGATGATTGGTTCGACACGCTGCGTGGCTTACCTTGTTTTACTAAACTAGATGGACATGATGTCACCGTTTGGACGGATCACGAACCTGACCCTACCAAGCTCGCTCAACGGGTGGCGGATGCTGAGTGTTTGGTTCTGTTTCGAGAGCGCACCAAGATTGGGGCGGACCTGCTAGACCGGCTCGACGCGTTGAAGTTGATCAGTCAGCGCAGCGTCTATCCCCATGTTGACGTTCCAGCCTGCACTACCAATGGTGTTTTGTTGTGTTCAAACATGCACGCGGGCGCCCCTTCGTATGCCGCCGCCGAGATGACACTGGCGCTGATGCTGGGTCATTACCGTCAGATCCCGCAGCAGGCAGCGTCCTTAAAGGCTGGGCAGTGGCAGATGGGTGTGGGGCGGACATTGCGGGGACGCACCCTTGGACTTTATGGCTATGGCCGGATTGCGGGGGCTGTGGCGAGCTATGCCAAGGCTATTGGGATGAATGTCCAATGGTGGGCCTCGCCAGCAGGTCGCGCGCGTGCTGTTGCGGATGGAGAGACTGTGGCAGAGAGCCGCGAAGCGTTTTTCGCGACCTCCGATATTGTCAGCCTTCATGTGCGACTGAAGCCGGACACACGGGGGCTGATCACTGCTGATGATCTGGCCGCGATGCAACCCCGCAGTCTGCTTGTGAACACCTCTCGTTCCGGCCTGATCGGCCCCGGTGTGCTAGAGGCCGAGATTGAACGGGGCCGTATTTATGCGGCTGTCGATGTTTTTGACAACGAGCCGGTGGTCGATACGGATAGCATTCTGGCGACCCACCCCAATGTTCTGGCCACCCCGCATATCGGGTTTGTGACCGAAGATGAGTTCGAGATGCAGTTTTCGGACATCTTTGATCAGATCAATGCCTATGCCGCGGGCGCGCCGATTCACATGATCAATCCTGAGGTCTTTTGAACATTCGCGCAAAGAGCGGTGCGCCAAGGATCACAACGAAAATGCGTAAGACGTGGTGAGCGATGACGAAGGCCACGTCGGCCCCCACGATCAGGGCTAGGATCGTAAGCTCGGCCTGACCGCCGGGCGCAAAGGCCAACAGGGCGTCCATTCCGCCAGCCAGATCCATCAAGTAGATCCCTTCGACAAAGATGAGGGTCAGAACGATCAGGATGCCGCAAAAGCCTAAGCCTGCTGTCAGATCGCGGCGCACTTCTTGCATGGTGATTCCGGTATATTTCATCCCAACGCCCATCCCGATAAAGAACTGTGCGGCCCAGATCGCCTCGACCGGCGGGCGGTGGTGCAAAAGCCCGGTGAGGGCACAAACGGCGGCCACAATCAACGGCCCAAGGATTGAGGCCCCGAACATGCCGATCCGCTTGGCGCCTTGCCAGCCGATCAGCGCGCAGGCGACCATCAACAGCAATTGCCCGGGTGGCACGCTTCTCGCGGGCGCACCGGGCGGGTTGCTAAGGTCCGCGCCCCACACCCCTTGCAGCAGGAACGGCAGTGCCACGACGATCACCAGCACCCGAGTGGCATGGATCAGCGACAGGGCGCGCGGGTTGCCGCCGGCTTCTTCTCCGAACACGAGCATATCCTGAAGACCACCGGGCATGGTCGAGTAGTAGCTGGTCGCAAAGTCATAGCCCCAGAGACGCTGAAAATAGGGCACTCCGATCAACCCGATCAGCAATACCATGACCGGGATCAACACAAGCGTTGGCCACATCTGAACCATTGAGGCCAGAACGAGCGGTGTGAACGTGGCCCCAACAGCGAGGCCAAGGATGGTCCGCATCCCCTCGTTGAGCGGTTTGATCCCGTTCATTCTGACACCAGAGAGCGCCGCGATCAGGCAGGCCGCAATCGGCCCAAGCAGCCAGGGAAGAGGCAGGGCGGCGGCGTGAAACACCGCAACTCCAATGGCTGCAATGGCAAAGGTCAGTGCGGTGCTTTTCACCGGGCCAGCACCTTGAGACGGTGGACCAGAGACGTTTGCAGATGTGTTTCTGCTGCTACGCCTGCACCCGTCACGTCACCTGCAGCGATGGCGTCAAGGATCGCAGAATGCTGTGTGCTGACCTCGGCAATGCGCGCGGGATCGTCAAGCGTGGTCGGCCCGAGCAGCATCAGAGCATTGTTGAGCGCGCGGGCAGCGTCCAACAGGAAACGGTTCCGGGTGGCAAGGTAAATACCACGGTGAAAGTCCTGATTGAGAGCGGCAGCCTCAGCCGGATCACTAGAGGCAATTTTTTCATTGAGGTCGCGCAGAGCGGCGACTTCTGCGGGGCTTGCATGCTTGGCTGCCATCTCGGCGGCGGTGCGTTCCAGAACGCTTCGCATTTCGTAAAGTTCGACCAACTCGCCGTGGCTTAGTTGGCGAATGATGGCCCCAAGGCGCGGGCGGTGTTCGACGATCCCGTCCGCTTCAAGTCGGCGCAGGGCTTCGCGCACTGGTGTGCGGGACAGGTTCAGCCGGCTGGCGACGTCCGTTTCCCGCAATCGGTCACCGGGGGCGAACCCTCCGTTGCGAATTGCGGCAAGCAGTTTGGCATAGGCGGTTTCGCCCTGGCTCATATCAGGAGTGGTCATGGCAGGCTCTCATATTTGTATCCGCTTGGATACATGGGCACACTAGAACTCTGGGCGCGCACTGTCAAAGCGCGTGCTCAATAATCCTTTTCGATAAAGAGCCCGAGGCTTGTGTTGCTGTCTGACGCCACGCTGCCACGCACTGTCAGGCTGTCGCTTAGATCAATGTTGATGGACAATTCGGCCCCATCTTGGCCACCGACCGTTACGTCGGTGTAAACGTTGTCTGACAAGTACTTGCCCGCCCGCAAGGCGGAACTCCCATCTTCGTTTGTTGTGATATCCAGATCATCAAGGCCAATGGATCCGCGCAGTTGCGATACAAGCCCTTCGCCGCCTACTCCAGCAAGATTGGCAACGGCACTGGCCAGTTGTAGCGCTTGGAACGCAGAAAGTTGCGAGATGTCGCGCCCGAAAATGACCTGAGCCAGAACCTGATCCTGCGGAGCCTCGGGGCTGGATTCAAATGACACTTCTATGTCTTCCAGCGGGCCTTCGACAATGATGCTGGCGGTGCCTGTATCAGTTGTCGTCTCTGCTACCAGCCGTAAAAACGGCTCGAACCGCCCCTCCAATTCTACGCGCCCCTCAGTCAGATCAAACCGCCTGTTGAGGACGTCGATCCGTCCCCTGATCAAATCGATTTGCCCTATCGAGATCACGTCCGCAGAGCTGCCGGAGATCTGTAAATCTCCGCCGAGTTCCGCGTTGATCCCGCGCCCACGTACGAAGACCTTCGATGGCAAATTGATTTTTACATCAAGCGGGTATGCGATGGAACTGCCGCCTCCACTTGCGTCGTTGTCGCTGTCTTGTGTCACCAGACCGGCCCGCTCGCGCGTGCGCAGTTGGGGCCGGGTTTCGCCGATATGTGTGATGTCCGGGATCGCTCCGAGGGTGGACACAGTGCTGTTTGGGACGCGCACTGTCGTTTCCCCGACATCGATTGTGCCCGCAATCTGTGCACCGCCCAAAAGCGGGCCGTTGACGGATATCCCGCCGTTGAGCAGGCTCGTATAGTTCACGTTGTCCGTCACGACGACACTGTTCAGTCCGACCTCCAGTTGCGCCGGAAACGCCCCGTCCAAAGTGATCGGTCCGTTCACGCCGATTGACCCGCCCTCTCTCACCTGTGCGGTCACCCCCAGGTTCGCTTGTTCGCCCGATAGGTCAACAGAGGCGGTGATGTCTGAAAAGGAGAGTGGCAAACTGGGGTCGGCAAATTGTGTTCCGGAAGTGCTGATCCGGCCCCGCACTGAAGACGGCGCCGCAGGGCCATCAACGGTAAGATCAAAGTCCACAGTCCCCGAAACAGAGCGGGGTGCAATGAAGGTATTCACCAACCCCAACTGTGCCTGTCCTTTGGCATCAAGTTCGAGTTCCCCAGAACTCCCAACCAGCCCTTGAACCTGCGCGGTGGTGCCTCTGGGTCCTTCAAGAGTGGCATCGACGTCAAAACCGCGCGCGACCTGCGTGGCCGTTCCGGAGAGAGCAGCGGCCCCGGAGAACCCCGACAACAGTGCGCCCACATCTGGCACCTGAACCTCATAGCGCGCCGCAGCCCCATCATTACTGTAGGTGCCGTCGATGTTCGCGGTGCTTGAGTATGGGCCGTTTATGTCCGTTTCAACGGTCCAACCCTGATCGACTTGCGCCACTGTGCCTGCCACGTTTAGTGGCCCCGAAACACCGGGAGCAAGAGGGGCCACGTTTGGCATTGCCAGTTCGAAGTCGGTCGCCAGTCGCTCTGATTTGTAGGTGCCGGTAACATTGCCGCTGCTGTCAAATGGCCCCGTCAGATCGGTGGCAAAGGCCCAACCGTCATCTTGCTGCTGCACGTTTCCATCCAGAGTCGCAGCGCCGTTGATGCCGGGGGCGAGTGCAGACACATCTGGCAGACGAGCTGCATAATCTGCGCTGAGGATGCCGGACAGGAGTGCCCCTGTCGCATTGACCTGAGCGTCATAGGGGCCGGACAGGTCCGTTACGAATTCCCAACCCGTCGGCACTTGTTGCACTTCTCCGTTCACGTCGAGCGCGCCGGTGACGCCGGGGGCGAGTGTCGATACGTCCGGCACATTGGCAGAGTATTTGGCGTTTAGGATGCCGGCGAGCAGCGCTCCCGTTGCATTTACGGTAGCATCATAGGGGCCAGACAGGTTCGTGGCGAACTCGTAGCCGTCTGGTACCTGCTGTACCTCACCGTTCAGATTGAGTGCTCCGGGAATGCCGGGTGCAAACGGATCAAGCGAAGGTAGGAAGCCCGAATAGTTTGCATTGAGAATGCCATCGGCAAAACGCCCGGAGGCCGTCACTGCACTGTCAAAGGGTCCGTCTATTTCGGTGTCAAAGTCCCACGCCCCGTTGCGCTGTTGTGCGCTGGCAGCGAACTGCGCCCCACCTTCCAGTTGCGGCACAAGTGGTTTCAGGTCGGGCACGCCCGCGTCGAGGTCGATATCGATCTGGGCGCCCTCAATCCGCGCATCCAACGTGGCTGATGCATCTAGTGGCCCGGCCAGCGTCGCCCCAACATCCCAAGCCTTACCGGTCTGCCGTGCCGTGCCTTCGACGCTGAGTGGACCTTCGAGAGTATCCACAACCCGTCCCGCATCGTCGAGGCGGAAAGCATAGCGGGCCTCAGAAGCGCCGGTCTGCAAATTGGCGGAGACGTCGGCAGAGAGAGCGGGGTTGTTGAGAGTCAGGCGATCCAGAAAAGTCCCGGTTGAATCGCGTCGCGCGGCCAGGTTGACCGCAGTTTGACCGGCCAGCACCGCGTCGGCCTGCGGGATGCCGAGCGCGAGGTCTTGGGTGGTGCCAGTGATCGCGACGTCAAAAAAGCCGCCCAATGCCGCGTTGCCCGTCACACCGATCTGCCCGGCGCCGGTCAGCTCGACACCTGCGAGCGCGGCAAAGGCCGACAAGTCAGGGGTGTCCAGTTTCAGATCAAAAGCGGTGGAAAAGTCTTCGCTCAGCCTTTTTACTGTTGTGGACCCGCTCGCTTGCCATGCCGCACCGGTCAAGGACAGATTGGTCAGCTGCAAAGGGGCGTCATCGGCATATTGCACATCCAACCCACCGCGCACGATTTTGCCAATAGCCTGCGTCAGCGCGGGGTCGGTAAATCCGAGGCCGGATGCGGCCAGATCGATGCGGGTAGCGAGCGACCCGATGGCATCCACGTCGCCCGACAGGGTGCCGTCCAGATCAAGCGTGAGTGCTACGGCGGTCAATTCTGCCCGGTCCAGACCCGCGATGGAGATTTGCGCGGTCAGCGCGTCGCTGTCGTTGGTATCAAAGGTAACGGCCAAGTCAGCGCTGTTGATGCGTGTTTCAGCTCCACTTGCTCCGGGCAGCAGGATCGGTGTACCGCTGGGGTCCGCGATTTGTCCCTTAACGTCCAGCAGTATGGGCCAGCGATCGCTGTTCAGCGCAACCTGACCGCTCAGTTCCAGTGCGCGGGCTTGCAGGTCAAACTGGCTGAGCGTGAGCGCGCCGTCGCTGTCTTGATTGCCTTGTGCACTCAGGGAAACATCGGGACCAAAGAAGGCAGCGTACTGCGGCAAGAACAGGGCTGTGACGTCGCCGCCAAGGTCCACTTCAAAGTCCATTGGCCCGTCTTCTTCGCTTTGCAGGGCCAGTGTCCCTGCAAGCCGCGGCGTATCGTCGGTGCGCAAATCCAGTGTGCCAGCGAAGTCACTGAGTGCACCATTTCCTTCGATGTTCAAATCCACGCTTGGCCGACCGGGCAGGTTCATCAGCCCAGACAAAAGCCCATTCGCGTCCTCTGTGACCTCAAGATCAAGCGCCAGATCGCGGGTCTTGTTGGCATAGGACGCATCAATGCTGATTGTGCTGCGCGGCCCGTCTGAGCGTTGCGCGCGCAAAGAGACATCCCCCGCACCGTCCGCAAGCGTGGCACTGCCACTGAGAGACAGCGTTGCCGCTTCGCCCAGCACAGGGGCACCTAGTTCCACGGCACCAATGTCCAGTTTTTCAAGCAGGATTGAGGCTGGCAGGTCAGGCAGAGCAAAGGGAGTGGCCTCTGCATCCGGGACTTCGACCCCCGGCTGCGCGACGGGCGTGCGGGGCAACTGTATGCGTGTCGCGCGCAATTCTTGCACGTCGATGATACCGCGCAACAGGGCGCTGCGCTTCCATGTCAGTGCGACATCGTCGATCGTGAGCCAGATACCTTCATCATCAGCGATGGTGATCTGCTCGATGCTTGCGGTGCTGGACAACGCTCCGGCAAAGCCGATGATCTGCACAGTGCGCCCGTCGCCCCCCAATGCGCTTTCAAGCAGTCCTGCGATAAAGCCGCGGTCTTCGTCGTCCTCGGACTCTTGCGCAATCGCAGCGAGAGGCCAGAACACAAAGGCAATGAGGATCAGAAGGTAACGCATCAAAAGGCCTGCCCAATCCCGATGTAGACTTCGACCCCTGAGTTGTCGCCGGGTCCTGATCCCGGAACCGCCAGATCAAATCGGATGGGACCAATGGGAGTGTTGTAGCGCACACCTGCTCCGTAGCCCGTGTGCCATTCGCCCGACCCGTCGTAAAAAGACTCTTCGCCCACATATCCGGCGTCATAAAAGCCGACGACAGAAAGGTTTGCGCCCGTTTGGACGCGGACCTCACCAGAGAGGCCCACATAAGATTTGCCGCCGATAATAACGCCGGGGCTGAGTTCGACGCCGAGCGATTTGTACTCCTGCCCGCGAACCGAGTCTGATCCACCCGAGAAGAATAGGAAGTCGGCAGGCGCCAATGTGATGTCGGGCCCTGCGACGGAGCCTAAAACGCCCCGTACTGCAAGAGTGACCTTTTCGCCGACTTTCCGGTAGGTGCGCAAATCAACCGTGGTCACAATGCCATTTTCCGTTCCGCTGATGTCAAAGAACGGGGTCAGTCCGACTTTGGCATAGTATCCGGACGTCGCATTCAATGAATCATCACGATGATCAAAGGTGGCGCTCAGTGGAACGGTGAAGATGGTATAGTTGCGTTCGCCCAGATCGTCCCGGGTCAGTGAACGCCGGAAACCAATACCATAGCTGTATTGTCTTTGGTCGCTGGCGAAATAGACCCCACCGACCTCGAGGCGGGCCGTGCGTGAGAAGAGGTTTGGATCGTCTACTTGTTCGATCTCGGCCAACGCAAAGGCTTCAAGATCAGTTCGGAACGTTGCAGGGCGTGACAGCAGAGCGGTCAAGCGATAATCCTCACCCCCGGTTTGTCCACCAGCGCCCGAGATTTCGCCGTCGATTTGCAACCGTTCGGCGCCGCCAAAAATGTTGCGATGAAGCCAGAGTGCGCTGACGCTGACACCGTCCAGCGTGCTGAATTCGGCCCCGAAACTGTAGCGCCGCGGAAGTTGGTCTGAAACGGTCGCCGTGACGTCTAAAGTACCATCAGCGTTGGGTTCTTCGGCTTCAGTCAGTGTGACGGCGGCAAAGGTCCCGGTGCGGCGCATCCGGGTTCTGACATCATCAATGTGGTCAGGGTCAAAGACCTCGCCACTTTCCCAGCCCATGATTTCGCGGATGCGTTTTTCGCGCACCGCGCTTTCGCTTTGCAAGATTAGTTCCCCGAACCGCAGTCGGGGACCGGGATCGATGGTGACTGCAGCGCTCAGTGTCTTATCCGGGTGGCGTGCTGTGATTTTCTGATCTGACACAGCCGCCTTGGCATGTCCGGCATGTCGCCAGCCATCAATCTGGGCGGCGGTCCCGGCGCGCAGAGTCGACACACGCGCCGTGTCGCCCGGCATCAGGCCAAGCACAGGTTCAGATGTTGGGGCCTCTGGCGTAATGGTGACGTTGCCAAAAGTGAACACAGCACCCGGCTCTACCGTAATTACAACCCGTGGAATGGTCGGTGGCGCGGCCACTGCAGACAGGGACGACACCTCGCGCCCATCCACCTGAATGCTGATCGTGGGGGCAAAATACCCTTTCTCATAAAGAACGCCGATCAAGCGGCTGTAGTCAGCCTGCGCTGCGCTCAGCACTTCGATACCGCTTGCGGGCTCGCCCGTGTCGGTACCGCCCACAAGGGCCGCCGCAAGCGAGCCGATTCGTAAATCATCGGCCACTTCGTCAGGAGCGTTGATTGTCACTTCAAGCGCGAACGCAGTGGATGCGGCGCCAGTTGCGATCACAACGCAAACAAGAGCACTTCGGATTGTTCCGAACATAAAACAACACCTCACCGCACTATCTTGGGCGGCTTTGTCCTATGAATGCCAAATGTGCGCCTTGGGCACCAGTGTCTAACACACTTTATTGCACAAGTTTTGTGCTCTTGGATGCATCACAGTCACGTTTTGATGTAGCCCGCCACCACCTGAAGCAAGCGGAAGGCGGTGGCGGCATCGTTTTCGACAACGGCCATAAAGTCTTCTTCGCTGATACGCAGGCAGGACAGGGGGGTACGGGCACGCATGTCGAGCGCGCGTGGCTCGCGACGGATCAGGCCCAATTCGCCCACCAGCGCGCCGGCTCCGACTGTGGCGATCAGTTGATCTTCACCGCCCGGGCGGGGCAAGAGCAGGTCCGCTTCCCCGTCGATGATCATATATGCGCCGTCGGTGGGATCGTCGTGTTTGCGGAACACGTACTCACCGGGGATGGCCTTGTACCAGCGCGCTCCGAACGCCAAAAGACGCAGCTGTTTGCGTTTGAGGCCCGCAAAGAGGGGGGTACGGCTGAGGGCCTCTAGCTTGCGTGCGAGGTCTGCGCCCACTTCACTGTCGGCCTCGACCCGGGCCCCTTCGGCCCCGACAAGGCGCCCTTGCTGTATTTCAAATTGCAGATCAAACGCGCCCTCATCCTCAAAGGCGTCATCGAGGAATACGATGATCGACTCTGGCAGCAGCTTGCGCAGATTGGCGATCAACGCCTCGCGTGTTTCGGCGTCATAGCTGGACATCACCTTGTCCAGGATCAACAGATCAGGCCGTTTGATCGTGGCGCGGCTAATCGACAGCGGTTCGGCGAAAAGCGCCGGAAGGTTGGCCCCGCCGAGGGCGATCGGCACGTCAAAGACCAGTTCAAGCACCAGCGGACTGATCCCTTCATCCCCAAGGACCTGGACCACGATGCGCCGCAACTCTTCGCCCCGTGTCCCGGCCCCTTCGGCCACTTTGCCAAACAAAACATTTTCCAGAACGGTCAGCCCAAAGACATATGACCCTTCGTCGATCGGGACAAAAAGGTCATCCATCTGCTCTCGCAGCGTGTCCCCGTGCTGGGTGCGCATGGCCAGAATGCGGCCTTTGATCTCCTCAGGAAAGGATGGACCAACCTGTTCAGCGGTCACCGCCGAGGGCACGCTAAGCAGCAGTGCCAAGTCACCATCCGTGATCTCTGATCCGGGCGGTTTGCGGTTCACAAGATCAAGGGCGGCCTCATAAACCTCGACGTCGAGCCCGACCTTGCGAAACAGGGGGTGGTCGGTACCATTGGCGCCAAAGATCTGACGCAGCATTTCGATAATGTTACGGGCCAGTTGTTCGAGATTGCCGGCCAGTTCGAGTGCATGGAGCAGGCGCAGGAATTCGATCTTTGCTTCGATAATTTCGGGTGTGATCGTCTCGCGTGGAGTCGCAAAAAGCAGGTTTTCCGCAATTGGGAGCGCGGGGTTATACGCCTCTCTGTCAAACCGGTGAACAAAGTTTGACAGGCCTGCATCCTCAATCGCTGCCGCGACTTTGGGGCGCAAGTCGATCAGGGCGGACGTCAGAGCCTGGTGCTTTTCGGCGTCATATGCCTGATCCAATGTGCGCCGTGTCAGTACCTCGCCACTGCCCGATCCGTCGATCAACGTATACCACCAAGCGCGCAACTGATCTCTGTCGTCGACCCCGGCAAGGGTCGGGTCGACCCAATGGGCCTTGAGCATGTCGGGGGAGTTCCCTGCGCGCACGGCCTCGCGGGCGAATTCGGTGTCATCTCCCGGTTCAAGTGGCGCCGCGCGCATTGGCATCATCACGTTCTGCCCATAGCTGCCCTGAAACAGGATGGGCCGTGAACTGGCGTGGCCGATCCGTTTCGAAATGGTAGCTTGATGCAAGGCTGTGATGTTGTGCCCGGACAGCATGACTGTGCCACTGGTGGGCAACGTTTCTCGCGTCAGCACCTCAGCCAGCGCGCGTCGGTCTTCGTCGTTCTCTGCGCTGACGCCAATCAGACCCCCGGCGGGCAGCGTGATTGATATGTCCTCTAGCACCGGGTTGCCGTCGCCGTCCCGCACGGTCACCTGATCCAAAACGATGTCACCCGTCAGGCGCGGGGCCTCAGGGGCGGGGCCATAAAACAAGGTCTCATCCACCATGTCGTCGGGGGCAAAGCGTTCTGTGATCGTTTCCCAGCGCAGGGACATGTCGGCGGACTGGTTGTAATAGGCCAGCAGCTCTTTCCAGGGAGAAGACAGGTCTTTGTAGGCGGCCAAAGCGGCGACCAACGCGCCAATGGTGACCTGCCCCTGAATGACCAGGTAACCGCCAATGGAAAAGAAAAAGAATGGGGTAAGTTGCGTGATGAAGTTATTGAGGAACTTCATGAAGAATTTCTTCTGGTAGATCTGGAACCGGATCTCAAACAGGCGCCCGAGCCGGTCGCCAATCATCGCCATCCGATAGCGCCAGCCGCCATTCACGCGCAGGGTCGAGGCCCCGACTGCCCCTTCGCCAATCTCTGCCGCCAATGCGCGGACCTGTATCACCCGTTTCTTGTTCAGAAGGTTGATCTGGCGCTGTAGTTTCGGGATCAGCCAAGCCTGCAAAGGGATCAGCGCGCAGGCCGCAAGGCCAAAGGCCACCGATTGCAGAAACAGAAAACCAAGGATGGTAAGCATCTGGCCCGCCTGCAAGACAGGTTGGGCCACGGCATCGCCCATCAACCCGCCCATAGGTTCGCTCTCGGCGGTGACCATACTGACCAACTCACCTTGGCTCGTGCGCTCAAAGTAAGGTTGGGGAAAGCGCAGAATGCGGGCGATCAGTGTATAGCGAAAGCGACGTAGCAACCGTTCTGCCAGCACCCCCTTCATGGTGTTGATCCGCATTTTCATCAAACCGTGGGCAGTCACAGCCAGCAAAAATCCGCCACAGAGCAACAACAGGTAGTTGATCTGGGAAAAGTCCATTCCGAATGCCGTGATCGTCGAAGAACCTGACCCGATCGCATCGTTGATTATCTGCTTGGGCAGTTCCAGCGTGAGGTACAGCAAAGGAAAAAGGGACAGCGTCACCATCAAAAGGATCAGCTGATCGCGTTTGGAATACTTCCAGATAAAGGCAAAAATGGAGGATTCGATAGCTTTGACCTTGCGCAATATTGACGCCCTGCGCCTGCATCCAATCTAAGCGCGCGCGGGTCCTTAAATCAATGCTTTGTGGCACGATATTGAACAGATGCGTGAGGTGGATTGCCCAGAGCGGATTGCCATCCTAGGATAGGGGGCAGTGTAATCCGTAAAGGTGCGGCCTTGAGTGATCCTGTTTCTTTTGTATTAGGGCTGCTGTTCTTGCTGCAGGCCAAGCATCTGTTTGCGGATTTCTACCTGCAAACCGCCCGTATGTTGCGCGACCGGGGTCGATACGTGCACGTTGGGCGCTTTTATCACGCGGGTGTACACAGTGCTGGGTCGCTGATCGCATTTGTCCTGATGGGAGTGCCCTTGGGGCTGGCTGTGACGGTCGCCGTGGTAGAATGGGCTGTGCATTTTCACATCGATTGGGCAAAGGGTGTGTGGTCGGATCGCTCGGGCCATGGCCCGGATCAGGCTGGTTACTGGCGTGCTTTTGGTGTGGATCAGGCGTTGCACCAGTGGACCTATCTGGTGATGGTCTGGGCTGTTCTGCCATAACCAGAACGGCGTGGCGCCGGGTGGCGACAAAGTCATTGAGGCGTCTTACTTTTCTCTCCCCAAATTGTTCAAAGTGATGTCAAATACCGAGGCTGGCCGCTTGGGAGGGTGTGCCGTCACAAGAAGAAAGATCCTTGGGAGGGGAAGACACCATGGCAGATATGACCACCGATGTGCTGATCATCGGCACCGGACCCGCGGGTTCAGCTTGCGCAGCACTACTGTCCTCATACGGGATCGAGAACATGGCTGTGAACCGCTATCGTTGGCTGGCCAATAGCCCCCGCGCGCACATTACGAACCAACGCACCATGGAAGTTTTGCGGGATCTTGGCCCCGAGGTCGAAGCCGAGGCCTACATGCATGCCACCGAACAGGATCTCATGGGTACCAATGTGTTCTGCGAAAGCCTGACAGGCGAGGAGTTGGGCCGTATCCAGACATGGGGCAACCATCCCAACAGCCGTGCCGAGCATCAGTTAAGTTCGCCAAGCAAGATGAACGATCTGCCGCAAACGTTCATGGAACCACTTCTGTTCAAGACGGCCTGCGCGCGTGGCACACAGGCGCGCATGTCTTGCGAGTACCAAAGCCACGAAGCTGACGCCGAGGGTGTGACGACCACGATACTCGATCGGTTGACGGGCAAAACCTTTGCCGTGCGTTCGAAATACCTCGTTGGGGCCGATGGCGGCAACTCACTTGTCGCCGAACACATTGGTGTTCCAATTGAAGGCAAAATGGGTGTCGCAGGTTCCATCAACCTTCTGTTCAAGGCGGACCTGACTGCGCATGTCGCGCACCGCCCGTCGGTCCTTTATTGGGTTATGCAGCCAGGATCGAATGTGGGCGGCATCGGAATGGGCGTCGTACGTATGATCCGCCCGTGGAATGATTGGATGGCGATTTGGGGCTATGACATCGATGGCGAACGCCCGGAACTGACCGATGACGAGGCCAAGAAGATCATCCGCGATCTGGTAGGGGATCCCGAGCTTGAGATCGAGATGCAGTCGATCAGCTATTGGACGGTCAATGACGCCTACGCCACCGAAAT
This sequence comes from Tateyamaria sp. Alg231-49, assembly GCF_900143535.1. Classification (GTDB taxonomy): domain Bacteria; phylum Pseudomonadota; class Alphaproteobacteria; order Rhodobacterales; family Rhodobacteraceae; genus Tateyamaria. Next base: position 287,732 of record NZ_FRFA01000001.1, on the reverse strand, counting down.
GTCCAAGGGGCGGGTTTTCATTATGGGGGATGCGGCGCACCGGCACCCTCCCAGCAACGGCCTGGGGTCGAACACGTCGATCCAGGATGCGTTCAATCTGGCCTGGAAACTGGCGATGGTGCTGAAAGGACAGGCGGGCGAAGGGCTGCTTGACAGCTACAACGCCGAACGCGCGCCTGTCGCAAAACAGATCGTGACGCGCGCCAACAAATCCATCGGGGAGTTCGGGCCAATCTTTGAGGCGCTCGGGCTGATCGGGCATACGGACCCGGATGTGATGCAGGCCAATATGGAAAAGCGCTGCGAGAGCACGGATGAAGCTGAGGCGCAGCGGGAGGCCCTGCGCCAAGCGATCGCCTTCAAAAAGTATGAGTTCGACGCCCACGGAGTAGAAATGAACCAGCGCTATCGCTCTGACGCAGTTGTTGCAGATGGGCAGGCCGAACCGGGTTTTGAAGCGGACCCCGAGTTGCATTACCAACCCACCACATGGCCGGGCGCGCGTCTTCCCCATGTCTGGCTATACGATGGGCACGGGGCGAAACACTCCACGCTCGACCTGACCAAAGGTGGGTTTGCATTGCTGACCGGACTAAGCGGGCAGGCCTGGGCAGATGCGGCTGTGAAGGTGGCGGAACAGCTTGGGATCAAGTTATCAGCCTATGTCATTGGGCCGCGCCAGACCCTCGTGGATCACACCGGGGATTGGGCACGTGCGCGTGAAATCGGCGACGGGGGATGCGTTTTGGTGCGTCCGGATCACCATGTGGCATGGCGCAGCGGTGGGGCGAGCGATACGGCACAAGCGGACCTGCTGCGCGTGCTGTCAGCGGTCCTGAGCACATAACTGTCTGAGTAGACCAGAGTGCCGCGATATTTTGCAAAGCCGGTCGGGGGCTGTCTGCCCCCCGACGCCATTCGGCGTCTCCCCCCGAGGATTTTTTCAATCAGAGAAGCAAGGTACATTGGTTATGTCCTTCTCTGATTAAAATAAATCCTCCCCGAAGGGTCGATCCGCCACTTTTCCCAAACCCGTCAGCATTGACAGACACCAATTTGACGGGCCTTGTGTGCGCAAATGCGTGAGGAGACAAAGCGATGATGAAAACCCGTGCCGCCGTTGCCGTCGAAGCTGGCAAACCCCTTGAGATTATGGAGGTCAACCTGGATGGCCCACGCAAGGGCGAAGTGCTGGTCGAAATAAAAGCCACAGGCCTGTGCCATACAGATGAATTCACCCGCTCGGGTGACGACCCTGAGGGCATATTCCCGGCCATTCTGGGCCATGAAGGTGCGGGCGTCGTTCTGGAAGTGGGCGAGGGCGTCACAACGCTGGAAGTGGGCGATCATGTGATTCCGCTTTACACGCCCGAATGCCGCGAATGCGAATACTGCCTATCGGGCAAAACGAACCTGTGTCAGAAAATTCGGATCACCCAAGGACAGGGCCTGCTGCCGGACGGCACCACGCGGTTTTCGATGCTGGATGGTACACCGATCCACCACTATATGGGCTGTTCCACCTTCGCCAACCACACCGTCGTGCCCGAAATCGCACTGGCCAAGGTGCGCAAGGACGCGCCTTTTGACAAGATTTGCTACATCGGCTGCGGCGTGACCACGGGCATCGGAGCGGTGATCAACACGGCCAAGGTCGAGATTGGCGCGCGCTGCGTGGTCTTTGGTCTGGGTGGCATCGGGTTGAACGTGATCCAAGGGCTGCGCCTTGCCGGTGCGGACCAGATTGTCGGTGTGGATCTGAACGACGACAAGGCCGAGGTCGGCAAGTATTTTGGTATGACCGACTTCGTCAATCCCACAGCGGTGGACGGCGATTTGGTGGGACACCTTGTGGAACTGACCAAGGGCGGTGCGGATTATTCCTTTGACGCCACAGGCAACACCAAGGTGATGCGCGACGCACTTGAGTGCGCCCACAAGGGTTGGGGCGAAAGCATCATCATCGGGGTCGCCCCGGCGGGCGCGGAAATCTCGACCCGCCCATTCCAGTTGGTCACCGGTCGCGTCTGGCGTGGAACGGCCTTTGGCGGTGCCAAAGGGCGTACCGATGTGCCCAAAATTGTGGACTGGTACATGGACGGCAAGATCGAGATCGATCCGATGATCACTCACAAATTGTCACTGGATGAGATCAACCACGGCTTTCATCTGATGCACGAGGGCAAATCGATCCGTGCGGTCGTCGAGTTCTAAAGCCGCGTTGCGGAAGACACCTCCGCCTTACAATTCGCGACAAAGCAAGGCGCACTTCGGTGCGCCTTTTTTCATGCGCTGTCTCGGCGCAATAAGTGACCAGAACCAGCAGCTGAGAAAAAATTGAAACTGAAAATGAATAATCCGTGGGGCCTCCGTGTTTTCTTTCCGTAACCCCAGCGCACACCGCGCCCTGAACATGGAGATAAAAAGATGCCCCAGAAAATTGACGGATTGACCTACCCTTCGACCGTAGCCGAGCTTTTGGCGAACCGTGAGCTGAGCCGCATGATGCTGCAGACCTACACATCAAATGAGGTCAAAAACCGGATCAAGTTTCTGATCAATCCACCCAAGCGGGCGGTCGTCTACACGGACTACATTGCTCCCAACGCATCCAATCGTATCGATCTGCCCAACCACATCAAAGCAATGGCGACAGACCTGATCCAAAGCAACGACCACGAACCGCGCCTTTGGCAAGGCATTGCGGACCTCGTCGAGGCGAACTGCCGAAACTTTATCGAGCAGGAAATCATGTCCGATTTCTTTGATGTCAAAAGCTGTCCGGCCTTCAAAAGCCATCACACAACACGCTTGCTCGCGGCTGCAGAAAAGAAGTTTGGCAGTGCTGATGACATCTCTATCCGCCTGAACGTGAGCGACATGTCCGCCTTGCGCGGAGTCATGGTGTGCATGATCAAGGGCGACAAAAGCGGTGCCGTCGCCTGCGCCAAGGTGGCGATCCGTAGCGGCAAACTGACTGCCTCACCTGCCGAGTTCATTGACGCGGTTAAAACCAAGAAGGGTCTGACCGTAACGGGAGCCTTCAAGGTTGATATCACAAAGCTGAAATTGTGCGGGTTTGAAAAGCCGGATGCGAAAGTGCGCAATCGTATCGAAGACATGGTCAATTCGTGGATGTCCGGAGACAAAACAACCGCAAAGGCGATTTTCAAGCTTCTGCAGAAGAGCGCGGCGCCCGGCAGCTTTCTGAATACCGAAACCATCGAGAGCCTGTTCAAGACATTCAAACGCTTCAAGGTCGTCGTCGGCTGATCGCCACAGCCGCAGGCATGTAACGAGTAACCTTTGGTGCGAAACGGTCGGAGTGGTTGTGGCAACACACTCCGGCCGTTTTTTGCGTTTTTCAGGCGGTGGTCATGCCCAGACCGGAGAGGGCGCGGATTTGAGTGATGATTTCGTCCACCCCTTGTCCATGTCTGAGAGCGGAAAAGACAAAGGGGCGCCCGGCCCGCATCCGCGTGGCATCCCGCTCCATCACCTCAAGCGAGGCACCCACATGGGGTGCAAGGTCTGTTTTGTTGATGATCAGCAAATCGGATCGCGTGATCGCAGGCCCACCCTTGCGGGGGATTTCTTCGCCAGCGGCAACATCGATCACATAAAGTGTGATGTCTGCCAGTTCTGGTGAGAATGTTGCACTCAGGTTGTCACCGCCGCTTTCGATCAGGATGGCTTCGACGTCTGGGTGACGCGCCTGCATCTGAGCCACAGCCGCCAGGTTGATCGAGGCATCTTCGCGGATCGCTGTATGCGGACAGCCCCCGGTTTCCACACCGATGATCCGGTCTTGCGGCAGAATTTGGCGCCGCATCAGTTCCTCGGCGTCTTCCTGCGTGTAGATGTCGTTGGTGATCACTCCGATGGAGTGCTGTCCCTTGAGCGCGGTTGCCAGCGCAGCCGTGAGCGTCGTTTTGCCTGCGCCCACGGGACCGCCGATTCCGATCCGCAGGGGGCCATTGAGTTGGGTCATGTGCGAAAGATCCTATGTGTCAGCGTTTCATGGCGCATCGCGGCGATGTCGGCGGCAAAGCTGGTGGCCGACAGATCGTCAACCGACGCCTTCTGTGCGTTGCTGGCTGTGGCCGCAATGATCGGGGCGAGATTTGCCAGTACTTTTTGTCCTGCCGTTTGGCCCAGTGGCATGAGCCGTTGCGCGGCGGCGACAAGGTTGGATGCAAAGGCGTGCAGATAGAGCGGGAGCGTCTGGGCCAGCGGCACATCCTTAGCGCGGGCCGCCGCACCGACCGCGACGGGATAGGTGAACCCACTGATAGGGATATTCCAGACCGCCCGTGCGGTGTCGCAGAATGCCGCCCCTTGCAAATCGCTCTCCTTCAATCGTTCGGCACTGGCTGCAAAGGCGCGAGCGGTGGCGTCGATTTGTTCTGGTGTGTCTGATTGATAGGCCGCCGACAACAGCACCGCATCTGCCTTGCCTGATCCTTCTGTGATCAGAACCGCAATCCAGTCCTGCAAGCTGGCATCATCTGTGACCTGCCCGTCCGCAACGGCCTGTTCCAGCCCATGGCTATAGGCGAATGCTCCGACCGGAAAGGCGGGGGACAGCCACTGCATCAGGGTGAGGGCGGGATCACTCATGTGTGCGAATGACTGTGATCGTGCCCGTGCGTGCGGCCATGCCCATAAGCGCCACCTTCCGGGGTGAAAGGTTCAACGACATCGCGCGTTGTGGCCCCGATCTTGCTCAGCATATCGGCCATCACGTGATCGCGTTGGATCAGCAGGCGGGTGGCTTCGATCTGGCAGGGGGTGTGGCGGTTGCCGATGTGCCACGCGATGCGGTGGAGGGCCTCTCCGGTCACTTCGAGCAGCGGTTCAGGTGCCGCATCGATACGGACTTCGCCCCCATCCGTGGTGATCAAGGCACCGCCATGACCCAGAGATGTCGTGTGGGGCAAGTCCACAAGAAGTTGGGCACCGGAGGACAATGTCAGCACCTTACGCCGCAAAAAGCGGTCCTCGTAGGTGAGTTCTACGTGGTCAATGGGCGCATCGTGGATGTGCGCGTGGTAGGTTTGGGCGGTCAACATTGTCATTCTGTTCAAAGGGCGGTCCCCGGCCGCGTGTATTTGTGTAGCCCCCGCCCCGAGGGCGGTCGGGAGCTGCTTGGTTTGGGCGTCACGCGGGGGCCTAGAACAAGAAATACCGCTGCGCCATTGGCAGCACTTCGGCGGGCTCACAAGTCAGCAATTCACCGTCCGCGCGCACTTCGTATGTCTCCGGATGCACCTCGACATGTGGCGTGGCATCGTTCAGCTTGAGGTCTTTCTTGCCGATCTGGCGGGTGTTCTGCACCGCGACTGTGTCCTTGTGCAAACCCAAGCTTGCCCCAATACCTTCGGCTTGGGCCGCAGCCGAGACAAACGTTACCGCCGAGCGTTCTACGCTGCGCCCATAGGCGCCAAACATGGGCCGGGTGTAGACCGGTTGCGGCGTTGGGATAGATGCGTTGGGGTCGCCCATCTGCGCGCAGGCGATGGTGCCGCCAAGCAGCACCATCTCAGGCTTCACCCCAAAGAACGCTGTATTCCACAGGCACAGATCGGCCCGCTTTCCGACTTCGATGGACCCAATCTCGTGGCTGATTCCATGCGCAATCGCGGGGTTGATCGTGTACTTGGCGATATAACGGCGCACGCGGAAATTATCGTTCTCTCCGGTTTCTTTAGACAGGCGTCCGCGCTGTTTCTTCATCTTGTCCGCCGTTTGCCACGTGCGGATAAGTACCTCGCCCACGCGACCCATGGCTTGACTGTCCGACGCTATGATCGAGAACGCGCCCATGTCGTGCAGGATGTCTTCGGCGGCAATGGTCTCGCGCCGGATCCGGCTTTCGGCAAAGGCCACGTCCTCGGGGATCGATTTGTCGAGGTGGTGACAGACCATCAGCATGTCGAGGTGTTCTTCGAGCGTGTTCACGGTGAAGGGGCGTGTGGGGTTGGTGGAAGAAGGGAGTACATGCTTTTCACCACAAATTTTGATAATGTCGGGCGCGTGCCCACCACCTGCACCTTCGGTGTGAAAGGCGTGAATGGTGCGGCCCTTCATTGCTGCGACTGTATTTTCGACAAAGCCGCTTTCGTTCAGCGTGTCGGTGTGGATCATAACCTGCACGTCCATGGCGTCAGCGACAGACAGGCAGCAGTCAATCGCCGCAGGGGTGGTGCCCCAGTCTTCGTGCAGTTTCAGCGAGCACGCGCCGCCTTTGATCTGTTCTTCCAACGCAGCAGGGAGGGACGCATTGCCCTTGCCTGCAAAGGCGAGGTTCATCGGGAACGCATCCGCCGCCTGCAACATGCGCCCCAAATGCCAGGGGCCGGGGGTCACGGTCGTTGCCAGCGTGCCGTGTGCGGGGCCCGTGCCGCCGCCGAGCATGGTGGTGAGGCCGGAATGCAAGGCATCCTCGATCTGCTGAGGACAGATGAAGTGAATATGTGAATCAAACCCGCCTGCGGTCAGGATCTTGCCTTCGCCCGCGATGGCCTCGGTGCCGGGGCCGATGATGATGTTCACGCCCGGCTGAGTGTCCGGGTTTCCTGCCTTGCCGATACCTGCGATGCGCCCGTCCTTGAGGCCAACATCGGCCTTGAAGACGCCAGTATGGTCCACGATCAGCGCGTTGGTGATGACGGTGTCAACTGCGCCGTCGGCGCGGGTGACTTGGGATTGCCCCATACCGTCACGGATGACTTTGCCGCCTCCAAACTTGACCTCTTCACCATAGAGCATGGCGTTGTCGCCGCTGCCCCCGGTCGAAGCTGCGCCAGCACCTTCGGCCGTGAGATCGCGTTCGACCTCAATGATCAGGTCGGTGTCCGCAAGGCGCACTTTGTCGCCCGCAGTGGGGCCGAACATGGCAGCATAGTCGCGGCGGGAGATGGATGTGGGCATTCTAAATCCTTGATGTTACGCGATTAAAAACGCTCGGTTTTGAGAGATTTTTGACTTCAAAATGCGCGTGCACTTTCAGCCGTTTGGACTTGATGCGAAGCGGGGTCGAGGACTTGGACAAAAGGAGCCCTCGACGCAGATACTGACCCGCAGTGGATGGCCGCACGCCCACCCGTCTTGTGGGCGTGCTTTTGGGATTGGAGTTTCCGGTGTCAATTTTGGATCACCTCAATCATTTTTAAGTTCGCCAACATCACACCATCGCAAAGATACGCGCAGGACCGCCGGTGCCGCCGGGATGTGTGGGCGCGCCCACAACCAGCGTGGCCCCTGCGGCTGGCACATTCTCCAAGCCAGCAAGGTTCTCAATCCCGTAGCGACCCGCTGGCAACCAAGCGTAGTGCGTCACGAAATCGGGAGAGGGACCATGATCCAGCGATAGGGTGTCGACGGCCATTGCCGCGGCGGTGGTCTCCTCTAGCAGCATTTGCGTCGCTTCGATGTGGAAGCCGGGGAAGTGTTTGACGTTATCTGCGTCGTTGCCCACATAGGCCGCCGCATCGCCCGATTTTGCCGCCCAGCCTGAATGCATCGCAATGCAGGCTTTGTCCGGGATATCGCCATTGGCGGCGATCCACGCCTTCAGGTCATCCGGTGTCACTTGCGCATCCGGGTTCTCTGCCGCCTTGGCTGCGATGTCGATCACACACAAAGGAATGACGAGGTCCGACACAGGGATTTCATCAACCGATGTCCCGTCCGCCGAAAAGTGCAGGGGTGCATCAATATGGGTGGCCGTGTGCTCGTTGATCGTCAGGTTCATCAAGTTGAACCCATGTTCGGCAAAGTTGAACTGCTGTTCCATCGAGATGCCAGGCACTCCGAAGAACGTAGGAAAGTCTGGGCTGAGCTTGTGGGTCATGTCGACCACGCCGCCGTGTCCGGCAGCCATTGCAGCGGGGGCTGCGGCCATACCAACTGTGGCTGCGGCACCGACGGCGGCAGTGGTTTTGAAGAAGTCGCGTCGCGACAGCATCCGGTCCTTGACCGCGTTCATCACACATACGTCACACATCATCTATTCCTTTCAAAAAGTTTGCCCTGCTCAAAGATCGCCCATTACTTGTTGATTGAACCCGTATACTTTTCGTCCTCCGCCTAGTGGGATCAACTGTACGTCCCGTTCCTGTCCCGGCTCGAACCGCACCGCCGTTCCGGCGGCAATGTCCAAACGCATACCACGTGCGGCATCACGATCGAAGTCCAGCGCGGCGTTGGCCTCTCCAAAATGATAGTGCGATCCGACTTGCACAGGTCGGTCGCCGGTGTTGGCAACATGCACTGTTATTGCCTCCGAGCTGCTATTGAGCTCAATACTGCCTGCTGCGGGGATGATTTCTCCGGGGATCATGAGCGCATCCTTTTAGCGAATGGGGTTGTGGACGGTGACAAGCTTGGTCCCGTCGGGAAAGGTGGCTTCGACCTGCACGTCGTGGATCATCTCGGGCACGCCTGCCATGCATTGATCGCGGGTTATGACCTGCGCGCCCGCTTCCATCATATGCGCGACCGAATGGCCGTCGCGCGCGCCCTCAACCACGGCGTCGGTGATCAGTGCAATCGCCTCCGGGTGGTTAAGCTTCACGCCGCGCGCAAGGCGCTTGCGCGCCACTTCGGCGGCCATGGATATCAGCAGTTTGTCTTTTTCACGCGGGGTGAGTTGCATGTCTTATAGTCTCCAGCAGAGCGGCATTTCACCGCCCGTCAGTTGGTCCAGAATAGGCAGAAGAGAGGCGCGCAGGGCGTATCCCGATGGCGCGAGAAGACGGAGCACAAGCACATCATCAGCCAGTAGGCTTGCCCCGCCGGTTTTTGGCAAATGGGCGCGAACCGCGGCCAGCCGTGCTTCGGCGTCGGGTGCAATGTATGTAAGAGAGACCATTGCCGCCGCCCCACCACCTGTTGCGCTTTGCGCCATTTGCGCTGTGATATCACCGCTCAGGCACCAGGCATCTTCGACAAGTGGCGCACTGTCGCGCGTGATGCTGATCCGGTCCGAGATATGGCCGTGCACCTGCGCTTCGCCCATCGCAAGGCGGCCCAGGCAAATCGGCTCGACGATCAAGCCTCGGCCTGTCCCTGCGATATCGCACGCAAGCCGCCGTTCCAGCGCGCAACCGTCAAAGACAAGTGTTTCCTGCGGAAGCCACCAAAGGCTTGCTCCATCCGCGACGCGCAAGGTGGTGCTGACCCGCCCGGTTTCCCCATCCTGTGCGCGATAAGCGCGTTCGCAGGCTTGGGTGGTGAGGGTCAGGTGAGTGCCCGGGCCAGCCTCGGCTTCGTAGCAAAACCGATCACCGCCCGTGACGCCTCCGGATGTGTTCAGAAGTACGGCTGTGAGGCCGACATTTGCGCGCGGAAAGACGGCCTTGGCCGCCCCTTTTTGATAAAGACCATCCAGCACCGAATGGCCCGCATGTGTTTTGGTCGACAGCCGCACTGACCCAATGGCCCGCGGTTGCGCAGGCAGTTGGGTGGGCAAGGGCATGAGAGCAGTCATTCAAGGGTCAGTCCGTCAGCAGATGCCGAGATAAGAGCATTCTGTGCGCCATAGGGCCAGCCCCACGTTCCCAGTGCGACCAGTGGCTTGGCGACCTGCCTAATTTTTAGGCGCGTCGGCGGAGCAGATAGGTGTCCATGATCCAGCCATGGGCGGCGCGCGCCTCTGCCCGTTGGGCGATGATCTGCGCACTGACTTCGCCAAGCCGTCCGTGGGCAAGGATTTGTTCTGGCATGCCAAGGTACGCGCCCCACCAAATGTCAAAGGATGTGCCGTCCAAAGTCTGAAACGTGCAATCGCCGTCCAACATTACGATCAGTGTTTCGCAGTCCTCTGGCCAGCCATGATTGCGTAGGCGTCTGCCGGTCGAGATCGTGATGGGCGCGTTGAGCGTATTGAGAGGGATGGCGTGTGCCGCAGTGAGCGCTTGAACAGATGTGATCCCGGCCACCACATGCAGCTTTGGTGCGGGATCGAGCCGGGCGGCGATGCGCAGAGTGCTGTCATAAAGAGATGGGTCACCCCACACCAGCAGGGCAACGCGCTTGGCGTCAGGGTGGGCCGCCATTGTGTTGGCCCAGACCTGCGCGATCTCGTCGTGCCACGCATCCACACGGGTCAGATATGGCAGCGTGTCATCGCGGACCGGCATATCAAACAGGGCAACCACGGCGTCATTGCGCACGCTGTCGATGATGCTGGTGCGCAGATCGGCAAGATCGGATTTGCCGGGTTTGTGAGGCACCAGAAACAAATCAGCCTGTGCAATGGCGCGACGTGCCTCACCCGTCAGGTGATCCGGGTTGCCGGTGCCGATGCCAATCAGGTGTAGCTCGATCATGGTTCTCACTCACGAAAAAGGGCCGCGCGGATGGCGCAGCCCTTTGGTTCGTTTCAGGTGCGCGTTCAGGCCGCGTTGAACAGGCGTTGCGTGAACAACGGGCCGGTCTTGCGGTCCCGGATGGTCTTTGCGGCGCCCAGAACGGCGAGGTCAGCCAGTGGTTCGATCAGGATAACCAGCATGTACGCTGCTCCGAATGTCAGCACGGACTGCATGTTTTCGGCGCCAACGCCCTGACCGTAGATCGCCCAGAAGGCGACCCATGCCACAACACCACCCTGATAAATGGCTGACATTTTAAGGACTTGGGCATAGCTCAGATCGACGTAGGCTGTGGCATCCGGCACAATCGGTTTGGCCAGTGCGTGAATGGCAAAGAGCGGGAACAGAAGCGTGGTGACGTTCACAAAGAACATCGGCATGTCCGAAGGCGCGAAAACAGTCCCTTGGATCAACAGGCCAGCCGCAAGCCCAAGGGCTGCAGCGGCGGGGCCGAGCAGCAGGAACAGCGTGGTGCCGAGGATAAAGTGAACTTCGGATATGCCCACGGCAAAATGGGGCAGGATTTCGAAGAAGATGAAAACGCCGACGGTGGCCAGTACAGTGCGCACCACAAGTGACGGAAGGGCATGGGACTTCAAGTCGTCTGCCGCAAGTTTCAATGTGTAGCCCGCTGCTGCAGCTGCAGTCCCGTAGGCCAGCACCATTTTTGCGCCGTCCACGACACCCGGTTCGATATGCATCTTTTTGTCTCCTCGCCACCACCCCGGCAGCATTCATGGCCGGTGTTCCGGCGCGTTTCGTTTTGGCGATGGCAGGTCTCCTGACTGCCGGGTCGCTGCGGGGCCGGACCTTCCCGACGCATGTTGCGTCAGTGGTGCTCGCCGGGCCGCTCACCGGTCACAGTTGCGGGGGCAGTCCGGGATTTACACCCGGTTCCCTTTTCAGACCCCTTTCGGGGCCACCATCGTCACCTCACGTTTACATTGATTCCCAAGGTGGGCAAGTCTGGATGCGGCATTTGGAAGTATGGATTTGCCACGCCGTGCTTGGTTCATTCTTTTACGGGGGCTTTGGCATGGCGCTGCGCGCTTCCGCCATGGATCATTGTGCGAGATGAAGCGGGACTTCGTCACCCATCCGCCAACGCTCCGTAAAGGATCAAAGCGGGCGCGTCGCTAACCCCTTGGCTCAGTTTGAGGGAAAGGTCCGCAACACTCATCCGGTGAAGGGCCTGTGCGGGTGTACTCACTCCTTCGGCCAGGAGAGTAGGGGTATCAGCAGGCAGGCCCGCATCCATCAACATTTGAGCAAAGGCAGGGAACGTACGTTGGCCCATGAAGACCACGGTTGTCGCCTGCGCATCGGCAAGAGCCGCGAGGTTCAGATCGTCCGGCAAGGCACCGCGCACATCGTGGCCTGTGACGAACTGTACCCGCCGTGCGGTCAGCCGCCGGGTCAGCGGAATGCCCGCCGCTGCCGCTGCCGCGCAGGCCGAGGGGACACCGGGGATGATTTCATACGCGATACCTGCGGCCTTCAGCGCGTCAATTTCCTCTTCCAGCCGCCCAAACGTTCCGCCATCTCCTGATTTCAACCGCACAATCCGTTGCCCGGTTTCGGCATAGTCCACCAAGAGTTGGCTCACGTGGTTCTGCTTGGGTGACGGGCGCCCAGCCCGTTTGCCGACGCCCACAAGGTCCGCTCCGCCACGGGCATGGGTCAGGATCGGCCCGGCACTAAGATCGTCAAACAGCACTGCATCGGCACGCTTTAACCGATCTACGGCCTTGAGCGTCAGCAACTCGGGATCGCCGGGGCCTGAGCCTACAAAGCTGACAAAACCACTCATGTCGCCTCGCCCGTAATCAGGTGAAAGAAGGTGCCCGTCACATTGCCTTTGTGCGAACCGGTTTGCGTCACGGGGTTGCCGTCTGCATCAAAGACCGCCGCAAGTGCCGCGTCAGGCTGTTCGATGATCGAGGAATAGTGGAACTCGTGACCGCGCAAGGCGGTTCCAGTGTCAAAGCCCGGCATCGCCCGCTCCAACACAGCGCGGCGATAGCCAAGGTTGAACTTCCGCTTTTCGTATGACGTCACCAACCCCAGCAACCCGGCCATTTCGTGGCGTGCGCCCTCTTTGTCGATCAGGATCTCGCCGAGGGCCATGTACCCTCCGCATTCTCCGTGCACGGGCTTGGTTTTGGCATGTTTGCGCAATCCAGCTTTGAAGGTCGCCGCTGAGGCCAAAGTTCCTGCGTGCAACTCAGGGTATCCTCCGGGCAGCCAGACCAGATCGGCCGTTGGGTCCGGGGCTTGATCGGCCAGTGGAGAGAAGGGCAGGATTTCCGCCCCCGCAGCACGCCATCCTGTCAGCAAATGGGGGTAGGTGAAAGAGAACGCGGCATCTCGAGCCAGCGCGATCCGCTGGGCGGGCGGCAATGGCAAAGGGTGCACAGGCGCCGCTTGCCCAGCCTTGGCGGCGGCGCGTATCGCCTCAAGATCAACATTTTCCCGCAAGAATTCGGCGTATCCCGCAATGGCCGCCTCAAGATCGGGGTGTTCTACAGCCTGAATCAGACCCAGATGCCGTTCGGGCAGTTTCAGATCGCCTCGCCGTGGGAGTGAGCCCAGAACGGTGATCCCTGCCTGTTCCATGCCGACACGCGTCAGCCGCTCGTGCCGGGGGCTGGCAACCCGGTTCAGGATCACGCCCGCGAAGGGCAGATCGGGATTGTACATCCTGAACCCAAGCGCTGTGGCCGCAGCCGATTGCGCTTGCCCGCTGACGTCGATCACAAGGACCACAGGCCAGCCCATGGCCAGCGCCGTCTCTGCGCTGGACCCGAATCCGGATTGGCCGCGCGTTGCGACCCCATCAAACAAACCCATGGATCCTTCGGCCACGCAGATGTCTGCGCCATCCTGCTGCCCGCTGATCCCACCCAATAGGTCTGCGTCCATCGCCCAGGTGTCAAAGTTGAACGACGGTCGACCGGCGGCGGCCAGATGAAAGGCCGGATCGATGTAGTCGGGCCCCGATTTGTAGGGCTGCACAACCAGCCCGTCGTCGCGCAGCGCGCGCAATAGTCCCAGCATCACAGTGGTTTTCCCGGTGCCCGAGGCGGGGGCCGAGATCATCAGTCCGGGGGGGTTAGTCATCTCCGTGGCTCCAGCTTGCCCAAGGGCTGTCCGCGGTTTGCGGGCGATACCGGCGGTCGTAATCCGGGGCGTAAAGGCAGCTTTCGTCGAACTGCTCGGCCCCGATGGCGCGGCCGACAAGGATAAGCGCAGTGCGCGAGATGCCCGCATCCATGGCGTCCTGCAGGGTTGCGAGTGTGGCGTGAATCACCTGCTGGTCTGGCCAGCTTGCGCGGTAAACCACCGCAACAGGACAGTCCGCGCCATAGGCGGGGGTGAGGTCGGTGATCACTTGGGTGAGATTGCCAATGGACAGGTGAATGGCAAGTGTCGCGCCTGTGGCGGCGAAGTTGGTGAGGCTTTCGCCCGCAGGCATGCTAGAGGCCCGTCCCGGCGTGCGCGTCAGAACCACCGATTGGGCCACTCCGGGCAAGGTCAGCTCGGCCCCAAGGGTGGCGGCGGCGGCGGCAAAGGACGGCACGCCGGGGGTCACGGTAAAGGGAATGTCCGCAGCCTTGAGGCGACGCAACTGTTCGCCCATTGCTGACCAGACTGACAAATCGCCGGAATGAAGCCGGGCAATGTCGTGTCCTTTGGCATGGGCGGCACTAATCTCTTCCATGATCTGATCAAGGTCCATGGCGGCTGTGTTCACCACCCGCGCGTCAGGTGGGCAGTGGCCAAGGATCGCTTCGGGGACAAGCGACCCTGCATAAAGGCAGACGGGTGCAGCGGCGATCAGGTCGCGCCCCCGCAACGTCAGAAGATCAGGCGCACCGGGGCCTGCGCCTATGAAATGGACGGTCATGTGTCGGCTCCTTTGGCGATGGCGCAGGTGGCCATGCGATCAGCGGATATGTGGCGGGTGACCAACAGGTGCGCGCCTGGGCCTGCGGCGGAAAGCGCTGCGGCTTCGGCGACAGATCCTGTATCGCGCGCGCTCTTGCTTGTTGTGGATTGGGTGGTCGTTTGCACATTCGCGATCTGCTCGGCAGAGACTGCCGCGACCGGAACGTTAAGGTTTGTCGCCAGATCGGTGAAGGCGGCAGTTTGCACCTTATCCGACGCGCTGGCGATTTTCGTCAGCGCACCGGTGAACCCCGTAGCATGCAGTGCGCTGTGCAAGCTGTCAGACGTCGCGCGCGTCGTGAACCCAAACCCCGCGACAATCATCGGCTCAGGCTCCATTGCACCACGGGATACGAGGACACCCATCCGCGTTTGCGCCCCAAGGGTTTGGCATTTGCGATTTCGATGCGCATCAGATCGCCGCCTCGCTCAGCCTGCGCGGCACTCAGCCACGCTTCGCCCTCCAGTGTGACGGCATTGATGACAAGGCGGGCGGGCAGGGCGATGACGTCATCCAGCAGCGCCGCTGTCAGACCACCTCCAACAAAGACCGCATCGGGCGTGTCCAGCCCGGGTAAGGCTTCGGGGGCCGATCCGGTCACCAGAGTCAAACGGTGTGACACCCCAAGCGTATCCGCATTGGCGGCGATGTTGGCGGCGCGGTCCTCGCGGGGTTCTATGCAGGTGGCGCGGGTGCTTGGATGGGCGAGCAACCATTCGAGCGCGATAGATCCCGATCCGCCGCCGATGTCCCAAAGGTGCTCGTGTGGCTTGGGGGCGAGGGTCGACAGGGTGATCGCACGGATAGGGCGTTTGGTCATCTGTCCGTCATTTTGGAAGATGTCGTCGCATTGTCCAGAAGCGTGCGTAAGAGCATTGCCCAACCCCGCAACCGCAATGGCGGCGCAGACCGGATGGCTGAATGTGCCATTAAGGGTGGTTGCCGCATGGTTCGTGACCCGTTCTTGTGGCCCGCCCAAATGTTCGAACACAATGACTGTGCTGTCGCCAAAGCCCTGATCGCAAAGATATTTTGCCAGAGTACCCACCGCATCGCCATCACGGAGCGTCACGATAGCATGCGTGCCCTGAGCCAGATTCTGCCGCAAACGGGCCATAGGCGCTGCGTGCAGACCAAGGCATGTCGTCCGTTCCAAGGCCCATCCCAGATGGCTCGCGGCAAGAGCAAAGCAGGACGGGCCGGGATGTGCCGCCCACTCACCCGCGCCAAATCGCTGCGCGATCACTGATCCGGCCCCGAACCAGAACGGATCGCCCGATGCGAGCACGACGACCCGCCGCCCACGCAAGGTTTCAAGGTGGTCAATGCCGTCACTGAAGGGCACGGGCCACGGGATGGTCTGAGCTGTGGTGCCACCTAACAATTCAAGATGTCGGGGCGGCGCCATCACGACTTCGGCCTGTGCCAGCGCGTCTTGACTTCGCATGCTCAGCCCGGCAACTCCGTCCTCGCCCATTCCGATGATTGTGAGCCAGGGGGTATCAGACATGACGCGCAACCTCCTGATCCTTGGGGGCACGACCGAAGCGACAGCCCTTGGGGGCGCAGTGGCCGAGGCCGGACTGCGCGGCACCGTCAGTTTTGCGGGTCGGGTGGAACGGCCCAAGCGCCAACCGCTGCCCCAGCGGATCGGCGGGTTTGGTGGTGTTGAGGGCTTGCGAGACTACCTCGTCTCCCATCAGATCACCCATGTGGTGGACGCCACACACCCGTTTGCCGCGCAGATGAGCCGCAATGCCAAAACGGCCTGTGCCCAAGCGGGTGTTCCTCTGATTGCCCTGACCCGTGCGCCGTGGGGTGCACAAACCGGCGATAGCTGGACACATGTCCCTGATATTGCAGGCGCTGTGGCCGCGCTGGATCGCCCCGCTGCGCGTATCATGCTGGCCGTGGGGCGCATGCATCTGAACGACTTTGCCCCCAATCCGCAGCACTTCTACCTGTTGCGGCTGGTTGACCCGCCGCAAAGCCCGCCACCCTTTCCGGACCACCATGTCCTTGTGTCGCGCGGGCCGTTTACGGCTGCCGACGATCGCGCCTTGATGGAAGCGTACGGCATTGACCTGATCGTCTCCAAGAACGCAGGTGGTACCGGAGCCTATGCCAAGATTGAGGCGGCTCGCGAACTTGGCCTGCCGGTGATCATGATTGATCGCCCGGCGATTCCGGATCGCGCCGAAGCCTACAGCGTGGACGAAGTGATGGCGTGGCTGGGTCACGGTGCTGACCTTGGGGTGTAGACGATGGGTGCGCGGCCAGTTTCGATGATGCGAGTCTGGCTGGAACCGACGATGACCATGGTGCGCATGTCGGCCATCTCCGGCGTTGTGTCCTGCAAGGGAACCACCTTGATCTGTTCATCGCTCTGAGAGACGTTGCGCGCAAAGATCACCGGGCGGTTGTCGCCGCAAGCTTCTTTAAGCACCTCGAGCGTGCGCACAAACCCCTCGGGCCGCGACTTGGAACGTGGGTTGTAGAATGCCATGGCGAAATCGGCTTGAGCTGCCAGCCGCAGACGATTTTCAATGACACTCCACGGTTTGAGGTTGTCGCTGAGGTTAATGGCGCAGAAATCATGGCCCAATGGAGCACCCGCACGGGCTGACGCGGCCAGCATCGCAGTGATGCCGGGCAGGACCGAGATGTCGAGCGCGCGCCACTCTGCGGGCCCTGCCTCCAACGCCTCAAACACGGCGGCGGCCATAGCAAACACACCGGGATCACCAGAGGACACGACCACGACATCGCGCCCATTCGCCGCCATCTCCAGCGCGTGGCGTGATCTGTCGAGTTCGACCCGGTTGTCAGAAGGGTGCAGAGTAAGGCCGGGCCGCTCGGCGATGCGGGCCACGTATGGGATATAGCCAACAATGTCTGTGGCGCGAGCAAGGGCGGCGCTTACCTCGGGCGTGACAAGCGCCTCGTCCCCCGGTCCAAGCCCCGCAATCACCAGAGTGCCCGTCATGGCCTGCGCCCTTGTCCGTGCACCACGATGATCGAGAAATACGGAGTCACTTTGCCCTCGGCCTCGGCCAGTTTTTGCACCGTCTGGTTCGGCATCGTGGCGTATTCGATCAACCATGCATCGTCATATCGATCCGCGTTGCGCAATGCGCGGCGCACCTTGTCGATGTTGCGCCCGATCTTCATGACCACCAGCGCATCGGCATTGCCCATATTCCGGGTCAGCGTGTCTTCGTCCAGCGTGCCCATCAGCACCGTCAGGATGTCATCGCCCCACGTGATTGGCGCGCCTGTCGCTGTCCATGCGCCCGACATGCCAGTGATGGCGGGCACGACATGGGTAGGCACGTCGTCTTTCAGCCGGGTGTAAAGATGCATGAACGAGCCATAAAAAAACGGATCACCTTCGCACAACACCACCACATCTTCACCCGCATCCGTGAGTGCACGTAGGCGTTTGGTGCATTCGGTGTAAAACGCACTGAGAACTTCGTTGTAGGCGGGGTCACTGAGCGGGATTTCAGTTGTGACCGGGTATTCCATCGGGTGTTCAGTGGCATCGTCTGGCAGCAAGTCATTGGCCAGCGTGCGTGCCTGTCCGGGTCGACCTGCCTTGCGGAAAAAGGCGATGTGGCGCGCGCCTCGGACCAGCCGGTCTGCACGCACACTCAGCAAATCGGGATCGCCGGGGCCTAGGCCTACGCCGTAGACGGTGCCGACAGTCATTCCTTGCGGCTCGCGATGGCGTTGACGGCCGCCACAGTTATGGCACTGCCACCCAAGCGCCCTTGCACGATGCAGCAAGGTACAGGCTGGTCGGCCCAAAGCGCGTCTTTGGATTCCACTGCGCCGACAAAGCCGACTGGACAACCGATAATGGCCGCGGGGCGAGGGCAGTCGGGATCTTCTAGCATGTTGAGCAGGTGAAACAGAGCCGTGGGCGCGTTGCCAATGGCCACTACGGCCCCGCCAAGGTGGGGCCGCCACAACTCCAGCGCAGCGGCAGACCGGGTGTTGCCCATTTCCGCGGCCAAGGGGCGGACCGCCTCGTCATGCAGCGTGCAGATCACCGCGTTATCGGCAGGAAGGCGGGGTCGCGTGATCCCTTCGGACACCATGCGTGCATCGCACAGGATCGGTGCCCCGTTTTCGAGGGCAGCCCGCGCCGCAGGCACAAAACCGGGCGAGAAATGGCAAAACTGTTCCAGCCCCACCATGCCAGCGGCATGGATCATCCGCACAGCGACTTGTTCTTCGTCCGCATCAAAGCGCGAAAGGTCAGCCTCGGATCGGATGGTGGCAAAGGACTGGAGGTAAATGGCCGCGCCATCGGTCTGGTATTCGTAGGGCATATGGTCAGGCCTTGAGCATCATCAGTTGGTCGGGTGTTGGAGCGCGCAGTATCTCGGTGGCACTTAGTCCACGCTGGCGGGGCTGATCCCATGGATGGCCCTGCTCCACAAGGTCGAAGGCGCCGTTTTGGCCGACAAGCGTGGTCGCGCAGGACTTGGGATGTGCACACCCCTTGGCGCAGCCAGACACGTGCAGGCCGTTTGGGTGCAATGTTGCGAGAGCACGCGCCAATGTGCGTGTGTCCACAGTTGCCGCCTCGCAAGCCGGCGCACCGGGGCAGGCATGGGCAGACAAAATCGGGTCGCGCGCCTCGGTGACAAATCCTTGGGCCACAGCGGGCTGCGCGTCTTCCAGCACAAACACGCGCCAGGGAGTGACACGCATCGCAGTTGCTTGACTGTCCGCCACGAGGTTGGAGAGGGCCAAAGCGTCCAAGCTTCCAAACGCGGCGCCATAGGCAATCCCTTGGGCCATTGTGCCGGGCGACAGGGCTCTGCCGGGCGCAGCAGAGGCATGCACACTCCACTGATCAGGCGGTGGGTAGCGTTTGACGTGATGCGCCATTCGCTTTGATGCGAAGCCATCTGAACTGACAAACCACTGCGCAGCCTCGATGAGCGCTGAAACTGCTGTGTCTGGCGTTACGGACCGCCCAAGCGTCAGGCCATCCAGACGCAGGATAAGATCGGTACCGACGCCTGCCTCAAACCTGAAATCGGCGGGTGTGCTCTGAAGGACGGGACGGGCCCCTGCATCGATTGCCACGCCCATTTTGGCAGGCAGTTCGGGCATGTCGCTTATTTGGTCACAAAGACTGTCGTGGAGGTGCTGGTTGATGTCACCGACCTGCCAATGCGGCGTGATGGTGATATTGCGCCGGCTTTCCAGCGCGGGTGTGTCGTCAAGTAGACCAAGCGACTGCAATGCGTCCAATACCTGTTGGTGTGCGTCTTCCTGCACGCCGCGCATTTGGAGATTGGCACGGCTTGTCAGGTCAATGATGCCGTTGCCGAACTCTTGAGCCAAGGAACACAGGCCAAGCACTTGATCTGCCATCAAACGTCCAAGCCGTGGGCGCACCCGTATGATAAGCCCGTCGCCGGACATCATCGGGCGGTAAGCCCCCGGGCACCAGCCTTTGATCGTCATTGCGCGGCCTCAAGGGCTGCGCGGATCGAGTTGCGCCGGGTTTGCCACAGGCCAGCAGCGTCGAGTGCCGCGAACTGGTCAATCATCGCCCGATACGCGCCGGGATTTGCGTCGCGCAGGAAGGTTTCAACCTGCGGATCGCCAAGTGTTGCTTCGTGATAGAGGTCAAAAAGGTGCGGTTGAACCACGCCTGCGAGGTGCGCAAAGGCGGCCATATGGTCCAGCGTTGCCGCAATCTCGGCAGCACCACGAAAGCCGTGGCGCATCATGCCTGCCAGCCATGCAGGCTGCACCGCGCGGGCCTGTACAACGCGGGCGATTTCTTCGGGCAGGGCGCGGGCGCGGGGGTGGTCCGGGTTGGTGCTGTCGAGGTGGTACAGGGCTGCACTGCCACCCGTGACGGCTTGGGCGGCGGCAAACCCAGCCTCATGCGCGGCGTAGTCAGAGGCCAGAAGGACGTCCGTTTCCGGCAGGTCCTGCAGGTGTACAAAGCTGTCGGCCAGCGCCACACGTTGACGTATGCCGTGCGCGTCCTTGATAGCGTCACTGCCATCCAACGCGTATGCACTTGCGGCAAGCCACGCGCGCCCTGCCGCCGCGCGGCTTTCTTCGGTGAATGTTTCAAGGTCGGCTCCCATACCAAGCCCAAAGCTGCCCGGTGCAGGGCCATAGACGCGCGCGGACGCCTGCCGCCCTGCATAAGGGTTCCAGTCGGGGGCTTCGTCGCGCGCGGCAAGTGTGCGGACCGCCTGGTTGAACAGAGCAGACAGCGTCGGGAACACGTCACGGAATAGCCCCGAGACGCGCAAGGTCACGTCCAGACGGGGACGATCGAGGTCCGTAATGGGAAGGACTTCAATGCCGGAGACACGTTCTGATCCGGCATCCCAGACCGGCTTGACCCCCAAAAGGTGCAGCGCCATCGCGAATTCTTCGCCTGCCGTGCGCATGGTGGCCGACCCCCACAGATCGACGATCAGGCCCCGCGGCCAATCGCCATTGTCCTGCAAGTGGCGGCGTACCAGTTCCTCGGCCAGTTTGACGCCTTGTGCATAGGCCGCCCGGGTCGGCACAGACCGTGGATCAGTGGTGAACAGGTTGCGCCCGGTGGGCAAAACATCGGTGCGTCCGCGATAAGGAGAGCCGGATGGGCCACCGGGGATGCGTCGCCCGTTCAGAGCGGCGATGAGGTTGGTGGTTTCGGCATTCACCGACGCGGCCTGCCCGTCAGGCGCACCGGTCGGTGTGCCCCGTCCCCAGATGTGCAACCCGTCGCCAAACTGGCTTTCCTTGATGTCGCAGACAAATCGGTCGATGCGGGTGATCGCTTCGGCTGTGGACGTTGCGCGGGCAAGGCCAAGGTCATCTTCGACCCCCAGCGCCTGAGCCTCGGCGCGGATGTCCTCCTGGAGGCGGTCGCGGCGTTTGGGGTCAAGACCGTCGGCATTGGAAAATTCGTCGAGCAGCGTTTCAAGGCGCAACAGACGATCTGGTGTTGCACTGTCCTTCATGGGCGGCGGCAGATGGCCAAGGGTCATTGCCCCGATACGCCGTTTGGCCTGTGCAGCTTCGCCGGGATCATTGACGATAAAGGGGTAGAGGACAGGGGTGGACCCAACGAGCGCCTCTGGCCAGCAGGCATCGGACAAGGCGACGGATTTACCCGGTAGCCATTCCAGTGTGCCATGTGCGCCAATGTGGATGAAGGCCTGAGCCTGCGTGCGCAACCAAAGGTAAAAGGCGACATAAGCATGGCGCGGTGTGCGGCCGAGGTCGTGGTAGTCGTCGTCGCGCGCTTCCGGCGTGCCGCGCTCGGGTTGCAAAGCGATGGTGACGTTGCCCCGCCGCAGAGCCGGAAATTGGAATTTTCCGTCCAGCACTTCGTCTGCGGGGTCTCCCCACGCAGCCGTCAGGTCGTCCTGAAGCGATTGAGGCAGGTCGGCGAGCGCGGATTTGTAAGCTTCAAGCGGCCATGTGAGTGTCTCATGACCCAAGGCGTGATCGAGAGGCGTGCCCTCACGCCTTGTGCTGTGGCCAGCATCTCCCAAGTCTTCGAGGATCGCCTCTGCTGACGCCAATGCGTCGAGTCCTACGGCATGGGCCATGTTCCAGTCTTTGCCAGGATAAGTACTGAGAACCAGCGCCAAATGGCGGTCTTTCGGCGCTGTTTGGCCAAGATCCGTCCACGCCTTGACCTTATCGGCCACGGCTTGTGTCCGCGCCAAGTCTGCCTTGTGAGCATAGCGCGAGAATTGCAGGTCTGCATCTCGGGCCTGCGGCTCTTTGAACGAGGACACGCCCGCGAACAAACGTCCGTCCACCTCTGGCAAAACCACATGCATCGCAAGGTCGGCGGGGGAAAGGCCGCGTTCCGCCTCTTCCCACATGTCGCGGGTCGACGTTGCAAGGGCAACCTGAAACACCGGCACGTCGCCTGCGTCCAACGGGGATGTGCCGTCCTTGCCTTTGCCGGAAAACGCGGTGGCATTGACGATGGCGCAAGGACCGAGGCCAGCAATCTGGCGGGACATCCAGCGCGCTGCATCAGGGGCCTTGAGCGAGGGTGAAAACAGCCCCAACACAAGAAACTCGCGCTGCCGCAAAGCGTCAAACAGCGCTTCAATGGGCGAAAGATCGGCCGCCGCGAGATAAGCGCGGTAGAAAGTGACGATCACAAGGGGACGATCGTCTTCGGCGTGGATCAATGGGCAGGACAACCCGTGTTCCGGCGTCCAAGCACCGACCATTGGCAAAGACTTGGCACCCCGCACCGGTCCTGCATAAAGGCCCGACGCCAGCGCCATTTGCGCCAACGCGGCTTGCGCGGCAACCGCACCTCCGGTGTCGCAGAGATGTGCGAGGCGCCGAAGCGTCGACACCGGCAAAGTAGACATCTCGTCCAACCGCGTATCCACCCGCCCGTCGGCCGGCAGCACGGCGAGTGCAATGCCTTTGGCTTCAGCCAGTGCGCGCACCTGTTGCAGCCCATAGGACCAGTAAGGCACGCCACCGATCAGCCGGATCAGGATGCCCTTGGCGCCCGCAAGCGTTTGCTCAACATAGGTGTCGACCGAAAGCGGGTGTTTTAGCCCAACAAGATTGGCGAGCCGCAGAGTCGGCATGCCATCCGCACCGCCACCACGATGCCAGCCCGCGCCAAACGCGCCAAGGTCACTGTCCGAGAACGATAGCACCACCAGATCCGCAGGCGTTTGCCCCAGATCGGTGGGTGTCTCGGTCTCTTCTAGCCCATGGCTTTCGCGAAAGACGACGTGCATGTGGCACCTTTGCTATTCAGCGGCTGCCGGAGTTTTGACCAAAGCGGCGCTGATGGCTGCAGCGTTCACGTCGTCATGTTCGGCAATCACGACCAAACGGCCCTGCCGCGTCTCATTCGGACCCCACGGACGGTCAAACTGGTGGCGCACACGTGCACCGACGGCTTGCACCAGCAGGCGCATCGGTTTGCCGGTCACGGCAGCATAGCCTTTGACGCGCAGAATGTTCTGTGATTTCGCCATCTCTTCGATCCGCGCAACCAGCTCGGCTGGGTCGCTCACTTCGGGGATGTCGATGATCACGGACTCAAAATCGTCATGCTCATGATCGTCGTGCCCGTCGTGATGAGAGGGACGAGCGTCGATGTCGTCTTCGGCGGCGGCCTCAAGGCCAAGGATCACGCGCGGGTCCACGGCGCCTTCGGCCACTTCGACCACGGGCAGGGGGCGCGGTGTTTCGGCGGCAATCACTTCCTTGGCGCGCGCAATGCCCTCTGGCCCTGCGAGGTCGGGCTTGGTCAGCAGGATGATATCTGCGCAGGCGATCTGGTCCTCGAACACCTCGGACAAAGGCGTTTCGTGATCCAGCGAGTCATCGGCCAGACGTTGTGCATCAACCGCGGCGACATCCGGGGCAAAGCGACCCGCAGCGACAGCTTCGGCATCAGCCAGCGCAATCACACCGTCCACGGTGATCTTGCTGCGGATATCGGGCCAGTCAAAGGCTTTGAGCAGCGGCTTTGGCAGCGCAAGACCGCTGGTTTCAATCAGGATGTGCTCAGGCTGCGGGTCGATGGCCATCAGGGCCTCGATTGTGGGGATGAAATCATCCGCAACCGTGCAGCAGATGCATCCATTGGCCAGTTCCATGATGTTTTCCGCCGGGCATTCGGGAATGGCGCAGGACTTCAGGATTTCGCCGTCCACACCCACATCACCGAACTCGTTGACGATAACGGCCAGCCGCTTGCCTTGCGGGTTCTGCATCAGGTGGCGGACAAGGGTCGTCTTGCCCGACCCTAGAAAGCCGGTGATGACGGTGACGGGGATTTTGTTGAGGTTGGCCATGTTCAAAACTCCTGCGGAGGGATGCGGGCGATGCAGTTCTTGCGGAAATGTTCGGGTCGGGTACGCCACGGGACAAGACCATCCGGAGTGGCGGCGTATTTGGCAATGCCGTCGACAACCATATCGGCGTCACGGTCTTCCATGAGGTTGCCGTAGACATAGGTCCAGCGCTGGGCCCCGCCGCGCACTGCGACCGAACAGCCGGAGGAGCAGTTGGACAGGCATTCCACCGCTTTCAGGGTCACCCCTTCGGGCATGGTGCGGGCCGCCAGTTCGGCGTGCAATACTTCACCGGGTCGGGTGCCGCCTTCGGGCACCTCAGTCTCGCGGCGGCATTTGACGCAGACCAACAATTCGACGGGGGGCAGGTCGCTCATCTCTTATCCCATGGTTTGGGCGTGGGCAGGGATGGCGGGTGGCGCGAGGGCCAAAAACTCCCGACACCCGGAACACCCCGTCCGGTTTCGTAAACGTCATGCTGGCAGGTCTCCCGGCTTGCGGATGTCGAGGTTTCCCTCGGTGGCGGCCCTGCCTTCCCGACCTTTGGGTCAGTGGCAATGGGCGACCTTCTCCGGTCACGGTCGCGGGGGCGGCTGCGTTTCGGGGTCGCGCTGACCCGTCTGCATTCCCTTTTCACCCAAGTTGCCCCGGGCACCAGCGAAACCGTAGTGCGCGCGGTTTGGGTGCGAGTCAAGCGGGGTTGTGTCAACTCAGACGCCACGTGCAGCTTTGTGCTCTGGCGATTGCCTCGCAGCCATGCCAAACAAAGTGCAGACCTCAAACCTCCGGAGCCTTGCCCATGGACGACATCACCGAACGCCACAACGCCAAGATGAAAAAGATCAAGGCGGCCCGCGATAAGATGATGGAAACCAAGACCGAGGAAAAAGGTCTGATCATTGTCCATACGGGGCCGGGCAAAGGGAAATCGTCGTCCGGTTTTGGCATGATTATGCGCTGCATTTCGCACGGTATCCCTTGCGCCGTGGTCCAATTCATCAAGGGCAACTGGGACACCGGGGAAAAGACCTTCTTGCGTGACCGTTTCCCTGATGAGTGCCGGTTCTTTGTGTCTGGCGAAGGCTTTACCTGGGAAACGCAGGATAGAGATCGTGACATCATGGCCGCCAAGAAGGGCTGGGAGATCGCCAAGGAGCAGATACTGGACGACGAGGTCGACTTTGTCCTGCTGGACGAGATCAACATCGCACTGCGCTATGACTATCTGGACATCGACGAGGTGGTCGATTTCCTGCTGGAGCAAAAACCACCCATGACCCACGTGGTGCTGACAGGCCGCAATGCCAAGCCAGAGCTGATCGAGGCGGCGGATTTGGTGACCGAGATGACGCTCATCAAACACCCGTTCAAGGATCTGGGGGTCAAGGCGCAGAAAGGTGTGGAATTCTAGGTTCTCGGAACCAGTAGGCGCCCAATGCCACACAAAATATGCGCACAGCGTTCCAGTTCCCAAAGGAGCGGGCAGGGAATAGTGGCCGCATTCTGGCCACATTCTACCGGCGGATGAGATTTGTAAGGGCAACTACCAGAATAAGTAGAATCTTGATGGTATTTTGCTGCGTTATGGCACTCTCAAAGGTTGAGAATCGCAAAACCGCAAAGCCGACTAAGGCTTTGCGGTTGGCAAAATAGTTTACGAATTAAAGGTCGCGGTTTTAGCTACCGGTCAGCAAGCCAAGGCTTTGTAGATCAATGGCACTTGCAGCCGCCGGTATCAGGATCGCGAGACCCAGAAGCAACATCGTTTTCCGTTCGCGCGCTTTTTTGGCTTTGCGGCGACGCTCGGGAGTGTTCGTGAAATCCAGCATGGGCTTTCCGTTCTTTCCTTATGATGCGATGAAGCAGAATGTAGCGTTCAATCAGGGCAAAGCTGAGCAGTGAAAGAGACCTTATTGTGACCGCCCTGATGATCCAAGGCACGGGCTCCAACGTTGGCAAATCCATGCTTGTTGCAGGGCTGTGCCGCGCGGCATTACGCCGAGGGCTGTCTGTTGCGCCCTTCAAACCGCAGAACATGTCGAACAATGCCGCCGTAACGCAAGATGGTGGCGAGATTGGACGCGCACAGGCTTTGCAGGCGATGGCTTGTGGGGTGTCGCCGCACACCGATATGAACCCCGTCTTGCTGAAACCTGAAACCGATGTTGGCTCTCAGGTTGTTGTGCAGGGCAAGCGCATGGCCACCGTCAAAGCGCGGGAATATTCGGATCTCAAGCCGAAGCTGATGGCACCTGTTCTCGACAGCTTTGAGCGCCTGAAATCGCAATATGATCTGGTGCTCGTCGAAGGGGCGGGCAGTCCGGCAGAGGTCAACCTGCGCCCGGGTGACATCGCGAATATGGGCTTTGCACGGGCCGCGGACTGCCCGGTGATTTTGGCGGGCGACATTGATCGGGGCGGAGTGATCGCTCAGATCGTTGGGACCAAGGCTGTGATCGATCCAGACGATGCCGCCATGATCGCAGGGTTTCTGATCAACCGGTTTCGTGGTGATCCCCGTCTGTTTGATGATGGATATGCCATGATCGGCGACCACACAGGCTGGCGCGGTTTTGGTGTCGTGCCGTGGTTTGGCGATGCGTGGAAGTTGCCTGCCGAGGACGCTTTGGACATTGCCACACCTAAACGAGACACCGGCCTTCACATCGTGTGCCTCAAGCTGTCTCGGATCGCCAATTTCGACGATCTGGACCCGTTGGCGCAGGAACCGGGCGTGCGCGTGACTATGTTGCATGCAGGCCAGCCGCTGCCGGGCGATACCGATGTCGTGATCATTCCAGGGTCAAAGTCGACCATCGGTGATCTCGCCTTTCTCAATGCACAAGGCTGGGACGAGGATGTCCGCGCTCATCACCGCCGTGGCGGGCAAGTTCTGGGCATCTGTGGTGGGTTTCAGATGCTTGGGCGCGGGGTGGATGACCCGGATGGGATCGAAGGCCCGCCTGCGCAAGCAAGCGGCATTGGCCTTCTGGACGTTGAGACAACCATGACCGGGGACAAACGACTGACCACGGTTGAGGCGTTGCATGTGCCGACCGGGCAGCAATTTGATGGGTATGAAATCCACATCGGCCGCAGTGAAGGCCCGGATCGTGCGCGCCCCTTTGCCCGTGTGGCCGGACAAGACGAGGGCGCGATCAGCCCGGACGGACGCGTTGCAGGCAGCTATCTGCATGGAATGTTCCGAGATGACGGGTTTCGCGCGGCGTGGTTGGCCGGATTTGGTGTCGCAACGAGCGCTACAGCTTACGACCAAACCGTTGAGACGACTCTGGATATGTTGGCTGATCATCTGGAAACACATCTGGACGTACCTGCACTTTTGGCTTGCGCGCGCTAGGCGTGGCGTCAAAGGTTGCCAGATGCCGCATATCATTCTCGAATATTCTGCCAATCTGGAAGACAGGTTAGATATGGCCGCCCTGTGCCACGTGCTCAAAGACGCCGCTGCCGCGACGGGCGTTTTTCCTCCGGCGGGTATCCGGGTACGCGCCCATGTGGCTGATCACGTGGTAATTGCAGACGGGGATCCGGGGCACGCCTTTATCGACATTACCCTCCGTTTAGCATCGGGGCGCGAAGCGGCGGCCAAGGCCCACGCGACCGACGCAGTGTTTGATGCTGCGCGTGATTTTACGTCAGACTTGATGGCTTCAGCCCCGTTTATGCTGTCGCTCGAGTTGCGTGAAATCGATCCGGAATACAGTCGCAAAGACAGTTCAATCCGGGATTATCTGCCGCCGGAAATGCACTGAAAACTATTGAAAGGCGGAAGTGCCCCGCCTCTCGACTAATCTTCAAATTTGAAAGGCGGCAATTGCTGAAACGCCAGTTTTAACGCTTCGCCCCAGCCATTTGAGACTGTCTGGTAATACGGGTCGTCAGATTCAACCCGCGCGGCATGTTCGATTTGCAGACTGTCCGAGTTGTAGGTCACGTAATCCAGCGGCAGTCCGACAGACAGGTTTGACTTGATCGTGGAATCAAAGCTGACCATCAGAAGCTTGACCGCATCCTCGAACGACATTTCTGGATCGTGCGCCCGTACCAGAATGGGTTTGCCGTATTTGGCCTCGCCAATCTGGAAAAACGGTGTGTCGTCAGAGGCTTCGATAAAGTTGCCCTCGGGATAGATAAGGAACAGGCGAGGCGGCGCGCCCGCGATTTGCCCACCGACGATCAGCGTCGCACCAAAGGCGCCATCAGCCTCTTGCCCCGTTGTGGCGTTGTCTGCGATCACCTCGCGCAACGTTCGGCCGACTTCGCGCGCGATCTGGAACATCGACGGGGCTTGCAGCAGGGACGGATTGCGATCTTCGGGGGCTTTGGCCCGCTCGTCCAACAGGCTAATCGCCGATTGCGTGGTTGCCAGATTGCCTGCGGTCATAATCACGATCATCCGCTCACCGGGAACTTCCCATGTGTGCATCTTTTTCACAGTTGAGATGTTGTCGACGCCCGCATTTGTTCGGGTGTCGGACATGAAGATCAGTCCGGCGTTCAGCCGCATCCCCACGCAATATGTCATAGTTCTTTGTGCCTTCTGCGCAATCGAGTCGGTCGGGTGTTCCCGTTCCCGACGTAGCATTGCGTTACTGTTGTTGGACTTGCAATGCCACAGACATCGCCTCGCCAGCTTTACCAAAGCGAAGCCCCGAGATTGGCGCAGCCCCTCTGTAGTCCAGCCCAGTCGCCACGCGGATATAGCGGGCATCCGGTGAAATACCGTTTGAAATGTCAAAGCCGACCCAGCCCAATTCTGGCACATGGGCCTCAGCCCAGGCGTGGGTGGCGTCCTGATCGATCCGGTCATCCATCATCAGGTAGCCCGAAACATAGCGCGCCGGAAACCCAAGCGCGCGCGCGCAGGTGATGAAGACATGGGCGTGATCCTGACAGACCCCGTGACCCGCGCTCAGCACATCTTCGGCCGTTAAATCGGCAGCAGATTGATCGGTGGAGTAGGGCACAGCGGCAAGGATGTGGGCCGACAAGCCATGCAGCACGTCGAGCGGTGTGCCCTCTTGCTCAGCCGAAGCGATCAGCGCCTCAAGCTGAGGGCCTATTTTGGTCAAATCGGTGCTGCGCTGAAACAGCCAAAGGGGCACATAACCCCCTTGCGGTCCAACAACCCCGTTGTGGTCATCTACATCCACAGTGCCACGACAGATAATCTCGATTTCCGTCTCGCCGGGGGTAAAGCTCACGAGATCGACGGAGTTGGCATGTTCGTCTTCGAACGCCACTTCGACCTGTCCGCCGCGAACCTCGATGTCCCAGTCAACGATGGTCTGGCCGGGGCGCGATTTGGGGCGCAGGCGGACTTGCTGCAAGGCGTAAGGTACCGGTTCGTTGTAGGTGTAGTGGGTTTTGTGTTCGACTCTCAGGCGCATATCATCACTCGCTGAACCTATAGTCGATCTCGATCTGGCGGCCCAAGGCTGCGCTGTCGCGTAGAAAGTCCGAGATAAACTCGTGCAGGCCATATTCGAAAATCGCGTTCATATCTCTGGTCTTGAACCGGCCACACAAGTTGTCCGCCAGAGCGTGGCATTCATGACGCGCGTTGTACTCTTCTGCTAGAAAGCCGAGGTTTTCCTCGATCTTCCGGTAGCTGAAAGCGAGGCTGCGCGGCAAACGTCCATCCAGAATGAGAAAGCGAGCAATGGCCATTGGGTCTGTCTCGCCTTCGTGCAGAGTTTGGTAGGCGCGCGTGGTGGATGTGGCGCGCAGGATCGTGTCCCACTGAACATTGTCCGAGGCGGAGCCAACGAGGCGCACGGACGGGAGCAGGATGTAGTATTTCTGATCCAGAATGCGGGCCGTGTTGTCAGCCCGTTCAAAGAAGGTGCCAATGCGCCCAAAGTTATACATGTCATTGCGCACCATGGACCCATGCTTGGCTCCGCGCACAAAAGCACTGCGTTGGCGGATGATTTGCAAAACGCGCGGCAGGTCTCGGTCCTCAACAGGCTGTGACAGCAGACGTTTCAGCACCATGTAACACTCGTTCACGGCTTCCCACACTTCGCGGGTGAGCGCAGTGCGCACAACGCGGGCGTTCATGCGCGCGCCCTCGATCTGGGCCATGATGCTTGCCGGGTTGTTCGGATCACGCAGCAGGAAATCGATGATCTTCGCCCCATAGGGCTCACCGTGCAGCGAGGCATATGTCTCGCTCAAACCTGTCGACGACAGAATTGCCGTCCACTCGCTTTCCGCCGCACTCGACCGGGTGAGCGAAATGCGCAATCCAGCATCGATCATCCGGGCGGTATTCTCTGCCCGCTCAAGATAGCGGAACATCCAGAACAGGCCGCCTGCGGTTTTGCCTAACATCGCCTAGTCCTCCAGCACCCAAGTGTCCTTGGTGCCTCCACCCTGAGACGAATTGACGATCAGGGACCCTTCGGTCAACGCAACGCGGGTCAGACCACCTGGCGTGATATCGACGCGCTCCGGTGACATCAGTGCAAAGGGGCGCAAATCGACATGGCGCGGGGCGAGCCCGGCTTCGGTCAGGATTGGCACGGTAGAAAGCGCCAGCGTCGGCTGGGCAATGTAGTTGTCAGGCTTGGCCGTCAGTTTTGCCCGGAAGGCCTCGATCTCCTTTTTCGAAGCCGCAGGGCCGACCAACATCCCATAGCCACCTGAGCCGTGCACTTCCTTGACCACCAGTTCAGACAGGTTGTCGAGCACGTATTTCAACGCTTGCGGATCAGAGCAGCGGTGCGTGGGTACGTTTTTCAGGATCGCCTTTTCGCCCGTGTAGAATTCAACGATATCAGGCATATAGCTGTAGATTGCCTTGTCGTCGGCGATACCTGTTCCGGGCGCATTGGCGATGGTGATACCGCCCGCGCGGTAGACATCCATGATGCCCGGAACGCCCAACATGCTGTCGGGATTAAAGTTCATCGGATCGAGGTATTCGTCGTCCACGCGCCGATATAGCACGTCGATAGCTTTGTATCCTTGGGTCGTGCGCATGGCCACGCGCCCATCCACGACACGTAGATCGTGGCCTTCAACGAGTTCGGCACTCATCTGATCGGCGAGGAACGCGTGTTCGTAATAGGCCGAGTTGTGGATGCCGGGGGTCAGCACAGCCAACCTTGGCCGCCCTTCACAGGCATCTGGGGCGCAAGCCGACAGCGAGCGGCGCAAAGAACGAGGGTACTGGCCGACCGAGCGAACCTTTACCTTGGAAAACAGCTCGGGAAACATGTGCAGCATGGTTTCGCGATTTTCGAGCATGTAGCTGACGCCGGACGGGGTGCGCGCATTGTCTTCGAGCACAAAGAACTCATCATCGCCTGTGCGCACAAGATCGGTCCCGACAATGTGGGTGTAGACGTCACCGGGGGGCGATACGCCAATCATCTGCGGCAGGAAGGCCTCGTTGCGGGCAATCATTTCAGCTGGCATGCGGCCTGCGCGGACAATTTCCTGACGATGGTAGATATCGTGGAGAAACGCGTTGAGGGCGCGCACCCGCTGTTCGATTCCCTTGGACAAGAGCGCCCACTCCCGTGCGGCGATGATCCGTGGGACCAGATCAAAGGGGATCAGCCGTTCGGTGGCGTCCGGATCGCCGTAGACATTGAAGGTAACACCAATCAGGCGAAACAGGGCTTCTGCCTCTTCGGACTTTTCCAGCAGTCGTGCATTGTTTTCGCCAGCAAACCACTTGCAATACGCTTCATAGGGCAGGCGCGGACCGCTGCCGGTCCCATTCATCTCGTCAAAGTACTTTGGCGTATTCGGCATATGTTCAGCCTGCACATATCGTGAGGACCTGCAACCGGCTTGTCTTTCCAGCATCAGATGTCTTCGACGGTGCGCCTAATTCGCAGGCACTCTCTACACCTGCTCTTGAAACGCGGCCGCGCACGATTTCTTGTGAAAGGAAATTGGCCAATTTTTCACGTCGCAAAATTGCCACCCGCATCGGTCCGCGGATGCTGGACACTGCCCCGCCAATCCGCCACGCTGACGCGGCCACAGGGAGGATCAAAACCATGGACATGTCATTCACGCTGCGACCCGAAAACCGCGATTTGCTGGAGCGTGTGTCGACCATGATCCGGGACGAGATCATGCCGATGGAGGAGGAGTACGCTGCCGAAGTCGGAAAAGGTGACCGCTGGCAGTACACTGAACGCCAGACCGAGATCCTCGAAGGGTTGAAAGCCAAGGCCAAGGCGGCCGGTTTGTGGAACTTCTGGCTGACAGACAGTGACAAGGGGTTCGGCCTGTCCACGGTCGAATACGCCCACTTCGCCGAAGAGATGGGCAAGACCCCCCTCGGGGCCGAAGTCTTTAATTGTTCCGCCCCGGATACTGGCAATATGGAGGTGTTCGAGCGCTACGGAACGGACGCGATGAAGCGGGACTGGCTAGCCCCGCTATTGGAGGGTCAGATACGCTCGGCCTATCTCATGACCGAACCTGACGTGGCCTCTTCTGATGCCACCAATATCTCGATGTCCTGCGTGCGCGACGGGGACCACTACGTCCTGAACGGCGAAAAATACTGGGCCAGCGGGGCAGGGGACCCGCGCTGCAAGGTGTATATCGTCATGGTCAAAACCCAAGGCGACGAGGCCCCAAAACATAAACGCCAGTCGATGATCGTCGTGCCCGCCGGGAGCACGGGCATCGAAGTGCTGCGCCCCATGCTGGTTTATGGCCACGACGACGCGCCCCACGGGCATATGCATATCCGGTTTACTGATGTGCGCGTGCCTGCCGAAAACCTGCTGCTGGGCGAGGGCCGCGGGTTCGAAATCTCGCAAGGGCGGCTTGGACCCGGGCGCATTCACCACTGCATGCGGGCGATCGGGCAGGCCGAGGCAGCGTTGGAACTGATGTGTAAACGGTCGCTGTCCAAGGAGGCGTTTGGCAAACCGCTCGCCCAACTTGGCGCAAACTACGACATCATCGCCGAGGCGCGGATGGAGATCGAAATGGCGCGTCTGCTGTGCCTCAAGGCTGCATGGATGATGGATCAGGGCGGCGCCCGCGCAGCAGCTCCTTGGATCAGCCAGATCAAAGTGGTTGCCCCGCGCGTGTCGCTTAAGGTGATTGACGAGGCGGTGCAGATGCACGGCGGACAGGGGATCAGTCAGGATACCCCGCTTGCCCATGCATGGACACATCAGCGCACCTTGCGATTGGCGGATGGACCCGACGCAGTGCACCGTCGGCAAGTGGCACGGGCCGAGTTGAAGAAATACACCCAACAAAAATTGTAGGCTGGCGCGCAAACAGGCACTGTTCGTGGTTGGATTTTAGCGCAGAAGTTCTTGCGCAGAATTGGAAGGGACGTCGCTTTCCGAGCGTTTTCGGTGCCGAAAAACGCTTGCATAAATTCCGGCGCGCGCTCCTAATCATCACTATGACAATTATGGTACATGCGGCATGAAGGACCACGCGCCTCAAACCCTGCCACTGCGCCCCCCGGGTGAGGTGATGCGGCTTGCGCGTATGGGGGCCATGATGCCCACACGCCTGAGCTTTCTCAGGGTACTGATCCGCCGTCTTTGCACCGAACGGGCCGCAATAAAGCGCACCCATTGGGACATGTCGCCTGACGGGCATGGGCGCGCTGTCTACAGCGTGGAACTGGGCGGGCACACCTATTCGCTTGTGGCCATTTCGAACGACCTGCCCGCCGATCAACGCAGTGACCGGGTGATCGCAACGGCTTGGGATGCGGCCTTTGTGCTTTATGATGGCACCCCGGATATCGCTGACATTGACCGCATCGCGGCTCAGGCGCCGCTTCAAGAGGCGGGGCGTTTCAGCCCGAAAGATCTGGTGCTGAGCCGCGCAAACAAATCCGTGCGGATGTGGGACGCAACCGTCGCGGCGCTGCGTTCAGGCGACCAACCAGATGCGGCCATGATCCGCGACATCGGCTATCTGATGCGCACGACCGCTGTTTACGGCAACGGCAAATTTGGCATCGCTGATCGCCATCTTATCGAAACACGCGATGGGCTAGGCGGCCCGTTTGCCGCAGAAATGCTGGCCGTATACCTGATCCGCCATTTCACGCTCGACCTTGTAGCGCATGTCGGGCGCGCGCCGCTTGACCCGGTTCTTGCGCGCCATTTCGGGGTCGGAAATGCCACGGGCCTTGGTATGGCACCGTTCCTCGTGACCCACCCCGTCCTGCTCAACAATTGGATGTTGGCGCGCGAAACCGCTTTTGCCCGCGTGCGCGCACTTGATGGACTGAGTGCTGCGCAGCGCGCCTCGATTGTTGCGTTGGGCGCGCGTGCCCAGCGGCATCTGACAGAATGGCACGTTCCAGCGCCTGATCACGATGCCATTTTGCGCGACCTCGAAACCGAATGGGCGGGCTTTCTCCCGCACCTCGAAACACTGAACGGCACTTTCCCGATCGAGACCCTCTGGCAAGCTGCGCTAAAACAGAGCGTACCTTTGCAAGAACTACTGGTCGCGCTGCTGATCGAGGCTTTCCCAGACGAAGTGGACGGCCTGACCGACTGTATGGGTGATTCATTCGGGCCATTGACGACGCCGTTTGCGGGTACGGACGCCCTGCGCGCCGCTATCGAGGCAGATTGGCGCTGGGCGTTGGCCCAGGATTACGAAGACCCCGAAATGTGCCGTCGGTTTTGGTACGTGAGCGAGGCAAAGCTTGAACCGCGTCTTGGTGATCGCTTTGCCGATGACGGAGCTGAGCTGGAAACCCCTTTGGACATCGCCCGCCGGGTGACAGCCTTGCACGCGGACCTGCCCGCGCAGGATCAGAGCGTTTCAAGCTTCCTGACGGACCACCCCGAACACGCCCATGCCTGCGCCCGTATCGCTGTGTTGAAGCGCTACCCTTACGCCGAAATTCGCGACAATTTGATCGCTGCGACCTGTCGCCCTATTGATATGCTGCGCTGCAAGCTCAGTTTCTTTGGAGCGACCAAGTTCGACCCCAAGTCTGACCTGTGGACCCGGATCACTTTGGCCCAAGGCGCGCCTTTGGGAGGTGAACTGTCGCCAGAAGCGGATGATTGGTGGTTGCCGGTGCTGGGATGACAGAAAAATCGTGGACTGAAATTCAGGCCCTTGCGGTCAAAGCGGCGACGGGGGCGGCGGTTCCGCCCGCGCAGGCACTGGCCTTCGGCGCTATGGCAACCCGCCATCTGGCCGATGGCGGGCCCGAGGCGCCGCTGTCCGAAGCGTTGAGCGATTCAGGCACCATAGTCGACCTTGCCCATCAGATTGAGGCGGTGATCGAAACCGCGTCAATCTCGGAACAGCCTGTACGAGTGTCAGAACAGAATTCCGGGCGACGCGCGCTCCTCATAAGCTGGCTCGCAAGCCTGCCCTGTCAGGCAGAGACCAACGCCACGTCTGCAGAAATACGGGTCCGCCTGTCTCTGACCGACCCCAGTGCACGCACCCGCCCGGCGCGGGTGCACATTGGGACAGCTCTGTTTGATCAGATGCAAGACCTTGCCGCGCGCACCTATGTGCCGGACAGTGATGCCTCCCGCTCCACCGGTGCCGGGGCTGGGCTGATGGATCTTGACTAGGACGCTTCAGGCGCAAACGGATCGTCGGGATAGCCGACGCCAGCCAGATACAACCCCGTAGGCGGACAGACCGGCCCACAGGCTGCCCGGTCTCTAGCGTTAAGCGCCTCCGATACTTGATCCGGGTACCATGACCCTGCGCCCACGCGCTCTAACGTGCCGACGAGGCTGCGCACCTGATTGTGCAGGAACGACCGGGCGCGCACGTCGAAATGAATTTCAGTGCCATGGTCCCCCTCGACAGACCGCACATCCAGACGATCCAGCGTTTTTACGGGACTGTCCGCCTGACAGATAGTCGAGCGGAACGTGGTAAAGTCGTGCTTGCCGATCAGATGTGCTGCCCCGGCCTGCATGGCGTCCACATCGAGGTGCTGTTTGATGTGCCAGACCAAACCCTTGAGATGGGTGGCAGGCGCCCGACGGGTGAGGATGCGATAGTGATACCGCCGCTCGCGCGCCGAAAATCGGGCGTGCCAGTCCGGGGCGACTGCGGCGCAATCGACGATCGCAACGGGAACTCGGCGCAAATGATAGTTCAGCGCTTCTGACAAACGGAAGGGCGACCAATCCTGAGTCAGATCGCAATGGGCAACTTGTGCAAGGGCGTGCACGCCTGCGTCGGTACGCCCGGCGGCTGCGATGTTGTGCACGCCGGGCTCCAACTCACTCAGCGCCGCCTCGACCGCGCCCTGCACCGAAGACAGGTCCGTCTGGCGCTGCCAGCCCACAAACGGGCCCCCGTGGTACTCAATTTTCATGGCATAGCGTGGCATGGCCCGAGCACCTAACGCCAAAGCCCGGAGCTGGCAACGCCGAACCGGCGCGCAGCCCCCAAAGCCCAAAAACCCTCTTTGTCTCGCCAGATAAGCGCGTTCCGGAGACTGCCGCCGCATCAGTGCACGCCACACGTCTCTGGCGATGTGACGCCCTGCACCTTATGTACATCCCCATGACCAAAGGAGAAGTGCCACGTGGTTCTAACGACAATCGCCGACGGGGTGCTCGATGTGGCCCAGGGCATATACGATACCGGGGCCGACCTTGTGGGGACGCCAACGATCCGGCTGGGGGTCACCGGGCTTGCGCGTTCAGGCAAGACGGTGTTCATCACCTCGCTCGTTGCCAACCTGCTGGACCGGGGGCGGATGCCACATCTGCTAGCGGCAAGTGAGGGGCGCATTTCTGCTGCCTATCTCCAACCTCAACCGGATGATACCGTGCCCCGCTTTGACTATGAGGCACACATGGGCGCGCTCACCGGGCAACCGCCGCGATGGCCCGATAGCACACGCGCGGTCAGCGAATTGCGGGTATCATTGCGAGTCAAACCGAACGGGTTATTGGCGGGGTTGCAGGGCCCGCGCACCGTGCATCTCGACATCATCGACTACCCCGGTGAATGGCTGCTGGACCTCGCACTCATGGATCAAAGCTATGACGATTGGTCAGCGGCAACACTCGCACGGCTTGCAACGCGCGACGCCGGTGCAGCGTACTGCACAGCCGAGGCCGCAACGGATGGTGCCGACAAACTGGACGAAGTGCAGGCCAAGTCACTGGCCGCCGCTTTCGCAGAATACCTACACGCCGCTCGCGCAGCAGGGTTCTACGATTGCACGCCGGGGCGGTTCTTGTTGCCGGGTGATCTCGACGGCTCGCCCGTGCTGACATTTGCACCACTTTCGCCGGGCGATGCCCCGCGCCGATCTTTGCGGCGCGAAATGGCGCGGCGTTACGAGGCCTATAAATCTCAGGTGGTGCGCCCGTTCTTTCGCGATCACTTCTCGCGGATCGACCGACAGGTTGTGCTGGTCGACGCGCTGGGCGCGATCCATTCCGGGCCCGCGGCGGTCGAAGATATGCGTGCCGCGATGGCCGATATCCTTGGGGCGTTCAAACCGGGGCGCAACGCCTTCCTGACGCGATTGTTCCGGGGCAAGCGGGTCGAACGGATCCTCTTTGCCGCGACCAAGGCTGACCATCTGCACCACTCTCAGCACGCGCGTCTGACAGCAATTATGGAGGCGCTGACACGTGACGCGCGCGACCGAGCCCGTTTTGCCGGTGCAGAGACGCAAGCGTTGTCACTGGCCGCTTTGCGCGCCACAACCGAGGAAACGATGACCCATGACGGGGAGCCGCTGGACGTGGTGCGGGGCACTTTACTCGACACTGGTAAACAGGCCGCTTTTTACCCCGGCGCGTTGCCGGAGGATCCCTCCCATATTCTTTCGCCCGCCAAGGACGGGGCGGCTGCGTGGCTGGATGAGGACTACCAGATTATGCGCTTTGCTCCGGCACCGCTCAACCTGCGCCCCGGCGACGGGCCGCCGCATATGCGTATGGACCGCGCGGCACAGTTTCTGATTGGGGACAAGCTATGAGCGCGGTGCATTTGCGCCCGGCGCGCAGTACGGATGCAGGCAAAGTGGGCGGCATTCTGTCTGAGTTCATCGATACCACCGCGTGGATGCCCCGCATCCATACGCGCGCAGAAGATATTGGATTTGCAGGACATATGATTGAAAAGGGCTGGGTGACTGTCGCCGAAGACGCCGGGCAGATCAGTGGATTTGTAGCGCTTGATCACGAAGATATCCAATCGCTCTACATCGCAGCACGTGCCCGCCGATCGGGCATAGGGTCTGCTTTGATTGCGGGGCTGAAGGAGAAGGCAGCGCGTCTGAGCCTGTGGACCTTTCAAGCCAACACAGACGCACAGGCGTTCTACATGCGCCACGGCTTTGAAACAGTCGAAGAAACAGATGGTGCAGGCAATGATGAAGGGTTGCCGGACATGCGCATGGAATGGAAGCGAGGGGCACAGTAATGGCGCAAAAAGGACCCGTCCTGATCGACCTTGAAGGCGATGTGGCACCGGCTGTCAGTGACGCGCCACCCGTGCCTGACATGGATTTACCGGCTCCTTCCGGGGCGGCCATGCAGATGGCTGCGCGCACAATGGCCCGCAAGCCCTCGCGTCTGGCGCGGGCGTTCTGGGCCGTTGCGGGGGCGTTGCTGACCGCCGTGGTCAGCGCGGCAGCATGGGATTTTGTCACTGGCTGGATCGAACGCTCACCAACTGTGGGCTGGACTTTTGCCTGCCTTACCGGAGCATTTGTGCTGATCCTGTTGGGTATCGCCTTGCGCGAGCTTGCAGCGCTCAACCGACTGACCCGTATCGACGGGTTGCGGCACGCTGCATCTGAGGCCCTTGAAAACCAAGATCTTTCGGCAGCACGGGTCGTCACCGACCGCCTTGTGTCTCTCTACAAGGCGCGCCCGGACACCGAATGGGGGCGGTCCCGGCTGGCCGAATTGCGTGGTGATCAGATGGACGCGTTGGGCCTGATTGCACTGGCAGAAGATACGCTGCTGTCCCCGCTGGACGCGGCAGCAGAGCGGGAAGTTGCCTCAGCCACACGACAGGTCGCCACCGTAACCGCTCTGGTGCCGATCGCGCTCGCCGATGTGGTCGCCGCGCTCACGGCCAATTTGCGCATGATCCGTCGGATCGCAGAAGTCTACGGCGGACGCGGCGGGTTCTTGGGCAGTTGGCGGCTGACACGCGCGGTGATGACCCATCTGGTCGCCACAGGCGCCGTGGCAGTGGGCGACGACATGCT
Source organism: Tateyamaria sp. Alg231-49 (assembly GCF_900143535.1). Lineage (GTDB taxonomy): Bacteria > Pseudomonadota > Alphaproteobacteria > Rhodobacterales > Rhodobacteraceae > Tateyamaria. The sequence goes on along the minus strand of NZ_FRFA01000001.1, from coordinate 248,360 downwards.
TGAACCGCTGCTTGGAGGCTCGATCCTTGGTAAATTGTCGCGCCGTTTTGGCGAGGGTTTGGTGAACGGTGCGCTCACGGCCCGCGTCGGGGTCGCGGCCATCGAAGTGTGCCGCCCGCTCGCCTTTCAGGCTGGCAAACGTCCCAAAGCACGCCAATTGGTCAAACAGGCCCTCAGCGGGCTGTTCCCGTCAAAGGCATCTGACCCAAAGGGTTGACGCCAATGGAAACTCTTTCGCTGATCTCGATACCATGGTGCGCACCCCGCTGTCGTCTTGGCCAAGCATCAGATCATTGATCCGCCGACCCTGCGCGGAGTGGCCATAGTGCATGTACCGGACCTGTCCCTGCACAAGGAAGATGTGTTTGACGTGGCCTTCGTGGCGGTGGCCTGGCAGGCGTGGTAGCGGGCGTCTATGCAGGGGCTGAAAGGCTGTGCGCTGTCGTGCTCGAGGACCTTGCCATCGCCAGTCAGGCGTGCACTTTGGCCCGGATCGAAAGCCAAATGGGTTTTCTAGCAGGCATCAGGGGCACTAACCTTGTCGGGCGCGGCAAAGTGCGGGCGATGAAGTTTGGCACTCGGTTTGTGATGCCGTGCGGGCGCACCATTATGAACAATGCGAAAAGCTGCTGTTTCACATCCGGCTCAATAGTAACGAATGGGTATCGGCCAGCGCATTGGCCCAGATGTTGGCGCGCGCTCTCAGACTGAAGCATCGCGTCCGGGTGTTTTTGCTGTGGGTGACGGTTAATTCGATATCGGAAAACGGGCTGGAAACTGTATGAGCTGTCTGTTGCGCGCATAAGTCGGGTATTCCATGCCTTTTGATTACGCTTGTCCGTTCCTATTTTTAGAGTGATCTCAAAAGGATAAATGATGGAACCTTTGGCTGTTTTGTTGGGTCTGGTGGTTTTGGCCATACCCGTTGGTGTGATTTACCTGCTCGTGGCGCAGTCAGGTCTGCGCGGCCGGATCGCAACGCTGGAAGCGGATGTGGCACGCCTGATGGCGGGGGCTCCTGCAACAAAGCCCGGCGAACTTTCGCCAGAACGGGATAAATCCAAAACACCCGCGACATCTCCAAAACCCGCCGAAAACAAAGACAAAGCGCCTGCGCAACCCGCAAAACCTGCCGCAGCCCGTGTGGTCGCGGCCAGAAAAGCTGTTGAACCACCTCCCATTCCAAGCGGCCCAAGCCGTGGGCAGATCGCTCTGTCGTGGGCTGTGAACAACTGGTTTTACGTGGTCTCGGCCCTTTCTCTTGCGCTGGCCGGGTTGTTTCTTGTGCAATACGGGGTCGAGAACGACCTGTTCCCTCCCACAGCCCGTGTACTTGCAGCACTGACCTTTGGGGCTGTTTTGATCGGAGGGGGCGAGGCGATCCGCCGCCGCTATGGTGACGGTCCGGACAGCACGACGGCCTATATCCCGTCCGTCTTTTCGGGAGCAGGCTTGGTGTCGTTGTTTGGCGCGGTCGCTGCCGCGCGCCTTCTTTATGATCTGATCGGAGTTGAGGTTGCGTTTGCCGGCATGGCAAGCGTGGGGCTGTTGGGCGTGGCCCTTGGCTGGTTGCACGGCCCGCTGCTGACGACTGTTGGCGTGGTCGGGGCCTTTGCGGCGCCATTGCTGGTCGGCAGCACGGAGCCTGCAACCAACTGGCTTTACCTCTATTTCGGGATTGTCACCGCGGTGGGTCTTGCGGTCGATACGTTGCGCCGCTGGGCTTGGGTGTCTTTGTTGAGCGTCGCATTGGGGTTTGGCATGGGCTGGCTCACGTTACAGGGCGGCGGGACAAGCCTGACGGTCGGGTTTCAGGTTTTTGTGCTGGCGATTGCAGGCTTGGCGATACTCATTCCGGCCCGGAGTGTCTGGCCCGATCATGATGGTTTGCTTGTGTCCGGTTGGGCAATGCAGCACTCGGGTCCACGTACCGAATTTCCGACAGCCCTTGCCTTTGTTGCCGTGGCAATGGCCAGTCTTGGTCTGATCTGGACAAGTAGCATAGGCGCGGATGCGTTCTGGCCCGGGGTCACGGGTCTGGTCGTTCTGGCGGTCGCACTGGCACTGTGGTCGTTGTCAGCGCCTGCCTTGCAGGACATGGCTTTGCTGCCCGCCCTTGGGTTGATCGGCGTCGTGGCTTTGGAAGGGCAGATGGGCGGATCTGTGCTGCGCGCATTTGAGGCCGCTTATGCCGAGAGCGCCGAGGCTGACTATCCCTTTGCCGTAACGATGCTCTGGGGGCTTGGTCTTGGTCTGAGCGCGCTAGCGGCAGGGCGCGCTCTGCGACCCGGTTTTGGGGTCGCGTGGGCCATCGGGGCTGCCGTGTTCGCGCCTGCAATGGCGATTGCGCTTGAGGTTACATGGCAACCCGCACAGGTCATAGGAGCCTATCCTTGGGCGCTCCATGCAATGGTGATGGCCGCGGTCATGGTCGCGCTCGCGCTGCGGTTCGCTCGAGTGGACGGAGAGGACAAAACGCGGGCGTCTTTGTTTGTTCTATCGGCGATGGCAGCAATCAGTTTTGGCCTCGTTCTGATCCTGTCCTCTGCTGCTCTCACAGTGGCGCTGGCGATCACAGTGCTGGTGGCTGCGGTTCTGGACCGGCGGTTTGACCTGCCGCTGATGCAGTTGGCCGTGAGCGTGGGAGTGATTGCCGTGGGAGCTCGGTTGATTGCTAATCCGGGATTGCCATGGGCACTGGGCGCACCCGTTTGGGAGATCCTGCTGGCCTATGGCGGCGCGCTTGCGGCTTTCGTGGCCTCTTTGTGGGCGATCAGCGGAAAGGGGCGGGTCAGTGCGACTGTTATGCTTGATACCGCCGCATGGTCCACGGGCGGGACACTGATGTCTCTGTTGCTGTTCCGCTTGCTCGAGCGGATGTCGGGCGTCGACAACAGCAACTCGCACTGGGCCATGGGCCTTTATGCCACGATATGGCTGGGGTTGATGACGGCGCAATTGCTGCGCCTGCAGGATCTTGGCGGCCTTTTGGGTATCGTGCGGGCGGGACTTGCGACTGTGTTCGGATTGATCGGTTTTGGCGCTCTGGCCCTCGGGCTCACGGTCCTTTCGCCGCTTTTGACAAATTGGGGGAGTGACGTTGCGGGTCCTGCAGTCTTCAACACGCTTCTTGTGGCCTACCTGTTTCCGGCCATTGTGCTGGGTCTGGCCGCTTGGCAGCTGCGCTACAGGTTCCTGCGGCTTGGTTTGTTTGGCGTCGCTGTCGGGCTGTCGGCGGTCTGGGCCTTTGCGGCGCTGCGCCATGTCTGGCAGGGCGCTCAGGGGATGGAACTGAGCAATGGGTTTTTGCAGCCTGAACTTTACAGCTACACGGTCGCGCTGCTCGTGGTTGGGGCCGCGCTGTTCTATCAGTCTCTTGCTCGTGGCTCGACCATGCTGCGTCGAGCTGGACTTGTGGTGATCGGGTTGGCGGTGGCCAAAGTGTTCCTTATCGACATTTCCGGTCTTGATGGGCTGACCCGCGTGCTGTCCCTTGTGGTCTTGGGCCTGTCGCTGTCAGCCCTTGCGTGGTTTGACCGCTGGGCGCAGGCACGGGCGTCTTTTGATTGAGCGCGCCAGATGTTTGGCACCCGCGTGCTGCGCGGGTGCGTTTTGCGAGGCTCTGCCTCGCGCTCCGGGATTTTCTAAATCAGAGAAGTGGGGGACTTGTAGAGCGCGGCACCTGCGTCATATAAGCCGAGCATGATGCATGCGACCATCATTCTGCGAATTATATCCCCGGCGCTCTGATCCCACTTTCGAGCCGCCGGACAAAGGTGCTTGAGCTTATCGCACCGCCCATGCCATTCCTCGCCCAAAATGATCTATGAAGGACGCCCCCGATGTGCGCCGATACACCTGAATACAAACAGACCCTGAACCTGCCACGTACCGACTTTCCCATGCGTGCAGGCCTGCCCAAGCGCGAGCCGGAGTGGCTGGAGCGCTGGGCACGGATTGGCGTCTATGACCGGCTGCGTGAGAAAGAAGGCCGAGAGTCCTTTACCCTGCACGATGGCCCTCCTTACGCCAACGGCAACCTGCATATCGGGCACGCACTGAACAAGACGATCAAGGACATGATTGTCCGATCTCACCAAATGATGGGGTTCGATGCGCGCTATATCCCCGGCTGGGACTGCCACGGTTTGCCCATCGAGTGGAAGATCGAGGAACAGTACCGCAAAAAGGGCCGCAATAAGGACGACGTGCCGATCAACGAATTCCGGGGGGAATGCCGTGCCTTTGCTGAACACTGGGTCGACATCCAGCGCGAGGAATTCAAGCGACTTGGGATCACGGGCAACTGGGACAATCCCTACCTGACCATGGATTTCCACGCCGAACGGGTGATCGCCGAAGAGTTCATGAAGTTCCTGATGAACGGCACGCTCTATCAGGGATCAAAGCCTGTGATGTGGTCACCGGTTGAGCAAACCGCGTTGGCTGAGGCCGAGGTCGAATATCACGACAAGGACAGTTTCACGATCTGGGTGAAGTTCAAGGTTGTGGGCACGGGCGATGCGACGCTCGACAGCGCGCAAGTCGTGATCTGGACCACGACGCCGTGGACCATGCCATCGAACAAAGCGGTCGTCTATGGCGCCGACATTTCTTACGGCCTCTACGAAGTGACCGGACGGCCCGAGGAATGCTGGGCCAATATCGGCGACCGCTACATCCTCGCCGACAATCTGGCGGCGGACGTGTTGGGCCGCGCGCGCCTTGATGACACGATGTATCGCCGTCTGTGCGACGTCACACAGGATGATCTGGCCAAGATCACCCTCACGCACCCCTTGAACGGGGCTGAGGGTGCGGAAGGCCAATGGGACGACATCCGCGACTTCCGCGCCGCCGACTTTGTGACCGACACCGAAGGCACGGGTTTCGTCCACTGCGCACCATCGCACGGTCTCGAGGAGTACGAACTTTACCGTGATCTGGGCATGCTCGAACAGGTGATTACCTACAACGTGAACCCGGACGGGCGCTTCCGCGATGACCTGCCGTTCTTTGGTGGCAAGGCGATCCTGAAGCCCAACGGGAAAGAAGGGAACGCCAACGCAGCCGTGATCGACAAGCTGGCCGAAGTGGGCGGGCTGCTGGCGCGTGGCAAGATCAAACACAGCTACCCGCATTCGTGGCGCTCCAAGGCGCCGGTGATCTACCGCAACACGCCACAGTGGTTTGCCGCTATCGACAAACCGGTCGGCGACGGACAGGACACCTACGGCACCACCATCCGCGAACGCGCGTTGACCGAAATTGACAACGTCAACTGGACCCCTAAATCGGGGCGCAACCGCCTGCACTCTATGATGGAGGCGCGGCCCGACTGGGTTCTGTCCCGCCAGCGGGCTTGGGGCGTTCCGCTCACCTGCTTCACCAAAAAGGGCGCGCTGCCCACGGATGACGATTTCCTGCTGCGCAACCCGCAGGTCAACCGTCGCATTACGTCGACCTTTGAGGCCGAAGGGGCGGATGCATGGTATGACGAAGGGGCCAAACAGCGCTTTCTCGAAGGGATCGTGAACCCGGATGATTATGATCAGGTCATGGACATCCTTGATGTGTGGTTCGACTCCGGCTCGACCCACGCATTCACCCTGCGCGACCGCCCGGATGGGACCGAAGACGGTATCGCAGACGTATATATGGAAGGCACCGACCAACACCGCGGCTGGTTCCATTCCTCGCTCTTGCAGGCCGTTGGCACCATGGGCCGCGCGCCTTACCGCAATGTTGTGACGCACGGGTTCACGCTGGATGCAAAGGGCATGAAAATGTCCAAATCCATCGGCAACACCATCGTGCCGCAAAAGGTGGTGGACCAGTATGGCGCCGACATCCTGCGGCTTTGGGTGGCCCAGACGGACTACACCGCTGACCAGCGGATCGGGCCGGAAATCCTCAAAGGCGTGGCCGACAGCTATCGCCGTTTGCGCAACACGATGCGCTACATGTTGGGCTCGCTGGCGGACTTTACCGAAGCCGACAGGACAGATCCTGCCGATATGCCCGAACTGGAACAATGGGTGCTGCACCGTCTGGCCGAACTGGATGTCACAGTACGCGAAGGCTACGCGGCTTTTGATTTCCAAAAGGTCCTCTCGGCAGTCTTCAACTTTGCCACGGTGGATCTGTCCGCGTTTTACTTTGATGTGCGCAAGGATGCGCTTTATTGTGACGGGGACACAGCGCGGCGCCGTGCGGCGCGCACAGTGCTGGACATCCTGTTCCACCGGCTGACCACATGGCTCGCCCCGATCCTTGTGTTCACTATGGAAGAGGTCTGGCTTGAACGGTTCCCCGGCGACGACAGTTCGGTCCATCTAGTGGACATGCCAGAAACGCCGAGCAGCTGGCGCAACGACGAGATCGTTCAAAAATGGAGCGGACTGCGCGGCGCTCGGCGTGTCGTGACAGCCGCGCTCGAGGTGCAACGGACGGAAAAGGTGATCGGTGCATCACTTGAGGCCGCCCCGATTGTGTTCGTGGAAGACGCTGATCTCGCAGCCAAGCTACAATCGGTTCCTTTTGAGGATCTGTGCATCACCTCGCAGATCACGATCACGTCCGATCCAGCCCCGGCGGAGGCGTTTCGCCTGACAGACGTGCCCGGTGTTGCCGTGCTGTTTGAAAAGGCCGAAGGATCAAAATGCGCGCGCTGTTGGAAAGTGCTGCCAGATGTCGGACGGCATACGCATCCAAGTGTCTGTGGGCGCTGCAACACGGCTCTGGGCTAGGCGGAGGGTACCTCCGCCTTACATACCATCGCTATGGATGACGACACGCGGAGCGGGCAGGGCGACTTGCCCCTCCGAAGTGGCCCGCGCAATGGCCACCGAATGGCGCGCGCTGATGTAAGATGTGCGTCGGTTTGGACAAGGCCTCGCAGATGCGGGGCATATCGATGCCATTCAACGACGCCGTTCAGCAAACGCGCTTGAGGCCAAGGGCCCAATCCGCTTCGGCCTCCCAGTTTCTTCTGACCGAAAATACCACGGGGAGTCGCGCAAGCGACGGGGCAGAGCCCCCAATACATGTCGTCGCGTAAGCGGCCTCCGGATTGCCGCATGCTGCATTGGCTGTTTTTTGTGACAATCTTTATGAAAAGATGGTCTCTGAGGCGCTCGTCTCGGTTCAATGGCGCAAACGCTTACACAGTCAGTAAAAACTCTGCGGATCGATATCGACAGCAAGCCGCATATCACCCTTCAGACGCAGTTGCGACACCCACTGCGCGATCGCGCTTTGCAAGGCCACGCCCTTGCCCGCCTTGACCAGCAAGCGCACCCGGTGCCGCCCTCTGATCCGTGCGATTGGGGCAGGGGCGGGGCCAAAGACCTGCGCCCCGACTCGGGCAAGGGGCACAGCATTGCGTGCCAGCGCATTGGCCGCATCAAACACTTGCGCGGCGTCCGGCCCGCTCAGGATAATGCCCGCCATACGTCCATAGGGCGGCACACCTGCCGCCTCGCGCTCGGCCGCTTCCGCGCGCCAAAACCCTTCCTCATCTCCGGCCAGAATGGCGCGAATGACGGGGTGCTCGGGTTGAAAGGTTTGCAACATCGCCGTGCCGGGCTTTTCAGCCCTCCCGGCCCGACCCGCGACCTGGCGCATCAACTGAAACGTGCGCTCTGCCGCGCGCAAGTCTGAGCCTTGCAGGCCAAGGTCCGCATCAATCACTCCAACCAGTGTAAGGTTCGGAAAGTTATGACCTTTTGCTACAAGTTGCGTGCCAATCACGACGTCCGCACCGCCCGCTGCGATCCCCTCGATCTCAGCTTTCAGCGCGCGGGCAGAGCCATACATATCTGAACTCAGGACAGCGACGCGGGCATCGGGAAACAGCTTGACCGCCTCTTCGCCAAGACGCTCGACACCGGGACCGACAGGGGCCATCCGGTCCTCTGCTCCGCAGGATGGACACACCGTCGGCATCGGCTTGGTCTCGCCGCACTGATGGCACATCAGCCGCTTCAGGAACCGATGTTCGACCATGCGCGCATCACACTGATCACACCCCACCTGATGCCCGCAGGCGCGGCACAAGGTGATCGGGGCATATCCACGCCGGTTGAGAAACAGCATCGCCTGCTCGCCCGCCTCAAGCCGTTGATCCACAGCCCTTTTCAGCGTGTCCGACACCCACCGGTCTGATGGCAAAGTCTCGGCGCGCATGTCGATGGTCTTCATCGTGGGCAAGACTGCTGGACCAAACCGGGCTTCCAGATCAAGGCGCGTGTATTTGCCGCTTTCGGCATTGGCCCAGCTTTCCAAACTGGGCGTTGCCGACGACAAGACCACCTGCGCGCCCAACAACGAAGCACGCAGAACTGCCATGTCACGGGCATTATACAACACCCCGTCCTCTTGCTTGTAAGAGGTGTCGTGTTCTTCATCGACAACGATCAGGCCGAGGTTCTGATAGGGTAGAAACAGGGCCGAACGCGCCCCAATCACCAGCTGTGCCTGCCCTTGTCCAATCATGCGCCAGATGCGCCGGCGCTCTGTCATGGTCGCGCCCGAATGCCACTCGGCAGGGCGCGCCCCAAACCGGACCTCGACCCGCTTTAAAAACTCAGCCGTCAATGCGATTTCTGGCAGCAGAACAAGGGCTTGTCGCCCAGCGGACAAACAGGCAGCGACAGCTTCCAGGTAGACTTCGGTCTTCCCAGACCCCGTTACCCCACGCAACAGCGTCGTGCCGTATGTGCCCGCGCGCACCGCTTCGGCCACATGCGTGGCGGCACGGTCCTGATCCTCGGTCAGTTCTTTGCCGGGCAGATTTGGGTCAAGCGGCGCAAAGGGCAGGTCTCGTGGGCTGTCCTCTTCGGCTACAGCACCTTGTTTCACCAACCCCTTGATAACCGACGACGTCACACCCGATAGCTCGGCCAACTCTTTCAGAGTAAAAGACAGATCACCGTATTCGGCCAAAAAGTCCAAAACACGCCTGCGCGCATCCGTCATCCGGTCTGGTTCATCCGGGCCGCGGCGATACACCTTGCGCATAGACGGAGGATCACCCAACCCCGGCGCACGTGTGGCAAGGCGCAGCATGGCGGGCATCGGGGTCAGGGTGTAGGCGGCAGCCTTTTCGAGAAACCGCCGCATTTCTGCACGCATCGGAGCGACATCAAGCACCCGTAACACGGATCGCACCTTGGCATAATCATAGTCGCCCTTGCCCGGCCCCCAGACCACACCCAGCACCTTGCGAGGCCCCAGCGGCACCTCGACAAAGGCGCCCAGATGGCATCCGCCCTCCGGTGCCTTGTAATCCAAAGCACGATCCAGCGGCTGTGTCGTCAGCACGGCCACCAACGCCCCTTCGTCAAAAAACGATGGGTCAATCATGTTAGCGCCAACATATGAGGGGTTTCAGCATCACCCGCCATGAGGTAAAGGCATCCTGAGCAAACGCCAAGCCATCAAGAGGGCCCTGAGATGAAATTCTTTGTAGATACAGCCGAGATTGACGCCATCGCCGAGTTGAACGACCTGGGCATGGTCGACGGTGTGACCACCAATCCATCCCTTATCCTTAAATCTGGTCGTGACATTATGGAGGTCACGAAAGAGATTTGTGATCTGGTCGATGGTCCAGTCAGCGCAGAAGTGGTGGCGCTCGAGTCAGACGCCATGATCGCCGAAGGGCGTGAGTTGGCCAAGATTGCTGAAAACATCACCGTGAAATTGCCGCTGACTTGGGATGGCCTCAAGGCGTGCAAGGTGCTGTCGGGCGAAGGCAAGATGGTCAACGTGACATTGTGCTTTTCCGCCAATCAAGCGTTGCTGGCAGCCAAAGCAGGCGCGACCTTTATCTCTCCTTTCATCGGACGACTGGACGACATCCACATCGATGGGATGGAGCTGATCGAAGATATTCGCACCATCTACGACAACTATGGGTATGAAACAGAAATCCTCGCGGCCTCTATCCGGTCGGTAAATCACGTGCAGGATTGCGCGCGGATCGGCGCGGACGTGATCACGGCCCCCCCGGACGTTATCAAGAAGCTGGCAAGCCACCCGCTGACCAATGCAGGTCTTGAGCAGTTTATGAAAGATTGGGCAAAAACGGGCCAGAAAATCCTGTAAAACAGGGTTTTCCGACCCATCCAGACAGCGCTTATTGGGCTCGGAAATTTGGAAAATCCGTCGACCCTTGTCCGTGAGTGGTCTGGAGCACTGTGGCGTTAGTGAGCGTCATATCTACCTTTGGTTGTTCAAAAAACAGGGGGAGAAGTTGGGCTGTCTTCCCCGTCGTTGACGCCCATGAGCAACAGCGCGCTCAAAGCACAAAGTTTTTCGCATCAAAGGGCAGATTTTGTCCTGCGTTCGTGTTAGACAACCGCAAAATAAAAATGAGCATGGTATGAGCAGCCAACCCGATATCGATGACGCCTTGCGAGAGGCGATTATTTCCCGTCCCGATGTGATTCTGGACGACAATGATTTGATGCACGCGCTGATTGCAGCCAACGAGAAGTCGATGGGCGGCAACATTGTCGACCTGCGCGGCCTTGCGATGGAACGTCTGGAAGCCCGTCTTGATCGGCTCGAAGACACACACCGCTCTGTAATTGCGGCGGCCTACGAAAACCTTGCGGGCACCAATCAGGTGCACCGCGCGATCCTGCGCATGCTCGATCCCTTAGAATTTGAACCTTTTCTGCGTGATTTGGGTGGCGAAGTCGCCGAAATACTGCGGGTGGATGAGGTCAAGCTGGTGCTTGAGTCGGTTCAAAATGACAATGACCCGGCAATCAAACGTATGGGTGACGTGCTAAGCGTGGCCGAGCCGGGTTTCATCGACAGCTATCTGACACAAGGACGTGGAGGCGGGGTCCGTCAGGTCACATTGCGTCAGGTGCAAACTGCCGATCCCGCAATTTATGGCGCATCCGGCGACTGGATTCGCTCTGAGGCGTGTTTGAAACTTGATTTCGGCGATGCGCGCCTGCCTGGCCTTCTGGTTCTCGGAGCAGAGGACCCGCACATGTTCGGCCCTCAGCAGGGCACCGATCTGCTGGCCTTTTTCACCGGGGTGTTTGAACGTGCCATGCGGCGTTGGTTGGGATGAGCATGATCTCCCCTGCGGCACGCGATGCGCTGGAACAGTTTCTGGCACATCAGCAGGCGATCAAGGGGGCGGCGCAGAACACGACAATCGCCTATGGGCGCGACATCACTGAGTTCCTTGCCTTCATGACCGAACATTCGGGGCAGACTCAGGGCCTCGGGGCGCTGGCACGGATCGACACGCAAGACATGCGTGCTTGGATGGCGCGCACGCGCAGTGGGGGCGTTGGCCCACGGTCGCTCGCCCGCAAGCTGTCTGCGGTCAAGGCGTTCTACAAATGGCTTAGCACACGCGAAGGGTTTGAACCGACGGCCGTATTGTCCACCCGCGCGCCCAAATTTACCAAAAAGCTACCCCGTCCGGTTTCAGAAGAAGCTGCGCGCGATCTGCTCGACATCGCATCCCTGCAATCGGACAAGCCTTGGGTGGGGCTCCGCGACACCGCCGTCCTCACCCTTTTGTGGGGGTGTGGCTTGCGGATTTCCGAGGCGCTGGGGCTGACCGTACGGGATGCCCCATTGCCAGAGGTGATGCGTATCACTGGCAAGGGCGGCAAAGAACGGATCGTGCCAGTGATTGAGGCCGCGCGGCAAGCGGTCGAAGCCTACAGAGTCGCTTGCCCTTATGATCTGGATGCCGATGGACCGTTGTTTCGTGCCATCCGTGGGGGTGCCTTGGCGCCGCGTGCAATTCAAAAGGTCATGGCGCAGGGGCGTATGCAACTGGGCCTGCCTGCATCAGCCACGCCTCACGCGATGCGCCATAGCTTTGCAACCCACCTTCTGAATGCGGGCGGTGATCTGCGCGCCATTCAGGAGCTTCTTGGACATGCTTCGCTGTCCACCACTCAGGCCTATACGGCCGTCGATACGGTCCGGTTGATGGACGTCTACGCGCGCGCCCACCCAAAGGCTTGAGCAATCACGAAAGTGTGCACCATCTTGATGCTGCTGCAGGCGGGCGCTGTGCCATGAATTGCTAACGGCATACTGCTGTATACCGACGCCAGAACCATTTAATTCAAGAGGGCCTCAAAATGATCCGTAAGCTAGCTATTGCCGCTGCCATGACAGTCGCCACTGCCAGTGTCGCCAGCGCACAAGATTGCACCGCCATCACCGTCGAAGATGCTTTTGATCTCGACGAGACGCAGATTAATGTCCTGTACGATTGCTTGCAGGAAAAAATGGCCACGGGGTATGCCAAGGAAGGTGACGACATCGGGTCGAACTATCGCTCTTGGGCGGCTACGGCCACGCGCCCCGCAGTGGCGGGTCCGCACGGCAACCGTCTTTTGAATACTTTCGCCAATGACGTCGCCGCCGAACAATACCTGAAGTTCGAAGAGGAAGGCTTTGAGATGCCAATAGGGTCTGTCCTCGCCAAGGAATCTATCACTGTCTCGATCAAGAAAAAGGCTGCGCGTCCGGGCCCTTTGTTCATCATGACAAAAGTAGGTCTGGACGAAGCACCCGACGCCGGGGGCTGGTTGTATTCCGGCCTGCAACCCAACGGCAAAGTCATGAAGGTCAAGCAGAGCTTCTGTCATGACTGTCACGTCGGGTGGGAAGCACAAGATAGCCTTGGCTATCCGCTCGAAGAGGTACGTGTGACACAATAAACCAGACGTCGATCAGATTTTCTGGTCTGGCCGCGCCGTATTCACTGGCGCGGTCTTTTTATATTTGCAACCTGCGCGGCTATGGATCATGACAGTTTGATGACCACACAATTTCGCGCCCTCTGTGTCCACCTTTTTACTGCCACGGGCGCTGTGTTTGCCATGCTTGCGATGCTGGCGGCAGTCGATGCCAAATGGGATCTGATGTTTTTGTGGCTCGTCGTGGCTTTTGTGGTGGACGGGATCGATGGGCCGCTTGCACGCAGATACCACGTCAAAACCCAAGCGCCGGAATTTGATGGCGTTTTGCTCGATTTGATAATTGATTATCTGACTTATGTTTTCATCCCGGCCTTTGCCCTGTTCAAGTCCGGGTTGATGGATGGGTGGACCGGCTGGGTGGCGATCATCTTGATCACTTTTGCCTCTGCCCTGTATTTCGCAGATACCCGTATGAAAACTAAAGACAATTCGTTTTCCGGGTTTCCGGGCTGCTGGAATATGGTTGTGCTGGTGATCTTTGCGCTTGAGCCGAATTTCTGGGTGTCGCTTGCGCTTGTGGGCGTATTGGCCGTGGGTATGTTCCTGCCTTTGAAATTTGTGCATCCCGTGCGCACAGAACGCTGGAGGTGGCTGACATTACCGACCGCGCTGGCCTGGACCTTCTTTGCGGGCTGGGCTGCTTGGGTCGGATTTCACCCTGAAAGCTGGGCACACTGGGGCTTGGTGGTCACATCGCTGTACTTGGTATTTGCCGGGATCGCACAGCAACTGATCCCGCAGAGCTAAAGCGGACCTCAGATCAGGAACCCGCCCGCGCCTTCATGGCGCAGCAGCGCCACCTTTGTCTCGACGCCTCCAGCGCCGGAAAACCCTGTCAGACCCTTGGCGCCCATCACCCGGTGGCAGGGGATTATGATCGGGATCGGATTGCCTCCGCAGGCCTGCCCGACGACTTGTGCGGGTATGCCAAGTTGTTTTGCAATATCGCCATAGGTGCAGGTATCCCCAAAGGAAATCTGCGACATGGCAGTGCATACGTCCTGTTGCACCTGAGAGCCATTCACACGCAACGGCAGGTCAAAATCCTCGCGCGCGCCTGAATCATATTCGGCCAACTGCGCGACTGCGGCGTCTAATACATCTGAGCTGTCGGACCGTCCCGAGACACCCCAGGTCAGTCTTACAATCATTCCGGCATCTTCGCTGACAGTCAGCGCGCCAAATTGGGTCGTGATGTCTTTCATTCTCATGGGATAGGTCATGGCGCAGACCACGCCGGTCGCGCAACCCGAAAGCTGCGCCATCGATCTGTGCACGAAGATGGCGCCTAATGTGCGTTTTGGTCACTCGCCAGAACACAACAAAGGGCGTAAAGCAAATCGCATGACCCGTTATGTCCCCCTTGCCGAGACCGGTGATCTGCCGAAATGGCGTCGCCCCAAGGCGCTGTTGTTTTTGATGGCCTTTGCCATGCCAATCGGGTTTTCCGTTTGGCTGGCCTTGCTGAACAATTTCGTGGTCGAAGCGGCGAATTTTGATGGGCGCGACATCGGATTGTTGCATGCAATCCGGGAGATCCCAGGTTTTTTGGCTGTCGGCGTGATCGTCTTGATCATGTTCATGCGCGAGCAGGTGCTTGGGTTGATTTCCCTTGTCATGCTAGGCCTTGCCACTGCTGTGACAGCCCAGTTCCCGGAGCTGACCGGCATCCTGGTCCTGACCTTCATCAGTTCGGTCGGCTTTCACTATTACGAGACAGTCAACCAGTCGCTGCAACTGCAATGGCTGACAAAGGCTGAAGCTCCACAAATGCTTGGATGGCTGCTGGCAGCAGGGTCGGTCGCCACGTTCCTTGTTTACTTCGTCATCATGATCCTGTGGGAACCTCTGGGGCTGACCTATAATACAGTTTACATGGTTGGCGGGGGCATTACGGCAGCGATCGCCATCTTTGCCATGATCGCTTACCCCCAGTTCGAGGCACCCCATCCCCAACTCAAGACATTTGTGCTGCGACGCCGCTACTGGCTCTATTATGCGTTGCAGTTCATGTCCGGTGCGCGGCGCCAGATTTTTATGGTCTTTGCAGGCTTTATGATGGTCGAAAAGTTCGGGTTTGAGGTACATGAACTCACTGCGCTCTATCTAATCAACCTTGTGGTCAACATTCTGGTCGCTCCCCTCTTGGGCCGCATTGTGGCCCGGTACGGAGAGCACAAAGCCCTCATCTTTGAATACACCGGGCTCGTCCTCGTATTTCTCGCCTATGGCGGTGTGTATTTTCTAGGTTGGGGGCTGATTGTGGCGGCCACGCTCTATGTGGTGGATCACATCTTTTTCGGTCTGGCACTGGCATTGAAAACCTATTTCCAAAAGATTGCGGACCCGCAGGACATCGCTCCGACGGCTGCGGTCGCCTTCACCATCAACCATATCGCGGCCGTCACGCTGCCCTTGCCGCTGGGCCTGCTCTGGCTTGTCTCTCCGGGGGCTGTGTTTTTTCTGGCGGCAGGTATGGCTGCGACTTCGCTTTGCCTTGCCCTTCTGATCCCACGTCATCCTGAGCCGGGATACGAGACCCGTTTGGCCACACCTTTGCCATCCCCGGCCGAATAGAATGTCCGCTGGGCGTTTTCTGACGGGTTCTACGATGGGTCATGTGGTGCGGATGACGGCCACGGGTGCGTTCGGAATTACCTTTGTCTTTCTGGTGGATGCGGCGAACCTGCTTTGGATTTCGCAATTGGGCCAACCGCAACTGGTGGCCGCCATCGGATTTGCCTACGCGATCCAGTTCTTTTCGGTGTCTTCTGGCGTAGGGCTCATGATTGCAGCGACGGCGCTTGTGTCGCGCCGGATCGGGGAAGGGGATCGCGCCGCCGCCCGCCGCCAAGCTGGTGCGACCATTGCTATTTCATGCACAATTCAAGGTCTCGTGGCCCTGATCGTTGTCCTATTGCGCCACGACCTTGTGGCGTTGGCAGGGGCGAGAGGCGAAACGGCCGCTTTGTCGGCGCGGTATCTGCTGCATACCGTGCCGTCACTTGTGCCCATGGCTGTCGCATTTGCCGCGTCTGGCACGTTGCGGGCCGAAGGGCTCGGGGCCAAGGCGATGTACGTTACCCTCTGTTCGGGCGCTGTGCTGATGGTGCTGGACCCGATCTTTATCATCTATTGGGAAATGGGGCTCGACGGCGCGGCGCTCGGGCTTGTTCTGTTCCGGTTCTCTTTGATGGGGCTTGCGCTTTTCTTTGCGGCCTATCAGCACGATCTGATCGCGCGGCCCGACTGGGCGGGTGTCGTCGAAACCTTTCGTCCCTATATGGCCGTGGCCGTCCCGGGGATTGCCACGCAAATGGCGACCCCTGCGGGCAACTATTTTCTGACCATCGTGATGGCCCCTTTTGGCGATGACGCCGTGGCCGCCTGGGCGGTGGTGGGGCGACTGACCGTGCTTGCCTTTGGGGGTGTCTTTGCGCTTTCGGGGGCGATAGGTGGGATCTTTGGGCAGAACCTTGGGGCCGGGCAGTATGACAGACTGCGCACGACCTACCGCGACGCTCTGATTTTTTGCGCGATCTACACGGTTGTCACATGGGGGGTGCTTTGGGCCTCCACACCGCTTGTGATCGACGCCTTTGCCTTGACCGGGCAAGGGGCGGAAGTGTTGCGTGCGTTTACCGTCGTGGGCTCGGGTGCCTTCATTTTTCTGGGAGGCATGTTTGTGTCGACTGCGGCCTTTAACAATCTGGGCAAGCCCGGGCGGTCGACCCTACTGGGCTGGATCAAGGATGGGGTTCTGAGCTGGCCGTTGGCAGCGTTTCTGGCGGCCAGTTTTGGCGCGACGGGCGTTATATACGGGCAAGCTGCAGCAGGGGCACTCATGGGCGCACTTGCGGCATTGTGGGGCTGGCGGTATGTGGCGAGCCTCGGGCCAGAGACGGATGTCTCTCCTCCACCGCCGCGCCCGTGGCCCAACGCTGACAGATATCGGAGACGCTGATGCCCACATGGACCGCCCTCACGACACTCATGGGCAAGCCCGACGCCGAACGGCTGGGCGCAGCGCTCGAAGAACTGGACGAGACACCGACAGGCGTTGGCGTGTTTGAGGTCGAGGATGGATCAGGTCTTTGGGAAGTGGGCGCCTATTTCACAGAAGCCCCGGATGACACTGCGTTGATGCTGCTGGCCACTGCATTTGGGGCCAAACCCTTTCAGGTGTCTCAGCTGCCCGAAACGGACTGGGTCGCCCACGTGCGCCGCGAATTGGCCCCGGTCGAGGCAGGGCGGTTTTTCGTCTACGGCAGCCATGATGCCGACAAAGTGCCTGACGACAAATACCCTTTGCTGATCGAGGCGGCGATGGCCTTTGGCACCGGGCATCACGGCACGACGCTGGGCTGTTTGCGCGCCTTGGATCGTTTGGCCGATACCGATTTTGTCGCGCAGCGCGCCGTCGACATAGGCTGCGGCACTGCGGTGTTGGCGATGGGGGCCGCAGCGATCTGGCCCGCACCCGTTTTGGCCAGTGACATTGATGCCCAAGCGGTCGAAGTGGCTGAGGCCAATCTGGCGGCCAACACCATGTCCGACCGTGTCACGGTATTGGAGGCGGCGGGATTCGATCACGCAGGTCTTGCCGGGCCTTTCGACCTGATTTTCGCCAATATCCTCAAAGGACCGCTGATCGCGCTGGCCCCAGACTTGTCAGCGCGACTCGATAAAGGCGGGTACGCGATTCTGTCTGGGATCTTGAATGAGCAGGCAAACGCTGTGGTTGAAGTTTACACGCAGTGCGGAAACAGTGTTGTTCATCGTGACGTTATTGGTGATTGGACAACTTTGACATTGCAAAAAAAGCCATAATTCCCCCCTGTTTTCAGGGTATTTGCGACGTTTGCCCAGATTTTGCCACAATTCAGATGCAGTTTAGACACTTCGACGGTGGGGGCCGTTTTGAGTGTTTACCGAGGCTGTCATGCGAGATTCGCAAGCTGATTTTAACAAGCGCCTCTCGGTGCTAGGCCGCAAACATCAGGCCATGTCCCGAGGGTTCACCACCGTAATGCGTCAGGACGGGCTGATTGTTGTCAGACCAAACCGTGCATTGCGCCGTGGATTTCCGATCAAAGGGCTGCTCGCCCTAGTGCTCGGGTTTTTTGTGTTCAAGGCGATTATGGTCTCATCTTTGAGTGAGATTACCTACAACGAGCGTGTGGCCAAGCTTAAACAAGGCGGTGCGTTCGAACAGGGCGGGGCGTGGTTGATGCAAATCGATCCCGCCACGTCGTATCTTGCAGGATTTATCGAACCCTTTGTTGAATAATACTTTTTAGTAAGTGAAATGATAACGCCTCAAATAAGAAAGCCGCGAGCCCAGTTCGGGTCTCGCGGCTTTTGCCCATTTAAGAGCATGCATCGCATTTTGCATTAGGTTTAGTGGCCGTTTGCCACATCGTCGATATCGCCACGAACGAGGCCGATATCTTCCAGTTCACGGTCCGTCAAAGTGTTCAGCGCTTTGCGTGTGACGCGCGCGTCGTTCCATGAGATCACTTGTGCAATCAGGTTGGAAACAAACCCTTTGACGTGGCCTGCAGCTGGGGCAGTGCCATAAACGGGGCGGGTGGTGTCGAATGATGCCATTTTGCAGTCCTTTATGTTTGTCTGAGCCGAACCATTCGGCCTTGTGCTGCGCATTTAGGCAGTGTGAGAACTTTGGACAAGGACGTTAAAGTCATATGTGCTATGCAGAAATTGCATAGCCAGAAATCAATGCTAACGCACCGTATAATAAGGGAAAATCTTAACGGTGGGCGTGTCGATTTTCGACCGTTTGATGGCGTATTTGTCCCTCTTTTGCCCGGTCTGTCGCGACCAGAACATTGGGATGTCGCATTCAGATGCTGGCTGTTAACCCTTGGCGCATGTTCGCCTTTCGTGCTAACCCTGAGAAAAAGCCGTAAGGCGTGCAGAAACGGGCGGTACATCATGCGAATTTTGGGGATTGATCCGGGCTTGCGGCATATGGGCTGGGGAATCATTGAGGCTGACGGCCCCAGATTGCGCCATGTGGCCAACGGTGTTTGTAACTCAAGCGGGGATGATTTGTCGCTGCGCCTGCTTTCCTTGTTTGATCAGCTCACCAAAGTGATTGCCACGCATCTGCCTGACACTGCTGCCGTTGAACAGACGTTCGTTAACAAAGACGGTGCGGGGACTCTGAAACTGGGTCAGGCGCGTGGGATCGCGATGCTTGCTCCGGCCCGTGCTGGACTCAGCGTTGGAGAATATGCCCCCAACTCGGTTAAAAAGACTGTCGTCGGGGTGGGTCATGCGGACAAGGGGCAGGTGGCCCACATGGTCCGCGTACAGTTGCCGGGGGTTCAGATCGCAGGGCCTGATGCGGCGGACGCTTTGGCGATAGCGATCTGCCATGCGCATCACGGCGGGGCGAGCGCCAACAGCGGTTTGGCGGCGGCTGTCGCAAGGGCGCGCGCATGATTGGCAAGTTGACAGGGCGGATTGACTATCGGGCGGGTGATCACATCCTGCTGGACGTCGGCGGGGTGGGTTACCTCGTCTATTGTTCGGACCGTACATTGGCGACGCTGCCCGGGGCAGGGCAGGCGTGCGCGCTGTTTACGGATTTGGTGGTGCGCGAAGATCTGATGCAGCTGTTCGGCTTTCCCACGCTTGTGGAAAAAGAATGGCACCGCCTTTTGATGTCGGTGCAGGGTGTCGGGGCCAAGGCATCGCTTGCGATCCTCGGAACGCTTGGTCCGGATGGGGTCAGCCGGGCCATTGCGCTTGGTGATTGGAACGCGGTCAAGGCTGCCAAGGGCATTGGCCCGAAAATCGCGCAGCGCATCGTGCTGGATCTCAAGGACAAGGCTCCCGGTGTCATGGCGATGGGAGGCACTGTGGCCCAAGCGAGCGGAGAGGTGCCTGCAAGAGCGTCAGAAGTGGACGTGATTGAACCGATGCCTGTCTCTGCGCCACCGTCTTCTGCCCAAGCCGACGCGTTGTCCGCTCTTGGCAATCTCGGCTACAGCCCCTCGGACGCCGCCGCTGCGGTCGCGCAAGCTGCCGGCGAAACTCCGGAGGCGGATACGCCAGCGCTGATCCGCGCAGCACTCAAGCTGCTGGCACCGAAGGGGTAGGGGATGACCGACGAATCTGATCCTACCTTGCGCGCTGCTCCTTTGCCCGAAGACGACGCCACAGCGTTCGATCGCGCGCTGCGCCCGCAAATGCTCGACGATTTTGTCGGACAGGCAGAAGCACGTGCCAACTTGCGTGTCTTTATCCAGTCCGCGCGCCAGCGGGGCGAGGCGATGGATCACACCCTGTTTCACGGCCCTCCCGGTTTGGGTAAAACCACGCTTGCCCAAATCATGGCGCGCGAGTTGGGGGTGAACTTTCGCATGACGTCCGGCCCTGTGCTGGCCCGAGCAGGCGACTTGGCCGCGATCCTTACCAATCTTGAGGCGCGCGATGTGCTGTTTATCGACGAAATCCATCGCCTCAACCCGGCAGTCGAAGAAGTACTGTATCCTGCGCTCGAAGATTTCGAACTGGACCTTGTGATTGGCGAAGGGCCCGCCGCACGTACTGTGCGCATCGAACTCCAGCCTTTTACGCTGGTTGGGGCGACGACGCGGATGGGCCTGTTGACCACGCCGCTGCGCGATCGCTTTGGCATTCCTACGCGGCTACAGTTTTACACCGAGGACGAACTGTTCACGATTGTAGAGCGCAACGCGCGCAAGCTGGGCGCGCCTGCAGAGGAAGGTGGTGCGCGCGAAATCGCACGACGCGCCCGTGGGACACCCCGCATTGCGGGCCGTTTGCTGCGCAGGGTTGTGGACTTTGCAGTGGTGGAAGGGGACGGGCGCGTGACCCAAGAGTTGGCGGATGCTGCTCTGACCCGTCTTGGTGTTGATCATCTGGGATTGGACGGCGCTGACCGCCGGTACTTGTCGCTCATGGCGGAACACTATGGTGGCGGACCTGTGGGCATTGAAACACTGAGTGCGGCGCTCAGTGAAAGCCGCGATGCCCTTGAAGAGGTGATCGAGCCCTACCTTTTGCAACAGGGTTTGATCCAGCGCACGCCCCGTGGCCGGATGTTGGCGGCGCGTGCATGGCGGCATTTGGGGCTGGACGCCCCGAAATCTGACCGAGATTTGTTTGACTGAGGCCTGCAATACATGACCGCTGAAGAGATCGAAGCCCTGTTTGTGCGCGAGAGTGGAGATTATGCCTTTGCCCGCTGGGGCCGACCGCTGGCGCCTGTGGTATTCGGGGTCGAGGACGAGACGCTGGGCGTCATCAAGGGCGCGATCGAGGCGGTGAACCAACTTGCCGGCACCTCGATTAGTGAAACCGATCCCGAGTTGGGATCAAACTTCATCTGGTTCTTTTTCAAAGAGTGGGATGAGTTGCCGGATGTTCCGAACATGGACCGTTTGTTACCTGATCTTGGGCCCCTCGTTGCCCGGCTCAAAGAATTGGACGCCAACCAATACCGCACGTTCCGCTTTGACGATACCGGCGCCATCAAGGCCCGCTTTGTATTCCTTCGGATGGATACACACCTGCGCACTGTCCCTGCTGAAACGCTCGCGCTCAGCCAGGTTGTTCAATCCATGCTTTTGTGGTCCGACCTTGCCTTTCGCGACCGCTCTCCGTTGGCTGTTGCGGGCGAGACGACAGTACTGCGCCCGGACATCGCCGCGTTGATCCAGGCGGCCTATGATCCGGTGATGCCGGGTGCCGCCGATGATCCAAGTCACGCATTGCGATTGGCAGCGCGGATTGGCACGCTGACGTGACAAATCGTTCAAACTGTTAGCGCACCTTCGATATTCATCTTGACCTTCCAGTTGGCGGAACCCGTACCAAAGTCTGAGGTCGGGAGGTTGTGATGAAGGTTTGGGCAATCGGGGTTTCGGTGATTGCGGTTTTGATAGCCGGATATCTCATGTGGCCCGCAGAGGTGGACATGTCTTCGCCTTCGGAAAATACAGCCCTTGCAGCGGTTGTTTTGCCGGATGAGCTGTCGGATCGAGCAAAGATGGGCAAAGCCACATTCGAGGCCAAATGTATTGTTTGTCATGGCAACGATGGAGCCGGTCAGGCCGGAGTTGCGCCACCGCTTATCCACAAAATCTATGAGCCCTCGCATCACGGAGACGAAGCGTTTCAGCGTGCCGTATCGATAGGCGTTCGCGGGCACCATTGGCCCTTCGGTGATATGCCCCCGGTCCCAGGATTGACACGGGCGGATGTAGAGATGCTTGTTGCTTACATCCGCGAGGTTCAGCGCGCCAACGGGATCAACTGATTGTAGGACGCGCTTTGCGAAAAGGAGAGACAATTGGAATTCAGATATTTTATGGCAGCCACTTTGGCCCTCGGTGCCACTGCGGCACTGGCCCACACTGGGGTAAAGAACCCTGCCGTGATGGCCCGCATGAATGGGATGAGCGCTATTTCCGACAATGTAGAGGTGCTGGGCACGATGGCCAAAGGGCAGGTTGCCTTTGATGCCGCATCGGCAAAGATGGCCGCACGTGCAATCGCCCGCCACTCAGCCGAGTCAGTCGATCTGTTCACCGCGCAAGAGACCGATCCGAAGTCAGAGGCTTTGCCCGCCATCTGGGAAAACTTCGACGATTTCACGGCTAAGGCACAGGATTTAGAGGCGTTCGCGAACGAATGGTCGGAAAAGATCAGCACTTTGGAGGATGTGCGTGCGGGTATGCGCCCTCTCGGCCAGTCTTGCAAAGCGTGCCACAGTTTGTATCGAGAGTGATGCCTGTTGCCATGTCTAATCCATGCGCTTAGCCCGTTAACACAATGACAAACCTGTTAATCCGCTGTGGTGGGGCGATTAAGAAGTCCGCGGAAAATGGGTTTCGAAACAGACTGATGCCTTTTATGGATGGTTTTGGCGTTGCAACACCATCGCAGGGCGCCATGCCAACCGCCCAAGAAGGACCGAAATGACCCCGCACCGCTTTCTGCTGACCGTCTACTACGAAGACATCTAATTTGTTCACGGCTGTTCATGGTTGTACAGTAACCACCTGATCTTGTTGATTTTCCTTCTGGGGCGTGTTCATAGCTGTTCACCGCCAGCCGCCCTTGACCTGCCTCGGTAGCACGCCCTTTTTGCTACCAAGACCAGTCAGAAAGGAAACACCCCAATGCTCACAGACCTGCAAATCAAACGCCTGAAACCGACCGACGCACGTCGCGTGGTCGCCGTGGGCGATGGCCTCTCCATCCGCATCGAACCCTCGGGCCGTAAGAACTGGATCGCGCGTAAGGCGGGCCGCACCCGTGGGCTCGGCATCTATCCTGAAGTCAGCCTTGCCGAAGCCCGCAGCCTTGCGGACGCGGCGACCTCTGCCCCGCACCAGTTCGGCGCGCTTTGGGACCAGTGGTTTGCCGACCAAGTCGCCCCGGTTCACAAGCGGCCCGAAAACGCGGCCAACCTGCGGCCCCTCTGGGCCTCTCTGGAACGGCGGCGGGTGGACAGCCTCAAGCGGGCGGAACTGGTGGCGCTCCTGCGTGCCCTGCGCGCCCGTGCCCCGGCCCGCGCCATCCGTGCCACGTCCCAGCTTCGGTCAATCCTGAACTACGCCGTCGGCCTCGGCCTGATTGAAGTCTCTCCACTCTACGGCGTGCCCATGTGCGTGACCGCTGGTAAGCCCAAGAAGCGAACCCGCGTTTTGTCCGATGGCGAAATTGACGCTCTGAAGGAGATGGCCCAGCAGGACGGGCCAGCGGGGGCACACGGGCGCTTTGCTCTGTTCTGCCTTGCCCACCCACTGTCGTCGTGGCGAAGTGGCACAGGCGCGGCGCTCTAGGGTTGATGGGGGATGGCTGCATTTCCCGCCCGAAACGATGAAGGCGGGTCGGGGCTGGGAGGTCTGGCTGTCGGACTTCGCCAAGGCGCAGGTCACTCCGTCAAATGACGACCTGCTGTTCAACGTGAGACCCAAGACCGTTGAAAGCTACCTGAGCCAGCGGGTGCGTGCGGGCTGGACGCTGCATGACCTGCGACGCACCGCTGCGTCACGCATGGCGCAAATGGGCACGCCGCCGCATGTCGTGTCGGCCTGCCTCGCGCATGCCATCGGGTCGATGGCTGACCAGCACTACATGCACGGGGCGTTGTATCAGGACGAACGCCGCGCGGCGCTCAAAGCATGGGGGGGAGTGGTTGTCGGGTCAGGTTGAAAATCAGGAAGACGAGAACGTCGGTACAAAAGACGAACGCGTCACTTTTCCCCGAGCCTTTCGGGCTGCAGAGCAATGCTGCCGACTTGAACCTCACCCCTGACCGATGGCATAGGGGTGTCCCTGTTCAGAAAGGTATCCCTGTGTCCGACGCTCCAATCTCTCCCAACCTGAAACTTATTCACAATGCCCAAACGCATCAGGATGTGCCCCTGCCGGGGTGTGAGCGCGTGCCCGTCTGGTGGGTGGCGAAGGGCGGTGTGCAGCACAATGGCACGACTGTGGGCGTGAAGTTCCGCTGCGCCCGCTGCGGATTTGAGGGCAAAGGCGTCTTTGGTCCAGCACGCGACTTTGCCGTGACCACGTCGTTGGCACTGCAGGAGTTTGTCAGTACGGATGAAGCGCGCGATAATTGCTTGGCCTTCGTGTTGCCTGAGGCGGCTGGCGGCTGATGGGACTATCGCGGCTTTGTCCCGCACAGCAGTCGTTCGTACAAAGCGCAGCGAACGTCTGCTCTGAGCCCCAAGCCGACATGCGGACGCTAGATTGGAATGTCCGCTTTCGGGAAGCCATTCCCAACGCCAAGGATTTGACCTGCCAGTGTCGAGTTGGCGACAAGACCTACAGAACAGTTGACACCCTTTCGGTTGGGTGAATGTCTTTCGGCATGAGTGTCATCAATATCCACACAGTCTTCGACTTGCTTGCAGCGTCGCTTTCTCTTCTGGCGACCTATTTGGCCCACAATTTGCGCCTTCGCGAGGCGAGCCCCATGGCGCTGGGCAACCTGAACACAGGCTACGGTGTTGCGCTGATAGCGGGCGCGGTTATCGGCGGATATGGTCTTGGAAGCGCGAACCTCATCGTGTCTGGAATCCCCGGCGTGGGTCGGAGCATCGTCGGAGCCCTTGCGGGGGCGACCTTGATGATCGAGGTCTACAAAAAGTCTCGCGGGATCGTGGGCAGCACCGGTGTGGTCTTTGTTGCCGGCTTCACTACAACGGTCGTCGTTGGTCGTATTGGCTGCCTTCTGTCTGGGCTTGAAGATCAGACATACGGCATCCCAACAGGTCTTGCATGGGGATGGGATTTTGGCGATGGCGTTTTGCGCCATCCAGTGCAGCTCTATGAATCAATTGCGATGGCCCTTTTCCTGACCGGCACGGGGCTTGCCCTAGCAGTTCGCTCGCCCATTCTCTTGCGAAACGGGTTCTACATGATGGTCGGGTTCTATGCAGCTCAGAGGTTCATCTGGGAGTTCTTGAAGCCCTACGTGTCTGACGTCAGCGCTTATGGGTCCAAATAGGGCAAATTGCTAAGAGAGTGTTCTTGGCTCATCGTAACCACCGAGGAGTGGAAGATGAGACAGACCAATGGAACACGCAAAAGCTCAGGCGAGAAGATCGTCAAAGACATCAAACGAGCGACCCGCAAGCATTACTCGTCCGAAGAGAAGATCAGGATCGTCCTGGACGGTCTGAGGGGCGAGGACAGCATAGCTGAGCTGTGTCGTCGTGAGGGTATCTCTCAAGGCATCTATTACAAATGGTCCAAGGACTTCATGGAAGCGGGCAAGAAGCGGCTGGCAGGCGACACAGCCCGCGCTGCGAACACTGACGAGGTTAAGGATCTCCGCCGTGAAGCCCGCGATCTGAAGGAAGTGGTTGCTGAGCAAACGCTGGAACTCCGCTTGCTCAAAAAAAGCATGCTGGGAGATGGGGGCGACCACGAATGAGGTATGCTGCATCTGAGAAGTTGGAGATCATCAGACTGGTTGAAGGATCGCATTTGTCAGCGCGTCTGACGTTGGCCAAGCTCGGCATCCCCCGCACCACATTCTACCGCTGGTACCTGTAGTGACAAGAATTGACAGTAGTGTCTTCAGGTGTTCAGGCATTTCAAGTCCGAATATCTTAGTCAATTCATCGTGGCTGAATGGCTGATAGCTGGCCCGTGCTGTCCCAAGTTTCTTATCTAGGGTGATTGTCATAAAGACATTGGCTTCAACGTAACCTTTCCTGACCGCCCAATCGTACATTCTCTTAACGTATCCAATCTTCTTGGCGATGGTCTCCCTGCTTTTGGTCCCCCCAAGCTTTTCAGCGTAGCTATGGATCATGACAGCCGTGACATCAGACAGCGGAATGTCTCCTGCAAATGCTTGGAATTCACCAATCGATAATTCAGCATCCCTGATCGTCTTGGCTGGCCCGTATGGCTTGCTGTCCAAGTACTCTCTCTGAGTGACAGAGAGGACCACTGAGCCACTGTGGGACGGTTTAGGCGTCACGAGCCTACGCAGTTCTTGGATGGCCTCATGGGCCGCTACACGGCCTCTCTCAATGCCACTGGCTTCCATAGCCATCTCTTCAGGCAAAGCAGGTTCAGGATGCCTTGGGGCCTCTGCCAATATTTCCATCGTCTTGAGATCGTCTTCAGTCAATTCGTCTGGAGAGGTGAACCCTTCGATATCCTCAGGTACGACACCTAGCTTACAAAGACTTTCAAAGATGGCGTTGGTCCTGTCAGGTTTAGCCTTGGCCAGTTCCTCGTAAATCTCAGATGAAATGGAATGCTTCAGTCGCTCCGCACGGGACTTATCGGCTGTGCCAGTGGACCGTCTGATCTGCTTCCTGTCTTTGAACAGAGGGCGCAAGTCTTTGGGTATCGTACAATTCACGTACCACTTCTTTTTAATCAGAACCAAACTGGTGTGAGGTAGCTCGACCATGCCGTATGTTCCAATATATGTTCCAATGTATGGTCGGAACCCTATATTTATATAGAAATAAAGGCAATGAGTGTGGGTGGCGGAGACGAAGTCCGCCATTTTGGCGTTTCATATACTCCCAGTTATTTTGATAATTTCATTATTATCAAAACTTTAGGTTAGAATCAGATTTCAATTGCACTCAATTGATATTGCTGGTTTCCAACCTATTGGTGGGTGTTTATGGTGGGTTAATGTTAAACCTAGGAGCTATTAGTGCCACGCGAAGTCCGCAATCAACTTACCGCACTTAGGGTCAAGAATGAAAAAAAACCTGGCCGGTACGCCGACGGGATGGGCCTCTATCTCGTCGTCAGCGAGCACGGCTCGCGCTGGTGGCAATGGCGAGGGACCGTACATGGAAAACGCCGCGAACTCGGTATTGGGTCAGCGCTTCTTGTGTCCCTTTCAGATGCAAGGGCTATTGCATCCGAATGGCGCGAGATCGCGAGAAGCGGCGGTGATCCAGCAGCGGTGCGAGACAAAAAGAAGCGCTCAAAGATGACTTTTGAACAAGCCGCGAGACATGTCTGGCAAGATCAGATCGACGGGCATGTCCGCAATTCCAAGCATGCCGCTCAGTGGATCCGAACGCTTGAAACCGCGGCGTTTCCGAAGATCGGCTCCCGCGATATTTTCGACATCAGCCAAGCGGATATCCTTTCGGTGCTTAGACCAATTTGGCTGGAGACACCTGAAACTGCCCGTCGTGTGCGCCAGAGGCTAAAAGCTGTTTTCGAGTGGGCGCGTGTCTCAGGATATTGCGAAGGCATAAACCCCGTGGAGGGGGTCGAACGAGCTCTTCCGAGGCAAAAAGATCGTCAAAAGCACTTTAAGGCGCTTCCTTTCTTGGAATTGCCATCAGTTTTTGGGCAGATCGCGGATGCGGAAGGTATGGGCGCTCAGGCTTTGATGTTCGCGATCTTGACTGCGACACGTTCGGGGGAAGTCCGGAAGGCTCGTTGGATGGAGTTCGACCTCAAATCTCATGTATGGACTATCCCCCCGGATCGAATGAAAGCAAATCTGGAGCATCGGGTTCCTCTCTCAGATCCTGCGATCGCGCACCTGAAAGCACTACAAAGGTTCCAAGACGAAGAGTTGGTATTTCCGAGCGCTCGTCTAGGACGCCCTCTAAGCGATATGACACTGGCAGCTGTTCTAAAGCGCCTCAACATCCCAGCGGTTCCACACGGTTTCAGGTCGACATTTCGAGATTGGGTATCAGAAACTACTGAAACGCCCCACGCGGTTGCGGAAATGGCTCTCGCCCACTCAATCCCAAATCGCGTGGAAGCCGCTTATCGACGCGGCGACCTGTTCGAGAAGCGACGTGTGCTCATGTCCAAGTGGGCCGATTTTGCGACATCAGCAGTATAATATCGCATTCCGTCTGTTTAAGTTCAGGACATGTAAATGGCCCCGTAAGCAATCATTCGCCGCAGTCTACACCAAAGACAGAGTTGCGGGACTTCCCGGACTCTCAGTCAGATAACCCAAACGGCCCAGACCGGCCATCCGCCTCGCTCCTCGACGCCGCGCTGCGGCTTACGCATTGCCGACTTTCATGTATTGCGCAGCAAATACTTCACATCCATGGCCAAGGCGGAGATTTGTCGCGTCTTTGCGGATGAGCAACATTTCTTTCATCCCAAGATCGCAGTAACGTGAGTCACACGTGTGATGTCGATGCAAATGCCGTCCGGTTAGGCGTCGCGTTAAACGACGCGGTAGGCGTAAGGAATTGGACGAATGGCGGAAAGCTTCAACTACATCTCATTTGGTGATTGGGAAAAAATCGAGGGGAACGTCGATGTCGTCACTATGTTCCGGGGGCGCATGTTCGAATATACGCCGCCCGACACCGAGAAGCGGCTGGAAGGCCTCGCTTCCGCTGCGATAGCCTTTTTGGAGACCTTGCCGACCTTCCTGTGCAGCGAGGTAAAGTTGACGGGAGACGCCGTCTCCATGCTCATCAAGTATGGCCGGATCTCCGACTTTACACCTGGGAGCAAAGAGGTCGCCACAAACTTCGAGACGCAGATCGACTTTGGCGAGGTGACATTTGATGACATTGAAACGGCCAGGTCCATTTTCGGCGCGGATCGGTTCCAGCTATACCGCACGCACTGGGCAGTCCGTGAAGGTGATGCGCGGGAGGTGTTGGCCCGACTGGCCGCTCTCAAGCCCGAATTGACCGACTTAGTCACCGAGCAAGAGACGCCCGCCGCTATCGATTCAGAGATCCAGCCCCCGCCACGCGACAAGAAGATCCTTGGCGCCGCCGACAGCGTGGAGTCCTTTCTTGGACTGCTCTATCGCTCGTCGGCAAAGGCGGCGACCGAGACCTTCTTCCGAGGCCATAGCGACGCCCATTATGAACTTACACCGTCCCTGCTGCGCCAATGGGATAATGGCGACTGGCAATTCATGCCGAGGGAGGACCGCCTTTGCAAGGAATTGCTGATCGCGCATCACGATGAGTTCCAGAGTGATCAGTATTGCTTTGACCGCCTTGTGCGAATGCAGCACTTTGGTCTGCCGACGCGTCTGCTCGACATCTCCGGCAATCCGCTCGTGGCACTGTTTTTCGCCTGCTCGAGCAAGCCCAAGATAGACGGTGAGGTCATCGTATTCCAGGTCGCATCGGACAGAGTGAAATATTACGATTCCGACACCGTCAGTTGTCTTTCGAACCTCTCGAACCTGACCTATGGGCAGAAGAACGAGATAGATCTCACTCTCGACCAGGACATCTTCAATCAAACCGACGTTGTCGGGAAGCTGCTTCACCACATCAAGTCAGAGAAGGGCTTTTTCGAGGGGCGGATCGTCCCGGACGATCTTGGGTCCATCGTCTGCGTGAAGGCGAAGCGTACCAACACGCGCATCAAATCGCAGTCCGGCGCGTTCCTGCTGTTCGGGCACGAGGCGGCGCTGCCTGATGCAGGCCAAGACGGGATCGAGATCAGCCGGGTCACGATCCGGAACAAGGCGGACATCCTCGCTCAGCTTGACCGGATCAATATCAACGCCACGACCGTCTATCCGAGCATCGACCAGACCGCAGTTCATCTGCGGGATCAATACCAGTCGCAGCAGCCTGTCTGAATGGCCTCGAGCACTGCGCCCGAAGACGCTCCAGAGGTTTGACAGAACGGCTTCGGCTACATCCACGACCTGCTTGATGGAGTCGGCTCTTTGCGGCCATTCATCTCATTGAGCCGATGCTGCGTTGCGACCCGTCAAAGCGGACCTCTATCGAATGCGAGATCATGGGTCACAAATTTAGTGGTTTTGATAGAATCAAGCCCGAGACTGTTCCATCCGAACTAAAATTTGGCGAGATATGGTAGTCATTGAATTCATTGTGCATCTGGCAAAGAGTTCTAAGCTCGTCGTCATCTATCTCGTAGAGTGCGGACGATTTATGCTCTTCGGAGTTCGAAGCCTCAAGAATTACCTTAAGTGGCCAGCTTGGATCAATCCGGCCCTTCAGAAACTTCGATCCCAACTCTTTGATTTTCCGACCAACATTGTGCTGCAAATTAAACTTGGCTAAGTCGGCCTGGTAAAAAGATACCCCAAATTCAGAAGCCTTCTTGCTCAGCGGCAAGAAATCTTGGTCAGAAGAAACCACACAAATAACGTCAGCTTCGTAATTATAAAGAGCATCCATAGCGCGTATCACAATACGCGTGTCAACTTCTTTTTCGCTAAAGCTGCTAAGACCTTTTGGCCCTACATAGTAACAAAAGAACCCTTGCTCCGATTGAGAGTATTCTGGATTCGCTTTTAACTTTGCAATGAAATCATCATAGGCATTGTAATCGCGTTCGTTTCCATAAACTTCAATGACCCCTTTACCCGCATTCTTAACAAGCCTTTGCAGGTTAAAATTACCGGATCGAGCCTCTTTACGCAGCTTCCACTCGATATCTTTGTGAGGTGACGGAGCATAAAAAAGATCAAATTGCGGAGAAAATTTCAAATAGGTCTTATTTGGATCGATCCAAATGCCTTCGTTATCCGTCGTTCGGATGTCCTCTGTGACGCCTTCAAAGTCTGCGAACTCTCCGCCTGAAAGTTCTACGATACTCTTTTTAATTCTTTCAAAGGCATCATAAATTTGAAAAAAGGCGAAGCGACTTAGAATGAGCCCATCCCTGATAGGCATACCGGCCTCAGTAAGCCACTTATGCAAGCGCATATACATTCCGTTGAGATCAACTTGAATGAGCACTCTGTAGGTCTCGACTTTTCCGCCAGCATTTTTGATAGCTCTCGTTGCTACTTCTTCTCTGGCGAAGGAGAACTCTTTCCATTTTTCAGGCGCATAGTCAGCAACTTTAACGTCTCTATTCCTTGGATTTCGGTCACCAAAGTCGCCAATCATTTATCTTTCCGCCATAATTTGTAACTGCTGTTGGACACAGTATCGTCATGGCGCAGAGCTTCAAGCGTTTGAGCGCATCCCAAACGAGAATTTTGGCCGATGTCGTCCTGATTCGCCGACATTCATGCAAGCGGCAGCATCCACACATTGGGCTCACCAACACCGTTGAATCAGTGTCAGCATTTGTGGATCTGACCTGTCATTGAACAGCCGCTTTGGCCAGATTGCCCCCAGAGCTCGCGCACTTGCAGCGAACGACAGTTTCCCGTCCAAAGTACCGAATGCTTCGCTTAAAGCCCAAAGCCGTTACTCGCTGCACGCCACACTAGGTCCAGTATACGGTCTGTCGTCAGATTGCAGTTTAAAAGGCCCAGAGCTTAAGCGAATCAATAAAACGTCCTAAATTAATGGACATCTTGCTGTGACCCTCTTGATCTAAAAAAAACAGAATACTACCTGCCTATCCGCACCAAATTTGGCAGTCCACAAATCTCGGGCAGCTGAAAATGAATTTTTATAACATACGTTCAGGTACTTAATAGATTTTCTTTAGAGCGCCGAACAACGTCCATATCATTGCGAACACCGGCAGCTGCATGAAAGTTATTTCATATGCAGTCGGAAATTGCCGACGCCAATCGAACAGAGGCACCATGGAAAAATATATGTCTGCAGATCAGGTTTGTGATCTTCTCAAAATCACAAAGTCGACGCTTTGGAGGTGGGAACGGGCGGTTGATGACTTCCCGCAACCCATCAAAATTGGACGTACAACCCGATACCCAGAGAATGCACTTCGGGCCTATTTAGCTACTAAGACTTCGAAGAGTGCCCTGAGATGAATCCGCAATGTTTGAGTAGTTGCAATCTGGGAGGTACAAAATTAATGCGCTGTACGTATTCCGGGCCTGCAGGCCGTATTGGAAACAACTCGCCTTTTTCTCAATCAGTCATTTGGTCACGTCATTGGCCCCGAATTAATCGAGATTGCCTATTCGTGTAGCGACGGAGGTGCTATCACTCGCGCCAAGCTCTTCGAGAATAAGCTTGAAGGACGTGCTTCCGCCGCTCAATTCGCCGGACAGGTAAACGCGACGCAAGGCGTTAATGTCTATTTCGCGCCATCGCTCCGAAAGATGGACTCGCCAAGGGGCAAGCGCACGAAGAAAATCAACGTCTTGGGTTTCCCTATGGTCTGGGCCTACTTTGACGATCCCGGCGCAGCAGCCGCGGCTCGCCCTATATACGAAGCGAAAGGCGCCCCGCACTCGATCGTCGTCACCGGGAAAAACCCGGCCGTACGAGCGCAAGGCTTTTGGCTTCTCGATCGCATTGTGAACGATCAAAACGAGCTCGACGAAATGCTCGCGGGCGTGCACGTCGGCCTCGAGTTTCACGTTGACCCGAAGGTCGTGAACGCCGATCGAGTAATGTGCTTGCCCGGGTGCATATCGTGGCCGAAGCCCGGCAAAGAGGGCAGGATCGCCGAGCTAACCGAGCACGCCCTCCCCGAGGGCGCTCCGACCGCGCTATACGATCGACGCGATCAAGGCCGCATATCCCCCGAGAGAACCGAAGCAAGCTAGAAAAGGCATATCGGTCGAGCCCAGCACCGTGGCGGGCGATCTATTATCCTCGAGCCCGGCAGCGCCTTCGAGCCCTCCGAGCGCCTCTCAGCCGCCTAAACCGTTGCAATCGCTACCACCCCCCCCCCTCGAGACCTGGGAATCAAAATCCGATCCTCGGCGAGCGTGTTTACTCGCTCCTATGTGAAGATTGGCGACGGTAAGCAAAACATGAGCCCCCCGGCCGAGGTCGCGGAATGGTATCACCTCGAGGGCGTCGAGCTCCCCAATGCCCCCAAAGACGACCCCCTCGACGATCGAGGCGATAACGTCGCGATCGTGACGCGCTGGGCGCCCCCCGACCCCTTCGACGGGATCACGCTCGAGCACGCCTCCCAATTGCGCAGAGTATGCGTCAAAGCGGCTGAGAGCGGCGTGCCCCTTCGCGTAGAGCCCCGGGCCGATAACTGGATCGGATACGAGATCGGCGACGTATGCGGCTTTGATATGAGAAACAGCGAGGCGGGCGAAGCACGCGCTAAATACGTGGCGAAGACTTGGGCAAAAAACGGTGTTCTTGAGCAATTCGAGGGCCGCGATGCCACTCGCAAGGTTCGGCAATGCTACCGCCCCGGGCCGGGCCGGGGCAATGAGCGCCTCGATCGCGTTTGCGCCAGTGCGACGGCACCTTCTGGCACACCCGTCGCAACCGTCGCACGTGTCGCAAATGGGGCCGCGCCAATGGGTGCAATCGCGCGAGTTTGCGCCAGTGCGACGGCCCTTTTTTTGCTACCGTCGCAACCGTCGCAACTTGTCGTAAATGTGCACAATTGTTCACTTATTGCGCCAGCCGCTAAGTCATTGATAACAAACGGTGCGACGGATGCGACGGACCCCCCTTAAGGGGGCCGTCCACCGTCGCACCGTCGCAATGACATTTTGGAACCGTCGCAAACAGCAAGAAGAGAGAATAGAGATGGCGAGATACAAGAAGACAATTTGGGGCGTGTCACGAACCCTACGCGCAATGACGCAATTAAAGGTCGATGCGATTGTTAGCCGCCGACTTCGCGCGAGAGCTTGGCGATGCCTGAATACATGGGAAGAAACGTTGGCTCGAAAAACAGAAAACCCGGGAAGTCGACAAACGCGCCCGCTCCGAAACGCCAGCACGGCGTGAAAAGGATCGCGGGGAGCGGCACAAGCGGCCGACGTCTTCACAAACCTAGATAGGCGATTCGAGCGAAAGCTCCGCTAAGTTCGCTCGGATCGCTTTTCTCTTTGCATCGTGAACAACGGGCGAGAGGTGGCATTGCGTGACGTCTCGTGCTGATATGGTTCTCAAGAATTTAACCAATAAGTGAGACTTCCCCCATGCTGTCCAAGCCGCAATCTTTTCACCCCCGGCATGCGAAAATCCCGATTGCCGCCAAGCTTGAGCGCAAGCAAGCCCTCGGTAAAAAACGCGGGTTGAGCACATCAACGGGCTATGATGCAACCTTACGTCGAGTGCGCGGCTTATTCCTCGCAACCATTCCGACGTGCCTCGAGTGCGGTGTAGATGAAAATTTAAACGTCGATCCCATTGTGAGCGTAATGGATGACCCCGAGCGTCGCCTCGAAGTATCAAATCTGAGAACGCTTTGCCATTCCATGCCAAAGCAGACGCACTGCGACAAATCAATCCTGTGGGCGGAGGGCCGGTAAAACAATTGGCGACACTAAGGAGAAGACCGCATGGATAAGGGATATTCCGCATGGTACAAATTAAAGCTTTGATGCGTTGGAACCTACGGCTCGAGAAAACAAGTGCGCATGGGCAAGCGACCAATTGATAATCAATCAATTTTTTTCAGGGCACTAACTGCTTGAAGCTTAACGCCTTTGGCCGGTCTCAAGATCCGGATTACAACGTTCTCTGCAACAAACCATCAGAATATGGTACCGACGACTGCCTTGCCAGGGCTAGGGTGATCGCCCAGACCACGAAGCGTACCCGGGGCATGGGTCACATACGGCAGAAGGCGGCAGCGGGCTTCAAAGCGGCTGAGTTCATTCAGTTCGGCGTCGGTCAGGATCGCTGGCTAACCCCAAGTTTCAACTGGAAGATTTCAACTCAAGCGTTATTCTGGCTTCACCCCAACTAAGAAGTCGCCAAAAAGGTCGCTGTTGTGGGCCGTTGCGGGGACAAAATGCAGGCATTTGAATTTGACCATCACCTAATCGATTCCTACGAACGGTTCTCTCGATCATTCAGTAGCATTCGTTCTGAAGACCTTCGCACGACTATCGACGCTGAATACGACGAAGGTCGGTTCTGGCCCGATGCATTGCTCTCTCTGAACCCGCGCTACCTGTCCGGACCAACTGTGGATGAGCTTGTCGCGTCTGGTGATCTTGATGAGGCATGCGGGAAGGTTTTTCGGTTCGGCGAAACTCCACTCCGCTTTCACCGCCACCAGGCAGAATCGATTGCCAAAGCAAAATCCGGACAGAGCTATGTTGTAACGACTGGGACCGGATCCGGGAAATCCCTGTGTTTTTTCGTCCCAATTGTCGATGCAATTATTCGGGCCCTGAGTGCGGGCAAGCCCCGCAAGACCCGTGCAATTATCGTCTATCCAATGAACGCCTTGGCAAACAGTCAGTTGAAGGAAATTGACAAGTTCATCAGCCAATCCGGTCTTCCTGAAAACCTAAAACCTGTCGTCAAGCGCTATACGGGCCAGGAGAGTGAGGAGGAACGCCAAAAGATAGCGGCAAATCCGCCCGACATACTTCTGACCAACTACATGATGGCCGAACTTCTGCTGACCCGACAAAACGATCTGGATTCCCGTGTCATTGCAAATGCCAGCGGCCTTGAATTCATTGTTCTTGACGAGTTGCACACCTATCGAGGTCGGCAAGGTGCAGATGTCGCTGTGCTTGTTAGGCGATTGCGAGACCGTTGCGCACCGGACAAAGCTCCAATCTGCATCGGCACGTCGGCGACGATGGCCTCAGAAGGCTCGGACGAAAACAGAGCGTTAGCAGTGGCGACAGTCGCCACTCGCTTGTTTGGCTCGGAGATTGGGCCAGATGCTGTAATAAATGAATCCCTGCAGCGTGCTACGGACGATAGAATCGATCTTGAACAGGCCAGAGCCCGCCTCAAAGAGGTGCTGACGCTGCCACTGCCGGACGACTTGGACGACGAGATACTGCGGCAGCATCCATTAGCTGTTTGGGCAGAGCTTGCCCTTGGCCTCGATGACGGCTTGGAGTTGAAGCGGAAAAAGCCCATTCCCTTTGAAGACGCAGTTGCCAAACTTGCCGAAGATAGCGGGGTCCAGGAAGAGCAATGCCGTTTAGCATTGGAAACATTTTTGACTCGAGTCAGTCTGCCTGAAGACAAACGGGGCGGCACTGGTGACGTTTCGTTTCTCGCGTTCAAACTGCACAGGTTTATTTCTGGCGCGGGTGACGTCTTCACCACCTTGGCAGAACACCCGCGAACGGTGCTATTTGAGGGCCAACTTGAAGACCCGGATGCGCCGGGTAATCGCCTTTACCCAACCCGGTTCTGTAGAAGCTGTGGTCACGAATATCACGTCGTTTCGAAAGCAGATGACGACGGAAACATTCGGTTTCGACCACGTAACATTGACGACACGCCCCTCCAGGACGAAGAAGATGAAGATGTTGCCGGTTACCTTTGCCCCATTCCGGAGAACAACCAAGAGTTCGTCTTCAACGGTGAGCTAGAAAGCTATCCGGAGAGTTGGCTGGAAGAGCGCAACGGGATCGAGCGTCTTAGATCGTACCGAAAAAAGCGGATGCCGGTATCATACACAGTTACGTCCGATGGACGGCACGGTGCCGGGGGGCGGGAATTCTGGTTTATTCCTGGAAAATTCGCTTTCTGCCTTTGCTGCCAAGATGAGCCGAACCAAGGGATGCGGGAACGTAGCAAGCTGGCGGGCCTCTCTGGCGAAGGACGCAGTTCCGCAACAACTCTTCTTGTTTCGAGTGCGCTAGAATGGATGAATGGGCCGGAAAGTGGCGTTCCAGAAACAAAGCGTAAGCTGCTTGGATTTACAGACAACCGGCAAGATGCAGCCCTCCAGTCCGGACACTTCAACGACTTCCTTTTTGTTAGCCTCCTACGCGGAGCGATCCTGCGCGCTGTCAATGCCGCAGGAGAAGATGGCCTGACCGAAGACGAGTTTGGTCTGCGAGTCGTCAAAGCGCTTGGGTTCACATCCACAAACAAAGACGCGCGCGCTCATTGGATGCTAGATCCTTCGGCGGGTGCAGTCATTCGCGAGGATGCTCAACGAGCGTTAGCAAAAGTTCTCGCTCATCGTGTCTGGACCGATCTTCGCCGCGGTTGGCGATATACAAATCCGAGCCTGTCTGTTTTGAATCTTTTGGACGTAGAATTTGTTGGCGTAAGCGAGATCGCAGCAGATCGCGAGAGGATGATGGTTGTCCTTCCCGAGCTAGGGGATTTGGAGGAAGAAGAACGCGCTGCTTTTCTAAAGACTGTTCTTGGAGCGATGCTGGAGGGCCTCGCAGTCAATACTGAAGCTTTGGACCTAACGGTTCTCGATGGGGTCGCGCTGAAGTCGAGATCATTGTTGCGATCACCTTGGGCAATCGACGCCAAAGAAAACCCTAAGGGGCGCTCATCGCTACTTTTACGGGCTCCTGGAAAGGGTATTGTCGGCCTTCGTGAAGAACAAACCCTCTTGCGAGCTGGGCACAATTCTCGGATCGCGCGACTGATCAACAGAAAAAGCGTAATCGGCATCAAGCTTAAGAAAGACGACTACCTTGAATTCTTTTCAAGGCTGCTTGAGCTATTCGCGGACGAAGGCTTAGTCGTTCCCGTCGACCTTGATGCAGACCTTATTGGTTGGCGTCTGACGCCTTCGGCAGTGCGCCTTGTACCTGGGGCTGCACACTTGGATGAAACCAAACGAGGCAATCGCTATTTTCATGATCTCTACGCTTCGATCGCCGATGATCTTGCGACAGGTCAAAGTGCATATTGGGGATTGGAAGGTCGTGAGCACACCGCGCAGGTATCACAGAAACAACGCGAGTGGCGGGAATGGCGCTTCCGGTTTGAAGATGATGACCAAGCCAACCTCGCGACATCGGATTACAGAACCGAAATAAAAACAACAGGTGAGTCTGATCAATTCCTGCCTGCATTGTTCTGCTCTCCGACAATGGAACTCGGTGTCGATATTTCCGCACTCAATGCCGTCTATTTGCGCAACGTTCCTCCAACGCCGGCCAATTACGCACAGCGTGCTGGTCGTGCTGGGCGCTCGGGGCAGGCCGCCGTGGTGGTTACCTATTGCACCTCTGGTTCTCCACATGATCAGTATTTCTTTGAGCGCCGTAACGAGATGGTTGCAGGTGTCGTTCGCCCGCCAGCCCTCGACATTACCAACGAGGAATTGGTGCGTTCTCACCTGCACGCTATTTGGCTGGCAGAAACCAAACTAGCTCTTTCCGCTGACATCCCGGAGGTCCTTGATCTCCAAGGGGACGGATATCCGATTAAAGAAGAAACTCTTGCCGTGATTTCGAAGTCGGAATTGGTCGCACGCGCTCGCACCCCGATGAAACGCGTCCTAGATCAAATCTTGGCAGCAGATGGTGGGGCAACGCCGATATGGATGGACGATGCAGAAGAGTTTGTGCTGCACGTTGCCATGAATGCACCAAAAGAGTTCGACACGGCCTTTGATCGTTGGCGTGAACTCTACAACTCGGCGCGCACCCAACTGGCCGAGGCAAACGCGCGTTCGGAAATCACAGGCCTTTCCGGTGCGGATCGTCGGAAAATTAAAGCTGCGCAAATGCAAGCCAGTGATCAGATTGCGATCCTCGAGCAGGGTAAAGCTTCGAATGGATCCGATTTCTACACTTACCGGTATCTTGCTACCGAAGGCTTCTTGCCTGGATACAACTTCCCGCGCCTACCACTTTATGCCTTTATCCCTGGAGAAGGCAAAAGCGGCTCGTTTCTGTCTCGAGCGCGCTTTCTGGCCATTTCAGAATTCGGCCCTCGGAGCCTTATCTACCACGAAGGTCGTGCTTACCGAGTGCTGAAGGCAAAGTTGCCACCAGAAGTGCGTGAGGGTGATGGATCAGAACTCGCCACAACGGACATCTACATCTGCCCGAACTGTGGTGCCTGTCACGAGGACGAAGTCGAACGTTGCCATGGTTGTGACACCCACATGGCAGGAGAAGTGCCCATCAAGCGTACGCTCCGGATCGACAATGTAGAGGCGGCACCCACGGAACGTATCACAGCAAACGACGAAGAACGCGTCCGCCAAGGGTTCGATATCCAAACAGTGTTCGCTTGGCCCAGCAAGGACGGTCAACTTCAAGTGACCAATGCTGAGTTCAAATGTTGTGAAACCTCATTGCTGTCCCTTCAATACGCCAACAGCGCCGAGATCAGCCGTCTCAACAAGGGTCTAAAGCGCCGGAAGGACCAGACCGTCTTTGGTTTCAATATCGACCCAAGGACCGGTTATTGGGCGAAATCAGAAGATGAAAATTCTGAAACCGAAAAGGCACCTGACGTGGTGCGGCCGGTTAAGATCGTGCCTATTGTTAGAGATAGAAAGAACGCGCTTCTGATGCGCTTTCAGAAGCCGGAAGACTTCGAGCCCGAAACGATAACAACTGTTCAGCATGCCCTTTTGCGGGGCATAGCAGTGGAGTTTCAGCTCGAAGAGGGCGAGATTCTTGGTGAACCGCTTCCGGCGCGGGACAATCGACGCGCTATTCTCGCCTATGAAGCAACAGAGGGGGGCGCAGGTGTTCTAACGCGCCTGGTTGATGATGCTGAATCCATTGGAAAGGTCGCGCGCACCGCGCTCGAATTGATGCACTTCGAGAACATCGAAACGGCTATTGAGGCTGGCGATGCTGACCTTCTGACGGAGAAAGAAGGCGAGGCGTGCGTGCGCGGTTGCTATCGATGTCTGCTCTCCTACTTCAATCAGCCCGATCATGAGCAGATAGATCGAGGGAGCCCCGAGGTTGCCCAGTTACTTATTGATCTCGCTCGAGGGAGGACTGTCCTTGAAGCCCGCGTTGCGGCGGACCAAGATGCTTCTCCTTGGGTCAAGGCTTTTGAAGATGCTGGATTGCCGGCAGTCGATACGATGCCTGCAAAGTTTGCGGGCGTAGATTTAGAGTTCGCTTGGCGAGGTCATTTAGTGGCTGCGACTGTCACATCGATATCGTCCGAAATGGTGGCGGCTGCTTCGGAAAAAGGTTGGGAGTTGGTCGCCTTACCTGAGACGCCTCAGACCGGAATTCCAGAGCAACTCATTAAGTTGTTGAAAGGGTAAGGGCATGACACTGAACTTTAGTCCTGGAGATCTTGTCCGCGCCCGTGGCCGGGAATGGGTTTCTCTTCCTGCGCCACGCCCCGACGTACTCGCCCTTCGCCCCCTTTCTGGCAATGAAAGCGATGTCGTCATCCTTGACCCGTCGCTGGAGCTATCCACTGTTGAAGCGGCTAGGTTTGACCTCCCGGACGACGCAAAGCCCACGGTGCAGGCCAAGGCCGCACTCCTTGTTGATGCGCTCCGACTGACCCTGCGACGTGGTGCGGGTCCGTTTCGATCCGCAGCTCAACTTGCCTTTGAGCCGAGAACTTACCAGTTAGTTCCTCTCCTTATGGCCCTTCGGCTTCAGGTGCCTCGTCTTCTAATCGCTGATGATGTCGGGATTGGCAAAACAATCGAAGCAGGCTTGATCTTGCGTGAATTAATGGATCGAGGTGAGGTCGATGCTTTCTCGGTTCTTTGCCCACCGCACCTCGTTGATCAGTGGATTATTGAACTGAAGGACCGCTTCGGAATAGATGCCGTTCCGGTAACTTCAGGCACAGCAGCTCGCCTCGAACGCAATTTGCCAACGGCTCAAACGTTATTTGATTCCTATCCGTTCACCGTTGTCAGCCTCGACTACATCAAAGCAGAAAAGCGCAGGGAAAGTTTTGCGCGGGCTTGTCCTGATTTCATTATTGTCGACGAAGCGCATTCCTGTGTTGGAACGCACAAAGGCAAACAGCAACGCTTTGGATTACTTCAAGGACTCGCGCGAGACCCCGAACGACGGGTTATTATGCTTACGGCCACGCCGCACTCTGGTGATGAAGTTGCTTTCGGGCGTTTGTTATCATTGATCGACCAAGAGTTCGCTTCGATGGACTTCGAAAGTGCGCGATATCGGGAGCGTCTTGCTCGGCACTATGTGCAACGTCGGCGGGTAGATTTGATTGAGGGTGATTGGCACGAAGACCGATCTTTCCCAAAGCACGAAACGACCGAGTTCTCCTACCGTCTATCCGCTGAACACTTGGCATTCCAAGAAACTGTTTTGGACTACTGCCTATCTGTCGTCTCAAAGGCAGGCGAACAGAAGAAGGATCAGCGGCTGGCATTTTGGGGGACCCTAGCCTTGATGCGCTGTGTAGGGTCTTCCCCAGCGGCGGCACATAGCGCGCTCCGAAATCGCGCGTCCAATGAAGCAGAACGCCTCGAGCCACAAATCTACGACGAAGATGGTGACGACGAGGATGCCGTTGACGTAGAGCCAAACACGACATTCGCGGATGATCCAGCTTTGCAAGCCCTGTTGGATCAGGCGTCTGACCTTCTGACGGCAAAGGACCCAAAACTCGATGCGCTTGTCGGAGCGCTTAAACCAGTGATCAAGAGCGGCGCGAACCCAGTGGTTTTTTGCCGATATCTAGCAACAGCCGAGCACGTGAAGAATGGGCTGCGTAAGGCCTTTCCAAAGCTGATTATCGAGTCAGTTACTGGTGAATTGACACCGGACGAACGTAGGGATCGCGTCTCAGAAATGGCTCTGGAGGACAGCGAAAAAGCCGTTCAGCGTATTTTGGTCGCGACAGACTGCCTATCAGAAGGGATCAACCTTCAGCAGCTCTTCGACACGGTCGTGCACTATGACCTGTCATGGAATCCAACACGGCATCAGCAACGTGAAGGTCGCGTGGACCGATTTGGTCAGCCTGCAGAACTGGTTCGTTCCATAATGATGTTCTCACCCGATAGCGCGATCGATGGCGCTGTACTCGACGTCATCCTGCGCAAGGCTGAAGAGATCAGAAAGGCCACTGGCGTCACAGTTCCTCTGCCAGACGAGCGTGGGCCGGTCACGGATGCGCTGATGGCCGCGATGATGCTCCGTCGCGGCGGACACAAACAAATGACGCTCGATCTGCGTTTGGATGACGGCACGCAAGTCATGGAGGCGCGCTGGCGCGATGCCAGTGAAAACGAAAAGAAATCTCGGGCTCGTTTTGCTCAAAACGCGATGAAACCAGCGGAGGTCGCGCCTGAATGGAACAAGGTCAAGAGCTTGCTTGGCTCCCCGGAGGACACTCGCTTGTTCGTTGAGCGAGCAATGTCGCGCTTCGGTGTGCCACTTGAAAAGAAGCGCACTGTTTACGTCGCTCACGTTCACGCCCTTCAGGAAAGTCTAAAGGAAAAACTTGAACAGCGCGGTCTCGAGAAGTCGGTGAAACTTGCCACGGCGGAACCTGCGCCCTCAGGTACATCTTTGCTGACAAGGACGCACCCTCTAACAGCCTCACTTGCGGAGAGCCTTGTGGAAGCCTCCTTGGACGCAGAGGCTCTTCCCGACCTCGGTATCGGACGAGTTGGGGCTTGGCCGACCAGTGCGGTTACCGCGATGACCCGCGTGGTCCTTCTGCGCAACCGCTATAAGCTTACGATCCACTCCCGCAAGGAACGGCTTTTGCTCGCCGAAGAAGCTGCGCTGGTAGCCATTCGCGGTGACACCATTGTGGCAGTTTCTGATGAAGCGCGGGAAATGATGAACACACCTGCGACGGCCGATCTGGCACCGATAGCAAGGGAACGGGTCATCAAGAACGCGCAGGCAGATTTGCCGGAGCTTCTCACCGGACGTCTGGCTTCGTTCGTGACTGAACGCGCGGCGGAGCTTGTGGAAGACCATGCACGTTTGCGTGCGGCTGCCGGTTCAGTTTCGCGCGTGAGCGTAGAAGCTGTTCATCCGCCTGACGTCATTGGTTTGTTCGTATT
Source organism: Tateyamaria sp. Alg231-49 (assembly GCF_900143535.1). GTDB lineage: Bacteria > Pseudomonadota > Alphaproteobacteria > Rhodobacterales > Rhodobacteraceae > Tateyamaria. The sequence continues at coordinate 205,530 of NZ_FRFA01000001.1, read as the reverse complement.
GATGGCGGGCGAGGTTTAATCATGGCCCGAAAACCAACTACCGACATGTCGGCATGGCCGTCGCTGAACCTCGAAGGCAACTTGATCGCGCCAGCGATGATAGCCAAGGTGGATCAGCGAGACGCGCCTGAGCAATCCCCCGAGGACTACTCCGTCCGAAAAGGCCTATCGATCCGAGAAGAAGTTTCGACAGCATTCCGTGTTGGACAATCGCATTTCGACGCCTTCGCCAAACTCGAGGCTCCATCACAAGATGCAACTCGCAGATTTGTAGCTGGCTTCTTCAAAGAAACATTCAGCTTCGATGATCTCGAGACAGCAGATGCACCGCTCGCATTTACCGCAAGTAGCCGCGTTCCAATCGTGGTCGTACCCCCGTCCGAAGCTATAGACCGCCGAAGCCCGACGTTGTCGGTCGACCGCGCACGCTCCCCGGCTTTCGCCCTTCAAGACTACCTCAACGACAAGGAAGAGGCATTGTGGGGCATTGTCACCAACGGCACCCATCTTCGCCTCATGCGGGACAACGCCTCGCTGACCCGCCCGGCCTATATTGAGGCGGACCTCGCGCAAATCTTCTCGAACGAGGACATCGCATCGTTCGCCGTCCTCTGGTTGCTGATCCACAGGTCCCGTTTCGGGACAGAGGGTTCACCGGCCACAGATTGCGCTCTTGAGCGCTGGAGAGACACGGGCTCGAAAGAGGGCGAAGTTGCCCGGGATCGCCTTGCCGAGCAGGTCCAGATCGCGCTCAAAGTGCTTGGTTCCGGATTTCTCGAAGCCAACCCCGACCTCGCCACCAAGCTGAAATCCGGCGAAGTGAACCTCACCCAATGGTTCAACGAACTCCTGCGGCTCGTCTATCGCCTGATTTTCCTCATGGTGGCGGAGGACCGAAACCTTCTACACCCAACCAAGGCAAAGAACGACGCCCGCGCCCTCTACGCCCAAGGTTACTCACTCGCGGCCCTGCGCAAGCAATGCTACCGCGCCGTGACCTGGGATAAGCACCACGACCGATATGAAGGTGTAAAGATCGTCTTCAACGCCCTTGCCAATGGCCAGGACGCGCTGGCGCTCCCGGCGCTCGGGGGTCTCTTTGCTGAAGGCCGATTACCTCATCTTGAATCTGCCCGTCTTCGCAACAAGGCCTTCATGGAGGCGCTCTACCGCCTCTCCTGGCTCTCAGACAAAACCGGCATGGTCCCCGTCAACTGGCGCGCGATGGAGACGGAGGAGCTGGGCTCGGTCTACGAATCCCTCCTCGAACTGCAGCCCCAGCTGGGCGACGACGGCAAGACGCTCGTCTTCGCTTCAGAGGCGGCCGAGCAGAAGGGCAACCAGCGCAAGACCACCGGCTCCTATTACACGCCCGACAGCCTCGTTCAGGCGCTGCTCGACACCGCGCTCGACCCGGTGCTCGACAAGACCGAACCGGACAAGCTGCTGAAGCTGACAGTCATCGACCCCGCCTGCGGCTCGGGCCACTTCCTGCTAGCCGCCGCCCGCCGCATCGCCACGCGCCTTGCCCGCCACCGGGCCGAGGGCACGCCAGCGCTATCCGACTTCCGCCATGCCCTGCGCGATGTTGCGCGCTCCTGCCTGCACGGGGTGGACCGCAACCCGATGGCGGTGGAGCTGACCAAGGTCGCGCTCTGGATCGAGACGGTGGACCCCGGTCTTCCCCTCGGCTTTTTCGACGCGCAGATCCGCTGCGGCGATGCGCTGCTGGGGGTGTTCGACCTGAAGGTGCTGGAGGATGGCATCCCCGATGCCGCCTACAAGCCGCTGACCGGCGACGACAGAGACACGGCCAAATACTACAAAAAGGCCAATCAGGACGCGACGAAGGGGCAAGGCGGGTTCGACTTTGGGACAGGCCAGGTCGCCATGCCCGAGATGAAGCCGATGGCGCTGGATTTCTCCGGCTTTCGTGATCTGCCCGAGGATACGGTGGAGCAGATCGGGGCCAAGGCCAAAAGGTTCAGGGAACTGCGCAAGAAGCAGGGCTTTGTGCGGGCGACGGCAGCGGCGAACCTCTATGTCGCGGCCTTCCTGCTGCCCAAGGTGGGCGGCGCGCCCGCCGGTCCTTCGGCCCGCGCTGTGCCGACCACCGAAGAACTGTGGATGGCCCTCAATCAGGGCAAGATGCGGCAGGCAATGGTGGACGCACCCAAGGCAGCGCGCCGCGCTCGGGCGTTCCACTGGCCACTGGAATTTCCTGATGTCATGCAGCGCGGTGGGTTTGATGTAGTGCTCGGCAATCCGCCTTGGGAGCGCATCAAGCTTCAGGAGCAGGAGTTCTTCGCGACACGCTCTCCCGAGATTGCCAATGCCCAGAACAAAGCTGCAAGAGACAGGCTGATTAAGGAACTGGCCAAAGCGCCTGATGGTTGCCCAGAATCCGCACTGTACAGCGCGTTCCTTGCTGCCAAGCGCGAAGCTGACGCATCCAGTGAATTTGCACGTATGGCCGGCGAAGACGGTGGGCGCTTTGATTTGACTGGCCGGGGTGACGTAAACACCTATGCCCTTTTTGCAGAGTTATTTTCAAAACTCGCTCGAAAACGGGCGGGGATAATCGTGCCCACTGGCATAGCCACGGACGCCACAACGGCGCCCTTTTTTGCACATCTTGTGGAAGAACAGCGGCTGGCTCAGCTTGTCGATTTCGACAATCGTTTACCACTCTTTTCGAGTGTCCATCGGATGTTCAAGTTCTCTCTACTGACAATCGGCAAGAGTGAATCGAAGGCACACTTTGCTTTCTTTTTGAGCGAGCCAGCGCAACTAGCCGAACCAGAGCGCAATTTTACACTTAGCGCCGAACAGATTTCTGCCATCAATCCGAATACCAATACGGCTCCAGTGTTCCGCTCCCGCGTTGATGCGGAGCTGACAGCAAAGGTTTATTCCAAAGTGCCTGTGCTGATTGACCAGGCACTTGGTCCGGAGGGGAACCTTTGGGGCGCGGATTTCCATTCGCGCATCTGGCATATGTCCGAGGATTCGGAATGGTTCAAAACAGCAGACGAATTAATTTCAGATGACTATGTTGCTGATGGTGTTGATTGGACTAAGGCCAACTCGGCTAGATATGTGCCGCTTTACGAAGCAAAGATGATCCACCATTTTGATCATCGTTGGGCTACATATGACCTTGGCGGAAAATCATCTACAGACGTTTCGATCGACCAAAAACGCACCCATGCTTTTGAGCCAGTCGCACGATACTGGTTACCAGAAAAAGAAGCCAAGCGACGATTGTCTCAAAACAACTGGGAAAAGGATTGGCTGCTTGGATGGCGAGATATAACAAATGCAACTAACGAGCGCACAGTCATCGCCTCTGTATTTCCGCGTGCGGGAAGTGGCGATACACTGCTATTAATTTTTCCACGCCCTGAAAAAACCGCGTTGATCACAGGTTTAATCGGTAACTTTGCGAGCTTCGTGTTGGACTACATTGCTCGTCAAAAAGTGGGCGGAACTCACCTAAAATTCAATGTATTCTTCCAGTTACCAATACTACCGCCAAATTTTTACACTGAACCTCGCCTCGCCTTCATCACCCCGAAGGTGCTGGAACTCACCTACACCTCGCACAGCCTCGCCCCCTTCGCCCGCGATCTCGGCCATGACGGCCCGCCTTTCGCCTGGGACGAGGACCGCCGCGCCGACCTGCGCGCCGATCTCGACGCCTTCTACGCCCGCGCCTACGGCCTGACCCGCGACGAGCTGCGCTACATCCTCGACCCCGCCGACGTGAAAGGGCCCGACTACCCCTCGGAAACCTTCCGCGTCCTGAAGGAAAAGGAAATCCGCACCCACGGCGAATACCGCACCCGCCGCCTCGTCCTCGCCGCCTGGGACCGGATGGAGGCGAACGACGAATTCAAGGCCATGGGGATGTGATGATAGACACGCCCCAATCATTCATCATTCGCCAGGAATGCGACAAAGCATCATCCCAGAACGGGTTCCGCCGAGAACAAGGCGAGGCAGATGGTTGGCGTCGCTATGGTTCGACCACGGCGCAAGGCTCGATCTGGCTTGCCCGTGATGACACCGGAGTTTGGTTCCTCTCTTTGGACCACAGCGGGGTAGTGGCAGAGCTGGGAATCGAGCCGATACTATTGGATGGCCCCGGTCTGGCACGCTACAGCTTCGCATCGCTAACAGAGCTCTACAGCGTGCTGCCGCGTGTCTATCAACTCGCTGCCAGTTTGCCCGACGCGCCGTTGCGCGAGTTCCAGGAAAAATCCAAGGACCTGCCTCGCACGACAGAAGCTGAGCGCCTTGTTGTCCAGCGAGTTGGACAGGAGGTCTTCCGCAATGGTCTCATCGACTACTGGCAGGGTCGATGTCCGCTAACCGGCATTTCCGACACCGCGCTTCTTCGAGCCTCCCACATCATCCCGTGGAAGGACTGCACTTCTGACGGAGAGCGTCTCGATGTCCACAACGGCCTGCTGCTTTCCGCATTGTGGGATGCCGCTTTCGATCGCGGACTGGTCACATTTGGTGATGATGGTTTGCCTGTCTTCTCGACCGTGCTGAGTACATCAGCAGTTGAAGAGCTGCGATGGGCCAATCCAATTTTGCTAACGGACAAGCACCGAGAACGGCTGGCGCACCACCGAAAAGAGATATTCCAAGCCAGCTAGTGGTGGCCTTTGGGCCTATCGCCATGTTGCAGAGATGTTGCAGAAAACAAAAAGCCGCCCAATGGGCGGCTTGTTACTCTCTTGTTATCTAAGAGAGGTTTTGGCTCCGGCGGTAGGGATCGAACCTACGACCAATTGATTAACAGCCTATTGGTGAAATTGCCGTGCCTCAAAGGGGAACGCGAATCCCCTAATCATTTCTTGTGACGGTCCTGATCTACCAGGTTAACGACGCCGAAAGTCTTCTGCTTAAGATCATCGGGTTCTTCGCTTCAAAAGTTTTATGGTGGGCTTTATGGTGGGTTTCGAAATCTTATCGCCGCACAAATTGTTGATTTAAATAATAAAATAATTTGTTTGTGGCGGAGACGAAGGGATTCGAACCCTCGAGACGATTCCTCGCCTACTCCCTTAGCAGGGGAGCGCCTTCGACCACTCGGCCACGTCTCCGCTGGCGGGTTTATGCTCCAAGACTCTGAATAACAAGCACTTTTTTCCCGGCACGCCGCACTTAAACTAAGCACCTGTTTTCGTTGGCTTTCGTTGGTTTGCAGGTGTTTTGCGTCAGGCTTTAACGGCGGACATTCACCGCTTCGCCGACAGTTCGCAGTTTTCAGTCTTTCGACCGCACACAAAGCAGAGTGGCGCCAAACAAAGGCAAAACTGTTCGCCTTGATCGCTCTGTTAAGTACCGAAAAAACGGTTCAGGCGCCAACCTGCACGAATGTTGCGGGTTCTCTTACGACTTGCGACGGCGCCACAGCAGGCTTTGGCTTTTGCTGAGGTAAGGGCACTGAATAACGCACTTTATCCGCCAGATCATGGCCAAACCGGGCCATCAGGGCGTTGCCCAATGAGCGGTTTTTTCGCATAGCACAGCGCAGTTTATGTGCATCCCACTCGGCATAAATCGCACCTTTGGGGGCAACCACTGTCGCGCTTGCCACTCCACCCTGCAACAGCATGATTTCCCCAACAAATGCAGGTCCTTTGGCGGTGTAACTGACGCCTTGCTTCTCTACCGTGTAGGTGGGCGCATTGATGAAGAACAAAGCGTTACTGGCCTCGCCTTCTTGCAGCAGGACACTGCGGCGGTCCGCGATCCGCCAGCGTGCCCGCCGGTTCACCCAGCGGAACTGCCCCGGAGACAAGGTCATGAACTGCTCAAACACCCTTCGGTCAGTTTTGGTCATGAACAGGATTGAGCGTTCAAACACGATGATGATGATCAAAGATGCGTTGATCACAACCAACACTGTGTTGGTCATCACCGCCCCCCAGATCGACGGGGATTGCAACACGTAAAACACAATATCGCAGAACGTGCCGATGATCATCAGCACCCGCAGCATCAACTCGTCCCGCACCAAAAATCCAGCGGAGCGGAAGAACAGGCCTAAAAATATCAGTGCAATGTAGGGGTTATCAAACATGAAGTGCCAATCAGATCAAATTATGACCCAGATCCTAGCACTTGCTGCCCACTCGTCAGAGTAGTGAATTCCTGACCTTTGAGCGCCTTATGTGTTGAAAAGGAAGTGGAGCACGTCCCCGTCCTTGACCGTATACCCTTTGCCTTCTGCACGCATTTTGCCTGCATCCTTGGCCGGTTGCTCGCCGCCCAAGGTGACAAAATCATCGTAAGAAATCGTCTCGGCCCGGATAAACCCTTTTTCAAAGTCCCCGTGGATCACGCCGGCGGCCTTGGGCGCTGACGTACCCGTCTTGATGGTCCATGCGCGGGCCTCTTTGGGGCCGACGGTGAAATACGTTTCAAGGTGCAAAAGCGCGTATCCAGCTTGGATCAACCGGTCGAGCCCGGCCTCGCTTAGGCCCATCTCTTCGAGGAACATCTGCGCCTCGTCCGGTTCCAGCTGGCTGATCTCTTCTTCGATCTGGGCTGAAATCACCACATGTGCATTGCCCTGTGCTGCTGCCATCTCGGCCACAGCCGCGGAATGGGCGTTGCCGTCTGCGGCCTCGGATTCTCCGACATTGCAGACGTAAAGCACAGGCTTGGTGGTCAGCAGTTGCAACATGGTCCAGGCTTTGCGGTCATCCTCATCCACCTCGACCAAACGGGCTGGCTTGCCGTCTTCGAGGGATTCCAAAGCGGCCTGCATCAGCCGTTCCTGCTGGACCGCTTCCTTGTCGCCTCCGCGCACCTTGCGCACGATATTTTGCAAGCGTTTTTCGATGCTTTCGATGTCGGCCAGCATCAGTTCCGTCTCGATGGTCTCGGCATCTGCCACAGGGTCGACGCGGCCTTCGACATGGGTGACATCACCGTCTTCAAAACAGCGCAGCACATGGGCGATGGCATCAACCTCGCGAATGTTGGCCAGAAACTGGTTGCCCAGGCCTTCACCTTTGGATGCGCCTTTGACGAGGCCCGCAATATCGACAAAGGTCATACGGGTTGGAATGATGGATTTCGACGCCGCGATTGCCGCGAGCTTGTCCAGCCGGTCATCCGGCACAGCGACCTCACCGACATTAGGTTCGATCGTGCAAAACGGAAAGTTCGCAGCCTGCGCCGCTGCCGTTTTGGTCAGTGCATTAAAAAGTGTCGATTTTCCCACATTGGGAAGACCCACGATGCCCATCTTGAAACCCATGTCAGCGCCTCTTGTCCATTTCGCGCTGTCCTAGGGGGTCTGATGGGTCAAGACAAGTCCCTGCGGTCCCGCCGATCCTCGCGCGCATGAAAGATCAGGAACCAGGCCAGAAGGATAAACATCGGATGGGTAAGCCCACCCGAAAAAATCAACGCAGGCACCCAGATCAGGAACACCACGATTGCAAGGATAGGCCGACCCGTCAGTAGGATGGACAGCGGCGGTAGCAGGATAGCAAGTATATAGTTCATGAACGCGATATAGGTGCGCCTGTATCGTGATGGGAGGGGGCGGATGAACTTTGACCGCGCAACGCAATTGATTTTGCCGCATTGATTTCCCCGCACCTTTTGGGCATTGCGTGCACCAACACCACCAAAGGGAGCCGGGTGATGAGCCGCATTGATGCCAAATTTGCCGAGTTGAACGCGGCTGGGAAAAAAGCCTTCGTATCTTATGTGATGGCGGGTGATCCGGATTACGACCGATCCCTCGAGATCGTCAAAGGATTGCCTGCGGCCGGTGTGGACATCATCGAACTGGGCCTGCCGTTCACCGACCCCATGGCAGATGGGCCAACAATCCAGCTTGCCGGGCAACGCGCGCTCGAGGCCGGTATGACGTTGGAACGCACGCTTGAATTGGCCCGTGCATTCCGAGCGGAAGACGACACAACCCCAATCGTCCTGATGGGCTACTACAACCCGATTTATTCGCGGGGCGTCGACAAGTTCCTCGTTGACGCCAAGGCCGCCGGGATCGACGGATTGATCGTGGTGGACTTGCCCCCGGAAGAAGACAGCGAACTGTGCATCCCGGCGCAGGCCGCTGGCCTCAACTTTATCCGGCTTGCCACGCCCACAACAGATGACAAACGTTTGCCGACCGTGCTGCAGAACACGTCTGGCTTTGTCTACTATGTTTCGATCACGGGGATCACTGGCGCGGCCGAGGCTGAGGCCACCGATGTGGGCCCCGAAGTCGCGCGGATCAAAAGTGCGACGGATCTGCCCGTGATTGTCGGCTTCGGGATCAACACACCCGAGAAATCCCGCGCCATTGCGACTGTTGCAGATGGGGCCGTCGTCGGATCAGCGATTGTCAGCCGGATTGGCGCCGGAGACAGCCCAGACGATGTGCTGGCTTTTGTGAAAACTTTGTCGGATGGCGCGCACGCCGCTTAGACCCGCGCCTCTTCCACCAACGCAATCGCCGCCGCCACAGCCGCGTCGATCCCAAGTTGCGACGTGTCCAGCACATCGGCCCCCTGGGCCGGTTTCAACGGTGCCGCACTGCGTTCACTGTCGCGGCGGTCACGCTCAACAACATCTGCCAAAACGGCGGCGTATGTGGTGTCCTGCCCGCGCGCGATCAACTCGTCATACCGACGTTGGGCGCGCACCTCTGGTGTGGCGGTGACAAACATCTTCACCTCCGCCTGCGGGCAGATCACCGTGCAGATGTCGCGCCCGTCCAGCACCGCACCCCCTGCCCGTCTGGCAAAGGCACGCTGAAAATCGAGTAATGCGGCACGCACCTCCGGGATGACCGCCACCTTGCTGGCCTCTTGCGCCACGGCAGCGGTGCGCAAAGTTGGGTTCTCCAAAGCTCTGGCTTCCAGATTGCGGGCGGCCTCAACAGGATCTGCGCCGCCAAGGACCTCAGCCCCAACCGCACGGTAAAGCAGGCCAGTATCCAGATGCGCCAACCCAAACCGCTCAGCGACCGCGCGCCCAATTGTGCCCTTGCCCGCTGCCGCTGGCCCGTCGATGGCCACGGTAAAAGGTTGCGTGCTGTTCATCAGGTCCGGCGTACTTTTGCGCCAAGCCCCGCCATCAGCGGTTCGAAAATCGGAAAGGAGGTCGCAATCGGCCCACCATCATCCACCGACATCGGTTTCTGCGTGGCCATGCCCATCACAAGGAAAGACATCGCGATGCGGTGATCAAGGTGGCTGGCGCAAGTCACGCCGCCCGGCACATTACCGTGACCAAGACCCAGAACAGTCCACCAGTCCGGCCCATCCTCAACGCCTACGCCAGCTGCGCGCAGCCCATCGGCCATCGCTGCGATACGGTCACTTTCCTTGACGCGCAGTTCTTTGACTCCCGGCATATGCGTCTCACCTTTGGCAAAGGATGCAACGACAGACAGCACGGGATATTCATCAATCATGCTAGCCGCGCGCTCTGGCGGCACTTCGATGCCGTGCAGGTCAGGCGAAAAGCGGGCGCGCAGATCGGCGACAGGCTCACCGCCTTCGAGCCGCTCGTTCTCATAAGTCAGGTCAGCACCCATCTCGCGCAGCGTTGTGAACAGGCCAGCGCGGGTCGGGTTCAATCCAATGGTCGGCACCACAACGTCCGATCCCGGCACAATCAGCGCCGCACAGACTGGAAAGGCGGCCGACGAGGGATCTCGGGGTACATCAATATGCTGCGGGCGCAACTCGGGGCGCCCTTTGAGGGTGATCACACGCCCCTCATCCGTCACTTCGGTGCTGATTTCGGCCCCAAAGCCAGCCAGCATCCGCTCGGTATGATCGCGCGTCGCCTCGGCTTCGATCACAACAGTCTCACCGGGCGCATTGAGGCCCGCCAACAAGACCGCAGATTTCACCTGCGCTGATGGCACAGGAACAGTGTAGTGCGCGGGAACCGGATCAGCAGCACCAACAAGCGTCATGGGCAAACGCCCACCGCTACGACCAACAGCCTCACAGCCAAACAGGGCAAGCGGATCAGTCACACGGGCCATGGGACGCTTGTTCAGGCTCGCGTCGCCAGTAAACGTGACAGATATAGGCGAGGTTGCCATCGCCCCCATGATCAGACGCACGCCAGTGCCAGAGTTGCCGCAATCAATGACCTGATCCGGCTCAGCAAACCCACCAACACCCACTCCATGCACAGACCACTTGCCACCGCCCAGATCGGTGACCTCAGCGCCAAAGGCACGCATCGCGCGGGCGGTGTCCAACACATCCTGCCCTTCCAGCAAACCGGTGATCGTGGTTTCACCCACGGCCATGGCCCCAAGAATAAGGGAGCGGTGTGAAATCGATTTGTCCCCGGGAACATCCGCGCGGCCCGACAAAGGGCCACTGGCGGCAGAGGTCATTGGGATTGGGTCACCGTGGCTGGACATGTTTGCGCTCGCACTTGCAGATTTTCGGCACACCTACCCGCCTGCGCGTGGCCCGTCCAGACCAGCGCAGCCCTTGTAGGGGTTTCTTCTGACGAAAAATACCACGGGGGTCCGGGGGCTGGCCCCCGTGGCGCGGAGCTATCCCAGCCGGCGAAAGGTCAGATAATGTGGCACGCGACCCTCACGCAGCGCCTTTTGCTCGTAGCGGGTGCTGATCCAATCATCCCAAGATTCGCGCCAGTCGCCCGGGCGCTCTGCCAGCCACTCAAACCCAGCCTTGGGCACTTCTTCCAGGGTCTGGCGCACATAGTCGGGAATATCGGTCGCCACGCGCAATACAGCGTCGGGCTTCATAACACGGGCCAAAGGCTCCAGATGCTCTGGCGTAACAAAGCGTCGGCGGTGGTGGCGTGCTTTGGGCCAAGGATCGGGATACAGCAGAAAGGCGCGCGCGATGCTTGCAGGGGGCAAGACATCCATCAAATCGCGCGCATCCCCGGGATGCACGGCAAGATTATCAACGCCCGCGCGCCGGATCTTGCCCAGCAGCATCGCGACACCATTGATGTAAGGTTCCGCCCCAATGATGCCGACGCCCGGGTTCTGCGCGGCCTGATGCACCAGATGCTCACCGCCACCAAAGCCAACCTCCAGCCAAACCGGGCGATCCCCAAACAGGGCCTCAAGGTCCAACGGAACACGCTCGGGGTTGTCGTCCCACGACACGTCCCCCGGAGACAGCGCTGCAAGGTCCTCGGCAAGATAGGTCTTTTGGCTGTCTTTCAGGGTCTTGCCCTTGATGCGGCCATAAAAGTTGCGATGGGGGCGTTCAGTCATGGCGCGGCGTTTAGCGCGGTGGGCACAGCAGGGCAATGGGGCGCGTAAGCCTCAAGGATCGCGCACGGCATCCATCATTATGCGCAAATCCGTCAGAACCGGGCGGATAGCAAGCAACCGGTCGGTATCAAAGTCCGCAGCAAGGCGGGCAAATTCTGTCCCAAGAGCACTGATGGTCTGGCTGCGCAAATCGCGCCCTGCTTGGGTCAGCCACACCCGTTTTGACCGGCCATCCTTGGGATTGGGCCGCAACTCGACCAACCCATGCGCCTCAAGACCCTTTAGTGTGTAGGTCATTGAGGTTTTTGGCACCTGAAATGCACGGGCCATATCGACGGGCGTGCGACCATCCTCGACCCGGCACAGATGGTTCAGAACTGTAAAATGCGGCGCAATCAGGCCATCGGGCAACCGCGCCTCAAGAATGGCGCGGCTCAGTTGTTCGATAATGCCAATCTCGTTGAACACTTCAAAGAAAACGGCAGGGTTCTGTTCAGGCATTCACAATCTTGCTTTCAATGGGCCAGCGCGGACTTTGACCCACGTCCGGGCCATAACCGATGCGCGCCAACATTTGCACGGTTCCACCGTCCGGCGCCAGTCGCGCGTGCAGATCGGAATAGATGTGTGCCATCTCGGGATATTCCTGCAAACCCTGACTCAAGGGCTGCATACCCAGACCCAGGCTCGTAGCGGCAAGGTTAAGGCGCAGCCAGTCCCGCCCTGCTGCGATCTGGTCGGCCCGCGTGTTGCCGGGCGTGACCTGCCACAGATGGCCCATGGCCGCATCCACATTTGCCATCACGGCAGCCAAGCCTTCGGAATAAGCCATCGAACCCTGATCCAACGCAATCTCACGGGTGAAAGTGCGCGTGATCGCCATGGCTTCGAACATCGGGCCTGTGAAATCTATGCCGTCGGGGTTGGCCGCAACTTCTCGACTGCCGATGCGAAACAGATCGACGCTTTCCTTGTAGGTGCGCGGCGTTTCGATCTCGATGCGCAAAGCCTCATGGGTGATCTCGCGCATCTGCCCGATGGACTCCGGATCAACCGATCCCATCACCTGTGTTCCGCCAGCACTGGCCAAAACCTCGTCCAGCGTGGACTGATCCACCGTCCGGGTCACATCAAACGGTTCCTTGAGTGACCGGCGCGCCATCACATGGGCAAATAAATCTGGTTCGGGGCTGGCACCACCCTCGACAAACCGGGCTACCGCCACGCGGCGTGCATCCAGTGCACTTGGGTCAGAACCATCTGGAAACAGGTCTAGTTCAACCCCATATCCCCGCTCAGCTGCGGCCAGCACCATCATCTCAAGAAAGCAGCCCAGCCCAATGCAAATCTGACGGCTGAACGGGTCGGTGTGCGGCAACAGGCGATCCGTATCAACACGCAGCGTCACCTCCCCTTCATCGCGCAAATCTACCTGCCACGGCTGGCGGTTATGCGGGTTGGGGGCGAGGATTGCGTAGCTCAGGGCGTGCATGCGCGGATCGGCATAGCCGCCGGCTGCCGCCCACGGCTCGTAGGCGGATGTGGGCATGCGTGTCACGCCATATGCGGCAACGCCGGTTGCGGCCAGAATTGTGCCTCCGCCTAGCAGGGCAAGTGTTTTGCGGCGGGATATGGTCATGGCTCTCTCCATTTTGTGCGATTTCGAACTATACGTCAAATATAATGCGATATCGCACCAAACAAGTGCAACTTTGTACTTTTTGAGCAGCTAGTAAAAGATGATTGAACCCAACACGCCAAATTGGTAATGAAACCTGACCAATATGCGAGGTTTGAGCGTGGCCAAAATCACCAACATCGAAGACTTGAAGCAGATCTACAAACGGCGCGTGCCCAAAATGTTCTATGACTACTGCGAATCCGGCAGCTGGACCGAACAAACCTTCCGCGAAAACAGCAGCGATTTTGATCAGGTCCGCCTGCGCCAGCGGGTCGCCGTCGACATGACGGGCCGCAGCACGGCCACCAAGATGATTGGGCAGGATGTTTCCATGCCCGTGGCTCTTGCGCCAGTGGGCTCAACCGGCATGCAACATGCAGATGGCGAAATTCTTGCGGCCAAGGCTGCCGAGGCCTTTGGGGTGCCCTTTACCCTATCGACGATGTCCGTCTGTTCCATCGAAGATGTGGCAGAAAACACCACAAAACCCTTCTGGTTTCAGCTCTATGCAATGAAGGACAAGGACTACACCAAGCGGGTGATCCAACGGGCCAAAGATGCAAAGTGCTCGGCCCTTGTCGTAACGCTGGATCTGCAAATCCTTGGACAACGCCACAAAGACCTCAAAAACGGGCTGTCTATCCCTATCCGCCCGACCATGGGCAACATTGTCGATCTGGCGACAAAATGGCGCTGGATTGCGGGCATGGCCAAAACCAAGCGCCATCAGTTCGGCAATATCGTTGGCCATATCGACGGGATCAGCGACATGTCATCGCTGGCCATCTGGGCATCCGAGAGTTTTGATCCCAAACTGAACTGGGAAGACGTCAAAGAAATCAAGAAGATGTGGGGCGGGCCTTTGATCCTCAAAGGCATCCTTGATGCGGATGACGCGAAAATGGCGCTGCAGGTCGGGGCGGACGCGATTATTGTGTCGAACCACGGCGGGCGGCAACTGGATGGGGCGTTGTCCTCGATCCGGGTTCTCCCGTCCATCATGGACGCCGTCGGCGACAAGATCGAAGTGCATCTCGACAGTGGTATCCGCTCGGGTCAGGACGTGCTCAAGGCCATCTCGATGGGTGCTAAGGGCACATATATCGGGCGCGCATTCATCTACGGTCTCGGGGCCATGGGACAGGAGGGTGTCACTTCAGCACTCAACGTGATCCACAAGGAACTCGACACCACTATGGCGCTCTGCGGGGAAACACAGGTCGAAGATCTGGGACGGCACAACCTGCTGGTACCCGAGGATTTCGACGGACGCTGGCGCCAGTAATTTAGTGCCGAAAAGACCACTCCAGCGGCTGCCTCTCGGGCAGTCGATGGCACGGTTAACGTTCTTCGACTGTCCGCCCCGCCAGCATCCGTGCCCAAAGCGGCAGCAACACCGCCGCGACGACCAACATGGTCGCCCCGATCACGTAGAACGAGGCGCGCAGGCCATAGCCTTCGGCCACATACCCCATAACAACAGGGCCAAGGAAAAAGGCGGCATACCCAAGCCCGGCCGCCTGAGAAATCGCCGCTAAACGATGACGCGGGGACACTGCCTGTCCCACCAGCCCAAGGGCCAGCGGTCCGACGACAGACACGCCAAGCCCACCCAGCAGAAACCCGGCATAGGCCGCCGGCAAAGTTGGAGCAGCACCGGCAAGCCCCAGGCCGATCCCGGCCATACATGAGGCGAGGATCATCACACGCATCGGGGGCCAGCCCGTGCCAAACAGATGCGCCCCAAGCCTCCCAACGGCCATCCCAGCAGCCAAAAGCGCAGGCCCCAACGCGCCCTGCGCCGGACCCCCGCCAAGGGTGCGTTCCACATGCAATGCCGACCAGCCTTCGGACGCGGCCTCACCCAGAAAGGCGGCCAGAACCACAAGGCCACCAACCCAGACCAATCCATAAGGCATGCCCGTGGCAGAAATCGCATCTTCGTCAGGCAGCTCGCGTTCAGGCAGTTTCATCCAGATCATAAGCGCAGCCACCACCACGCCCATGCCCACAAAGATCTCGAAAGGGCCAAAGCCTGCCTCGCGCGCCGCACCTACGCAAACCGCAGCCACCGCATAGGTCAGCGAAAACAGCCCATGGTTCAGGTTCATCAAACTGCGCCCAGTCTCGGATTCGGCCTCACTGACCTCAGCATTGGCCAGAACGTCGGCCACCCCGGATCCACCAGCAGCCAGAAACAAGGCAAAGACCACAAGCCAGGGCCCTTGCGCCAACCCGCTCAGAACAAAGCCCAGAATCATAAAAGAGATACCCGCGATGAGTGACCATGACCCGATCCAACGGTACACAAGTGGGGCCAGCCACATCGCCATCAACGCACCGGTCGATCCGATCAGGATCAGCGTGCCCCAGAACCCGTCGCCGACACCTACCTGAGCCTTAATCACAGGCATCTGGGCCGAGAAACTAGCCCAGCCAATGCCAATCACCGCAAAAGCGGCCAAAGCCCGGCGCGAGGCATAAAGATCATTCCATAAACGCATCACGCAGCGGTGCCACGTGGCCCCTGCCCCGTCCAGCGCAAATCGACGCGCATTTCGTACTTTTCAACCGGCTCAAACCGGTGTAAGCGGCGCACTTCACGCGGGGTGACAGCCTTGGAGGCATCCCGCCCTAACATTTGGAGAATTATCATGGCTGGAGAGATTCCTGATCTCGAAGCTCTGGAACGGACGGGGACAGGCAAGGGCGCCGCTCGTCAGGCACGCCGCGACGGCATGGTTCCAGGGATTGTATTTGGTGGCGACGTTGATCCGCTGCCCATCAATCTGCCCTTTAACAAACTGCTGAAAATGTTGCGCGCAGGCCGGTTCAAATCGACCCTGTTCAACATGAAAGTCGACGGCCACGACGACGTCCGCGTCATCTGCCGCGACGTACAGCGCGATGTGGTCAAAGACCTGCCCACACACGTGGACTTTATGCGCCTCAAGCGCACCACCAAAATCAACCTTTTCATCGGTGTTGATGTCGACGGCGAAGATGTTTCGCCCGGCCTGAAAAAAGGCGGTGTTCTGACACTGGTACGTCCCGAGGTGGAACTGGTTGTGACAGCGGGCGACATCCCCGAGTCGATCACGATTGACGTCTCCGAAGTCGAAATTGGCGACAGCATCACGATTTCTTCGGTCAAACTGCCCGAAGGCTCCAAGCCCACAATCGACCGCGACTTTGTCATTGCCAACATCTCGGCCCCATCGGGTCTGCGTTCGGCAGATGACGAAGCTGCAGAAGAAGGTGACGTGGACGCAGGCGACGTGCCAGCGACCGAGCAGACCGAAGACGCATAAGCGCGCTTCACCTGCTGACAAAAGACAAGGCCGCTCAGAAATGAGCGGCCTTTTTGGTTGGAAACACATCTCGCATTCCAGCATTGCCATATTCTAGCAAACTTGGTTCCCTTACCCAGCAAGGGGGGACCGCACGATGACCAAGAAAACGATCACCGTTCACGGCCAAGACATGGCCTATGTCGAGGAAGGTAGCGGAAAGCCTATCGTCTTGCTGCATGGCAACCCGACTTCATCCTATCTCTGGCGCGCCGTCATCCCCGAACTGACCTCTCTGGGCCGTTGTATTGCACCCGACCTGATTGGCATGGGCGACAGCGCGAAACTGCCCGATCCCCACATCGACACTTACACGTTTGCCACCCACAGTCGCTACCTCGCCGGGTTCATGGAGGCGATGGGGCTGGACAGCGACGTGCTGCTGGTCATCCACGATTGGGGGTCTGCGCTCGGCTTTGACTGGGCCAGCCACAACCCGGACGCCGTGCGCGGCATTGCCTACATGGAAGGGATCGTGCGGCCCATCGCGGATTGGGGGGAATTCTCGCCCGGTGGCACTCCGATTTTTCAAGGCCTGCGCTCGGATGCCGGCCCCGAGATGATCCTCGACAAAAACGTCTTTATCGAACGCATTTTACCTGGCTCGGTCCTCCGCGAGCTGACGGATGACGAGATGGACACATATCGGGTTCCATTCGAGGCGCGCAATGACCGTTGGCCAACACTCACGTGGCCGCGTCAGATTCCAATCGCGGGGGAACCAGCAGATGTGGTCGCGCGTGTGCAAGCCTACGGCGACTGGATGGCCAGCAACGACCTGCCCAAACTGTTTATCAACGCAGAGCCCGGAGCCATCCTGATCGGAGGGGTCCGCGAATTTTGCCGTACATGGCCCAATCAGACAGAGGTGACGGTCAAAGGCATCCACTTCATTCAGGAAGATTCCGGCCCCGAGATCGGGCAGGCGATTGCCAAATGGATGCGAGACATGTCGCTTTAATACGTTTCTAACTCTTGGCGACGCACACCACATTAAACATCCCATTTCTCGATAGAGTGCACAGCTTGTGCGCGCATTGTGCGCGGCATGTGCACTGGGCATTCCGTGTGTTTTTAGGGTGTTAACGCCGCCCACAGAGCCACTCGGAGTTTTCCCGGATATGCCGTTACGCGCACGGTCCTTGTTTGCACTTGCATGCCCCCTTATGCTGCAGGGCGGCATATAGGCAGGAGACCTCCATGAAACTGATCGTCGGCCTTGGCAATCCGGGTGCGAAATACGCTCGCAATCGGCACAACATTGGCTTTATGGCGCTGGATATGATCGCCTCCGATCACGGCTTTCCTGCATGGAAATCCAAACATCAGGGCGTTGTGTCCGAAGGGCGGTTCGGGTCTGACCGCGCCGTGCTGCTCAAGCCTGAAACCTATATGAACAAGTCCGGAGACTCCGTGGGTGCCGCGATGCGGTTTTACAAGTTGGAGCCTGAGGATATCATTGTTTTGCATGACGAAATCGACCTCGCCCCCGGCAAAGTCAAATGGAAAGTCGGCGGCGGGCACGCCGGGCACAACGGCCTGCGCTCGATCCACGCCCATATCGGTGCCGACTACGCCCGTGTGCGCCTTGGCGTCGGCCACCCGGGCCACAAGGATGCGGTACCGGGCTATGTTCTGCGCGACTTTCCCAAGGCCGACGCCGAGTGGCTGGACGACGTATTGCGAGGCTGTTCAGACGGTGCGCCGCATCTGGCAAAGGGAGATGGGTCAAAATTCATGAACGCCGTTGGTATGCGCCTCTCTCCTCCTCGGTCGGGCAACGCTGAGAAAAGCAAAGCAAACCCAAAAGCTTCCGCGGAAGAACCATCAGCCGAGCCAGACTCGCGCAGCACTTTGCAAAAGCTGCTGGACCGCTTTTCATGAGCCTGATCCAAGCCTTTCGGGACCAATCCGAAACATGTACCCGGATGGGCTCTCCATTGATGGGGCGGGTGTTGAGCATCCTTGCCGAACACTGGGATGCAACCACCGCACTGGGTCGGAAAATGGCAACCTATGAGGGGGATATCGGCCCTGCAGGTCACTCACTGCCTTTGCGTATCTGTGGTGGTTTGCACGCCCTTGTCCTGCAACAACGGGACGGTGCGCTGCTCGCAGCCTATCCGCCAAACACGGTCTCTGATGCAGCACTTGAAGACGCAGTACTAAACGCTCTGAAGTCACACGAAGACTTCCTGATCGACTGGACACAAAGCCCACCCCAAACCAACGAAGTGCGACGCAGCGCAGCCCTGATTGCCATGGCGCATGTGGCGCTGTCACACTTTGATCGTCCAATCGTCCTGTCCGAACTCGGGGCCAGCGGCGGATTGAACCTGATGTGGGACAAGTTCGCAGTGCAGACCAACACCACAACGCTAGGCCCCGAAGATGCTGTTCTGACACTAACCCCAGAGTGGAAAGGGAGCACGCCTCCTGCCGTTGTTCCAAGAGTTGTGAGCCGGCTAGGTGTGGACCTGAACCCATTGAATGCAAAGGATTCTGACGATCTTTTGCGCCTCACTGCATATTTGTGGGCAGATCAGCCGCACCGTCTGGCCCTTACCCAAGCGGCTGCAGGCGCAATGGAGGCCCAGGTCGAAAAAGGCGATGCAATCCAGTGGTTGGAGGCACGTCTTGCAACGGTTCCCGAAGGACACTTGCATATTATTCAACACACGGTCGCATGGCAGTACTTCCCCGGACCGGCCCAACGCAAGGGCACGGCCCTGATCGAAGCGGCAGGCGCGCGCGCGACCCCCGAGACCCCACTGGCGTGGATGCAAATGGAGACGGATGGCGACACGACAGGTGCGGTCGGCGCAGCCCTGACGCTCCGCCTTTGGCCGGGCGATGTAACACTGCATCTCGGGCGCGCAGATTTCCACGGACGATGGATCAACTGGACCGGTTAACCGTCAAAAGGCGATCCGTCGAAACAACACGTCAAACCAAGGATAAACCTCAGCACATGTTTTTATATGGGATCGTTTTGGCCGCTGTGGTGTTGATAACCATTGGGCTATTGATCGGAAACTGGAAGCGGGAAGAGATCAAACGCCTGCTCGTGGTCCACTCGCTGTTCAAAGAACACCGGATCGTTTCGAATTTCTCCAACATGGCGGTGGGTTTTCTCCACACAGAAATCCCCAAAGGCGATGGGCCTGTCAGCCCCCTGCCCCAAGGCTCCCCGATGACCATGCCGGCCAGCTATGCCCAATGGATCAAAGAGCACACGGTCACTTCCTTGCTGGTGCTCAAGAATGGTCAGATTGTGCATGAGGCCTATTACCACGGGACGTCTGCGGACGATTTGCGGATCAGCTGGTCCATCGCCAAAAGCTATCTGTCAGCGTTGTTCGGCATTCTGGTGCACGAGGGGGCGATCCCGTCCCTCGAAGAACCCGTCACAAAATACGCTCCCAGTCTCGCCGGAGGAGGCTATGACACCGCCACGATCCTCGACGTGCTGCAAATGTCGAGCGGCATCACCTTTGACGAAGATTATCTGGCGTATCACAGCGATATCAACAAGATGGGGCGGATCCTTGCCTTGGGCGGCACCATGGACGGTTTTGCCAAAGGGCTTCACGACACCTTTGCCGCGCCCGGAGAGACTTGGCAGTACACCTCCATCGACACGCATGTTCTTGGCATGGTCCTGCGCGGTGCCACTGGGCGCGACATCGTTGATTTGATGAGCGAAAAGGTGATCGCGCCGCTAGGGCTGGAACAGACGCCGATCTATCTGACGGACGGCGTCGGTGTCGAATTCGTGCTGGGCGGGCTCAACTTCACGACACGCGATTATGCGCGGTTCGGACAGATGATCCTGCAAAACGGCCACTGGCAGGGACAGCAGATCGTGCCTGCAGACTGGGTCGCGGCCTCGACCGGACTGCGCGTGCGTACCCCGCCAGATGAGATGGATTATGGGTATCAGTGGTGGATCCCCGAAGGCGCCACGCCCGGGCAGTTTACGGGACGTGGAATTTACGGTCAGTACCTCTACATTGACCAACCGTCGGGCGTGGTTATCGTGTGTACAGCGGCAGACCGACGCTTCCGCGAGGACGGCAGACCTCAACTCAACATCGACATGTTTCGCGAAATTGTCGCAGCAACGAAAGATTAAACGCAATGGATCCAGAGGACAGCATAAACGTTTTAGGCACCGATCTGACGGTCTGCGGGATGGACCCGGTCACTGGCTTTTTTCGTGACGGGCATTGCAACACGTGCGCGGCAGATCAAGGCAGCCATACGGTTTGCGCTGTCATGACGGCCGAGTTTCTCGCTTTTTCGAAATATGTCGGCAATGACCTCAGCACACCGCGTCCGGAATACAATTTTGCAGGGTTGAACCCCGGCGACAGCTGGTGCTTGTGCGCCGCTCGTTTCCTGCAGGCCCACGACGAGGGATGCGCGCCCAGGGTCAGCCTTGAGGCAACCCACCAACGCGCGTTGGATATCGTATCGCTTGAGGTTTTGGAGAAGTACGCAAGCCGAATGTGAAAAGCTGAACATCGGAACTTTAGACTACTCAGCGTTGGACTTAGGTTGCGCGTGAAATACCGTAGCCTTTTCAATTGGAACATTGTATTTTGGCGGCTTTTCCATGATAAGTTTGTATTTCTTTTCTACCATTTTTTTGAATTTCTTCTTCTGATCCAGAGTCAAGCCGGACACACCGACATCAATAGCCTTGCTCGTGCAGTGAAAAAAAGCCTTGCCAGAATCTGCCTTTTTTTAACCCAGTCAGTGAGCCACTTTCGTTCTTTCTCCGACAGGCTCGTTTCCTTTGGCATGTCTTTTTTGAACTCTTTTTTGAACGCCTTGGCGGTAGCTGGGTAGCCTTTAGGGCGGTCAGCAATGAACTTCACCTGGCTGGAAATCGCGCGTTTTTTTACTGAGTTAACCTTGAACTTGTTCTCGTCTATTCCTTTTTCTTCCTGCTTGAATTTTCCCATCATTTTCTTGACATCAGATTGAACGCCCATCTGAAAATCCTCCGATAAAATAAACCCTCGACAACAGTTTATTACATCGGTGTAAAAATCAAAGGAAAAGGCGCATGTTTTAAGGCCTTGTTTGTCATCACTCCTTTTGCTCACCGACCTGAGTTCACAAGCAAAGGGGGGCTTGCGCCGACTACTCGACGTTGCGCCCTTCGGGACCTGTCATGTCAAAGCCAAGCGCGCGGGCAACGGTAAAGATGTCCTTGTCGCCCCGCCCGCACATGTTCATGCAGATGATGTGATCGGACGGCAATTCAGGGGCGATCTTCATGACATGCGCCAGCGCGTGGCTGGGTTCGAGCGCCGGGATGATCCCCTCGAGCGTACAACACAGCTGGAACGCCTCCAGCGCTTCTTTATCGGTGATCGAGACGTATTGCGCCCGCCCGATGTCGTGCAGCCATGCATGCTCAGGGCCGATGCCCGGATAATCGAGGCCCGCCGAGATGGAAAACCCTTCGAGGATCTGCCCATCATCATCTTGCAGCAAGTAAGTGCGGTTGCCATGCAGCACGCCGGGACGCCCGCCTGTGAGCGAAGCGCAATGCTCCATCTTGGCATTCACACCTTTGCCGCCTGCTTCGACGCCAACGATCGCAACCTGTTTGTCATCAAGGAAGGGGTAAAACAGACCCATCGCATTGGATCCACCGCCGATGGCTGCGATGACGGTGTCCGGAAAACGCCCCTCAGCCTCCATCATCTGCTCACGGACTTCCTTGCCGATGATGCTTTGGAAATCGCGCACCATTGCAGGGTAAGGGTGCGGACCGGCAACTGTACCGATGCAGTAGAACGTGTCGCGCACATTGGTCACCCAATCGCGCAATGCATCGTTCATCGCGTCTTTCAGTGTGCCACGACCGGAGGTCACGGGGATCACTTCTGCGCCCAGAAGTTTCATCCGGAACACGTTGGGAGCCTGACGTTCAACATCATGCGCGCCCATGTACACCACGCATTTCAGACCGAATTTCGCACAAACCGTCGCCGTCGCAACCCCATGCTGACCAGCACCGGTTTCCGCAATGATCCGTGTTTTTCCCATGCGGCGCGCCAGAATGATCTGGCCCAACACGTTGTTGATCTTGTGAGCACCAGTATGGTTCAGCTCATCCCGCTTCATATAGATTTTGGCACCACCCAGATGCTCTGTCAGCCGCTCTGCGTGATAGAGGGGGCTGGGGCGACCCACATAGTGCTTCCAAAGGAAATCCATCTCGGCCCAGAACGAGTCGTCTGTTTTGGCCTTTTCGTACTCTTCTTCGAGGCTCAGGATCAGCGGCATCAGCGTTTCGGACACGAAACGCCCCCCAAAGTCGCCGAAACGGCCCCGTTCATCAGGGCCTGTCATGAAAGAGTTGAAAAGGTCGTTTGCCATGTGGCCCTCGCGCGTTCAGATCAGATCGCGTTTATACCCGATATGCGAAGGGGTAAAGCCGAGGCGCTGGTAGAAACGGGCTGTATCGGTGCGACTTTTGTTCATGGTCAGTTGCATCAGAGCGCAACCTGCGGCGCGGGCACGCGCCTCGGCATCCGCGATCATCGCTTCGCCGATCTTTTGGCCACGCAGGTCGCTGGCAACCCGCACGGTTTCAATCTGTGCACGTCGCGCCGCTTGTAGGGACAGGCCAGAGATAAATGTCAGTTGATATGTCGCGATGATGCGCCCGTCATGCACACCCACGATCAGGTGATTGTCTGGTTCGCTCTGCAGCCGTTCAAAGGCCGACATGTAATGTGCAAAATCAAGCCCCTCGCGCCCTGCCCCCAGCACGTCGTCTGTCATCAACGCCAGTATGTCAGGCAAGTCAGAAGCCGTGGCATCGCGAAATGACACCATCAGATATCTCGAGTGGCGGCCAGAAAACTTTGGATTAACCCGCTGTCCTTGTGTCCCGGCGCTGTTTCAACTGCAGAGCTCAGGTCGACTTGCCGTGCACCTGTCACCCGCACCGCTTCGGCCACGTTGTCTTGCGTCAACCCGCCAGCCAGCATCCAAGGCACAGGCCAACGCCGCCCAGCAATAAGCGTCCAATCAAAGGTGGCACCATTCCCACCTGGCAAATCCGCACCTTTCGGTGCTTTGGTGTCGACAAGCAGTTGGTCCGCAACAGCACCGTAAGAATCGAGCGCGGCAAGATCACTCGCGTCACCAACGCCCACGGCTTTCATAACAGGCAGGCCGTAACGCACCTTGATATCGGCCACGCGCTCAGGGCTTTCAGAGCCGTGCAATTGCAACATGTCCAGTGGGACAGTCGCCGTCAGATCATCCAGAAAGGCGTCATCGGCGTTCACGACCAACGCGACCTTGGCCACGCCCGGCGGCACCTCAAGCGCAAGAGCGCGCGCCTGCTCAAGGCTCACATTGCGGGGGGATTTGGGAAAGAACACGAAACCTATGTATTTCGCACCCGCCTCAACGGCAGCGGACACGTGCTCGGCCTGGCTAAGGCCGCAAATTTTCACAGACAGGTCGGACATACGACGCGGTTTAGCTTGCCTCGTCGAGCAGGGCCAGCACTTCGTCCTTGCCCTCGTGCTTTTCGTTCTTGAGGCGATTCACTTCGCGCTCAAGCCGGCGCACCTCACGGGCATTGCGCGCGTTTTCGGAACGCACCGCATATTCCCGCATCCATTCCCAGATAAATCCAACCAACAGTCCAATCAGAACACCGCCGAAAATCACGATGAACAAGGGCAGTTGGACAGTGGGCGTAACAGCAAACAGGCCTGCAATCTCATCCGGCAACATGTGGAGCGTGACCAAGTTGCGATTGGCCAAGGCCACAGCAATCAGAGCAATGCCAAACACCGCGATGCACGCATACCTAACGTAGTGCATCAGGCCTTCCCGTTCAGTCGATCTCGCAGCAGCTTGCCTGTCTTAAAGAACGGGACATGTTTTTCTTCGACATCAACGGTCGCACCGGTGCGCGGGTTGCGCCCCACGCGCGCATCGCGCTTTTTGACAGAGAACGCACCAAAGCCGCGCAATTCCACCCGGTAGCCGCGCGCCATGGCGTCAGTGACTTCGTCAAAAATGGTATTCACAATGCGTTCCACATCGCGCTGATAGAGGTGTGGGTTTTCGTCGGCGATTTTTTGGATCAGCTCGGACCGGATCATGTCATTCCCCCTCAAAACGATGCGACGTTTTATTACAGATTTCCTGCCTGACTATAGGAACAATTTTGCGGCCCGTGAATAGCAAGGCTTTGGTTTAGGCGGATTTTTAGGCTGTGAAATGCTGTCATTTTGCTGCCCAGCCCATGAAATCACCCGCCCGTCGCGTTCGGATTGCCCCAGCCTCGTCTGTTTCTTCTTCTGCGCCGTGCATTGATTCGGAGGAATGTCGGGCCTGTTTGAAACGCAAAAGGGGGGCCGTGAAGCCCCCCTTTTTCGAATGTTCTGGCAAGGCCCGCAGGCCCGTCCTTACTCGTCGGTTTTCAATGCCGCGCCAAGGATATCGCCCAAGCTCGCACCGGAGTCAGAGGAGCCATACTGTTCGACGGCCTCTTTCTCTTCTGCAATCTCGCGCGCCTTGATGGACACACCCAGGCGACGGGTCTTGCTGTCGATGTTGGTGATGCGCACATCCACCTTGTCACCGACCGAGAACCGCTCGGGGCGCTGTTCGGCACGATCACGGCTGAGGTCAGAGCGGCGGATGAAGGACTTCATGCCCTCATATTCCACTTCGACACCGCCATCTTCGATCGCTGTCACTTCGACAGTCACGATCGAACCACGCTTCACGCCACCAACGGCTTCGGCAAACTTGTCACCGCCGACACCTTTGATCGAGAGCGAGATACGCTCTTTCTCAACGTCGACTTCAGACACAACCGCGCCGACCATGTCGCCCTTGCGGTAGTCCTGAATGGCTTCTTCGCCACGCTGGTCCCAAGAGAGGTCGGACAGGTGCACCATGCCGTCGATGTCGCCGGGCAGACCAACGAACAGACCGAATTCGGTGATGTTCTTGACTTCGCCTTCGACTTCCGTGCCCTCGGGGTGCGTTTCTGCAAACACTTCCCATGGGTTGCGCTGAGTCTGTTTCAGGCCCAGAGACACGCGGCGCTTGGCACCGTCGATTTCCAGAACCATGACTTCGACTTCTTGACTGGTCGACACGATTTTGCCCGGGTGGACGTTCTTCTTGGTCCAGGACATTTCAGAAACGTGCACGAGGCCTTCGACACCGGGCTCCAGTTCAACAAAAGCACCGTAATCCGTGATGTTGGTCACGCGGCCTGTGTGGTTGGATTCCAGCGGGTATTTCGCGGCCACCAGATCCCATGGATCTTCTTGCAGCTGTTTCATACCAAGCGAGATGCGGTGCGTCTCTTTGTTGATCTTGATGACCTGCACCTTGATCGTTTCGCCAATCGTCAGGATTTCCGACGGGTGGTTTACACGACGCCATGCCATGTCGGTCACGTGCAGCAGACCGTCTACGCCGCCAAGGTCCACGAACGCACCGTATTCGGTGATGTTCTTGACCACGCCGTCGACTGTCTGACCTTCGGTCAGGTTGCCGATGACTTCGGCGCGCTGTTCGGCGCGGGATTCTTCAAGGATGGCACGACGTGAGACAACGATGTTGCCACGACGACGGTCCATTTTCAGAATCTGGAACGGCTGCTTGAGACCCATCAGTGGGCCTGCATCGCGCACGGGGCGCACATCAACCTGAGAGCCGGGCAAGAAGGCCACGGCGCCGCCGAGGTCGACCGTGAAGCCACCTTTGACACGCCCAAAGATCGCGCCTTCGACGCGTGCTTCGCCAGCGTAGGCGGTTTCGAGACGATCCCAAGCTTCTTCACGGCGTGCCATCTCGCGAGAGATAACCGCTTCGCCCTTGGCGTTTTCGGCCGAGCGCAGGAAGACTTCCACTTCATCGCCAACTGCGATTTCAGGGGCTTCACCGGGATTTGCGAATTCTTTGAGTTCGACGCGGCCTTCCATCTTGTAGCCTACGTCGATGATGGCTTGACCCGCTTCGATCGCGAGTACTTTGCCTTTGACGACAGACCCTTCTTCGGGTGTGTCCATTTCGAAGCTTTCTTCAAGGAGGGCTTCGAATTCCTCCATCATTTTATCAGCCATGTGGCGTCGGTTTCCTAACTATTTCTGTTTTTCACGGGCCGTGCGGTTGTCTCCGCCGGTCTTGATCGGGTTCATTGGTCAGGTGCATCAGCAAAACAAAGAGGGCCGGAATAGTCCGACCCTGCTCTTCTCGATGTCTTGCGTGGTGTTTACACCTTGGCGACGAGCGCGCGTATAGCGTCAGTTGCGGCTCAGGGCAATAGGCGTGATGCAATGCTCTGCGAACCGCAAATACTCCGGAGAGCTCACCTTGGCGGGCATCAGATCTCCTCGCCCAGTTCCTGCAACTCTTTCAAAAGTTCCTGATAGATCCCGTTGCTGTCTCCGCCCCCATAACTGAGCGCCCCGCCGGAATAGGTTTGCCCGTAGGTGCGCGCCACGTTGATAGTCTGAACAAACGCCGACAACAGCTGGTCCTTTTCAAGTGGACTAAGGGGGTGGATAAACACACCCCACAAACGTCCCTGCGCCACCGCATATCGAGCATCAAGCGCGGTGTCGAAATTTGCCTGCATCAGACGCATCAGTTCATCCGTTGCCAAACCCTCAGCAGACCTGATCGGGACCATGGCGCGCATGCGGTCAGCGATAGGATCTGCAACGACAAATAATGGAATGTCGTCGATCACAAACTGGATGGCATTGCCTGCAGCCTGCGCATCAGGGTCAATCGCACGGATAATCTCAGCCATCCTTACCATCGTCATCGGTGGTTCGGTCGTCGGTGGGGACTGAGGGGCATCGCCGTCTTGCGCAAACGCGAAGGATGCAAAGACGAAAAGGGCAGAGAGCAAAATAATCGGGCGAAGCAAGCGCAGTGGCATAGGGCGAAACCTTTCGTATGATGACGAAAGGCTAGGCCGACTGCGCATCAAAAGCCACGCACCGTTTGGTGATCAAAAAGAGGTAAGGCGCAGGTATCCTGCGCCCCGCATGATGTCAGAGTGCTGATTTCAACGCATCCACAAGATCAGTGCGTTCCCAGCTGAACCCACCATCCGCATCCGGAGCACGGCCGAAGTGGCCATAAGCGGCAGTGCGCTGATAGACAGGGCGGTTCAGTGACAGATGTTCACGAATGCCGCGAGGCGTAAGATCCATGACCTTTGCCACAGCCGCCTCAATCGCGGCATTGTCCACGCCGTTCCCGCCAACCGTGTCGCAATAGATCGACAGCGGTTTTGATACTCCAATGGCATAGCTTAGCTGGATCGTGCATTTGTCAGCCAACCCGGCCGCAACCACATTCTTAGCCAGATAGCGCGCTGCATAGGCCGCCGAGCGGTCAACCTTGGTCGGATCTTTTCCGGAAAACGCACCACCACCGTGAGGGGCCGCGCCGCCGTAAGTGTCCACGATGATCTTGCGTCCAGTCAGCCCGGCATCTCCATCAGGACCGCCAATGACAAATTTTCCCGTAGGATTCACGTGCCATTCGGTCTCTTCGGTCAGCCATCCGTCAGGGAGGACTTCGGCAATATAGGGTGCCACGATATTGCGGATGTCTTCGCTGGACAGGTCTTCTACAAGGTGCTGGGTCGACAGAACAAGCGAGGACACGCCCACCGGTTTGCCGTCACGATAAATCACAGACAGTTGTGATTTGGCATCCGGGCCAAGGGCGGGTTCGGTCCCGTCTTTGCGCACTTCTGCCAAACGGCGCAGGATCGCATGGGCGTAGTGGATTGGCGCCGGCATCAGCTCTGGCGTTTCATTGGTGGCAAAGCCGAACATGATGCCCTGGTCTCCGGCACCCTCGTCCTTGTTGCCGGACGCGTCGACACCTTGAGCGATATGCGCAGATTGCTCATGCAAAAGGTTGGTGATCTCGCAGGTTTTCCAGTGGAATTTGTCCTGCTCGTATCCAATATCCTTGATGCAGGCCCGGGCAATCTCGTCGATCTTGCCCATATAATCTTTCAGTTTGTCCTGATCGCTCAGGCCGACTTCGCCCCCGATCACAACGCGATCTGTCGTCGCAAAGGTTTCGCAGGCTACACGCGCCTCTGGCTCTTCGGACAAAAAGGCGTCGAGGACGGCGTCCGAAATACGATCACAGACCTTATCAGGGTGACCCTCGGACACGGATTCCGAGGTAAAGGTATAGTTTTGACGGGACATAAGTGCTCCATTTTAAAATCCATACACCACGTCAGGAAGCCGTTGTAGTGCGTACCGGGCGGCTTACGCCCCACTCTGGTCTGCGTCAATGGATATCGGACGGTCGGTTAACAAACGCCGCAACACCATGGCAAAAAGGCCAAGCAACAGGACCAGTGCCCAAGGAAGATCGCCAGTGCGCGCATATAAAGTCAGCGCGCCTGGCGCAGGCAAGGGTGCATCAATGAAGCCCGCTTGGTTCAAACCAATCGACGAAATCACCCGGCCCTGCGGATCGATCATCGCGGATATCCCTGTGTTGGCGGCACGGACCATCGGTAACCCTTGTTCGATTGCGCGCATCCGGGCTTGGGCAAGATGCTGCTGCGGGCCTGAACGTGACCCGAACCAGGCATCATTGGTCAGCTGCATCAAGAAGGCAGGTCGATTCAGGGCGCGCCCGACATCGTGCGCAAAAACGGCTTCGTAGCAAATGAGGGGCAAAGCCGTGCCGATATCTCCGAAATCCAGCAAACGCGGTCCCGGCCCGGCGGCATACCCGCCCTCGGCCCTTTGGGCGAGACCGCCGACATTGATGTGGCGAAACAACCATTCCGCCGGCATGTATTCTCCAAACGGAACGAGATGGTGTTTGTCATAGGTCTGCGTGACCTGCCCGCCCTCATTCAGCACGACAAGACTGTTGAAATAGTCACTCTTTTCACGCCGCTGAATGCCCAGAACGACCGGCGTGCCGCGGGCCGCATCGGCGATCACGTCAAAGACAACCTGCGCATTTTCGGCCAGATAGGGCAGCGCCGTTTCAGGCCAAACAATCAGGTCTGGCGCACCGGGGCTCGCCGTGTAGTCGATCTGGCGGTTCACAAAAACGGAGATTTTTTCAGGGTCCCACTTTTCGTCCTGCGGGGCATTTGGTTGGACCAAACGGACGGTGTGATCGGTCATTGGAACATCGCGCGCAGAGATCGGGACCAGGCCAAGGGCTGCGATCAAAACAGATGGAAAACCCCACAGCAGCCAGTTCTTTGGCACCGAATTTGCCGCAGCGACGCCACCGCACACCAACAACGTCAGACCATGTGGGCCAAGCCACGCAAGCCCCTGCCCGGCCCAGACATCCACAAACGCCTGAACTGGCGTCGCCCAAGGAAAACCCGTGAAGACGTAAGCGCGCAGCATCTCAGCCCCCGCCCAAGTCACAGCAAGCATCCACGCCCGCCCGCCAGCCCAATGCGCGATTCCAAGTGCAAGCGCCCAGAAACTGCCCAGCAGCAGAGCAAGCAGTACGAGTGCGAACGGGGCCATCCAGCCGGTTGTGGCAGCATCCACCTGAAAAGGTTCAGTGATCCAAGTGAGCGTGAGCACGAAGTAGCCTGTGCCCAGCGCCCAGCCGTTCCAAAGCGCCGTGCGCCAATTGGGAGAGCGGTGCAACAGAACAAAACCCATTATGATGGGGACAAAAATTGCTGGCGCAAAAGCGTGCGGGTCATGGGCCAAAGCCCCGATCCCGCCCGATGCAACGGCCAACACCACCAGCGCCCAAAGCGGAAGGGCCGCAAGGCGGGCCGTTATTTGGATCATTCGGCGGCGTCCCGCCCGGTCAAACGCACACGCAGCCGCTTGATCCGGCGCGGATCGGCATCGATCACCTCGAACTCCGGTCCATCCGGATGCTGGACCACTTCGCCGCGGCCCGGAACCCGCCCCGCAAGCATAAAGACAAGCCCGCCGAGTGTGTCGATTTCCTCCTCATCCACGTCATCGTGGGTGGTAAGTGAAATACCAACCTCTTCTTCAAACTCATCCACCGGCGTCTTGGCCAAAGCCAAATAACACCCTGTCTTTTCGCGGGTGAACATGACGTCTTCGTCGATGTCGTGCTCATCCTCGATCTCGCCAATAACCTGTTCGATCAGGTCCTCAATGGTGACCAGACCATCGACACCACCATATTCATCGATCACCAACGCCATGTGACGACGCTCGGTCTGCATTTTGGTGAGCAGCACACCAATACTCATGGACGGGGGCACAAAAAGCAGCGGGCGCAGCCCTGCGCGCAGATCAAATTTGGTGCCACCGCCGTTGAACCCATAGTTAAGAGCGATGTCTTTGAGATGAGCAAAGCCGATGGGAGTATCGATCGTGCCCTCAAACACCGGCAACCGGGTCAGTCCGCTTTCTTTGAACACACTGACCAGTTCATCCAGCCCGGTCGTGTCCGGTACCGCAGTGATATCAGCCATCGGAACAGCCACATCTTCAACCCGCATCCGGCGCAAGTTGATCATACCATGCTCTTGAGGGCGTGGCGCGTCCACTGCGTCTTCCACACCGTTTGTTTCTGAAGGGGTGAGTGCGCCAATCACACGCGCAAAAAAACCACCAGCCTGTAAAGGTTCTTTGGTGTCATTGTCTGACTGCGCGCGTTGCGCTGCGCCAGACGATCCGTCGTTTTCGCCCATTGGCTCCTGTCCAGTTTACATCCCCCCCGGGTTCGGAGGGGCGTCGGTGCGTTCTAATATGGGTCAGGGACCCCCAAATTGCCAAGTATTTCGACCTCAAGTGCTTCCATACGCGTGGCGTCGCGGTCACAGATGTGGTCATAGCCCAACAAATGTAGCGTTCCGTGAACGATCAAATGAGTGACATGGTCCACCATGGGCTTGCCCTGTTCGACCGCTTCGCGGGCACAGGTGTCATAGGCGATGGCAATGTCACCAAGGCTGATTGTGCCGTCTGGATCGGGTGTCGGGGACTCCGGTTCAGCACCTTCTTTCTCGGGGTTGAGATCGGTCTCGGGCCAACTGAGCACGTTTGTCGCGGTTGGTTTAGTGCGAAACTCGGTATTCAGTTTTGTGATACGCGCATCGTCGCAGGCCAACACAGACACCTCTGCCGGATGGCGAACAAGCTCATCCAGAACATAGATGATGGTGCGTGCAGCCAATTGATCAAAGTCCAGCGCTTGCCAGCGGTCATCTTCGATCAGGATATCGATGTCATGTTGCAGGTGTTTGCTCACCGGAGGCCAGCCCCCGGACTCCCGGAAATTTTCCAAAACAGACAAGGTCAGGACGCCTCGGTATCCGCCTCATAAGCTTCGATGATTGCGGCTACCAACGGGTGGCGCACCACATCCTTGGACGTGAAGTAGTTAAAGCTGATCTTTGGCACCGATTTCAGCAAACGTTCTGCATCCCACAATCCCGACGGCACACCACGAGGCAGGTCGATCTGGGTGCGGTCGCCGGTGATCACCATGCGCGACCCTTCGCCAAGGCGCGTCAGGAACATCTTCATTTGCATGGTGGTCGCGTTCTGCGCCTCGTCCAGCACGACATAGGCATTCGACAATGTGCGCCCGCGCATAAAGGCCAGCGGCGCAATCTCGATTGTCTTTTCCTCTTTCAGCTTGGCAAGTTGTTTGCCCGGCAGAAAGTCATTCAGCGCGTCATAGAGCGGCTGCATGTACGGGTCGACCTTTTCTTCTTGCGTGCCGGGCAGGAAACCAAGGCGTTCGCCAGCCTCAACCGCTGGACGACAAAGGATGATCTTGTCGACCTCGCCAGATATGAACATCGACACCCCGACGGCGACGGCAAGGTACGTCTTGCCCGTTCCCGCAGGCCCGATGCCAAAGGCCAGTTCATTGTCAAAGAGCGACTGGACATAAGCCTTTTGCGCATCTGTGCGCGGCTCAACCAATTTCTTTCGAGTCTTAATCTCGATCCGGTTGCCGACGGGCATTTCCAGTTGGTCGCCATCGCGGGTGCCGGTGTCTTCTTCGGACCCGCCCATGCGCAACTCGCGGTCGACATCCGCGGGGGCGACTTCCTTGCCTCCCTCCAGACGCAGATACAGAGCCTGAAGGACCTCTTTGGCGCGGGCCTGTGCGGCCTCTTCACCAAGTAAAACCAGTACATTGCCGCGTCGGATGATCTGGACATCCAGCGCAGCCTCAATCGCCGTGAGGTGTACGTCATAGGGACCGCACAGATCAATCAACAGTCGGTTGTCAGGAAATTCGATCTGCACCTCTGCAGGTGCAATTTTCGATGGCGATGGGGTCAGGGCACCAATGGCCAATCCGCTCTCCTCGTCTGGCATTATGGGGGCAGCGTGCCAAGTTCGGCGGGGACGCGCAAGCGGTGCATGCAAAAATTCGTCAATTTGAAACAATTCCGCAAATGAACTGATCAGATCTTAGGTGCCAGATCGAAATGCGCCTGATCCCCGCCGCTCTCATCATTCTGTCTTGCCAGGCACGGCGTGCCTCAAGGAGTCCTTTGTCACCAGTCTGCACACAAGTTTACCTGACATGCGCAAGATCAGTGAGACAAAGGCGGGTGTGCCAGAAACTTGCAGACACTGTATCGATTGATGCAGGCAGACTGGCTCAACCTTCTATCCCATGCCAGTGCCGGTGCCAGCACCCGGTCTATCAAGCAGAATGGCCAGCCGTTGCTTCAAACAGAAAGATCGAATCATAAAGGCTTAATTCCTCATAGCTGTCGTCACTTCTTCAACAGTTTTTCCGTGCCAATCCCGTTTCGCCCACAAACGACACAATGATACCGCACAGATCGCCCCAATTGCCAAAAATTGCCCGCTTGGGTTGAGCAAGATTGCCGCCCAAAAAAAGCCGCGCTATCGTCACATTCGGTAAAGCGTACAGAGTAATCACAGTAAAAAGGGGGTGCAGACAATGCGTTCATTTCTCAGAGCTCCAGTCTCGGCTCAAGCCGCTGTCACGGCGATGTTTGCGGTTATTTTGACTGCCACTGCATTTCTAGGTGCAACACCTGCCACTGCTGAGCGGGTCAATGAACCTACCAAGCCCGGTACGTCTGGAAGCGAGTTCATTATCAGCTGTTATCGTGGGCCCCTGAAGGTCGTCTATTGGGACCGTCCCACTGCAATTTTCATCGATGAACTGGTCGAATACGGTTACACGCCAAATCAAGCCACTGCGATCGGCGATCGCGTGTGCGGTGACGAATATGGTGTCGACGATCCCGAATGGATGAAGGCACAGCTGCGCAAGCTCATCGACCAAACACCGCCGGGTCGGTAAAGTAGTAAGGTCGTTGTCGGCAACTGACGATTGATCGCTCTGGTCGACTTGTCCGGATTAATCAAGCAGTGCGCCCTGAAGTGAATTTGTGCCCGACCCGATAATC
The DNA here is from genome assembly GCF_900143535.1 of Tateyamaria sp. Alg231-49. GTDB lineage: Bacteria > Pseudomonadota > Alphaproteobacteria > Rhodobacterales > Rhodobacteraceae > Tateyamaria. The sequence continues at coordinate 171,793 of NZ_FRFA01000001.1, read as the reverse complement.
TGCACGCGCCGCAGGTCGCCCCTTTGCAATGAAGGGTCCGCGACGTGGACAGCATGAAGATGCTCAGACTTGCCCACCATTTGCCCGTCCAATCGTCCCGGCTTTTCAAACAGAACGCGCGTCGTGCGCCCGACCATCGCATCCTGGATCATACGCTGCTGCGTGGTGATCAAGAGCTGTAAGCGCTGCAGCCGCTCGTCTGCAGCATCCGCGTCGACCTGTGCACGTTCCGCTGCGGGGGTGCCGGGGCGTGTCGAATATTTGAAGCTATAAGCCTGTCCGTATTTGACCTCTTCAATCAGATCTAGCGTAGCCTGAAAATCAGCTTCGGTTTCTTCTGGAAACCCGACGATGAAATCGCCCGACAGCAAGATGTCGGGCCGTGCTGCTCGAATCCGTTCGATCAGTCTCAAATAACTTTCCGCCTTGTGTGACCTGTTCATCCGTTTCAGCACACGGTCTGACCCAGATTGTACCGGCAGGTGCAGGTACGGCATCAGCTTTTCGCATTCGCCATGTGCTGCGATCAGGTCGTCAGTCATGTCGTTGGGATGGGACGTGGTAAAACGGATGCGTTCCAACCCGTCGACCTTGTCCAGATCCCAGATCAGCTTGGCGAGGGTATAATCAGAGCCGTCCGGCCCGGCGCCGTGATAGGCATTCACGTTCTGACCCAATAGTGTGATCTCCCGGACGCCCCGTTCGACCAGATCGCGCGCCTCATCCAGAACGCGGGCTGCCGGACGGCTGACTTCGGCCCCACGGGTGTAGGGCACCACACAAAAGGCGCAAAACTTGTCGCAACCTTCCTGTACGGTCAGAAATGCGGACGGCCCGCGCGCGGCTTTGGGACGGGACTTCAGGCGCTCGAACTTGTCTTCCTCAGGGAAATCCGTATCGAGCGCTTTCTCGCCCGCGCGCGCCTTGGCCTCCATCTCTGGCAGACGGTGATAACTTTGCGGACCAACGACGAGGTCGACCGCAGGTTGACGCCGCATGATCTCAGCGCCTTCAGCCTGCGCTACGCACCCGGCGACACCGATCTTCAAGTCGGGCTTTTCAACCTTCAGCGCTTTCATGCGACCAAGTTCGGAATAGACCTTTTCCGCCGCCTTTTCCCGGATGTGACAGGTGTTGAGCAGGATCATGTCTGCCTCGCCCGCCTCGCTGGTTTCTACGTATCCCTGCCCACCGAGGGCTTCGGCCATGCGTTCGCTGTCATAGACGTTCATCTGGCAGCCATAGGTCTTGATAAAAAGCTTCTTCGGCGTCGTCATGGGGCGCTTTCGGGTGTTGAAGGGATTAGATTGGCGATCTAGCAGCGGTACGGCTCTCTTGCAATGCGTGCCAGTTTAACCGAATGAAAGGGAGAAACCGCCAAGATCAAGCCAGATGCATTACGACAGCCTGTCCTCGATGATAAAATCTACCGCTGCGGTGCCGCCGCAGGGGCCTGTGGCGCTGGTTCTTGTCGAGGACGATGTCGAAGTCGCCACTACTTTGCGCCATCACCAGCAGATTGGGTTCAAGTCGATCATCGCCTGTATGCCGCGCGGTTTTTCTCTGCCCCGCGATCTGGAGGACACCGTGATCCGGGTCGACTATGACATGACGGTTCCGGCCGCCATGCAATCGGCCGTCAATCTGCTCATCACGTCGCTGCCTGAGGGCACGTGGATGTATTACTGTTTCAACGCCGAATATCTGTTCCATCCGTTTTGTGAAACGCGCACCGTTGGTGAAATGCTCGCCTTTCACAACGAGGAGCGGCGGTCTGCGATGCTGACGTATGTGGTCGACCTTTATGCGGACGATCTGCATGAGTTTCCCAACGCGGTCGCGCTTGAACGGGCGTATCTGGACAAGTCGGGCTATTACGCGCTTGCGCGCCCTGATGAGAAAGGGCACCCGAGGGAGCGGCAGTTGAGCTTTTTTGGCGGGCTGCGCTGGCGGTATGAAGAGCATGTGCCGGCGGCCCGGCGCAAGATTGACCGGATCGCCCTGTTCAAGACCAAGCCGGGTCTCAGCTTGCGTGAGGATCACACGTTTTCGGACGAGGAATACAACACCTATGCCTGCAAATGGCACCACAACCTGACCTCGGCGATCTGTTCGTTTCGCACGGCCAAGGCGCTCAAACTGAACCCCGGCAGCACCTTTGATATCCCGACGTTCAAATGGCATAACTCGGCGCCTTTTGAGTGGCATTCGCGTCAGCTTTTGGACCTTGGGTTGATGGAACCGGGGCAGTGGTTCTGAGGGGTGTCCCAGCGTGGGACACGACCCCAGAGACGTAAAATCAATGACTTACAGAGGTCGGGTAACAGTTCGTTAAGGTCTGGGGAGGCGCTGCGCAGGGCGCCGTGACAAGGGCCTGCACGCCTGTGGCCGCGCCTTTTTAGGGCGCGAAACACAACGGCCTGAGCGGTCCGCAGACCGCCCCCAGAAAAATCAGTCGGAAAGGAAAGCGGCCAGCGCGTCGATCTCTGTCTGGCGCAACTCGTGCCCACCGTCGTGAACCTCTGCGAGCACGGCAGCACCTTCTGACTGAAGCCACGACATCAGCTCCTTACTCATCGGCCAAGGCGTGATTGGGTCACGCCGCCCCGCAGTGACCAACACACGGCGGCTTTTCATTTGGGAGCTGGTGATCGGCTCCCATGTGACCAGCGGATGCAATAGCCCAACCCGGTCGAACAAATCGGGGCGCTGAAAAAACACCGACGCCAGAATATTGGCCCCGTTGGAATAGCCGAAAGCGTAGACAGGGTTGCCGGGATACTGGTTGCGATGCCCCTCGATAAAACCAATCATCTTGTTACGCGCGCGGGCTAGATCGTCCATGTCATAGACGCCCTCACCTGTGCGCCGGAAAAACCGTGCCGCGCCCATTTCGGACACATCCCCCCGAGGCGAGACGACGCCCGCCCCCGGAACAAGTTGGCCTGCGAGGTCAAACAACTGATGCTCGTCCCCGCCCGTCCCGTGAAAGGCAAAGACCACCGGGCGTCCGGCTTCGGGCGCTTTGACGAGCGCCTCATACGAAGTTGTTGTCATGGCACCCTCCGTCAGTTTGCGATTGGCGGAAGTCCCGCCTCGATCTTGGCGCGAAGCGGTTCGTAGCGGGTCGGCAGTTTGAGCGCCTCACCCAGATGTGCCGTGTCTTCATCGCGATCAAAACCGGGTTCGTTCGTGGCAATCTCAAACAGCACACCGCCGGGGGTGCGGAAGTAAATCGCCCAGAAATAATCGCGGTCGATCACAGGTGTAACCTGATAACCAGTGGCCATCAGAGCCTCACGCACCCGCAGTTGTGCGGCGCGATCCTCGACGGCAAAGGCGATGTGGTGGACAGACCCCGCCCCTTGGTTTGCAGTGGGGGCAGCGCCTTTCACCCGCTCTAGGTCAATGGTGTCTGCAGCATTACCGCCTTCGATCACATAGCGGGTGACATCGCCGGCGGTTTCGCCCTTTTGGTACCCCATGAACCCCAGCAACTCGCCCGTTGCGTCCACGTCGCGCAAACGGAACCGTGCCCCGTGAAAGCCTAGGATGCCCGTATCGTCAGAGATGCCATTGCCTGTCCATGGCGCCCGGTCTCGCGCCTCGCTTTCGACCAGCGCAAAGCCGTCGCCGTCCGGGCCATCAAAACTGAGTCGGGTTTCGCCAAAGGCGGTGTCTTTGTTCAGGCCCGTGACGCCCTGACTGGCAAGGTGATCGGACCAGAACCCAAGGCTGCCGGTTGGCACGGCGAATTCGGTGATCCCAACCTCGCCCGCGCCACGGCTGCCTTTGGGCATTTGGCCAAAGGGAAAATAGGTCATGACCGAGCCGGGCGTGCCTGCCTCATCCCCGTAATAGAGGTGATAGACGTCAGGTGCGTCGAAATTCACGGTCTTTTTCACCCGGCGCAATCCCAGCGTTTGCGTGAAAAATGCGTTGTTGGTGTTGGCATCCCCGGCCATCGACGTGACGTGGTGCAGTCCTTTGATGTCTTTGATCATGGCTGGCTCCTTATTTTTTGGTTCCATGTGCTTGTCGTTAGACATACGCGCTTGGGTGGCAAAATAAATGGACAAAGATATCCATTTATTATTGATGAAAACGGAATTATGACTGCCGTATGATCGAGTTGAAACCCATTAGGGTGCTGCGCGCGGTTTCTGACCTCAAAAGCTTTTCACAGGCGGCTCGTGCGCTTGACCTTGCACCTGCGTCTGTGACCCGGATCATCAACCAGTTGGAACAGGACCTTGGCGCGCAATTGTTGGTGCGCACCACGCGGCAGGTTGCGTTGACCAGCGCCGGGGCGACCGTCTTGTCCCGTTACCGCCCGCTGCTGGAAGGGTTCGAAGAGGTCACCCAAGACCTGCAACGCTCTGTCCGCCCGGATGCGGGGCATCTGCGCCTGACTGCACCCATTTCACTGGGCATCGCCCTGTTACCGCAGGTTATTGCGGGCTTTCGACTGGCCTATCCCGGCATATCGGTCGAGATCAATTTCACCGACACTCTGATCGACGTGATTGAGGAAAATTGTGATCTGGCGGTGCGTGTGTCGGGCCCACCCACAGACAAATCCACCATTTGGCGCAAGCTGTGTGAGGTGCCCCGGCGTGCCATCGCAGCCCCTGCCTTGTTTGACTGGCTGCCCCGTCCGCAACATCCCGACGATCTGATCGCCGCGCCGTTGATGTCCTATGGTGCCAAAGGGGAACCGGAAGTGTGGTCCTTTGCCCGCGCCGGGGCGCAACGCACTGTCCGTGCGGGCAAAACCGTGATCTCGAACAATGGTGATTTTCTGTATGCCATGGCGCGGATTGGCGAGGGCATTTGTGTGCTGCCTGATTTTATCACCGCAGATGGTTTGCAATCTGGCGCGGTGATCGAAGTTTTGCCGGACTGGTCCATTCCGTCTTTGTGGCTGACCCTGTTTTACCCCCCCTACGAGCGCTTGCCCCCGGTGGTTGGCACCTTTGCAGATTATTTCGAGGCATTTATCGACGATCACCCGGATCTGCGCGTGCCTGTGTAGGCGCGAGGCGATTTGGTTTCGGACCCTTGAGTGAGAACGGGCGTGCCTTAGGCAAGCAGCATGGGAAACCAGTCGCTGCGCAGTCGTTGCCCGGGCACCATATCGTGCCCCGGGAAGGGCGGCGATGTTGGGCCGGGCCGCGTGACATAGTGTGCATCGTCCCCAACCAGCCGCAGCGAAAAGGCCCGTCTGCGCGCATCGCTGTGATTGCCCCGCGCGCCGTGCAGTGTGCGAAAGTGGAAGGCGACCGCGTCACCCGGTTCCATTTCAAATTCCACGATCCGCATCCCTTCGGCCTCTGGATCAGGGATTGCCATGTAGTCGCCTTCGAAAAAGGCGGTCTCTGACGCCCAGCGCGTGGGCAGCACGTCTTTTTCCCAGAGGTGAGAACCCGCCACGCAGCGCAAGGACGCGTCCCGCACCGGATCGAGCGGTGACCAGAAGCTGACTGTCTGTGTCCCTTCGACGAAGTAATAGGGTGCGTCCTGATGCCATGGTGTCGCCATCGAGGTTCCCGGTTCTTTCACCAGCACGTGGTCATGGAACATTTGCACGGTGTTGCTGCCCATGAGCGTTGCCGCCGCGCGCGCAATGGCTGGATCGTGCACGGGTGCGTGGAATTCCGGGATTCGTTCCCAATTGCAGTAGTCGTCAAAGAAGAGCCCGGTATCGCCCGCCCGGTCGTTGGTGGACGCATAGGGCCCCGGTTCGGCCATGTTGCGCGCGATGCCTGCCCGCAGGGTGTCCACATGATCGTCAAAGAGCCCGCGGATCAGCACAACGCCGTCGGCCTGATAGGTGGCGGCGTCTTGCGCGGTGACGTCAGTCATGGGTCAGGGTTTGCGGCGCAGCCGGATCACCACGTCGACCGAGGCGATCTCGGCCCCGTCAGGTGCGTCTGGCAGTTGTGCGATCACCAGTTGATCGGATGGCGCGTCTGTCAGCTTGGCCTCGTCTTCCCAGAAGAAATGCGGGTGGTCGTGCGTGTTGGTGTCAAAGTAGCTTTTGGAGCCGTCTACCATCACTTCTTGCATCAGTCCGGCATCGCAGAAGGCGCGCAGGGTGTTGTATACGGTGGCCAGAGACACGCCGTCGCCTTGGGATTTGGCCGCGTCAAACAGGCTTTCGGCGGTGACGTGGCGGTGTTGACCGTCGCCAATCAAAAGCGAGGCAAGCGCCATACGTTGCCGCGTGGGGCGCAGGCCGGCGCCTGCGAGCCATTTGGTTTCAATGTCCTGTTGACCCTGTGCCATCGTGATCCTCGTCTTCGTCGCTTAACATATAAGGTCGAAGGGGCCCGCAATTCAATTGAAAATCAGTGTTAACACATTATGCCACAGGGCTGTGGTCCTCCTGCCCTGCCCTTGCACAGACGGACCCGGCGATGCTAAACGGAGACCGACCCTGGGGCCCCTATAGCCCGCGCGCACACGAAGAGGCTGACCATGGCAGATTATCCCACGAGCTTTGACAAAGAGGGCTTGCTGAAATGCGCCGCCGGAGACCTGTTCGGACCCGGCAATGCGCAACTGCCCGCACCGCCGATGCTGATGATGGACCGGATCACGGACGTTTCTGGCGACGGCGGCGCGCATGGCAAAGGCCACATCGTGGCAGAGTTCGATATCACTCCCGATCTGTGGTTCTTTGAGTGCCACTTTCCCGGCAACCCGATCATGCCCGGCTGTCTTGGCCTTGACGGCCTGTGGCAACTCACTGGCTTTAACCTCGGCTGGCGCGGCTGGCAGGGGCGCGGCTATGCCCTTGGCGTGGGCGAGGTCAAACTGAAGGGCATGGTCCGTCCGGACCGCAAAATGCTGACCTACAAGATCGACTTTACCAAAGCGATCCAGACTCGCCGCCTGACCATGGGCGTTGCGGACGGCATCGTCGAGGCAGACGGCGAAGTGATCTATGAAGTCAAAGACATGAAGGTCGCCCTGAGCGAGAGCTAAGCCAGCGCCTGCGCGACACCTCGATTGCACCTCAAAGGCGACGTTCGAAACTGCGTGCGCACAGACTGTGCACCGCATCGTTATTTGCATTCGTCTTAAAATAAGCGCAGCGTTCGGTGGTGATTTTTAGCAAACCATGAACACTGCCCCGCTGCGGATGATCAACCGGGGCCGTTGGCACCGTCCGCCGTGCGGACTTGGCTGCCACCTCTTTTCTCCATTTGTGCGTGACACGGTTCACGCCACAAAAAGGCGGGCCGTTTTTGCTGAACACTCCGCTGTCAAAAAGAGTCCTTGGTATCGACCAGCGCTTGGAAGAAATACCGTTGAAACAGGATCACCAAGATCAAAGGCGGTAGGATCGTCAAAACACCGAGGGCCATGCCCGAGGCACTTTCCAAACCGATCAATCTGATCCCGCGCAAAACTGTATAACGGGACTCGTCCGTACTGAGCATGAGCGGCCAAAGATATTGGTTCCACCCGATCATAAACGACACCACGAATATCGCCCCACCGCGACGCCACGCCAGCGGAACGATAAAGTCCCAAAAGAACCGTACAGGGCCTGCCCCGTCGAGCTTGGCCGCTTCCAGATATTCATTGGGAAAAGACAAAAAAAGCTGGCGGAAAAACAGTGTTCCCAATGCTATTGCAAGGGCCGGCAAAACCATTCCCCCAAAGGTATTCACCAAGCCCAAAGTGGCCGCCACCTGAAAGGTCGTCACAAAGCGGCTTTCTAGCGGGAGCAATAAGGTCAACATGGTCAGCCAGAACAAAAAGCCCGCGACAGAAAACTTGAAGAATACAATCGCATAAGCGGCCATCATCGAAAGTACGGTCGTTAGCGATGCAATCGATACGGCAATAACGAGCGAATTCTTTAGCATCGCCAAAGCCGTGATCTGATCGGTAAAGCCTGCCTCGAGGCGGGCCACCTGCGCATAGTTAGCACCGGCCTGTGTGCCGGGCCAAAACTGCAAGCCCTGCTGAGAAATTACGGATGACGTATGCGTCGAAGATACGATCATCAAGAAAATGGGCAGCATTAAAAACGTCGACCCCAAAATCAAAATGACATGATCCAGCCAAGCCGAGCGAGCCAGCTTCTGATTGGGGTTCAGGCGCATTTAAAAGGACGAGGTACGAGGCTTGGTACGGCGTTCATTTAAGCCGCGCACCTGTATCCTTTTCAAATACGAATGCATCTTCGGGGTTAAAGGCCAGAGTCATTTTTTCGTCGAGCCCCGGCAGCAAGGATTGCGATGCCTTGAGGCAAATCTCTTGCACATCACCGGCATCCGAAACCATGCTCGGCAAAGACCCGTAAATCAGGTTCTCGCCGCCATGCTGTTCAACCAGATCTACATTGATCGAAAACTGACCCTCGTCAGATACCGTCAATACGTCGGGGCGCACGCCCAGAACCAGATCTTTGTCTGTTGGGAGGTCAGAGAACCCAGCAAGCGCCATATCCCCAGCGATCAAAGAGGTCCCATCGAACTTTGCAGGGATCAGATTGATCGCAGGCGAGCCGATAAACGACGCCACGAACAGAGTGCGCGGGTTGGAATACAACTCCATCGGCGCGCCCATCTGTTCCACACGCCCCTCGTTGATGACGGCAAGCCTGTCGGCAAGTGTCATCGCCTCGGTCTGGTCGTGCGTCACGTAGATTGACGTCACATTCATGCGGCGTTGGAGTTTCTTGATCTCGATACGCATCTGCACACGAAGCTTTGCATCAAGGTTCGACAGTGGCTCATCAAACAGAAAAACCTGTGGGTTGCGCACAATCGCCCGCCCCATTGCGACCCGCTGACGTTGCCCGCCTGACAACTGGTTGGGCTGGCGATCAAGGAACTTGTCGATCTTGAGCATCTTGGCCGCATCCGTGATCCGCCGCTCGATCTCTGCTTTGTCCATTTTCCGGTTTTTCAACCCGTAAGACATGTTCCCGCGCACGCTCATGTGTGGGTAAAGCGCGTAGTTCTGGAACACCATCGCCACGTCCCTTTCGGACGGAGACACGTCGTTGATCACGCGGTCACCGATCAGGATGTCACCGCTGGTCACACTTTCCAGACCTGCAACCATGCGCAGGAGCGTAGACTTGCCACAGCCAGACGGCCCGACGAACACGATGAGTTCGCCGTCGTCAATTTGCATATCCACGCCAAAGATTGCCTCGGCGCCATTGGGGTAGGTTTTGCGGACTTGTTTGAGTTCAACCTGAGCCATTACTTCTCACTTTCGACGAGGCCCTTCACGAACCATCTTTGGAATATCAGCACCACCAGGACCGGCGGCAGGGTAGCCAGAATAGTCAGAGCGAAAGCTTTCTGGAATTGCGGCAGTTCCCCACCTTCATTGAGCACTTGATAGATTTGCTTGATGCCAATGACGAGCGTGTAGTTTTCTTCTTTTGTCGTCATGATAAGCGGCCAGAGGTATTGGTTCCATCCGACAACAAACATGATGATGAGGATCGCAGCGATCATCGTCTTGGACAGCGGCACCAGAATATCAATGAAAAATCCCCATGCGGATGCACCATCCAGACGCGCGGCCTCTAGCAACTCGTCTGGCACCGACTTGAAAAACTGGCGAAAGAAGAACGTGCCCGTCGCAGAGGCAATCAGCGGAATAATCAAGCCTGCTTTGGTATCCAGCAGCCCCATATTGGCGACCACTTCATATGACGGAATGATGCGGACTTCTAACGGCAGCAACAGCGTCATGAAGATGACCCAGAACAGCGGAACACCCAGCCGGAAACGGAAGTAGACGATCGCATAAGCCGCCAGCATCGAAATGATGACTTTGCCGATGGCAAAGCCGACCCCGAGGATCATCGAATTTTTCAGCATGGTGGTGGCCGTGACTTTTTTCATCACACCACCCTCAACGAACAAGACTTCGTTGTAGGTTTCAAAGAAATGCGGGCCCGGCCAGAACTGAAGCCCTTCGCGCAGGATCGTTTCCGGTGCATGGGTCGATGTCGCAAAGGCAACCCAAACCGGCAGCGTCATGAAAAGTGCGCCCAGAATTAGGATGATGTGGGTGCTGATTGGGACACGTTCCATCAGTAATGCACCTTTTTCTCGATAAATCGGAACTGGATGACCGTCAGAACCAGAACCATTATCATCAAAACAACCGACTGCGCGGACGACCCGCCGATGTCAGCACCGCGAAAACCGTCCTGGAAAACCTTGTAGACAAGCGTTGTTGTCGCCCCACCCGGCGCGCCTTGCGTTGTCGTGTCGATGATCCCGAAGGTTTCAAAGAACGCGTAGGTGATGTTGATCACCATCAGGAAGAAGGTCGTCGGCGCCAAAAGCGGGAACGTGATTGTCCAGAACCTGCGCGTCGAAGATTTGCAGTCCATCAATGCCGCCTCTTGCACGCCTTTGGGAATGCCCTGAAGGCCCGACAAGAAGAAGATAAAGTTCACGCTTACCTGTTTCCAGACCGAGATCAGGACCACAACAAACCCGGCGTCGTAGGGGTCAAGTTTGTGGTCAAAGTCGAACCCAATCGAGTTCATAAAGATGTAGAGATCCCCGATCAGCGGATTGAACATGAGATTGCCCATCAGGCCCGCGACGGGTGGCGCAATCGCGTATGCCCACATCAGCAGGGTTTTGTATGTGCTGGCCCCGCGGATCACTTCGTTGGCCTTGACCGCCAACAATAGTGCAAGCCCCAGCGACAGGGCTGTGACCAGCGTCGAGAACACAATGGTGAACCCCGCGGCCTGCAGCCATGCGTCATTGAAAATTGTGTCAGAGTAGTTTCGGAACCAAACAAACTGCGAGGACAGCCCAAAGGCATCCTCAAGCAGGAAAGACTGATAAACCGCCTGCGCCGCGGGCCAAAGAAAGAACACCACAATAATGATGATCTGTGGCGCGATGAACATATACGGAATTGCGCTATGCTCGAATTGTACGCGCTTCATATAACCCCCTGGTCGAATGATGACAGCCAGCGAAGCCCATTGCCCCGCTGGCTGAAGTTTTGGTTACTTATTTTACCGTCGCGTCAAAGCGAACCAGCAACTCATTGGCGCCTTTTTCGATGGCCGCGAACGCTTCATCCACAGATGCTTCGCCAGAGAAGATATCGTCAAAGGCGTTGTACATCACGTCGCGGATTTGCACGTAGAAGCCCAAACGATAGCCTTTTGTCCATTCACCACCTGGTTGGCTCAGCTGCAAGATACCGATTTCGGCATCTGGCGTAGTGCCGTAGTAGCCATCGGCCTTCGCCATGTCATAAGCGGCGTTTGTGATCGGGACATAGCCAGTTTCTTTGTGCCAGAAATACTGGATTTCTGAGCTGCTCAGGAACTTGAGAAAGTCAGCTGTCGCTTCATTTTCTTCGTCGCTCTTGCCTGCCATCGCAAACAGAGCAGCGCCGCCGATGAACGTGCTTTTCGGCTCTTCGATGACCGATGACCAATATGGCAGATAGGTTGTACCGAACTCGAAGTCTGTGCTTGCTTTCAGACCTCCGAATGACCCCGAAGAGCCGAGCCACATGGCTGTTTTCTTCTGGACAAACGCATCCTGGTTGTCACCCCAACCACGGCCGTAGAAGCCATAGTAACCTGCATCCAGCCACTCTTTGACTTTGGACCAGTGCATTTTCATCGCGTCGTTGTTGTAGAGAATTTCCACGTCGGTGCTGTCATACCCATTGTTGCCTGTGGCAAGCTGAAGGTTGTGGCGGCTATGGAAGTTTTCCGAGAAAATCCAAGGGCTGTGGCTTTGCGCCAGAGCTTGATAACCGGCTTCCTTGATTTTCGGCGCCATGGATTCGAACTCTTCCCACGTGCTGGGTGGAGCATCGATGCCTACTTCGGCGAGGATATCCTTGTTATAATAGAGAAGAGGCGTGGAAGAGTTGAACGGCATGCCGATCATCTTTCCGTCGCTGTCGGCATAGAAATAGCGCACGCCTTCAATGAAGTCCGCTCCGTTAAAGCCGCCTTCGTATTGCGTGAGCAAATCCGCAACTGGGATTGTCGCACCGGGAGCATTGATAATCGTTGCTGCGCCAGCATCGAAAATCTGGATCAGGTTTGGCTGTTGTTTCGCACGGAACGCCGCGATACCGGCGGTCATTGTGTCCTCGTAACCACCTTTGTAGGTCGGTACCAAAACATAGTCGCTTTGGCTGGCGTTGTATTTTTCCGCCACTTCTTCAACGACTTCACCAAGACGGCCGCCCATGGCGTGCCAGAATTGGATTTCAGTTTGTGCAAGGGATGCTGTTGCAAAGGTCGCAAGACCCGCCGTCAGCAAGGCTAGGCTTTTCATGAATTTTTCTCCCGGTTTGTAGCTGTTGTTGATCAACAGCTTTGGCTTTAGGACCATCTAGTAACGGGCATATGACGAAAATTGCGTCAATGCAGGTCCACGCGTCTCAGCAGCAAGTCATTATTTTTTTAGGGTGTCAACTCAAACGCGCATTGGTCAGCTTAAGAAGCACCCAAATCACTCACTCACCAGCTTGATTTTAAGCAATGGCTTCCAAAGGTTGATTGGCAACGTGCTTGACGAAGATGCAATCACCACGGTGTCCAATAACAGGTTTTGCCCCTGTGATACTGTGGGCGTTGTTCGCGTGAACTGACGGGCCTGCGCATCGCGGGCGAGCCCATAAGCCAAGCTGAGGTGCGGCCTGAAGTCTGGCGCCACGTCCAGCCCCAGCCTGTCTGCCAATGTGCGGCGCACATCATGCAAATATGACGGCACATCCAGATCAGCAAAAAGGGACATGAAGAACAGGTTTGTCATTGCCAGCCCCTCGATTCTGGCGTCCACCACGGCAGTTTGCGCAAACGCCAGACGGCAAAGGGATTCTGTGTGGCGTGGTGCTGCAACGATATCGCCCAACAGCGTAACATGCGGCGCAAAAGACGGCGTTCCTTCATGGTCCGCGATATCATCAATCGTGTTTTGAAGATGCTGGTTGGCGGTGGCGGTTGGGCACAACCAAATTGAATGCGGCTGTTCCACATCCATATTATTTTGCATGTCTCACCCCTAGGTTTAAACATGGGTCATTGATGTTCATCATCTTGTGTCAGTCACTCGAAATCCAGCGCCCGAACGTCAATTCATACAAACAGCAAACAGGGTCCGGCATCAAAAGGCCGCCAGGTTTTTCACCCCTTGCAGGGTTCGCTGTGGGCGCGGAGCGGTCAGGTGCCATTCAGCATGGCACCCGACAGAGTTTTGTGGTGCGCCCCTAGCAGAGCAGATCACTGCAACGCCACGTTCTCCAGAAACGCGATGGTGTCTCCTTGGGCGTTGCGCAATTCCATCGTGGGGCCTGTCACGATGGCTTCGCTGACGGACGCGATGCCCCGAACCCACGCCTGTTCGATCTTATCAAGAGGCGGTGGGCACGCCATCAGCGTCATTGGCCCCGGTTGCAACGTCAGAGATGATCCATCCAGCACGTAGCCGCCATTGACTGTGTTGCAGCCAACCGTCGAGGCGAACGCCGCTTGGCCGGAGCGAAAGATGATGTGCGGTTCGCGCTCGCCGTTGGCGGCATCGAGCGGTTCGCCGCCAATCGACAGTATGCGCCAGTAGGCGTCACCGATTTCTGAATCTGCCATCGCGCGTTCACAGGTCAGACCGGGCACGAACCCGGCCAGCCGGTCGATCACAACCATATCGCGCTGGCCGCCTTCCATACCTTCGCGTTTCGCGATTTGTCCGTCAAAGACGACAACAGTTGGCGCCCCAGGTTCGGCCTGTGCGTCGCGGTAGGCGCGTTCGGCGTCCAGATACGCACCCTCCATTGCAACTGGATAGGTTTCGTCGCTTCCGCATGGCGTAAACGTGGCTGCATCCGCGAAATACACGAACTCTCCGATGACGCGCCGGCTTGACTGTGTGCGGGCCTGCACCTTGACCATGGTGATCGAGGCGTCCGTGCCTGCGTCTTGGGTCAAGACGGGCGTATGGGTGTCTGTTGTGAAAAGCAATTTGTCGCCCATCCGCAAGCTGGCCCGCACTGTATAGCGTCGCCCATCCTGAATAACGTCCGGGTTGTAGGGCAGCGCGACGTTGTAGGGAGGATTGCCCGCATCCTCGACCGTCACCTTGCTAAGAACTTTCGCCGGTGCGTCCGCCAGAGACACGTCTTCTAGCTGCACCTCGAAGGTCACCCCCGGTAGCATGGCAATCCGCTCACGGTATGAAGCGGAAACGTTTATTGTTTCCATGGCAGTCGCCGCACTTCCTGCGACAGCCAGAACCACCGCGATAATGTATACAAGAGCCCGCATCGGCGCGATCCTTTATTGATGTTTGATCGGTCAGTATTGCAGGTAAATATCACATGTCCATCAAACAAGTCCTTGCATTTTCTGGACGCGTTTGTGTGGATCGGAGCACCGGTGGGGTCGCTTTCTTGCCGCCTGCCCTGCTCGCCCTGTGGCATCAGAACCGACCGTTTGTATCGCACACATGGGCGGGACGCAGGCCAGCCCGGCGCCGGATCAGTGACACACTCCCCCCTATCTCCTTGCACGCCCCCGCCCCCCTGTCCTACATGGGACTGGCAGTAAAACGCGCGGGGGCAACCGTTGTGCCCGGCGTCAAACCTGAGGTTTGCAAATGAAAAGAGTTGTCGTCACCGGATTGGGCATCGTCTCATCCATCGGGAACAACGCAGACGAAGTGTTGGCTTCGCTCAAGGCGGGTGCGTCAGGCATTGTCGCCTCTGACGAGATGGCCGAACACGGGTTCCGCAGTCAGATTGCGGGCACGTTGAAACTGGATGTTGCCGAGCATGTTGAAAAGCGCACGTTGCGGTTCATGGGTCCCGGCGCGGCCTATGCGCATATCGCCATGAGCCAAGCGATTGCGGATGCGGGTCTGGACGAGTCCGATATCGTGAACCCGCGTACCGGCTTGGTTGCAGGTTCTGGCGGGCCGTCGACCTCGGCCATGCTTGCCGCGCATCAGACAGTGCTGAAGACCGGCGCGACCAAGCGCATTGGCCCCTTTGCGGTGCCCAAGTGCATGTCTTCGACCATCAGCGCGAACCTTGCCACGGCCTACAAGATCAAAGGCATCAACTATTCCATCACCTCGGCCTGTTCGACATCGCTCCATTGCATTGGCAACGCGGCCGAGCAGATCATGCTGGGCAAGCAGGACGTGATGTTTGCCGGTGGCGCCGAAGAACTGGATTGGACCCTGTCCTGCCTGTTCGATGCGATGGGCGCCATGTCGTCCAAGTACAATGACGCGCCCGCCACGGCCAGCCGTGCCTTTGACGCCAACCGCGACGGGTTCGTGATTTCGGGTGGTGGCGGCATCGTGGTGCTGGAAGAGTTGGAACACGCCCGCGCGCGCGGTGCCAAGATTTACGCCGAAGTGACAGGCTATGCCGCCACGTCCGATGGCCATGACATGGTGGCCCCCTCTGGCGAGGGTGGCGAGCGCGCTATGCGTGTCGCCCTTGAGACGCTGCCCGAGGGCCGCACTGTCAGCTACATCAACGCGCACGGCACTTCGACCCCGGTTGGCGATGTGGGTGAGATCGAGGCAGTGCGCCGGGTGTTTGGTCAGGGCACGACCCCCCCGGTCAGTTCTACCAAATCGATGACGGGCCACGCGCAGGGCGCGGCGGGCGCGCTTGAGGCGATCTTTAGCCTTTTGATGCTGGAACATGATTTCATTGCGCCCTCAATCAACGTGGAAACACTGGATGAGGCGCTGGATCCCGCAGAGATCGCAACCGCACTGCGCAACGATGCAGGGCTTGATTGCGTTATGACCAACTCGTTCGGGTTTGGTGGCACGAACGGGTCGATGATCCTGTCGAAATTTCACGGGTAAATACTGAACATGTCCGATTTGATGCAAGGTAAACGCGGTCTGATCATGGGGGTCGCCAATGACCGCTCAATCGCGTGGGGGATCGCCAAGGCGCTGCATGAGGCGGGGGCCGAACTGGCGTTCACCTATCAGGGCGAGGCCTTTGGCAAGCGGCTGGAGCCATTAGCGGCAAGCGTCGGGTCGGATTTCATGGTGGACGTGGACGTGACCGACGATGCGTCACTTGATGCAGCCTTTGACGCGCTTGGTGCCCGCTGGCCTACGATCGACTTTGTGGTCCATGCCATCGCGTTTTCGGACAAATCCGAGCTGACGGGGCGGTTCCTGAACACGTCGCGTGCCAATTTCAAACACTCGATGGATATCTCTGCCTACAGCTTTATTGAGGTGGCGCGGCGCGCTCATCCGCTGATGATTGAGAATGGCGGCACGCTGCTGACTCTGACCTATCAAGGCAGCAACCGCGTTGTGCCCAGCTATAACGTGATGGGCGTGGCCAAGGCCGCTTTGGAATCCGCCACCCGCTATCTGGCCAATGATCTGGGGCCCGAAGGCATCCGCGTGAACGCCATTTCGCCCGGACCGATGAAAACTCTTGCCGGTGCGGCCATCGGGGGCGCACGCAAGACCTACAAGCACACAGACCAGAACGCGCCTTTGCGCAGCAATGCTACGCTTGAAGCGGTGGGCGGCACCGCCGTCTATCTGTGTTCGGACGCGGGCGCGTGCACGACCGGAGAGATCATTCGCGTCGATGGTGGTTTTCATGTGCTGGGTATGCCGCAGCCAGATCACCTCTGAACTTTACCATTTTGTCGCCAAATTCTCGCCAAAGTAGAGCGATAGGGCGGTGTCATGGAAATGTCAGAAGTATACCGTGCCCGCGCACATGAGCGGGCCTTTGAGCGCCGCGCGGCGCGGACCCGGCGGGCCAAACTTCTGGCGAGCACGCTGTTTGCGCTGACTGGTGCGGGGCTGATGTTTTCATTGTTTTTGCATCCGCAACTGATCAGTGACGCTGTTGCCTGGTCCCATGGAACGGATGTGCCAGAGGCCTTGCGCACTGTAGACAGGTCAGACGATACCCACGTCCGATCAATGCCCAGTAACGCGATCCCCGTGCGCCGGGGCAGCGGGTCATTCGGCAACTGAGGGATTGGGTTTGTCGTTTTGGCAAACTGTGTCTTGGAAACCAGCACTTTTCCGGCAGTTTTCCGCGCCAGCGCACATCGCGTTAGGTCCGTAACAAAAGTACAGAGCGCCTATCACAACACACCGATCTTGGGTGGCCGCCTGAGGCAAATTACCGTCTAAGTGTTCGCAGGACCTGAAAGTTGGTCAGAGGCGTTGTGATTGGGACGCGCGCCGCGATGGTTTGCCTTGTTGCGACATCAGACATCATTACATCTGTTTGGGTGTATTACCACGAAACTGCACCCGCGTTTCAGGTTGCTTTCCCCTCGTCGTAAAATACTGTGAGGAGGGTTCAAACAACAGTTTAGCAAAGCGCATGATCTTCCGACCGGTCCTTTTTCTTCTGAGCGTACTATCGTTGTCAGGTGCGGCATTTGGCCAAGACCGGCCAATCTTTGATGCGCATATCCATTACAGCCACGACGCGGTGTTGACCGTCCCACCGGAGCAAGCTGTGAAAATCTTGCGAGACGCTGGTGTTCGTAAGGCATTGGTTTCGAGTTCGGACGACAATGGCACGCAGTTATTAAAGGCCGCAGCCCCGGATATCATCGTTCCCGCTTTGCGCCCCTATGCCCGGCGGGGTGCGATTGGAACGTGGATGAACGATCTTTCTGTGATCGACTATCTTGAGAAAAATCTGGCGACCAACCACTACGAAGCCATCGGAGAATTCCATGCCTTTGGCGACGATATCAAAACTCCTGTGTTGCAGCGCCTGATCGTCTTGGCCCGTGAACGCAATTTGCTTTTGCACCATCACGGTGATCGCGCAGCGTTGGACCTGATCTTTGAAACGTGGCCTGACGCGCGGGTTTTGTGGGCGCATTCAGGGTTTGTCGATCCGGCAAATGTTGTGGATGCATTGAACACATATCCACGGCTTTGGGCGGATTTGGCCTATCGATCAGATATGGCGACGCGCGGTAAGATTGATCCTGATTGGAGGGCCGCATTTGAGACCCACCCAGACCGGTTCATGGTCGGCACCGACACATTCGCCCCCGAACGCTGGTATTATGTTGGCCCCCACGCCACGTTTTCCCGGGAATGGATCGACACTTTGCCGGATGACATTGCGGACAACATTGCCTTTGCCAACGCAGAACGCATGCTGAAGACAAAATGAAACGGCTGGCATTCGTTTTGGGCGCGCTTTGGCCGATGAGCGCCTTGGCCTGCGACGGCACTGGCCTGCCTTTGACCTCGTTAGACCAAAACGCGCCTCGCGTGGAAATGTTTCTGGACGACATGCAGCTGGCCCAGCCTTTTTCGGTCAAAATCGTTGTTTGCGGTGATAGGATCATCCAGAAACTCATGGTTGACGCCATAATGCCTGCGCACCAGCACGGGATGAATTACACCCCCACTGTTATTAATTTGGGCGAAGGCGCGTTTCGTGTGGATGGCATGCTGTTTCACATGCCGGGTGTCTGGGAAATACAAATGGACCTGTATGACCAGACCGGCGTTACCCGCTATACCCAAACGACTGAATTGCAATGATACGCGGGTTCATTTGCGCCATGCTTTTTTGGGGCGCTCCGGTCATGGCAGACGTAATCCTGTCGCCTGTCGAGATTTCCCAAACCCTGTCGTTGGGGCCCTGGCCGCCTGAACCAGAGCCCGACAAAAGCAACAGGGTATCGGGGAGCCGGGCTGCGATTGCCTTGGGCGAGGATTTGTTCACAGATCCAATCCTGTCCAAAGATGCCAGCCTTGCCTGTTCAAGCTGTCACGATCCGGCGCAGGGGTTTACGGTTCCAGTGTCCCGCGCTGTTGGTCGCGAAATTCTGGATCGCAACAGTCCAAGTGTGGTGAACCTTGGTGGCCTGCGCTGGTTTGGCTGGGGCGGCAAGAGCGACAATCTATGGGCGGCCAGTTTACACCCCATCGTCGCAGAACAGGAAATGGCGCACAGTGCGCAAAGTTTGCAGACGGCACTGTCAGCAAGCAGGCACGCGGTGGCCTATGAGGCCATCTTTGGTCCGATTGATCAGCAGTCGCCCGAAGCCGTTCTGGTCAATACTGCCAAAACGCTCGCGGCGTACCAAGAGGTTTTGGTGACGTTGCCCACCACTTTTGATACTTTTCGAGATGCGCTGGAACAGCGAGATCATGTCGCCGCAGGGCGCTATTCAGAGTCCGCCCAACGAGGATTGCAGATTTTTCTTGGGAAGGGGAATTGCATCATGTGTCACAGCGGCCCGCGGTTCTCGAACAATGAATTCCATGATGCAGGTGTGCCCTATTTTATTGATGAAACGTCGGTTGACACGGGCCGGTTTGGCGGGCTGAACATCTTGCTCGCCAGCCCGTACACATTGGCTGGCGCATGGAGCGATGATGAAACCAAACATGGTGCATGGGCTGTGCAAAATGTCCGTCAAACCCATGCGAATTTCGGCACGTTCAGAACACCAAGCCTGCGTGGAGCCGCTGATACCGCACCCTACATGCACGACGGATCCCTGCCGGATCTCACGGCTGTTGTGCGGCATTACAACGAGATCAATCTGGAGCGGATGCACGCCGATGGCGAAGCAATTCTGCAACCATTGAACTTGTCTGAAGCCGAAATTTCAGACCTGGTCGCGTTTCTTGAAACCCTAAGTGAGGTTCCCAACTAGGGGCATAGGCCCACGCGCAGACGCGTCAGCGGGGTCTGCTTATCCAGCCTCGACCGACACCACCTCGAAATCAAACACCAGATCACGCCCCGCCAGTGGGTGGTTGGCGTCCAGCATAACTTGTTCCTCGTCAATCGCCGTCACCGTAACCGGCATTGGCTGGCCCTGCGGCGTTTGCATCTGCAACTGCATACCAACCTCAAGCTGGATATCGTCCGGAATCGCGTCGCGGGGTACGCCTTGGTGCAACGCGGGATTGATCGGGCCGTAGGCATCCGCGCAGTCAATGCTCACTGACTTTTTGTCCCCTGCCTGCATGCCCGGCAGGGCTGTGTCCAGCCCTTTGATGATGTGGCCCGCACCCACGACAAATTCCAGCGGATCGCGTCCCTCTGAGCTGTCAAAGGTGGTTCCGTCCTTCAAAGTGCCTGTGTAGTGGATGCGCACGGTGTCACCGTCTTTGATTTCGGCCATGTGCATGCTCCTTCAGGTTCGGCGTTCACACTGCCTGTATGTGAACGGGGGGTAAACCCCGTCTGGCGGTCTTTTCGCACCCCGGATTTTGTTTTTCCAACCCCTCGCCCCTTTTCGTCGCTGCATCCCCATGTCAGTGTTTGCGCAACTTGAGAAAGGTTGCTGCCATGCCCATCACCACCTGCATTTTTGACGCCTATGGAACCCTGTTTGATGTCGCCGCTGCAGCGCGTCAGGCGGCGGGTGATCCGTCTTTTGCCGCGATCAAGGATGACTGGCCCGCGCTGGCCGAGCATTGGCGCGCCAAGCAGCTCCAGTACACGTGGCTGCGCGCGATCACCGGCTCGCATACGGATTTCTGGGAAGTGACGCAAAACGGGCTCGACTGGGCTTTGGAGAAGACGGGACATTCCCATGATCCGGCTTTGCGCGAGCGGTTGTTGGCGCTTTATTGGGAATTGCAGGCCTATCCCGAAGTGCCCGAGATGTTGCACACCCTCAAGAACGCAGGGATGAACACCGCCATCTTGTCCAATGGATCGCCCGAAATGCTGGACGGCGCGGTGCAATCGGCGGGCATTGCCGATGTATTGGATGACAGCCTGTCGGTTCAGTCCGTCGGCATCTTCAAACCAGACGTGCGGGTCTATGACCTTGTTGGGCAGCGGTTTGGCTGTGCCAAGGAAGAGGTACTTTTCGTCTCTTCGAATGGCTGGGACGCCGCCGGGGCCACCGGTTATGGGTTTACGACGGCGTGGGTCAATCGCGCCGGAGAACCGGTAGACCGCTTGCCATGGACACCGCACACGACCCTGACCAATTTGACAGGTATTCCGGCCTTGGCGGGCGTGTAATGGCCACGTTCACGACCTCTGATGGATTGAACCTCTTTTACACCGATGAAGGCTCGGGGCTGCCACTGTTGTGTTTGCCGGGGCTGACAAGGACCACGGAAGATTTCCAGTATGTGACGCCACACTTGCCCCCCTGCCGTCTCATCAAGATGGATTATCGCGGGCGGGGGCAATCAGACGTCGACCCGAATTGGCAGAACTACACGTTGCCTGTGGAAATCCGCGACGTGATCGAATTGCTGGACCACCTGTCCCTGCCCGCCTGTGCCATCCTTGGCACATCGCGCGGGGGGCTGAACGGGATGGGCCTTGCCGCCGCAGCGCCTGAGCGGGTGTTGGGTGTGGCCCTCAACGATGTGGGTCCTGAACTGGACCCCGAGGGCCTTGCCGGGATCATGGTCTATCTTGGCCGAAATCCCACTGCACGCAGCCACAGCGAAACCGCGATGGCTCTGCCTTATGTGCTGAAAGGGTTCGCGAACGTGCCCCCTGAGCGCTGGATGCAAGAAGCGCAGACCCATTTTGTGCAAACACCCGAAGGCCTTAGCATCACGTACGATCCACACTTGCGCGACGCGGTCGAGGCAGGTGGCGATGTCCCTGATCTGTGGCCGTTCTTTGACGCGCTTGCGGGCAAGCCAACTTGCCTGATCCGGGGGGCCGGGTCGGACTTGCTGAGCGCGGCTACAGCCCAAAAGATGCAGGATCGCCGCCCTGACATGATCTATGCCGAGGTGCCGGACCGGGGCCACGTGCCATTTCTGGACGAACCCGAGGCGGTCGCCGCCCTAGCGGCATGGATGGAGAAAATGCAATGAATATCGATATGATCCGCGCCGCTGCAAAGCGCCTTGAGGGGCATGCACGGGTGACCCCGCTGCTGAACTCGCCCTTTCTTGACGAGATCGCGGGCCGTCGTGTCTGGATCAAGCCGGAGTGCCTGCAACGTACGGGAAGTTTCAAGTTTCGGGGCGGTTGGTCGGCGCTGTCTGCACTTGATCCTGACACACGCGCGCGCGGTGTCATCGCATTTTCCAGCGGCAATCATGCTCAAGGCGTCGCACATGCGGCCACATTGCACGGGGTGCCATCGGTCATCGTCATGCCACGCGACGCCCCCGCGCTCAAGATCGCCAACACAAAGGCCTTGGGGGCCGAGGTGGTTCTGTACGATCGCGGCAGC
The DNA here is from genome assembly GCF_900143535.1 of Tateyamaria sp. Alg231-49. Taxonomy (GTDB): domain Bacteria; phylum Pseudomonadota; class Alphaproteobacteria; order Rhodobacterales; family Rhodobacteraceae; genus Tateyamaria. Next base: position 149,595 of record NZ_FRFA01000001.1, on the reverse strand, counting down.
GAGGATCGCGACCGCATTGGCGCGCAGTTGGCACAGGAACGCGGGCTGACCCTGATCAAACCCTATGATGAGCCACAGGTCATCGCCGGGCAGGGCACAACCGGTCTTGAGATCGTCACCCAAGCCCGAGACGCAGGCGTCGAGAATGCTGACATTCTGGTCTGTTGCGGTGGGGGTGGTTTGACCTCGGGCATTGCATTGGCGGCTGAGGCAGAGGCACCGGGGCTGCGCGTGCGCCCTGTTGAACCTGAGGGGTTTGACGACGTTGCCCGTTCGCTTAGGTCGGGGGGCATTGAGCGTAACAACCGGGTGTCAGGGAACATTTGCGATGCGATCATCACGCCGCAGCCCGGCGACATTACCTTTCCGATCATGCACCGGTTGTGCGGCCCCGGATTGGTGGTCACTGAGGATGAGGCCCTGCAAGCCATGGCCCAGGCATTTCTGCGCCTGAAGGTGGTGGCCGAACCGGGAGGGGCTGTTGCCCTTGCTGCCGCATTGTGTCGGCAGGATCAGATTGAAGGAGAGGACGTGATTGTCACCATATCGGGTGGCAACGTGGACCCTGAAATCTTTGCACGGAGCCTCAAGACCCTGTCATGACCGACTTTTCCATCGCCAGCTTTAACGTCAAGAACCTCATTGGTCCGGACGCCGAATACTATCGTTTTCAAAGCTATACCCCTGAGGAATACGCATGGAAGGCCGATTGGCTGGCCGAACAGATGCAGACGATGGACGCCGATATCGTCGGTTTTCAGGAGATATTTGAAGAAAGCGCGTTGCGTGATGTGATCCGCCAAGCCGATGAAGAAGGGATCGCGGACAACGATGCCCACATTCCCGGGCCGAACAAACGGTACCGGCGCAAGGCGATCTTTCGCAAGCTGGCTTATCGTCCGTATACGGACGCGGCCCTTGCCGTGGCGCCCAACGTCAACGACGGCGGCCCCGGACAGCGCCGTCCCGGTGTCGCGATCCTGTCGCGGCTGGGCTTTGTGGGTGAGCCTGAGATCATACAGGACCTTGCCGCGCCATTGAACATCGACTTTGGCCCGATGGGCCCCGAAGGCGGGGGGAGTTTTCGCCTGACCCGCCTTAGCCGTCCGATTCTGAAGGTACGCGTGCCTGTGGGTGGGCATGTGATCACCGTTTTCAACTGCCATTTGAAATCCAAGTTGGGAGAGTTTGTGCCGCCCAAAGGCGGAGGTGCCCCTGCCGAGGTTGATCTGACGGCTTACGACCCCGTTGCCCGTGCCCTTGGTGGCCTGCGCGCTGCCCTGCGCCGTATGGCCGAGGCGTGGGTGCTGCGCCGTGCCATTGTCGCAGAGTTGCAGGCTGGCCATCCAGTGATGGTGCTGGGTGATTTCAACGACGGTGAACATGCTGTGAGTTCAGAGATCATCAGCGGTGAAGTCCCGTTCAAGAATTACGCGTGGATGCTGCGCCATGATGCTGAAACGCCCCGTGATCGCTACTCCGACGCGGAAAACGAACAGATTCAGGAAGACATAGAAGCAGTGCGCCTGCATTCGGCAGAAAAGCAGTTCGTGCGCAAATCGGCCCGCGATATGGTTTATACGGCGGCCTTTGGCGGCAACTACGAGAGCATTGACCAGATCTATATGTCCCGCCACTTTCTGCCTGACGCAAAGGGAAGCATCGGGCAGATGGACTATTTCAGCGTGCTGAACGATCATCTGACCGACGGCAGCCATCCCGAGGCGCCCTATAACAAACTGGCCTCTGATCACGGACAGATCATAGCGCATATGCGACTGAAGGACTGAATTCACATGCACATGGCAGATTTGGGCGACGTCCGCCTGCATTACCGGATTGATGGGCCAGAAGACGGGGCACCTGTGGTTTTCGCGAACTCGCTGGGCACGGATCTGCGCCTGTGGGACCCGATCTTGCCCTTGTTGCCTGCTGGTTTGCGCATCCTGCGCTATGACAAGCGCGGACATGGGTTGTCGAGTTGCCCGAGTGGTCCCTATGCGATGGGCGCTCTGGTCGGAGACGCGGAACGCCTGATGGATCATCTGGGCTTCAAAGATGCCTTGTTTGTCGGGCTGTCCATTGGCGGGCTGATTGCCCAAGGGCTGGCCGTGAAACGGCTGGATTTGATGCGCGCGATGGTGCTGTCCAACACAGGCGCCAAGATTGGCACCAAGGACTTGTGGGCCGAGCGGATCGCGAATGTTGAGGCTGGCGGCATTGAGAGCATGGCGGATGCTACGATGGAGCGTTGGTTTTCCAAGGATTTTCTTGTCCATGTCGATCTTGAGCTTTGGCGCAACATGCTGACCCGCCAACCGGATGCGGGATATGCGGGCTGTTGTGCTGCGATTTCGGGAAGCGACTTTTTCGCGACCACAGCCACGCTGCGCCTGCCCACATTGGGCATTGCCGGGTCCGAGGATGGGGCCACGCCCCCTGATCTGATGCGCGAGACGACCGGCCTGATCCCGGGCAGCCAGTTCCATTTGATCCGCCGTGCGGGCCACTTGCCTTGTGTTGAGAAACCGCAGGAATATGCGCAGGTGATCACCGATTTCATGCGCAGCGTGGGGCATATCTGAACCATGGCGGCGAGCGTTTTTGCATCCCCCTTGCTGGGTAAGCTGTTTGGCACCGGTGACGTTGGGCGGCTTTGGAGCGACAGCGCCGAGGTGCGCGCGATGTTGCTGGTTGAAGGGGCATTGGCCAAGGTGCAGGGCGCGCAAGGTGTGATCCCCGAGATCAGCGCCGCGTTCGTTCACCGCTCCAGCCTTGAGGTGCAGATCGATCCGGCCGGTTTGGCCGACAGTACGGCGACGAATGGCGTCTGCGTGCCGAGACTGGTGGCCGCCTTTCGCACGGCGATGGAGGCCCCGGAGCATGCGCAATACGCTCATTGGGGGGCGACAAGTCAGGATATCATCGACACGGCCCTGATGCTGCGTTTGCGCCAGACTCTTGCCGCACAAGAAGAGGTCTTGCGGGCGGTGTTGCGTTTGATGTCGCAGCAGACGCTGGACCACGCAGACACGCCAATGGCCGCGCGCACCTATGGGCAACACGCGACTGTGACCTCTTGGGGGGCGGTGCTGGCACAATGGGGTGACCCTCTGGCGGATGCGCTTGAGGCGCTGCCCGCTGTGAAAGCGGCCTCGCTTTGGGTGAGTTTGAGCGGGGCGGCCGGGACATCCGCGGCCCTTGGGCCAGAGGCTGTGGCGACGCGTGCGGCTCTGGCCGACGCCTTGGGTCTGGGTGATCCGGGCCGCAGTTGGCACACCGACCGCGGACCCATTTTGCGGATCGCAGAGTGGATGAGTGGCGTGACCGCCACCCTTGCAGCGTTTGGTCACAGCGTGATCGGCCTCACCGGCTCGGACACGGGCGAGGTTAGTCTGGGCGGTTCAGGAGCATCCTCGACCATGCCGCAAAAACAGAACCCGGTGGCACCATCGGTTCTGGTCGCGCTGAACCACCAGATGACCGGTCTGCGCGCGAGTTTGCAGGCATCCTCTGCCCACCAGTATCAGCGCGACGGGGCCGCGTGGTTCACCGAATGGATGGTGCTGCCGCAGATTGCCCTGTCAACGGCGGCGTCGTTGGAAACAGCCCGCGCCGTGATGGAGGGCCTGAGCCCGCAGACGGATCAGATGCGCACGCATATTGACGGTTTGGGTTTGTTGCACGCAGAAGCTCTGAGCTTTGCCCTCGCAGCCCAGATGCCCCGCCCAGAGGCGCAGGCCGCAACCAAGGCGCTGGTGGCGCAGGCCGTTGAGACCGGCGTGTCCCTGCAAGCTGTGGCCCAAGCGGCGCATCCTGATTTAGCGGACGATTTGTTTGATCCTGTCAGGCAAATGGGTCTGGCCCCGGACGCGGCACGCGCCTTTGCCAAGCGGATTTCCGATCTGTGAAGCTGCCCGTCGTCTTTATTCTGTTTACAGTGATGCTGGATGCGATGGGCATCGGTTTGATCGTCCCTGTCATGCCTGACCTCATTCAGGAAGTTCGGGGCGGAAACATTGGGTCGGCCGCCTTATGGGGCGGCGTGTTGTCGACGATATTTGCGTTGATGCAGTTTCTGTTTGGCCCTGTGATCGGTGCGTTGTCGGACCGGTTTGGGCGGCGGCCTGTATTGCTCATTTCATTGGTTGTTATGGCAGCAGACTATCTCGTGATGGCGGTCGCAGGTTCCATCTGGTTACTGCTGGCAGGGCGCGTTGTAGGCGGGATCACGGCGGCCACTCAGTCAACAGCGAACGCCTATATGGCCGACATTTCCAAGCCTGCGCAAAAGGCTGCGAATTTCGGACTGATCGGGGCGGCCTTTGGGATGGGGTTCGTCTTTGGCCCATTGATCGGCGGCGTTCTGGCAGAGTACGGCACCCGCGCGCCGTTTTATGCGGCTGCGGGGCTGGCAGCACTGAACGCTGTATTTGGCTATTTCGTGTTGAAAGAAACTGTGGATGACCGCATCCGCCGCCCGTTTGAGTGGCGGCGCGCAAACCCGTTTGGCCTGTTCAAATACCTCGCCCGCCTGCCCGGCCTAGGCCCGTTGCTGGTGGTGTTTTTCATCTATCAGGTGGCCTTTACCGTCTATCCGGCGATCTGGAGTTTTTACACGCTGGAGCGCTTTGACTGGTCGCCGGGAATGCGGGGGCTGTCGCTGGGGCTGTTCGGGATTTCCATGGCCATCGTACAGGGGGTACTGATCCGGCCCATCTTGCGCACGATAGGCGAACGGGGTTCGGTGATTTACGGACATGTGGCAGATGTCGGCGTATTCCTTTTGATAGGGTTTACGAGTTCGGGATTTTGGCTGCTGATGCTGACGCCTTTGGCGGCGCTGCCTGCGGTGATTACACCTGCGCTTCAGGGGATTATGTCGAAGGCAGTTGATGACAACCAGCAGGGCGAGTTGCAGGGCGCGCTGACCTCTGTTTCGGCGCTGGCGATGATCATTTCGCCGATGATCATGACCTACGTGTTTTATGCGTTCACCGAACCGGGAGCCCCGGTCTACATGCCCGGAGCATCGTTTTATCTATCCGCAATTCTCATGGCTGTCAGTTTGATGGTGTTCTTGCGCGTAGGAAAAATTGCGGTCTCTCGCGACGTTACCGGCGATCAACGACCTTGAGAGGTCGCAATTGCTCTTGCGAGTGTCGCGCGCCTGCGCCACCGTCCCTAAAATCGAAACACCAAACACAGTCATAATGAGCGCGCGACAAGGGACAGACATGCAGACAATCAAAGCGGCCGTGTGCCACGAATTCGGCGCCCCCCTCGTAATAGAAGACATCCAATTGAGAGCGCCCAAGGTGGGCGAAGTCGAAGTGACCCTGCACGCGGTCGCTATTTGCCATTCCGACATTTCCTTTGCAGATGGTGCATGGGGTGGCAGTTTGCCTGCGGTTTATGGGCACGAGGCCGCTGGTGTCGTCAGCGCCGTTGGAGATACCGTGCAAGGTGTCGCTGTGGGCGACAGTGTCGTCGTTACACTGATCCGGGCCTGCGGCACCTGCCCGTCTTGTGCCGGGGGCAAGCCCACCATTTGCGAGACCCCATATGACGGAGACCAGGGTCCGATCCGCACGGCAGATGATGGTATGCTGCATCAGGCCATGGCCTGCGGCGCATTTGCCGAAAAAGTGGTCGTGGATCAGAGCCAGTTGGTCAAAGTCCCCGCCTCAATGCCGATGGACGCGGCCAGCCTGATTGCTTGCGGTGTGATCACGGGCGTCGGCGCTGTGGTGAACGCAGCAGGCTTGCGGGCAGGTGAGGATGTCGTGGTCATCGGTGCCGGCGGCGTGGGCCTGAACGCTATTCAGGGGGCACGTATCGCCGGGGCCCGCCGCATCGTCGCCGTTGACATGACCGAGGACAAACTGGATGACGCGACCGCCTTTGGAGCAACGCACGGTGTGTTGGCCACGGGCGAAGCGCCATGGCGCGAAGCCTATAAAGCCCTTGGCGGCAAAGGCGCCGAAGCCGTCATCGTGACTGTTGGCGCGATCCCCGCCTATGATCAGGCTCCAAGGTATCTTGGTCGTGGTGGCAAGGTCGTTATGGTCGGCATGCCGCATTCTGGTGCGATGGCGGAATACGAACCCGTCAATCTCGCATATCTGGGTCAGGGTATGGTCGGCTCAAAAATGGGCGATGTGGTGATCCAGCGCGATATCCCCTGGATGGTCGACTTGTATCTGCAAGGCCGCTTGCAATTGGACAGCCTGATTTCCGGCCGGTGGTCGCTTGATCAGATCAATGACGCGATTGCGGATACCAAGGGCGGCAAAGCCCGGCGCAACGTGATCATGTTTAACCGGTAAAGGGGGCCAGCCCCCGTCCCTGCGGGACTCCCCCGGGATTTTTTAAATCAGAGAAGGGACGCATCATGAAACTGCGCGATCTCGACATCATCATCACGGCACCCCCGGCCCCCGGTTGGGGTGGACGGTATTGGATATTGGTGAAGCTGACCACGGATGACGGGATTGTCGGGTGGGGCGAGTGTTATGCCTCGTCCGTCGGCCCTGCGGCGATGCGCGCTGTCATTGAGGATGTGTTTGACCGCCATATGGCCGGTGAAAATCCCGAAGACATCGAGTTGATGTTTCGCCGTGCCTATTCTTCGGGCTTTACCCAGCGCCCGGATTTGACCGTGATGGGCGCCTTTTCGGGGCTTGAAATCGCGTGTTGGGATATTGTGGGCAAGGCCCGTGGGCGGCCAGTGCATGCAATGTTGGGCGGGCGGATGAATGATCGTATCCGCGCCTATACTTACCTTTACCCCCTGCCCCATCATTTGCTTGAGGATTTCTGGACGTCGCCGGAGATGGCGGCTGAGTCAGCCCTCGACTGCGTTGATCGTGGATACACAGCCGTAAAATTTGACCCCGCGGGCCCCTACACCATGCGCGGCGGGCATATGCCGGGCATGCGTGACATTTCTATGTCTGTCGCCTTTTGCAAAGCGATCCGGGAAGCCGTGGGAGACCGGGCCGATCTGCTTTTTGGCACCCATGGGCAGTTCACCACGGCGGGGGCGATCCGTTTGGGTCAGGCGATTGAGCCCTATGCGCCGCTGTGGTTCGAAGAGCCGATCCCGCCGGATGCGGTGGAGGAGATGGCCAAGGTCGCCCGCGCGGTGCGTATTCCGGTGGCGACGGGCGAACGCCTAACCACGAAGGCCGAATTTGCACCCGTCTTGCGCAGCGGTGCGGCAAGCATTGTGCAGCCAGCACTTGGCCGGGCGGGCGGTATCTGGGAGATGAAAAAGGTCGCCGCCATCGCGGAGGTCTACAACGCCCAGATGGCGCCGCACCTGTATGCAGGCCCTGTTGAGTGGGCAGCAAACGTGCAACTGGCGGCTTCGATTCCGAACATCCTGATGTGCGAGACAATAGAAACGCCGTTCCATGATCAGTTGATCAAGGGCGCGATCCGGGTGGAGGATGGTTTCATCACGCCCTCGGATGCGCCTGGACTGGGGATTGATGTCGACGAAGCGCTTGCCCGTGCCCATCCTTACGACGGGGACGGATTGCATTTGCAGATGCAGGACGCGCCTTGCGATTATCAGAATGGCAACAGTTTTGAGGGCGGTGCGCCCGCGCCGCGCGAGGTCTAGTCGACCTGCACCACTTCGTAGGTGATGCGCGGGGCTTCGCCGGAGGCGACGCCGCCCAGCGCGATAGATCCCGAACCGGTGAGGGCCACGGTCTGGCGGCAGATGTAGAATTCGGGGGCAGTGCCGATCGTGAGTGTCGTTCCCGCGGATGAGCTGTCTTTGAACTCCACGATCCCGCCTCGCACGGAGATCGCCGCATGCACGCGCGACACCCATGCTTCGGGTACGACAAGCCCGCAGGCAGACGAACGGCCCACGGTGATCTGTTGTCCCTCGTGGATGTCCTGAGACCAGTTCATCCAAGACAGCCGCACGGCGGTTTTGGCCACCGTCTCCTTGCGCTGTGCCTGAAACATAGTGGGTTGGGCGGCAAAGCTGGTCACGCCACCGTCTTCGTCTCCGCCCGCCATCAGAGCGAAGATCTCGGTTGGCATATTGATGCCCTTGAGCGTGTGTTCCCCGATCGAACGGAGCGTGTCGCGGTCAACAGACTTGGTGTAGTTGACCAGTTCGCGACTCATCAAAACTTCGTTTTCTTTGGCTTGGCTGGACAGGCGCGCGGCAATGTTGATGGCGTCCCCGAACAGTTCGGTCCCGCGATGCACCACAAGTCCCCAATGGAGCCCTGCATGCAGCGACACCTCGCCCCGCGCGCCATGAGTCATCATATCGCCCGCGGCTGCGATCGCCGCGTCTGCGCCTGCAAACAGGCACAGTACGTCGTCGCCCTTGGAGCGCACAAACTCACCGCCGTGGATCGTGGCGATCTTTTGCATGCCTTCCACGCATTCAAATACGAGCTGGCTTGCGCGTTCGTCACCGTGGCTTCGGTACAGCGCAGTGCTGCCCGACACATCGGCAAGCAATATTGCGCGCTCAACCCTCATGGCAATGGACCCTCCAACAGCGCTGGTCCCTTCCCCAAAAAGAGAACGCAGCGCCTAAATCAAAACACGAAAAAACCGCTAATCAAAATGCGTGACTGTATTTAGCGTCATATGTTTAGAAAAATAAAGGGGTAGTGCGTTTGGGTGCCCATTTGCTACGCACAAAAGGCTGTGTGTGGATGCACCTTTGGCCTAGCGATAGAACCCGATGGCCGAGAGGGAAATATCTGCCTGCATGACTTTTCCGATCGCGAGGATACCAACGCGACGCAGAGTTGCGGCATCAAATTCCGCATCTGTCCTGTGGGCAACGAGCGTGTCAAATGGCACGCGCACTTCCGTCCATTCCGCTGGCGCGACAAAGCTTGTGCGGAAGGATTGCCAGGGACGATTCAGCGCACGCGTGCGCAATCGCAGATCATAGGTTTCGCCGTTGCCCAGCACCTCGAAAACCAGCCCAGTATAGCTGCGTGCATCAAAATCGCGTCCCTCGGCCAGATCAAATGCGATCTGCACAAACCCGCCATTGTTGTCGAGTGATACGGTGCCCGTCAGCCGGATGGCCTTTCGTCCGGCCACCGTTTCCTGACGTGCTTGGCCTTGGGACACGCCGCCCATGACCGTGTCTGCCACGTACTCCCAGTTTGGAGACAATTTCATATCAGCCTCTTGTGCTTGGGTCGGGGCCGCCAACAGCGCGCACAGGACGACCGCCTTAAGCGGAGACAAGGCCCGCGCCCTGAGACAGCGCCTCGAGTTTGGCATAGGCGATGTCGGGATCGACCGCGCCAAAGCCTGCAAAAGTGCCAAAGCCGCAATCGCTGCCCGCCACAACGCGGTCTTTGCCCACGATGTCAGTGAAGCGTTCGATTCGTTGCGAGACCACTTGCGGGTGTTCGACAAAGTTCGTGGTGGTGTCCACGACGCCCGGCACCAGAACCTTGTTGTCCGGGATTTCCGCCTTGCGGTCGCGGAATACTGTCCATTCGTGCGCATGGCGCGGATTTGATGTTTCAAAAAGCAGGTACGAGGCCCGCGTGGACATGAGTGTCGGGAAAACAGTGTCCATGTCGATGTCGCAGACGTGCGGCCCCTCATAGTTGCCCCAACAGATGTGCACCCGCACCTTTTCCGCAGGAATGTCGCGCAATGCGTGATTGAGCGCCTCCACATGGGCGTCGGCGATCTTGACGAATTCAGCATCCGACAGGTCTGCGAACAGCATGTGACGGCTGAGCGCGAGGTCCGGGCAATCAAGTTGCAGATCGAGCCCTGCGGCGATGATTGTGTCGTATTCTGCCTTCATCGCATCGGCCAGAGCGGCGAGGTATGCGTCGCGTGTTGGATAGAAATCGTTCTGCAGGAACAGAGAGATAACCCCTGGTGAGGCTGCGTTCATAAACCCACGCGGTGCGCCATGCTTGGCCATAGCTGCTTTGAGGTTTGCGATGTCTTTTTCCAACTCGCCCTGTCCGCGGCTCTTGACCTCGCCCGTGCACATGGGGCGGGCGTATTGCGGTGTGCCGCCTTCGTTTGCCAACCGCTTGAGGAAGCCGGGGAATTGTTTGAGGTCGGCAGGTGCGTTGCGCGGGCTGTCGCCGGAAAAGCCGGTGTAGCGGTCTTTGACGTAGGTCGCGTAGCTGATTTTGGACGTCTCGCCGTCACTGACGATCCCGACGCCTGCGGCCACCTGTTTGCCCACCGTGACATCGACTGCAGCCGTCATGGCCGCATCAAATGCGGCTTGGTCGTAATCCTTGCCGTGTTCGCGCGCAAAAATGAAATCCACGACCTCTTGGGTCCGTGGCAGGCTGCCGGCGTGGGTGGTCAGAATGGTCACTTTAAGTCTCCTGATCGTGGTCTTTGCGTGCCATCAGCACGCTGTGTTCATTGGCTTCTGGGTCTTCGGCCAGAAATCCGGTGAGGCGCAGGCCGTGCGCTTCGAGGCAGGACGCGTAGCCTGCCGGGGACAGGGACGCGTGGTAAACTGTGTCCTCGCCCACGGTTCCGCTGACTTCGCCTGCACGCGGGCCGACAGTGAGCATCAATGGCGCGCCCGGAGCAAGATGGTCTGCCAGATGCGCGATGCAAACGCGTTGTTCGTCGGGCCGCAAATGGAAAAAGCTGTTCCACGCGATGATCCCGTCGAACGTCTGCCCCAGATCGAGGGTGCGCATGTCGCCATCGCGCCAATCCCCATCTGGCCAACGACTGCGGGCAATGTCGAGCATCGCGTTCGCGAAATCGACGCCGGTGACTTTGAACCCTTCAGCCATGAACCAACGCGCGATTGGTTCGCCGGTTCCGCATCCCAGATCAAGCACATGCGCACCCGGCGCGAGGCTGGCCGCAAATCGCGCCAGCCATCGCGCCTCAAACAATGCGCGCGACCGGTTGGCATCATAGCGTGCCGCTTGCCGCTCATAGATGGCTTGGGTTTCATCCGCGAGGGGATCGAGTTCGCTCATTTCAGTTGCACCAGTTCAGCCCCGTTCCAATACCAGATAAAGTTGCAGGCCCCGCCTGTTTGCCCTGCCGCATCGCACATTGAAAGAGACCCACCCAGCGAGACGCCTTGCAGGCCATTGGTGAGCGGTTGCAGTTGAACGCCGAGCGCGAGCAGGTTGAGTGGGCCGCCAATGCGCGCGTATGCGCTGGACAGGTACACATCTGCGCTGCACATGGATGCCCCGCAAAACGGGCGGGGTAGCCCTTGGGTGCAGGTAATGCGGCCCCAGTTCACCACTGCGTCTTCCTGCCCGTCGCCGTCAATCTCGCCCAGAAGGATCGCGCTGTCGTCGATTTGCGCCGGTCCGGAGCAACCATCGCGGATATGCGCGCGGGCGTAGTCGACCATACCATCAGGTATGGTCGGTGCAGTATCGTCTGCCAGCAGGCTGTTGTTCGCTTGTGGCCAGAATTGATCCAGCGGCGCCGGGGCTGGCAGGCCCGCGCGGCGGTATTCCGCAACACAGAACGCCATCGCTTCGGCCACCGATTGGTTCATTTGGTCGGTTGTAACGCGGGTATGTGGCCCGGCCTCTGGCCCCACGACAACATCCGCCGATGTCATCAGCGACAGGGACAGTGCATCCGTCATGCCCACCTGCACCTGCCATTCACCGTCAAGTTCGTTCCAGATGGTTGGCGGCAGACGGTAGCCCGTGCCGCCCGACCAGATCACCACATCACTGCGCTGATACCCCGTGGCGGGTGCCTCCATCAGTGGTGGGCGCAGGCTGTAGATCAAATGGAACGGGTCTGTGCGCGCCTCTTCGTGGGCGCCGACGCTCACCACGGGCAGCCCTTGGCGCGAGGGGCCGTTGCAGCGCACGGCAAGCCCTGTGCCCTCGGCCACCGCGAACCCGTAGAAAAGCGCGCCATCATCCGCCGTGCGCGCGACCCAACCCGCATGCACAGGTGTCGCCAACACGAGGGCGCAAAGGGTTGCCCTTAGCCCATCCATGTGGGCCCTGCTGCGTCATCCGTTGCGACGATGTGATACAGCGACGCCTCACCTGTCATTGAAGGAACCGCACTGTGAGGGATGTTCTCGGGCACGCTCATCGTGTCGCCGGGGGCAAGCGTTGTTGCCCCACCCTGCCACGTCACACGCCAATGGCCGCGCATCGGCATGAGGACCGAGGGGCGGTCGTGTTGGTGCATCTCTTTGGTCGCGCTGCCCCGGGTGATCAGGTCCACCTCGAACCCCGGTTTGTCGCGAATGATGCCTGTTTCGCCAATCACCTTGCAGGGCGCGTGCTGGCCTAGCGCCATCATGTCGTTGTAGCGGCGCACCCCCATGCCGACGACCTGCATCGGCGTCATCTCGGGGTATTCGGTCAATTCTTCCTCGGTCAGGGTTGGCATCGGATTCACCCCATCGGGCAGCGCCTGTCCTTGCTTGGTATCATAAAGCTTGCCGTTTTCGCCCAGCATCAGCCCGTGATCGGCGGCATCCTCGATCACTTGGGGCGCCCAGATGACACCACCGCCCGCATCATCACCACCAAGGATCGCCATGATCATCCCGTAGTCGGTGCCGATGTTTTCAAACCCGCGGAAGATGCCGGTTGGGATGTTGATGATGTCGCCCTCTTCCAGCACCACCTCGCCCGCATCTCCCCAGCGGCCCCAGAAAAAGCGCCAACGACCCGACAGCACAAAGAACACCTCAGCCGTGCGGTGGCTGTGCAGCGAGTTGCGGCATTTGGGCGGTTGCCCTGCCGCCCCAATATTAAAGCCATGCGGGATGGAGATGTGGACGTGCTGATCCGCGCTCTCTGAGACTCCGCCACCAATGATGGTGAAGTTTTCCTTTTGATCACTGCCCGGCGTATGTGCGTCGATGAACGCGGTCTTGCAGGGCATCAGATCGCCGTAACGCACAATGCGCGGCTCCATCTCGGCGGGGGTCATGGGCTTAGGTCCTTTCGGGGGGCATCAGGGGTGTTGAGAGAGGTGTTCCGGGTGTTGTCCCGGTCATTTCCGCGTGGATCCAGACCATGCGATCACAGAACCAGAGTTTTGGCAGGATGATGGCCACAAGCCCTGCCAGAACGGCATACGGGTCAAGCACGATCAGGCCGTATGCGAGGGGCGCAAGGCCGAGGGCTGAAAGGCTTGTCAGCACATGAGAGGCACGAATGTGGTGATCAGGGATGTCGTAACGGTCTCGGGCAAGGAAGATGCGTTCGCCCAACGTGGTGCGCGACGCCCACGACCCAAAGTCTGACGGCACTGGAAAGACCCGCGGATTTGCCCAAGTCCAGAGGCACGCCAGCATAAACAATGGCAGCGACCACCAACCGATCCATTGGCGCGCGTAGATCGCGAACGTCAGCAGTGGCAGGCAGGTGAACCGCGACCAGACGCTGAGCGGGTTTGCATGGCGCTGCCAATCAGCGTCTTGCATCCCCATCAGTCGTTCTGCGGCGCGGTAGATGTCTGTCATCCCTGCCCTCGCAGTGCCGCGTTTTCAGCCTCGAGTTCTTGGATGCGTGCGCTCAGCTTGTCCATTTCCGGGCCAACCAGTTGCGCAATCTCTGCACTGTCAAAGCGCGGCGTGATGAATTGCGGGCAGTTCCAGTCGAAGGCGGCCAGTTTGATGGTCACGAGGCGTTCTACACGTCCCTGACCCTCAACGGTCAGGCGTGCGGCGAGGTCAGGATTATCGGCTGCGTTTTGGAACGTGGCGTGACCTTGCAGCTTCATGCGGGCCTTGCGCGGGTAGTCCATCAGGAACAGCGACACCCGGTCGTCATGGTCCACGTTGCCATGGCTGATATGCTGCTTGTTCCCTTTGTAATCGGCAAAGCCGAGCGTGTGATCGTCAAGCACCTGAAGGAATCCCACGGGACCGCCCCGGTGCTGGATGTAAGGCCAGCCAGTTTCAGAGACGCTGGCCATGTAGAAGGAGGTTCGGCTGGTAATGAACGCGATGTCATCCGCGCCCAGTGGTCGCGTGCGCGCACCGTAGTTGCGGGCATACATCTCGCGCGTGCCCTCGACGTCTTGAAGCGCTTGCACGGCGGGTGTGAACATCAATTCGTCATAGCGTTGCATAGGTCAGATCCCTTTTGTCGTCTGCGGTGTGTGCAGACGATTGAGAGTTGGGGACCGTATGGTTCCTATTCAAGGCCATTCGTGCGTTATCCTGTCTGAAGCAAGATCTGTTTCCAGATCGCAGTTTCATCAAACAGTGCAAATTCACGGCGCAGACCCCATGGGCCGAATTCGGCATGGCTGATGCCCAGCACATAAACCTCTGCCCCTGTCGGCGCGCCAAAGTAGCCCCAGCCGTCATGTTTGCCGTGCAGCGCCCAGCGGATCGCTGCGCGGGGTGGCATATGATCATCGTCGCGCCCGATCTGGTGGTCGATGGTAAAGGTTGCATCCGGGAAAGACGCGCGCAGGCCCATCCAGAACCGATCAACCGGACCATGGCTGTGCCCTGTGGTGCCACCGGGGTATTCAGACTGCACGGCACGGTCATATTCGGCAGGGATCACTGCCATGTCTGCGCCCATGATCCGCGTGAGGATGTCGGCGTATTTCTCGCCCCATGCGTTGTCGTTGCCACGTCCTTTGTAGGGCCCGGGCTGATCTGTTGCAGGGGTCAGCGGGCGCACTGCCTTTTCTGGTCCGCCTTCGCGTGCAATGAGGTCGGCGGCGTATTCCTTGGCGTCCCAGCCGATCTGGTTCACGACCGCCGTTTGATCCCGGATCAGCCATTCATCGTTGATTTGATTGTTGATCGCGTGGCAGTCGGCAATGATCCGGTATTGCAGCTTCTTGCCAGATGCAGGCCCATAGACGCCGTCGGCCGTGTGCGTCGCTGTCGACAGGATGCGGTGGGACGACAACATGCCCTCTTCCGGGGTGCCGGACCAAATGACGTCTTCCCCCAAAAGAGTACGGTCAGGGAATTCCGCAAGCGTGGCCATTGTCGCCCCGATGACTTTTTCGTTCCCGATCACCACACTTCCGGGCGAACGCACCACAATGTCGGGGCTGTAGTAATGGTGCAGTGTCGCGATGCCGCGGTCTTCCCATATCTCTTTGGTGATGCCGATGATGTAGTCGGGGAAATCTTTCCACCGGTTCGAAAAACCCTTCATGAGGTCCATCCTTTGGGAATGCGGGCAGAGCCGCGAATGATCAGGGGACCGTCGAGCGCAACGCGTCGCGGTTTGGTGTCGGGATCGCTCAGGCGATCCATCAGGATACCCACAGTGGCTTGCGCCATTTGCCCGGCAGGCTGGCGCACTGTGGTCAGGTCATAGCTGGGCCAAGCGGCAAGCGTCACGTCGTCGTACCCCACGACAGACACATCACCCGGAACAGAAAGCCCCAGTTCGAAACGCAGTACATCCATGACCGCAAAGGCCATGTGGTCATTCGCGCAGAACACCGCATCAGGAATATCGGTTGCGGAAAACATGTCGCGCGCGACCGCCTTGGCCTGCTCAAACTGAAAATCGCTGACGGCGCGGGCGAACAGGCCCTGGCCTGCTGCGTTCAACCCCGCAACGAACCCCGCCTCGCGGTCCCGCTGCGTTGAGGCCCCTTCCCAACCGGCGATATGGGCGATGCGGCCGTGCCCGCCCGCGACGAGGAATTCAGCCAGCTTGCGCCCACCGTGGTAGTTGTCAGATGTCACAGCAGAGAGGCGATCATCATCCTGCGCGCGGTTGAACAGCACAATCGGGATGCCTGCGGCCTCGCATCGACGCGTCAGATCATTGGACATTCCGACAGAGGCCGCGATGATCCCATCGACCTGGTAGTCGAGCAGTTCTTCCATCACCTCGTCCGCCTCTTCGCCGGAGTTCGCAGCCATAAAGACGAGAACGTGATAGCCCCGCTTTTGCAACTCGTGGCTGAGCCGTTCGATGGCTTCGGGATAGAATTGATTTTCGAGATAGGCGACCAGAAGACCGATAATGCGCGAGCGACCGGTGATCAGGGAGCGCGCTAGTACGTTGGGGCGATACCCGAGGGCCTCGGCCGCCGAGCGGACCTTTTTGGCCGTGCGTTCGGACACAGAAGCACCCGGCGTGAACACCCGAGATACAGCCGAGCGCGACACACCCGCCCGTTCCGCCACGTCCAATGCTGTTACCTTTTTGCCCATCAGTCTGCCGTCCAGCCCCCGTCGATCAGCATTGAAGTGCCTGTCACCATTGCAGAGGCGTCACTTGCCAAAAACTGCACCGCGCCCATGATGTCACTCACCTCGCCGACACGGGGCAATTTGATCTTGTCCATGATCCACGCATAGCGCTCAGGGTCATTGAACGTCGGTTCCGTCAGCGGCGTGCGTATGAAGGTCGGGCAGATCGTGTTGATGCGGACACCTGATTTTCCCCACTCGATCGCCATGGCTTTGACCATCCCTTCGACCGCGTGTTTGGTCGCGCAATAGACCGTGCGGTCGATACCGCCCACGTGGCCCATCTGGGATGAAATGTGGATGATCGAGCCGGGTTTGTTTGCCTTGATCAGCGCACGTGCGGCGGACGTCGACAGGAAATATGCACCTTTGACGTTGATGTCGAAAACCGCGTCATAATCCTGCGGTACGGTGTCGAGGGCCGCACTGTGCCGCGCAAGGCCAGCCGAGTTGACGACGACATCACAGGGCGTCTCAAAGGCGGCGTAGACGGCGGGAATGTCGGTCTGATCCAGCTGCAACGCCTCAGCGCTCAGTCCGGCGGCTTGCATGGCGGCAACCGCATCGTTCAACACGTCAGCGCGTCTTGCCGCACACACCACATGCGCGCCGGCCTCGGCCAACGCCACGGCGCAGCCCAAGCCAACGCCCGACGATGCCCCTGTCACCAGAGCGCGTTTTCCCGTCAAATCGAGCGATGGAGTGCGTGGCAGAGTGCTCATAACGCCCGCCCCGTTTCTGGATCAAACCCAGCGCGTGCTTTATTGAACTCGCGCATGCGCCCCAGCACGTCCACCCCGATCTGGTTATACATATGCAGCAGATCCACCATCACCCAATTCTCCCGTATCAACCCGTTCTCAAGCCGCCAGAAATCAAGGCTGCGCATGGCGACCTTTTTATCTGTCGGGGGCAGGCCCAACCATCCATCATGCGTTATGGTCTGATACATGTTCGGCCAGCCCGTGACCGCCGCATAGGCGCGGTCCCCGAAGAAGTGATAGACGATGTCATCCACAAAGGCACCACGATCCGGCATCCCATTCAGAAACGGGATCTGGTGCCAGTTGCGAAAGCCCGCGATGCCCCGCCCCGAGCCGATGCCCGAGGGGCCGTACCACATCAAGCGCGGGTGCCAGAATCGCTCCATCTCCATCACTTCAGGGCCGCCCTGGCTGGGGTGGCGCTTCATGTGCTCCAGCATGTCGATGATATGCTGGCAGGTGGCAGCACCCTCTTTGCCGTCATAGGGTCCGGGCACCAGCCCATCGCAGGTGGCGGGCCCCGGCACGTGCCATTCGCGCCCAAGGCTCGGCACCATTGGCCACGCGCCCGCTTGCATCATCACCTCCGGAATATCCCAAAGCGCCTGCATCTCGACCACGCGACCGTCAACAAAGCGGTAAAACTCGTGAAACCGCATGTGCACGATGTGCCCCGTGGCCGGGATATCCAACCAAGGGTGCTGGAAGGTGCCGGTATAGTAGCCGCCGCATCCAACCCAGTCGTGCCCATCCGGTGTTGGGCCGGCCATAACGATGAAATCACGCCGTTCCAGATCAGGGATCGCGGCCAGCAGTGGGTCGTAAGCCTTGTCAAAATAGGCGTCCACACCCGCGGTCGTTTCGAACGGAAACGCCAAATTGAATAGGACATCAGGGTCACAAACAGCATGTAGGGCGGCGCGCACTGCGCTTGCGTCAAAATCATACATGGCTGCGCGCAACGGGGCCAATAGTGTCTTGTGCTGCGTATGTGGATCGCTCATGGCCAATGCCCCTTAGCCCGCGCAAACAGATCGATACCCATCTGTGCGAAAAGATGGATCATATCCACGAACACCCAGTTTTCGGTGAATTGCCCGCCAGTGCGCAGCCAGAAATCAAGGCCCGAGACCTCCAGATGCGCAGCACTGGCAGGCTGGCCCAAATAAGGACCGGTATGTGTCGCGACCACGCCCTTGGGTCCGGACGCGGCGACCATGCGGCCTTCTGCAAAGAGGCTTTCCAGATGCATCACCTTGCGGTCAGGAAAGGCTGTCAGCCACGGGCGTTGGTGCAAGGTTTCGAACTCGTGCAATGACAGGCAGGCTCCGATCCCGCCGGGGCCATACCATTTGATGTTGGGATGGAAAAATCGGGCCATGCCCATGCTTGAGAGATCACTTTCGTCAAACGTGTTGAGCCCCCCAAAGATCAACGCCCGACCCAACCCCATGCTTTGCTCGGTCTCTTTGACGCTTTGTGCATCAGCCAGCACTCCATCATAGCCCGTCGGGGCCGGGTAGACATGCGAGGCCCCGTTCGGGCGCGGCAGGATGGGCAGTCCAATCTGTTCGAACCAATCGACAAAATCCCAGATGGTCTGGGCATGTGTCACTTGCCCGTCAGCATCAAAGCGCAAAAATTCACCCCAGCGAATGCGCAGCTCGCGCGTCGTTGCCGGAATGCCAAAGACGTCCGCGCTGGCGCGGCCAGTGTAGTAGCCCGTGCCGGCGACCCACCACGCACCATCCCCCTGCCCGCTTTCATGGGCCGAAGACTGACCGCCCATCAGGATATGAGTCTGGCGCTGCAAATCCGGGATGGCGGCCCGCAGGGGGGCAAACATCGCAGCAACGATGCCCGCACCGCTGCTGTGGATGCCAATGGGTTCGGGTCCCTGCCACTGCTTGACCTTGTCCAGCAACGCCAACGCACTGTTCGGGTCGCGGTCAAGTTCCGCCCAAAGTGTCAGTGCCTTCGTCTTGTTGCGTTGATTGATGTCGGTCCCCATAGGGTCTTCTTCTCTGATTAAAAAATCCTGGGGGGAGTCCGCAGGACGGGGGGCTAGCCCCCCTTTTTACTCCGCAGCATCCCGCGCTGGGGCACCAGTGCCGTAAGGCACGTTCACACCGCCGTAGCGGCGCACACGCAGGTTGCACTGCTCCGCATGGCCCACGAACCCTTCGAGCATGCACAGGCGCGAACCATAGGCGCCGATTTCGGCAGCCGCCGCGTCTGTTGTGACCTTTTGATAGGAATGCGTCTTGAGGAACTTGCCGACCCACAGACCGCCCGTGTACCGCCCCGCTTTTTTGGTTGGCAGCGTGTGGTTGGTTCCGATCACCTTGTCCCCATTGGCCACGTTGGTGCGTGGACCAAGGAAGAGCGCGCCGTAGCAGGTCATATGCTCGAGGAACCAGTCATCGCGATCGGTCATCACTTGCACATGCTCCGACGCGATGTCGTCTGCGACTTCCAGCATCTCGTCGTAGGTATCGCACAAGATTACCTCGCCATAGTCCTCCCACGACTTCGATGCAGTGTCGGCGGTCGGCAGGATGGTCAGAATGCGGTCAATTTCGACCAGCGTCGCCTCGG
Organism: Tateyamaria sp. Alg231-49; assembly: GCF_900143535.1. Taxonomy (GTDB): domain Bacteria; phylum Pseudomonadota; class Alphaproteobacteria; order Rhodobacterales; family Rhodobacteraceae; genus Tateyamaria. Next base: position 130,041 of record NZ_FRFA01000001.1, on the reverse strand, counting down.
CCAGCTTGCGGCTGTTGGTGAGCAGAACCGCCGGAGAATTATACCCGTGCTCGGCCTGCCCCAAGAGATCGGTGGCACACATTTCAGCGTCCACCGTATCGTCCGCGATCACCATCGTCTCGGTCGGCCCGGCGAACAAATCAATGCCCACCTTGCCGAACAGTTGCCGTTTGGCCTCTGCCACAAAGGCATTGCCGGGTCCAACGAGCATGTGCACAGGTTCAATCGTTTCGGTGCCCAAAGCCATCGCGCCGATCGCCTGAATGCCACCCATCACGTAGATCTCGTGCGCGCCGCCCATATGCATGGCCGCGATTACACCCGGGTTGGGTTTGCCCTGAAACGGGGGCGTGCAGGCGATGATCCGTGGGACGCCAGCGACACTGGCCGTTGCCACCGACATATGGGCGGATGCGACCATCGGGAACTTGCCACCCGGCACGTAACACCCCACCGATTGCACGGGGATGTTCTTGTGACCGAGGATCACACCCGGCATCGTTTCGACCTCGATGTCGAGCATCGAGTCACGCTGGGCCTTAGCAAAATTGCGCACCTGTTCTTGGGCGAAACGGATGTCCTCCAGCTCGCGCGGGGTCAGTTGCGCGATCAACGCGTCGATCTCTTCGGCCGACAGTTTGAACGCAGGCGGCGAGTAGTTGTCGAACTTTTCCGACAATTCGCGCACGGCCACGTCGCCGCGTGCCGCGATATCCGCCAGAGTCGCCTCAACGATCGCACGCGTTTTGGCATCGTCTGCGTCCCGCTCCGTTTCCGGCTTCCCGGTTTTCAAATACTCAATTGTCATTTCGTCACCTCATCCCTGAGGGGCGGGGCGCGACCCTGTCGCCATTATCGAACGCCTCCCATCCCTCACCATTGAAAACATCAACCCCAAGCTGGGCCAGCACATGCGGGAAATCGACCATGACGTAGTTGTCGGTGATCCGCCCGTCTTCGACTTTCCAGAAATCCATGTAGCGGATGTCGATCCGCTTGCCCGTGGGGGCGACCCCCATGAAGTCACCCGAATGCGTTGCCTCTTGCCGTCCAAAGGCTGCGGCCCATTCGCCCATATAAAGGCGCGCCTCGTCCACACAGACCTTGTCGCTGAAGGCGGCCTGAAACGGGCGCTGCCAGTTGTCCTGAAACTCTTGCAACCCGGTCTTGGTCCCGCAGCCCTGATTGCCCATCCAGAGAAAGCTTTCGGCAAAGAACTGGCCAATATCATCAATGCGGTGATCGTTGAGGCCGTCCACCATCCCTTCGATCACAGCGCGGGTTTCGTCTGTTTTGCTGAGATCCGTGTCGCGTGTCAGCACGGCTTGTTCGGGGCGAGACCCTTTCATGCAACGTCATCCTTGATTTTTGAGAACAGGACCGGGGCTCTGCCCCGGACCCCGTGGTATTTTGGGTCAGAAGAAACCATCAGCCTTTGACGGCCCCCGCCGTAAGCCCACTCACGATCTGGCGCTGGAACACCATCACAAGCAAGAACAAAGGCGCTGTGATCGACACCGCCGCCGCCACCGCCTCGACCTGATCTGTTGTTGTGGTTTCACGGTTGAAGTAGCCCGCGATGGCGGGAACCATCGTCTGGTTCTGTGCATCCAGAAGCAGAGAGGTCACAAGGAAGTCGTTATAGCCCAAGAGGAACGAGAACAGGCCCGTTGTGATCACCCCCGGCCACATGACCGGCATGATCACGCGACGGAAGGCCTGGAAGTGGCTGCATCCATCCACCCGTGCGGCCTCATCCAGTTCGGAAGGAATGTTCTGGAAGAAGCTACGCAGCATCCAGATCGTGAACGGTTGGTTGATAGACACAAGCACCGCGATCACCGCCCAGGGTTGCCCGTAGAGCGTTGGCGAGAGGTCCCCAAAGATGGGCCGCAGGATTTCAGCGGAATTGATGAACCACGGCAGGTACCCCGCCACCAGAACCGAATGCGGCAGTGCGCGGAAAACAAGAGCGAGGATCAAAAGCCAAAAGGCGAGGTTCGAACCAGAGCGCGCAAGCCCATAGCCTGCCAGCGTCCCCACGGTAAGAGAGATCAAAACCACGCCAGCCGTCACAATCATCGAGTTCATGAAGTTGCGGTAGAACTGGTTTTCGCCCCAGACAGCCTGATAGTGTTCGGTCGTAAGCCCAATGATCGGTTCGCCAATGGGTCCAAGGATCGAATTGATCACCCCGAATACCGGCGGCAATATCCCAAAAAAGACCAGCACGAATGCGAGGCCAAAGACGGCCGCGCCGACCAGCCATCCCACAACGATCAGCCCCGGAGGAGAGAACCGCTCAACCAGTTTTGGCAGGCCCGTAAAGGCCCAGCGGATCGCAAAGAACAGGAATGCCAGCCCCAGCACGATGTCGATGATCGACAGCCCGGTGCCAGCAGCCCGGGTCGCAGGCCCGGTGATGACGTCCCAAGCGCTCGCCGCAAAGGCGTCGCGCGGGGATTTGACGCTCATCACCGCGATCCACACGATTGGGAAGGCCGCCAGCAAGCACCAGAAGGCGAGGAATGCGCCCGATGCAACTTTGAGCGAAAGCGGTTGTGCGGTTGCCTTTGACATCAGTGTGCCCCCCCTTTGTGGTCACGCCATGTGCGGCGCAACGGCAGGATCAACAGAACAACGATCCCGATCATGGTCAGCATGGCCGAGGCCGACGCCCGGCTAATCGCACGGTTGCCCGCATCATCCGGCACCATGAAGTCATAGGTGAGCCACTGTAGCGAAATCACGTGCGCCTGAGAGCGGAAGCCGACGATTTCTTCGAACGTCCGATAGCAGTCCATCAAGTGGATCAGCGCGATGAAGATGATCAGCGGCATCAGGTGCGGCACGATCACGTACCGCAGGCGCTCAAACCTGCTGGCCCCGTCGATGATGGCGGACTCCAGCGTGTCCATATTCACGGTTTGCAGGCCCGCATAGAAGATCACGAAAGCAAAGGGTGCCACGTGCCAGACGCGGTAAAAGTACATCAGGAGTTCAATTGTCCAAGCCTGAGCGAACATTGCAATGTCCTGCCCGGTCCAGCGTTCCAGCGTTGCCGTCAGGATGCCGTCGCCCACAAAAAGCCAGTAGATCGACAGTGACCCAATCACCGGCGTGATAATAAAGGGCAGAAGGGAGACGAAGATTATGGGGCCCTTGAATGCCTTGGCTGCATTGTTGACTGCCAGCGCAATCATCAGCCCGACCCCGATCACCAGCGGCAGCGTCAACAGCGTGAACATCAGGGTGAAACGCAGCGCCTTCCAGAAGTCGATCTGCAGAATGTCACCGACAGCGCCGCTGCTGATCGCCTCCCAAACCTTGTCCATTTGCAGCACGTTGGCGTAGCTCTGAAAGCCAACCCACGAAGTTGTCGTGATCGTCTTGCCTGTCTCTTCGTCGATCGTTGGCACTGTTTTCATTTCAGTGGTGCAGGTCTGTGTCAGGAACCCGGGCGTGCAGGTTTCCACCTCGATCTGTTGCATGACCGGTTGGGTCACCTGAAAGGACTGGATGAAAACCGAAACCAGTGGCGCTGCGATAAAGAGCAGCATCATGAATACCGACGGCGCGACGAACCAGAAGAATGTCTTGAACTTCATGCTGCAGTCCTTTCGTGGGTGGCAGCGGGCTTATGGCCCCTGCTCTGCCAACCGATCATCATGGATGGGGCATTGGTGTTGGCGTCAAAGATTACGCTTGGTCGACGCGGATGCCGCAATCGGGCCGGCGGCATTCCCGCCAGTGCGTTCGGTTGTTCGGCAAGACGCGCAGCAACCGCGCATCCAGCAGAGCCACCGCCCAGAACGATATGATCGAATTCAGTTTGCATGACATCCCAGTGTTTGGATTGGCTGGCCGGGAACGCCCCGGCCAGCCAAGAAAGTGGCTTACTTCAGCACACCGGCCTCTTTGGCCGCGGTGGCGTAGGATTCCTCAATCGCGACAAGCGTGGCTGCTGCGTCACGTTCCCCTGTCAGGAATGCAGGCAGTTCGTTCCCCAGCGCCGTGTGCATCAGACCCATTTGTGTGGTCGATGGGTAAGGCGGAGCCGCAGGAGACGCGGTGGCCGTTGCAATCGCACCTGCGGCCAGCGGACCGGGCTCATAGCCTTTGACCAGCCAGATCGCGGCTCCGTTGTTGGCCTTGACCATTTCCTCGTCCAGACCTTCCATCGCCAGACGGAAAGCAGCGTCAGCTTCCTCATCAGTGATGTTGCTCGCGATCACGATGCCGTCCCACCACAGTGTGGTGGCAGGTGCGCCGCCTTCCATAGCAAGCGGTGCGGCAGCCATTTTGACTTTGCCTACAACTGTGCTTTCGGCCTCGTCATCCATGGCAGCGCCACGGCTTGCCCAGAGGTTCGACATGGCGATTTTGCCCTGTTGGAACTGCTGTTGCACGTAAGTTGAGTCGCTGACGAGCACCTCTGGATCGGCGTATGGAAGCGTTTTCGCCAATGTTTCCAGGGCTTTCATACCCGCCTCGGAATTCACTGCGGCAGAGTTGTCTGCGTTGAAGAACGCACCACCAAAGGCCGGATACATGTTCACGAATTCCTGCGCGAGGTTCCAGCCGGATTTCATCGTGGCACCGATGGCGTGGTCAACAACACCGGCCTCTTTTATAGTTTCAGCGGCAGCGAACACTTCGTCCCATGTGGTGGGCACTTCAAGGCCAAGATCGTTGAAGATATCTTCGCGGTACATCAGGTGCTGGGTGTTGACCATCATGGCAATCGCCATGGTCTTGCCGTCAACTTTGATTAGCTGGTTGGGCGACAGGTTCTGACCATACTTGGCCACTAGATCGTCCAGTGGGCGGATCGTGCCTGCGTTCAGCAACGGTGTGACGGTGCCGTTGGATACGCCACCGATGTGATAAAGTGATGGGTTCGCCTCAAAGGCAGCAGGCTGCTTGGTGCGGAATTCCTGATCAAGCTCGGCCTTAAAATTCCCGCACTCGGCCATGGCGTCTGTGACGGCTTTCCACGCTTCAAATCCAGCGCTCAGCGATTTCAGCGGCACCGTGTTTTCGTAAGAGCACGCCGCGAACGCGGATGTGCCCATAAGCGAGACAGCGCCCGCCAGTGCCAGTTTCTTAAGATACATGTGCAAACTCCCTGTTGCGTTTTTTGTCAGTGCACCTTGCAAGCCTGCACCAACTTGGATTGCCCGCTGCCCGGGTGCCCCCGGGGACAACGGGGTGTCATGTCAGCCGAGGCGTTCGCCTGACGTACTGTCAAATGCGTGACAGATCGTGTTCGGGATCGAGAAGGAGATCATGTCGCCTATCTCTGCCCGGAATTCCTTGTGCGCCTTGACCGAAACCAATTGTCCGCCCGCACGGACCGTCAGCATGGTGGCGTCTCCCAACAGTTCGATTGTGTAGATCGGTGCGTTGATCTGGCCGTCGGCTTCAGCCAATGCAGCGTCTTCGGCGCGGAACCCCAAGGTGACAGGCCCGTCGGGCACGCCAAGGCCGCTGATCTTGACCTTGTCGCCGGTAAATGTGCCGCCCGCCATTGTGCCGTCCATCAGGTTCATTGCAGGTGAGCCGATAAAGCTTGCTACGAAAGTGTTGGCCGGGTTGTCGTAGATTTCAGTTGGGGTACCCACTTGTTGGACCTTGCCCTGTTTCATGACAACCACGCGGTCGGCCAATGTCATCGCTTCGATTTGGTCGTGGGTCACGTAAACTGTCGTGACCTTCAATTCGTGGCTTAGGTTCTTGATCTGGGCCCGAGTAGAGACCCGCAGCTTGGCGTCCAGATTGGAGAGTGGTTCATCCATCAGGAACACATTCGGCTCGCGCACAATCGCTCGGGCAAGAGCGACGCGCTGGCGCTGACCACCAGAAAGCTCAGCGGGCTTGCGGTGCAGAAATTCATCGAGCTCGACCATGGCAGAGGCCCGTCGCACACGTTCGTCATGGGTGGCTGGATCAGCCTTGCGCACCTTCAGCGGAAAGCGGATGTTTTCGTAGACGTTGAGGTGCGGATAGAGACCATAGGACTGGAACACCATCGCCACGTCGCGGTCTTTGGGGTCCAGATCGTTGACCCGCTTGCCGTCGATCACAATGTCGCCCTCTGTTGCGTCCTCAAGGCCCGCAATCATGCGCATCGTCGTGGTCTTTCCACAGCCTGAAGGGCCCAGCAACACGAGGAATTCCTGATCAGCAATTGTCAGGTCAAAGTTGTCGACCCCCACGAAACTTCCCCAGCGCTTGTTGATGTTGCGTAGCTGAATTTCGGCCATAGTGATCCCTCGCGACAGCGTGATGTTAAACGCTAGTCACCACACCTACGTCTTGGCAACTGTTTTTTGCACACCTGTGCAAAATAGTTGAGTCGACATTGCCAATGCGATGGAAACGCATGCTTTCATCGAAATTCTGGAACGTTAGCAAACGCCTTTTCAGGCAGGATTCGTCGCCTGCAAACCGGCAACTGCCGCGCGAATTCCCTCAACGGAAGGCAGCGTGTCGCCGTACGCGCGCCCCGTTGGAATAAAGCTGTCTTGCGCCGTATAGCGCGCAATATTGCGATGACCGGCCTCGAAAAGGGCGGTCATAACGCCTTCCGAAACTCCGCCAGAACGGCGCGTTTCATCGACGACAAGGATATGTTTGCTGCCTTGCACAGCGTCCAAAAGGCTGTCGATGGGCAGCGGAGCCAACCAACGGAGATCAATCAGTCGCGCACCGGGAATATCTGCCTGTTCGGCGAGGTATCGGCCATTTGCAAAGGTCACAATGGCCAGATCGCCTTCGCCCTGTACACCGACCTCACCAACCTCGATGCGCTGATCCAAAGCCGGATAGGTCCGCATCCACGCGCCATCGCCGGGCTGCACATCCCGCATCGGGTAAAGCGCAATGGGTTCCACAAAGACGCACAGACGGTTTTCTTCGCGTGCAAGGCGGTGGCACTCGCGCAGCATTTGGACGGCCTCTGCCCCGTCCGATGGACAGGCAAGGATCAGCCCCGGAATGTCTCGCAGCACGGCAAGCGCATTGTCGTTGTGGAAATGACCGCCGAACCCTTTTTGATAGCCAAGACCTGCAATGCGCAGCACCATTGGGTTGGTCCATTGCCCGTTGGAAAAGAACGGCAGGGTCGCTGCTTCGCCGCGTATCTGGTCCTCGGCGTTGTGCAGGTAGGCGAGAAACTGAATTTCCGGCATCGGGACAAACCCATTATGGGCCATCCCGATCGCAAGCCCGAGGATGGACTGTTCGTCCAAGAGTGTGTCGATCACACGGGACGTTCCAAACCGCGCAGACAGCTTTTGTGTGACGCCATAGACCCCACCCTTGCGCCCAACATCTTCGCCCATGATCACCGTTTCAGGATGGGCGAGCATTAAGTCGGTCAGCGCCCAGTTGATCAGTTTGGACATTGGTTGCACGCGATCCATCTGGGCAAAGTCCGTCCCAAAGGCCGCAATACGGGCCGGGGTGTCCGGACCATTTGTCAAAGAAGCGGCCCGCGCAGGCGGCACAATGGCGGACATTACCGCCTCTGCCCCTTTTAGGGGTGGGGCATCGGCAATCTGCGACGCCTCATCTCGAGTGCGTGCAAGGGCGCCAGTGTAAATAGCAAGGACAGCATCGGGCTCCATCCCTTGAGCGACCAGCCCAGCCGCTGTGTGCAAAAGTGGATCGTTGGCCTCATCCGCCTCGACTTCTGCGCGGGGCAAATAGCTTGTCGCCACATCGGCACCGGCATGTCCGTACAAGCGCACAGTGCGCAGATGCAGGACGGCGGGTTTTCGTGTGCGACGCACATAGTCTGCGGCCTCGGATGCAGCCGCATAAGCGTCCCATACATTGCAGCCATCGCCGCGGAAATATGTCAGCCCCGGACGATGCGCGAGGCTGCCCTCGACCCAGCCTGTCGGGGTCTTGGTCGAAATCCCAATTCCGTTGTCTTCGCATATGAACAACAAGGGCAAGGGGGCGCCCTGTACACTTGTCCAGCCTGCTGCGTTGATCGCGCCTTGCGCTGTTGAGTGATTGAGCGAGGCATCCCCAAAACTCGCCACCGCAATTGCATCGTCTGGAAGGATCGCCAGTTCGGGACGATTGCGGCGGGCCAAGGCGATGCCATAGGCTGCACCAACGGCCTTGGGCAGGTGGCTGGCAATCGTCGAGGTCTGCGGCGGAATAAATAGATCGCGGCTTCCCAGCACCTTATGACGCCCGCCGCTGGTGGGATCATCCGCGGCGCAGGCATAGCTGAGCAACATATCGCGGCACGCGTCCTGCCCGGCCTTGGCTGCTCGGGCCACCTGAAACGCGCCATCCCGGTAGTGCAGAAACGCGATGTCATCGACGCGCAGCGCATGGGCAACCGCCGCCATTCCCTCGTGCCCGGACGAGCCGATGGTGTAAAACCCCTGACCCGCTTTCTGCATTTCGCGGCTCACAATATCCAGCGCACGGGTCAGACATTGGTGTTCGAACAGACGATGCGCGGCCTCAGCGTCCAGCCCCTGCGGCGTGACCTCGGGCAGGTCACGCGCTGCCACCTGTCTCAGGAAGTTGTCGTGAACGATCGAAACGCGGTCCATACGGCCTCTGTCAGGATGTTTGATTTCGTGCTTCTGTCGGGGGTTCTTTCAAAACAGAAAAGAACTAACCCGCGCCCTTTCTGCTTCCAAGCAATCCTCCGGGGACAGACCGCCCCCGGCGATCGGTCAGAAAAAGGCCTGCAGCCCAGTTTGCGCACGGCCCAAGATCAAGGCGTGCACGTCATGGGTGCCTTCATAGGTGTTGACGGTTTCGAGGTTCATCATATGGCGCATGACCTGAAACTCGCCCGAAATCCCGTTTCCGCCGTGCATGTCACGGGCGTTGCGCGCAATATCGAGCGCCTTGCCGCAATTGTTGCGTTTGACGATAGAGATCATTTCAGGCGCGGCCTCGGCTGCGTCCATCAAACGGCCCACCTGCAGCGACGCCTGAAGCCCAAGCGCAATCTCCGTCTGCATATCTGCCAGCTTTTTCTGGAACAGTTGGGTCTGAGCCAGCGGCTTGCCGAATTGCTTGCGATCAAGGCCATATTGGCGCGCGGCATGCCAGCAAAACTCAGCCGCCCCCATCGCGCCCCAGCTGATCCCATAGCGTGCACGATTAAGACAGCCAAACGGCCCTTTTAGCCCCTGCACGTCCGGCAGCAGAGCGTCCTCGCCCACTTCGACATCTTCCATCACGATCTCACCTGTGATGGAGGCCCGCAATGATAGCTTGTGCTCGATCTTCGGGGTCGACAGGCCTTTCAGCCCTCTTTCCAAAACAAATCCACGGATTTTGCCATCATGGGCATCGGATTTTGCCCATATCACAAAGACATCCGCGATGGGCGAGTTCGAAATCCACATCTTGGCGCCATTCAGTACGTATCCACCATCTGTCTTTTTCGCAGTGGTTTTCATGCCCGCAGGATCAGACCCGGCATCTGGTTCGGTCAGGCCAAAACAGCCAATCCATTCCCCGCTGGAAAGCTTGGGCAGGTACTTGTTGCGCTGCGCTTCAGACCCGTAGGCATAGATCGGGTACATCACGAGGCTTGATTGCACCGACATCATCGAACGATACCCGGAATCGACCCGCTCAACCTCGCGCGCGACAAGACCATAAGAGACGTAAGACCCGCCGAGTCCTCCGTATTCCTCGGGCAAAGTCACGCCGAGCAGGCCCATTTCGCCCATCTCGCGGAAAATCTCCGGATCAGACGTTTCATCGGCAAAGGCCTTGGTCACACGCGGCGCCAACTTTTCCTGCGCATAGGCGGCGGCGGAAGACTGGATCATCCGCTCGTCTTCGCTAAGCTGTTCAGACAGGCGGAACGGATCGGCCCAGTCAAAGCTGCCCAGATCGGGGGCGTCTTTGGCTTTCAGGATTTTGGCTTCTGCATTCATCTGAGCTCTCCTTTGCGGGTGCGACGTTCATGCGACACATCGGCGATCACTTTACCGTCTCGACATCTATCTGTTGTGCCGCGAACCGGTGTCCAATGGCAATGTGTCTGAGCTTGTTTTTTGTGCAAATCGCTCTGATCACAGGTTGGCGGATAACCTGCGTGACCGTCTCGATTAGAGAAAAGCGCCAGATCGATGACGCGCGGACGCCCCATTTTCGCCGCAATGCAGGCCGATAAACCATCCTATATGATTCTGACTTTCGGGTGGGGCCGAAATATAAAAGGAGTGCTGCCATGAAGCGCGCGTTTTCTCTAGTGGCGACTGTTGCCGCAATGTCCATCGCCTCCGCTGCGGCGGCGGACGAACACACTGTCCTCATCCTGGCCGATGCCTATTTCCCGAAGGTCACCTATCTGGACAATGGCGACTCGGTTCGGTTCATCAACTTGTCCGGTGGTGAGCACAATATCGTCGCCGAAGGCGCGGCTTGGGAAATCGGCCCCATTCCGGATCAGGGCGAAGTAGTCCTCGAAGTCAGCGACGTGGTTGAAAAGTTGTTTTACGACAAAGACGCTGTCGCAGATGACGGTACATTGCTTGTTCAAGGCGAAATCAGCTTTGACTCTGCGCCACTGAACTAAGTCGGCGCGTCGCCCAGAGGTTCAATCAACGCAGGCCCGGCGGCCCGGTTGGAATTGACCGTCTTGTCGACACGATACCAACCCAAAGTGTTTTCCGGGGCCGCACGCATCAGCGTCGCGGCCCCTTTGCCTTGTTCGCCCAGCCAAAGCGGAATGTCATCCGGTTCAAGGATCACAGGCATGCGGTGGTGGATCGTGGACATGGATTTGTTTGCACCCGTGGTCACTATGGCAGCCGTGCGCATTTCGTCGCTGTCATCCTTGGCCGACCACGTCTGCCAGATCGCCGCGAAGGCCAAGGGCGCACCGTCTGTTCGGCTGATGTACCAAGGCAGGCGCGCATCCCCGTCGCGTGTCCATTCATAAAAGCCAGAGGCGACAATGACGGCCCGACGTTCGCGGCAGGCCGCGCGAAAGGCTGGCTTTTCTGCAATCGTTTCTGCCCGGGCGTTGATCAGCAACGGCCCGTCGTTCGGTTTCTTGTACCAGTGCGGAATGAACCCCCACCGCATAGCACCCAGCCGACGCTGCCCTTCAACTGCCGTAACAACATGCACGGCGTTCGTCGGGCAGACATTGTAGTTTGGCACATCCGGCAAGTCATTGGCGGGCACCGCCTCAAACAGCTGCGCCATGGCGTCCGGTGGCAGGGTGATGGAAAAACGTCCGCACATGGGGCTGAGAATGGAACGGCTCAGCCGCACAGGCAACCCGCTTGTGGGCCAAAGACCTAGCGGGCAAGGTAGCGCGATGGATCACACGCAAAGCCTCATCGCCCTGCCCTATTACTCCGGCGCGGGTCACACCGCGCAGGTGGCTCGCGCCATCGCTACCGGTGCAACTGAGTCTGGCGCCCGCGCTGTTCCCGTCAATGTCGAGGATATGTCACCTGACGATTGGAACTCGCTGGACCGCGCAGATGCCATCTTGTTCGGAGCCCCCACTTATATGGGATCGGCCGCTGCACGCTACGGCGCATTTCTTGAAGAGGCGGGCGAGCGCTGGATGGACCTTGGTTGGAAGGACAAGCTGGCCGGTGGGTTTACTGTCGCCACGTTTCCCTCCGGAGACAAGCTGGCGACCTTGCAGCGGTTTTCGATCTTCGCCGCGCAGATGGGCATGATCTGGGTTGGCCCCGCTGATATTGGCGCTCCTGTCTTTCCTGAGCGGGAAGGCGTGAACGCAGATGGCGGCTGGCTTGGGTTGATGGCGACCAGTGCGCACAGCCCGCGCGGCGCTGTACGTGAGGGCGATCTTGAAACCGCCGCTCAGTTCGGTGCGCGGGTGGCGGGTATTGCCCAGCGCTTGCGGGGGTCAGGCAGCTAAGCCCGAGGCAAGCAAAGCAAAACCCCCAACGGCACTGGCCATCGGGGGTTCGCAATCAGTCTCTTAGGCGCACCTTATGGTGCGCCCTGCTGCTTACTTGGCAGTGATACGTCCATCCGTATAGGGCGTGAACGGACCTTTCGCGGCCAGGAATTCAGCCGTGACATCAGCAAGATCCGGTCCAAAGTCGTAGGCATTGAGCGCCTCTTTGAACATGCCATAGCCATCACCGCCGTTGCGCACATAGTTGTTGGACACAACGCCGTAGAGCTTGTCAGTATCAATCGGCGCACCGCCAACCATGACGTCGCTGATGCGCGCTCCGGGCTCGGCTGCAGCATCAAAGGCGTAGCTCATGCCAGCCACTTGTGGGAAACGGCCTGCGCCGTCCTCAATCTGGCCAACACCGTTTTCCAGAGCTGCGACGATAGTTGCTCCGGTCACCTGGAACGTGGACAGGGTGTTCTGAAACGGCAGAACGGTCAGGACTTCACCCATTGTGACAGGCCCTGCATCGATGGACGCACGAATGCCCCCGCCATTCTGGATCGCGATCTCGATCCCCTGATCCGCCACCCGGTCAAGCATCGCATCTGCGATAAGCGATCCCATGGCGCACTCCATCGCGCGGCAGGTGTCACGCCCGCCTTCGATGACGTCAGCCGCTTCGGCAACGACACGTGTCTTCATCTCTTCGATCGGCGCACCCATTTCGGTGATCCGGGCAAGGAAGGCGTCGTTCGGAGTGACCGAGGCATCCAGCACCATCGGATCACCTGAGGCCGCAGTCACGTTGCCATCATCATCAAAGGTGACAGTCATATGACCCAGATACTTGGTGTAGGCATAGGCCTGTGCCACCGGTGTGCCGTCGACCATCGTGGGATATGCGGGCGTGCCGTCATCGTCATTGGACATCAACGTGTGGCTGTGCCCACCGATCACAACGTCGATGGCGGGAACGGCTGCGGCGATGTCCAGATCCTTGTTCAGGCCGACGTGATTAAGGGCGATGATGATATCGACGCCTTCGGCTTCAAGGGCGGCGGCATCCGCGCTCAGCGCCTCGATCTCGTCCTGAAAGATCACGTTTTCGCCGGGGCTGGACGTTTCAACGGTGTCTACGGCCAACGCCGAAATCACACCAATTTTCTTGCCGCCAACCTCAAGAACAACGTGGTTCTCAACTTTGCCTGCCAAAGTGGCTTCGCCAGATACATCCAGATTGCCCGAAATCACAGGAAAGCTGACCGTGTCTACAAAGCTGCCCAAACCGGCAGGACCATCGTCAAATTCGTGGTTGCCCACGGCCATGACGTCATAGCCCATCTGTTCCATGAATTCGGCCTCTGCGGCCCCTTTGTAGGTGGTGTAAAACAGAGAGCCCTGAAATGGATCGCCTGCATCCAGCACCACGACGTTCTGGTTGTCGAGCGATGCTTTCTTGGCATCGATTGCCGATTTGACCCGCGCGATGCCGCCAAAGCACTTACCCTCAGCTTCGCCCTCGGCGTTGCAGGTAGAATCGTATTTGTTGATCGATTCGATCCGGCTGTGCATGTCATTGGTGTGAAGAATGTGCAGTGTATACTCTGCCGAAGCGACGCCAGCGCTCAGCGCCAGTGCAGCTGTGCCCATCAAAAGTCGGGTCATGTCGGTGTCTCCCATGTTGATTATGACGGTTACGTGACAACAATCCGTGCCCCGAGTCAAAGGACATCCTGCATGATTGACGCAACGCACATATGACAACGCCCACTTGATTGTTTGATGGGCGACGGGCATCAGGGGACCATGCTGATTTACAAAATTTTCCGCGCCCCCGAATGGGCAGCTTTGCGTCGGGACAGGACTACGACAGGGGCACCGATAGACGTCACGGACGGCTATATCCACTTCTCAACGGCTGAACAGGCTGGCGAGACTGCGGCCAAGCATTTTGCAGGCGTGGATGATCTGTTTCTGATCGCGGTTGAAACTGACGCCTTGGGCGATGACCTAAAATGGGAACCATCGCGGGGTGACGCACTGTTTCCGCATCTTTATCGGGAGATGACGTTGGCTGACGTACACTGGGCGCAACCCCTGCCCATCATAGACGGGGTGCATCAATTCCCGGCCGGAGCCGGTTTCGAGGAATGAGCGACCCTGCCTTTGTCGATCCCACCCGCGCTCAGTTTGATGCATTCAAAGGGTTGGACCGGGATCATCCGATCGAAATGTTGAACCTCGTGCGGTTTCGCGATCTTGCTAACTATCCCGGCGATCACGCACTGGCGCGTGATGGACTGACGGGGACCGAAGCCTATGCTCTTTATGGAAAACACACTGCGGCGATCCTGACCAATGTTGGCGGCAGCATCTTGTGGAGCGCGCAGTTTGAAACCACGCTGATCGGCCCGTCAGACGAGGCATGGGATGCGATGTTCATCGCGCGCTATCCCACGGTGCATGCCTTTCTCGCCATGATTTCAGATGCTGACTATCAACGCGCCGTGGTGCACCGGCAAGCAGGCGTGGCCACGTCCCGCCTGATCCGCACTAAACCAGGTACAATCGGGACCAGCTTCGGATGAAACGCACTATTGAAAACCTCGGCATGGCCGCCTTGCGTCGCATTGACCCGGAAACCGCACACGGATTGGCCTTGCGCGCTGTTCACACGCCACTGGCGCATTTGCCCGGACCCGTAACCAGCGACCGACTGCGCACCAAAGTTGCCAGCCTTACCATGCCCAACCCCGTCGGCCTTGCCGCCGGCTTTGACAAGAACGCCACCGCCATCGCGCCTTTGTCACGCGCAGGGTTTGGCTGGATCGAGGTGGGTGCGGCCACGCCTGTCGCTCAACCCGGCAACCCGCGCCCACGCCTCTTTCGCCTGCCCGAGGACGGGGCAGCAATCAACCGCTTTGGATTTAACAACGACGGGATGGATGCGATTGCGCATCGACTCTCCAAACGGCCCAAAGGGGTGCCTGTCGGGCTCAACCTTGGGGCCAACAAGGACAGTGCGAACCGCGCCGAGGACTTTGCCAAGGTGCTGGTGCATTGCGCGCCTCATATCGACTTTGCCACCGTGAACGTCTCAAGCCCCAACACCGAGCGCTTGCGCGACTTGCAGGGGCCCATGGCCCTTGCCGCGCTGCTTGATGGTGTGATGCAGGTGCGCGGGAGCATACCGGTCTTTCTCAAAATCGCGCCAGATCTGTCGGATCAGGATCTGGCCGACATTGCCAAAGTGGCACAAGACGCCCTGATCAGCGCGATTATTGCGACCAATACCACGCTTGACCGCTCTGGTTTGCGCAGCGCCCATGCGCAGGAAAAGGGGGGGCTGTCCGGGGCGCCCCTGTTTGAAAAATCGACGAGAGTGCTGGCGAAGCTGCACGCGTTGACGGACATCCCGCTGATCGGGGTCGGCGGCGTTTCGTCTGCAGAAGACGCCTATGCCAAGATCTGCGCAGGCGCTTCAGCCGTTCAACTTTACACCGGCCTTGTCTATGGCGGGCTTGGCCTTGCGGCAGACATCGCTCGAGGTCTGGACGTATTGTTGGAGCAAGACGGGCACGCATCGGTAGCGGATGCAGTGGGAACCAAAACGCAAAGTTGGCTCTGACCCGCTTTGATCTCACAAACTGAAGTCCAAGTGTTGGGGCAGCGCCCCGGTTCTTACCCCGCGGCCCGTTCCAGCGCTGGATAGCGTGCACCCAGCGTCACCCCGCGTGCGACAAATGAAATCAGCAAAGCCGCCCACAAGCCATGATTGCCCATCACCGGCAACAACAGGAAAATCGCACCCCAATAGATGACAAATGACAGCGCCATCATGTTGCGCATGTCCCGCCCTCGCGCGGCCCCGATGAAAATACCGTCCAGCATCCACGCCGCACAGCCCAGCAAGGGTGCTGCCACCATCCACCACAAATAGGCCCGCGCCTCCTGTTGCACGTCTGCGTCCTTTGCCATCACGTCAATCAGCCAAGGACCGGCCAGCAGGAATGCAGCCGCAGTGACCACACAAATCATCAATCCCCACATCCCCGTTATCAGTGCAGCACGGCGGACACGGCGCCCGTCTCCACGACCATAGGCCCGCGCGATCAGCGTCTCGGCGGCAAATGCAAACCCGTCCATCGCGTGTGCGGTGATATACATGAACTGGATCAGCACTTCGTTGGCCGCGAGCGTCACATCCCCAAAACGTGCGCCGATGAAAACAAAGCTGGAAAAGATGACCATCAACATGGCTGAACGCAGTAAGATGTCTGTGTTCAGCAACGCCATACGCACCAGTTTGGCCCGCTCAAGTACCCGTGCGCGGTCCCGCCATGCGGGGCGCACAAAGGCCGCGCGGCAAAACCAAAGGCCCAAGGCCGCGCCCAGTACTTCGGCGATAACCGTGGCGATGGCCACGCCCTCAACCCCCCAGCCAAAGCCGAGAACAAAGACAAAGTTCAGCGCAATATTGACCCCATTCATGCCCAGCTGAATCCAGAACACAGCGCCTGTGCGCTCCATCGCGATCAGCCAACCTGTAAGGGCGTAAACCGCGATCGCCGCAGGAGCCGTCCAGATGCGAATGGTCAGGTATCCACGCGCAAGGTTTTCAACCTCGGGACTGGCCGGTGACAGTTGGAACGCTGCCCAGAACAGCGGGGCTTGCAACACGATCAGACTCAGACCACCAAGCCCCGCAACCAACAGCGCGCGTGTCAGCCATGCCGACACTTCATCCTCATCGCCCGCCCCGGCCGCCTGCCCGACGAGACCAACGGTACCCATGCGCAAAAAGCCGAAGATCCAATAGACTGTGGTCAGGATGATTGCGCCCATGGCGACGGCCCCAATGGGCGCGGCCTCTCCCATTTGTCCAACCACCCCAACATCCACCGCCCCAAGGATCGGAACCGTGGCATTGGACAAGACGATGGGCAGCGCGATTTTCAGCACCCTGCGATGCGTGAGCGGGGCGGCAGGCGCAGTTGGGTTTGCCTTTGTACTCACCGCCGCTGGGGCATGACAAAGTGACCTGTGCCTTGCGCAAAAAGCCGATCGCGATTGTCTTGCCACGCCTCGACATGGACGCTGGCATAGCGCCGCCCAGACCTGTTGATCCGTGCCCGCGCATATGCGTCTCGTGGCAAGCCGGAGCGGAGGTAATCTACCGAAAAATCGACGGTTTTCGGCAGACGTGGCAAGGGCGGCGAACCCGCGACTTCAAAATCCAGCGCACCGCTTTCGATATCGTCCCAAATGTAGGACCAACTGAGCGTGATCACTGCCGTCACCTCAAGAAAGGCGGCCGTCACTCCTCCGTGGAGGGCCGGCAGCATGGGATTTCCGATAAGTTTGTCGGCGAAAGGCAGGATAGCCGTCAATTCGTCCCCACGACGATCAATCTTAACACCGAGGTACTGGATGTATGGCACGCCATCCACCAGCGCACGCAGGGCGGCATCGCGCCGCTGTTTGACGGCCTGAACGGGTTCGGGTCGTTTCATCGCGCACCCTCCACAGTGAATGCCCCGGTCGCGGTGGCCACCGGATTGTCGGCATCTTCATCCACGGCCGTGGCACGAACAAAGGCGACGGAGCGGGTCACATGGTAACAGGTCGCATGGGTCGTGATCGCCTGTCCAGGAGTGGCCGCGCGCATGTAATCGATGCGCAGATCCAGCGTTGCGGTGCCGCCGGTGTTTGCAGGATGCGCCATAACGGCCGCTCCGCAACAAGTGTCCATCAGTGCCGAAACGGCCCCACCGCTGATCACGCCGGTTTCGGGATCACCGATCAGACGGGTGTCATAGGGCACCGAAATCACTGCCTCCCCGCCCGTCACTTTAACAAGTTCCATGCCCAGATCGCGAGAATGCGGGAGGGCTTCGATGAACTGGCGTATATTCTTCAGTCGGTCAGGCATATCGCTCTTTTCTTTCTGGACTGTCATCACGTTATGGGCGCGCCCCTCGATCAGAGCAAGGCACCTGTTGCCCTCAGAGAAATCCCGCCTTAGGATTCGCTGCAGGGGAGAGGCAAGCCATGTCAGATGAGCGCTTGAGCTTTAAAGAAATGTGCGCGCAGTTCGATGTAACGCCGCGCACGTTGCGCTATTACGAATACATTGAGCTGCTCAAGCCTGACCGCGAAGGGCGTTCACGCTTTTACGGCGCCCGCGATAATGCGCGGATGAAACTTATCCTGAGGGGCCGAAAGTTCGGGTTTCAGCTGGAAGACATCCGCCAGTGGCTGCTGATCTACGAAAACGAAGGCAACGAAGCCCAAATGCGGGCTTGGGTCGAATTGGCTGACGGTCAACTGGCCGAACTGGAAGAACAGCGCAAACAACTCGCCGAAGCCACAGCCGAGTTGAAGGACTTGCGCGACAGCGTTGCAAACGAATTGGCCGGCAAATAGGCCCCTCCCACTTTTTGGACTTGGGTCCTTTTTTAGATGTACTTCGTTTGACCTCCGCCTCACGCGTCCTAAACCTTTGGAAGCACAGGCCAAGGTAAACGCTGCAATGACAAAATCGACGAAACCGGTACTCATCCTCGGCAGCGCTCCGGGTGTACTGGCGGCACGGGACCTGCCCAAGACGCTGTTTTCCTCGATCGTGGCCATTAACAATGCGTGGAGCGTACGGAACGATTGGGACTATCACATCTCGCCGGAAGATTTTCCGACGGACCGCGCCCCAACTGATCTGACACCTGGGCAAACGCGCATCGGTGCGGCCGAATACGTACCCGCCAACAACACGTACGGCGGGATTGTTTATGCGGGGGCGACCATGGCCTTTACGGCCGGGTATTGGGTTCTTGCCGCGTTGCGCCCTTCGGCTATGATTTT
The DNA here is from genome assembly GCF_900143535.1 of Tateyamaria sp. Alg231-49. Classification (GTDB taxonomy): domain Bacteria; phylum Pseudomonadota; class Alphaproteobacteria; order Rhodobacterales; family Rhodobacteraceae; genus Tateyamaria. Next base: position 111,290 of record NZ_FRFA01000001.1, on the reverse strand, counting down.
TGTCGGCTGTGACATGGTTTATCCCACCACCGGCAATCCCCATTTTTATGGCACAGGATCGGCGGACCCTCTGCGCGAGGACATCACATTGCGAAATCTTGAAGCCAAGTCGGCACGCCTGATGCTGCATGCTTCGGGACAGGGTTGTGCCTGCGTTCGTGCCCCGGGCGGAGAAAGCCGCCTCATATTCCCGCCAATGGAACTGAACGACATCGGCCAAAGCGCTATGCCGAAGATACGCGCCAACCCTTTGGCGTTTGACCGGGCGCAAGGCTACGAAGACACCCTCGGCTATTTCGTCGAGTCAGGTCGGTATTGGGATTCGGCTCCGAGTTATTCCACAGAACGCCTTGATGAGCTGGATCAGCTGTGGATCAGCGCGGGTAACAGCGCACAGGCGTCAGATCAGCCCGCCACCTGAGGCCCCAATGTCGCCGAAAATGCGGCTGTTTGTCTCAAATTCCACTTGCTTTCGCACTTGACGTGGACAACAGGCACGTCAACTTTGAAAGTGACGTAACGTATGATTTACGTAAACGTCACTGTGCTGTTGCATCGCATCACCGGCTCTCCCATGTACTTGGCGTGACAAGACACGCGAGTGATCCAAAGATGATTGATAAAACCATGACCATCCGTGAAATGTGCGACGCATTTAACGTCACACCGCGGACATTGCGCTTCTACGAAGCCAAGGAACTGCTGTTCCCAGTGCGCGAAGGGCAAAAGCGCCTGTTCACGAAACGCGACCGGGCCCGGCTCAAACTGATTCTTCGTGGGAAGCGTTTTGGCTTCAGCCTCGAAGAGATCAGACAACTGCTCGACCTGTATGACATGGGCGACCAGCAACAGACCCAACTGGCACGCACCTACGAAATTGCCAGCGATCGCCTTGCAGACATGGTCGCCCAGCGCGACGAGTTGAACGAAGCCATCGGCGATCTGCAAGACCAACTGAAATGGGGTGAGAAAATGCTCGCCTCTATGAACACCGCCAAAAACGCCGCTGAATAAGCGGCGCGCTACGACCGGGAGAAAACCATGCCAAGCTACACACCACCCACCAAAGACATGCAATTCATCCTGCACGATGTGCTGAACATCACAGGCAGCACGATCCCCGGCTATGAGGAGTTGGAGGCAGACTTTACCTCTGCCATCCTCGAAGAAGCGGGCAAGCTGACTTCCGAAGTGCTCGCCCCCCTGAACGTGGTCGGCGATACAGAAGGGTGCCGCCTTGAAAACGGCATCGTCTACACGCCAACCGGTTTCAAGGACGCATTCGAGCAGGTCAAAGAAGGTGGATGGCCCGGCCTCGATATGCCCGAAGAGTTCGGGGGGCAGAATATGCCCGTCGTCATCGGCTCGGCTGTTGGGGAAATGTTCAGCTCAGCCAATATGGCATTCACGATGTATCAAGGCCTGACGCACGGCGCGGCCTCGGCAATCCTGGCGCATGGCACGCAAGAGCAGAAAGATACCTATCTACCCAAGATGGTGTCCTGCGAATGGACCGGCACCATGAACCTGACCGAACCACATTGCGGCACCGATCTGGGATTGATGCGCACCAAGGCCGAGCCACAAGACGATGGCAGCTTCAAGATTACAGGTCAGAAGATTTTCATCTCTGCCGGTGAGCACGACATGGCCGACAACATCATCCACCTTGTGCTGGGCAAGATCGTCGGCGGTCCTGAAGGCATCAAGGGCGTGTCCCTGTTCATCGTGCCCAAGTTCCTTGTGAACGAAGACGGATCACTTGGTGCCCGCAACGGCGTGGCCGTCGGCAACATCGAAGAAAAAATGGGCATTCACGGCAACTCAACCTGCGTGATGAACTATGATGGGGCCATCGGTTACCTGATCGGGGAAGAGCACAAAGGCATGCGCGCCATGTTCACCATGATGAACGAGGCACGTCTGGGTGTGGGTATGCAAGGGCTGTCACAGGCCGAAGTCGCATACCAGAACGCGCTGGACTACGCCAAAGACCGCTTGCAAGGTCGTGACGTCACGGGCGTGAAAAACCCCGAGGGCCCGGCCGATCCACTGATCGTGCACCCCGATATCCGTCGCTCGCTAATGGACCAGAAGTCATTTGCCGAAGGCGCTCGCGCTTTCATCCTTTGGGGTGCGACAATGATCGACGCGGCCCACCGGTCTGACGACAAGGATGCGGACGGCATTGTGTCGCTGCTAACCCCGGTCATCAAAGGCTTCCTGACGGATGTTGGCTATGACAACACTATCAAAGCCCAGCAGGTCTATGGCGGACACGGCTACATCGAAGAATGGGGCATGTCGCAATACACCCGCGATGCCCGGATCGCGATGATCTACGAAGGGGCCAACGGCGTTCAGGCGCTGGACCTTGTGGGCCGTAAGCTGGCGCAGGATGGCGGGAAACACGTGATGGCGTTCTTTGACCTCGTGAAATCCTTTATCAAAGACAACGCAGGCCAAGACGAGGCCTTTGACAAGGAGTTCCTTGACCCGTTGAAGGCAGCATCAAAAGATCTCCAAGCTGCGGGCATGTACTTCATGCAGCAAGGGATGAAGAACCCCAACAACGCGCTGTCAGGGTCTTATGACTTCATGCACATGTTCGGTCACGTTTGCCTTGGCCTTATGTGGGCACGGATGGGCAAAGCAGCACGCGCCGCACTGGCTGACGGGACATCTGATCCTGAGTTCTATGAGACGAAGCTGGCCACCGGGCGTTACTACATGGCGCGCCAGTTGCCTGCCACGGCGCTGCACCTGACGCGTATTCAGTCAGGCGGCGATACAGTTATGGCGCTTGAGGCTGCAAACTTCTAAGGTTGGGGCGGGGGACATCCCCGCCCTACCCTTTTCAGAGTTGTCCTCATGCCCAAACGCTTTCGCCTCACCCGCCGTTTTCCTGTTGCCATGACCGAAGACGGGTATCGTCGGCTCAAGCGGTTCGCGGCCGAGGCAGGATTAGATGAGGGCGAGGCGCTGTCTTTTCTTTTCGAAAACTTCGACAGTGTGATTAATGAAGAAAACCTGACGGCGCGGCTACGCTTGTTCAACGCAGAACTTGAGGCCCGCAAACGCTGAGCTTTTTCTTTTGGGGAGGAGAAAATGAAGGATCTGGAACAAAGTCCCGCAGGCTGGATGACCGACGAGCATCAGATGATCGCGGATATGACCGCGCAGTTCATCACCAATGAGTGGGCATCCGAATTCGAACGCTGGCGCAAACAGGGCGAGATGGATCGCAGCACCTGGGGCCAAGCGGGCGAATTGGGCCTCCTTTGCCCTTCCATCCCCGAAGAATTCGGCGGCGCTGGCGGCGACTTTGGTCACGAAGCGGCCATTCTGATCGAAGCAGCCCGCTGCAATCTGGCGGCCTGGGGTCACGGCATACATTCCGGCATCGTTGCCCATTACATCCTCGCCTATGGCACCGAAGATCAGAAGTCGCGCTGGCTGCCCAAGATGGTGACGGGCGAGATGGTTGGCGCGCTTGCTATGACCGAACCCTCGACCGGATCAGACGTGCAGGCGATCAAGACCCGCGCCATCCGCGAGGGCAACGCCTACAAGCTGACAGGGTCCAAGACGTTTATCACCAACGGTCAACATGCCAACCTGATCGTGGTGGCGGCCAAGACCGATCCTGCATTGGGATCAAAGGGCGTATCGCTTGTCGCCGTGGAAACTGACGGCGCAGCCGGATTTGAACGGGGACGCAACCTAGACAAAATCGGCATGCATGCTTCTGACACGTCCGAACTGTTCTTCGACAACGTCGAAATCCCACCAGAAAACATCCTTGGCGGGACTGAGGGTCAGGGATTCTATCAGATGATGCAGCAATTGCCCCAGGAGCGGCTGATCATCGCCTGCTCCGCAGTCGGTGCGATGGAGGGCGCGGTTGAGCGTACGATAGCGTATTGTAAAGAACGCGAAGCCTTTGGCGGGCCGATCATGCAGTTTCAGAACACTCGCTTCAAACTGGCCGAGGCAAAGACCAAAACAATGGTCAGCCGGGCGTTTTTTGATGAATGCATGGCCGAGCACCTGCGCGGAGAGCTGAGCGTCGACAAGGCCGCGATGTGCAAATACTGGACGACTGACACGCAAGCTTGGGTTTTGGACGAGTGTCTACAACTGCACGGTGGCTATGGGTTCACCCAAGACTATGACATCGGCGGGATGTGGACAGACGCGCGGGTCCAACGCATTTACGGCGGCACCAACGAAATCATGAAAGAGCTTATCGCGAGGGCGTTTTGACGTCTTCCGCTACAGCAAGATCCCTGAGCAAGAGAGCTTCCGTCAGAAGCTTTTCCGGCGATACGACAGGACCGGCACCCCAAGATTCTAACTCGTCTCACATCTCTGCGAAGAGATCTGAGGCGATGCTTAAACCCGCGCAACAAACTCCATGGAGGTTTCGGGGTGTGAACCCCCCGTTCCCGCCACTTCAATCACACCGACAAAAAGGGTCTACAACATGACGCTCCAACTGCACTGCTTCGGCGAAAGTGGAAATTCCTATAAGGCTGCTCTTGCCTTGGAACTGTCCGGTCTTGAGTGGGAACCGGTATACGTCGACTTTTTCAGCGGCGCCGCGCGCAGCGATGCTTACCGCGCGCTGAACCCAATGGGCGAAGCCCCTCTGTTGATTGATGGCGACAAAAAGATCAGCCAGTCCGGCGTGATCCAGCAATACATCACAGACAAAACTGGCAAGTTCGGAGGAGAGGGCGAAGACAAATACGAAGTCTTGCGCTGGGTTTTGTGGGACAATCACAAGCTGTCGTCCATGTGCGGCCTCACTCGGTTCCTGATGAATTTCCTGCCCGAAGACAAACGGCCTCAAGAGGTCATCGCCTTCAATCAGGGGCGGTTAAAAGGGGCCTACACCGTACTTGATACACATCTTGCGAACCGTGACTGGATTGTGGGTGATGGCGTCACAAACGCGGATCTGAGCTGCTGTGGTTATCTGTTTTACCCAGAACCGTTCGGGTTTTCGCGTGCCGATTGGCCCAATATTGATCGTTGGTTGACCAACCTGCAGGGGCTTGAAGGCTGGAAAGCACCTTACGACCTCATGCCCGGGTCCCCTGCGGACCGCGCCTGACTTAACGTTTACGTAAATCGCCGTAACGTCACTCTTGATTAGACCAACCGGTCTACTCCACCTATGACATGAACACGACGCCCATTCCGAAAGGACGAACATCATGACCGAAGCCTATATCTACGACGCGATCCGCACCCCGCGCGGGAAGGGGCGCAAAGATGGCAGCCTGCACGAAGTGACCTCGCTGCGCTTGTCCGCACAGACACTGAACGCGATCAAAGAGCGCAACGGATTTGACGGGCACGCGGTCGAAGACGTGATCTGGGGCAACGTCACCCAAGTCATGGAACAGGGCGGATGCCTTGCGCGTTCTGCCGTGCTTGCATCGGACCTCGACGAAAAGATTCCGGGCCTTGCGATCAACCGCTTTTGTGCCAGCGGAATGGAAGCCGTCAATCTGGCCGCCAACCAAGTGCGCGGCGGGGCGGGTGATGCATATATCGCTGGCGGCGTCGAGATGATGGGCCGTGTTGCTATGGGCTCGGACGGGGCGGCGATTGCGGCAGATCCCAGCATTGCTATGGACACGTATTTTGTCCCTCAGGGCATCAGCGCGGACATCATTGCCACCGAATACGGCTTTACCCGCGACGACGCCGACCAATTGGCGGTCGCCAGCCAGCAGCGCGCCAAGGCCGCATGGGATGACAACCGCTTTGCCAAGTCGGTGATCGAGATCAAAGACATAAACGGTCTGACCATCTTGGATCACGACGAATACATGCGTCCCCAAACCGACATGCAGTCGCTGGGCAGCTTGAACCCTGCATTTCAAGCGATGGGCGAAGTCATGCCCGGCTTTGATAAAGTCGCGTTGATGAAGTACCCGCACCTTGAGCGGATCAATCACATCCACCATGCGGGCAACTCGTCTGGCATCGTTGATGGTGCGGCGGCCATACTGATCGGCAACAAGGAATTTGGTGAAAAATGGGGCCTCAAACCCCGCGCCCGTATTCGGGCCACTGCCAAAATCGGGACCGACCCAACCATCATGCTAACTGGCCCTGTGCCCGTGACCGAAAAGATCCTGAAGGACAACGGCATGGACATCTCCGATATCGACCTGTTCGAGGTGAACGAGGCTTTTGCCAGTGTCGTGTTGCGCTTTATGCAGGCCTTTGATGTGGACCACGACAAGGTCAACGTAAACGGCGGCTCTATTGCGATGGGTCACCCGTTGGGTGCCACAGGCGCGATGATCATCGGCACTCTTCTGGACGAACTTGAGCGTGCAGACAAAGAGGTGGGCCTTGCGACGTTGTGCATCGCTTCCGGCATGGGAGCTGCTACGATAATCGAGCGCGTCTGATGGTCGAAGGATCAGGAAACCATATCCAACGCGCCGATGCGATGTCGTTGATGCAGGACGTGTTGGACACCCAGTCCCGCGCTTTGCTTGACGGCGACGTCGCTACGATGCGGACGACACTAAACACGCCCTATCGCCGTATCACAATGGATGTGGACCTGATTGTCGAAAACGAGGCGGATTTGCATGCGGGCGTCAGCGCTTTCTCCAACTCGTTGCGCAGTCTTGGCGTGAACCAACTGATCCGACTTGCCACAGATGCCGAGTTTATCAATGACCAAATGATCGAAGGTCACTATGTAACGCACGCTTTGCGAAATGCGACAAAGATGGTGCCGAGTTACCTCAACAGGATCGTGCTGCAACACGTCGATGGCGTTTGGCGTACAATTGAAGTGGCAAGCGAATTTGAATCGCGCGGCTGGCCAATAAACCTCATGCATTTCGCGTCGCAAGGAACTGTCCGCAACCCAAAGGACATGCACGATCAAAGACGCAACGTGAACAACCCGCTGCGCGTCTATCAACAGTTTCTGGATCGTTTGACAGATGCCACCCGCGAACGGGATTTTGACGCCTACATCGCGCTGTGTGATCTACCCTACACGTATCATGGCAACGCGCTGGACACTCTGATGTCCACGCCCGAGGACGTCCGCCCATTATTCGACATGACGGTGGACATGATAAGCGGCGGCAAGGCCGACACGTTTGAGCGCAAGGCTGAAACAGCTCAGTTCATGGGTCCCAACATCATGTGCGGCTACCACAACAGCGTGTTTTCCAAGGACGGCCAAGCGGCCATCCCCGCAATTAAAACACGCATGATCCTCAAACATATCGGCATGGGCTGGAAGCTGAAACACGTCACCGACTCCATCGCCAACGACACATACCCGTATAGCGCGCCAGAGCCGACAGATGCTCTGTTGACGCACCGTGATATTCAGGAAAGGACCAAATCATGGCCGACTTCACTCTAGTCAAGGACGCAGAAGGCATCGCCACAATCTCGTGGGATGTGCCCGAAAAATCCATGAACGTCATGTCGTTCGAAGGGCTCGAATTGCTCAACGACATGATCGACGACGTGCTGGCCGATGATGCGGTCAAGGGTGTCGTTATCACGTCTGGCAAGGACACATTTGCCGGCGGAATGGATTTGAACCTGTTGGCCAAGATGAAGGAAGACGCGGGCGACGATCCCGCAAAGGGCCTCTTTGATGGCACAATGAAAATGCACGGACTGCTGCGCAAGATCGAGCGGGCGGGCATGGACCCCAAAACCAACAAGGGCGGCAAACCGATCGCCGCAGCCCTGCCCGGCACAGCCGCCGGCATTGGGCTGGAACTGCCACTGGCCACGCACCGCATTTTCCTGGCGAACAACCCCAAGGCCAAGGTGGGCCTGCCAGAGATCATGGTCGGCATCTTCCCCGGCGCTGGTGGCACAACCCGACTGGTACGCAAACTGGGCGCAATGGGCGCTTCTCCTTTCCTGTTGGAAGGCAAGATGCTGTCCCCGGACAAGGCCAAGGGGACACTGGTCGACGAAGTGGTTGATGATCCGGTCGCCGCCGCCCGCGCATGGGTGCTAAGTGCAACGGACGCCGATCTGCTCAAGCCATGGGACGCTAAGGGTTACAAAATGCCCGGCGGCGCGCCCTACCATCCGGCAGGCTTCATGACTTTTGTTGGTGCAGCGGCCATGGTCAACGGCAAGACCCAAGGCGTTTACCCGGCGGCCAAGGCGCTTCTTTCGGCAGTATACGAAGGCGCGCTTGTGCCCTTTGATACAGCCCTCAAGGTTGAGGCGCGCTGGTTTACGAACATCCTGCTCAACCCTTCTTCGGGTGCTATGATCCGCTCTCTTTTCCTGAACAAAGAAGCACTGGAAAAAGGCGCTGTGCGCCCTGCGGGTGTGCCTGATCAGCGGGTGAAAAAACTGGGTGTTCTCGGCGCGGGGCTGATGGGTGCCGGTATTGCGCTGGTATCCGCACAGGCGGGGATCGAGGTTGTCTTGATCGACCGCGATCAGGAGGCCGCGGACAAAGGCAAGGCCTACGCACAGAAATACACCGAGGGTGGATTGAAGCGGGGCAAGACCACGCAAGACAAGGCCGACGCTTTGCTTGCGCGCATCACCCCGACGCCAGATCTGGAGGCGCTCAAGGGCTGCGATCTGATCATCGAAGCGGTATTTGAAGATCCAAAGATCAAAGCGGAAATCACCCAAAAGGTAGAGGCGATCATTCCAGAAGACTGCATCTTTGCCTCAAACACCTCAACGTTGCCGATCTCTGAACTCGCCAAGGCGTCCAAAAATCAGGACCAGTTCATCGGCATTCACTTCTTTTCTCCTGTTGAAAAGATGCTGCTGGTCGAGATCATCAAAGGCAACGAAACAGGCGATCGGGCCGTCGCAAAGGCGCTCGATTACGTCCGTCAGATCCGCAAGACACCAATCGTTGTAAATGACGCGCGGTTCTTCTACGCCAACCGTTGCATCATTCCGTACGTCAACGAAGGCGCGCGGATGGTCACCGAGGGGATCGAACCTGCGCTGATCGAAAACGCAGCAAAGCTCGTGGGCATGCCACTTGGGCCACTGCAACTGACCGATGAGACGGCCATCGACCTCGGGGCCAAGATCGCGCGTGCCACCATGGCGGCGATGGGCGATGCATACCCAAATTCGGGTGCTGACGACCTGATCTTCTGGTTGGAAGGCGAAGGACGTCTGGGGCGCAAAGCCAATGCAGGCTTTTACGCCTATGACGACAAGGGCAAGCGCACCGGACTGTGGAGCGGTCTGAATAAAAAATACCCGCTGGCCGACGATCAACCGGAACTGCTCGAAGTACAGCACCGCCTGCTTTTCTCCCAGGTGCTTGAGGCTGTACGCGCACTGGAAGAGGGCGTGCTGATGGATATCCGCGAAGGTGACGTCGGTGCGATCCTGGGCTGGGGCTTTGCGCCTTGGTCCGGTGGGCCGCTGTCGTGGCTAGACATCATCGGTGCACCTTACGCAGCCGAGCGGTGTGATCAGCTTGAGGCGCAATATGGCGAGCGGTTCAAATGCCCTGCCCTGCTGCGCGAGATGGCCGAGAAAGGCCAGAGCTTTTATGGTAGGTTTGGTCCGAAAGACGCCCAAGCCGCTTGAATAACTCAAGAACACTGAAAAGAAAGGCCACGCATATGCGTGGCCTTTCTCATTTGTGGATGGCTTTTCTCCGACTCGCGAACGGGTCAAACCATCACCGCCGGATGCCTGGAACAACCCGAGGGCACGAGCAATTACTCCAAAGGCACAAGGCATTCTTGCTTGGAGGGCATCAGCGCGCTGGTTTCAGCGCGTTGACATATTCAACTGAGGTCAGGCGGCTGCTCGAGCGCGATCTTCGACCATCATGCACTCGACCAGAAACTCTGCCTCTTCCACCGGAATGACGTCGTAGGCATCGCGCTGTTTGCCGAAATCTGACAGACAGATTTCAGCTGGCGGGCAGTATATCAGAGCGCCGCCATTGCCATAAATGACCTGAGCCTTGTCAAAGACCAGCGTGATCACTTCGATCTGTCTGCGGGCCGGGGTACGGCTGATGCCGCGATACCCAACCAGAGACCGTGCAAGCACAACGGCAAACGGGTCGCCATGCGCATCACAAGCCGCGTCACTTTCAATCAGAACACCCTGATCCGGCAACAATTCGACATCCTTGGAATTTCCAAGTGCACCCGCAGGCACAAAGACCGAGTCGTAAACCGAGGGCGTTATCATGCCTGCGACGCAAAACGTCTCTCGACGCACTTCGCGGACCGGGCACAACCCGCAGTCGAATGTCATTATCATGTCGCCAACCGCAATGGCTTCGACTGGTCGCCACCCAGTGGCAGTCGCCACATAGCATCCACTCAGCAATCCGGCCGTGTTCAAGGCAACACCATCGCTCGCCCCAGACGTTTCTGGCATGTAGCGCGGCGCAGTTTTCTTCGTCCATCCAAACATCTCATCCATCCCCATGGTGACGGCGCCTTTTGGTGCGCCGGTTGCGTTTGATGGAACCAGTTGGGATGATTCTCGGGGCAAAGACTTGCCACGAATAAGGCCGAACTTGGGCACTGTCGCCACATTGCCGTACAATCCTCGTCAAGTTTCCAAGATTGGCTCCGCATTTGGGACAATTTCGAAGAAAATTCTCTTTAGACGGGATTATTCGAAGGCATACCCGAATCTCTCAATGTCTTCTGCACAGGCTTCCCCCACCGCCTTCTGAGCGGCCGGGGTGTAGTAATCCCGGTAATCCGGGCCACGCGTTGATGCGTTTGATTGCGGCAGGGTCAGTCTAAACCCCAGATGATCCCACAGTGGTGCCGCGTCCCCCTCAAACGCCTCCAGCCGGATGTAGAGGTCACACCGTTCCTGCCCCGTGGCATCGGTCATGTAATATCGCGCAGGGGTCGCTCGCATGGCAGCGCAGGTTTCTGACGCACAGGCGAAATCAACAAATTCCGTTTGCGCGGCCAATGCGACCGCAGGATGATCAAAGCTTTGATCCAGTAGCCAATGGTAATAGCTGACCATCCGATCCCACGGGTTGCGGACCAGCGTAAACGCAAAGAGCCCATCAAGCGTTGGGACCAGTCCGTCGATATCGGCCAGCGTGCTGTGTTTCCAAAGCCTGCCACGCGTCTCGACTTCCTTGACCCGATTGCGCCGCTTTGATGCTTTGGGCGTATCGCCCAGCATGATGTCATCCTTCATGGCGCGCCCTTCAAGCGCCAGCGCCATGGACGTGCCCCCCGTTTTGGGCGCATGGATAAAAACGTACTGGCGGCCTAAACTCAGGATCATGTTCGCACCCTAGTGATGCAAGCGCCCGCGTCCAATGTTTTGCGATGCATCCTCTCTTTTCATCCCGGACGCACAGCGCCATAGTCTGCCGACATCGTATTGCGGTTATGGGGAGAAACGTGATGGGTTGGATGGCCGATGAAACGGGATTGGGCAAGACGCCAGCGAACTATGTGGCGTTGACGCCGCTTTCGCATTTGCGCCGCGCAGCTCACGTGTTTGCCCACCGCACGGCGGTGATCTATGGCGCACATCGCGTGACCTACGCCCAATACTACGAACGCTGCACGCGACTTGCCTCTGCATTGGCTGCGCGCGGCGTAGCGCCCGGAGACGTCGTCGCGACCCTGATCCCCAACCTGCCCGCGCAGGCCGAAGCGCATTTCGGCGTGCCTGCATGCGGCGCGGTTCTGAACACCATCAACACGCGGCTTGATGTGGATACGGTGTCCTACATTTTCGGACATGGCGGTGCCAAAGTGGCGCTTGTCGATACGCAATTTGTCCCACTGGCTGAGGCCGCACTTGCCGGTATGGAAGGATCCGGCCCCGAGATTATTGAAGTGCCTGATGAGGCTGCGGGCTTTCCCGCAACTGGACGGCACCCGGTTTATGAAAACGTGCTTGCAGCCGCTGATCCAGCATTTGAATGGATCATGCCCGAGGATGAATGGGAAAGCCTCGCGCTTAGCTATACGTCCGGCACCACGGGGCGACCCAAAGGCGTCGTGCATCACCACCGGGGTGCGTATCTTATGACAATGGGTACTGTGGTAAGCTGGCAGCTGACGTTGCACCCTGTCTATCTGGCAATCGTGCCTCTGTTTCACTGCAATGGGTGGAACCACACATGGATGATGCCCGTACTTGGCGGTGCGATTGTGTGCTGTCGTGATATTACGGCCGCGAATATCTTCAACGCCATCGCTGACGAAGGGGTCACCCACTTTGGCGGTGCACCTATCGTTCTCAACATGCTGGTCAACGCCGACGCAAGTGACCGCCGTCCGTTTGATCACCTGGTCGAGGTCTTTACTGCGGGCGCACCTCCTGCCCCGGCAACACTGGGCAAGATCGAGACTATGGGGTTCAACGTCACCCAGGTTTACGGACTGACGGAAACCTATGGTCACGTCACAGAATGCGTGTGGCGGGGCGAAGACTGGGATGAACTGCCTCAGGACGACAAGGCGGCCATCAAGGCCCGTCAGGGTGTCGCCTTTCCAATGATGGAACACATTACGGTCATGGACGCAGACATGGCGCAGGTGTCGATGGACGGGGCGGCGCAGGGCGAGATCATGATCCGCGGGAATTCGGTGATGAAGGGGTACTATAAGAACCCGCAAGCGACGTCTGAGTCCTTTGAAGGCGGCTACTTCCATTCAGGTGACATCGCGATCCAGCACCCGGATGGGTACATCCAGATCGCGGACCGCGCCAAAGACATCATTATTTCGGGCGGCGAAAACATCAGCTCGGTCGAGGTCGAAGGTGTGCTGATGGCACACCCGGATGTGAACCTTGCCGCCGTGGTGGCCAAGCCAGATGATAAATGGGGTGAGGTACCCTGCGCCTTCATTGAACTAAAACCGGGCACGGCCCCGAGCGAGGCCGACCTGATCGCGTTCAGCCGGGAGAAACTGGCCGGGTTCAAAGCCCCAAAAAAAGTCGTGTTCCAGGAATTGCCCAAGACATCCACGGGCAAGATCCAGAAATTCGAGCTGCGGAAATTGGCGGCGGCCGATTAGGCCGCGCCATACCCCGCACGCCGCCCGAACACCGCGCCCGACGTCAGGCCCGACCCGCCGGGATAGCCTGCAAAAAACACGCCGCCCACCATCTCGCCACATGCGAACAACCCTGAGATTGGGGCGCCATCTGTTCCGATTACGCGGCCTTGGTCGTCCACTTTTACGCCGCCATAGGTAAAGGTTATGCCGCCTGTGACAGGGAATGCACGGAAGGGCCCTTTGTCCAGCGTTTGCGCCCAGTTGGATTTGGCAAGAGCGAGCCCGGTTGTGCCTTTACCGTCAAGAGAGGTCGGATCAAACGGCGTCTCTGTATCCACAGCCGCGTTGTAAGCGGTCAAGGTCGCCATGGCACCTTTCGGCTCCACGCCCTCCATCTTGGCCACCAAGGCCTCCAGCGTATCGGCCTCGACAAAATGGGCGTCATGGAAACTGTATTCGCCATACAGCAGGTCAAAAACCTTGGAGTCAAAAACCTGCCAGGCAAACTGTCCGGGCTGCTCCAGAATGACAGCACCATATTGCGCGTAAGTGTAGTTGCGGAAATTTATGCCTTCATCCACGAAACGTTCACCCTTGGCATTTAGCATCACGCCAAGGAAGTAGCAGATCTTGCGATAGTTCTTGCGCTCCCCCGGGGGCAGATCAAGGTTGCCGAAATCCGCCATATGCAGATCCATCGGCGTGGCGTGCCCGCCTTTGTAAAAGCCATTTGGCTCTGCCCCCGCAGCCTCAGCCATGCGCAGACCGTCGCCAGTGTTGTGCGGGGTGCCGCGCACCTTGGCCGCTTTCCAGTTGGGGCCCATGTGAGCAATGCGCATCTCTTCGTTCGCTTCAAACCCGCCGGACGCGAGGATTACAGCATCGGCATGCAGTTCTTCGTCACCAATGCGCACGCCGACAACACGTGCACCATCCATGATCAGCCCAGTCACAGCGCTGTTGTAGCGTACAGTTCCGCCCATCCGCTCGACTGCCGCCAGTTCCATGTCAAATAGGCCGACGCCTTCGTTCTCGGCCGCGAGCGTCAACCCGCCCCAGAACACATGCCGCCCGTCTTTTTCAAAGCTTTGGCGGCTGTAGATCGGTTCGAATTTGACATCATGCGACGCCAGCCATCCCATTGTCTCAAGCGACGTGTTGACCAGCGTTTGTTGTTCTTCCGACAGAGGACGACCGTCGTTAAAGCCCAGCAGGTCGCCTCCGAATTTGTCGGTGGTGTAGCTGCCAAAGTCGGTGGCGCTCAGCCGTGGATCATTCGGGTCACGCAGCAAAGGTATCAAGTCTTCCGCCCCATCATAGGCAAAACGCATCGCCCCCGCAGTGTACTTGGTGTTGCCCCCGGCCAGCGCTTCGTCCGCCTTTTCCAGCAAGGTCACGCGCGCGCCCTTCTCCAGCGCCGCGATGGCAGCACAAAGGGCGGCGTTTCCAGTTCCCACAACGATCACGGATTTTGACATTTCTTTTCCTCTAGTCTAATTTTGTATCCAAGCGGATACAATTTATCTGTGCTTAGAATGAGTCAGTGGAAATGGCAAGCCCTGATCCGGTACAGAGCGCGCAAACAACAAGGTGGATATTATGACAAACGACCTCACTAGCCTTGCAAGAGACGGCGTTTTGCGGGTGGCCATCAACACCGGCAATCGTGCGTTGGTGCAGCAGGATGGCGCGCTGTTGCGTGGCATAAGCCCGACCCTCGCCCGGCGCCTTGCAGATGAAATCGGGGGGCGTCTGCAGCATGTGATCTATGAGGGCGCGGGCAAAGTCTTTGCGGATGCTGAACGCGACGTTTGGGACGTGGGGTTTCTGGCCATTGATCCAACACGCGCCGAAAAGATCGCATTTACCCGACCCTATATCGTGATCGAGGCGACCTATGCGGTTCGCGCGGATGCGCCCTTTCAACAAATTGAGGACGTTGACCGTGCAGGCGTGCAAGTGCTCACCGCCAAAGGGTCAGCCTATGACATGTACCTGACCGACACCTTACAGCAGGCCACGCTGGAACGGTTCGGCACGCCGCCCGACAGTTTTGCAGCATTCCGTGACGGACGTTGTGATGCCGTTGCCGGGGTACGACAGTCGCTCGAAGGGTTTTTTGAAGGTGACACGAACGTGCGTTTGCTACCGGGCGCTTTGACGTCCGTGCGTCAAGCCATGGTGCTTCCCCGCCGCGACGATCCACGGCTTGCGGCATTAGATGCGTTCGTTGAGCGGGCCATCGACAGCGGTTTTGTAAAGGCGAACAGCTAGCCGCCCCAAACGGATGCCGGCACGAATACTTCTCCAGCAGCCAGCTTGCGCGCGGTGCGAACAAGGCCTGCCGACTTGATCTCGAAACCGACATCAGTCTGATCATAGTCCACCAACACGTCGATCTGCCCGCTTGCATGTTCCAGCGTGATCGTCACAGGCGTTTCATTGGGCTTGGCTGCAAGCCCATCCGCCACTGTGCCGGGGGTCAGCACACAAGAGGCAAGGCACTGCGCGCCTGTCACTGCCATAGTCGGATGCGTGCGCCATGGCATAAAATATCGGGTCGCGATGGTGCCCCCTTCTTTTGCCGGGGCCAGCAGTCCAAACTTGGGCGTGACCGATTTGGTCACGTCCCCCATCCCCATCAGCGCACCCGCCTTGATGCGCACAGCCTCCATCCGCGCAAAGAAGTCAGTGTTTTCGTCCAGTTCAGCGGCAGACTCATACCCCGTCAGTCCAAAGTCGGATGCCCGCGCGATGACCATCGGCATGGCCACGTCCATGCACGTGACGTTGATCCCGTCGATATCATCCACGAGGTTGCCCGTGGGCAGGAAAGCCCCCGTCACGCCGCCAACAGTTTCCATGAATTGCAATGCGACCGGTGCAGCGGTTCCGGGCACGCCATCTATTTGTGCGTCCCCCTCATAGTTCACCACGCCACCCGGCGTCTGGACCACGGCAGCCACGCGGGCCTCTGTATTGACAGCGCGGATGTTGACGGGTGTTTCGCCATCCTGTGCTGCGACAAGGCCCATTTCAATTGCGGCAGGGCCGACACCAGACAGGATGTTCCCACAGGTCGGTTTGAAATCAACCTGGGCGTCGTCCACGCTGACTTGGGCAAAGAAGTAATCGACATCCGCCCAGTCATCCTCAGAGCGCGACAGCATGGCGACTTTGGTCGTAACAGCAACACCGCCCCCAATTCCGTCAATGTTGATGGGGTGGCCCGATCCCACAATGGCGACCAGCACCTTGGCCAAGGTCTCAATATCTTCGGGCAGATCAGCGCGGTTCATATATGGCCCACGCGACGTGCCGCCGCGCATGAACACAAATGGGATTGCCGTTTGCGTCATGTCAGCGGCCAAGGCAGATCAACGTATTCCTGCAGCAAACCGGGCGGGAAGTCGCGGTTCAACAGCCACGCCATCGTGCACATGAACATGATGCCGGCTGCCGTGTATCCCGCCGCCATTGGTGCACTCAGACGCGCGCGCATTAACATGAAGCTGAAGAGGAATACCGCCAGCGCAAGAATAAATCCCAGCAAGGACGTCAACACCAACAGAGCCGCAAACCATCCCAACGTTGGCCAGAGGCCATGGGTGGCTTCGGCGTCATCCCCCTCACGTTCGCGGTCAGCAAACATGACGTCCGTTTCTGGTTTAAGCATCATTCGGATGATCAGCGCCACGCACCCAACGAGGCTTACACCGGCCACAAACATCGGGAACGTCCTGTCCCGGCTGAATGACGGGATCGAGGCAGCATCGTAGAACGCATAGGCGATGTAGCCTGTGACCAGTAGCATGAAGACGAAAGGGGCACGTTTTGAGCCGGATTTCACGTCGCCTTCGGCCATGATGTGTTTGGCCTGACGCAACCCGATGACGACCGACAGCACTGTGATGATCAGCAAAACAATGACGATCGGCGTAAACATGTACTCGATCCCTTCGCCAAAGCTCTTGCGGAAACGCGAGCTTGCGATCTGCACGGCCTGGTTGGCATAGGTCTCTGCCGGGTTGGACAGCACGAACCCGATCAGGAAGGCCGGACGCGACCAGTCAAAACGGCGCATCAGGATACCGAGGAACCCGATGGCGAACAGTGCGACGAGGTCCATCAGGTTTTGTCCCGACTGGAACGCAGCAAAGCTGATGATCATGAACAGGAATGGAGCAAGCAAAACGAAGCGGATCGTCGTCAGCTTTGCAATACCGCCCGAGGCCGCGATGCAAATCACAGTGCCCACGACGTTGGCCAAGGCCAGCAGCCACACGATGGCATAGGTGATGTCGAGGTTGTTCTTGAGCATGGCCGGGCCGACTTCGATCTGACCAGAGCCCAAGAGCGCGATGGCCCCGATAAAGATCGCCATTGAACCAGAACCGGGGATGCCGAACAGAAGCGTGGGCACCAGTCCCCCACCCTCTTTGGCGTTGTTCGAGCTTTCCGGCCCAATCACGCCGCGCACTTCGCCTTTGCCAAAGTTGGACTTGTCCGGCGTGGTTTGCACCGCATGACCATAGGCAATCCAATCCACCACGGACCCTCCCAAACCAGGGATCACACCCACGACCACCCCGATGATAGAACAGCGCATCGACAGCCAGATATTGGCAAACCAGTCCCGCACGCCCACGATCCAGCCACCGCCCAGTTGCGGCTGATCCGAAATGGCCCGGTCTTTGCGCAGCAGCGAAATGATTTCGGGAATGGCAAAGATGCCAAGGCCGACGATGACCAGTTTCAAACCGTCCGTGAGGTAGGGAAAGTCATAGGACGACATGCGCAGATCACCTGACGATGCACCTTCACCAATCGTGCCGATCAACATGCCAAGCCCTGCGGCCACGATGCCCTTGATCGCGACACGGCCCGCAAGGATACCCACCATGGACAGGCCAAAAATGGTGATCATCAACAGCTCAGGCGTGCGGAACTCCAGCACGATGGGCCGCGCGATCAGAATAAAGATTGTGAGGAAACTGGCCCCCACAAGCCCGCCGAACAGAGACGAGGCAAAAGCCGCTGAAAGGGCCCGCGCCGCCATCCCTTTCTTAGCCATGGGAAAGCCGTCCAACACAGTGGCCTGCGATGCAGAAGACCCCGGTATCCCCATCAGGACTGATGCGAATGTATCGGATGTCGGCACAACGGCCACCATACCGATCATCAGGGCAAGGCCCAAGACAGGGTCCATTCCGAACATGAACGGCAGCAAAAGAGACAGTCCAGCGATGCCGCCAAGGCCCGGGAACACCCCAATGCACAGCCCCATCACAACACCAAGAACCAAATATCCCAGCACAATCGGCTGCAGGATCAAACCCCATGCGTCGCCGAACGCTGGCAAGGCCTCCATGATGACTTCCATGACGCCGCCCTCCCCTTTACTTGGAAAAACACCCCGCCGTTTCCAGCGGGGTGTTCAAAAAGCAAAGGCTTAGTTCAGCGACACGCCGTACTTTTCCTGAAGCCAGTTCACGATGAACTCTTTTGCTTCGGGCGACACTTGAGTCGCACTTGCCTTGGCTGTCGCCGCGGCATCGCCAGTCATTTGTGGGTACTTGCCCAGACGCTTGCCAGAGATTTCAGCGAAATCTGCGCGTGCTTTGACGTCTTCAAAGGCTTTTGTGTACGTCACAATCGCATCGGTGCTGGCGCCATTTGGCAGGAATACCATCTTTTGCGCTGGGAAACCGGCAATGAAGAAGGCTTTCCATGCATCCCACTTTTCGCCGGATGTTTCGCATGCAGGGGTCGCATCACAAACTTCCTTGAAGGTTGGGATGTCAGGGAATGTTGGGTCACGCACGATATCGCCAGCGTCATCCAACGCACCCCAAGTCATCATTGGCACAGCTGTGCCCGCCTCGACCAGCGGAGTGACGCCGGACAGATAAGACGAGGATGTCTGATAGTCGATGTTGGCTTCGCCGCGTTCAAACATCAGACGGCCATCGCCGCGACCTTTGATGCCCATGACGGACTCAACATTCAGGCCCAGCATTTCCCATGCCAGCGTTGGCACGAGGTCCAGACGGGTGGCGCCTTGGTTGCCGTAGATGAAGTCTTCGCCCTGAAGGCCGGAGGCATCCATGCCGTCCATTTTCTCTGCCAGCTCTGGCGGCAGATATGCAACGCCACCTGTGCCGGAGGCCAGAACAACGTTCCAGTCGGCGTAGTCAAATTTGACCCGTGGATCGCCAAGCAGGAAAGGGAACTGCGTAGAGCCGGACGAGCCGAAGATCAGCGTTCCGTCTTCATATTTCTGTTCCTGAAAGAAGTTCGCGCCTTTGGTCGAACCCGCACCGGGCATGAATTTCACAACGACTGTGGGCTGGCCTGGCAGCGCTTCGGACAGCAGAGGCGCGTAGAAGTTCGCCCATTTGGCCGATCCGCCAGTTTCGGAGAATGGGATGATCCATTCAACAGTTTTGCCTTCCAGATCAATGCCATGGCCACCCGCATATGCAGATGTGGCGAATGTTGCGGCTGCCGTGGCCATAAGGCTCATGGCCACGCGACGCGTGGTTTTGAAAGTGGACATATGTTCCTCCCGGTTATGTAAAACCCCTTCTCCCAAAGGGGCTTTGAATAGAATCGTACAGGGGTGTCCGCCCCTGTTGATGTCCCTGTCTTGACCTGCGAACCTTGCGTTAGGCTTGCAGGGGCAAAAATACATAGAATGCGCATCACTCTGGTCGAAGATAACATCAGCCTCGCCAAGGGTATCAGCTATCGCCTTGAGGATGCCGGGCATGCGGTGAACACGCTGCATGACGGCAGTGCGGCGCAATCCTATCTGAAGGATGATGGCGCGGATCTGGTCATTCTCGACATCAACCTACCCGGCACAGACGGTCTGACCTTGCTGTCGGACATGCGCAAGCGTGGCGATGCGCGGCCCGTCATCCTGTTGACCGCGCGCGCCGATACCGACGACCGGGTGCGCGGTTTGGATGCGGGTGCGGACGACTACCTGATCAAACCCTTCGAGATGGCAGAGCTGGAGGCGCGGGTGCGCGCCCTTCTGCGCCGCCGCATCGTGCCCCAGCAACATCTGCGCAGCATCGGGGCACTGGACTATGATGCCAGCGCGCGCCAGTTGTTTTCGGACGGGGTTGAGTTGGACATCCCCCGGCGCGAGTTGTCTGTTTTTGAGTGCCTGTTGCTGGCCGAAGGGCGCACCGTGTCCAAGTCCCTTGTTCTGGATCATGTCTATGGCGTGGGCGCGGATGCCGAAGAAACGGTGGTCGAAGTCTATGCCTCGCGGTTGCGCGGCCGCCTGAAGCCCTATGGCATCATAATCCGCACCCGGCGCGGGCTTGGGTACCAAATGCTTGTTGGGAACGAGGCATGAAACTCAATTCCCTGCGCGCCCGCCTGATCCTGATCATCTTGACGCCGCTGTTGGTGATCGCGTTGGTGGCTGCAGCATGGCAGTTCCGCAATACGACCCAGCGCGCCGCAAACATTTTTGATCGTGGTCTGTTATCCGCGGCACTCGCGATCTCGCGCGATGTGGCTGTGTCGGATGGTGACGCACTCAGCCCGGGAACGCGGGCGCTGGTCAACGACACGTCAGGGGGTGAACTGTTCTATCACGTCTACGCCCCGGACGGCGTGTTTGTGACGGGCTATTCAACGCCGCCAATCCTGCCGCCCGAAGCGTCCGAAACCCTGACCGAACCGTTCTTTTATGATGGGCGGTATCAGGGCGAAGACGTCCGTGTCTTACGGTTCCAAGATGTTACCGTGGTTAGCGGCATTGCCGGCGTGTTCAACATTACTGTTTGGCAAAGTGCTCAGGTGCGCAGTTATTTTGTGCGCGACGTGCTTAGCCGATCCTTTGGCGTAATCGCCCTGCTGGTTCTCTGCGTCGCTGTGGTCGTCTGGTTCGGGGTGGGGTTGGGCCTGCGCCCACTTGTGGACCTCGAAAGCGCAATCGCCAAACGCACCCCGACCGAACTGGAACCAATCCAGCGGCCCGTCCCGGTCGAGGCCCAGGGCCTTGTCCGAACACTCAACAGCCTGCTCGACCGGATATCGCGGCGGATCAGTTCAAAGGACGAGTTCATCTCGAACGCGGCGCATCAGCTACGCAATCCAGTCGCCGGTGTGTTGGCATTGGCCGAAGCTGTACAGAACGCGCCCAACCCCGACGCAGCACAGGAACGCAGCGCTGAGTTGGTGCAGGCTGCCCGAGAGGCGAGCGCGCTCACAAACAAGCTGTTGTCCTTTGAACGGGCAAGCGGGACCGACATGCGCCAGTCCGGTGAACCCCTCGACCTGAGCGCGCTGATCCAACAAGTCGGTGCAACTTACATCACCGCTGCCGGGGACGGAGCCGCCAGACTTGTCTATGACCTGCCCAACGATCCGGTCGTTGTGCGAGGTGAGGCCGTGATGTTGCACGAGGCCATTCTCAACTTGTTAACCAACGCCACAACACACGGTGGTCCAGACGTGACGACCATTACCCTTTCATTGAGGACAATTGACGGCATGGCCGTTCTGAACGTGATTGACGATGGCGTCGGCATTCCAGCCGACAAACGTCTCGCCGCCATAAGCCGCTTTGCACAGGCCGGAGGCGGAGCGGGTTCAGGGCTGGGCCTGCCTATTGCGCTCAGGGTCGCGGAAAACCACGGCGGGCGGTTGCGTATTTTGGATCACAATGGGGGTGCTGCGATACAGGTGGCTTTGCCTCTGTCGTAATGCGTGCCTGAGGTTAAAGCCGTTAGGCGTTCTTGCGCCGGGCCCTCATCACACCAAAGGCGCCCAGCCCACCCAACATCAGTGGCAGACTTGCTGGCATTGGCACTGTGGGCGGGATTTCAACGTTGTAGGCGAGATTATCGAGCAACATCGCAGAGTTGAAACCACCGACTGCTATGCGGATTTCGTCGAACAGAATATCGGCAAAGCCAAAGAAATTCAAAGCCGAGTTCACCCTTGTCAGGCCCCGGAACGTTTCAACCTCTTCGCCGTCCAGCAATGCAGTAAAGGACGATATTCCTGTGTTTGTGATCATTGAGAATGTCGCGTCCGTGACATCGGCATCGAAGAAAATCGAAAACGTGCCTGCTATTGGGGAAAAATTTCTCAGGTTCCGACCGGGTACGTTTGGAAACGGATAAGTAAAAGTATTTATCTGTATGCCTGCAGAAAAGGAGACCCCATCGAACTGGTTCGAGACAGATGTCCTGTCTGCAAGCGCACCTTCATCAAAGGTAATCAGCGTGTCCGGGTCGGCAAGCCCAGATGCTTGGTTGATCACGGTGGCAGCTTGCGCAGCCGTCAAGGTAACAAATGCCATGATCGTCGCGGCAGCGAGCGTTTTGACTACTTTCATTTTCGTTCCCTTTGACCGCCATTCGCGATCACAAAACTCAAATACCCCCACAGTCCCGCACAGTTGAACGTACGACCCAGCGCCCTCCAAATTGCTCGGTGTTTTGGCTCAAGGGCGGCACAACCAAGGCGATCTTGTGGCAAATTGATTTAAATCATTGGGGCTGGCGCACAAAGGCGTGTGCCACTGCGGATATGCGCAGTGTGGTTCTTAAACTCGGGAAAATTATGGGTTCAATCGACGCCTGCGAAACCCACCCGGCCGTGGGTTTCGCGCTAAGCTATCGCTTGGCCCTGCTCTAATTCAAACGCCCTTGGCCAACCCAATGGTTTGCAACGCGTCCCTGATCTCGTCCAGAATAGCTGGATCATCAATGGTTGCGGGCATCTTGAATGCTTCGTTGTCGGCAATCTTGACTACGGTTGCGCGCAGGATTTTACCTGAACGGGTCTTGGGCAAACGGTCGACAACCAGCGCCAACTTGAACGCAGCCACCGGCCCAATCTGTTCGCGTACCCGCTTCACACATTCTGCGCGGATCTCATCATGGGGGCGGTTCACCCCCTTGGTCAGACAGAGAAGGCCAAGCGGTGCCTGCCCTTTGAGCGGGTCAGACACCCCAACCACGGCGCATTCGGCCACGTCCGGGTGCCCGGCAAGGACCTCTTCCATGGCACCCGTGCTCAGACGGTGCCCTGCTACGTTAATGACGTCATCCGTGCGCGCCATGATGTAGAGGTACCCGTCTTCATCCATCATCCCGGCATCCCCAGTCTCATAGTAACCGGGAAAGGCGTTCAAGTAGGACGACTTGAACCGCGCCTCGGCGTTCCAAAGCGTCGGCAGGGTGCCAGGGGGCAGCGGCAGTTTGATGGCGATTGCGCCAAGCGTACCGGCTTTGACAGGATGGCCGGCCTCATCGAGGATCTGAACGTCGTAGCCCGGCATTGCGACCGTGGGGGAACCGATTTTGACCGGCAAAGCCTCAAGCCCGGCAGGGTTTCCAGCGATGGTGTAACCCGTTTCGGTTTGCCACCAGTGATCGTACACTGGCACGCCCAGCAGGTTTTGCGCCCACTCAATCGTATCCGGATCGGCCCTCTCGCCTGCCAGATACAAGGCACGCAGGCCAGAGATGTCATGTTTTTTGAGCTCAAGGCCCTTGGGATCTTCGCGTTTTACCGCGCGGATCGCCGTCGGTGCCGTAAAGAAAGATTTGACGTCATGTTCAGCGATCACGCGCCAAAATGTCCCGGCATCGGGTGTCCCGATGGGCTTACCCTCGAACACAATCGTCGTGTTGCCGTGGATCAGCGGCGCATAACAGATGTAGGAGTGTCCAACGACCCAACCGACATCAGAAGCCGCCCAGAACACTTCGCCCGGATCGACCTGATAGATATTCTTCATGGTCCAATTGAGCGCGACCAGATGGCCAGCGGTGGGACGGACAACGCCTTTGGGCGCGCCCGTGGTGCCAGAGGTGTAAAGGATATAAGCCGGATGATTGCCGGGAACCGGAACACAAGGGGCCGGTGCGACGCCTGCCTGAAAATCATGCCAATCGACGTCCAGCGGTCCAAGATCACAGGGGCTTTGTTCCCTTTGAAGGATCACGCAAACGTCCGGAGTGTGCTCGGCCAGTTCAATGGCGCCGTCCAGCAGGGGTTTATAAGCCACCACGCGGCCCGGCTCGATCCCGCATGAGGCGGCAATGATCGCCTTGGGGGCGCAATCGTCGATGCGCACCGCCAATTCGTTGGCGGCAAAACCGCCAAAGACCACGGAATGCACAGCGCCCAGACGGGCGCAGGCCAGCATTGCCACAAGGGCTTCGGGCACCATCGGCATGTAGATAATGACGCGATCACCCAGCCCGACGCCCTTGGCAGCCAAGGCACCGGCCAAAGACGCGACTTGGGTCTGCAATTCGGCATACGTCGTTTTAGAGGCGGAGCCGGTGATGGGGCTATCGTAAATGATCGCAACCTGTTCACCGCGCCCGGCTTCAACATGCCGGTCAACGGCATTCCAGCAGGTGTTGACCTCTGCGTCAGCAAACCATTCGTAAAGGTGGTCGCCGCGATCAAACAGCGCTTGGGTTGGCGGGGTTACCCAGTCGATCGCTTGCGCGGCATTCATCCACCACGCCTCCGGGTCCGCTTTCCAGCTGTCATACTCCGCGCGATAGCCCATGGTCTTCCTCCCCGACGTTACTAAGGTTGAGGATTACGCCCCCCTAGGGGGGAGGGGCAAGGGGTGTGAGCGCCAACAGTCGTGCAAAATTTACACTACGGATCGAACGGGCGATCGCGGGTTTCACGGATGGCGGCATTGCAATCTAGATCATCCGTCGCTGAACAACTCACGCTTCGGGCTCCGACGGATATGTACCGACGCGAATAGCTGCGATCGTTCGAAACAAACTGGCGTTCAACCGATCGGTAGCTTTGGCCATTGTAGACAAACGTGCCTTCTATTTCGCCAACCGTTTGGGCGCAGGCAGACAGGCCGAATACGACGATGAGAAGTGGGATGAACCGGGTCATTGGTCACTCTCCGTGAAGGGTTCTAAATCAGTATTCGGTGGCGCAAAATCGAAGCAACACCGTTAGATATAGCGCGATAAGATAGGTTTGCACCCGGGCACCGCGGCAATTTTCAAAAACACGACAGGGGGGCTGGGTGTCATTCCCGCCCTCCTGCCAGAGCACGTTATCCGTAGTGCGTCACTGGCGTGCCAGCCACCGCCGACATGTTCAACAACCCGCGTGCCGTGATTGATGGGCTGACGATATGTACCCGGTTTCCCATGCCCATGAGGATCGGACCAACCTCGAGCCCCCCACCCTTCATTTTCAGGATGTTGCGCACACCCGACGCCGCATCGGCATGGGCAAAGACCAGAACGTTGGCCGCCCCTTCCATCCGGTTGGCCGGGAACTGGCGCGCACGCAATTGCGGATCAAGGGCGGTGTCGACGTTCATTTCGCCCTCATAACAGAAGTCATGGCCTTGCGCGTCGAGCAGACGTACGGCCTCGCGCATACGCCAACCTGAGCCATCCCCTTGATTTCCAAACTGGGATTGCGAGCAGAACGCAATCCGCGGTTCGATCCCAAAACGTCGGACATGGCGGGCCGCGCCAACGGCGATTTCCACGATCTTGTCGGGTTCGGGATGCAGATGAACCTGGGTGTCGGCGATAAACAGCGGACCGTCTTCAAGGATCATCATCGACAGCGCACCAACGGGGTTGTGCCCTTCGCGCCCCAGCACCTGTGTGACATAGTTAAGGTGCCAGCGGAATTCACCAAACGTGCCGCAAATCAGCGAGTCGGCCTCGTCCCTGTGGACCATCACAGCCCCGATGGCAGTTGTGTTCGTGCGCATAACCGCGCGCGCGATGTCTGGTGAGACACCACGGCGGCACATCAATTCGTGATAGGTTTCCCAATAGTCGCGATAGCGGGGATCGTTTTCCGGGTTCACCAGTTCGAAATTCTTGCCCAGTTCAAGGTTCAGACCAGCCCGTTCAATCCGGGCCTCAATCACCTCGGGCCGTCCGATGAGGATTGGTGTTTCGGTGGTCTCTTCGATCATGGCCTGCGCAGCGCGCAGCACCCGTTCATCCTCGCCCTCGGCAAACACGATGCGCCGCGTCTTGGCACGTGCCGCCTCAAAAACTGGGCGCATCAGAAGTGCGGATTTGAAAACAGAACCATCCAATTTCACCTTGTAGGCCTCAAGATCTTCTATCGGCCGGGTGGCAACGCCTGTTTCCATAGCCGCGCGCGCCACTGCAGAGCTGACGACGCCGACAAGGCGGGGATCGAACGGTTTGGGAATCAGATAGTCCGCACCAAAAGTCAGTTGTTCACCCTGATAGGCGGCAGCTGCCTCGGCACTGGTGGTCGCGCGGGCAAGGGCCGCGATTCCATCAATACAGGCCAGTTCCATTTCGTCATTGATCGTCGTTGCCCCGACATCCAGCGCTCCACGGAAGATGAATGGAAAACAGAGCACGTTGTTGACCTGATTGGGAAAATCGCTGCGACCTGTGGCGATGATCGCATCCGGGGCAACCTCGCGGCACAGATCAGGCAGGATTTCGGGCGTCGGATTAGCAAGTGCAAATATGATGGGGCGTTTTGCCATTTTGGCCACATGTTCCGGCTTCAACACGCCGGGGCCAGATAGGCCTAAAAACAAATCGGCATCATCAATCACGTCGTCCAGAGTGCGTTTGTCAGACGCTTGTGCAAAGGCTGCCTTGGCCGGATTCATATCCACCTCGCGCCCCTCAAAGACCAGACCGTGGATGTCACACAGCCAGACGTTTTCACGTTTGACACCCATTTTCAGCAGCATGTTCAGGCAGGCAATTCCAGCAGCCCCGCCGCCGGTCGAAACGATCTTG
The DNA here is from genome assembly GCF_900143535.1 of Tateyamaria sp. Alg231-49. Taxonomy (GTDB): domain Bacteria; phylum Pseudomonadota; class Alphaproteobacteria; order Rhodobacterales; family Rhodobacteraceae; genus Tateyamaria. The sequence goes on along the minus strand of NZ_FRFA01000001.1, from coordinate 84,481 downwards.
ATGTCCTCGAATGCTTTACCGGCAACGTGCAGGGCATTTTTGACTGCCGCCCCGACCACGATGGCAGTTCCGTGTTGATCGTCATGGAACACTGGGATGTTCATGCGCTCACGACACAGTTTTTCCACGATGAAACAGTCAGGCGCCTTGATGTCTTCAAGGTTGATCGCTCCGAAGGTGGGTTCCAGCGCGCAGACGATATCGGCGAGTTTCTCAGGGTCAGTCTCGTTCACTTCGATGTCGAAACAGTCAATCGAGGCGAATTTCTTAAACAGGACTGCTTTGCCCTCCATCACCGGTTTGGAAGCAAGCGCGCCGATATTGCCCAGACCGAGGACGGCGGAGCCGTTGCTGACCACACCCACCAGATTGCCGCGTGCCGTAAAGCGGGACGCATTTGCCGGGTCATCCTTGATCTCCAGACAAGCCTCAGCAACACCGGGAGAATAGGCCCGCGCCAGATCGCGCCCGTTTGCCATCGGCTTGGTTGCGCGGATTTCCAGTTTTCCTGGCTTGGGAAATTCGTGGTAGTCGAGCGCGGCCTGCCGCAAACTTGGTTGATCTGACATCTGTTCCCCCCCGGGAGTTCCCAATTTGGTTTAGCGTTAAACTATTTTTTTCAACCCAACAATTCACCTTTTCTTGCGGGGCAAAGAAACTGATCCCGATGCGGGCTGCGCCCACAACATTTTTAGAGGCTTTGCCCCCAGCGCGGATTGCATCCACACTGTTCCCAGAGTTAGCTTTGCATGAAGAAGGGGGCATTTATGGGCGGAACACAAGCCGAAGTCTGTCTGGCCACATCCAATCTGCGGGAAGACATTGCGTTTTTCACCAAGCGGTTGGGCATGCGGATGGATACGATTTTTCCTGCAGATAATCCCTCCGTGGCCGTATTTTCGGGCCTTGGAGTGCGCCTGCGTCTGGAGGCTGGAACAGATGCGCCAACTGGCACGTTGCGCATTGCGACAGATGATCCGGACAGTTTTGATGAACGCTCATTCACGTCGCCGGGTGGCACGCGTGTTGATGTCTGCGATTTGAACCCAGTTCTTCAGATGCCGGAAACGGCCCACAGTTTCGTTGTCCGTCGTCTGGCCGACCAAGCCCCTTGGGTTATTGGACGGGCCGGTATGCACTACCGCGATCTCATTCCTGACCGGCTTGGCGGATCGATTATCGCCAGCCACATCCGTATTCCCGATGGCGGCCCAGTCCCAGATGTCGTTCACTACCACACGGTCGGGTTTCAACTCATCTTTTGTTATAAGGGCTGGGTTGATCTGGTCTACGAAGATCAGGGCGAACCTTTCCGCCTTGAGGAAGGGTGTTGTGTTATCCAGCCCCCTGAAATCCGGCATCGTGTGCTTTTTGCCAGCGACAATATCGAGGTGATCGAGATCGGCGTCCCAGCGGAGCATATCACCACCATCGATCATGACATGACCCTGCCCAATGGACCTGCCAACCCGGATCGGCGTTTTCAGGGCCAGCGGTTTGTCCATCACCGGGTCAATGAGGCAACGTGGACACCCTTTCGTCTCGCTGGCTTTGAGGGGCGTGACACGGGGATTTCGGATGGCACTCAGGGGGTTGCGGGTGTGCACGTCGCCCGGCGCGCCGAAGGGCCATCGACATGGAGCACCCATGACAGTGACATCCTGTTCACTTTTGTGATGGAGGGCAGCATGCGTCTTGAGGCCGACCAGCGCGACCCGGTCGACCTTGCCCCCGGCGATGCATTCGTGATCCCGCCGGGACTGGCTGTGCGCTATGCTGATCCATCCAGCGATCTCGAATTGTTGGAGGTTTCGCTGCCAGGCATTTTTAAGACCGAAGACGCACAACCTGCATAAGAGTTTCCCGAACGGCGCGAACGACTGTGCTGGGTCAGGTTGGCGAAGGTGATCGGAAACACCGCGACCTTCGCCACAAATCCTGCATCGACCCGATTTTGGTCGCCGTCACCGGCCGCCAAGGGTTGATTTTCCGACAATCGCGGTGCGACATGGCGTGGGTGTGAACGGAGTATGAGAGATGAATGAGTTGAAGGTGGCGGCAATGTCAGCGCGCGAAAATGCCTATGCCCCCTATTCCAAGTTTTTAGTGGGGGCTGCGATCCTTACTCCGTCCGGGGCCGTCTTTTCAGGCTGCAATGTTGAAAATGTCGCCTACCCGCAAGGAACCTGTGCCGAAGCGGGCGCAATCGCAGCGATGATCGCCGCAGGCGAGCGTGAGATTGCGGCCGCCTATGTGATCGCAGGAAGCCCGACGCCCGTGCCCCCCTGTGGTGGCTGTCGCCAGAAACTCGCTGAATTCGCCGGAGCAGACGTGCCCATCACAATGGCGACGACGGGTGGAACCGAACAAACAATGCGCATGGACGAACTTTTGCCCGGGGCCTTTACCGCCGACCATATGGAACCCCGGTCATGAGCGATGCCCGCACGATAATCAGCAAACTGCGCAACCGTCAGACTCCTTCGCGCGAAGAATTGAACTGGTTTGCCCAGAGCCTAGCAGACCATACTGTCACAGATGCGCAAGCCGGGGCCTTTGCCATGGCGGTGTGCCTGAATGGTCTCGGTGATGTGGGCCGGGTCGCACTCACGATGGCAATGCGCGATTCGGGACGGGTGCTGGATTGGAATCTGGGTGGTCCGGTTCTGGACAAGCATTCCACCGGCGGGATCGGCGATTGTGTGAGCCTTGTCCTCGCTCCGGCCCTCGCCGCGTGCGGTGTATTCGTGCCAATGATCTCAGGGCGAGGCCTTGGGCACACAGGCGGTACGCTCGACAAACTGAGCGCGATCCCGGGTCTGGCCACCGAACTGAGTGTCGAACAGTTGCGCGATGTGGTGACCCGCGCAGGTTGCGCCATCGTTGGTGCCGGGGCAGACATCGTACCTGCAGACAAGCGGCTTTATGCGGTGCGCGATGTGACCTCGACTGTAGAAAGCCTTGATCTGATCACCGCATCGATCCTGTCCAAGAAACTGGCAGCAGGGCTTGATGGCCTTGTGCTGGACGTCAAAGTCGGTGCGGGTGCGTTCATGAAGGACCGCGCAGCGGCAAACGAACTTGCCGAAGCGCTGGTAAAGACAGCGAACGCTGCGGGCTGCAAAACCACGGCCCTGATCAGCGACATGAGCCAGCCGGTGGCCCCCGCCCTTGGTAACGCCCTTGAAGTGGCGGAAACGATGAAGGTCCTGACCGGACAGACCAAGGGTAAACTCGTTGAGATGTGTGCCAGCCTTGGAGGCGTACTGCTGGCCGATGCGAATTTGGTCGAGGATGTTCAGGCGGGTGCCGATGCAATCACCGGCGCGATTGCCGATGGCCGCGCAGCTGAACGCTTTGGCACGATGATCGCCGCAATGGGCGGACCGGTTCAGTTCGTCGAGAGTTGGGCGCGCTTCTTGCCAGAAGCCACGGTTATCCGCGAGATTGCGGCACCTGCATCAGGTTATGTCACTGCGATCGACGGCGAAGCGCTGGGTATGGCAGTTGTTGATCTGGGCGGTGGCCGCAAAGTCGAAGGTGAGGCCCTGAACCTTGCTGTTGGCGTGTCAGATGTCGTGCGTATCGGAACACAGGTTACACGCGGCCAACCACTGGCTGTGGTGCATGCGGGACGCGCAAGTGATGCCGATCAGGCAGAAACAGCACTGCGCGCCGCGATCACCATTTCCGCCAGCCCGGTTCCGGCACCCGACTTGATCCTTGATCGGATCGGATGATGGGCCGCGCCTTTCTTGTCGTCATGGATTCGGTAGGCATCGGCGGTGCACCAGACGCAGATGCCTATTTCAACGGCACTGTGCCAGACACCGGCGCCAATACACTTGGTCATATCATTGACGCCTGTGCCGCAGGTGCAGCTGATCAGGGACGCAGTGGGCCGCTGGCTGTGCCGACGCTTGATCAAATGGGCTTGCGCGAAGTTATGGCCTTGGCGGCAGGCGGCACAGCATCTTCGACTCGCTCAGGCGCCGCAACAGAGGTGTCGCGCGGCAAAGATACCCCGTCGGGCCATTGGGAATTGGCGGGCGTACCAGTGCCATGGGATTGGCATTACTTTCCCAACGACACGCCATCCTTTCCATCGGATGTTGTGCGGGCGGTTTGCGATGCAGCGGGAACTGACGGGATTTTGGGAAACTGCCATTCATCAGGCACCGACATCATCACGCTTCACGGGCCTGAGCATATCAAAACGGGTTGGCCCATTTGCTACACCTCGGCGGACAGTGTGTTCCAGATTGCAGCACATGAAGAGCATTTCGGCCTCGACCGACTGCTCGATCTCTGCGCGGCCGTTGCGCCCAAACTGCACCAGATGCGCGTAGGCCGCGTGATCGCGCGCCCTTTTGTGGGAGACCCTGGATCATTTCAGCGAACCGGCAACAGAAAGGACTATGCGATCACGCCGCCCGCCCCAATCCTGTCGAACTGGGTGCGGGATGCAGGGCGCCACGTCTATGGCATTGGAAAGGTTGGAGATATCTTTTCAATGCAAGGTTTTGACGAGGTCCGCAAAGGCGACGATGCCACCTTGATGACCCACCTGTCTGATCTTGTGGATAGCGCTGAAGACGGCAGTCTGACCTTTGCCAATTTCGTCGAGTTTGACAGCCTTTACGGGCACCGCCGGGATGTGGCCGGCTATGCACGACATCTGGAGTGGTTTGACCGCGAAATCGGTGCGCTGCGCGCGCGCCTGCGTCCGGGGGACTTGTTGGTGCTGACAGCTGACCATGGCAATGACCCCACGTGGGTCGGCACCGATCACACCCGCGAACGTGTGCCGGTACTGGTTGAGGGCTACGACGGGCCACCACTGGGGTTGATGGGTTTTGTCGATGTGGCGGCCCTCGTGGCGGAACATCTGGGCGTTTCACCAAAGTGAGCGCACTGTCGTGCGCGCACGATTCAATTTGTGCTGACGCACGTGCCTTGGGGCGCTGCCCCAAACCCCGGGATTTTTCTCAATCAGAGAAGCAGGGCGGAATGAGTCAGGGGATTGTCCTTGGCGGGCTGGCGCGGCACTAAGGGGTAAGCAAGGAGCCTGCCGCTATGTCTGACCACCTCACAATCGTTGATCACCCCCTCGTCCAGCACAAACTGACCATCATGCGCGATGCAGACACGCCGACGGCTGTGTTTCGACAGTTGTTGCGCGAAATCAGCCAATTGCTGGCCTATGAGGTGACACGCAATCTTGAAATGACGACAAAGCGGATTGCGACCCCAATGACCGAGATGGACGCGCCGACCCTGGCGGGCAAGAAACTGGCGCTCATTTCGATCCTGCGGGCAGGCAATGGATTGCTGGATGGCGTGCTGGAGCTGATCCCATCAGCGCGTGTTGGTTTTGTCGGTCTTTACCGGGATGAAGAGACCCTGCAACCAGTCCAGTATTACTTCAAAGTGCCCGAAGCGTTGGAGGATCGTCTGGTCATTGCGGTTGATCCGATGCTCGCCACCGGCAATTCGTCCGCCGCGGCGATTGATCTTTTGAAAGAGGCCGGCGCGACCAATATCCGCTTTTTGTGCCTGCTGGCTGCCCCCGAGGGAATCGCGCGTATGAAAGAAGCCCATCCCGACGTGCCCATCGTCACCGCGGCGGTTGATGAGCGCCTGAACGAGGTAGGATACATCGTTCCGGGCCTTGGCGATGCGGGTGATCGCATGTTTGGCACCAAATAAAGCCACCTGCGGCTTTACTAACAAGCGCGTTTGAGGCATCATTTCTCCTATATCTTGTGGGGGATATGATGAATTTAACAAGAATTGCCGCGATCACTGTCATTGGACTGGGTTTTGGCACCGGTGCTGCACAAGCTCAGACCACCAGCGCTGTTCAAGCACCGGCTGAGCTGCCGCCGGCGTCTTATCGTGGCGCGCAATACGTCGACAGCAACGGATGTGTGTTCATTCGTGCAGGCATTGATGGCAACATTAACTGGGTCCCGCGGGTCAACCAGCAACGCCAACTGATTTGTGGGCAGACGCCCACGCTCAGTGGAACGCAAAAGGCGATTGCTTCAGACTCCACTCAGCCAGTCCTCGCCGAAACCACAGCCCCCCAAGCTGACCCCCCTACCGCAAGGCCACAAGCGAGACCCGCCCCCGCGGCGGTTGCAAGCAGCACCGCGCCAGCTGCTGCGATACCGCAAGTTGTGCGCACAGCGCCCAAAGCGACCCCCGCAGCACCAGTGGTCACGCCGCGCACGCGTATTGTGCCACGCCAGGTTTACGAAACGCGGCCCCGGCAGGACGTTTTCCCGGTTCCAAAAGGATACCGTCGCGTGTGGGACGATGATCGTCTGAACCCGCGCCGTGCCGAACAATCGCTCGAAGGCGTTGCTCGCACCCAGCTGGTCTGGACCCAGACGGTGCCCCGCCGCCTTGTGGATCGCACGTCTGGCAAGGATGTGACGGCCACCATCGCATTGGTTTACCCATACACGGACATGGAAACGCAGTTTCGCGAATTGGGCAGTGTGACCCTTGTTTACCGCGACGGCCAATTGCAAAAACGGATTGTGCGCAACAAGGCCAAGACCCGTGCGCCGACGGTGTCGACACGTTCCGCCATCGAGCCGGTCGTTCCAGCCAAGGTCAAGGCAGACAGCAAGGGTCGTTTTGTGCAGGTCGGCACCTACGACAAGCCAGCCAACGCCCAAGCCGCCGCGCAACGTATCATACGCGCAGGTCTGCCAGCACGCATTGGCAAGATCCGGCGCGGACTAAAACGCTATCAGGTTGTGGTCGCAGGGCCCTTTGAAAGTTCAGACAGCCTTGCACAAGCACTGAACACAAGCCGCGAGGTCGGTTTCAAAGATGCCTTTGTGCGCTAAGCGCTAGAGTGTAAGGCGGATCCTGATCCGCCCTACGCTCAACTTTCGCAAATGGATTGAAGCTGTAGCCAATCACGATCGGGCATCACCGGGTCAGATACTTGACCGGCCATTGGGTCCGCCTCGATCAACTCTAGCGTTTGTTCCCCCGAAATGTCGCGCGCCCGCGCATATGGCGTACTGCGCAATGCGGCGTCTGCGAATGCGGGTAGGACCTCTTCAGCGGGCAAGGTGGGTGCAAAGCGTGACAGCTGCGCAGCGGTGAAGTCATCCAAAGCCTTGGGCGGGACAGCGCCTGTGGTCAGCAAAGTGACAGAGGCGCGAACGCCGGCGTGTTCGAGCAAGGTCCGCAAAGGGGGCACGGCCACACTGCGTGCCTGCTCGACCAAGGCATAGCCCGCCGCCACATCCGGTTCTTCGTAGTCTTCCACCAAAGCGCGGTTAAGAAGAATTGTTCCACCGGGCAGCGCCAAGGCCTCGCGCACACCACCGGGCACGATCACAATCCGTGCAGCCCCAGTACGTCGCGCCAGCGCCGTCAGGGCGTCGCGGGCCTGCACACTGCGGCACCGCACGCCGGACACACGTTCGATGCGCACAAGCAAAGCAGCGCCAATTTCTGCCTCCTTCACCGGGGGAACGACCCGCATTGCATGATCAACCAACGCGCTGGGCAGCCAAAGCACAGCGAGCGCGCCAACGGCCAATGCCGACACCGCAGCCCCCATCCAGCGCAAGCGCCCCGGGTGCGGACGGGCACGCGCCACAGCTTGGCGCAACGTGTCAATCGCCTCGATCATCTCGGTTTCTGAGGCGGCAAATTCCAGCGTCTCACCCGGATCTCCATCGGGGTGAAAAACAATGCGGCCATCCACATCTGCCGCACGTTCAATTGCAGCCAGAGACCAGTGGGTCACCGCACGGTTGTTGATATCACTGATCACCAGAGTGGCATCGCCAATAGACACGAACACCTCGCGCCGTTGCCCATCAGGCGCGCTGCGCCACAAGCCCGTCGCTTCGAGCCGCTCATATTTGCTCAGTGCCGTCATGTCAGTGTGTGCCGGGCCCGCTCGTGCCTCTTTGTAATTGTCACAACACTAGCATGCGTGACCGACAGCGCCAAGCGATCACAAATGCGTGCAACCAAAGCGCGATTTGACGCGTAGGCTTTTCTTCGTAGGCTCAAAGCATATCGAAAGGGGCCAAGAAACGCGCCGAAGCCAATGGCAAGGACCCATGGTTCCTCCGCGACCCGCGCGTGAAGGGTATGATCGAATCCGAAGGGTGTCTCGGACCCGCCATTGATAATGGCTTATATAGAAGAGAATTTCTGAGCGATGCGTCCTCTTATTGCTGCCGTGTGTTGCGCTGTACTGCCAGCATTTGGGCAAAGCTCATTTCCGGTCAATATTGGCGGGCCTTACACACTGGTCGATCAGAACGGGGGGGTACGCACAGAGGTTGTTGCGAACAGCAATGCGCAGCTCGTGTTTTTCGGGTGCGCAAATTGTCTCAACATCCGCTCAGCTGCCCTGCGCCTGATGGCGCAGGATGTTGATGTGCGCGCCGAAGACGGGATTGATGTGACCCCGGTGATGATCACCGCCGCCCAACATCGGGATCGGGGGAACGCAATGAGTGCGCCCCTCGCCGACATCCATCCCGAGTTCGTCGGGCTGGCCAGAGATTAGAGTGCCCAGCAAGCGGCCTATGCCGCCTTTGCCGTCGAGATCACCCGTTGTTCGAGAACCCGGGATATGGCTGGATCCATGCCCATGGCAGGTTTGTGCATCTGGTGGATGCGGAGGGCGAATTTCTGACCTTGCTGCGTCCGGTCTTGGATTTGGGTCAAATGGTGAGCGTTGCGCGTGGATATCTGGACCCGCAAAGCTAGGGCACATGGTTTTGCGCTTTACGGTCTTAACCTAAATGATCTGCTCCGGGGGTGTTAGAGCGCGCACCACCGCGCTAAATTTAGTCATAAGAAACGGGTGATTTTTCGACTTCTTTGGCGACTAGTCCGTAGGGCGTCGCGATTTGCCATAAATGATCTGGAACCATGTTCTTCATTTTGGCAGGCAATGCACGGCGCGCTCAAGCCCCGGATAATCTGGGTTGATGAACTGGCGCGCTGTCCCACAGGCAGTTGGGTCGGTCATCCGGGACACCCCGCAATCAGTGCACGGGGATGGCGGAACCGGATCGCGCAGGGTCAGGAGAACTGTTCTGAAATCAGCCGCTCCTCCAACCCGTGACCGGGATCAAAAAGGATACGGTGAACCACGGCCGGTTCGGACTGGATTTCAACTGACACTACATTTCGGATGGCGCGGGAGTCCGCTTCGGCCATAACGGGGCGTTTTTCGGGTTCAAGAACCTCAAAGCGCACGCGTGCCATTTTGGGCAACAAAGCCCCCCGCCATCGACGCGGGCGGAACGCTGCAACAGCCGTTAAGGCGAGCACGTCAGAACCAATCGGCAGCACAGGTCCGTGGGCGGAGTAATTGTAGGCCGTGGAACCAGCGGGGGTTGCGACCAGTGCACCGTCGCAAACCAACTCATCCATGCGCAGCCTATCATCCACCGATATACGCAGTTTGGCCGCTTGCGGCCCCGCACGCAGCAGCGACACCTCGTTTATGGCCAAGGCTTTGTGTTCATGCCCATCCACATCTCGAGCGCTCATCGTCAATGGGTTCAGCACTGCCTCTTCCGCTGCATCAAGGCGCGCTTCGAGATCCGCCTCTTTGTATTCGTTCATTAGAAAGCCGATTGTGCCACGGTTCATCCCGTAGACGGGGGCATTGAGGTGCTGCGAGCCATGCAGGGTCTGGAGCATGAAGCCATCCCCCCCAAGCGCCACAATCACGTCCGCATCTTCAAGGTCAGCGTCGCCATACCGACCCACAAGCGCGGCACGCGCCGACTGCGCCACAGGTGCGCCGCTGGCAGCAAAAGCGATTTTCAGCGACATATGCGTTTCCTATGGTGGTGTCTTTGTGCCGAAAGAACCATATATTTTCACCCCTTACCAGCATTGCCGCCGATCGCGTGGGATTCGTCGCTTTACATCCTTTGCGCCCGGCGTGGTTTCCGATAGGAAACGGTTCAAATTCAACCCGACTCGCAGATCATCAGGAGAGTGCCCATGAACGCGCCCCATCGCACCGACGGTTTCTTTACCCAATCCCTCGCCGACCGCGACCCAGAGCTGTTTGGCTCGATCCGCGACGAGCTGGGACGCCAGCGCGACGAAATCGAATTGATCGCATCCGAGAACATCGTTTCGGCCGCCGTGCTCGAAGCACAAGGGTCAGTGATGACCAACAAGTATGCCGAAGGGTATCCGGGCCGCCGCTACTATGGTGGATGCCAGTTCGTCGACGTGGCCGAAAACCTAGCCATTGAGCGGGCCAAACAACTGTTCGATTGCGGCTTTGCCAATGTGCAACCAAACTCAGGCTCTCAAGCCAACCAAGGTGTGTTCCAGGCGCTGTTGCAGCCAGGCGATACGATCCTCGGCATGTCGTTGGATGCAGGTGGGCACCTGACCCATGGGGCCAAGCCAAACCAGTCCGGCAAGTGGTTCAACGCTGTGCAATACGGCGTGCGCCGCGACACCCTCGACATCGACTATGACCAGATCGAAACGCTGGCGCTGGAGCATAAACCCCAGATGATCATCGCCGGTGGGTCTGCCATCCCGCGCGTCATCGACTTTGCCCGCATCCGCGAGATCGCAGACAAGGTTGGCGCATGGGTGCTGGCCGATGTGGCACACTTTGCTGGCCTGATCGCGGCAGGGGAATACCCCAACCCGTTCCCGCATGTGCACGTGGCCACGACCACCACGCACAAAACCCTGCGCGGCCCGCGCGGTGGCATGATCCTGACCAATGACGAGGCGCTGGCGAAGAAATTCAACTCCGCCATCTTCCCCGGCATTCAGGGCGGGCCATTGATGCACGTAATCGCCGCCAAGGCTGTGGCCTTTGGCGAAGCGCTCGATCCGTCGTTCAAAACCTACCAGCAACAGGTGATCAAGAACGCACAAGCGCTCGCTGATCAGTTGCACAAAGGCGGGTTAGACACGGTCACGCACGGCACTGACACCCACGTCATGTTGGTCGATCTGCGCCCCAAAGGCGTAAAAGGCAACGCGACCGAAAAAGCGCTGGGGCGGGCACATATCACCTGCAACAAGAACGGTGTGCCCTTTGATGACGAGAAACCGACAATCACGTCCGGCATCCGCCTTGGCAGCCCCGCAGGCACGACGCGCGGCTTTGGTGAAGCGGAATTCCGTCAGATCGGCGATTGGATCATCGAAGTGGTCGACGGATTGGCCGCAAACGGCGAAGACGGTAACGGCGCCGTCGAAGACAAGGTCAAGGCCGAAGTGGCTGCCCTATGCGCGCGCTACCCGATGTATCCCGGTTTGTAAGCCCTTCGCTTTCTTTAGAACACAAAGCCTGCAGGTCAGACTGCGGGCTTTTTCTTTTGCACGTTGGGCCAAATTTGGGGCGTAACAACGTCGTTTGACACATATCAAAGCAGAACAGGATAACAGCCCCTAGGGTCCTTTCATTGGAAAGGAAACCATATGCTCGATAAGGTCACAAAAAACAGCAAATCAGATGCAAACCCACTTGCAGCCGAGGTTGTCGGTTTCGAGCAAGGTGAATATCCCTATCCCAACAAGATCTCGCGCGACGATTACGAGACCGAGAAGGCGGCACTTCAGGTCGAGCTTCTGAAGGTACAGCACTGGGTTGCCGATACGGGCCAAAGGTTTGTGATGCTGTTCGAAGGGCGTGATGCCGCAGGCAAAGGGGGCACGATCAAGCGGTTCATGGAACACCTGAACCCGCGTGATGCACGTGTCGTGGCGCTAAACAAACCAACCGAAGAAGAGCGCGGCCAGTGGTTCTTTCAACGCTATATCAAACACTTGCCCACAGCTGGTGAGATCGTTTTATATGACCGGTCCTGGTACAATCGTGCCGGCGTAGAGCGGGTCATGGAGTTTTGTGAACCCAACGAATACCTCGAGTTCATGCGACAGACCCCAGAATTCGAAAGGATGCTGACCCGGTCGGGCATCAAACTGTTCAAATACTGGTTCTCAGTCACGCAGGAAGAACAACGGCGCCGCTTTGCCTCACGCGAAACCGATCCGCTGAAACGTTGGAAGCTTTCGCCAATTGATCGCGCCAGCATTGAACGTTGGGATGACTATACCGAAGCCAAGGAGGCGATGTTTTTTTACACAGACACTGCCGATGCGCCGTGGACCGTCATCCGCTCCAACGACAAAAAGCGGGCGCGCCTCAACTGCATGAAACACTTTCTTTCGCAGTTGGACTATCCAGACAAAGACACCGAAGTTGCGGCCCTGCCCGACCCGCTGATCGTTCTGCACGCGGACCACGTGGTGCAAAATTCCGATCACATCCTTGCCACGTCCCTGCACCCGCAAACGCGCAAAACCACCAACTAAGCCAACAAAGAAGGACAATACATGTCTCATACACCCCACGAACTTGCCGAGGATTTTCCAGAACACACCGCACTCATGCACGATTTGCGCGAGAAGGATGCCCACTTCGCCAAGCTGAGCGACGCCTATCACACCGCCAATCGGGCGGTGCACCGGGCAGAGACAGATGTTGAACCAACTTCGGACGACCATCTGGTCCAGATGCGCAAAGAACGGATGCATCTCAAAGACGAGATTTATCGTTATCTGATGCAGCAGACTGCGCAGTCATAAAGTTTCCCAGTGCGGTCCGCGCCTATAGGGCAAAGACATCCAGCGCCTCGGAAAAACCCTTGAACTGAACGGGCGACAGTGGCGCGCTGCCCTCCCCATCTACAAGCGCACGCTGCGTCTGCAGGTCACACAGGATCGTGTGACCTGCCACTTTTGTGTGTGCTTCAAGCCTTGCGGCAAGGTTCACAGTCTTGCCGATGCAGGTGTAGGTGGCGCGCGCATCTGTGCCAGCATAGCCCGCCACCACCTCTCCGGTAGCGATGCCAAAGCCGACCTTGATCATACTCTCGCCCATCGCATCGCGTTCTTGATTGAGCACACCCATCATATCGCGCATCTCTTGTGCGGCGGATGCCGCACTTTGAGCGGAGTTCTCCAAAGCCTGCGGCGCCCCAAACAGCGCCATCAAACCGTCCCCAACCATCAAGCTGACAATGCCCCCATGGCCTGTGACTGCATCAAACATCAAAGTGTAAAAGGTATTGAGCAGCTCAATGGTCGCTTCGGGGCTCATATCCTCGGACAAGGCTGTAAAGTCGCGGATATCGCAAAACAGCACCGTTGCCGTCATCCGTCGCCCGCCGATGGTAAACCCCTGTTCGTTCAGATCCTTGGCCACTTCATCGGTGGCAAAACGCTGAAGCAGCTTCTTTTGCTCATCATAAAGCCGCTTCTTTTCCAAACTGGAATTGAGACGCGCATTCAGCAAAGTTTTGTTGACGGGCTTGGGAATGTAGTCTTCAGCGCCCAGTTCGATGCAGCGCACAATGTTGTCCAGCCCCTCGACCGAGGACGTGACGATCACCGGCAAGTCGCGCAAAGTAGGATCTGCTTTCAGGGCCTCAAGCACCTCGAACCCGTCCATCTCGGGCATCTCGATATCCAGCAGCAAGACATCGTACCGACCGGTTTGCAGCATCTGCATGGCAACTCTGCCATTCTCTGCCAATGATGCCCGGTGCCCCAGCATTTCCACGCTGCGCGACATGAGCAAACGGTTGACCTTATTGTCATCCACGATCAGCAGATGCGCTTGGCTCTCAGTCATGCAACCGGGCCTTCAGGGCAGCGGACGTGTCCGCATAGATGGCGTCAAGGGTCGCAATGGCGGTATCATTTTCTGGCAGTTCGGACATCTCCATCGCGCGGGCCTGATCTGCCAGCGCACGGGCACCGAAGACATCTGCGTTGGACTTGATGGAATGGGCCGCGCGCCGATAGTTGTCCGCATCTCGCCCCACAAAGGCGGCGCGCAATTCGGCAAACATGCCCGGAGCCTCACTCAAAAACGTATCGACCAGTTCGGCGGCGAACTCAGCCCCCATTGCATCCGCAAGCTCTGTAAAAACAGCCTCATCGATCAAAGCGTCTGTCATGATGTTTCCTTGATGTTGGGCGGGACACGCAACAGCGCGTCAATCAGGAGGTCCACGCGGATGGGTTTGGCGATGTAGTCGTCCATACCGGCCGCGATGCACATCTCGCGGTCCCCCTGCATAGCGTTGGCCGTCATTGCGATGATTTTCGGACGCGTGTCGCCGGGGTGGTCAGCATGGATGCGGCGTGACGCCTCAAGCCCATCCATTTCCGGCATTTGGACATCCATCAGCACCACATCGTAGTTTTGCCGTGCCACACTTTGCAGTGCTTCTACGCCATTGCTGGCAAGGTCTGTGCGATAGCCCATCTGTTCAAGTAGCCGCGTGGCCAGTTTCTGGTTCACCAGATTGTCTTCGGCCAAAAGGATCCTAAGCGGATGGCGTTTGGCCATCTCTGGATCAGTCTTGGGCTTGTCCGGGCGCGCAGCGGCGACCTTGGGGGCATCAGCGGGGGCAAAGACAGTGACCAGCGTGTCGAACAACTGGGACTGGCGGAGCGGTTTGGAGAGGTAGGCGGCAAACAGGTCTTTCTGCGCATCCCCGTCGCGCAAACCCAACGAGCTGAACAGGATGCGGGGCAGCTCCGGGCGTAGTTTCACCATTGCCTCTGCCAAGGCGATTCCATCCATTTCGGGCATATGCATATCAAGGATGGCAAGGTCGAACGCGGCACCATTTTCAAGCGCCTTCAGGGCCTCACGTGGGTTCAGGAATGTCTGCGCCTGCGCGCCCCACTTCTCGACCTGCAAACTGAGAATTTTCAGGTTCGTCGCGTTGTCGTCTACCAGCAGCAACTGCTTGCCTTCGACTTCGGATTGCGCGCCAGTCAGGCTGCGGGCTTGCGTTTTTGGCAGTGCGGCGGGCTTGGCACGGATGGTGAAGTGGAAGGTGGATCCATGCCCGGCACCATCACTGGTGGCCCACATGGTCCCCCCCATCAATTCAGCCAAGCGTTTTGAGATGGCGAGCCCCAGACCGGTGCCACCATATTTGCGGGTTGTCGAACTGTCGGCCTGACTGAAGGACTGGAACAAACGCTCCATCCCGTCTTTGGTCAATCCGATACCGGTATCACGCACCGTTATGTTGATCAGAACGGCACCATCAGTCTCGGGTTCGGAGGTCACAGACAACACAACTTCGCCCTCGTCCGTGAATTTCACGGCGTTGGACAAAAGGTTCAACAAGATTTGCCGCATACGCGTCAGGTCAGCACTGATCGCAGCAGGCATTTGGTCGTCCATGATATAGGCCAGATCAAGTTGCTTTTTACCGGCAAGGCCGCTCACCAGATCAAGGGCGGATTCAACGCAGTCGCGCAGATCAAAGGGATGATCCTCGATATCCATCTGCCCAGCCTCGATCTTTGAAAAATCGAGGATCTCGTTGATGATACCCAGCAACGCGTCACCACTGTCGCGGATCGTGCGGGCATAATCGTTCTGTTCGGGGTCTAGGGGCGTGTCCATCAACAGCCCGCTCATTCCGATCACAGCATTCATGGGTGTGCGGATTTCGTGGCTCATTGTCGCCAGGAAGGCACTCTTGGCCTCGTTTGCCTTTTCCGCAGCGGCGCGTGCATCCTGTGCTTCGCGGAACAGGCGCGCATTCTCGATGGCGATCACAGCCTGATCGCAGAAGGTCTGCGCCAAGGCAATTTCTTCGTCAGTGAAGGCCTTTTGTTCAAAACGGAAGATGTTCAGGGTGCCCGCACAATCGTCACCGTGGATCAGCGGCAGCATGATCGTCGACTTGATCCCCACGCGCTCTCTGATTGTTTGGTCCATGGGCGAAAGCTCGGCCCTATCCCAATCCGGTGTGTGCAAGACTTTGCGAGATACGACGGCCTTGGATGGCAGATTGTGGTCCGGGTCAATTTGAACGCTAATTTCGGCGGGTTTTTCAACCAAACCATCCCGATTTGCGACGGCCACCTGCGACAGTGTCTCCTGCGTCTTGATCAGAGCAACCGCCATATCGCAGTCGATCAGTTTCACCGCCGATTTCACGATTTCCTGGAACACCGGAGTGGTATCGTTTGGTGATCCGCTGATGACGCGCAGGATGTTGGCACTGGCAGTTTGCCGGGCGAGGGCGGTCTGTGTTTCGTTGAAAAGACGGACGTTTTGGATCGCGATAGCGGCCTGATCGGTGAAAGCCTTCAGTTGTTCAAAGTGTCCCTCGTCCGGGATGATAGATTCTGGCCAGGCGACAATAAGGACCCCCCAAGTCTGCCCCTTTGTCATCACGGGCATACCGACGATGTGCTTGAACCCATGTATGCGCGCCGTCTCCCAGTCAAAGTACGCTTCTGGGTCTTGAGCATTTTCCAAATGATATCGCCCACCACGCTCGATTGTCTTACCGGCGATCGAGGTTTCCCTTGTCGGCATCGGATAGTCTTTGAGGTATTCCTCCATGAATTCTGGCGTGAATCCGCTGCTGGAGCGGTAATGGATCATACCGTCCTTGTAGCGCCACAACATACAGAACCGCGCGTCGCACACTTCTGTGGCGCTGCGGGTGATCCGGTCCAGGACCGGTAGCAGATCATCCGGCGACTGCGAGATCACGCGCAGGATTTCCGCACTGGCTGTCTGCCGCGCAAGGGATGTTTGTGTTTCGTTGAAGAGCTGCGTGTTCTGGATTGCTATGACTGCCTGATCCCCAAAAGACTCCGCCATGGTGATTTCACCATCGCTAAAAGCCCCGGCCTGCAGGCGCAGAAACGCGATCATGCCAAAACATTTCTGACCGCTGAGCAATGGGATAGCCAAAGATGCCCGGTATCCGCTTTCTTTTTGTATCGCCACGTCTTTTGGCGGCAAATCCTCTTCCAACCAGTCCGTAATGTGCCATTTCTTTTTTGAGACAATTACGCTGGACGGTATGTTGTCGTCCGGATCAATTGGGTGACGCGTGCGAGAAAAATCAGACGTATGACCTTGTTGAGTCGCAACGGCGGCCTGCCAGAGGCACGTATCATCAGAAAGAATAAGGACGGCCCTGTCACAGGATACCAAGCTGATGGCAGAGCTTACGATCTCTTCAAATACAGGCGCAACATCGGTCGGTGACTCGCTGATTGCCCTCAATACGTCGGCACTTGCTGTCTGCCGCGCGAGGGCGGTTTGGGTTTCGTTGAAGAGTCGCGCGTTTTCGATGGCGATAACGGCCTGATCCCCAAAGGACTGAGCGAGCGCAATGTCATCGTCCGAGTAGGCTCTTTTTTCGCGGCGGGCAAAAACAAGGAGGCCCAGAAACTTGCCCTTGCTGATCAGCGGCACATAGAGCGCCGAATTCACACCGTAGTTCTTGTGAACCACACGCTCATGCGCAGGCAAATCAAGCGCGGTCCAGTCGGGCAGATGCAGTACTTCTTGGCTGAGGATAGCGCGCGACGGGTAATTTTGTTCGGGATCTACGGGTATGTTTTGAGGGCCCAGATCATCAAGAACGCCATCGGGCGTCGCACCCGCCAGAGGTGAATAGGTTTTCCCGTCGCTTGTCATCACAAAAGCCAGATCGCTCGTCAGCAACGCTGTGGCGGCAGTGCAGATTGCCTCAAACACCGGCAGCACATCAGTCTGCGCCCCGCTGATGACGCGCAGAATATCCGCGCTTGCGGTCTGGCGCACGAGGGCGGTCTGGGTCTCGTTGAAAAGCCGCACATTATGGATGGCGATTACCGCCTGATCGGCAAAGCTTTCCAAGAGTGCGATGTCGTCGGCGCTGAATGGGGAAACCTCACGCTTGTATAGCGCCATGCAGCCTATGCCTTCACCCTTGTGGATCAGCGGTATGGAAAGAAAAGTACGTACCCCCTCTTCATCGACTGCGTGGCGTCGGATCTCCTCGCCGTTGCGGTACCCGTCCGTGTCTTTCAAGTCCTCGATGAGCACTGCTCGTTTGCTTATGATTGATGCTGCGATTGACAGCGGGCCATCCAAAGGCCACTGCGTCTTGCCCACCTCAAGCGCCTGCAATGTTTCGCCGTAGTGGGCCACAAGATTGGCGTGCGTGCGTTCCGGATTGACGATGTTCAGGCTCGACATCGGCGCATCACATAGTTGTGCTGCACGGCTGAGGATGGCCTCAAAGACAGGCTCCAGATCGGACTGAGACTCACTGATGACCCGCAGGATGTCCGCGCTAGCCTGTTCGCGCACCAATGCACTTTCAATTTCAGTGGTACGCTGCTGAACCTCGTCAAACAGACGGGCGTTGTTCAGTGCTATCACGGCTTGCGCAGCAAAGGTTTCCAGCAATGCGATTTGCTTTTTGCTGAATGCAGCAACTTTGCCGTGGGACAGCGAAATCACACCCACGGTCACGCCGTCCTTGATTAGAGGAATGCCCAAAATAGACATGAACCCCGCGGCTTGCGATTTTTCTTTCCAGCCGTAGTCGGGATCCGTCCTGACGTCTTGAATGTAGACTGTCTTGCCGGTCAAAGCGACACGACCAGTTCCCGTATCTTTGCTGGGCTTGAACACCTGTTCAGCAATCACCTCTCTGAAGCGGTCGTTCCCTTTCTGTGTCGCCACGACGTCGTAGATGCCAGTGTCAGGATTGAGCAGCGCGACATATGCCGCTTCGGGTCCACAAATCCGATCCGCCACGCGCAATATGGCTTCGAGCACTGGCTGCACTTCGTTGGGAGAGCGAGAGATGACATCCAGCACCTCAGACGTTGCGGTTTGATACTCAAGCGCCTCAGTGACTTCAGCCGTTCGGGCCTGCACCTCGTCAAATAGCCGCGCGTTGCTGATCGCAATGACAGCTTGGGCGGCAAAGGTTTCGACCAACTTGATCTGTTTCTTCGCGAACCCATATGGCTGAGAATGGGCCAATGAAATGACGCCGACGGTGATACCGTCCTTGATCAGTGGAACGCCCACGGTCGACTGAAACGATCCCAGCCGCGCCGCCTCTTTCCACTCATAGCTGTCGTCGTGTTCCGTATCCTCAATATAGACAGTCCGCCCCAATAGCGCAGTGCGTCCAGTGCATGTCCCTCGTCCCGGTTCAATTGGGTTGGCCTTGAGATACTCAAAGAATTCCGCATCCACGTTCAACGAGGTCACCATGTGATACAGACCGTCCTCCGGGTCCAGCATCGCCACATAGGCATAATGCGGTTCGCAGATGCGGGCTGCGACAGAGAGGATCGCATCCAGTACAGGCATCAACTCGTTGGGCGAGCGCGATATGACATCCAACACTTCGGACGTCGCCGTCTGATACTCCAGCGCCTCTTCGACCTCGGCAGTTCGGGCTTGAGTCTCGTCAAACTGGCGCGCATTTTCGATCGCGATACTCGCCTGATCGGCAAAAGTCTCGACCAGTTCGATATCCGCTTCGGGCGGTCTGTATCCCTTGGGCCAGCCCAAAGAGATCACGCCCCAGACCCGTTTGCCTACGTGGATCGGCACACCTATTGCGAATTCGATGCCCTTGCTGCGCGCAAGGCGGTGGTCGTGGTAATCAGGAGTCGTGGCATCCTCTAACCGGTACGTGTGGCCCAACTTCACAGTCTGCCCTGCGATCGTGTTGTCGTTTAACGCGATTGGGGCCTGAACATCGCTGTCGGCCAATTCATCCTCGCCATACCCGTAGCTGCCACTGAAGTAGGACATGCCGTTCTCAACACGCAGCAGCATGCAGTAACTCGACTTGCTGATCTCCGTCGCGGTTTTGATGATCGCCTCAAACACAGGCTGCGTATCGGTCGGTGACGCGCTGATGACCCGCAGGATGTTTGACGTAGCGGTCTGGCGAGCCAGTGCCTGTTGGGTCTCATTGAATTGTTGCGTATTCTCGATTGCAATGACAGCCTGCGCGGCAAAGGTTTTGAGCAGGACAATCTCACTGGCCGTGAACGGGTTCACCTCCTGCCGAAAGAGCGTGATCAGACCGATGGCCGCACCATTCAGGATCAGCGGGACAAAGAGAATGCTCCGTATGTCGCTTTCGTCTACCATCGATCGGACAACTGGGCTGCTCGCCTTATAAAGATCGCTCTGCCCCATGTCGGGCAATGCGATCAATTCGGCGTTCAGAATGCATCTGGCGGCATAGGACAGCGACGCGTCCATTTTCATTTGACCGCTTTCGTAAAGCGCTATTCCAGCCGGCGCCATTCCGATATGCGCAGCAAGCCTTTGGTGGGGGTCGCCCGCGCGCGCGAGGATGAGGCCCGCCATCGGCGCGTTACACAGGGTTCTGGCGTGGTCGAGGATAGAGGCGAATATCGGGGCTTCATCATGGCGCGATGCGTTGATCACTTGCATGATCTCTGACATCGCAGCCAGCTGGGCCTGCAGATCATCTGGGCTTAGTTTGCTACGCCCCGTGTGACCGGACCCAATTTCGGACGAAGATTGATCTGCGTTGTCCGAGTCCTGTTAATCCCCCGCCACTCAAGATATCGCATTCAAAAACGACTTAGATGCTAAATAGAACACTCCGAGCTTAGGGGCGTCAGGCGGGCTGAGGCAAGCGATCTATGCTGTCAGGCTGACTGGTGTGCACTTTGTCACGCCGCTGCTCATGCTTTGACCCAATTGGTGTGGCGCACCGCCAGCAGCCAATTCTAAGCGCGTCTGATCAACCCAATGATAAACAGCAGTATGATCGCGCCAATCGTGGCATGGAATATTGAGGAAATGAGCCCACCGCCAACCGAAAACCCGAGCGCCGGGAATATCAATCCTGCCACGAATGCGCCAACGATCCCTACGATTATGTTGCCCATCAGTCCAAAGCCGCGACCTTGCATAACCTTGCCCGACAGCCAGCCGGCAAGTGCTCCGATGATCAACATTGCAATGATGCTTCCGAACGTCATGTTTGTTCCTCTCGTTAGGTTTTGATCAACCCAACCATGCGCTGCCCGCACGAGAATACTCAAGCCTAGTGTTTCTGATGGGCACCGCCTTGGTTATCCCATGCGCCCAGTTGGCCGTTCAGCAGAATCGCTGCTTATGGTACGCTCGCATTCTCAAACAGGGGGATCGACCAATGAAACTGGACCTAAGGGACCGTGAAAACATCATGGTGATTTCACCCGAACAAGCGATCTCTAAGGAAGATATCGACGGCCTTGTCGCGGCAATGAACGGGTACATCAACGAGTATGACAAAGTCCCCAGCCTTGTCATAAAGACGGACAGCGCCCCGATGTGGGACAGTTTCGATGCATTGAAGTCGCATCTTTCATTCGTTCATGACCGCCACAAGATCGTCCCAAAAGTAGCCTTCGTGACCGACAGCGTTCTCCTTTCGTTGGCACGACCTCTCGCTGATGTTTTTACGGCTGCGAAGATCAGGCGTTTCAAATCAGAGGCCCTTGAGGACGCGCTGAACTGGGCCGCCATGGAAGAAGATCACCCCGGTGCGATCACGCAAATGGAAGGCTTTCCAAGAGATGTCATTGCCCTGCGCTTTTCCGGGTTAATCACGTCGCAGGACTATTCAAACAGCCTCGTACCGCTGATCGATGAGGCTGCAAAAGAACATGACAAGCTGAAACTGTTATGTGTTCTGGACCAGTACTTTGACGGCTATTCAGCGGGAGCAGTTTGGGACGACATGCGGTTTGGGTTTTCGCACTTCACCACGTTTTCAAAGCTGGCCTTGGTCACAGATATCGACTGGATACGCAAAAGCGCAAAGCTGTTTGGCGGCCTGATGCCGACCGAAGTTATGGTTTTTGACAATGACGAGTTCGAAGACGCCAAGGCTTGGATCAGGACATAAGAGGGGTTTAGCGCCCCTCTCATCGAACGAAATGTGTAAGGCGGGACCTTCTTGCGATAAGCAGGCCCCAACCCTTTCA
The DNA here is from genome assembly GCF_900143535.1 of Tateyamaria sp. Alg231-49. GTDB lineage: Bacteria > Pseudomonadota > Alphaproteobacteria > Rhodobacterales > Rhodobacteraceae > Tateyamaria. The sequence goes on along the minus strand of NZ_FRFA01000001.1, from coordinate 62,623 downwards.
CGATCCGGTTTAAAGACTACTCAATTCCGAAGATGACATTGTAATCGACGTTTGAGGCACCTCTGTTTATGACCTCGACAATGTGGTCGCCGGTTTGCCAAAGCTGTCCGCGATATTCCTGATCAGCTGTCATCAACCCCAACAGTTCCGATCCATCGGGGTTTCGGATGACATAGTCCAACGCGCCGTTTTTGGGGGCGACACGCACATACAAAAACTGTTCGTTCTTGGCGCCCATCAGGTACTGTGCCGACGCTCCCGGCGCGAGTGACCCAGTCAGTTCAGCGCCAGTCGCACCAGCATCGAACTGCACGCGTTGGCTTGCCGTCGCACCGGCCTCAGCAGACAACGCGCCATCACCGTCATCCATTGCGTCCACTGCGGTCATCTCTCCGATGCTACCGTCCTTGTAGGCAATGCACCGATAAAGACTGCCGCCCCCATCACGCAGCATGACGAGAGTACCGGCCTCAGAAAACTCAGAGCTTTCAATAATGCCGGATTGCCCATCTGGCCCACCAACTCGGCGGAGTTCGTCAATGCACGCGTCTTCTTCGTCCGTCATTGCCAAAGCGGGTGCGCCACTCATTGCAAGCAAGACGGCAGCAAGGTGAAGTGTAGAATTTTTCATGTGTGATACCTCTGTCGGCGCAGTTTCTGTGTCGCGGTCAAATCCGGTCCACTCAATTAAGGCCCATATGGCCAGATCAGATTCAGGATGAAGACGACGATGGCCATTGCGATGACCGCGGTCCAACTGAATTTCCGTTCTTCACCTTCTGTGATCACGCCGACCTTTTTCAGCACAAACAGAGTGGCAAAAAGCAGCGCGACCGTGACAATCGCGTGGGCCAAGTCAAAATGCATGGCTGATTAACTCCGAATTCCAGTATGGGGCGGCTTCAGCAATCTCCGGCTGGCAGCATGTTAACGGATGAATAGACGCCTTCGGACGTCGTAATTTCCGCACAGGCACCAGTTTCGCGATTGAACCAATAGCTGGTCAACCCTTCACTGCGAACCAGTTCGTAGCCAAGGTTTTGAATACCCAATTCGGCTTGTCCCGCACCTGCACCCTGAAATGCGCTCAGGTCTGTGCTGCTGCCAACGGCAGGTTGTCCGGGGGCGCTGGCGCCATCGTCACATGCGGCTACGGCAAGGGTCATTCCGCCAACGACCAATAGGTTTACGATTTTCATTTCGTTTCCTCTGATTGCTTTAAGACGTTTCGCGGTGTTGAGACATGCCAAGGTGGCGGCCGATCATCGGCCGCCAGCACTCGGGGCAAACTCAAAAAATACTACAGCGTGCCTTCGTTCGTCAGGGATTGGATGCCGTCAGTCGTGCCATCACTATAGGCGATGCACTGCCAAGGCGCCCGGTCGGGGCCTACACCGACGCGCACCAGCGTACCGGCCTCTGAGAATTCAGAACCAAGAAGGACAACATCCGGATTGTTCGTTGTGGCCGTCACGTCCCGCAAACATGCCTGTTGGGCAGCAGTGGGTTCAGCGCTTGAAGCGCTCTGGCTTGTTGTGCCTTCGTCGCAAGCCGCTAGAACGGCCAAAGCAGGCAGTGTTACCAAAATTTTTTTGAACATGAGTGTCCTCCTTGTTGGCCCCACGCACAGACGGTGCACGCCTTGCTTGGTGACGCTTTCGTGATACGGTAGTCTTGCTTAAAGCCGCCGAGCTATAAAAACAAGCTGACGTAGAAAACGCAAAGGCTACCAACGCCGCGTTCGTCACAAACCACGGGGGATGCCGTTCAAGATGTTTGCAAAAATTCCAAATTACTTCTGGCTCGTGTTTGTACTGTTATTGCCGACGGTCACGGCCGCCGACGGTTTTACAGCGCGTTCAGGCGGGCCAAGCGATAAAGCAATGATGGTACGGTCGATGTCTGGCCAGCCAGATGGAATGGCCTTCTTTCGACCGGTTTTGTCCGGCGTTCTCTATCGCGGTGGATTTCAGGGCGGGGACAAGGGGCGCACCGGGCTGTCCGAACCGCAAAAACAAAGCCTGTGTCAGTCCGGTTTTTCAGAAGCTTTCTATGCGGATTTTGGAAAGAACACGTCGTATGGAACAACCTCCTGTGGTGCTGGATCGCTCGAATACAAATCAGCCCGGTCTTCGCGGCCTGCGGCAGTGATGAAGGACGTTCACAAGGCAATCGTCAACAACAGTGGCCCGGTGCTGGTGCATTGCATGTGGGGCGTACATTCGTCCGGCGCGTTGTCTGCCATGGCCCTTGTGCAGTTTTGCGGATGGTCTGAAGCACGGGCAAAAGACTACTGGAACGAGGCGCGCAACGGTGCCCCGTGCTCGGGAGGTTGCGACGGCTGGATAGACGGGAAATTTGCCAAATTCTCAGTGGACCCATCGCTTGCGATTTCTGACGCACAGCGCGCCGCTATCTGCCCGAAATAGTTCTATCAACCGAGGGATTGCTATGCGCCTGACACTGCTCGCAGGACTTGTATTCATGTCCACCACACCGCTGTTGGCGTCAGACGACGTGATCGGCACCGAAACCACTTTTCAAAGTCCAAACGGATTGGCGGAACGCTGTGTACGCATCGCCCAAATTCCGGGGGGGAAATACAGTAACGGCGATCTCAAAGAAGAGACCGCCTTTTGCCAGATCGACCTCTATGCACCGGCAGTTGCCCTGTGCCCGAAGACGTGGAGCACCTCTCCGGGGATGATGATCTACGATGTTTCGGAAGGCAACTACGCGATGGATCGCACAGGCTTTGAACGCAATGCCTGCACCGAAGGAAAATCGGCAAAAGGTCTCGCCAAGACTGACCTTGCAAAGTTCAAGCCAACGATGAATGCCAGCGGCACTTCGGGAACCTTCTCGCCGTCCGCTTTGCTGTACTACCACTTTTCACGGTACTTCGACGCGACGGTCAAAGTCCCCGTCACGGTCTGGCGCTCGATGGATGCACAAATGCACCTGAGCGAAGTGGCGCGCCCAGGTTTGTCGATATCTGGGCATAACCGCAGCGCGCGTATGAACAATGCCGGCTGGCAGATGCTTGTGGCAGCGGACCAGAACCCAGACAAGTATTCGCCAACCGATGAGTTGTTTACCTCGGACCGGCAGCAAATCTTTGGGGTACTGACATCAAGCCCGGGGCACCGATATGGCTCAGAGATAAATGGCACCAGAAAATCAGGCTGGGGCAAGGGACAGAATTTCGACTTTCAGGAAACGCCCGCCTTTCTGGCTTTGCGCTCGGAAAAACCACTAGCCGACGCAATAACGGACGGGTTGGCCAAAGGCGCCCGTGATCCACAAATCGCCCGTGATCTGGGGGCTGACACCGCTCCCGAACAGATGGTTTTCTGGATGAAAGAACTGTCGGAAATTGTGGTTATGGATTTCATCTTTAGCCAACAAGACCGCGTCGGAAACATCGACTTTACCCCCTACTACTACTGGGTAGAAAACGGCGAGGTGAAGCATAAGAAGGCAAAGCACCACGAGCCCGGCGATGCCTCTGTCCCAGCACAAGCAAAACTGATCCGCCGGACAAACCTTAACGACAACGATGCCGGCGGGCGTGTGCAATATGCCAATTTCGCGAAGTCTACTCAGATGCTCGAAAAGCTGCGGCACATGAGTGCGGACACTTACCAAAAGTTAGTGGCGCTCGATCAGGACCTCCAATCCAAGGGTCCACTCTTTGAATGGGTTTCTGCGTCTGTGGGTCTGAACGAAGGGCAGATTGATCAGATCGTTAAAAACACCAGCCTCGCCACCGGGATACTGAAAGCGACCTGTGAAGCGGGTAACCTCCGCTTCGACCTGTCCCCAAAGGAGTTCTTTCTGACCGGCGCGGTTGTCGAACAACAGATTGCCTGTGGTGCTTAAATCTCTCGCCGCGCTTTTGTTGATATGCTGGGCGGGTGTCTCTTGCGCCAAGCCAATAAAAGTCGTGGTCATCTCAGACCTCAATGGCTCTTATGGCTCCACCGACTACGCGCCGCGCGTGTCCCGCGCAGTGGACTGGATCATTAAGACAAAACCAGATCTGGTGATCTCCACCGGCGACATGGTGGCAGGACAGCGAAGTCCGGTGTTGTCCAACGCGCACGTTAAGCGCATGTGGGCTGCGTTCCACGAAACTGTCAGCGATCCGCTTGATCGCGCGGGGATTCCTCTGGCGGTCACTCCGGGCAATCATGATGCGAGCGCGTACGAAGCCTTTGCGGCAGAGAGACGGATTTTTGCCGCCGAGTGGGAAGATCGCAAACCGGACCTCAAGTTCATCGACGATGCTGGATACCCATTCTTTTACGTCTTCGAAATCGGTGGCGTGCGTTTTGCCTCTTTGGACGCAACCACGTTGGGGCCTTTGCGGGGTGATCAACACAACCGCCTGAAAACCACGATGTCGCAAGCCAATACAGCAGTGACGTTCAGCCACCTGCCCCTCTTTCCCTTCGCAATCAAACGCGAAAGGGAGATCATCGGTGATCCGGCACTTGAAGAGCTATATCAGGAACTGGGCGTTGATCTTCACCTGTCCGGCCATCACCACGCATTCTGGCCGGGATACAAGGACGGTGTCGCCTATGTCAGTCAGGCCTGTCTGGGCGGCGGACCACGGGCTTTGATCGGGACACGCGACAGGGCGCCTCACGCGCTAACCATTCTGACGATATCACCGGACGGCACAATCGATGTCGAGGCACGCCGCGGACCTGACTATGCAAGGGCCATTGATTTCGGATCGCTGCCCAAAGACATCGGTGTGCTGAGGCGCCTGGACCTGATGCGCTAGCGCGGCCTAGTTGCCAACTTTCCAGATCAGACCCTCGCCATCCAACCCTTTTTGCAATGCGGTTTCGACGCCTTCTTCTCCGATCGAGGCGTGAAGCAGCAAAATCAAACGCGCGCTGTTTTTCGAGTGCGATCGGTGCAAATAGCCCTCTTTCCACTGCTCTTGCCGTGCAATTTGATGAACACGATCCAAAGCATGCTCAAGCCGTTCCATGCTGTCGGCCTGCAGGCGCAATTCGATCGGCAAGCGGCGACCGCTCACCCAGATCAACACCCAACTCACAGCGCCAATCAGGATCGCCATGACCGGCAAATCAAGCCCAACGCAAAGCCCAAGCACTGTCACAAGGATCATTTCAACCGTATCGACCGGGTCATCAAGGTTTGATCGGAAGCGCAACAGAGCGCCGATGCCGAACACCACAAAGCCGATGATGTAACCGTGCTGATCCACGAGAAAACCAACGACCATTCCAATCAGCGCGTAAAAAGCAAACAGACGTGGAAGGATGAAATCAATAGTTTTCGACCGCGCCGCACGCCTGACCGGGTGCAAAGCAATCAGTGTCGCCAGCGCGAGTGCAACAACGACATCAATCGCAAAGGCGGCAAGCTCCGCTTGGTTGTAGATCTGCGCCCATCCACCACCGCCAATGTTGACTTCATTGGCGATTGGTAAATTGCTGGTTGCATCGGAAACAAATGATTGTGCAGCCGCGGCGTCGACCCACAGCAGAGTTTGGAGCGCTAAAAGTAAAATCGATTGCTTCCAACTCATGGCTTCAGTTGCTTATCCAAAGGTACATCCTGTTCCTACGGGTGCCGCAAAACACAATGATGTGCAAGCAAGCAGAACATTGAAAGGTCAGCCCCCAGCGACGAATCCAAACCCATAGAAATACAGTCGCTCACCGTGATCTTGCTGCCGTCTGCGTTTACGGACCATCACGATGAAACGGCAAAAGGGGCATAACATACGAGCAAAATCGTGCATATCTTGACCAGTCTGAAGCTGGACCGCGACCATAGTGTTTCCAATGCCCGCACGCTTCTTTTCCTTGCGTTAGCGCGCGCCCACGAACATGCGAGGGAAAAGTGCGGGCCTATCTTTGGTGTGGGATGATTAACAACACTCCGATGATCCAGTCACAGAGAGATCAACACGAGGTGATGATGAGCCGAGCCGAGCCGAGAACAAGATGACTGACGCGAAAGCTCGTTTGGTAAGCGACGACTGAAGCAGGTAAACCGACAAGCCGGCCGTGTGTATAGGGGGCGGAACGAGCTGAACTTTGCAAGTTTTTCAAAGCAAAAAGCTGAGGATAAATATCCGCCACCCGCCCCAAAAGGTGCGGGTGGCGGTGAACCAAAAGGCACTTTGCGCCAGGGCTGACTTTTTTAATCAAGCGCCTACGCCAGCTCCGCTAACTTTATCCGCGCGTTGTCTTCTTGGAGCAGCAACCCACAAGCATAGCAACGCAAGAACGACCTCAATCCCAAGCGCGGCAAGAATGCTGTCAGATGGTCGACCATCAAGGGCCAGACTAACCACTCGACCCATCGCGAAAGCCAGAAATACGGCCGTTCCAAGCAACGCGGCTGAATGCGTGATCCTTTTGTAAAGGGCGCCAGACAGGATGATCAGGCCAAGTACCGCAAGATTGGCAGCAGGTGCACGAAGCTCGCTCATCAAGTTTGGTTGCGGCGTAAGCACGATGCCATAACTGGCGTAGAAGGCCTGTGGGTCCAGTGTGATAGCCAGACCGACAGTGATTGCAGCCAATCCGGAAATGCCCAGGACCAGTCTGCGTCTAAAACCAAATTCCATGATTGGCTCCTTTCTTTGTCAACTTGCCTCAGGCGGCTTTGGTCCACGCACCCGACGATTGGGCGTTATGGGCAAACTCAGCAAAGTCGCGCGGCGCACGTCCCAGGGCGCGTTGAACACCGTCAGCAAGGGTGGCATTGCGTCCGTCAAGAGTTTCGCGGGCAATGTCTGTAATTACGTCGGCAATCATCAGCCCATTCGCACTCGCAATTTCCGCATGAAAATCTTCAAAGGAGATCGGCAGGTATTGCACTGTCCGGCCCATGGCGCTTGAAAGCTCTTGGGCCATGTCCGCAAATGTCATGAGCCGTGGCCCTGTGACTTCATAAAGCGCACCGGCGTGGCCCTCTTCGGTCAATGCAACAACGGCAACGTCCGCAATGTCGTCTACGTCGACGATCGGTTCGCGCACTTCGCCAGCAGGCATTGGCAATACACCGGCCATAACCGGATCAAGCAATGCACCCTCAGAGAAGTTTTGTGCAAACCACGCGGCACGTACGATCGTGAACGGTATGCCAGAGTTTCGGATAACTTCTTCGGCTCTTTCGGCGTGGAACTCACCACGCCCAGTCAAAAGCACAAGGCGTTGCAATCCAGTTTCTTTGGCCAATGCCGTGAAGGCCTCGACCTGCTCGACCGCGCCTGGAAATGCGATGTCGGGAAAATAAGAAATGTAGGCGGACGAAACGCCGTCTAGGACCGCAGGCCAAGTCTCCGGTTTTCCCCAATCAAAGGGCGTTTCACTGCCACGCGATCCACGCCTGACTTTGTGCCCTTTGTCCTCGAGGCGCGCCGTGATCCGCGACCCGGTTTTGCCTGTTGCGCCAAGTACGAGAATTGTTTGCTGTGTCATTGATCATCTCCATGTTTTCCGTTGATGACCCACAGATAGGCAATCGAGCGAGATGATCTATTCTCGATAATCCTTACTTATTATCCATTCGTCCAACATATGTGGACGGACAGGGCAATTTCGACCAAACTCACGAGATGAACCAGATTGAACCACACGTCCCCGACCCCGATGCACTGGCCCAACCCATTGGCGACCCGCTGGGAGAAATTCTTCATCTTCTGAAGCTCACAGGCACATTCTATTGCCAGTCACGCTTGTCGGCGCCCTGGGGCGTCGCGATCCCTGGGTTTCCCGACATCCTGAGCTTTGCAGTCATTACACACGGGCGTTGCTTTATGCGGGTTGGGGAGGACAACCCTTTTGAAGTCGAAAAAGGCGATCTGGTTTTGATGACAAAAGGCGCGCCTATCGGTTTCTTCAGTTCAGAAGATACGCCGCTTTTAACTCTGGAAGAGTTGCCGATACGCAAGGTGACAGAGATCTTGGAAACGCTCGAATATGGTGGTGGTGGCGCAGAGACCGGCATCATGTATGGCTTGGTCAGAATAGATCATGCAGCCAGCGGTTTGTTGATGGACTTGCTGCCTGACATAATCAAAATCGATCCATGGGAGGAGGACGCCGGGAGTTGGCTACAGGCAACCCTGCAGTTCATTGCAAAAGAGGCACGTGAACTGCGACCGGGTGGCGAAACGGTCATTACACGCTTGGCTGATGTGGTGGTTATCGAGGCCATTCGCCGATGGCTCAACAGCGCGCCCGACGCAAATCGCGGCTGGCTGAAAGCGGCGCGAGATCCGCAGATTGGGCGCACCATAGTAGCCATTCACCGCGCCCCAGCCGCAAACTGGTCGGTCGAGTCGCTTGCACAGCTTGCAGGAATGTCGAGGTCAGCATTCTCAGCAAGGTTTACGGAACTCGTCGGCGTTCCGGCCATTCAATATCTTGCAACATGGCGCATGCATTTGGCTCGAGAACAGTTGATTGAAACAGACCAGCCGATCTCGCAGATCGCGGCCAGGGTTGGGTACCTATCCGAACCTTCGTTCAACAAGGCTTTCAAAAGGGTTTTTGAAGTACCTCCGGGGAAGGTCCGAAAATTGCATAGCCTGAAAGAAACCCATGCTTAATTGAAGACGACAGTGCGAGGAGACGGATGTGCGCAAACCAAAGAAGCGGTCTCCGCTTACGGTATGAATTCTGGACAGTCATTAGAACGGATAGAAAGCGAAACTGAAGTGGAGTTTAGGGAACGTATCAATCGGTGCGGACAGGCGCAGGTTGTTCTACCGGACAATTAGCGTTGTTTGTTGCCAAATTTGTTTTGCTTTTCTTTGGATGGACCGCAGACTTAGTTGTGGCTCGGGACCGATAATACCAAAAGCTGGCGATTGACGACAAAGCGGACCTTGAGCCGCTCTGCAGCGAATGGCTGCTCTGAGCCCAAAGCGGGCTTCTTTGCTTTTCACTAATCAGGCAACCCTGCGGCTTTCAGGCCCGCCACAATTTTTTGTCTGTGCTCTTCCTTTACGTAGGGCAATTGGGAACTCAGTGTGGATACCGTAGCTACTGGGATCAATCCGAGAAGTCTCAAGCCAGCCTCCTCTGCCTCCTGCAATTTGCCTTGCGCAGTTTTTACCGCCGACAAAAATATGTAGTTCATAGGAAACTGAGGAGCGTTTCTTATTGCCGCCTGCAAATATTCGATAGCTTCTTCATACCGGTCAAGCTGCAACATCAGGTGACCATAATTAAGAAGGTAAATGGGTGGAGTGTGCGGTTCTAGCCGCATTGCTCGATCCATCGGAGTAATTGCCAACTCAGGCGTTCCCGCGTAGATGAGCGAAGAAGCCTGCCACAAATGTCCATCTGAGGAATTGGGGTCCAGTGATAAAGCTGTTTCATGCTCAGAAAGAGCTCTTTCGGATCCCTCGCCCCACATATGCATCCAACCTAGATACGCGTGAGCTGCCGCTAGGTTAGGATCCATCTTGGCAGCATGTTCGGCCTCAGCCAATGCTTCGTCAAACGCATTGTGGTGGCTGTTCCACTTGAAGAACCAAGCATGGAATTTAAGGTAGCTTCTAACAGCCAATGCATAGGCGAAGTTTGGGTCAGCTTCTAAAGCTTTGGTGAACAGTAGCTGGGCTTCGGCGTTGGCTTGCGGACCCGGTTCGCGATAGCGCAGTCGCCCTTTAAGAAACCAGTCACGCGCTTCAATATTCTCTGTGTACTGACTGCCAAGACGCTTTTCTTCACCTTCCCGTAACTGAACAGACAGCGCATCGACAATTTCTCTTGTAATCTCGTCTTGCAGGTCAAAAATATCTTCTAGCGTTCCGTCCCTGCGATTGGCCCATACGTGGGTTCCATTCGCTGTTTCAATTAGCTGCGCGTTCATGCGAACCCGATTGCCTGCCTTGCGGATACTTCCCTCAAGGACATAATGCACACCCAACTCCTTACCGACGTGTCGCAGATCTACGGCCTTGCCTTTGTAAACAAATGAAGAGTTGCGACCGATGACTAACAAGCCAGACAATTTTGATAGGTCGGTGATCAGGTCCTCTGTCATGCCGTCTGCGAAGTACTCTTGCTCGGTATCGCCTGACATATTGTCAAACGGCAAAACCGCGATAGACGGAGTGTCTGGCAGGCTAGGAGGCAAAATTAGCCCTGACTTTACAACGGAATCTTGAGTGGTTGCTTCATCGTTTGCCTTATCCACCCATTTCCAGACGCGGATTGGCTCTGCAATATTTTTAACCTGCTGGTCACCCGCGTCTTGAAAAGGCACATGGAGGCGGTGCTTGACCTGTTCATAGACTAAGGCCGAAATGCAAATTCCACCAGGCTCGGACAGCGTTTCCAACCTTGAGGCTACGTTAACCCCATCGCCATGAATGTCGTCGCCTTCCACCACGACGTCGCCGATATTGATGCCGACGCGAAAAATAATCCCCTCATCAACTGCAGAGTCTCCGTTGCGTGAATGGATAGACTTTTGAATATCGTAGGCGCATGAAACCGCGTCGACGGCACTTGCAAACTCCGTCAGTACTCCGTCTCCCATCCATTTGACCACTCGACCTTCATGTTTTGCAAAGGCGGGCTCAATGACGTTTTTCCGTAGTTCTCGCAATCGCTCTAACGTCTGCTCTTCATTAGAGCGGACGAGGCGCGAATAACCCACGACATCTGCTGCAAGTATGGCAGCAAGTCTTCGTTTCATGCACGCACCTCCCTAAACGCCGAAGACTAGACTCAGAAATTAAAGGAATCCAGTTTCTGATTGCCTCTCCCGCTCAACAAAATTGAGGCCGCTAGTCCGCAACCAGCGGTCATTGGTGCAAGCCGTAGCGAACGACGGTTTAGTCCGCAACTCGGTCATTGGGGCATCGCGCATCGAAGGTCCGCTTTGTGGCATTTTGGTGCGTTAGAATTTTGTAGGTCTAGGTCCCAAACAAAAATCCACCAACGGCTTAAGGGAGGATAATTAGGGGGATAGAGAATTAAAAATTTCTAAAATCCCATTCAAAATCAATTTCTTATCGGATTTTGATGGTGCCGGGGGCGGAATCGAACCACCGACACGAGGATTTTCAATCCAATATGGCAGTAATAGAAACTTTTGACATTGTATCATGTTTTATTGGGGCGACAACAAGCAAGCAACTGAATTTAAATAAGTTTTTAAGACTTCTTAAGGGTCGTTGAAGCCTCAGCAGACATGGATTTCCGTATAGATTGAGCTTTGTCCACATTCTTTGCGATGGTACAGAAATGGTACAGCAATAAACATCCATTCTTTCCATCGACTTTGCGGTTAACTCACTTTGCAAGGACAACGGCGTCTGGGGTCAGACTAAAACCGAATAGTCCTTTCTAACCTTTTCCGTCAGTCTGCTCCGTATTCGCAGTCAGGTCAGATCTTCTGGATGCCGGTTCAGATCTCGGTGACACTCAACACACGTGTGTCACCGACTTGAGGCCAGACCTTCTATGTCGATCAAGATATCCGGGTTAGTGCCCTTCCCTTCCAGCTCTTCGCAAACCTGGTCTAGGATATCATGGTAGCGTTTCAAATTGCCGTCCCGGGACATTCTCCTTTTCAGATGCGCCATCAACTTTCGGGTAGCCGAAAGTAAATCATCGGCGACTGGATCTCGACCCACAACCAAGGCCCATGGATCTCGAAGGCGCCACCTTAGCAGACCTACCAAAAGGTATGGGCCGTAAATGTAAGCAGACGTAAAATCCTTTCCCACGGCCTCAAGCACTTTTGTTTCGGCAACCTTTGCAAGAAAGTCGACTTCGCTCCTTTCGAGCAACAATGGTGCGCTGTCATTTCGAGACAACAAGAATGCGGCGCAGGCGATCTGGTCCTTTTTCCACCTGCCCAAAGGCAATTGCAAAAGATGTTTGAAAGCCCTTTTCTGATGCTCTGGATCTTGTGCTGTTCTACCAATTGCTTGCAGCATGAGCCCCCTTGATCCACCAGATTGCACGAATGCATGATATCCGGTTCTGGCCTCTGCACCATCAATTAGATGCGGCACAACCCAGTCAGGGCACATGTGGAATAGCCAGGTCAGAAACCGCAACGAATGGTTATTGTTGGTTCCCCTTCCCGCAAGACGCTCTTGCACATCTTTCTCAGCGAGGCTGATAGCATCTTCCAGCAAATATCTGGAGGGTTGAGGAAGCTGGCTGGGATACTCCCCGTCGCTCGAGATCGAATATTTTCCGTTTGATCGGCTTGATAATTTGGAGGCGAGTGTATTCCATTTTGGATCTCGACTTGAGAGCTCTTGTACTAGGAGGTCTTCAAGACCTGGCCTGTTGTCTTGCTCGAACCATGTGTCCGTTCCGCAAGGTAGAACTAAACGATTGGGTACAGTTGGCCTTTCAGGTTCTAGGCTCTCAATGACTTCTTCCCAATTTTGATCTAACTCTCTTGCTGTCTCCCAATCCACAATTATTGGACCCGAGAACGCTTCGGATACCAAGGTCATTCGAGCACGGCCCGCCGCTGGTGTTTGTTGTAAATGCAATTCAATAGGAGTGTTTTTTGCGGGTGGTGTCGTAAGTGTGACTACAGCGCGGCGGGGTGTTGCATCGGTTTCTTTTTTGAGATGAATCTTGATTTCTTCCATGCCAGCCAGCAGTCCCAACCGAGCAGGTTGGTCACTTCGATATGATTGCCCGGCGGGCAACAGAGCGTCGGTTGGGATGAGATCGTAGCTTTTCGCTCCATCTGCATCCTGAACAATGGTCGAGATCTGAGGCAAGAAATCATAGTAAATCGGCAGATTTTCGGAAAGGCGACGCGCCGCTTCCAGCGCACCGCGGGCTATTGCCTGCGGTTCCAAACAATGGAGGTTACACCCGAGCTGGGTCGTAAGGCGCTGAACAACACAGTCACGAACCACGCCAACAGTTGGCGATTGGAATAGAACTATACTGCAATCAGAAAGATGGTCAGCGAGAGCCTCTGGAACTTTGCCGCGTGCAATATCGAACTCTTCCGGTGGCGTAACAATTTCCCAAGAGCCATTCCACCGCCTAAGAGGTTCTGCATCCCACTCGTGCCCCAAAGCGAGTTTCGAGGGCAGTTGAGACGCATCGACATGGTCGGCTTTTTCGGGGTTAGCGCATCGCGCCTTCAGCGCTGCTTTTGCTTGACCCCAAAGTGCCTCAAGACCCAAATCGCAGTCATGATGACGCCCCGAATATCGCCTTTCTGGTGCAAAGACTTTTTCTTTGCGAAGTTGTAATCGCTGCGAAGAAAAGCCCTTTGAAGTGTGGATGATAACTCCGATGTCTTTGACATCGTCCCACTGAACATTGGAACACTCTTCAAATGCCGCCAGCACGGCCAAAACGGGTCGCCAGACGAGTAGCCGCCTGCCCGCTCGCAGAGTCTCCAAGCATTTGAGAAATGCCTCTTGGTGATCTTCGACTAGCGCAGGTATGTCAGGAATTGAAAAAACAGCCGTTGCCTTGCGAGCGTCGGCCATTGCGAACAACGCGCTTGAAATTTCACGCGTATAGTCGTTTGGCTTTTCAAGTAATTGTAGCAAACTTGACCGATTTTCTTTTGCGCCGACAGCGCCCCAGCCGGTGCCTCTTCCATGCGGTGCGCGTTGCGCTTGCATCCCCCCGATGAACTCGGTGCCTTGCGGACTTTCTTTAACGGTCACCACGACACCGCCAATGCCCCCTTGAATAACCTGATCTTGGTTTTCAAGAGTTTCCTGACCGGGAACCTCAAGCCAGTTGCGGGCAGAAAAATCGCTCCAGCCATTCAGATCATAGCCTACAAGCCGCTTCATGCTTCACTCTCTTGAAAACAAGTCCGCACAAAGTTGGCCAGGGCCGTCTTTCCTTCTTTGAGTGTTTCGCCAACAGCATCAATTGCAATTGCTTGGACGCGCCCGCCGCCTGACGTCGCCTCGTAGGTTTCTGTAACTCCGTGTGCGGGCATCAATATCAGCCCTTCCCTTAATACTTCCTGTCCCGGCCGATTGCGGAGAGCGTGCACCAATGTGGAGGCGCTTTGCGCTTCTGACTGCGCAGACATCCTGTTAAACGAATGAGGGGTCCAAACAGGGATCCGTCTTTCGACGGCATCGGTTTTCAGGTCGGTAACGCGAAGCCACAAGTTCGCCCTTGCGGCAAACTGGTTCGCCGAAATCTCTTCCGGCCGCGCCTGAACCTCCACGATTATTCCGCTTTCGCGCAACCAGAACACCGCAAGTGGCCGGTCATGGAGGAAACGCCTACCTTGTATGGCCTCATCCACCCAAACCAAAGGTGCCTGAGCGATAAGTATGGATTCATTCAATCCATGCAGGGCAAGCGTGACCGCGAGCACGCAGAAATCTGTCCAGCTTTCTGCCTGCCATGCCCAAAGCTCATCCTCCGCTTTGTCCTGTCGAAGTAATCTATCCCACGCTTCATCGACCGCTCGGTAACTTCTGTCCTCCATGAGTACATAGTTCGCAGGGACACCTGGCTCGGCAATTGCAACGCCTAAATTGGCCAGCTCGCGCGCAATCCGGCGACAGAGCCGGAAGTAGGACTCAACCATCTTGAAACGCGCACTGCTTTTCGCCCGTTTGTGCTCTCGAAGCCATTGGCGGGCAAAATGTGAAGCCAACTTGAGATAAGCGTGCAAGACCCTGTTCTCCAGCGTGTCAAAATTCTCATGCCGCACGATGGCAAGCACACGTTGGTCAGCCCCCGCCCTCTCCGCCGTGTTTTTCCCAGGTTGACGTACCATCCAGAGCATGGAGGCGCGGTCCATTTCCTGGACACGATTAAGCGGTGTCAGTTCACGGTTCCGGCGAAGCACCCTACGGATACGCTTTTCCAACTCAATCAAATGAGGTTTGATTTGGTTTGATTGCCGGACGATCTCCGACATTCGTGGATCGCTCTCGTCTTCAGCTCGATCCCAAGCCTCCTGTAGGCGTTGCCAAAGGTTTTCAGGATCGTCCAATGCCCCTTCAAGCTCTGCTATCCTTGCAAGAACCCGATGCATACGGCCCGAAGCTTCGACAGCAGTTTTTTCTTCGGGCGTCTTCGGTTCAAGGCCTATCTTTGGGCGCGCGGGAAGGCCCGAAACTCGGATCGGAGCATCTGCACTCCCTGTTTTCGGATAGGGAAACAGTCTCAATTCGCGTTTTTCGCGGGACAGAAGCTTCGTATGGCGACTGTTGCGATCAATCCCGGATTCAGCGTCACCAAGAAAACAATCCTCGGGACCGAAAACCGTCTCCTCCGCGTCTTCCGAACGAAGCGACCAGGGGCGGCGAACGAGATACATTACCTCGTTACTCCTCGCCATACAAACTGCCCAGTACCTTCATCTGCCAGCCGTGCGGAATCACGGATCGCGTCGGCAAGGATCGTATCGTTTAGGTCCGCTTGAACATACTCGGCCAACTGATCAAGAGAGCTGCTAGCCGTTTCCATCTCGACGCCACGCAATTTTGGGAGGAGCCGCATCTCGACCTGGTCTGCCAGTGCAGTTTGTACATCTCGGCGACCATTGTCTTCTGGATAGTTGGCGGCGTAGGCGATCATGGCGCGACCCAATCGGTGGCCAATCGGACGGCCCAAAGCCGTCATGTGGCCGACCATCTTTTCAACATGGCTTTCGACCGCGTTTCGTTCGGCGCCAAGCCCATCGACACCTTTGACCCACGTTCGCCATTGGCTGCGCGACAGTGCTTTGGTTTCAATAGGGGTGCCCTCCCCAGTTCCGGCCATGATAGTTTTAGGCGCTGCAAACCGCATCACATTTGCCCGGTCCACGACCTTGTCCGACAGCGACTGAGTGCTTTCATCTTCGTTCATCGTGCCAGCAAAGAGAACGTTGTATCCAGGGAAGATGCGCGGTGAACTTTCACCCTTTGGCATCGGAATGTCCAACTCCAGTTCGGCATCCTTGCGCAATTCCTGACGATCTGCCTGATCGATGCCTGGGCGACTTTCGAGCCGGCTCAAAAAGTCTGAGAAATAGTATTCCACCCGTGCAAGGTTCATTTCATCCAGAAGAACTAACATCATTCGGTCCTGAAGTTCGCGGCTCTCACTTGGGCCGTTCCACTTATCCAGATGGTAAAGTCCCCGTGCCAGATCAGTGGGCCTGAACTTGCCTTCAATGTAGTTATAAAAACCCATAAGGTCCTGCGGGCTATCCCATCGCGGCTGAACCGGGACCTGAAGAAAGCCAATACCCATTGCCTGAGCATACCGGCGCGGCAACTGGCTTTTCCCGGTTCCAGAGATACCAGCAAGCACAGCCATCTGGGTAGTTTCGTTCACTTTCATCGCGGTGTGAAAAGCGCGAATGACGCGCGGATGATAGTCCAATCCCAAAGCTCGCATGTGAACCGTAACGCGATGCAGGGCGTCGGTTTCCAGTTCGCGCGCTGCGTGTTCAGCCCATTTCTGCATCCCGGACAGCACCGGGGGGAGCGATTGGAGTTCGGCTAACGGATCGGCGCCCGTTCCTCCGTCACTGCCAGCCAAGCCAGCTTTTTCTTTCATGGATTCGATTTGCGCCAACAACCCGGCTCGCTGTGCGTCCATCCGTGTGAGCTCGGTTTGTTGAGATGCTAGTTTGGCTGCTTCACCGGTGTAAACAGCCTTGATTTCTTCCAATCGCTCCTGGGCTAAACGTGCGCCCTCCTTGGCTTCATCGCGACGGGACTGAAAGCTGTCGATCTCACCTTCAAGGCGCGAAGAGTCCCGCAAATACCGTTCGATATTTTCGCGAAGGTCCTTTTCTCGAGCTTGCAACGTCTGCAAATCCGACAGCTCCCCGCGAAGTTCCACCACTGCTTCATCAAGTTTAGCTTTGCTTTCCTCTAGCTCGGAAATCTGGGCAACAAGCTGCTCCGCCTTTTGTAGGCGGGCTTCGACCTGCTCAAGTTCCAAGGCCTTCTCGCTCAGATCGCGGGTTGCCGTGGCAAGGGCCGTATGGGCTTCATCAGTTTCCTGGCGCAGGGCTAAGATTTCCTGGCGCCGATCTTCTGCTTGCTGCCATTCAGCAAGCAACTCATCCTTCTGCCGAACCAAGGCATCAACTTCAGCCTGAATGTCAGCAATGCTCGAAATAGCGTCTCGCCGTTTGCCCAGCTCAGCTTCCAAGTCATCCAATGTAGAGGTCTTGCCGCGGATTTGCGCGTCAATTTCACCAAGTGTGGCCAGCGGGGGTTTGAGTGTGTTGGCATGATCCGCCCGCGCAGCTACGACCACCATGATGATTACCAGCGCCAACAGAGCAAAGCCTGCAATTAGGACTGTCAAAACGAGAGATCCCATCAGTTGTCTCCTTCAGGTTGCGCACCGGTATCATCGGTTGGTTGATCGGTAGGTTGGGGCTTCAGCGATGATTCACGGTTAGTTATCAGTTGCTCCAACGCTGCAACTTCTGCTTCAAAATCAGCTTTTTCTGCGGCGAGCTCGTTTATGCGCGCGTCCAGTTTCGATTTCTGATTGTTCAAACTGTCCAGATCACCTGAAGTGTCGTTTATCTCCTGGCGCAGCGAACTCAGACTGATCTGTTCCGCCTCGATCTTACCGGATAGTTTGGCAAGCGAGATTTCAGCAGCTTTTGCGGCGTTTTCACGTGCGTCCAGTTGGGGTTGCAGCTCCGCAAGCTTAGCCTCAACCTCACTCAAACCCACGGCTTTGGTTTGCAAGTCCGCCAGCCTTGCTTCTTCGGCTATCCGCTCACCACTTTTCTGGGCAAGCAAGGTCGTTTCAGATGCAAGTTCTGCCGATACCGTGTTCAACTGTTCAGCCAAAGTCTCACGCGTCTGGGATTTCGCTAGAATTTCTGAATCGACGGCGTCGCGCTTGTTTGTGGCTTCTTGCCGATCAGCTTCAAGCAAAGAAATGTTTTGACGCAGCGCGGCGACTTCAACCTTAACTTCGGAAATTTTGATCCGTTCGTCTTGGATTTCGTTGCGTTTTGCGACTAGCTCAGCTTCGATCTCGGTTTTCTCGTCGCGAGCAAGCTGCAAAGCTTGTGAGGTGCTTTCCAGCGCGGCTTCAGCTTTTGCGTTCCTCTCGACGAACAGTTTCAACCGCGTTTCTTCGGCTTTCAGTCTATCAACCTGTTCAGACAGATTTTCGCGATCTTGCTCCAGCCCGGCCAAGCGGGTAGCTTCGGCGTTCGCATCATTGCTTTTGCTTTCTAGCTCCGTTTGCCTAGTAGCGATGCGAGCACTCAGCGATGTCAGATCTTTTTCAGCCTGAGAGAAGCGGCGTTCGGCATCTGATGCTGAGGCTTCCCTCTCCGCAAGGTTCTTATCTGCATTTCTTAGTTTGTCTTGAATGGCCGTCAGGGCATTTTGTGCCGCGTTTAGTTCGCTCTCAGCTTCGTCTCGTTGCTGCTTCTTTTCCAGCAGATCTGAAACTTCGTCCTGGAATTGGTCACGTTTATTTTTCGCCTCACGCGCTTCATCATTCGCAGTGTTTAATTCACGCTGAAGGCTCGCGATCTCCGCATTTAGGCGAACTTTCTGTTGGGCCAGTTCACTTTGCTCGCCACGAGATTCTTCCAGCGCTATTTCGACAGATTCTTGCTCCATCAACTTTTGATTGGCCTCGACTATGGCCCCTTGCAGGTCCTTGAGCGTGGCTTCGGAAGAAGCGACCCCTTCGTTTAGGGCCGCAAGCTCTTCCTGCCGCACACGAGACACCGCTAGATCATCCTCGAGAAGCGACTTCTCGGTTTCGAGTTTTTGAATTTTGGCCAGAAGTTCTGCGTGTTGCTCCTCCCGGTTTTCGATCTGCCTCAAAATCCGTACTTTGTTTCCTTGGATCTCTCCGTATTCGGTTTCAAGAACATTTACTTTGAACAGCGTATAGCCAAATACGGCTACGACTAAGACTGACGCCGTAACAGCCATCCATGTGAACGTGCGCGACTTTCGCCACTCTTCGTGTTTCGGCATCTGATTAACCGAGTTCTCGTTTGACGAGGTCAAGGCATCCCTCCATATCCTGCATTAATTCATCCACCCAGAAGCGCTGGACTTTCCAGCCAAGCGAGCGCATCTGGTGATCACGCCAGTGATCATCAAGTTTACGGTTTCCGTCTGCATCCTGGTGCCAACGACGACCGTCTATTTCGAGGTCCAGCTTGATGTCCCCTGCCCCGAACAGAGCAAAGTCTAACCTGCGCCCTGCGATCTCGAATTGGGGGTGCGGTTCCAAGCCATGTTCCTTCAATTTGTGGAACACAATCCGCTCAATTTCACTGTCAAAAACGCCCTCCCCAACCGCGCTCACATAAGGTTCGGTTGCTCGAGCAGCCAAGCTGCGGAGCTGTTTGATCTGACCTGACCGCGCAAAGTCCAAATCACCAAATACATGGGCGACGGCCCGAGCCCGGCTGATCGCTACGTTTAGGCGCCGCCAATCTCTTTGCAGAAACGCGGTTGCTGAGGACTTGATCTTGGCATGTACCGTCGGCGAAAAAAGGATCAAGTCTCGTTCTTGTCCTTGAAACCCGTCGACTGTTCCAACACGTAGCTCAGCTTCTTGCCACAACTTGGCTGGTATTTTTGCTTTGAGCGCCCTGTTCAGTTCTTGGACTTGGGAACGGAACGGAGCAATCACACCAATGGAACCCTGATATCGTTTGCGGACCAATAGATCTTCGACTTCAGCGGTGATCGCAGCGACTTCCTCAGCATTGATATTTTGGGTTTCATGCGAAGGTAACGTTGGGCCAGGGACATTCGTCCATGCCAATCCTGGTTTGCGATCTTTAGGGATCTTCATCGCCGCTAGATTAGCTGAAACACGCAACTTACCTCCGTAGAACATCTCGTTGATATATTGGACGATCTGTTCTGCGGATCGGTATTGGTCGCGCAACATGACTGCTGGGACCCCTGGCGTGCTTCGTGCGAGGTCGAAAAGGCTTTTTCGCCCTTGAGAAAAACGACCGGTACCACGGTCAGGCAGACCGTTGGCTGACATCAAATTTCGATCTTGCTTAACTCCAATTTGCGATATGAAAGCGAGTTGTCGATCATCCCCAACAATGACGGCACGCTTAGCTCGAGCCAACAACGGCAACGCAGACGCAATGTCGCATTGGCTGGCTTCGTCAAAGATCACCAGGTCAAATAGTCCTTCGTATAAAGGGATACGCTTGGGAGTGCCCAGAACGGATGCCAACCACAAAGGTCGATGGTATAAGACGGTTTCTGCAATGTCGCGCGACATGGCCGAACTGCCGTGAAGCTGAAGGTCATCATGCTCGCCAGAGAGCTGAAGCCTTTGTTCTTCTGTCAGTGAGCATCGTTCACCCAAATTGCGCCGCAGCACCGATTGTGCCAGCGTTTCAATCTCTGTTGTCAGAGCGACGGGGTCTTCTGGCTCAGCTTGCTCTTTTACATCGCTCCTTATCTTGTCTGCCTCGTTTCTGAGGTCCTCCAGCCTTACTCTGCTGAGCGGCAATTCTTCCATTTCTGTCGAGCTAAAACGCTTAGGAAACAACCAAAGGAGTAGCCGTTTCCACCACCCGGTTTTTTCGCCATTTTCTATGGGTTGCTCTCTTGGAGTTACTTCCTCCCTTCGCAATTCAAGGGTCTCGGTCAGATCCGCCAATCGTGCGTTGAGGTCGCGACGCGCTTCAATAGAATCAAGTGCAAACAAGCGACGATTTGCCAGCGATGATAGCTGAGAAACAAGCATTGGATCGGCCCCGATCCCCGCTCCGCCAGTGTCGTTCACCAGAGCCGAGACTACATTCTTCACACTTTGGTCGATCTCACGCGACGGGTCCAAAGTTCGGACGGAAAACGGAACATTCGGCGCCATAGCGGAAAGCCGTTCTTCTACCGCGTCCAATGCTTGGTGGTTTTTCGAAGCGACTACGACAGAGCCACCCTGAAGCATCGTCGTTGCAGCCATTGCTACAATAGCTTGGCTTTTTCCAGTACCTGGCGGGCCTGTAACAACCGAAAGAGGTTGAGAGGTCGCATTGGCGACAGCGCGAATTTGTTCATGGTTAAGAGGTCCGACATTAATGGGGGACGTCGCTTCAATTTCCCCATTGTGTGCAAGCCCGAGAATTGGGCCAAGAGCCGTTCGGGATATCTTAGTTTGGTCCCAACTTGCGATTTCGTCCAGATCGCGTACCGCTCCCGCCGTAAACGAGCTCTCCGAAGGCAAAAACAATCCAATGGCATCAAAAATGCCTTCGTCCAATGGATCGACACTGGCAACAAAACTTCGGCCGGTGATGCGCCCCCTTGCAGATTTCGCTGCTGCCTCACGAAGGCGGTTTAGAAAATCATCTCGCTTGAGGCCAGCTCCCGCCTGCCCGGCGAACACGTCCGAAAGATTGGACGATGACCATGCCGAACCCGCAGCCGCCGATTTTATCCAGTCAGGGTTGACCAAGACATCATCAGCTTCGATCTGGACAATAAGGTCCTCCTCGTCTCGGTTCCAGGTCGCCGCCACCAAACCAACCGGCCGGATCGCAGGTGCCCCAGATTTTTTTCCGATTGCGATTGGCCACCCGACCGCCAGAGCTGGATCATGCGACTCTCGTCGCGTCAAAGCTTCGCGGAAGCTGTCGGGCAAATGGTCGAGTTTCACGCGGATGAAACCAGTTTCATCAGCCTCAGGAAAGAGGTCGCCAGCGCCGCTCAACAGCTGATACGTTGTACCGTGACGATCATCTGCCTGTGTAAGAGCACCGCGCGGATCACTTTGAAGAGCAGCACGATAGTACTTAAGGAGTGCGGTTGCATCAATTTCGTTAGATTCTTCGAGGTCATCTGCCGATAAAACATCGGCATCGGGTTCTGTCCCAAAGCGTGCGGGTGATGCAGTCAGGGGGCCCGCTGTAAGTGTTGCCTGTCCTGCGATGCCTTGAGGCACTGAAGGCAAGCCTTTGACTATAGTTCTGCTAACTGCGCGCCACTTTCTGTCTTGGCCAAGTAGAATTGATCCTTGTTTTTGTAGCGCTATTAATTCGGCCAGGATTTCCTCCCGACGACTGGCTTTGAAGTCAGTATCCAGAAGCGCGTATAACTCCTGACTGGTGCGTCCTTTCGGAAATGCTTCGACAGTTTTAAGTACAATATTCAAATGGATCAGCTCCCGGTTGCTTAAAACCTAGTCTTTCGGAGTTTTTCGTTCTTTCGATTCTTGGCCAAAATCTTTCGAAAGCACGCCAAATGAGAGCGGCTACCAACGCTCTTCTCTCTATAGTCACAGCTTCCGATCCGAAGCACAATGTTAAGTTGTATTTTTAACAAACCCCTCTTACCAAAGGGAGTTTTGTCTCATAGCCCGAGAATGTCCGGCCATCATGATGCTTCAAAGGTCTTGCTTAAAGTCGTCAAGTTCCATCAACTAATTCAATTGAGATCGTGCCGAGGTTTTGCCGCCTTGCGAGTAGTGCAGATTTCAAGAACGGACGAAAGGAAACGATAGCAAAATGACTATCAACTGGGGCAATCTAATCACACAGCATCCAGAAACTGGGGCATATCGAAATTTATCACCCGATCTTTTGGCCGACGCTTATTTGGCCCCACGCCCCAGGGACTTTCATTGGGACGCGCAACTCGGCGCGAGAGGTGCACCTTGGAGCGAAAGTTCCAGTGTTGCTCCGCGCGAAGTTCAGGCTGTTGTCGAAAAAGCTCTATACACACTGCTGTCGTCAACTTCAGATACGCAACTGAGCAAGATCGACCCGTTAGCGCTGCCCGAAGGTCGCGCTCGACAACATCTCACCGCCCTGATCGACCTTGTAGATGCTAACGACGCGCTGTCTGACGTCAGCGCTTATGGGTCCAAATAGGGTCATTTGCTAAGAGAGTGTTTGTTGCTCATCGTAGCCACCGAGGAGTGGACGATGAGAAAGACAACGAAGAGCTCCGGCGAGAAGATCGTCAAAGATATCAAGCGCGCCACGCGCAAGCATTATTCTAGCGAAGAGAAGATCAGGATCGTCCTTGATGGTCTGCGTGGGGAGGACAGCATTGCCGAGTTGTGTCGCCGGGAGGGGATATCTCAGGGCATCTATTACAAGTGGTCSAARGACTTCATGGARGCCGGGAAGAAGCGCCTGGCTGGGGATACAGCGCGCGCCGCAAACACTGACGAAGTGAAAGAGCTGCGTCGTGAGGCCAAAGACCTCAAGGAGGTGGTTGCAGAGCAGACGCTCGAACTGCGTCTTCTCAAAAAAAGCATGACAGGCGATGGGGGCGACCACGAATGAGGTACTCTGCATCTGAGAAGTTGGAGATCATACGGCTGGTCGAGGAATGCCACCTGTCGGCGCGCCTGACGCTGGCCAAGCTCGGCATTCCACGGACCACGTTCTATCGTTGGTACGACCGCTACCTTCAGCGCGGTGAGGCCGGATTGCAGGATCAATCTCCCAAGCCAAAACATGTCTGGAACCGGGTGCCCGACGAGGTGAAGCGCAGGGTCGTCGACTTCGCCTTGCGGGAGACGGAATTGTCCCCGCGTGAGTTAGCGGTGACGTTCACGGATCAAGAACGTTATTTTGTCTCGGAATCCACAGTGTATCGCGTGCTGAAGGCGCATGACCTCCGCCTTCATTGTTATCAAGGCAGCCAATGAGTTCAGAGACAAAACGACTGCGATCAATCAGCTTTGGCAAACCGACTTCACCTACATCAAGGTTCTGGGCTGGGGCTGGTTCTATCTCAGTACGGTCCTCGACGATCACAGCCGCTACATTGTCTCCTGGAAGCTTTGCACCAATATGCGAGCCGAGGACGTGACGGATACATTGGACCTCGCATTGCAGGCGTCTGGCTGTGATCAGGTGCATGTCGTCCACAAGCCACGTCTGCTCAGCGATAACGGCTCAAGCTACGTCTCCGGCGACTTGGCTGAATGGTTGCAGGACAAGGGGATGAAACACTCGCGCGGTGCGCCGTATCATCCGCAAACCCAAGGTAAGATCGAGCGTTGGCATCAAACATTGAAGAACCGGATCTTACTGGAAAACTACTTCCTGCCCGGCGACCTCGAAGCCCAGATCGAAGCCTTCGTCGATCACTACAATCATCAGCGCTATCACGAGAGCATCAATAACGTCACACCCGCCGACGTCTACTTCGGGCGTGACAAAGCCATTCTAAAACAAAGGGAAAGGATCAAACGAAAGAAGCTCGAAGCGCGCCGCTTGCATCACCGCCAGCACGCCGCATAATCAAACCAACAAGATGAGCCAAACTCTCTCTTAGTTTAGGTCGCCATTGGTTCCAAAAACTCTGACGACCGACACCAAAAGAAATTGATTTTCCGTCAGTTGCAGCGGGCCCAATTTTATCTTGGTGAAGCGCATAGAGAGCTGCAAACTCTTTGACCAAGTCACTCCTGCAGAACGTCTCCGGCGCATCGTCTGCCACGTCAGCATACTCAAGAAATTACAAAAATCAAATTTGCACGAAAAATGCACAGGATTCTACTGTTCTGTCGAACCGCTGGGACACTCAATTCCTAGGAAGGGACCTAATGGTAAAGTTAAGTTAAGGATGTACCAATGGGAACCTACGGAGAAGAAGTGCTGTTTAGTGTCGGAGCACTCAAGGTTGCACGAAACGCTCAGGCTCGACTTTTCTCTGCCAAAAACTTCAAGGCAAAAAATGTTGCCTGCGTCGTGGCTGATGAAGGCTCTTTCCGCAATGTAATGCTTGACTTGCAGAGCTTGGGCTTTGAGGCGGCGTGCTCTTCATCACTAGATATCACTTTTGAGGTTGTTGCAGAAGATCCTGAAGAATGGGCGATGATAATAATCCGGCTGGACCAACCAATCAAAGAAGAGCGCGTAGAAACCTATGTCCGACTCATTCGGATGATGGATGTTCGTATCCCGGTGATGGTCATGTCGAAAAAGCAAAAGTCACCAGGTGCACGCACTCATCCTGTGTCATATGCAGATTGTGTGGTGGAAGAACCAAGGTCACAAGAAGAGTTATCCATTTCACTTCAGATAGCACATAATGCAAATAAGTTTTGGGGCAGTCAGTACGGTGATGTTGGGCGAGCCGCTGTAAATCAGCTTTGCAAACGACCATGACACACAAAATAGCCACAACAGAAATATAATCCTGCCCTCCAAGCAAACACTCACGGAAATTCTGTAAGAAAATTGGGTCGGACCGTTCCACTTGGGGGTGATGGAACCTACTGGGGCTCGCTTGCTAATCTAGGAAGTCGAGTCCCATTTTCTTTTTAAGTTCCCGAATACTTAAAGGCTTTTGCAAAACTTGAAAATTTGAAGTGTCTACAACTTCTTTGCCGCTTAGCTCCGCTAAACCAGTCATAATGAATTTCTGCGGAGAATTCACAAAAAAGTGTGATGCAAGGTTTAAGAACTCCACTCCATTGATCATAGGCATAGCCAAGTCAATGAAGGCAAAATCGTAAGAGTTTCGATGATTTTTCAAGTATTGAAGGCATTTAACCGGGTCGGAGAAAGCATCATACGAACACCCCGTCAATGCAACTGACTCGGTGATCGCTTCTACGATCAACTCATCGTCATCCAAAATAAGCACCCTAAGATTCATTAACTTATCTACCATTAGCTAGCTGTCTGCACCGATGAGGTAGGAAAGGTGATTTCAATACAAGCGCCGGAAGAAACATCAAGCGCTTTGATTGAACCATTTAGCTCATTGACAATCGTTTGAGTCATGAAGAGCCCTATCCCACTACCACCGTTTTTCTTATTTGTTGAAAAGAAAGGGTCAAATATCTGGGCAAGGTTCTTTTTTGGTATTCCAGGTCCAGTGTCTCGCACTAGAATTTTTAGGTCACCCCCCTTAACAATGAAATGGACATTAATTTTTCGCTCAGAACCATTATTTTCCTTCATTGCGTTCCTTGAATTCATGAGCAAATTCACAATCGCTTGCTCAAACATTATTGGACGTCCTTTTATCCTAATTGGATCGGATGGAGTTTCCAAATGTACACAAACGCTATCAAGGCGCAGCTGTTCTGATATTAAGTCTTGGGCTGCGACAAACCTTTTTACTGGATCAAATACGACTAAATCCTCATCACCAATTTCGAGGACATAGTTCCGAATACCCTGTATAACTTTTCCTGCCCTCAATGCCTGGCCTTCAATACGTTCCGCTTTAGAGATCAAGTATTCTCTTGGGACGGATCCTGCCTTTGCTCGTTCCAATATACTTCCAGCCGATAATGCAATGACATTGAGAGGTTGATTGATTTCGTGGGCAAATGAACTTGCCATCTCCCCGAGTGCTGCAAGTCTTGATGCGTGAATCAGTTTGGCTTGGGAAACTTTCAATTCGTTCAGGTTTTGTGCAACGAAATAGAAAATTGGGGGAATACCAAAGTTACCATCTCCGATATTTTGACCGCCAGTAACATCGCTTGGGTTGATGTGAAGTTGGCTTACAACCAGATGCACCGACTTCCCAGCCTTGGTTCGAAGATCAATCAACAGGTCAGTAGCCGGTTGGCCATCTAGAGCAACTTGAGTTTCGGTTCCTGCTTCAAGAAAATCTTCAAGCTGTTTGCCCAATACTTCATCCTGCCCATAACCAGACAGGGCTTCCAAGGCGGGGTTCCAGGCTTTGATTCTCCCTTCTGGATCTGTCCCAAAAACGGGAGTTGAAGCTCTCACGAGCAACATTTTTAAGTTCTGCTGCGCAAGCCAAGAATCCTCCTCCGCATTCTCGGCCACTTTTGCAAATTGATCTAGCCAATTTACAATTTTACGGTCTTCCTGAAAATTCAGATTAAGGTAGGTAGAAGGAGGCGTTCGAAACTTAATATATGCTTCGGAAATGCGGCTAAACTTTTCCATCCATTGGAGGAACAAGAAATCAAGAATCTGTCCCCCAATTATAATGAGAATGAGAAGAAGACAGAGCCTTTCGACCATAATAGCGGTTTCCTTCTGAATCTGGAGAACCATCGGCTTGAGTGATCTGGTAGTTTCTAGAACCGCCGGCGACACGTAGTCCAAATTTATACGGGCTACCACTGAAGCAGTAAGCCAAGATCTCAGAGTGTTATTTGATATACTCAAATCGCGTATTAACTCGACTGAAGTATTTTTCGAATTATCCTTCAAATTCAAATTATTTCTAGGAAGGCATCTTAAATTATTCTCAGGAGAAAACGACACATCAACATTGTGAATAATTTTTTCAGGCGACCAGGTGAACACAAGTGTTGTCTTGTTTCTTGGCAAGTATTTCAAGGTGGTAATGTTACCTAATAAACACCCTAACAGTTGGCCCTTGACAGATTTGTTGTTATTTTTGAAATTGTAGTTCTCATCTTCAGACCAGATTATCGGAGAATCCGATCCATAAAGCAAAATCCGACTGCCGTCGTTTAATACAGCATAAATTTGTGAAGGTGCAGCTGACTTATCTTTCGCTATAAAATTCTGAATTTCAGGATTATTTTCGACCAATTCAATGTTGGATAACAAGACGCCCCAGTGACTTGTTTCAAGTTCAAGAAACGTTTTAAGATTAGAGGACACAGGGCCGATTCTGCCTTCAGCATCAGCTATTATGGATTCTAAGTTTTGCTTGAAGGAATTTCTCAGATCATAGATCTCTGACGATAGAAACGGAAAAATTAGTAACACCCCAAAAATTGCGTGAAGAAGCCCACTGTATGAAGCTCTGTCTTTAATTTCCTTCTTAATCCGTAGTTTTGGGAAAAAATACAAACTCAAGTTGACAATGAGCGCCGCTAACAATGCATTCAGCAAACCATTGAGCACCTGCTTAGAAGTTATCAGAAGCGCCGTTTCTGAAGAAAAATCCATTAACTGATAGAGAAGAAAAAATCCCAACGGTCCACCCAAGAGGATCCAGTATGCCAATACCCAGATACTTAATCGGTCAGCCCAACCCCACCTCGAGATTGTACAAACAAAAATTGCTTCCAAGGTGAGGATTGGCACTGCATACGAATGTCCCCACAGCTCAATTGTGTGTAAAGCTCCAATAAACGCTGCGGTAATGGCCCAGAACGGCCCCAACGTTGCCAAGCCAAGCCAAACAAAAACACTTCCAAATAAGAAATGCACCCCAAAAAACATGTTTATGTTTAGAACATTGCCAAAGTAGGCGCATAGGCAAAAACACAGTCCTAATGCGAAGCGGAACGTAAAGCTTTCAAATTTGGCTTTAAGGGGCCCAGTAAACCGAAGTAGACCAAAGTTTGACATAGGCTGTTCCATTGTTGCGTGCCAAATTTTGGAAATGGAAGTCTTGGCGACAGTGCCCGGCTACCAAACCATTTCGACAAGGTGTATTTTGTGTTATCTTGTATGACAATGGGTGCAGTTTCAGTGTAAAAGTATAAAATTTGTGTGCAAAAGTGGATTTTGACGGTAGCCTATTCTACCTATGGTGTGGCATGTAGTTGCCATGATCATCTTAAACAGTCGTAAATATATGACTCTGTTTCATCCATTGGAATCAACGGCTGGAAAGAATATTTAATGAAAGAAACCAACATTCTGGTTATAGATGATGATATTGAACTGTCCGATGAAGTTGCAGAAATTTTGAACGAACAGGGATACCATGTCGGTTTTGCACGAACCCTTCAGCAATTCGAGCAACGGACAGCTGACCGTGCATTCGACCTGTACATTGTGGACCTTCTCCTCCCTGACGGTCATGGACATGAAATAATCAGAAGAGTTCGTTACTTAGGCGCGGCTGGCATAGTGGTGCTGTCAGGTAAACTAAGCGAAGTCGACAAAGTAGTCTCCTTGGAGCTAGGCGCCGATGACTACGTGGTAAAGCCTTTCGCGCGATCTGAATTTGTCGCACGGATCAGAAGTTTGCTTCGTCGATTGGCGACCAGAAACGTGCATACAATGGCGCTAGACGAGGAAGCAACATCGATAGGATACGCTGGTTGGACAATCAACCCCAAGACCCGAAAGGTGTTTCAGCCATCTGGTGAGAAAATTCAACTTACAAAGCTGGAATTTGACCTCTGGCTAACCTTCGTGAAAAGCCTTGATCGAGTTTTGAGCAGGGAACAAATTATTTTTTCCATCAGAGGGCGTGACTGGGCCGGTTATGACAGGTCCATCGATGGTCTGGTGAGTCGTATGCTTAAGAAGCTTTCGGTAGACCCGATGATAGAAGAAAACTTCGAAACAGTTAGAGGAGTGGGGTACATGCTTCGCAGCCCCACTTGAACATATCTGGCCTCTATTAGCTTTGTGTTTCCCGGTGCTGACGCGCAATAGTTGTTCGTATTGGCGGGCACGCAGAGGTTTATCTGAACTCTTGCAGACTAACGTCGAGGGGTCGCGCGGTCTCTGAGGTACAAGTTGTCCCCCTTAGTGACCCTTAAATTAGTGTATCTAGGCAGCGACATTCGCGCCTTATCAGGCTCACGTATCACGGTCGCTTCGTTCGGGGATCAGAACTGTAAACGCAGATCTGATTGAAGAAACAACTCGCATAAAAGGCACAAAAGACAGCGCCACCATAACGCACGACCCACTGAGTGAATATGCCAGCAGAGCATTGAAGATGCCACCACCCAAACACAGCACTAAAATAGAGATCACTGTACCGAACATCATCCCAATGAATAAACTTCCCAGCAAAACCACTCTCCAAAAACCATTTCGTGGTCATTTGATAACTTCCCTAAGTCGAATTTGTGTGACGTTTTGTTGCAAGCTCAGTCCTAAACGCGTGCAATCTTTGACACATTGCTGTCAGACCAATTCGAACTAGGTGTTTGATCCCGCGGTTTGATGGTGCGATCCTTTCTCAGGCTTGGAAGGAAGCATTATGGGACAAGTTCGTCACGGGAGCGCCACGACAACGCACGCCGTCAGAGCTGCAATACAGCGATCGCAAGCTTCGCTCGCGCAGCTAAGCAAGGAGTTGGGTATCAACCCCAAGACCGTTGCAAAGTGGCGCAAGCGGGCGACGGTGGAGGACTTGAAGACCGGGCCAAAAGAGCCGCGCTCAACCGTTCTCACTGAAGCTGAAGAGGCAATGATCGTTGCATTCCGGCGGCACACGCTGCTGCCGCTGGATGATTGCCTCTATGCTCTGCAGCCATCGCTTCCACATCTGACCCGGTCGGCATTGCATCGTTGCCTTCAGCGGCACGGGATCTCTCGCTTGCCTGACGTCGAGGGCGACAAACCTAAGCGCCAAAAGTTCAAGCGTTACCCGATTGGCTTCTTTCATATCGATATCGCGGAAGTTCAGACGGTGGAGGGCAAGCTTTATCTCTTTGTAGGCATTGACCGGACCAGTAAGTTTGCAGTCACGCAACTCGTGGATAAGGCGGATCGCAAGACAACGTGGGAGTTCCTCGAGCGTCTGCTTCAGTCAGTCCCCTATCGCATCCACACGATCCTGACTGATAACGGCATCCAGTTCGCTGAGCAGCCCCGGAACCGTAACACAGCATATTCGCGGCAAATGCGCTTCGACATGATCTGCGAAGCAAATGGGATCGAGCACCGGCTGACCAAGCCAAACCATCCTTGGACCAATGGCCAGGTCGAGCGGATGAACCGCACGATCAAGGACGCAACAGTGAAACGATACCACTACGATAGCCATGATCAGCTACGCACGCACCTCGTGGACTTCATGGACGCATACAACTTCGCACGCAGGCTAAAGACCCTCAACGGCCTCACGCCTTACGAATACATCTGCAAGATCTGGACTTCAGAGCCTGATCGATTCATCCTAAATCCGATCCACCAAATGCCGGGACTGAACACCTAAGCAGCCGTTCAAAACTGAAAGTTCAAACTTTTCGCTCTGAATGACTGCTTACTCCAAGAGCAGACGCAGGCCAAAATTCGGTCTATGACCGGCTTGCAGGACGAACCGGTCATTTACAGTTGCCGCCGTTGGCGAGTTTGCCACGTGCGCAAATCAACCCTAGGGCGACCGTGAGTCGCTTCGAAAATCTGACGGAGACCGTCCTGTTATACTCTTGAAAGCTCGTGTGAAGCTTGGCAAGTGCGCGTATCCTAAAGCGCCTGAGATTTCGGTGATCGGCAAACTGGTTTCGATTAGCAAGCGCTCGGCTTCCGCCAGCCTGACGTCCTCGACAATAGAACTGAGGGACATCCCTTCTTTACTGAGACGACGCTTCAGGGTGCGTCCCGACATTCCAAATACCTTGGAAACGTCATCCAGTTCAGTACCCAGCATGAGCAAGAGCCTACCATGAATAACCCTGCGGACCTCGTCGGCCAATTCGACATCGCCCGCGGGCGGCTGTCCGGGCTCCATCTGTTCACAAACCTGTCCACCGGACGTTGACAGGCGCGGCTCCGATTTCGCCTCCTCCGCCCTCAGGATTACCGCATTGTCTGGAGTTCCGAGTACCACCTGAATGCCCTCGAAAGCTGTGATTTCCGGTTTGGGCTTCCGGTGCCCCATGAGAACCCGAACAGGTTTCCAGTTTGGTCCAAAACGAGTGCGAAGCGCACAGACGACAGCGCCTGCCGCCGCTTCTTGAAAGGGCTCTTCGAGCTTGATGTTCCACGTTGGAAATCCGAACCCAAGGCGCGCAAAGTCCTTCCTGACAGAAACGCCAATCACTCCACCGCATACGCTACCGAGCGCAGCGTTCAGCGGGACGACCAATGCCAGAAGATCGGGTGCCGAACGGAACAGTTGCACCAGTTCCGAAGAGCGCTCGACAGGAAGACACAGGCCCGCCCGAAATGCAGCATCTGGTCGGTGAGACACCGCTGCAAGGGCACCGAAAACGGCAACGGCCTTGCTGCGCAGAACAGTCGCGCCGGGCGCCTGAAGAGAATGTGGGGTTACACCACCTGCCGCCAGAACATCTTCGGCAGAAACGCCGTCGCTGTCACAAACATTGAGGACCCCCGCGAGCAAGAACGCAGAAAATTCACTATCGGGCAAAGGTCTCTCCTAAAATTTGTTGGCATTTGGCCTGTAATGCTAAGCGGACAGCTTTGAGATATGTCAAGTTTTGGTTGTGAACGGGATTATATTTTGGGATTTTCAGGAGGCAAATATGTCGATCAAGCTTATTTCTAAGCCCCTGTGCGCAGGCACTCTACTTTTCGCTTTGCTGGGTGGCGCGGCTGGGGCGCAAGATACCGGAACGCTGGATCAGGGACGAGTGGTTGAGAAGCCGGAACCCTATTCGCCCTATGTGGATCAGCACTTCCCGCAGCGGGTGCTCTGGGGCGATGCCCACCACCATTCCTCGTTGTCCGTGGACAGCGGCATGATAGGGAATAACAACAGCCCAGACGTGAGCTTCCGCTTGGCCCGGGGCGAGGAGGTCACGTCCAACTCAGGCTTGCGGGTGCAACTGGTCCGGCCACTGGACTTTCTGGTGGTCACCGATCATGCGGAATACCTTGGCATTGCCAAGCTGCTCAACGAGGCAGACCCCGCGCTGCTGGCAACCGACGTCGGTAAGGAGTGGTACGCAAAGATGAACGGTAGCCCGCAGGAGGCCTGGCAAGCCGTTGTTTCCATGCAGAAGGATTTCACGTCCGGCGTACCGCGCTTCTCCGACCCCAAGGTTACCCGGACCGTCTGGGAAGACGTCGTGGATATTGCCTCAAGGTTCAACCAGCCAGGCACCTTTACAGCACTCAACGGATACGAATGGTCCACGGTCAGCAATGGGAAAGACGGCTCTGGCCCGGCGGGCGCCAACCTGCACCGGGTCGTGATCTTTCGCGACGGGCCTGATCGCGTAAAGCAGATCGTTCCGTTCAGCGCCTTCGATAGCGGTGATCCCGAGAAGCTTTGGGAGTTCATGGCTGCATACGAAGAGAATACCGGTGGCCAGATCCTGGCAATCCCCCACAACGGCAATATCAGCAACGGCCAGATGTACGCGGAGGTTATCAAGGGCAGCGATATGACTGCGGGCTATGCCGAGCGCCGCGCGCGCTGGGAGCCCCTGATGGAGGTCACCCAAGAGAAGGGCGACGGCGAGGCTCATCCCTTCCTTTCGCCCAACGACGAGTTCGCGGACTACGGGACCTGGGACTTTGGCGATTCCTTTGGGAACCCCAAGGAAGACTGGATGCTGCAGTACGAATACGCCCGGTCGACACTGAAGAATGGGATCCGGCTGGAGGAGAAGCTTAGGGTCAATCCCTTCAAGTTCGGGATGATCGGCAGCACTGATAACCATGTCAGCATGACCACCACGCGCGAGGAAAATTACTTTGGTAAGCTCCCTAGTGAGGACCCCTCGCCAGACAGGTACAAAGGTGTGTTCGTTAAGAACGCCACAACAGGCGAGGTGCTTGTCTACGACTGGCAGCTGGTCGCGTCGGGACTGGTCGCTGTGTGGGCGAGAGAAAACACGCGCGAAGAGATATTCGATGCCATGGCCCGCAAGGAGGTCTACGCCAGCACCGGGACCCGCCTGACCGTCCGGATCTTCGGCGGCTGGGATTTCCGGCCCGATGAAGTCCAGCGACCCGATTTTGCTGCTCAGGGCTACGCACGCGGCGTGCCGATGGGCGGGGACCTGACAGACGCCCCCGATAGCAAAGCACCCAAGTTCATGATCCGCGCCTTGCGCGATCCCGATGGCGCCAATCTCGACCGCATACAGATCATCAAGGGCTGGCTCAATGCCGATGGCACCACGGAAGAGCGGATCTACGACGTCGCCTGTTCCGACAATCGATCCATTGAGAACCGCCGCTGCAACAGAACCGTCGGCAGCACCGTTGACGTCGCTGATGCGAGCTACACCAACTCGATCGGGGAAACCATGTTTATGGTCCACTGGGAGGACCCGGATTTCGACCCGAGCCAGAGCGCCTTCTACTACATGCGCGTCATTGAGATACCCACGCCGCGCTGGACGGCCTACGACGCGAAGCGGTTCGGGATCACGATGCCCAGTGAAGTGCCGATGACGGTGCAGGACCGCGCCTATACCTCGCCGATCTGGTACACGCCCTGATCCGGCCCTGAGAGGACGCCAATCATGAGCGGCTCACAGGACGCCTATCTTCGGAAATCCTCATCGGCCATGCGGGTTGTCGGCTGGGCTCTGGTGCCCGGCCTGCTCCTGGGGTTCGTCGGTTACTCGCCGGGTTTTGTCTGGGGGGTGCTTCCCGAAACTCTCCAGATCGGCCCGGCGCATCCCGCGTCACCTTATGACGGGCTGCATCCTTACGTGTTCATGCTGGTCGCCCTCTATGCCGCCTGGGCTGTTTTGCTTGTTCGTGGGGCCGATGATCCCGAAAGGAACGTCGCCTTGTTCGATTGGGGCATTTTTGCCAACCTGCTGCACTGCATCGTCATGATACCGCAGGCCTTCGTTTACCCAAACGAACATGCCCATCTTTGGGCCGATATCCCACTGACAATTGTCCTCGCTGCCGTGATGTGGACCTGGCATCCTGCCCGACGTCGGGATTAGAAATTCTGGTCCAACAAGGTGCTCAGAGATAAATCTGATCATTTGGCCGATTGCACTAAGCAACCCGCTCATTGGAATATTTTACACGCCCGCCGAGTGAAGAGCGGCGAACTTGGAACGTACACTCTGGGCTCGATGCAGTCATTCGACCGATTTTCTCTAACGGCAGCTTTGACGCGCTGAGCTGCCGTTCGTGTCCGGAAATTGGAAGTTTTGGTCCTGAACGACTGCTTTCACCGAAAGCGGACAGTGACGAAAAACCGGTCTACTTATGCTATGCGGACAATATGGCCTAATGCGGGCGCAGCGAAACTCAGATCGTTAAATCGGATAAACCCACGCGCAGGCAGTGGACGATGTGGAGAAGTGCAATGAACCAGATATGGCAGATGACAGCGAGCGAGATTGCTTCTGCAGTGCGTTCGAAAAAGATATCCGCGACTGAAGTTGCCGGCACGCATTTAGAGCGCCTTGACGACGTAAATCCTAAGATCAATGCCATTGTCCAGGACTGCCGTGAAGATGCAATGCACGCTGCCCAACGGGTGGACGAAGCTGTTGCCCGCGGTGAAGACCCGGGCGCATTGTGTGGTGTACCCGTCACGATCAAGGTCAATGTCGATCAGAAAGGATATGCGACCACCAACGGCTTACGCCTCCTTGAACATCAGGTGGCGCAGCACGACAGCCCAGTTGTCTCGAATATTCGCAAGGCTGGAGGGGTGATTGTCGGGCGTACGAATACGCCTGCGTTCTCCCTGCGCTGGTTCACGAAGAACAGCCTGCACGGGCAAACGCTGAACCCGTATAACAGAGACATCACACCCGGCGGCTCTTCCGGCGGCGCGGCCGCAGCAGTCGCGGCCGGCATTTGTGCGTTGGGCCACGGCACTGACATCGCAGGCTCTATCCGATATCCTGCCTACGCATGTGGTTTACATGGGCTGCGACCGTCTCTTGGTCGGGTACCCGCTTACAATGCAAGCGCTGCGGATCGATATATCGGCGCGCAGCTTATGGCAGTCTCCGGTCCGATCGCACGCAGCATCTCAGACATCGCAATCTCGCTGACTGCCATGGTAGCGCCTGATGCTCGCGACCCTTGGTATATGCCAGTATCCCTTGCACAGCAGGACTTCCCCAAGCGGGCCGCGCTGACAGTCGCGCCGGATGGGATGCATGTGGCAGAAGATATTCGTGCGGCTTTGGCTGATGCTGCGGACAAACTCAGAGCGGCAGGCTGGACCGTTGATGAGATAGAATGTCCGCCCATGCGACCCGCGGCAGAGATCAATGCACATCTTTGGATGGCGGAAACACAGTTCGGCGCAAAAGGTCTGATCCGAGAGGAGGCGGACCCGGACGCGCAGTTTGTGTTTGAGCAGATGTCGAAAGATGCTGGGGACATCGGTCTGGATGGCTTGATGAATGCCCTGCAAGCGCGCGCCGGACTGGTCAGGGAATGGGCATTGTTCTTGCGTGAATACCCGATCGTTGTCTGCCCTGTCTCAGGGGAATTGCCATTCGACCAGCAGTTGGATGTGCAGTCAGAAGCGGACTTCGCAGGGGTGTTCGAAGCGCAACTCACACAAAGGGCTCTGCCCGCGATCGGCCTCCCATCTCTCTCGGTCGCAACCGGGAGCATACGTGGCCGGCCTATTGGCGTTCAGTTAATTGCTCCGCATTACCGAGAAGATATTCTTTTGGCCGCAGGCTTGGATATTGAGGCTGCGGGTGAACCAATCCAAGTTGCTGAACCGAACTGGGATTGAAAACGGGCCTCCAGTCCACGCGATCAGAGCTTCGCGATTGCACGCGGGGGCGGCTGCTTCGCGCTTGGACCTGTCATTTGCTATGTTCGGCACCAATGCTCAAGTTGCGGACTTAACACGTTCAGTGGGACCAAAATCCATCGAGTCCTCATAGGCGGCGATGACGTGGTAAATCCGCTTCCAAAAAGGAACTCTGGCAATTGTAGGATGAGAGGTCATGAACATGGTATTTCCTTCTGTCAGTCAGTCAGGCTGGATACCGCAACTCTTTGAAAGATGCGGTATCTGCCGGTTCTGCTGGCGCGTTATGGGGTGGTGTTTTGATCTAGGAACTGGATCATCCCAGCCGCGATATCGCTGCCGAATTCTTCAAGCGCGAAGTGACCGGTATCGAGCAAATGGAACTCAATGTTATCCAGATCGCGCTTGTACGGGTGTGCGCCATCGGCAGGGAAGATATGGTCGTTCTTGCCCCACATCAGCAATGTCGGCGGTTGATATTCACGAAACAGCGCCTGCCATTTTGGGTATTCAGCTACGTTGGTGCCGTAGTCGAGGAACATGGCCAGTTGCACCTCTTGATTGCCCGGACGATCCAGCAAGTACTGAACGTGCCAGAAATTGTCAGGGCTGATCGCATCAGGGTTTTGCGTGCCATGAGTGAACTGCCATTTCGTCGCTTCCATTCCCAAAAATCCGCGCAGTGCGTCGCCATTTTCGGTTGAAGGTTCAGCCCAATAAGCTTTGATCGGGTCCCAGAATTCGCGCAAACCTTCCTCATAGGCATTGCCGTTTTGAATTATGAAGCCCGACACCCGCTCCGGGTGTTCCGCAAACATCCGGAAGCCGACAGGCGCGCCGTAATCCATCAGGTAGACTGAATAGTCGTCGACATCCTTGCGATCCAAAAGCGTGGTCATCATGTCCGCGACCTTAGCGAAGGAATAATCAAACTCCCTTGCCAATGGCATGTCTGACGCCCCGAATCCGGGGTAGTCGGGCGCAATGACATGGTAGTTGGCGGCAAGTTCGGGGATGAGATTACGGAACATGTGTGACGACGTTGGAAAGCCATGCAGAAGCAAGATCGTAGGTTTGGCCGGATCACCAGCCTCACGATATGCGATCCTAATGCCATCTATGATTTCTGAGTGAAACGACGTTTGTGTAACATCAATCACAGCATTGGTTTCAACTGCGAAGGCGGGCGACGCGGCGATGTTGGGGGATGCAAGGGTCAAAGCCAGAAGGCTCGCGGATAGTACCGACTTAATCGGATTGGTCATTTTGGTTTCCTTTTTGGATGTGGTGATAGTGAGGGAGAATATGACGCGCTGATCAGTCGGTCTGACCAAGCGCCAATTTTAATTCTTTGTTCTCTGATTTCAGACGGGAAAGATCGGCGCGTATGGGTTCAAGCTGTGATTCCAGCTCTTCTAACGTCATCCGCTGCGGGATGTGTTGTGGGCAGTTCCAATCAAGCGCCTCAATCGCGATGACTATGGCGCGTTCTATTCGCCCGCGATAGGACGTGTCCTGAAGTTGGGCTATCAATTCCGGATTTTCGGTTGCCGCGATCAGCTTTGCGCGTCCCCAAACTTTGAGCCTTCGCCGATTTGGGTAATCCATCAAGATCATCGAGACGCGATCATTATCCGTAAGATTGCCTGCGCTCAAATATTGGCGGTTTCCCCGAAAATCAGCATAGGCAATCGTTTGATCATCCAGCACCTTAAGGAACCCCACGGGTCCGCCGCGAAATTGCACATAAGGCCACCCAGAATCTGAAACGGTGGCCTGATAAAAGCCATCTCTGCGTGCGATGAACTCCGCTTCAGCGGGGCCGATCCGATCACCACGCTCAGCGTCCGGATGAAGAAATTTGGAATACCCTTGCGCCGATCCGTTTTGTGCCTGCAGGGCAAGAAGGGAAGGTGTAAAACTAATTTCTGCGAAT
Source organism: Tateyamaria sp. Alg231-49 (assembly GCF_900143535.1). GTDB lineage: Bacteria > Pseudomonadota > Alphaproteobacteria > Rhodobacterales > Rhodobacteraceae > Tateyamaria. The sequence goes on along the minus strand of NZ_FRFA01000001.1, from coordinate 24,428 downwards.
GCGCGTGGCATGGGGTGCTCCTGTTCGTTTGAGTGGCTGTCACTCGTTGAACAATAGCTAGTCTGTTCCTTGAATTAGCAGAATGCTTGTATTAGTAAATTAATTATTCAATAATATGGAATAATCAATTGGACAGACTTCGATCCATTCAGGTGTTTATTGCTGTGGCTGACTGCCAAGGTTTCGCACTTGCTGCGCGCCGGTTGAACATGTCCCCGCCCGCAGTCACGCGATACATCTCGATGCTAGAGGAACACCTTGGGGCACGTCTGTTTATGCGTACGACCCGCTCAATCGGGCTCACAGATGTCGGCAAAAGGTTTCTGGCTGATGGGCGGCGGATCCTACTTGAATTGGAGGAGGCAGAGAACGCGGCCGTTGGATCACATTCTGAACCACGAGGCGAGTTGAGCATTACGGCCCCGGTTTTATTTGGCCGCATGTTCGTAACGCCTGCGCTCGGCGAGTTCCTCAACACTTTCTCGCATGTTGACGCCCGAACGATGTTCGTGGATCGCGTCGTGAATTTGATTGATGAAGGGCTGGATGTTGGCATCCGAATTGGCGACTTACCGGATTCCTCGCTCACTGCGGTACGCTGCGGCACTGTTCGGCAGGTTGTTTTTGCCGCGCCCGAATACATCAAAAAACATGGGCTGCCGAAGCACCCGGAGGACCTGAAAGATCACACACTTATTCAGTCTGTGGCGGCTGGAGGCTCTCACGCGTGGGATTTTCAAGTCAACGGTGCGCGGACTTCGGTTCACGTTAAACCACGTGTGCAGATGAACACAAACGATGCCGCAATAGAAATGGCGCAGCGGGGATGGGGCCTGTCGAGAGTGCTATCTTATCAAATCTCGCCGTTCATCGAAGCAGGCCGATTGAAACCAGTGCTAGAAGCATTCGAATTGCCATCGATGCCAATCCATGTCGTCCATCAAGAAGGTCGCATGGTCAGCGGCAAAGTCAGAGCATTTGTTGACTTCATGGTGGAGCGCCTTCGGACAGATAAGCACATCAATTAAGAATGCTGTGCGGCCCAGTCTAAAAGGCGGAATTCCAGTCTAATCGGCCCTGGTGTCGGCAACGGGCAGTGTCAGACAAAACCAGCTTTAGCCGGGCAGGGCGGTTGCGTAGCCTCACCGGATGACAAAACGCTCCCCATTTCGCTATTTCAAAACCAGCCCAGAAATCATCCGCCTAGCGGTGATGCTCTATGTCCGGTTCCCGCTGTCCCTTCGGAATGTCGAGGATCTGCTGCACGAGCGCGGCATCGATGTCAGCCATGAAGCGGTGAGATACTGGTGGCATCGGTTCGGCCCGATGTTTGCGTCCGAGATCCGAAAGCGACGGATTGAGGGGATGAAATCGAGCAAGTGGCGCTGGCATCTTGACGAGATGTTCGTGAAGATCAACGGCGAGAAACACTATCTTTGGCGGGCCGTCGATCATGAAGGCGAAGTTCTGGAAAGCTACGTCACAAAGGTGCGCGATAAGAAAGCTGCGTTGAAATTCTTAAAGAAAGCAATGCGTAAGTACGGCAGTCCTGAAGTTCTTGTGACGGACGGGCTGGCATCGTACGGCGCTGCTCTCAAAGAGATTGGCGTCGCAGATAAGCAGGAAATGGGTCGTTGGCTGAATAACCGAGTGGAGAATTCACATCTGCCTTTCCGACGACGAGAACGGGCCATGCTTCGCTTCCGGCGCATGCGAAGTTTGCAGAAATTCGCCGCCGTTCACGCTTCTGTCTACAACCACTTTAATCAGGAACGCAGCCTCTCAAGTCGAACGAATTTCAAACTCAACCGCGCCGCTGCTCTTGCCGAGTGGCGCGGTCTCGGTGAGGCATAAAGGGCAGTCATATTGTCCTTGCAGAGACGAGTTCGAATTGGTCTGACAGCACCTAAACATGCCCCCACCCCCTGGTCCGCCACCCACCCCCGTCTCATTCTGACAGTTCCAGCCGCGTTGCCCGGCTCAAGCTGATTTTGTCTGACAATGCCTGATAGACCAATCCCCATTGATGTAATAAGGTTTTGGTAGGGCCAATTACCGGTTCACTACTATTTGTATTTGAGTTTAGTAATGGCGATCGATCTAATGCCGCATTCAATGGAAACGCGAAGACTTGCTGCAGTAGCATTTGCTGATGTGGCTGGGTTTTCGCGGCTTATGGCTCAGGATGACCTCTGGGCAAGTAGCCAATGGAAACACCTGCGCGAGGAGCTTTTGCTGCCCTTGCTAGACCAACACAAAGGTAGACTGGTCGAAACAGCAGGCGATGCCATTCTTGTTGAATTCAAAAGCGTCATTGCCGCGGTAAAATGGGCAGTGGACGCGCAAAAAGTGACTCAAAACAATATTCCGAGTAGCGGGCGAGAAGCCTTGCAGTTGCGGATCGCCATCAACGTTGATGACGTTTTAGTGCACGAAAACAACTTGCTGGGCGATGGTGTCAACATCGCCTCGCGCATACACGACGCCGCTCAACCGGGGCAAATCGTGGCGGCGGGAATTGTCCGGGAGCTCGTCGGAAATAGGGGCAATGTCCGGTTTGTCGATTTGGGTACGCCGCGGCTCAAGAACATCAAGCGGATCGTCCATATTTTCTTGGTGGAGCCAATCCACGATGCTGAGAAGAATGAACATTCTCAGCTGCATCAGCCGTTCATTGAGTGGACGTCACGCCCCTCGGTCGCGATATTACCTTTTCGCTCTTCGTCCGGACACGAAATGGAAGAATACTTCGGATCCGGGATCACCGAAGACATTATCAACGGTTTGTCGCGCAGCCACGCATTCCATGTCATTGCACGGGCCTCGACCTTGCGGTTTGCCGATAAGGCAAGAGATTTGCAGAACATCGCATCTCAACTTGGGGTCAATTATGTGATGGACGGTAGTGTCCGCCGTCAAGGTGAAAGGCTGAGGATTTCTGCGGAATTGGTGGACGTTTCGCTGAACCGGTCGATTTGGTCAGAAACATTTGACGGGAACGCCGAGGACCTGTTTCATTTTCAAGACACAATCGTCGCATCTGTTGTAGGTTCATTTGAACCGCGCCTCAAAGCACACGGGATCAATCGGGTTCGTAATCGGTCAACGGACAGTCTTGATGCCTATGACTGTGTTCTAAAGGCGGCGTCCGAACTCTATCGCTTTACGGATGAAGGTTATCGCCATTCGGGCATCGCTTTGCGCCGCGCGATGGAACTCGACCCAACATATGCGCGCGCCTATGCGTATTCGGCATGGCGGTTAAATTACCTGTTTGGTGAAGGGCGCTCGGATGATCCCGAGCGCGACAAGAAACTAGCGATTGAACATGCGCGGCAGTCCATTGCTCTGGATCCGGACGACTCTTTTTGTCAGGTGGTCGCGGGCCATCTAACCAGCCTGATAGAAGGCAACCCGCATCATGCCATGCCGATGTTTGATCTGGCTTTGTCGCTTGATCAGAATAACGCGTTGGGTTGGGCCACAAGTGCCGTAACATTGTCCTATCTGGGGCGTGGAGAGGAGGCGATGTCACGGTTCCGCAATGCCTTCAAATTGAGCCCGTTTGATACGCTGAATTTTACCTGGTGGACCGGAGCCGGAATCGCTGAGTTTGTCTCTGGCAACTACGGCGAAGCAGTGTCCTGGCTGCAAAAGGCGCGACACGTTAATCCCCGTTTTATCGCAACCTTAAGGATCCTAGCGGCGAGCCTCGCTATGGATGGAAAAGAAGATCAGGCCCGCGCCGTCGGTGCCGAGTTGTTGGCGCTGGACAAAAATTTTTCAGTTGATCGCTTTGTTTCGTGGTACCCTTTTGTACGTGGAGAAGACAAATCGGCATTAAAAAGCGGTTTATTTATTGCGAGCCTGCCACTCTGACAGGTTTTGAACTGACGTATTTTCAAGCTGAGAGCATAGGACAAGGAGAACCTTAATGACGTCGGGAACGGGCAAGAGCAACGGCATGGGTATGGGTAACGGCATGGGCATGGGCATGGGTAACGGCATGGGCATGGGTAACGGCATGGGCATGGGTAACGGCATGGGCATGGGCATGGGTAACGGCATGGGCATGGGCATGGGTAACGGCATGGGCATGGGCATGGGTAACGGCATGGGCATGGGCATGGGCATGGGTAACGGCATGGGCATGGGTAATGGCATGGGAGCCATTCCGGTCGGCGCCGATGGCGGCATCGGTTTTATCCGCAGCTACTATGCAACCCCTATGGAACTGGCCCTGCTGCCTTGGACGCTCGACTTTACGCCAGATAATTCCGGCGTTTCGCCGTTCCCGCTTGAGTTCATCATCAATCCTTATCAACCAGGGAAAGCCCCGTTGGAATGGACAACCGTGGACTGGGATCCGGCGCTGCGGTTCTGGACGGCACTGTTCGACCCGCATTTGGGTGAATGGTTGCGCGCGGCTGACAGATCTGAACCGGGAATGCTGGCGGCATTGGAATTTGCCGGGCAATACGAAAAATGGCTACCTGAAGTGGCTGGAAGTCCCCTTTCCGGCATCAATCCCGTTGACTTGAATTGGTTAGACGAAAAGGACCTGAAATGGCAACATAACGGAATCAAACCGGTCAATGCCACTGACGCGTCCGACGCAGAAAACAAGACCGCGTTCGATTTTATAAAGGGCGAGCTGGAAAAGTTGGTCTATTACATGCAAGACGACCGACAAAACTATCTAGTCGAAAGTGATATCCAGGCCGACGGTCTGCCGGAGTACATGGTTCATTTCCTGGGAATCAATTCATTCGATCACCCTAATACCCTCAAACTGATCGAAGTGGGATTGGCGATTGGTAATGTGACCTACATGGCCTACAAGGCGCATTACAAAAGGGTGCGCCCTTCAATCCTGCGCCCCGGACTGACAGTGCCGTTTGGGCCGCCCGCACACCCGGCCTTTCCAAGTGGCCACTCCTTCCTTGCGCATTTTATTTCCCTGCTTTTGCTTGAGATACCCGGCCTTTATTATCGCAACGGTGTCCTCGTAGAGTCTATCGAAGACAGTGCTGGCGATATGGTGCAAAATAGCCCGGAGAATGGGCACCTGCTGCGCAAACCCAATTGGAACGATTTGCAAGGAACGGACCCGATCCCATCGCCTTTGTTGTCGATCGCGCATCGGATTGCCGTAAACCGCGAACGGATCGGGGTTCATTATCCATCCGACAGTTCTGGTAGCCGCCATTTGGCCGCAGGTATCTGGGACGCGTTGATCAACCACGAAAATACGACCGACGAGAACGGGAACCCGATAGAGCAAATCAACTGCCCAACGCTTCTTACCGTTCTGGAAGCTGCCAAGGTCGAATGGCCAAACCCCTGGGAGCCGGAACCAGCCAGCGAATAGTCGAACGGCGGAACCGATCTGCCCAAGGTTAGACCTAAATTAGAAAACTTGTTTCAGTCCCAGATTGTTATCGTTGGCAACAAGATCCGTTAATGCGCGTGGTGTCTTTGGAAGATCAGCAACCGACAAATCAACGGCTACTGGCAAGTCTTGCAGCGGGTCGGTGTTGGCGCGGTCATTCGGGCAGGTAAGTTCGTACAGCACAAAGCCATGAACAGTGGCAAGCGTAGGTGCCTGTTCGTCTGCCAGCGCCCTAATAGCTGCGATTGCCTCATTTTCTGCATTTGCATTTTCGGCGGTAAAGATCCGTCTTTCGCCGGCAGCAATATCGGCCACGTTCTCGTTCAGAGCATGGGGCCACCAGATGATGTTGGAGGTAAGGCCCCAATCCTCATTTGCATTGAAGACAAACCCGAACCACTTGCGCATATGGCATAGGGCTGCGTTTTGCGAGCCACGGTTTCCAATGGTGATCTCAAAAGGTGTTTGCCACAGCGGTGCATCGCCCCAATCGAGGGACACTGGACAATAGCTGCCATAGCCATAGGCAAAACTGCTGCCATTGACCATTTCGCTCTGGGGGCGTCGGTCTTGGATATAGACATCCACGTCAGGTGCATTTCCCATTCCGTTGTGGGTGACTTCGACATCGTCGACAAACATCCCTTGCGTTTCAAAAGCCCAGCGAACGACCTTGTGGGTCAACCCGCCTTTCCATTGATCGGGCTGTTGCATCGCATTAGCCAACATCGGTTGTGGCACCATATCCAATACGCCGCCTTGCAGGTTTCCGGCTTGTTCCATGCCGAGTTCCAGCATTTCGGCCTTGGACGGCGATTGTCCAAAACCATGAATGGCCTCGATCAGTAAAAATATCGTTAGGAAGGAGGCCCGTTCGCGCAAATACACATCCGGAACATCTCCATCCATACTGTCGCCCCCCACCGCGCGATAAAGGCGGAAAAGGGACGTCGACAGGATCTGCTCGGTCAAATATCCCTTGAGCTCTTCGCAACCAACAGGCGGTGACTGAATCACCGACCGGTTCAACTCTCCATACCAAGCCCAACCCAATGTTGGCGATCTGTCATGACGGCGGGTTGAGAATACAAATGGATATGTTATGCCTCGAAAGGTCTCGGCAACACCGTTGCGTTGGTCCGCCAATCGGGAATTGGGATCGCAAACAATGGCGGCCATTGCGTCACCCGCGCTGTGGGCGAAATCGAATTCCAGCTTTCCAAGACGCGCAGCAAGCAGGTAGTGGCCAAATTCATGTAGCATCCAACGCCGGTCTGCAGCGATGCCAAGCGGTTGTGCCCATGTGCGCTTGCCCGAACTGTTTTTCGGACGGTCCCAGCGTGACAGCTCGGCTAATGCGAGGTTCATCCGAATGATGGGCCGCGTCGCATCCGTTGCCGAACAATCAAACGCCACCTGCGCATTTATTGTACGCCCGTCCTTACCGGGGCCGGGTGCAATGCCATAGCGGTAAAAGATCTGAATATCAGTCTCAGCCCGTGCTACAAATTCATCAGGGTCGATGCCGTATGCATTCAGCATCTCAAAAAAGTCGCTGCAATTGTAATAGGCGCTCAGCGCAGAAAACTCGTTTCGCCTCGGGGCTATTTCCCTGTGTGCAGGCAGATGCAAAACCTTGGTGGGATCGGGGTTACCCAAATCGTCCTTGTCTTGCGGCACAAACTCTGGACAGCGCCGCACCACAAACCCCGGATCTTTCAATGTTTTAGTGTCGCCCACGGACAGCTTAATCGTTTCCCGAAACCGATCAAGCATATCATCCGGGCGGGTGGGGCGCCGCAGCGTCCAGTCAAACGCGGCATCAGGTTTTGCAGAATCTGCGGGCAAATCGGAAGCTGGCGGCGACTGGGTCAGAACCTTAGCTTCTCCGGCGTTGACATGTGTGATCAATTCGCAGGTGTGCGTTCCCAGTACCTTCATGCTGAATTTAGAGTCTGGAGCCAGGTTGACTAGTGTGAGCTCAATTTGACTAACGATCTGATAGCTCAACGGGTTCGGGAACCTTCCGATCACCCCAAGCCCCTTAAACATCGCTTCAATGACCATCGACTCCTTTGCGAAGTCGGCATCGACCTTAGACACCACGAAAAACTGTTCAAAACTGACAGACCCAGGAAGCACTGAAGCCGAAGCGCCGATCTGTTTGTTGATATCAGACTCGTAGGTGGTCAGGTCACCGATCATTGCGCTCAACAGATCTTGCCGTATAGCGGGGTCCGATAGCTCCGTAATTTCACTTACCGTTGACCAGCTTTGTTGTGGGTCGCTTGGATACTCTGCCGTCATGGACCGAATGGTGACTTTAAATATACCAGCACCCGTTGCCTCAACCAGCATCGGAACGGTCAACCCGGCCGTAAACTGCGCAATTTCACTTCCCAGTGCAAAAAGCTCTGTCGCAACCATAATGATCGTGGCGGGCAGTTGATGATCTGCATTGCGTGACAAATTCCACGACGCAATCTTCGGAGGTTTTTCAACTTCACGGGCACCAACGTGCGGCCAAACATCAAGCCAATGCATCAAGTCGACGTCGGGAAGTGTTCGGTCCTTGTTGCGAACCAGATTTTCGCTCCAGCCAACCGGTGGGTCTAGAGATTTCCTGATTTCTCCAGGAAGGAGATCATAGTTTTCCAGAAAGGACGCAAGCTGAGAGACATAATTCGTCGCAATGTCGCCCAGAGTTTTTTGATCCGGTGCGTCGCCGGTCACTATTGCAATATATGGGGCGACTGAATGCGAGACCAAACGCGATGGCCTTCCAGATCCTGGGTACTCTTTTTCAAACCGAAGCCAATAGTCGCGCCAACTGCTGGTATTGTATGGTTCACTGGGCCAGCTTGGAAATTTAATAGTCAAATCAGTGCTCCCTTTCCTCAAAAAGGTGGGGTGCCAAAATGGGCAACTGAAACCAACATAGCTCAAGTTTGTCATTGTCGATAGTGGCACTGTCAGAGCAAAATCGCTTGAGCCGGGCAGGGTCTTGTCAGATTAACTTGGCTTGAGCGGGGCATAGTGGGTGGGTAGCGTTTGGAAATGACCAAACCTGCCTCCTCCAGGTACTTTAAGACCAGCCCCGAGATAATCCGCCTGGCGGTGATGCTGTACATTCGGTTCCCGCTGTCGCTAAGGAAGGCACTGTCAGAAGAAACCAGCTTGAGGCGGGCAGGGCGGCTTTGTGGCTTCGCGGGATGACCAAACCCAATCCATTTCGCTACTTCAAGACCAGCCCTGAGATCATCCGCCTGGCGGTGATGCTGTATGTCCGGTTCCCGCTATCGCTGCGGAACTTGGAAGATCTTCTGCATGAGCGCGGCATCGAAGTCAGCCATGAGACGGTTCGGTTCTGGTGGAATAGATTTGGCCCGATGTTCGCAGCAGATATCCGCAGAAACAGGGTCAGTCGGATGCGATCTTATTCGAATTGGCGGTGGCACCTCGATGAGGTTTTCGTGAAGGTCAACGGCGAGACGCACTACTTGTGGCGGGCTGTGGACCACGAAGGCGAGATACTGGAAAGCTACGTCACCAAGCGGCGAGATCGCAAAGCTGCGTTGAAATTCCTCAGAAAATCAATGAAGAGGTATGGCCGGCCGGAAGTGATCGTGACGGACAAACTGCGCTCTTATGGCGCCGCTTTGAAAGTTTTTGGCAACGCGCGAAGGCAGGAAACGGGACGCTGGGTGAACAACCGAGCGGAAAATTCTCACCTGCCGTTTCGACGACGAGAACGGGCGATGCTCCGCTTCAGGCAAATGCGATGTTTGCAGAAATTCGCCGCCGTTCAATCTTCGGTCCATAACCACTTCAATCAGGAGCGACATCTTCACTCACGAGACAATTTTAAACTGAACCGAAGCGCCGCTCTCTCCGAGTGGCGTCAACTTTGTTCCGGATAAGTTCGCGGATTTGGCGGAAAACTGAGACTGGTTCGAATTCGTCTGACAGCACCCATCAGGGCCAGCGGTCAGACGTACCGCGTAAACAGGCCGGACACATGACCGCAACCTGCGAAGATCAACATCAGCTCAGATCAACCCTTGCAAAAACGGAGCCGTCCACACATGACAGCACCCGTCTGACACCATTATTGGAGGTGCCTGGCAGTAGAAGTCAGCCAGATACCCTAACCCATACAGCAGTGGCGTCATCACTCACTTTGAACCTTGGGAATTGCCTGCAAGCGGAATCTTTTCTTTCAATAACCCGTATTTCTTCGACAATCGTCCCCAGGCCTTTGGACTTTATGACTTCAACCATCTCTTGGGCCGTATATTTTCTATAGTCTGTGACAATACTTGCAAATCCATCGCTCATCAAAATCACTTCGTCGCCGATAGAGATATTGAATTGCGCATAGTGGGTCGCCAGAGTCGACGAATTTGCATTTGGGCTGAGTGCGAAGTGGTTTTCCCGTGACCGATCTATGCGACGGTTTTCCAATACTTCGCCTGTCAAAACTGGATATGTGCCGACGCCCGCCCCGAGTGCACGTGCTTCTGCCATTTCCGCACTGGAGTCGGGTTCGTCTGTGCACCACACGTTATTGTCGTTTGAAATCAGCAAAATCGGGCAATCAGCGGCCCAAGCAACCGAAAGAACATCATCCTTTAGAAGGGCGACCGCGAACGCTGCTTTCGGCATTTCCCAAGGGTTGGAAACCTCCCTGGTCCTTTGCGCTTCGAACTGGGCCTCAATTTGCGAAAATGCGGCCTGACAAGTCTGTTGAATATCTGTTGCTTCTGAAATCGCGAAGGTGCTGCTGGCTGCTGATGCGAGCCACGAAGCTCCTCCCTGACTGCCGAGTAGGCCAGGTTCAGACAAATCGGTTGCTCCGTCGACGACCCAAGCCAGATTGGCGATTGATCCGCATCGGTCATCATTCGGTTTGTCAGCGTGCCCATTGATGCTGACGACTTGAAGAACTTCGAAATGCATGCCGCTCGGTTCCTCTAACTATGAACTGTTTGCCCAGCAGAGACCGACCACTTCGTGCCCAGCTCATCAACTATTGGAAAGATGCTCTGGGTCTGCAGTGGCTTCAAGTGGCCGCAAGCCGGCCAAATCCCCAGATATCCGATTGAGGTCGGCCAAGTTGGTTTCTCCAGGAACCAAACCACTCGAAATGCCGATGATATCGGCCGGTATAGACGTGGCAGAACGCAACGCATCCTCGACACCTATTCCAACCTTGTTGACAACATTGCTTACTGCTTTGGTCAAGTCCAGATCAGCGCCTGCGAGCGTGCCGTCATCAAGGATCAATCTGCCATCCCGCCGTGATATCCGGCGATCATCGAGGGAAAATTCGATGTGTTCCGTTCCGGCTACGGCCATTGCATCGCTGACAAGAAAGATCCTGCCTGGTCCGGTTTTTCCCTTCCAGGCCGCACGCATGGTTGCGGGATGCACGTGAATGCCATCAGCGATCAAGCCGGCGGACAGTAGTCCCAATTCCAATGCGGCTCCGACTAGGCCTGGTTCGCGGTTTCCGAGTTGGCTCATCGCATTGAACAAATGCGTCACGCAGGATGCGCCTGCTTCGGCGTAGGCTCGGCATGTGTCAAAATTGGTGTCCGAGTGACCGAGCGAAACGAGAATGCCTGCCTCGACCAGCGTGGTGACCTGATTAAGCGTAACGCTTTCAGGTGCAATCGTGACTTTGAGGACCGGAATGTCAGCCTTGGCAGCAAGCAGTTGGTGAAGGTCTGCATCGGTCATGGGCCGGATAAGCGATGCGTCGTGTGCGCCCTTGCGTGAAACAGACAGATGCGGTCCCTCAAGGTGCAACCCGACAATACTGGGAACATTTGCGTTCAAGGCCATGCGCACGGCATCTATGGCGGCCGTGATTTTCTCGCTGCGGGCGGTGATCAACGTCGGCAGGATTGAGGCCGAGCCGAGTGACCTGTGCGCCTCGGCGATCAATTTCAGCTTTTCAAGGTTTGGATCGTCATTGAACATGACGCCGCCGCCGCCGTTGACCTGAAGGTCGACATAGCCGGGTGACAGGATATCCCCATTCAAATTGATGACGGTTTCAGTGGCGGAAATCCGGGAGTCCGGTACCAACCCGACAAACACGCCATCATGAAACCGTGCAGCCTTGGCGTCATGCAGGTGTTCGCCGTCAAAAATGTGCCCGCCAATAAATGTTACGGTTGCCAAAGTCATACTGTTTCGGTCACTTTTTTGAGGTGCCGAGGTGTGTCAGGATTGATGCCTCGGCTGCGTGCAACCGTCTCGACCATCCCATAAAAGGAAACGATTGCGGCGATGGGATCGGTCAGCCAGTGGTCCGTCCGTATATGTGGCAACGCGGTTGCCTTCTTGAGTTTGTTTGATGTTGCAAAGACCGTCGCACCTTTGTCGGCCAATGTATCGGCGACTTCGGCTAAATTGCTTTCTGCGGGATCACCTGCCGCGAAACCAATAACCGGGAAACCTTGTTCGACGATGGAAACCGGGCCATGCAGTACTTCTGCGGAAGAATAGCTTTCCGCGTGTATCAGGCATGTTTCCTTGAATTTTAGCGCGGCCTCATTGGCAACAGCCCAGGACGGGCCGCGCCCTAGCGTAAACAGCGATCGCCCGTCCATAACAGCGGCGGCCTCGGACCAGTCGCAGGCAGTCGCGTTGGCCAGATGGGCGGGCAGGGTATGGATTGCGGAAATGAGATCGGAGTCCTGCTTGATTTCGGCGATTAACCAGAGCCCGGTAACAAGGGAGGTGACGAAGGTCTTGGTGGCGGCGACACTAAGTTCTGGACCGGCATGGATCGGCAGGGTGTTTGAGGCGACCTGTGCAAGATCGGAGGAGGGATCATTGGTGATCGCAACGGTCATGCTTCCAGAGTTCGTGACAGATTTCGTCATACGCACAATATCAGGGCTCATTCCCGATTGTGACACCGACAGGCACAGCGCGCTTTGCGCTGCAAGGTCGACGTCGTAGACGGATTTCACGGAAGGTCCGACCGAGGCCATGGGGCGGCGCAACACCAGCTCACTAGCATATTTCAGGTAGGTGCAGGCGTGATCCGATGACCCACGTGCCACCGAAAGAAGAAAGCTTGGGTTCATGTCGCGCGCTGCTGTTGCGGCCGCGCGGATGTCATCACCGCCGTCGGACAGAAGACGGTCCACAGCATCCGGGATTTCAATGATTTCCTGGCGCATGAGGGTGGTGTCAGAATTCATCAGAAGAACCTTTTAAATGAGAGAGGCGTAGTTCGGCTACGAAATCGTAGGCGTCACCGCGATAGATCGAGCGGGTGAGTTCCGCGACCCGCCCGCTTTGCAGATAAGAGGTACGTTGTATGCGCAGCCCTGCAGTACCCTCGGCAACGTTCAACAGGTCCGCTTCCTCAGTTTCTAGATTGATGGCAGAGATTTTTTGAACGGCGCGGACCGGGCGCATGCCGGATTGCTCTAGCAAATCATAAAGTGAAGTCGTCACTGCAGTGGGATTTGGCAGAATATCGAGCGGCAGAGCCGCGCGTTCCAGTGCCATTGGTCGCCCGCCCGCCTCGCGCAAGCGGTAAATCCGCGAGACTTGATCGCCCGCGGAAAGACCAAGGGCCAGTACCTCGTCAGGGGAGGGCATAAAGATCCCCCGCTCAAGCCATTTTGACGTGGTCTCCAGCCCGCGTCGCTGCATGTCTTCGGTGAAGGAGGTCAGATGGGACAGCGACTGTTCCACGCGAGTGACAGGCTCGCGTACGAAAGAACCTGACCCCTGGCGTTGCTCTACGGTGCCCTCGCGCACAAGTTCCTGAATGGCCTTGCGAACGGTAACACGAGAAAGATCGGTTATTTCCGCGATCTCGCGTTCAGGCGGGAGAGAGGAGTTTGGGGCAAGAATGCCATCTTCAATCCCGGCCTCAAGCCGTCTGCGCAACTGCACGTAACGCGGACCAGCGGACCGGCTTAACCAGCCTTCGGGCCGCAGGAATTCAGCAATGTCCATGTGTCATTTCCATTTCCCGCGCGAGCGCAATCGCCCCGTCAAGGGGCTGCCCAAGCGGTTCGGTGAGATCGGTTTTCATGCCTTCGGGCAAAAAGGGGGCGTATTGCGGGCCGATCCCACCCGTGAGGCATATCGGCAGGCCGGGCGTCCACCCCATGTGTCCGAGGTCGGTGGCGATGTGATCAGCCCCGGATTGCAGGATTTTCAGCGCGACAGTATCACCGCTTTCGGCATGCGCGGTGACCTGCGGCGCGAGGGTGCCAAAGTCGATTGGCTTTGCAGTTCGGGCAAATTCCACCACGTTGTCTGCATTCTGAAAATGGGTCATCAAGTCTTGTACCAATGCGGAGGCGGAGGCGAACCCATCAACTTGGCGTAACAGCTGCGTCAACGCCTTGCGCCCGACCCATTGCGCTGAAGCCTCATCGCCAAGGGTCGCACCCCAACCACCACCAAAGCGTTCTTTGCCGCCCATCTGCGAGGCAAAGAAGGAACCGGTGCCGCAATGCGCGACAAACCCGTCGTTTTGCCCCAAGGCACCGCGCAGTGCGGGACGCCTATCATCGGCGTAACATACGTTCTTCAGCGGCAGTGCGGACATCAAGCGCTCGACCTCCGCTGTTCCGGTTGCCCCCGCCAGTCCAACGAAAGCTGGCAGATGGTAAAGGGCTTCGACCCGAGTTTCTGCCATGCCCGCCAGAGCGGCGATTCCATCTTGCAGGCGCAAAACAGAGCCGTCGAAATCCGTTGACACATTGGCCGACCCGGTTTCTGCAACCACGCGCTTCTCTGCCGTCTGCAGGGCAAAGCGGCAACGTGTTCCGCCGCCGTCGATAGCAAGGACTGGTGTGTTGCGCGAATCTTTCATGAAGATACCTTTATAATACCTTTGTTGAATTTTAAAGGCCCAAATAGTACCAAAATCAACATATATGCTTTGCAATCGCACAAAACATGGCAGAATTGCGGCAAGAAATTAAATGGTAGACAAATGGTATTTAAAAGGTATCCTGGTCGAAGCTTGAGGGAGAATCGTGTGTCTGCGAAGACGACGGAACAATTGCATGACGGCGCCGCAGGATTGGATCAACGTCCTCCAGCGGAAATTGCGGCGCTTCTTGCGGGCGGGCAAGTTGCCGCGGCCGAGAGTGTTCAAAAGGCAATCCCAGCTATTTGCGCAGGCGCAATGGCCATGGCGCACACAATAAATGCCGGCGCTTGTCTGCACTATGCGGCTGCAGGGTCCTCGGGATTGATGGCCGCCGCGGACGCACAGGAGCTCGGCGGAACATTTTCCATTCCTGCAGTGCAACTGCGGATTCACATGGCCGGTGGGTTGCCGTCCGGCGTCGAGATGTCGGGTGATACAGAAGACGCCACCGATGGGCTGACCACAGCTTTGGCGGAACTGTCCAAAAAGGACACGTTGATCACGGTGTCGGCTAGCGGGTCGACCCCATTCACGATTGCTGCGGCGCGTATCGGCAAGTCTAAGGGCGCGACCGTCATTGGCATTGCCAACAATGCAGGTTCTGAATTGCTTGAAATGTCCGATTATGCGGTACTGCTCGAGACGCCGCCCGAAGTTTTGTCCGGATCGACCCGGATGGGAGCGGGTACGGCCCAGAAGATTGCACTCAACATGCTGTCAACCTTGATGGCGACGCATCTGGGCCACGTCCATGATGGCATGATGGTCAACGTAAATGCTGACAATATCAAACTGCGCGCCCGGGCTTGTGGGGTCGTCGTCCAGATCGCTGGCGTGTCGGAGGCCACGGCGCAACAGGTGCTGGATGCTGCAGGTGGCGACGTCAAAGCGGCTGTTTTGATGGCCGCCATGGGGCTGTCGCGGGATGCAGCACAGGCCCGACTAAAAGATACAAATGGACATTTGCGCCCCATATTGGAGCGCTCGGTTTAAAATCATCACTTTCGTTGCAATCTGGGAGGAACCAAAATGACCCGCAACACGATCAAACTGGCTTTGCTGAGCACGGCGCTCACCGCCACCGGAGCCATGGCGCAAGACGTCACGCTAAACATCGAAAGCTGGCGAAATGACGATCTGGTGCTTTGGCAGGAAAAGATCATTCCGGCATTCGAGGCCGAGCATCCCGGCATCAAGGTGAACTTCACACCATCTGCCCCGGCTGAGTACAACGCCGTTCTGAACTCCAAGTTGGATGCTGGCTCTGCAGGAGACATCATCACCTGCCGTCCGTTCGACGCATCCTTGGCGCTCTTTGAGGCGGGCCATCTGGCCGATCTTGCTGGCATGGACGCCATGGGCAACTTCTCGGACGTTGCGAAATCGGCGTGGCAGACAGATGACGGCGCGGCGACGTTCTGCGTGCCGATGGCCTCGGTCATTCATGGCTTCATTTACAACAAGGACGCTTTTGCGGAAGTGGGCGTCGATGTGCCGAACACCGAAGCTGAGTTCTTTGCCGCTCTTGAGGCGTTCAAAGAAGACGGAAACTACATCCCAATGGCTATGGGCACCAATGACCAGTGGGAAGCCGCCACTATGGGCTACAACAACATCGGTCCGAATTACTGGAAAGGCGAAGAAGGCCGTCGCGCGCTGATCGCGGGCGAACAGAAGCTGACGGACGAGGCCTGGGTCGCTCCATATGCGACGCTGGCGAAGTGGGGCGCATATCTTGGCGACGGGTTCGAAGCTCAAACGTACCCGGATAGCCAGAACCTGTTCACCTTGGGTCGCGCCGCGATCTATCCTGCGGGTTCGTGGGAAATCTCGGGTTTCAACGCGCAAGCGGATTTCGAGATGGGCGCATTCAAACCACCGGTTCAGAATGCAGGCGACACATGCTATATCTCTGACCACACCGACATCGGCATCGGGATGAACGCGGCAACAGATAACCCGGAGGCTGCCAAAACGTTCCTTGCCTGGGTGGGTAGCCCCAAATTTGCGTCAATTTTCGGCAATGCTCTTCCTGGCTTCTTTCCACTGTCCAAGGAACCGGTGGAATTGTCAGATCCGCTGGCCAAGGAAATCGTAGGCTGGCGTGGTGAGTGCGAGAGCACAATCCGTTCCACTTACCAGATCCTGTCTCGCGGTACGCCAAACCTCGAAAACGAGACCTGGGGCGCATCCGTGGCGGCCATCAAGGGCACCTCGTCACCCGAAGAACTGGGCACCGAGCTGCAACAAGGCCTCGCCAGCTGGTACGAACCACAGCAGTAACCCCTCCCGTTACTGTCTTGTCCGGGTGGCATTTCCCACCCGGACCCTTCAGGAGATTTCCAAATGCAACGCGCTCGTACACGCTGGCACATCGCTGTGTTTCTGGCTCCCGCCGTGCTGGTCTACACCGCCGTCATGATCTTTCCCCTGTTTAACACGCTGCGCCTCGCGCTCTACAGCAAAGTGGATCAGGAACGTATCTACGTCGGTCTCGACAATTTCCGCACGTTATTTTTTGACCCGATCTGGTCCGAGCAGTTCTGGAACGCGCTTGGGAACAATTTCTGGTTCTTTATCGTGCACATGCTGGTTCAGAATCCCATCGGCGTGGCGCTCGCCGCCGTCCTGAGCCACCCGCGATTGCGCTTTGCGGCACTTTACCGTTCGGCAATTTTCATTCCTACAATCCTTTCTTTTGTCATTGTCGGTTTTGCCTGGAAACTGATCCTGTCGCCGATCTGGGGCATTGCGCCATCCATACTGGATTTTGTCGGGCTGAAATCACTGTTTGCGCCCTGGCTGGGCAAGGAAGAATACGCTCTGACAACACTGGCTCTGATTTCTGTCTGGCAATTTGTCGGTATCCCGATGATGCTAATTTACGCTGCTCTGCTGTCGATCCCCCAAGAAATCCTTGAAGCGGGAGAAGTAGACGGCATCACCGGTCTGTCCGCCTTCTGGAAGATCAAGCTGCCGCTTATCCTGCCATCCATCGGCATAATCTCGATCCTGACATTCGTAGGCAATTTCAATGCCTTTGACTTGATCTATGCTTCCCAAGGCGCGCTAGCCGGTCCGGACTATTCGACCGACATCCTCGGTACGTTTATGTATCGCACTTTCTTCGGCTTTCAGTTGCAACTGGGGGATCCGCATATGGGGTCGGCCATTGCGGGCGGTATGTTTGCAATCATCCTCATCGGGGTCTGCATCTACCTGTTTGGTATCCAGACCCGGATGCGCCGCTATCAGATGTGAGGCTAAACAGATGAATAAAGCGCGTACTAATCCGTTCAACACGGTCGCCATGCATGGGGCGCTGATCCTCTACACTTTGATCGCGCTCTTCCCGGTCTTCGTGATCCTGATCAACAGCTTCAAGACTCGCAAGGCGATCTTTCGCGAACCCCTCGCATTGCCCGACGCCGAAAGCTTTTCGCTGATCGGCTACCAGACCGTGATGAAACAAGGAGACTTTTTTCTGTATTTCCAGAACTCAATGATCGTGACCGTCGCCTCGCTGTTCTTTGTCCTGCTCTTCGGCGCCATGGCGGCGTTCGCATTGGCGGAGTACCGTTTCAAAGGTAACACGCTGATGGGGTTGTATCTGGCGCTGGGCATCATGATCCCGATACGCATCGGGACCGTGGCCATTCTGGAAATGATGGTGGCGAGCGGACTTGTGAACACGCTCTGGGCGCTGATCCTGGTCTATACGGCGCAGGGCCTGCCGTTGGCGGTCTTCATTCTCAGTGAATTCATGCGGCAGGTTTCAGATGATCTGAAAAATGCCGCCCGCGTTGATGGCCTTAGTGAATATGCAATCTTCTTTCAGCTTGTCCTGCCACTGGTGCGACCCGCCATGGCGACAGTCGCTGTATTCAACATGATCCCGATCTGGAATGACCTGTGGTTCCCGCTGATCCTTGCCCCGGCAGAAGAAACCAAGACACTGACTCTTGGTAGCCAAGTCTTCATAGGTCAGTTTGTTACGGACTGGAACGCGGTCCTTTCGGCGCTGTCGATGGCGATCTTGCCGGTGTTGGTACTATATGTGATTTTCTCGCGGCAACTGATCCGCGGCCTGACATCCGGAGCAGTCAAATGACCCGAGTACTGATTGTAGGCTTGGGAAATATGGGTTTGTCTCATGCTTTGGCTCATCATCACGCCGGGTCAGAGATCGTTGGACTGGTGAATCGATCCGAGATTGCTCTGTCGGACGCCTTGGTTGGCTACCCACGCTTCACAAGTTTCGAAGAAGGGATGGAGACCAAGCCGGACCTTGTAATAATCGCGACCTATTCCGATAGCCATGCGGATTTTGCCTGTGCTGCGATGGAGGCAGGTGCGCATGTCTTTGTTGAGAAACCGCTTGCAACCACGGTTGCGGATGCGCGCCGCGTGGTTGAAACGGCCCAAAGGTTAAACCGCAAGTTGGTTGTTGGATATATCCTGAGGCACCATCCGTCGTGGGTGCGGTTGATCGATGAGGCGCGCAACCTTGGCGGGCCATATGTGTTTCGTCTCAACCTCAATCAACAGTCGTCCGGTGTCGAGTGGGAGACCCACAAGGCGTTGATGCTGACCACCAGTCCAATCGTCGATTGCGGTGTTCATTATGTCGACGTGATGTGTCAGATCACGGATGCCGATCCTGTGCGTGTGCATGGAATGGGGCTGCGCCTGTCGGCTGAGATTGCCGAGGGGATGTACAACTACGGCCAGTTTCAGGTCATCTTTGAGGACGGTTCAGTCGGCTGGTATGAGGCCGGATGGGGGCCAATGATGTCAGAAACGGCGTTCTTCGTTAAGGACATCGTGTCGCCCAACGGATCTGTCTCTATCACTGATGGTAACAAGGGTGCTTCGGCCGATATCGACTGCCATACAAAGGTCGGGGGCATTCTGGTGCATCGCCCTGAAGGTGATCAAACCATCGAAATGCCCAATGAGCCCGGCCATCAGGAACTGTGTGATGCCGAGCAGTCCTATGTGCTGCGTGCAATTCACGAAAACATCGACCTCACCCGCCACATGAGCGACGCGGTGCAATCCCTCGCTATTTGCCTGGCTGCCGATGAAAGCATTCGCACAGGTCACCCCGTATCTCTCAAGGAGCCAAATCTATGACTGCTTTGACCCTGACCAACGTGAACAAGTCTTTTGGCGACGTTCACGTGTTGAAAGACATAAATATCGAGGTCGAGGACGGCGAGTTTGTCGTTTTCGTCGGACCGTCAGGATGCGGCAAGTCCACACTATTGCGCGTGATTGCGGGTTTAGAGGATGCGACGTCTGGCGAAGTGCGCATCGGTGACAATCTGGTTAACGCCACTCCACCGTCAAAACGCGGCATCGCCATGGTGTTCCAGAGTTATGCGCTCTACCCGCACCTGAATGTGCGCAAAAACATGTCGCTGGCCCTCAAACAGGAACGTAAAAGCAAGGCCGTTATCGAACAACGGGTCGCTAAGGCCAGCAAGATGCTGGACCTTGAGGCATATCTTGATCGCTATCCGTCCGAGTTGTCCGGCGGCCAGCGCCAGCGTGTTGCCATTGGTCGTGCTATCGTGCGCGAACCAAAGCTCTTTCTCTTTGACGAACCTCTATCGAACCTCGATGCCGCGTTGCGGATGAACACGCGGCTTGAGATAGCTAAACTACACGACGCGCTGGCTGCCTCGATGATCTATGTGACACACGACCAGACGGAAGCGATGACCCTTGCAGATAAGATTGTTGTTCTGCGGGATGGACGCGTCGAACAGATTGGCAGTCCAATGGAACTCTACAACAATCCTGTGAACCAGTTTGTTGCAGGTTTCCTAGGGTCTCCCGCGATGAATTTCATGCCTGCCGGGTTTGTTTCGGAAGGCGACCCAAGAACGCTTGGCCTTCGTCCCGAAGATCTTCAACTTCGGACAGATGGAGAGCTGACTGCTGCAGTCCTGCACGTGGAGCATCTGGGTGGTGACACCAATGTTATTGCTCAGGTGAAAGGCACACAAATCACTGCGCGCCTGTTCGGGCAGCATTCAATCGATCAGGGTCAAACCGTCAATTTTGGGTATTCTCCGGAACGGGCCTATTACTTCAACGCCGATGGGCTCCGCATGTAGGGTAAAGATTCCCAGTCAAGGCACTGTCAGAAGAAACCAGCTCGAGGCGGGCAGGGCGGTTGCGTAGCCTTGTTGGATGACAAAACCCAATCCATTTCGCTACTTCAAGACCAGCCCGGAGATCATCCGTCTGGCGGTCATGATGTACGTTCGATTTCCGCTCTCACTCCGCAACGTCGAAGATCTTCTGCACGAACGTGGCATCGACGTCAGCCACGAAACAGTTCGGTTCTGGTGGAACAGATTTGGCCCGATGTTCGCGGCTGAGATCCGAAGAAACCGTGTCAGTCGGATGCGATCTTATTCGATCTGGCAGTGGCATTTGGACGAGGTGTTTGTGAAGATCAACGGTGAGACGCATTACCTTTGGCGGGCCGTTGATCACGAAGGTGAAGTGCTGGAATCCTACGTTACGAAGCGGCGAGATCGTAAAGCAGCGTTGAAATTCCTCAGGAAATCAATGAAGCGCTATGGCCAACCTGAAATCATCGTTACGGACAAACTCCGATCCTACGGCGCTGCGATGAAGGACATAGGTAACGTAACCAAACAGGAAACGGGCCGCTGGGTGAACAATAGGGCGGAGAATTCTCACCTGCCTTTTCGACGACGAGAACGCGCCATGCTCCGCTTTAGGCAAATGCGATGTTTACAGAAGTTCGCCGCAGTCCATTCTTCGGTCCACAACCACTTCAACCAGGAGCGCCACCTCTACTCACGAGACAATTTCAAACTAAACCGAAGCGCCGCTCTCTCCGAGTGGCGTCAGCTTTGTTCCGGATAAGTTCACGCGTTCTGCGGTAAACTGAGACTGGTTCGAATTGGTCTGACAGCACCATATACACCAATGACGGTTTTCGGCGACCCGTTCAGAACCGTGTTTTGAACCTCCCAATAGGGTCAACACTTCGAACCTAGATAATCGAATCCCTACTGTCTCGAATCAAATATTCTATTCTCAAGCTCAAGCTGATTGTAATACATGATGGCACTTTTCACTACACTTTCCTGTGTATTCGCAACGTCTGGCGCAACAACTGAAACACCTGTGTGATCGATACGATATAAGTTGGGCCAAATCATTCCCCAATTCACGTCGTATTCGAATTCGGCATCAAAGATGGACGTGCCGAGGAACGCATGTTCAGCATCTGTCACACCCATCAAATGTAATATTGTTGGCGCGAGATCGAGCGAAGTTCGCACTCCATTTTGAAATCGCGTGGGTTCGCTAACCCCTGGAATACGAAGAATAAACGGGATTTGGTCGATGAAGTGGGTTGTGAATTTCGGGCTATCCGAAAAGGCCGCAACAACGGGTGGCTCAGCATAGGATGAATGGTCGGTCGTGATGATAAGCAAGGTGTTGCCCACAAAAGTAGATGCCTCGAAAGCATCAAGGAACTTTCTTACGGCTACATCAAGCTCATGAAATCGGTTGAGAGCTGAATTGCGGCCATCATTATATTTCGCTGCCCCAACAGGCGAATCCAAAAACGCATGAGACCCAATGTTATAGGACGCCCAAAAAAATGGAATCTCCACACGCGATCTATCCCGCGCCCGCAGGTCGGCTGCCATCGCCGCAAACAAATCCCGATCACTCAGCGAATTCGTAGGACTGTCCAGTATGACGTCTTCGGGAGTTATGACCTTTGCAAATCCAATCGTGCGCAGGAAATCATCGAATGGTTTAGATTTTGTATGGGGCGAATAAATCCGCGTATCATAGCCGCGCGCGTTCAGAATTTTTGGAAGGGTCGCGTAAGAAACTGAACTCAACTCAGCCAAACGATCCTGCGAACTTTCCCAGCCGGCGCCGCCAGCCAATGGAAACCCCGATGACAGCGACCCTTGTATGCCACGATAGGTCGCCGCCGTATGGTTGTAATAATTGTCGATCGTGACCGCATGCCGCGCAAAACGATTAAGGTTGGGCATCAGGTCATCATAAGGACCGCCGTAGTGGCCCATAGCGCGTGCAGATAGGCCCTCCAGAAACAAGACAATTACATTTATTGGCTCTTTCGGCGCCTGAATATCAAAAGGCAGCGAGCCTGCATGCAGTCCAGTTTGCTGGAAAGGGAAATCCGCCGTGGGTTTCAAGTGAAACGGCGATACGATATGTCCGTTCGAAACATCATCCAAAAATTGTGAAATTTGGCCTTCCTCAAACCGCGTCTGCGAAAACTCCGTATAGGTTGAGTGTATTCCGAGCACGGGGGCAAAATCCTCATTCAGTGATATTGGAATGCCAAAACTTCTGGCGTGATCTATATAACTATTGCGTTCTGAATAAGTGAAACCCATCAGGAAAATTAGCCCCAGCCCAGCAAAAACGGAGCGGCTAGGCAGCCTGCTTGTCAAGCCTTTGCGCGTCTCACTAATGGCGGCAAAGACAATGATTGCCACAAGGCAGGCCATGCCAAGACACAGTGCAATTGTTGTCGGCTTTGTGACATAGGCCAGCTCTCCTGCGTTTTCCATCGCAAGGACGGTGATGTATTTTCCAGAAACTATGATAGATATGAGCTGAACTAAATACAAAAATCCAGTGACGGCTGGTATCAAAATGCACACTAAAACAACAAAATATTGGACACTTTTCCAACTAACCTTCCATAATGTCAGTGTCCCAATGCAAAGAAATGTCAACTCATATGCCGGAAGGAAAAGTGTTGATAAGCCCCACGTGAAACCCTCGGGCTTGACCGGAGAGGCAACAAGAATGGCCAGATAGCATACAAACAAAATGGAAAAATAGCAGCAAACCACTTTTTCAAATGGAGACATTCGCATCAAGTTCACTCACTCAAGGTTCTTGGTAGGTTGCATTATTTCACTCACGAACCTAGTTGTATTGAGCAATAGGCAGATCGTCAAACGGCGAGATATCTTTGCAGCTTGAAGGTTTTGGAAGCCATAAATAGGTCGTAATGAAACGGGTCATTTTTGAGCAGGTTGAACGGATTTGGCAACGAACCGTTTGGTCGTGGGCGGGTTTTACCCATGTTTACCGGACTGAACACTCACTAAAACAGTGGTTGGTCGGCAACGTGTTTCTTGCGGCATTAGCGTTCATCTTACCGTTGGATGCGGCCATTCGAGGGATGCTTTTGATGGGGGGTATCTTTGTACTGGCGATGGAATGCGTAAACACTGCGATTGAACGCGCGGTAGATGACATCTCACTCGAAAAGCGAGACCTTGCAAAGCAAGCTAAAGACTGTGGCTCAGCAGCAGTCGCCGTCACTGCTATCGGGGTCGGCATCGGATGGATCGCAGTACTTATTGGGTTGATGTAGGGATAGTTAGTCATTCGTCACTTTGCGTAGTCCTGTGACAGGCGTTCCTTTCCGGAATGGCTGCGAAAGTGCCAGTTATTAGTGAAAAACCCCGTTCATTACACAGCAAGTTGTTGAACGATGCTTGCCTCTCTTGGGTTGGCGGACATTCATACATGATGCATCACCCGTCGCTTTGGGCTCGATGCAGTCATTCGACCGATTTTCTCAAATGGCAGCTTTGATGCGCTGAGCTGCCGTTCACGACCGGGAGTTCGGAATCTTGGGTGTCCGTCGTCAGGGTTTTTGGAACCAATGGCGGCTTGAACTAAGAGAGAGTTTGGCTCATCTGGTTGGTTGCATTATGCGGCGCGTTGTCCGTGATGCAAGCGCCGCGCTTCGAGTGTCTTTCGTTTGATCCTTTCTCTTTCCTGTAGAATGGCTTTGTCCCTGCCGAAGTAGACGTTGGCGGGCGTGACGTTGTTCAAGCTTTCATGGTAGCGTTGGTGATTGTAATGATCGACGAAGGTTTCGATCTGGGCTTCGAGATCACCCGGTAAGAAGTAGTTTTCTAGCAGGATGCGGTTCTTCAGGGTCTGATGCCACCTTTCGATCTTGCCTTGGGTTTGAGGATGATATGGAGCGCCGCGAGAGTGCTTCATGCCTTTGTCCTGCAACCATTCAGCCAGTTCTCCAGAGACGTAGCT